>NZ_LMKZ01000022.1:93108-109196 GCF_001422525.1 Sphingomonas sp. Leaf30 | reverse complement strand
CCTCTAGGGCCCATCCGCAATCCCGTCAAACGCAAATTTCACTTTTATGGCAATTTTCGCGCCTTGTCGGCTGCGGCGCTCCTATAACGCTCCCGTCCTGCTTCCCGCCCCGCCCGTCCGTGGGGTCGTCCGAATGCGCGGCTCGGTACTGCCGTACCAACGGTCTCATTGTATTCAGATGCTAAAGAGGAAAATACGAAAAAACCGGCGCACGCTGCTTGCGTACGCCGGTTCTGTCTTTCGCCAGCCCGACATCAGTCGGACAGGAATTACTTGCGGAGCGTGAGACCGCCACCGAAGCGCTTGTTGAAGCGGGCGACCTGGCCACCGGTGTCGAGCATGGTGCCACGACCGCCGGTCCACGCCGGATGCGCGAGCGGATCGATTTCGAGCGTCATCACATCACCTTCCTTACCCCAGGTCGACCGGGTCTGGTACTTGGTACCATCGGTCATCTGGATCGTGATCATGTGATAGTCGGGATGCGTATCGGCCTTCATCGTATGTCTCCGGTATAAACGGCTGGTTCCGACCAGCCTAAAGCACGGCGGGCCCGTACACACAGCGGCGCCATGATGCAAGCGAGCCCCCCGTTTCGGCAATTACGCCTTAGGCGGATCGGCGATCATCGCGGTAAAATTCGCTTCTGCGACCAGCTGGCCGTCGACCAAGGCGCGCCCTGCGAATTTACAAACGCTTGCGCGCTTCTGCACGAACGTCACGTCGAGCTGCAGCAGAACGCCAGGCTCGACCGGCTTGCGAAACTTCGCACCGTCGATCGCCATGAAATAGACGAGCTTTCCCGAACCTGCGAGACCGAGCGATTCGACCGCCAAGATGCCGGCGGCTTGCGCCATTGCCTCGACGATCAGCACGCCGGGCATGATCGGCCTGCCAGGGAAATGCCCCTGAAAAAACTGCTCGTTCATCGACACCGCCTTGATCGCGCTGATCGATGTGTCGGGGACGAGATCCACGACACGATCAACCAGCAACATCGGATAGCGGTGGGGCAATGCCGCCATCACCCGGCCGATATCGAGCGGTCCGCTCGATCGACCGGGCGCGGCGTCTGCCACGTCGACGTTCACGTTATCCGTGCTCACCGACGATGTTCTCAACGGCCCTGCGGCGTCGTGCGCGCAGGCGTCGCGCGGGCGGGTGCCGCTGCGGCAGGGGCGGCTGCCCCACCCTGCTGGCTCTGCTGGTTCGGCTGCCAGCCGGCAGGCGGCGTGATGCCGACCGTCGGGACGAGACGATCGAGTTCGGCCGTGATCGACGCCGTGATATCGGCAGCCGGCTGTGCGAACAATGCAGCATCTGGACGAAGCAGCAAGGTCACGTTCTTGGCGCGGACCGCATTGCTGACCGCATCGCCGAGCTTCGCCTGGATCTGTTCGATGACATATTGCTGAGCGCGCTGTGCCGGCTGGGTCAGACGGGCGAGTTCCTGGTTTGCCGCGGTCTCGCGTGCCTGGATCGCCTGCGCCTGGCTCTGGAGCGACGCCGCATTCGGGGTCGGCGCGCGCTGTGCGGTCTGGAAGGCGGTCACGAGCGGCTGGAGTTCGCGGGCGATCGCCTGACGGCGGGTCTCGGCCTGGTCGAGCTGTGCCTTGTAGGTCGTCTCGATCTGGCCACGCGCGGTGGTCCAGGCCTTAGAGCCTGCGATCGCGCCCTGCGGGTCGGCGACCGCGATACCCGAAACCTGGGCCTGCGCCGGTGCGACGATCGCCGCCGGTGCGAGCACGGCTGCGGCGAGAAGAAGCGTCTTGAACGTCGTCATCAGAACTGTGTCCCTACGTTGAAAGTAATAAGCTTGGGGTCATCACCGGGCTGCGTCAGGATCGCCTTGGCGAGATCGATACGCAGCGGGCCGAACGGCGAATTCCAGTTCACGCCGATACCCACCGACAGACGCGGTCGCGGCGAGTTGCCAAGGAACGTCTCCTTGAACGGCGCGATCGCGCTGGTCGCGATGACATTGGCCTCGGCACCCGCGCAGGCACCGCCGAGCGTATCGGAATAGCCCGTCTGACACGTCGTTGCCCGCTGCGCCGTTTCGGTCGCGCCGGTCGGCGTGTAGGTGTTGAAATAGAGCTGGCGGCCTGCGCTGTCGAACAGCGGCGTGTTGATCGGCAACACGGTGACATTGCCGGCCGCGTCGACCGACGTTGGGAAGACCGCGGTTGGCAATGGCTTGGTGATGCCGAACAGGCTGCCGATCTGCGCGTAGATGGTCGGGCGAAGCCCCAGTTCGCGCGCGCCAGAGCCCAGCGGAATCTCGATTTCGGCACGAGCCAGATAATAAGCCCGGCCGCCGAGCGCGTCATCGACGATCTGGTTGCGATCGGTCACCACGGTCTGCGTACCATCGGCCGCAGTGACATATTGCTGGCGCAGGACTCGCGGACCGACGCCGCGAATGTCGAAACCACGGAATTGCGGCTCGCCCAGATAGAAGCGATCGGTGATGCGGACGCGGTCGACGCCCTCGCCACGGCTCTTCTCGAGCGAGTGGATATAGCCGCCTTCCGCGATGATCGAACCGATAAAGCCGCTGCCGAGGTTCCAGAATTTGGATCCTTCGGCGCGCGTACGGATATACTTCACGTCGCCGCCCAGACCGGCAAAGTCCTGGCTGAACGAGAAGCGTTGCCCGGCGGTCGGACGCAAACGGCTGTTCAGCGTATCGTAGATCAGCGAATAGCCGATCGACGACGTCCAGCGATTGCCGAGTGCCTCACAGAGGTAGCGCCCGGCCTTGAGCGGGTCGCAGACGCCGTTGGTGAAATAGGACGCCTGATCGAGGCCGACCTCGTCATATGACAGGCCGTAGCGGCCCGACAGCGACCAGAACTCGGTCAGCGGCACACCGGCACGGATTTGGAAGCCCGTCGAGACCTGTGAATAGGTCGTCTGGCGATCGTTGCCGACATAGTTGAACGAATTGTAATCACGCCGGAATATGTCGCCGCCGAGCGCGATGTTCTTGTCGAACAGATAGGGCTCGGTAAAGCCCAGCTCGATCGACTTCGAATAGCTCGAATAGTTCACGCCGGCGCGCAGTTCCTGGCCCTTGCCGCGGAAATTGCGCTGCGTGATGTTCGCCTGGATGATGAACCGCTCGAGGCTCGAATAGCCCGCCGACAGCTGCAATTCGCCCGTCGAGCGCTCTTCCAGATTGGTTTCAAGGATCACGCGATCGGGCGCGGAGCCCGGCGTCTGCTTGATCTCCATCTTGTCCTGGAAATAACCGAGCGAGTTGATGCGATCCTGCGAGCGCTTCACCTGGAAGCTGTTGAACGCGTCGCCCTCGGCAAGACGGATCTCGCGACGCACGACCTTGTCCTGCGTCTGCGAATTGCCGTTGATCTCGACCCGCTCGACATAGGTGCGCTTGGCTTCGGCGATGTTGAAGTTGATACCCATGGTCAGGGTATCGACGTCCTTCTGGAATTCCGGGTTCACCTCGGTGAACGCATAGCCGAACAGGCCCGCGGTCTGGCTCAGATTGTCGACCGAATCCTCGACGAGCTTCGCATTGTACCACTCGCCCTTCTTGAGCGGCAGCGTCGAGGCGAGCTTCTTGTTGTCGAAGTCGCGGATCTGGCTGTCGACGGTTACGTCGCCGAACTTGTAGCGCTTACCCTCCTCCACCACGTACGTGATGATGAAGTCCTTCTTGTCCGGCGTCAGCTCGGCGACCGCGGACGTGACGCGGAAATCGGCATAGCCCTCAGTCAGGTAGAACTGGCGCAGCTTCTGCTGGTCGTAGCTCAGACGATCCTGGTCATAGCTAGTCGCCGAGGACAGAAGGCGGAACAGCCGCGCCTGCTTGGTCGCCATTTGGCCGCGAATCTTGTCGTCGGAGAACACCTCGTTGCCGAGGATGTTGATCTGGCGGACTTTGGATTTCGGGCCTTCGCTGATCTCGAACACGACATCGACGCGGTTCTGGTCGAGATTGACCATCTTCGGATCGACGACCGCGGCGAAGCGGCCCTGCCGGCGATAGAGTTCGATGATCCGTGCGATGTCCTGGCGGACCGCGGTGCGCGTGAATATCTGCCGCGGCGCGAGCTTGATCTCCTTGGTGATCTTGTCCGCCTTAAGCGCCTTGTTGCCCTCGAGGATCACGCGGTTGATGATCGGATTCTCGCGGATGCGCAGGACGATATTGCCGTCCTCAACCCCGGCGATCGAGTAATCCGCGAACAGGTCGCTCGCCTGCAGGTCCTTGAGCGCCTGGTCGAGCGTTTCCGCCGTGTACGGGATGCCGACGCGGAGCTTGGTGTAGCTCAACACGGTCTCGGGCTCGATGCGCTGCGAGCCTTCTACACGCAAAGTCTTGATCAGAGTCTGGGATACAGGCGCCGCTACGGGCGTTGTAGGGGCGGATGCAGGGGCAGTCGCCTGTGCACGCGGCGGACCGGATCGTGCCTGCGCAGCGGGGGCTGAACCCGCGGGCGCAACCTGCGCCCAGACCGGCATGCCGGACAGCATCGTACCTGCCAAGAGCAGGGCGCCGTTACGCGCCAAAGTGTAACCGTTGATTGCTGTCACCAAACCCACCCCAAGAAACTTGCATACGCAAGGGCGCGCCCGCCCTGCCCTAACCGCGTCAGCCGATCAAGCCGGCCAGATTCTTCCACAACCCGAAATTGCCGAGATCGTTGAAGGTCACGAGAAGCATCAGTGCGAGGATCGCCGCAAGACCGCCGCGATACGCCCATTCCTGAACGTCGGGACCGACGGGCTTTCGCCGGACTGCCTCTATCGCATAAAATAGCAAATGTCCGCCATCAAGCATCGGCACTGGCAGCAGGTTGATGAACCCCAGATTGATGGACACCAGCGCAATCAGAAAGACATAGGCATCGAGGCCGAGCGACATCTGCTCGCCCGATACTTTGGCGATACTGAGCGGTCCGCCAAGCTCCTTGACGGAGCGACGGCCCGAAATCACTTGGCCCAGCGTCTCGACAATCATCGAGACGATCTCGCCGGTCCGCTTCACTGCGACGGCCGGTGCTTCGAGCAAGCCGACGCGAACGACGATGGGTTTGCCACCGGCGATCCCGAGCCGGCCGATCCGATATTCATTCCCGAACCGGTCGCGCTGTAGCTCGGTACCGATCACGACATCGCGCGATACCAGTCGTCCATCACGCAGTACATCAATGCGAGTGCGTTCTCCCGCACGGATGCGGGCATAGCGTGCCATGTCGTCGAAGGTTTCGACCGAACGCCCGCCCAGCGCGGAGACCCGGTCGCCCTGCTGCAGCCCGGCAAGTGCTGCTGCGCTGCCCGGAACGGTCGCCCCGATCACCGGCGGCATCCGGACGTCGCCATAAGCGAGCGCGAATCCGGCGAGGATGACGATTGCGACGATAAAATTGACCACCGGGCCTGCGGCAACGACGATCGCGCGCTGCCAAACCGGTTTCGACTGGAATGTCCGCTGACGTTCGTCGGCAGGCAAGGCGAGCCATTCGGCGGAAGGCTGGCTTGCCGGGGTCATGTCCCCGGCGAATTTCACATAACCGCCAAGCGGCAGCCAGCCGAATTTCCAACGTGTGCCGCGACGATCGGTAAAGCCGGCGATCTCGCGTCCGAACCCGATCGCGAAGGCGTCGGCCTTGATCCCGAATATCCGTCCAGCGAGATAATGGCCCATCTCGTGGACGAACACGAGCGGTCCGATGACGAGCATAAAGGACAGGATCGTCAGCAGGATACCGGGCGTTTCGATCAAACCACGCAATCCTTCACACGCTCGCTCGCAAGGCGCCGCGCGTCGACGTCGATGGCCAGAACGGCATCGACGCTATCCGGTGCGGCCGGATCGTAGCGTATCAGCGTATCCTCCACGATTGCGGCAATTTCGAGGAAGCCGATCCGGCGGTTGAGAAAGGCTTCGACCGCGACCTCGTTCGCCGCGTTGAGGATCGCCGGGCGCGCCCCGCCCGCGTCCAGTGCTTCACGTGCCAGCCGCAATGCGGGAAACCGGACCGGATCGGGCGCTGCGAAATCGAGTCGGCCGATGCCAACGAGATCGAGCGGCGCCATCGGTGTCGCCATCCGGTCGGGCCAGGCCAGGGTATGCGCGATCGGCGTGCGCATGTCGGGCGGGCCGAGCTGCGCGAGAACCGAGCCATCGACATAGTCGACCAGGCTGTGGATCACCGACTGCGCATGGATGACGATCTCGATCCGGTCGGGAGCGATCGGGAACAGCCGGGCGGCCTCGATCAGTTCGAGCCCCTTGTTCATCATCGTCGCCGAATCGACCGATATCTTCGCGCCCATCGACCAGTTAGGATGCTTGACCGCCTGTTCGAGCGTCACGCCGCGCATCTGATCGGTCGTCCAGTCGCGGAAGGGCCCGCCGCTGCACGTCAGAATGATCCGCCGCACGCCTTCGGGCCGCGCTGCATCAAAGCATTGGAAAATCGCGTTATGCTCGGAATCCGCCGGGAGCAGGGTCGCGCCGGACCGCGCAGCTGCGCGCAAGATGACGTAGCCCGCGGAGACCAGCGGTTCCTTGTTCGCGATGACGACCGTGCCGCCCTGCTCGATTGCCGACAGGACGGGCTTGAGGCCCGCACAGCCGACGATCGCGCCCATCGTCCAGTCGGCGCCCGATGCCGCGGCCTCGGCGATCGCGTCAGGGCCACCGCCGGCGCGGACACCCGTTCCCGCCAGTGCCGCCTGCAACTCTGGCAGGCACTGCTCGTCGGCAACCACCGCGAATTCGGCGCGGGTCCGGATCGCGGCCGCGGCAAGCCGCGCGACGTCACAATTTGCTGTCAACGCGACGACGCGAAAACGATCGGGCTCGCGTTCGACGAGATCGAGCGTCGACGTACCGACCGACCCGGTCGCACCGAGAATCGTGACGCTTTTCATGAGTATAAGCTCGGCAACATGATGAGTAACGCCGCGACGGGGGCGACCGGGACGAGCCCATCGAGACGGTCCATCACGCCTCCATGCCCGGGCAGCGTATTGCCGCTGTCCTTAACGCCTGCGACGCGCTTCAACCAGCTTTCGTACAGGTCCCCCATCTGCGCCAGCGCCGCAAGAAACGGCGTGGCGAGCGCAAGGTGGAACGGCAGCGCATATTCGACGTGAAGGATCGCCGCGACGATGCCCGCGAGCACCACGCCGCCAATCAGGCCCGACCAGGTCTTGTTCGGGCTGATCACGGGTGCAAGCTTGGGTCCGCCCAATGAGCGTCCGGTGAAGAACGCGCCGATATCGCACGCCCATACCAGCGACAGCGCCCAGAGCGTCAGCAGCACGCCGTCCTCCTGACGCCGGATGATCATCAGCGCGAGCACGGGTAGCCCGCAATAGATAATTCCGAGCGCCAGCGGAGGCTTACGCGTGGTGATGACGACGAAGAACGCAGCCCCCGCGAGCAGGCCCAGCGTGAAGAAGTCGTGCACGACGAGGATCAGCGAGGCCGGCGCCATCAGCGCGAGCGGTACGGACAGCGCGAACTGCGTCATCCGCCTGGTCTTCGCGTCGGCGCCCTGCAGCATCGCCCATTCGGCCATCATGAACAGCGCGGCAACCACGCCGAGCAGCCAGAAGGCGATGCCGCCCAGCGTCAGCGCGATGCTCGCGACGACGATCATGCCGACGCTCGCGATCATCCGGAGCTTGAGGTTGGACGGTGTGCGAAGCGCCTGATCGGGGGCCCGTTCGGGATCGGTAAGCGTCACAGCCCACCGTAGCGGCGTTGCCGCACGCCAAAGGCCGCAACGGCCTCGGCGAGCGCGTCGCCGTCGAAATCGGGCCAGAGCGTGTCGACGAACAGCAGTTCGGCATAGGCCGCCTGCCACAACAAAAAATTCGACAGGCGCTGTTCGCCCGAGGTGCGGATCATCAGGTCCAGCGGGGGAAGATCGCGCGTGTCGAGTTCGCCCTCGACCATCGCCGCGTCGATGCTCGCCGGATCGAGCACCCCGTCACGCGCGCGTTCCGCCAGGCGGCGGGCGGCGAGCACGAGTTCGGCATGGGCGCCATAGTTGAGTGCGATCGCGAGCAACGGACCGGTATTGGCCGCGGTCCGCGAGATCGCATCATCGACCATCGCGACCAGATCGGATGAGAAGGCACGATAGTCGCCGATGACGCGCAGACGGACATTCTCGCGGGTCAGCTCGTCGAGATCGCTGCGGATGAAATGCCGCAGCAACCCCATCAGATCGCTGACTTCCTCTGCAGGACGGCGCCAGTTTTCGGACGAGAACGCATAGAGCGTGAGCGCCTCGATCCCCATCGCGCGCGCCGCGCGGGTGACGTTTCGCACCGCATCGACGCCCGCCTTGTGGCCGGCAAAGCGGGGGAGGAAGCGCTTCTTCGCCCACCGCCCATTGCCGTCCATGATGATCGCGACATGACGCGGCACCGCGCCGCCCCCAGGAACGGCGACGAGCGACGCAGCCTGGGAGGCTCCGGCCGAAGCAGCGCCAAGCGGCCTCACTTGCCCAGGATTTCCTTTTCCTTGGCGCCCGCGGTCGCGTCGAGATCGGCGATCGTGCTGTCGGTGAGCTTCTGCACCTCGACTTCGTGACGCTTGCGCTCGTCCTCGCCGAACACGCCCTTCTTCTCGTCGACCTTCAGCGAATCCATCCCGTCGCGACGGACGTTACGGACTGCAATGCGGGCCTTTTCAGCATATTGGCCGGCGAGCTTGGCGAGTTCCTTGCGACGCTCCTCGGTCAGATCGGGAATCGGCAGACGCAGCGTCTGACCGTCGACGATCGGGTTGAGACCCAGCCCGGCGGAGCGGATCGCCTTGTCGGTCGGGCCGACATTCGACTTGTCCCAGACCTGCACCGACAGCATACGCGGCTCAGGCGCCGACACGGTCGCGACCTGGTTGAGCGGCATCGACGAGCCGTAGACCGTGACCATCACCGGATCGAGCAGCGCGGTCGACGCGCGGCCGGTGCGAAGCCCGGCCAGATCGTGCTTCAGCGCTTCGACGGCACCCGCCATGCGGCGTTCCAGGTCGCTCTTGTCATACGCTGCCATCTTAACTCTCCTGCTCGTTCTGGACGATCGTCGACACACCATCACCCGCCAGCACCGCGGCAAGATTGCCGGGTTCGCGGATGTTGAAGACGACGATCGGGATATCATTGTCGCGGCACAAAGCGATCGCGCTCGCGTCCATGACCTTGAGGTCCTCGGACAGCACCGTGCTGTACGAGATCGTCTCGTAGCGCGTTGCGTCCGGGTCCTTTTTCGGATCGGCGCTGTAGACGCCGTCGACCGACGTGCCCTTGAACAGCGCGTCGCACTTCATCTCGGCAGCACGCAGCGCGGCGCCCGAATCGGTGGTGAAATAGGGGCTGCCGACACCCGCGGCGAAGATCACGACGCGGCCCTTTTCGAGGTGCCGTTCGGCGCGACGCCGGATGAAGGGTTCGCAGACGCTCGCCATCGGGATCGCCGACTGAACGCGCGTGTCGATGCCGATCTGCTCGAGCGCGTTCTGCACCGCGAGCGCGTTCATCACGGTCGCGAGCATGCCCATATAATCGGCGGTCGCGCGCTCGAAGCCCTTGGCGGCGGCGGCGAGGCCACGGAAGATGTTGCCACCCCCGACGACGATGCAGATCTCATAGCCCTTGGCGCGGACGTCGGCGATCTCGCCGGCGACACGTGCGGTGACGGTGGGATCGATCGAAAGACCGGCGGGTCCCATCAGGACTTCGCCCGACAGTTTGAGCAAAATGCGTTTGAAGCGCGGAGGCGTCATAAATCTCGAATTGTGATTGGCGGGGCGGCGCGGACCTTAGGCGGCGAGGCCGGGGATGTGAAGCGCTGCGACGTGCCTGTGTGGACTCTGAGCGGTCAGGAGACGGAAAATCGTCGACCGCAGGAGGGCGCGCGAGGGGAAATGCCGTCATTTCCGCGGAGATGGAGGGGCTGGCGTCGCGAGCGACACCGACCGCCTAGGGTCTGGATCCCCGCCTGCGCGGGGATGACGGCGTAGTATGTGGCTACTCCGTAGTCCTCCCCCTCGGGGAGACCGTGGCCCGGCAGGGCCGGATGAGGGGCGTGAGGTTCGAGACCTCGCCACTCCCCTCACCCTTCCCACGGCCAAGTGGCCGTGGGCCCCTTCCCTCTCCCCGGACGGGAGAGGGAGGGCGTTGTTACGCCTGCGGAACGCCCGAGGCGGCAGCGACTTCGGCGGCGAAGTCGGACTGCTCCTTCTCGATGCCTTCGCCGAGCTGGAAGCGGACATAGTCCACCAGCTTGATCTCGGCGCCCGCGTCCTTGCCGGCCTTGGCGACGACGTCGGAGATCTTGGTCTTGCCGTCCATCACGAACAGCTGGCTGACCAGGGCGTGCTCCTTGCGGTACTTGGCGATGCCGCCTTCGACCATCTTTGCAATGATATCAGCAGGCTTGCCCGATTCGGCGGCCTTTTCGGTCGCGATCGCGCGCTCACGCTCGATCTCGGCCTCGTCGAGATCGGCTTCGTTCAGCGCCTTCGGGAACGCCGCTGCGATGTGCATCGCAAGCTGCTTGCCGAGCGTCTGGAGCACTTCGTCCGAAGCCTCCGACTCGAGCGCGACGAGCACGCCGATCTTGCCGAGGCCCGGCGATGCCGCGTTGTGGATGTACGGAACGACCGCACCCTTGCTGACTTCGAGCGTGCGCGAACGGCGCAGCGACTGGTTCTCGCCGATCGTCGCGACGTTGTTCGTCAGGACTTCCTCGACGGTCTTGCCCGATGGCATCGGCTGCGTCTTGAGCGATTCGATGTCGCCGCCGGTGGCGAGCGCGATCTGCGTCACGTCACGGACAAACGACTGGAACTGATCGTTCTTTGCGACGAAGTCGGTTTCCGAGTTGACCTCGACCGCAGCACCCTTGGTGCCCGAAACGGCGACGCCGACCAGACCCTCGGCCGCGGTGCGGCTGGACTTCTTGGCGGCGGCGGCGAGACCCTTGGTCCGCAGCCAGTCCATCGCCTGCTCCATGTCGCCGGCGTTCTCGCTGAGCGCCTTCTTGCAATCCATCATGCCCGCGCCGCTCTTTTCGCGCAGATCCTTGACCATTGCTGCCGTGATATCAGCCATGTCCGTAAATCCTCTTTAGTCTGAATGTAGTTGCGGGCGAGGTAAGGCCAGATGCCCTACCCCGCCCGCATGACGGTTCGGCGACGACGCTTATGCGTCGATCTGGCGCTCACCCTCGGCCGCAAACTCTGCGGCGGTCTCGGCGTTCGCCGCAACCTGCGTCGTGTCGGCGGTCGGCTCGACGGTCGGCTCGGCGATCGCCTCTTCCTTCGGCGGCTCGACCATTGCGCCGATGTCGGCACCGGTCCGGCGCTGCTGCTCCTGGCCACCACGAGTCGCTGCGATTGCAATGGCTTCGCAGTAGAGGCGGATGGCGCGGGCGGCGTCGTCGTTTGCGGGCACCGGGAAGGCGATGCCGTCCGGCGAGACGTTCGAATCGAGGATCGCGACGACGGGAATACCCAGCGTGTTGGCTTCCTTGATCGCCAGCTCTTCCTTGTTCGCGTCGATCACGAACATCACGTCGGGAATCCCGCCCATGTCGCGGATGCCGCCGAGCGAAAGCTCGAGCTTGTCCTTCTCGCGGGTGAGCTGGAGCACTTCCTTCTTGGTCAGGCCGACAGTGTCACCCGACAGCATTTCCTCGAGCGTCTTCAGACGCTTGATCGAACCCGAGATGGTCTTCCAGTTGGTGAGCATGCCGCCCAGCCAGCGATGGTTGACGAAGTGCTGACCTGCGCGACGAGCGGCGTCGGCGACGGGCTCCTGCGCCTGGCGCTTGGTGCCGACGAACAGGACCTTGCCACCGCCGGCGACGGCCGACGAGACGAATTCGAGCGCGCGCGCGAAGAGCGGCACGGTCTGCGAGAGGTCGAGGATGTGGACGCCGTTGCGGTCACCGAAGATGTAAGGCTTCATCTTGGGGTTCCAGCGATGCGTCTGGTGACCAAAATGTGCGCCCGTTTCAATGAGCTGCTGCATCGAGACGACTGGTGCCGCCATAGGATATGTCCTTCCGGTTGTGCCTCTGGGAAGCGGATGACGTGCCGGCCGAATGACCGAAACGCACCGGGCTATGATGCCTCCCATGCGGGGTTAGAGGCGCGGCCCTTAGCCGGGGATCGCGCCAAATGCAACGGCTTACCGCCGACTTGACAAAAGAACGCAATAAGAACATAACGGGGCCAGAACAGAACAGAGGTTCGACTCGGCGCAGAATCACCCCGGAACGGCGGTGATCCAAATGCGACGAACGGAACGATGTTTTCGACCGGGTGTTGCGAACCTTAACACAATGTTCGCATTTGCAGGGAAGGCGAGCGGGAAGATGAGCGGGATGATGATAGTGAGCTTCATGGTGTTCTCGGGGTCGTTCGCAGTCGCGACCGCGGTGATCCTGTCGTCGATCGCACCGCAATGGTCGCGCATCGTCAGCCTGGCATCGGGCAATGTCGAGCCGGCCTTCGCCCCGCTGCAGACGCTCGCGCGCGCCGAGCGCCGGATCGCGGTCCGCCGCTGGTCTTCGACCGGCATGCCGCAGCCGTCGCAGCGCTGGAATGCCGCCGCCTAAAGTTTGGCGGTTTGGCCTGGGCGCCTGATCGACAGGCGTCTTACTGATCCGCGGGCGTGGCCGGCTTGTGGATTACACGGGGATCGAACTTTACGGGTCTGCCCCGGGTCAGCAGTCCCGGGGCTCGGTCGGTCGGATCAGAGACCCGGTTTGGCGGACGTCTCGCCGCTACGGACGCCGGCGCGCTGGCGGCGGACCCTGGCATAGCTGGCGATACTGAACGGCATCGACACGATATAGAGAAGGCAGATAAGGCTGAGGGTGTGCCAGGGGGCGCTGACGAGCGCGGCACCAAGCAGGACGACGAGCGCGATCGCCTCGAACCGGACGTTGCGACGCAGCTTGAGCGAACTCCACGACCAGGTCGCGATGCTCGACACCATCAGCAGCGCGACGAATGCGATCCAGGGTGCGACGAGATAGGGCGAGGCGAAGAACGGTTCGTCGGTCCAGAACCAGAAGAACATCGGCATGAGCGCGAGCCCTGCCCCGGCGGGCGCGGGCACACCGGTCAGGAAGCCTGCGGACTTGTGCGGCTGATGGCTCTCGTCGATCTTGGCGTTGAAGCGGGCGAGGCGGAGCGCGCAGAACACGGCGAAGATCAGCGCACAGATCCAGCCCATCCGCGGCAGCGCGGCGAGCGACCAGAGATAGACGATCAGTGCAGGGGCGACGCCGAAGGAGATCGCATCGGACAGCGAATCGAGTTCCGCACCGAACCGGCTCTCGCCGTGGAGCATGCGCGCGATCCGGCCGTCGAGCCCGTCGAGCACGCCCGCGACCATGATCATCGCGACCGCGCTTTCCCACTGGCCGCCGATCGCGAACCGGACGCCGCTGAGTCCCGAGCACAAGGCGAGCGCGGTGACCGCGTTGGGTGCGACCGCGCGGAGCGGCAGACCGCGACGCGGCCGGCGCGCCCGCATCGCGCGGCCCGCCGCCTGCGACTCGTCCGCGCGGCTGGCGGACCCGTAAGACGTCCCGTCCCGATCGTTCACCGGACCAGCGTTCAAAGGACCGTCATGCTCAGGTCTATCATTCGAAGGACCATCGATCGCAGGACCATCGATCACTGCGCAATGCCGCCGACGGGCACGCCGCCGACCCGGCCGAGCACGGTCTCGCCGGCGATGCTGCGCTGGCCGAGACAGACCTGGGGGACGACATGATCGGGGAGATAGACGTCGACGCGGCTGCCGAATCGGATGAGCCCGATCCGCTGGCCGACCGCGACCATGTCGCCCGCCTTGACGAAGCCCAAGATGCGCCGCGCGACGAGCCCGGCGATCTGGGTGAAGCCGATCCGCATGCCGTTGCGATCCTCGACCACGAAATGCTGGCGCTCATTTTCCTCGGACGCCTTGTCGAGATCGGCGTTGAGGAACTTGCCCGAGATATAGACGACCTGGCGGATCGTGCCCGCAATCGGCGTGCGGTTGATGTGCACGTCGAACACCGACATGAAGATCGACACGCGCACCAGCGGCGCGTCGCCCAGACCATTCTCGCCGGCGAGTTCGCGCGGGATGGGGACGCGCTGGATCATCGTGATCAGCCCGTCGGCGGGGGCGACGATCAGCCCCTCGCCCTGCGGCGTGGTGCGGACGGGGTCGCGGAAGAAGGTCGCGACCCAGATCACGACGCCGACCATCGGCCAGAACAGCACATGGCTGAGCATCGTCAGCAGCAATGTGCTGCCGGTCGCGATGGCGACGTATTTATAGCCTTCCGGATGGACTGCGGGAAATCGCCATTTGACCGTGGAGGTCGTGACGGGCGGCTTGTCGAGCGATGCCATAGCGTGCGGGTCTATCCGTGCCGGACGCGCGATACAACGATGAACAGCCTTTTCACGACAGGACCGGGAGTTGCGCGAGGTTGCTCGAGGTTGCTTCGCGCGACATTCGGCAGTCGATCGGGGCGCGCCCGACGGTTGATCGGCGGGGCCGGCTCCCCTAGACGCTCCCCCAACCCCCTCCCCCGAAGGACGATATATGGCGAAGATCAAGGTTAAGAATCCGATCGTGGAGATCGACGGCGACGAGATGACCCGGATCATCTGGGTATGGATCCGCGAGCGCCTGATCAAGCCGTATCTCGACATCCAGCTCGACTATTACGATCTCGGCGTCGAGCATCGCGACGCGACCGACGACCAGGTGACGATCGACAGCGCGCTCGCCACGCAGAAGCACGGCGTCGCGGTCAAGTGCGCGACGATCACGCCCGACGAGCAGCGCGTGACCGAATTCGGCCTGAAGAAGATGTGGAAGTCGCCCAACGGCACGATCCGCAACATCCTGGGCGGGACGATCTTCCGCGAGCCGATCGTGATCAAGAACGTCCCCCGCCTGATCCCGGGCTGGACCCACCCGATTGTCGTCGGCCGCCATGCGTTCGGCGACCAGTATCGCGCGACCGATTTCCTCGTCCCCGGCCCCGGCAAGCTGCGCCTGGTGTTCGAAGGCGATGACGGCGCGACGATCGACCGCGAAGTGTTCCAGTTCCCGTCGGCGGGCGTCGCGATGGCGATGTACAACCTCGACGACTCGATCCGCGATTTCGCGCGCGCGTCGATGCATTACGGCCTGAACCTGAAATGGCCGGTGTACCTGTCGACCAAGAACACGATCCTGAAGGCCTATGACGGCCGCTTCAAGGACCTCTTCGCCGAGGTTTTCGAGAGCGAATTCAAGGACAAGTTCAAGGAAGCGGGCATCGTCTACGAGCATCGCCTGATCGACGACATGGTGGCCTCTGCACTGAAGTGGAACGGCGAGTTCGTGTGGGCGTGCAAGAACTATGACGGCGACGTCCAGTCGGACCAGGTCGCGCAGGGCTTCGGCTCGCTGGGCCTGATGACCTCGATCCTGCTGACCCCGGACGGCAAGACCGTCGAGGCCGAAGCCGCGCACGGCACGGTCACGCGTCACTTCCGCATGCACGAGCAGGGCAAGGCGACCTCGACCAACCCGATCGCGTCGATCTTCGCCTGGACCGGTGGTCTGAAGTATCGCGGCAAGTTCGACGACACGCCCGACGTGACGAAGTTCGCCGAGACGCTCGAGCGCGTCTGCGTCCAGACGGTCGAGAACGGCCACATGACCAAGGATCTCGCGATCCTGATCGGGCCCGACCAGCCCTGGATGACGACCGAGCAGTTCTTCGAGCAGGTCCGCTCGAACCTCGAAGCCGAAATGGCCAACTGGGCGTGACGGACGGCCCCTCCCGGAAACGGGAGGGGCCTTTTTTTTTGGGTGCGGGTTGGGGTGCCGGCCTTCCGTGACGCCCCGCGCTCCTGCCGCTGCGAGGCTCGGCCGGCCCCGCCCTGTGCCCCGCCGCCGCCGTCATCCTGACGGAAGTCAGGATCCAGGGTTACGGGCGCTGCGCTGCTTGGCTCTGGGTCCTGACTTTCGTCAGGATGACGGGTTGGGGTGGGGTTGGTGTCCCGTGCCCGGCATTGCTCGGCT
>NZ_LMKZ01000022.1:85766-93018 GCF_001422525.1 Sphingomonas sp. Leaf30 | reverse complement strand
CCCCCCCCCCCCCGCGCCCGCCGCTCTCAGGAGCGCGAACCGCGCGGCGATGGGGCGGTATTATTCCCTGACGAATCGGGGAGGCGTCGCCTAAGGTCGGGGGATGGCATTACGGCTCGACAATCAGGGTTTCAGCGACACACTCGTCATTCTTGGTGCGGCGGGGCTGGTGATCCCGGCGTTTGCGCGGTTCCGGGTCAGTCCGGTGATCGGGTTCATCCTGGTCGGGCTGCTGGTGGGGCCGGCGGGGCTGGGTTCGCTCACCGGGGCGATGCCGTGGCTCTATTACCTGACGATTTCCAACCCCGAGG
Source organism: Sphingomonas sp. Leaf30 (assembly GCF_001422525.1). NCBI lineage: Bacteria > Pseudomonadati > Pseudomonadota > Alphaproteobacteria > Sphingomonadales > Sphingomonadaceae > Sphingomonas > Sphingomonas sp. Leaf30. Next base: position 92,707 of record NZ_LMKZ01000022.1, on the reverse strand, counting down.
CGATCGAGCCGTTCGCCGAGTTCGGGATCATCCTGCTGCTGTTCTCGATCGGGCTCGAGCTGTCGTTCCGGCGGCTCTGGTCGATGAAGCGGCTGGTGTTCGGGACCGGGGCGGCCGAGCTGATCGGGTCGGCGATGATCATCGCGGTCGCGCTGCATTTCATCGGGCAAGGCTGGGCGGGTGCGATCGGGCTGGGCTTTGCGCTGGCGCTGTCGTCGACCGCGCTGGTGCTGCCGCTGGTCGGGACGACCGGCGCGGTCGGGCGCGGGGCGTTTGCGATGCTGCTGTTCGAGGATCTGGCGCTGGTGCCGCTGATCTTCGTGCTGGGCGCGCTCGCGCCGACCGCGACCGCGGACGGGTGGAGCAACCTGGCAGGCGTCGCCTTGCGCGGCGCGGCCACGGTGGTGGCGATGTATGTCGGCGGGCGGCTGATCCTGCCGCGGCTGTTCGGGCAGGCGGCGCGGACCAAGAGCCCCGAGCTGTTCCTGGCGGCGTCGCTGCTGGTGGTGATCGTGGCGAGTGTCGCGACGACCGCGGCGGGGCTGTCGCCGATCGTCGGCGCGCTGCTCGCCGGGCTGCTGATCGCGGAGACCGAATATCACAGCGAGGTCGAGGTGATCACCGCGCCGTTCAAGGGGCTGGCGCTGGGCGTGTTCCTGATCACGGTGGGGATGAGCCTGGACCTGCGGCTGATCGCGCAGAACTGGCCGTCGCTGCTGCTCGCGGTGACCGGGGTGGTGGCGACCAAGGCGGTCGTGACGTTCCTGTTCCTGCGCGTCGCCAATTCGCGGCGCGGGGTGGCGGCGGAGACCGGGCTGCTGATGGGGAGCCCGTCCGAGACGACGCTGATCGTGCTGGCGACCGCGGCGCAGGCGCAGCTGATCCTGCCGTCGACCGCGAGCTTCTGGCAGACGGTGACCGCGATCGGGCTGACGATCACGCCGCTGCTCGCCAAGCTCGGCCGCACCGTGTCGCGTCAGCTGGAAAGCCGGTCGACCGCGGAGGCGGGCGATGTCGAGATCGACGAGGAGGGTCCGGGGACGGTGGTGATCGGCTTCGGCCGGGTCGGGCGGATGGTCGCGGACATGCTCGCGGTGCACGGCCAGCGCTATGTCGCGGTCGAGGCGGATATCGATTCGGTCGAAGCCGCGCGGGCGCAGGGGCATCCGGTGCTGTTCGGCGACGTCGCGCGGCCCGAGCTGGTCGACCGGCTGAAGCTGGATACCGCCAAGGCGCTGATCCTGACGATGGACGACCCGGTGCTGACGGTGCGGCTGGCGCGGCGGGTGCGGCTGCTGGCGCCCAATTTGCCGATCGTCGCGCGCGCCCGCGACACCGCGCATGCCGCCGAGCTGTACCGCGCAGGCGTGACCGATGCGGTGCCCGAGACGCTGGAGAGCTCGCTGCAGCTGGCGGAGGCGGTGCTGGTCGACCTGGGCGTCGCGATGGGGCCGGTGATCGCGTCGATCCACGAGAAGCGCGACGAGCTGCGGCAGGAGATCAAGGCGGCGGCGGACATGCTGGTCGAGCCGCGGGTCCGCAAGGCCAAGCGGACGCCGCGGAAGGTCTAGCGCGGGGCGTCAGGCGTCGGTGAGGGTGAAGTCCCTGAACCGTTCGCGCAGCGCGGTCTTCAGGAGTTTGCCCGTTGCGGTGTGGGGCAGTTCGTCGACGAAGACGATCGCGTCGGGGAGCCACCATTTGGCGACGTGCTGCGCCAGATGATCGCGGATCGCGGTGTCGGTGACGGTGCTGCCGGGCTTGCGGACGACGATCAGCAGCGGGCGCTCGTCCCATTTGGGGTGGTGGATGCCGATCGCCGCGGCCTCCGCGACGCCGGGGCAGCCGATCGCGGCGTTTTCGAGATCGACCGAGCTGATCCATTCGCCGCCCGACTTGATGACGTCCTTCGACCGGTCGGTGATCTGCATCGTGCCGTCGGTGTGGAGCATCGCGACGTCGCCGGTGTCGAACCAGCCCTCCGCATCGACCGCGTCGCTGTCCGCGCCGAAATAGCGCTGCACCACCCAGGGGCCGCGGACCTGGAGCGAGCCGGCGATCGAGCCGTCGCGCGGGAGCACCTGCCCCTGATCGTCGACGATGCGCAGTTCGATGCCGAAGGGGACGCTGCCCTGCTTGGTGACGAGATCGAGCTTCTCGTCATGCGTCATCATGTCCCAGTGCGGCGGTGCGAAGCCCGCGGTGCCGATCGGCGAGGTCTCGGTCATGCCCCAGAGATGCTTGACCGACGCACCCATGGTCATGATCCGGTCGATCATCGCGCGCGGGGCCGCGGCTCCGCCGATCGTCACCAGCTTCAGATGCTCGGGTGCCTCGCCGGTCGCGTCGATATGCCCGAACAGCGCGAGCCAGACGGTCGGCACGCCCGCCGAATGCGTGACGTGCTCCTGGTTCATCAGCCGGCACAGCACGCCCGGATCGTTGATCGCCGAATAGACCACCTTCGCCCCCGACAGCGCGCAGGCGAAGGGCAGCCCCCAGGCGGCGGCGTGGAACATCGGCACGACGGGCAGCACGACCGCGCTGGGGGACAGATCGAACACCCATGGCGCGACCTCCGCCATCGCGTGGATCAGCGTCGAGCGGTGCGTGTAGAGCACGCCCTTGGGATTGCCGGTGGTGCCGCTGGTATAGCAGAGCATGCACGGATCGCGCTCGGGCCCCTCGACCCAGGCATAGTCGCCATCCTGCTCGTCGAGCAGCGCGCGGAAGCCGTCGGGGCCGAGATCGTCGAAACAGACATAATGGCGGATGCTCGACCATTGCCCGCGCAGCCGGTCGACGATCGGCTGGAACGCCTTGTCGTAGAGCATCACGCGGTCTTCGGCATGGTTGGCGATATAGACGAGCTGTTCGTCGAACAGCCGCGGGTTGATCGTGTGGATCACCCCGCCCATCCCGATCGTGCCATACCAGGCGACGAGGTGGTGTGCGTGGTTCATCGCGAGTGTCGCGACCCGGTCGCCGGGACGGACGCCAAGCTTTTCAAGCGCTTGGGAGAGCTTCTTCGCGTCGCGTGCGATGCCGGACCAGTCGGTGCGGGTCTCGCGTCCGTCCGCCCAGTAGCTGACGATCTCGCGGCGGCCATGTTCGCGCGCGGCATGGTCGATCAGCCGGGGGACGCGAAGCTCGAAGTCCTGCATTCCACCCAGCATCGTCGCTCTCCCAAGCAGTTTATCCGACGAGAGCCAGCCGCGTTTCCGAGGTCTTGAGCTCCACCTTTGTCACACCGTGCAACGACTCGATGTGCTCTGCAAGCTCGCCGTCGAGCAGGAAATCGCGGCCGAGCAGGATGCTGACCTCGCCGTCGGGGAGCATCGCGCGGACGCGGACCTCGCCGCGCGCGCCGCGGTGGTCGGCGAGCAAGGACGCGAGCCCGGCGAACGCGGCCATGTCCGAGATGGTCACGACGACCTGGAAGCGCGCGATGTTGGCGAGCCCCTCGAACGGCTGGATTCGCTTGATGCTGACGCGCGGCGTGTCCTCGCCGGGCTTACGATCGAGCTCGACGGTGATGAGGCCGCAGCCGCCCGCCTTGGCGGCGTCCTCGAGATCCTTCGAGACCTGATCGTCGAAACAGGTCGCCATGAACTGGCCGCTGGCGTCGGAGCATTGCGCCATCATGAAGCGCTTGCCGCGCGCGGAGGTGCGATAGCGCGCATCCTCGACCAGCACCGCCATCGTCGCGCCGGCGCGGCTGCCGTCGTCGGGAATGTTGAGCTCGGACAAGGCGGTATAGGCGCGCGCGCCGTGGCTGTTGGCGATGTGGCGGTGGCGGTCGACCGGGTGCGCGGAGAAATAGAAGCCGAACGCCTCCTTCTCCTGGTCCATCCGCTGGCTGAGCGTCCAGCGGACCGCGGGCGGCAGCTTGATCGCGTCGCCCGCGGGCTCGGCATCGCCGAACAGACCGCCCTGCCCGCTGGTCTTGGCGGCGTGGGTACGGGCGGCGATCGCGAGGATCGTCTCGGCGGTGGCGTGGATGCCGGCGCGGTTGGGCTCGAACCCGTCAAACGCGCCCGCGGCGGCGAGCGTTTCGAGCTGGCGCTTGTTGAGCAGGCGCGGGTCGACGCGCTTGGCGAGATCGTCGAGCCCGGCGAACGGGCCGTTCTGGACGCGCTCGACGATGAGCTTCTCCATCGCGCCTTCGCCGACCGACTTGAGCGCGCCCAGAGCGTAGCGGACCGCGGGTTCGCCGTCCTTCACCTCGACGTCGAACTCGGCCTGGCTCGCGTTGATGCACGGCGGCAGCGTGGCGATGCCCAGACGGCGCATGTCGTCGGTGAAGATCGCGAGCTTGTCGGTCTGATGCAGGTCGTAGCACATCGACGCAGCGAAGAATTCGTGCGGGTGATGCGCCTTCAGCCACGCGGTCTGGTAGGCGAGCAGCGCATAGGCGGCGGCGTGGCTCTTGTTGAAGCCGTAGCCTGCGAACTTGTCGATCAAGTCGAACAGCTCGTTGGCCTTGGCCTTCGGAATATTGTTCACCTTGGCGCAGCCCTCGACGAAGATCGCGCGCTGCGCGTCCATCTCGGCCTTGATCTTCTTGCCCATCGCGCGGCGCAGCAGATCGGCGCCGCCGAGCGAGAAGCCCGCGAGGATCTGCGCGGCCTGCATGACCTGTTCCTGGTAGACGAAGATCCCGTAGGTCTCCGACAGGATCGATTCGAGCGCGGGGTGCGGATATTCGATCGTCTCGGTGCCGTTCTTACGCCTGCCGAACGACGGGATATTGTCCATCGGGCCCGGTCGGTAGAGCGAGACGAGCGCGATGATGTCGCCGAAGTTCGACGGGCGGACCGCGGACAGCGTGCGGCGCATGCCCTCCGATTCGAGCTGGAACACGCCGACCGTGTCGCCCTTCTGGAGCAGCGCGTAAACGCCGGCATCGTCCCATTCGAGCGCGTCGAGATCGACCTTGATCCCGCGCTTGGCGAGCAGCTGCACGCCCTTCTGGAGCACCGAGAGCGTCTTGAGCCCGAGAAAATCGAACTTCACGAGGCCCGCGCCCTCGACATATTTCATGTCGAACTGCGTGACGGGCATGTCCGAGCGCGGATCGCGGTAGAGCGGGACGAGCTGAGCCAAGGGCCGGTCGCCGATCACCACGCCGGCGGCGTGGGTCGACGAGTGGCGCGGCAGCCCCTCCAGCTTCATCGCCAGATCGAGCAGCTTTCGCACGCCATTGTCGTTGGCATATTCCTTGGCGAGCTCGCCGACGCCGTTCAGCGCGCGCTCCAGCGTCCAGGGATCGGTCGGGTGGTTGGGGACGAGCTTTGCCAGCCGGTCGATCTGGCCATAGCTCATCTGGAGCACGCGACCGGTGTCTTTCAGCACCGCGCGCGCCTTCAGCTTACCGAAGGTGATGATCTGCGCGACCTGATCGCGGCCGTATTTCTCCTGGACGTAGCGGATCACCTCGCCGCGGCGGGTTTCGCAGAAGTCGATGTCGAAATCGGGCATCGACACGCGTTCGGGGTTCAGGAAGCGCTCGAACAGGAGCCCCAGCTTGATCGGATCGAGATCGGTGATGGTCAGCGCCCAGGCGACGACCGAGCCTGCGCCCGAGCCACGGCCCGGGCCGACCGGAATGTCGTGATCCTTCGCCCATTTGATGAAGTCGGCGACGATCAGGAAATAGCCGGGAAAGCCCATCTGGACGATCACGTCGACCTCGAAGGCGAGCCGCGCGCGATAGACGTCGCGCCAGCCGTCCTCGGCCTCTCCGTGGAGTTCGGTGATACGTGCCAGACGCTTTTCGAGCCCGGCCTCGGCGTCGTCGCGGAGCAGTTTCGCCTCGCCCTCGATATCGCCCGCGAGGCTGGGGAGGATCGGCTTGCGGTACGGCGCCATCACGGCGCAGCGCTGGGCTACGACGAGCGTGTTGGCGATCGCCTCGGGCAGGTCGGCGAACATCTCGTGCATCACCGGCGCGGGCTTCATCCACGCTTCGGGGCAGCTGCGGATGCGGTCCTCGGTCTCGACATAGGTCGAGTGCGCGATGCAGAGCATGGCGTCGTGCGCGTCGCCGAACGCGCTTTCGGTGAAGCAGCACGGGTTCGTCGCGACCAGCGGCAGGTTGCGCTCATAGGCGATGTCGATCAGCGCGTCCTCGGCGGCGATCTCGGTCGCGTCGCCGCGGCGTGAGAGCTCGATGTAGAGGCGGTCGCCGAACAGGTGCTGAAGGCGGTCGAGATAGGCGCGGGCGCGGTCGGGCTGGGCTTCCGCGAACAGCCGGGCGAGACCGCCCTCGCCGCCCGCGGTCAGCGCGATCAGCCCGTCGGCATGGCGTTCGAGCGCGGCGAAATCGACATGCGCGGGCATCTCGATCGGGCGATCGAGATGCGCCATCGAGACGAGCGCGCAGAGATTGTCATAGCCCTTCGCGTTCTGCGCGTAGAGCGCGATCCAGTCGAACGGGGTGGCGATGCCGTCGGGCATGTCGGGGCGGGCGAGCCCGAGCATCACGCCGATGACCGGCTGGACCCCGTCCTTCTTGGCGGCGTCCGAATAGGCCATCGCGGCGTAGAGGCCGTTGCGGTCGGTCAGCGCGGCGGCGGGAAAGCCGAGCGCGCGCGCCTGCTTGGCGATCGCCTTGGGATCGATCGCGCCGTCGAGCATGGTGTAGCAGGAAAAGACGCGGAGCGGGACGTAACCGGAATGCATGGGTGAGAGGTAGGCGTTGCGGCGTGATTCGACCAGACGCGATGGCGGGGGGTGCGGGTTGGGACGGGATGAGTTGAGGTGGGGTGTTTGGTTTTTGGTTCGGTGCTGTTCTCCCGCGAAGGCGGGAGTCCAGTCTGGGCCCCCGCCTTCGCGGGGGAACATCCTTGTGGTGAGGGTGCTGCCTACAATTACCACCCCGGCGGAGGCCGGGGCCCAGTTGGGGGACGTTGCTCATTGAGGTCTGCGCTTCGTTACTGCGA
>NZ_LMKZ01000022.1:85342-85709 GCF_001422525.1 Sphingomonas sp. Leaf30 | reverse complement strand
TTCCAACTGGGCCCCGGCCTTCGCCGGGGTGGTAGGAAAGGAGGTGGGAGTCCGGGCTGGGTCCCTGCCTTTGCGGGGGAACATCCTTGTGTTGCGGGTGCTGCCTACAATTGCCACCCCGGCGGAGGCCGGGGCCCGGGTGGGGGACGTTGCCAACTGAGGTCTGCGCTTCGTTACTCCGACCTTTCCAACTGGGCCCCGGCCTTCGCCGGGGTGGTAGGAAAGGAGGTGGAAGTCCGAGCTGGGTCCCTGCCTTTGCGGGGGAACAGTCTTGTGGTGCGGGTGCTGCCCACAAGCACCTCCCCGGCGGAGGCCGGGGCCCAGGTGGGGGACGTTGCTGACTGAGGTCTGCGCTTCGTTACTGCGG
>NZ_LMKZ01000022.1:54907-85280 GCF_001422525.1 Sphingomonas sp. Leaf30 | reverse complement strand
TTCCAACTGGGCCCCGGCCTTCGCCGGGGTGGTAGGAAAGGAGGTGGGAGTCCGGGCTGGGTCTCTGCCTTTGCGGGGGAACAGTCTTTTGGTGACGGTGCTGCCTACAAATACCACCCCGGCGGAGGCCGGGGGCCAGGTGGGGGACGTTGCTGACTGAGGTCTGCGCTTCGTTACTGGGACCTTTCCAACTGGGCCCCGGCCTTCGCCGGGGTGGTAGGAAGGGCGCGCTAGAGCAGGTTTTCGATGTCGGTGCGGATGTCGGCGGGTTTGGTGGTGGGGGCGTAGCGGTCGACCACTTTCCCCGCGCGGTCGATCAGGAACTTGGTGAAGTTCCATTTGATCGCCTTCGAGCCGAGGACGCCGGGGGCGTCCGATTTCAGGCGGTCGAACAGCGGGTCGGCCTCGCCGCCGTTGACGTCGACTTTCGCAAAGACGGGGAAGGTCACGTCGTAGGTGAGCGTGCAGAAGTTCGCGATCTCCGCCGCGTCGCCGGGTTCCTGCGCGCCGAACTGGTTGCAGGGGAAGGCCAGCACCTCGAACCCACGGTCGGCATAGTCGCGGTGGAGCGCCTCGAGCCCCTCATATTGCGGGGTGAAGCCGCATTTGGAGGCGGTGTTGACGATCAGCAGCACCTTGCCGGCATAGGCTGCGAGCGACGCGGGGGTGCCGTTGGCGGCCTTCACGGTGAAGTCGGTGATGGTCATGCGCGGTCCTCGTGTCGGGCGAGCAGGTAGGTCAGGTTCTGACGGACGCCCGGCCATTCGTGGCGAAGGATGCTGTAGACGATGGTGTCGCGCAAGCGGCCGTCCGCCATCACCTGATGCCCGCGCAGCACGCCGTCGCGTTTCGCGCCGAGCCGCTCGATCGCGGCCTGTGAGCGTTTGTTGAGGCTGTCGGTGCGGATCTGGACGCATTCGCAGCCGAGCGTGTCGAACGCATGGGTCAGCAGCATCCGCTTGGCCTCGGTATTGACGCCGGTGCGCTGGACCGCGGTGGCGTAGAAGGTGCCGCCGATCTCGAGCCGCCGGTTGGCCGCGCTCATCCGCATGAAGCGGGTGCTGCCGCGGACGATGCCGTCCACCACCACCGCGAAGACCCGCGCGCGGCCAAAATCCTGCTGCTCGAACGCCGCCGCGAGCCAGCGGTCGGGCGCCTTCATCAGCGCGACATTGGCGTAGAACAGGTCCCAAAGGCCGTCCGCCGACGCGGCGGCGACCAGCGCGTCCTTGTCCTCCGCGACCAGCGGGCGGAGCGTGACGTGACGCCCAACGAGCGTCGGTGTCGCGTCCCAGCTCAAGCCAGCCGGCCCTCGTGCAGCCGGAACACGCGGTCCATCCGCGCGGCGAGGCGTTCGTTGTGGGTCGCGACCAGCGCCGCGGTGCCCTGTTCGCGGACCAGCCGGACGAATTCGGCAAAGACGATGTCGGCGGTATGTTCGTCGAGATTGCCGGTCGGCTCGTCCGCCAGCACGAGCGCGGGCTTGTTGGCGAGCGCGCGCGCGACCGCGACACGCTGCTGCTCGCCGCCCGAGAGCTGGCTGGGGCGGTGCGTGAGGCGGTGGCCGAGCCCGAGCTGGGTCAGGAGTTCGGCCGCGCGCGCATCCGCCTGTGCGCGCGTCGCGCCGTGGACGAGCTGCGGCAGGACGACATTCTCGGTCGCGTTGAAATCGGGGAGGAGGTGGTGGAACTGATAGACGAAGCCGAGGCTGTCGCGGCGTACCACGGTGCGCTCATGCGCGTTGAGCTTCGACGCCTCGGTACCGGCGATCTTGATCGATCCCTGGAAGCCACCTTCCAGCAGCCCGACCGCCTGGAGCAGCGTCGACTTGCCCGAGCCCGACGGGCCGAGCAGCGCGACGATCTCGCCCGGCGCGATTCCGAGGTCGATGCCGCGCAGCACGTCGATCGTCGCGCCGCCCTGCGTGAAGCTTTTGGTCAGGCCGCTGGTCTGCAGGACATAGTCGTACGCCTGCGCGCTGCGCCGCTCGATCGGAAGGCCATTATTCATAACGCAGCACCTGCACGGGGTCGGTACTCGCCGCCTTCCAGGCCGGATAGAGCGTCGCGAGGAAGCTGAAGATCAGCGCCATCAGCGCGATCACGATGATCTCGACCGGATCGGTCTTCGACGGGAGTTCGGTCAGATAGCGGATCGAGGGATCCCAGAGATTCTGCCCCGTCACGAGCTGGACGAAGTTCACGACGCCCTGCCGGTAGAACAGGAAGACGAAGCCGAGCCCGAGCCCGGCGAGCGTGCCGAGCGCGCCGATCGTCGTGCCGACGACGATGAAGATCCGCATCAGCCCGCCGCGCGTCGCGCCCATCGTCCGCAGGATCGCGATGTCGCGCGTCTTGGCGCGGACCAGCATGATCAGCGAGGACAGGATGTTGAATACCGCGACAAGGATGATGATCGACAGCACGGTGAACATCGCGACGCGCTCGACCGCCAAGGCCTCGAACAGCTGCGCGTTCATCGTCCGCCAGTCCTGGATGACCGCGCGGCCGCCGATCTTCTCGGCGAGCGGCCGCAGGATCTCGCCGACCTTGTCCGCATCGACGGTCTTCAGCTCGACCATGCCCGCCGCGTCGCCCATCAGGAGGAGCGTCTGCGCATCCTCGATCGGCATGATAATATACGCCTTGTCATAGTCGTAGACGCCGATCTCGAAGATCGCGCCGACCTTGTAGCTGACGATGCGGGGGACGGTGCCGAACGGCGTGGTCTGACCCTGCGGGCTGAACAGCGAGATGTCCGAGCCGACCTGCGCGCCGAGCGACTCGGCGAGCCGCGAGCCGATCGCGATCCGGCCGGACCCTTGCGTGATCGACTGGAGCGACCCCATCAGCACCTTGTCCTGGATCGTCGAGTTGCGGCGGATGTCGTCGACGCGCATGCCGCGGACCAGCACCGCCTCCGCGCGGCCGTTATAGGTGGCGGCGAGCGGCTGTTCGATCAGCGGTACCGCGCTGGTCACGCCGGGGGTGGCGCGCGCCTGTGCGACGATCTCGCGCCAGTCGGGCATCCGGCCGCCGAGCGGCTGGACCACCGCATGGCCGTTGAGCCCGACGATCTTGTCGAACAGCTCGGCACGGAAGCCGTTCATCACGCTCATCACGATGACGAGCGCGGCGACGCCGAGCATGACGGCGACGAGGCTGATCGAGGCGACGAGGAAGATGAACGCCTCGCCCTTGCCTGGCAGCAGATAGCGCCGGGCGATCATCCGTTCATAGCGTGACAGGATCATGGGTGCGGGGGTTCGATCGTTAGAAGAGATGTCCATCGGCTCTAGGACGCGGCCCCGCGCGAGGCAACCATGCCGCGTCTGGATTGGTCTGTTGCGGATTCGACACAGCCCCCTGCCAATCGTGTGGCGCGCCCCGCAAACAGGGTGACAAACACCACGCAATTACTTAGCAAAAACCTCGCTGAGACACAGGCAACGGCCGTGGTTCGGGGAATGCTTTGACGCCGCACCGAAGGTGCAGAGCGGAAGCGACAAAATGGGGGCTGACGAGCGATCGTCACGCAGGCGCCCGGATCGGAAACGGTCCGGGCGTTTGCTTGTCCGGGCCATTTTCCTTACAACGAATACACTATTCGTCGCTCCCGGAACCCCCGAAGTGCAACAGGCACCGGACGAAGAGTGGGAGCTTCCAATTCTCACCCTTCGCCCGGATCTCTCTTTATAGCAGATAGAGTAGAGCAGCGTTTGTGAACCGTATCAGAACGAGCGCGAGATCGTGACGCCGTAAGTCCGCGGATCGCCCGGCTGGCCGACGACCAGCCCCGTGCTGCCCGATTGCAGCGCGAGCAATTCGTAATAATCCTTGGCGAAGACGTTGCGGACCCAGCCGAAGACGTTCAGCCGGTCCTCGCCGCGGAACCCCAGTCGGACATTGCCGAGCGCATAGCCCTTGATGTCGGTATAGGCCGAGGCGGACGGGTTGGACGAGAAGGTCGAGCGGTAGCTGCCGTCATAGCCCAGATACACCTGGCCATCGAGACCGCCGATCCGCGCGGGCAGGTCATATTCCGCGCCGTAGGAGAAGGCCCATTTCGAGATGCCCGGCAGGCGCTGGCCCGAAATGTCGCAGTTTGCGGGGCTGATCCCGCCCGGGGTCCCTGCCGGGCTTGGGCTCTGGCCCGCAGTCGCGGTGGTGCCGCCCGACAGCTCGGGCGGGCATGGCGCATCGACGAAGCGGACATATTTGGCGTCGGTATAGGCGCCGTTGACGTAGAGGTTGAAGCGCGCGGTCGGGCGGAACGCCGAGTCGAATTCGAACCCGCGCGTCCGCACCTTGCCCGCATTCGCCAGATAGCCGCGCAGCACGCCCAGCTGGCCGTTGGTGACGGTCGCCTGGTAATCGTTGATCTCGGTCCAGAAGCCCGCGAGGTTGAGCGTCACGCGGCGGTCGAGGAACTGGGTCTTGAGGCCGAGTTCGTAATGGTTGACCGTCTCGGGCTTGACCGTCGCGGAGGCGAGGATCGGGTTGTTCGCGCCGTCGAGCGGGAGCCCCGACAGGTTGATGCCGCCCGATTTGTAGCTGCGCGCATAGGTCGCATAGGCGTGGATGTCCTGGGCGACGTCATAGGCGAGCGTCGCGTCGCCCGACACGTTCCAGTCGTCGAAGGCGGGGGTGTAGACCTGGGGCGCGAGCGTGCTGCACCGGTCGCGGGTCACCGAGCTGGCCGCCTGCGCGGTCGTCGAGCAGTTTAGCACCGCCCCCGCCCCTGTCGTCACGACCGAGACATAGGAACCGGTCTTCCTGTCGTAATTGACGCGGAGGCCGGGGGCAAAGGACAGATTGTCGGCGATGTGCCACGTCACCTTGCCGAATCCGGCAGCCGACGTGTTCTTGAAGCCGATCGTGTTGGTCGCGGTCAGGCCGTCGAGCACCGCGGGGTTGGACGCGTTCGCGCTGGTCGGGTTGAGCAGGTAGCGGCTGGCGGCGGCGCCCTGGACCTGCAACCCCTGCGTGTCGATCGTCTGGTGGAAGTAGAACAGCCCGGCGACGTAATCGACGGTGTTGCGGCCGTTCGACGAGAGGCGGACCTCCTGGCTGACCTGCTCCTGCTGCGAGGGATTGGCCGAGACCGACGTGATCGGCAGGCCGATGAAGTCGCGGTCGTTCGACGGCTTCCAGTCCCAGATGCGCCATGCGGAGACCGAGGTCAGCGACACGGGGCCGAGATCCCATTCGGCGAGCAATGCGGCGCCGCCAAGTTCCTGCCGCGCGCGCAGCGGGGTGTCGAGATCGGTCACGCGGTCGAACGCGTCGCGCGACGGCGGGGTGTAGTTGAGCGCGGCGGCGAGCGCGTCATATTGCCGCGACACGGGCCGCTGCGTGGTGCCGACGCGTGCGAAGATCTGCGCGCAACAATCGGGGTTCTGGTGATTATAGTCGCCCGACAGCGTGAGATCGAGATTGCCGGTCGCGTGCCAGAAGAGCTGGCCGCGCAGGCTCTGATTGTCCTGCGCGTTGACGTCCTTGCCGGTGCGGAGATTGCGGATCGTGCCGTCGCGCCGGGTGATCGACGAGGACAGCCGGATCGCGAGCCGGTCGTCGACCAGCGGGCCCGACACCGACGCTTTGGCCTGGACGAAGCGGAGATTGCCGGTGGTGAGCTCGATCCGCGCCTCGGGGGTGAAGCTGGGCTTGCGCGTGTAGATGTTGATCGCGCCCGCGGTGGTGTTCTTGCCGTAGAGCGTGCCCTGCGGCCCGCGCAGGATCTCGATCCGTTCGGTATCGGTGAAGTCGAACGTCGCCGACGCGATGCGGCTGTAATAGACCTGGTCTACATAGATGCCGACGCCCTGTTCGATGCCGTCGTTGGTGAGGCCGAACGGCGCGCCGAGCCCGCGGATGTTCGCGGCGGAGTTGCGCGGGTTGGTCGAGTAGAATTGCAGCGTCGGCTGAAGCTGCGTGATGCGGTTGACGTTGTACGCGCCGGTGTCGGCGATCGCCTGGCCGCCGATCACCGACATCGCGATCGGCACGCTCTGGATAGTCTCGGCGCGGCGGCGCGCGGTGACGACGATGTCTCCCCCGCCCTGCTGTGCCGCGCCGAGCCGGCCGGTGTCGCGCTGCGCGTCCTGCGGCGCGGGTGCGGCCTGATCGGCGGGTGCCGGCAGCGGTGATGCGGCCGCCTGTGCGGCGACCAGCATCGCGAAAATATGGGCCATGATCGTCTCCCTTGAACCTTGGCGCTAAAAGTCCATTGATTTGGTGGGAGTTCAATCGGGAACGGCTTTGCGGGGGCAAAGCTGCGCTATCGAGGGCCTTTAAAAAATCTTGGCGGGGCGATCTTGAAGGTTTTTACGGGGTGACCAGATCACTGCCGCACGGCGCCTGATGGGCCGTGTGCCCGGGCCGCGCACAGGCGGGCCAGGGCTGATGTTGGATTGCTCAAGACGAGGATTTGACCATGCGACTCGACCTTACCCCCTATCGCCGTTCGACCGTCGGGTTCGACCGGCTGTTCGACATGATCGAGACGAACGCGCGCGGCGCGACGTCCGACAATTACCCGCCGTTCAACCTGGAGCGGATCGCGCAGGACCGTTACCGCATCACGCTGGCGATCGCCGGCTTCTCGCGCGACGAGATCGCGATCACCGCGCAGCAGAACCTGCTGCTGGTCGCGGGCAAGAAGGAGGAGCGCGCGCCCGAGGGCCAGCTGCTCCATGTCGGCATCGCCAACCGCTCGTTCGAGCGGCGGTTCGAGCTGGCGGACTTCGTGCTGGTGGAGGATGCGCGGCTGAACGACGGGCTGCTGGTGATCGACCTGGTCCGCGAGGTGCCCGAGGCGATGAAGCCGAAGAGCATCCCGATCAAGACCGGCGCGCCGCTGGCTGTGGTCGATACGGTTGCTGTCGATCAGGCTGCCTGATTTCTGGTCAGCGCTGTGGGGCGTCCGGATCCATGGGTCCGGGCGCCTTTTTTGTGCCTGGGGTTCGGAGTTGGAAGAATTTGTTCGCGCGGAGGCGCGGAGGCGCGGAGATTTTCCTGGCCGCGTCGCGGCCCTCATGAATTCCTGCGCGAACCGGAGTGAGGCCGACTGCGGTAGGCCACGATTTCTCTCCGCGCCTTCGCGTCTCCGCGTGAACCACTTCTTCTGTTCGGACTGTGCGGAGGGGGTTTTTGTTCGCGCGAAGGCGCGAAGGCGCTAAGATTTTGGGGTGGCGCCGGGGTTTGGGGCCCTTTGCGCCTTTGCGCCTTCGCGTGATCGATATTTCGCCCTTGCGGGCGCCCCTGGGGGCGCCCGGTCGGGTCAGACGAGGCGGCTCTGTTTGACCGCGGCTTCGATGAAGCTGGCGAACAGGGGGTGCGGGTCGAAGGGTTTGCTTTTCAGTTCGGGGTGGAACTGGACGCCGACGAACCAGGGATGGTCGGGACGCTCGACGATCTCGGGGAGCGTGCCGTCGGGCGACATGCCGGAGAAGACCAGACCGCCCTGTTCGAGCACGTCCTTGTAGCCCGTATTCACCTCGTAGCGGTGACGATGGCGTTCCGAGATGTCGGTGCCGCCATAGATCGCCGCGACGACGCTGTTGCCGTCGAGCTTGGCGTCATAGGCGCCGAGCCGCATCGTGCCGCCGAGATCGCCCTCGGCCGCGCGCGTCTCGAGACCCTCGCGGCCCATCCATTCGGTGATCATGCCGACCACCGGCTTGTCGGTCGGGCCGAATTCGGTCGACGAGGCGTCGGGCACGCCGCCGAGACCGCGCGCGCCCTCGACGCAGGCCATCTGCATCCCGAAGCAGATCCCGAAATAGGGGATCTTGCGTTCGCGCGCGAACTTGACCGAGGCGATCTTGCCCTCCGCGCCGCGTTCGCCGAACGCACCGGGGACGAGGATCGCGTCGCAGGGCTCGAGCTGGCCGGCGATGTCGCTCTCGGCGTTCTCGAACAGCTCGGCGTCGATCCAGCGGACGTTGACCTTGACGCGGTTGGCGATGCCGCCATGGACCAGCGCCTCGTTGAGCGACTTGTAGGCGTCCTGCAGCCCGACATATTTGCCGACCACGCCGATCGTGACCTCGCCCTGCGGATTGGTCAGCCGGTCCATGATCTCGGTCCAGCGCGACAGGTCGGGCGCGGCGGCGGGTTCGATCCCGAACGCGCGCAGCACCTCGATATCGAGGCCCTCGCCGTGATACTGGAGCGGCACCGCATAGATACTCTTCGCGTCGAGCGCGGGGATGACCGCGCTGGCGGGGACGTTGCAGAACAAGGCGATCTTCGCGCGCTCCGACGGCGGCAGCGGGTGTTCGCAGCGGCAGACGAGCACGTCGGGCTGGACGCCGAGTGCGGCGAGTTCGCGGACCGAATGCTGGGTCGGCTTGGTCTTCAGCTCGCCCGCGGCGGCGATGTAGGGGACCAAAGTCACGTGGATGCTGATCGCCTTGCCGCGCCCTTCCTCGTTCTTCAGCTGGCGAATCGCCTCGATGAAGGGGAGCGATTCGATGTCGCCGACGGTGCCGCCGATCTCGCAGAGCACGAAGTCGACATCGTCGGTCTCGGCCCGCGCGAACGCCTTGATCGCGTCGGTGACGTGCGGGATGACCTGCACCGTCGCGCCGAGATAGTCGCCGCGGCGTTCGCGGGCGATGATCTGCTGATAGATGCGGCCGGAGGTGACGTTGTCCGACTGGCGCGAGGGCACGCCGGTGAAGCGTTCATAGTGACCGAGGTCGAGATCGGTCTCGGCCCCGTCGTCGGTCACATAGACCTCGCCGTGCTGATAGGGCGACATCGTGCCGGGATCGACGTTCAGATACGGATCGAACTTCCGGATCCTGACGCTGTAGCCGCGTGCCTGGAGGAGGGCGGCAAGCGATGCCGCCATGAGACCTTTACCGAGCGACGATACCACGCCCCCGGTGATGAAAATGTACCGAGCCATGGGAAGAGTCTCGTAGCGTGTGTTGGGGACGAACGACAAGCGCCCGCGGATCACGCAGGGCGCTTTTGTCGGCGAATGGAGTGTTTAGCGGGCGAGCGGGACCGCGCCATTGTCGGCAGGCGCCGGTGCGGCGGCGCCGGCATTCTCTGCACCACCGGCGAAGGGTGCCGCATCGCCCTTGGGCTCGGCGGTCGGAACCGCGGTGGCGGCGGCGGCGGGCGTGCGGGCGAGCGACGTGTCGATGTCGGTGCTGCGGTGATTCGCCGCGAGGATCGCGAGCAGGATCGAGCACAGCAAGAACATCGTCCCGAGCACGCCGGTTGCGCGCGTCAGGAAATCGGCGGCGCCGCGGGCCGACATCAGCCCCGAGGGACTGCCGCCCATGCCCAGACCGCCGCCTTCCGACCGCTGCATGAGGATCACGGTGACGAGGGCGGCCGCGATGATCGCGTGGATGACAAGCAGGAAGGCGAACATTGCGCGGAAAACCCCGGAACTTTTACGAAGCCGCGCACATAGGCGAGCCGGCGGCAACGATCAACCGTATCCCGGGCTCCGGATATCGCACGCGACACCGAAACACACGGAAACAAGCCGTGCGGGCGGGCGTTGTGACAGCGTAATGACGTTCCTTAACGGGACGTAGACCCTGAAATTCAGATGGCGGATCAACGCTGTGGCATCAATGGCAGTCAATACTCTATCGACGTGGATGACGGCTCTGGTCGATTATGTCCGTTCGGGTGAACCGGATCTGACCAATCGCCAGATGGCGCTTTTGCTGCTCGTCTATCTCAAACCCGGCCCGCATACGGTGCGCGGTCTGGCGCGTGCGCTGAACGTATCAAAGCCCGTCGTCACGCGCGCCTTGAACAGATTGGGTGCCCTCGGCTATCTGCGCCGGCAACGCGACGATAGCGACAAGCGCAACATCTTCGTCGCGCGGACGAGTGAAGGGGCAGATTTTCTTGAAGAATTCGGGCAGTTCATCGGCGATAACGACGCCGCGCCCCGCGCCGCGACAGCCTGACGGCGTCATTCAGCCGCGTGATTCTGCCGACTCGCGTCGCCAGA
Source organism: Sphingomonas sp. Leaf30 (assembly GCF_001422525.1). Lineage (NCBI taxonomy): Bacteria > Pseudomonadati > Pseudomonadota > Alphaproteobacteria > Sphingomonadales > Sphingomonadaceae > Sphingomonas > Sphingomonas sp. Leaf30. The sequence goes on along the minus strand of NZ_LMKZ01000022.1, from coordinate 75,290 downwards.
GTTTCGCGCTGACGGGGCGTTCGGTCGATCTCGACCTGCGCACGCACGCGGTCCGCCGCGACATTGCCGACATCCGCCTCGCCGAGCATGTCTTCGCGCCGCACTACGCAGTGCCGATGGTCCGGCTGGTCGCGCGCACCGCGACGCTGCGCGCGGGCCGTGACGCGGCGAGCGAGCCGGTCACCGCGCTGGCGGTCGGCGACACGATCGAAGTGCTCGAGATTGCGGGATCGTCCGCCTGGGGCGTCGCGCAGCCGCACGGCCTTGTCGGCTATGTCGAGATCGACGCGCTCGACCTGCCGGACGGCAAGGCGGTGGCGGCATGACCGCGACGGTGTTCATCGACGGTGCGGCAGGCACCACCGGGCTCGAGATCCGCGACCGGCTCGCCGGGCGGTCCGACATCCATATCGCGTTGCTCGACGAGGCGAACCGCAAGGATCCCGCGGCACGCCGCGCGGCGCTCAACGATGCCGATTTCGTCATCCTCTGCCTACCCGACGACGCCGCGCGCGAAGCGGTCGCGCTGATCGACAATGACCGGACGCGGGTGATCGACGCGTCGAGTGCGCACCGCGTCGCGCCGGGCTGGACCTATGGGTTCGCCGAGCTGCCGGGCCAGGCGGCGCGGATCGCCGTGGCGACGCGGGTGTCCAACCCCGGCTGCTATCCGACCGGTTTCCTCGCGCTCGTAGCCCCGCTGGTTGCGGCCGGGCTGCTGCCGGCGGGCCATCCGCTGAGCGTCAACGCGACGTCGGGCTATTCGGGCGGCGGCAAGGCGATGATCGCCGAGTTCGAGGGGGCCGGCGCCACCCCGACCGCGTTCCGCGCCTATGCGCTGGGCCTCGCGCACAAGCACATCGCCGAGATGACGCAGCATGCCGCGCTGACGCATGCGCCGATCTTCGCGCCCGCGGTCGCCAACACCTATCGCGGGATGGTCGTCGAGGTGCCGTTGCACCTTCATGCCCTGCCCGGCCGGCCGACGCTGGCGGCGGTCGAGGACGTGCTGCGGCAAGCCTATGACGGCGCGGCGCTCGTGACCGTGGCGGCGGGCGATGCGGCGGCGATCGCCATCGAGGAAAATGCCGGAACCGACCGGTTGACGTTGCGCGTCTGCGGCAACGATGCGACCGGTCACGCGCGGCTGGTCGCGACACTCGACAATCTGGGCAAGGGCGCCGGCGGCGCCGCGGTCCAGAACCTCAACATCATGGCCGGGGTCGACCCGGTCGCCGGTCTGGTTTCGTAAGACCGACTGACCCAGGAGCTCTCATGCACCGTAATCCCGTAGCCAAGCTGCTCCTGTTCGGCGCCACCGGCGATCTCGCGCAGCGGATGCTGTTGCCCTCGCTCTATGGCCTGCACGCCGACGGGCTGCTGCCCGAGGGGCTGACGATCACCGGCGCGGCGCGTCACGATCACGACGACGCGGCGTATCGCACCTTCGCGAGAGCCGCGCTCGACGAGTATCTGAAGGACGATCGCAAGGATGCGGGGACGATCGACGCGTTCCTAGAGCGCGTGCATTACCAGCCGACCGACCTGTCCGATCCGGCGAGCTTCCAGCCGCTGGCGGACAAGATCGGCGACATTTCGGGCGGGCTCGCCATCTATCTGTCGACCGCGCCGTCGCTGTTCGAATCGGCGATCGAGGGACTGCACAAGGTCGGGCTGGCGGGCGAGACGGTCCGCGTCGGGCTGGAAAAGCCGCTGGGCTACGACCTGCCGACGAGCCGCGAGATCAACGACGCGGTCGCCAAGGCGTTTCCCGAGAACCGGACCTACCGGATCGATCATTATCTGGGCAAGGAAACCGTCCAGAACATCCTCGCGCTGCGCTTCGGCAACTCGTTCTTCGAGCCGGTGTGGAATGCGCAAGGGATCGACAACGTCCAGATCACGATCTCCGAGACGGTCGGGCTTGAGGAACGTGCGGGCTATTACGAGAGCGCGGGCGCGCTGCGCGACATGGTGCAGAACCATATCCTGCAACTGCTCGCACTGATCGCGATGGAGCCGCCCGCGCGGTTCGAGGGCACCGACGTGCGCGACGAGAAGTCGAAGGTGTTCCGCTCGCTCCGGCTGATCAAGCCCGAAGAGGCGCCGCACGTCACCGTGACCGGGCAATATGCCGAGGGCGCGGTCAACGGGAAGTTCGTGAAGAGCTATTCGGAGGAACTCGGCCAGACGTCGACCACCGAGACGTTCGTCGCGATCAAGGCGCATGTCGACAACTGGCGCTGGCAGGGCGTGCCCTTCTACCTGCGCACCGGCAAGCGGATGGCGGCACGCGGCAGCGAGATCGCGATCCAGTTCAAGGCGGTGCCGCATTCGATGTTCGCAGGGCGCGGTGGGCTGCTCCAGCCCAACATGCTGATCATCCGCCTGCAGCCCGAGGAGCATGTCCAGCTGCTGGTGATGGCGAAGGAACCGGGGCTCGACCGCGAGGGCGTGCGGCTGCGCGAGGTGCCGCTGAACCTCAGCCTCGACGCCGAGTTTGCGGGTACGCGCCGGCGCATCGCCTATGAACGGCTGCTGCTCGACCTGATCGAGGGCGACCAGACGCTGTTCGTGCGGCGTGACGAGGTCGAGGCGCAGTGGACCTGGATCGACGCGATCCGCGAGGGCTGGAAAGCGAACGGAATGAAGCCCAAAAGCTATCCGTCGGGCAGCTGGGGCCCGTCCGCCGCGATCGCGCTGACCGAGCGCGACGGCGTGACCTGGCAGGACGACTGAGCATGTTTTCCTCCGTTCGTCCCGAGTAGCCGTCGAGCTTGTCGAGATGGCGTATCGAGGGATCGGCCCGGTTGTGGCATTGTACCTCGATACGGGCTCTCGGCTTCGCTCGATCCCTACTCGGTACGAACGGGACTGGTTGGTACGAACGGGCCGCTGAGTACGAACGGGACTGCTGGGTGCGAACGGGACTGGCGGACACGACCTGAACTGTTGGGCACGAACACTAATTTCTAAGTGAGTTTGAGCATATGACCGAGATCGAATGGTGGGATTACGAGGACACCGAGGAGCTCGCAGCCGCGGTTGCCGGCGACATCCAGTTCGTCATCGAGAGCGCGCTCGACGCGCGCGGCTCGGCGGTGATCGCGCTGGCGGGCGGCAAGACGCCGATGGCGGCGTATGAGAAGCTCGCCCAGGCCAAGCTCGACTGGAAGAAGGTCACGATCATTCCCGGCGACGAGCGGATCGTGAAGCTGGGTGATCCGATGTCGAACGTCACCGCGCTCGCCAAGATCTTCCTGCCCAAGGGTGCGCGGGTGAAGCCGATCGTCCCCGATGCGATCTCCGACTACAAGGCGGCGGGCCGTTCGGCGGATGCGCTGATGCAGGACCTGCACTGGCCGCTCGACTTCTGCCTGCTCGGCATGGGTACCGACGGCCATACCGCGTCGATCTTCCCCGGCCCCGATTTCGACGAGGCGCTGAGCGGTCCCAAGGAACGCCGCGCGGTGGGCGTGATGCCCGAGCCGCTGCCGCCCGAGGCACCGGTCGCGCGCGTCACCCTGTCCGCCGCGGCGATCGCATCGTCGCGGGCGCTGATGGTCATGATCACCGGCGAGGAGAAGAAGACGCTGCTCGAACAGGCGATCGAGCAGGGCCCGTCGTCGAAATACCCGATCGGGCGCGTGCTGGCCGAGGTCGAGCTGCCCGTCGACATCCACTGGGCCGCCTGAGATGCTGAACGCCGTCGTCTCCGCGGTCACCGACCGGATCATCGAACGGTCGCGCGACAGCCGCGCCGCCTATCTCGCGCTGATCGACCGCGAGGGCGAGGCGCAGGTGCGCCGGCCGTCGCTGGGCTGCGCGAACCTCGCGCACGCCTATGCGGGGACCGAGGAGGACCGCGATGCGATGAAGGCCGATGCCGGCATGAACATCGGCATCGTGACGGCGTATAACGACATGCTGTCGGCGCATGCGGTCTATTACCGCTATCCCGAACTGATGAAGGTCTGGGCGCGCGAGGCCGGCGCCACCGCGCAGGTCGCGGGCGGCGTGCCGGCGATGTGCGACGGCGTGACGCAGGGCTATCCGGGGATGGAGCTGTCGCTGTTCAGCCGCGACACGATCGCGCTGAGCACGGCGATCGCGCTGAGCCACGGCACGTTCGAGGGCGCGGCCTTGCTCGGCATCTGCGACAAGATCGTGCCGGGGCTGCTGATGGGCGCGCTGCGCTTCGGGCATCTGCCGATGGTGCTGATCCCGGGTGGGCCGATGCCGACCGGGCTGCCCAACAAGGCCAAGGCCGCGGTGCGCGAGAAGTTCGCCGAAGGGCTGGTCGGCCGCGAGGAACTGCTCGAGGCCGAGATCGGCGCCTATCATTCGAAGGGCACCTGCACCTTCTATGGCACCGCCAATACCAACCAGATGATGATGGAGGTCATGGGCCTCCACATGCCGGGTGCGGCGTTCGTCAATCCGGGCACGAAGCTGCGCCAGGAACTGACGCGCGCGGCGGTCCATAGGCTCGCGAAGATCGGGGCGCGCGGCGACGATTACCGGCCGCTCGGCCGCTGCGTCGACGAGCGCGCGATCGTCAATGCGGCGGTCGGCCTGCTCGCGACGGGCGGGTCGACCAACCATCTGCTCCACGTCCCCGCGATCGCGCGTGCGGCGGGGATCGTGATCGACTGGGAGGATTTCGATCGCCTGTCGGCGGCGGTGCCGCTGATCGCGCGCGTCTATCCCAACGGCTCGGCGGACGTGAACGCGTTCGAGGCGGCGGGCGGCATGCCCTATGTGATCCGCGAGCTGCTGGGCGAAGGGCTGCTCCACGGCGACATCATGACGATCGGCGGGCAGGACCTGTCGGCCTATGCGAAGACCGCGGTGGTCGCGGACGGCGCGCTCGAATGGCGCGACACGCCCGACAGCGGTGACGAGACGATCCTGCGCCCCGCCACCGCGCCGTTCTCGGCGGATGGCGGCATGCGGATCCTCGCGGGCAATATCGGCCGCGCGTGCATCAAGGTGTCCGCGGTCGAGCGCGATCGCTGGATCGTCGAGGCGCCCGCGATGGTGTTCGACGACCAGCTCGACGTGATCGAGGCGTTCAAGCGCGGCGAGATGGAAAAGGACGTCGTCGTCGTCGTCCGCTTCCAGGGGCCGCGCGCCAACGGCATGCCCGAGCTGCACAAGCTGACCCCGCCGCTGGGCGTGCTGCAGAATCGCGGGTTCAAGGTGGCACTGGTCACCGACGGCCGCATGTCGGGTGCGAGCGGCAAGGTGCCGTGCGCGATCCATTGCTCGCCGGAAGCACTGCTCGACGGCGCGATCGGGCTGATCCGCGACGGCGACATGATCCGCGTCGATGCCGTGAACGGCACGCTGGAAGCGCTGGTCGATGCGGATGTGTGGGCGACGCGCGAGATGGTGACGCTGCCCCCCGCGGTCAGCGGCATGGGCCGCGAGCTGTTCGGCATGTTCCGCGGGCTGGCCGACGAGGCCGAAAAGGGCGCGTCGGCGATGCTGGCGGGCGCGGGGCTTTAAAGCCCGTGCGAACCATTCGTTCCGGGCGATGTCCTTCGACGTCGCTCAGGACGAACGGCGATAAGAGATCAAGGATCGGGAGAGACCAATGGAAATCGTAGCGGCAGATATCGGCGGGACGCATGCGCGCTTTGCGATTGCCGAGGTCGAGAATGGCCGCGTCGTCAAGCTGGGCGAGCCGGTGACGATGAAGACCGCGGATCATGCGTCGCTGCAGACCGCCTATCAGGCGTTCGAGGCGGGGCTGGGACGGCCCCTGCCCCGCGCGCTGGGCATCGCGGTCGCGTCGCCGGTCGCCAACGACGTGATCCGGCTGACCAACAATCCGTGGATCATCCGCAAGTCGCTGATCACCGAGCGGCTGAACGCGGACCAGTGGGTCGTCGTCAATGATTTCGGCGCGGTCGGCCATGCCGTCGCGCAGGTTCCCGACAGCGACTTCATCCATCTGTGCGGCCCCGACACGCCGCTGCCGTCCGAGGGGATCACGACGATCTGCGGACCGGGCACCGGCCTGGGCGTCGCACAGCTGCTCCGCAACCGCGACCGGTACCAGGTGCTCGAGACCGAGGGCGGTCACATGGACTTCGCCCCGCTCGACGGGATCGAGGATGCGCTGCTCAAGCGACTGCGCAAGACCTTCACGCGCGTGTCGGCCGAGCGCGTCGTCGCCGGGCCGGGGATCGTCGCGATCTACGAGACGCTGGCCGAGATGGAGGGGCGTTCGGTGCCCAGCCGCGACGACCGGACGATCTGGACCGAAGCGATCGACGGCACCGATTCGATCGCGCTGGCAGCGCTCGACCGCTTCTGCCTCGCGCTTGGCGCGGTCGCGGGCGATCTCGCGCTCGCGCAGGGCGCCAAGGCGGTGGTGATCGCGGGCGGGCTCGGCTTCCGGATCAAGGACCGTCTGGTCCGTTCGGGCTTCGACCAGCGCTTCGTCGCCAAGGGCCGGTTCCAGACGATGATGGCGGCGATGCCCGTCAAGCTGATCACCCATCCCCAGCCCGGCCTGTTCGGCGCCGCGGCTGCCTTCGCACAGGAACACACCCAATGACCGCAACTATCGCAGACATCATGCAGACCAGCGCCGTCATCCCGGTGTTGGTGATCGAGGACGCGGCGCTCGCCCGTCCGCTCGCCGAGGCGCTGGTCGCTGGCGGCCTGCGCGTGCTCGAGGTGACGCTGCGCACCGGCGCCGCGCTCGAGGCGATCGCCGAGATGAAGAAGGTCGAGGGCGCGATCGTCGGTGCGGGCACCGTCGTCAACACGCGCCAGTTCGCCGAGGTGATGGACGCGGGCGCCGAGTTCATCGTCTCGCCCGGCCTGACCGAGCGGCTCGCGACGCCGATCATCGAGAGCGGCGTGCCGTTCCTGCCGGGCATCGCCAATGCCGCGGACATCATGACCGGGCTCGACCTCGGCCTCACGCATTTCAAGTTCTTCCCGGCGGAGGCGAGCGGTGGACTGAAGGCGCTAAAGGCGCTGGCGGCGCCGTTCTATCAGGCGCGGTTCTGCCCGACCGGCGGGATCACCGAGGCCAGCGCACCCGAGTGGCTGGCGTTCAAGCCGGTACTGTGCGTCGGCGGGAGCTGGGTGACCGGCGGCACGATGGCCGAGATCGAGATGAAGGCGCGCGCGGCCAGCGCGTTGCGGGGGTAAGGATCGGACGTGCGGCACTCGTGCCCACGTTGCCCCCAGCCCGTTCGTGCCGAGTAGAGACCGAGTAGCCCCGATGGGGCGTATCGAGGGCTCGTATCGAAGCACCGCTTATCCGAAGAGGGCGTATCGACGGAGGGGGCCCGTGCGCCAATTGTCCCTCGATACGTCGCTTCGACTTCGCTCAGCAGCTACTCGGGACGAACGGGGTGGCTGAGCGACCCGGCGCCATGCTGTCAGGCGCCGAGGGGGCGATTACATCTCGCCGCGGGCCTTGCGGATCGCGTACCATTTGCGGACGTTGGCGTTGTGCTGGTCGAGCGTGTCGGCGAAGACATGGCCGCCGGTGCCGTCCGCGACGAAATACAGTGCCTGGGTCTGCGCCGGGTCGAGCACCGCGTCGATCGAGGCGCGGCCGGGATTGGCGATCGGGCCGAGCGGCAGGCCGGGGCTGGCATAGGTGTTGTAGCCGTTCTTCGCCTGCAGTTCGGAACGCAGGATGCGGCGGCCGAGCGGGCGGCCCTTGGTGATCGGATAGATCACGGTCGGATCCGCCTGGAGCGGCATGCCGACGCGCAGACGGTTGCCATAGACCGCGGCGACCATGCGACGCTCGGACGGCTTGCCGGTTTCCTTCTCGACGATCGAGGCGAGGATGATCGCCTGTTCGGGGGTCGCCACCGCGATGCCCGGCTTGCGCGCCGCCCAGGCCTTGGCGAGATAGGCGGTCATCGCCGACTGCATCTGCGCGACGACCGTGGCGCGCGTGTCGCCGCGTTCGAACGCATAGCTGTCGGGCAGGATCGAGCCTTCGGCGGGGACGGGCACGGTGCCGGTCAGGCCGTCGGCCTTCATCAGCGCGTCGTGGACGAGGACCGAGGGATAGCCTTCGGGGACCGGGACGAGCCGCTGGACGACCTTGCCGCCCTGCATCAGCTCGAGGATATCGGACGGGCTGGCCTGGGCGGGAATGCGATATTCGCCCGCCTTGATCGGAACGCCCGAGCCGAAGATGCGCGCGTAGAGGCGGAAACGGCTGGCGGAGCGGATCGCGCCGGCCTTTTCGAGTTCGGTCGCGGCGGCGGCGAGGCTCGACCCCTGCGCGACCTGGACGGTGAGCGTGCGCGCGGCCGGGCCGGCGCCGCCCCAGCCCTGGACGACGAGGAACAGCGCGACGATCGCCACGAGGGCGAGGATCACTCCGAAACAGCCGACCTTGCGCATTAAAGTTCCCCGGCGGAGGCCGGGGCCCAGTTGGGCAGGCCCTCCGATAAAAGCACCGTTCACCCAACTGGACCCCGGCCTTCGCCGGGGAACAGGTTACTTTACCAGCGTCATCACCAGCGAGGCGTTGGTGCCGCCGAAGCCGAACGAGTTGTTCAGCACCGCGCGGACTTCGCGCTTCTTGGCGACGTGCGGCACGAGGTCGACGCCGATGCAGCTGTCGCTCGGATTGTCGAGGTTGAGCGTCGGCGGGACGATCTGGTCGCGCAGCGCGAGGATGCAGAAGATGCTCTCGACCGCGCCGGCACCGCCGAGCAGATGCCCGATCGCCGACTTGGTCGACGACATCGACAGGCCCGAGATCGCATCGCCGAACAGCCGGCGGACTGCGCCCAATTCGAGCTCGTCGCCCATCGGCGTCGAGGTGCCGTGCGCGTTGATGTAATCAATGTCCTCGAGCTTGAGGCCCGACTTCTTGATCGCCATCTGCATCGAACGGAACGCGCCGTCGCCTTCGGGATGCGGCGCGGTGACGTGATAGGCGTCGCCCGACAGGCCATAGCCGATCACCTCGGCATAGATCTTCGCACCGCGCGCCTTGGCGTGTTCATATTCCTCGAGCACGAGCACGCCCGCGCCCTCGCCCATCACGAAGCCGTCGCGGTCCTTGTCATAGGGACGCGAGGCCTTTTCGGGCGAATCGTTGAAGTTGGTCGACAGTGCGCGCGCCTGGGCGAAGCCGGCGATGCCGAGCGGGCAGACGGTGCCCTCCGCGCCGCCCGCGAGCATCACGTCGGCATCGTCCATCGCGATCATCCGCGCGGCGTCGCCGATCGCATGCGCGCCGGTCGAGCAGGCGGTGACGACCGCATGGTTGGGTCCGCGCAGACCATATTTGATCGAGACCTGACCCGAGATCAGGTTGATCAGACGGCCGTGGACGAAGTGCGGCGAGACGCGGCGCGGCCCCTTGGTGTGGAGGACGATCGATTCGCTCTCGATGCCCGGCAGGCCGCCGATGCCCGAGCCGATCGACACGCCCGCGCGCCAGCTTTCCTCGACCGTCATCTCGGTCAGGCCGGCGTCTTCGAGCGCCTGGCCCGCGGCGTCGATGCCGTAGATGATGAAGGGATCGACCTGGCGCTGGACCTTGTGGTCGACGCGCTTGGCGGGATCGAAGCCATATTCATGGTCTGCGGGCTTCACCTCGCAGGCGATGCGACAGACCTGGTCCGACGCATCGAACCGGGTGATCGGGCCCGCCCCCGACTTGCCGGCGAGAATGTTCGCCCAAGCCGTTTCAACATCGGCCCCCAGGGGGGTGACCAGGCCTAGCCCGGTTACGACGACACGCCGCATGACCTCAAACTCCACATGCTTCCAAAACGAAACGGCTCCCCGCCCTCTTAGCCCAAGGACGGGGAGCCGCTCAGATCATAGCCACCAGGGCAAGCCCGACGGATCGGACCTCAAGCCCTGATCAGGCCTTGTGCTCGTCGATATAGGTGATCGCGTCCTTGACGGTCGCGATCTTCTCGGCCGCGTCGTCAGGGATCTCGACGCCGAATTCTTCTTCGAACGCCATGACCAGCTCGACGATGTCGAGGCTGTCGGCACCCAGATCGTCGATGAAGCTCGCATCTTCGGTCACCTTGTCGGCTTCGACGCCGAGATGCTCGACGACGATCTTCTTCACGCGGTCTGCGGTCTCGCTCATGTTCGTTCCCTCTATCTTTGGGGGTTTTTACCAGTTCCTGAACGCCCGTAGAACGGGGTCCGTTTCGTGGCAAGGGTCAGTTCATCGCCTTGCCGGGTCGCTTTGCGCGATTGCGGGCGAAAACCGGGCGTTAGCCCGGCTCATGCCACAGATCCGTGACGTCAGATCATCGCCATCCCGCCATTCACGTGCAGCGTCTGCCCGGTGACATAGCCCGCCTCGCGGCTGGCGAGATAGACGATCGCGGCGCCGATGTCCGCACCCTCGCCCAGCCGGCCGGCCGGAATCTTGGTCGTGAGCGCGGTCTTCTGCGCGTCGGGGAGCGCGTCGGTCATCGGCGAGGTGATGAAGCCGGGGGCGACGCAGTTGACGGTGATGCCGCGGCTGGCGAGCTCCTGCGCCATCGATTTCGACATGCCGATCAGCCCCGCCTTCGACGCGGCGTAATTGGCCTGGCCCGGATTGCCGGTGACGCCGACGATCGAGGTGACCGAGATCATCCGGCCGAAGCGCGCCTTCATCATCGGCTTGGCGGCGGCGCGCATCAGGCGGAACGCGGCCTCGAGATTGACGCGGATGACGCTGTCCCACTCGTCGTCCTTCATCCGCATCGCGAGATTGTCACGGGTGACGCCGGCATTGTTGACGAGGATGTCGACCTTGCCGAGTTTCTCCACCGCCTGGGGGACGAGCGCGTCGACCGCGGCGGGGTCGGACAGGTCGCAGGGCAGCGCGACGTGATCGCCGCCGAGGGTGGCGAGGAAGGCGTCGAGCTTGGCGGCGTTGGAGCCGGATATGGCGAGGCGCGCGCCCTGTGCGGCGAGGGCTCGGGCGATCTCGGACCCGATCCCGCCCGATGCGCCGGTGACGAGGGCGGTCATGCCTGTGAGGTCGAACATTCTAGTCTCCAATAATTTGGTTCACGCGGAGACGCGGAGACGCGGAGGGGCGATGGTCATTGACGATCCGTCGCACCCCTTCCTTGAGCGTCGCGCCACCGAAGTTGATAAGCAGCCCGACGGGCTGTTTGGTGAGGCGTAGATAGGTGAGCAATTGCTTGCCGTGGACGGCGTTCAGTTGCTCTACCGATTTGATTTCCACCAAGAGGCGCTCGTCGACGAGGAGGTCGATGCGAAAGGCCGCTTCGAAGCGGGTCCCGTCGAACTCGATGTCTACCGGTCGCTGCCGCGCCACTTGGTAACCCAGACTGGCGAGCTTACCCGCCAGCACCAGTTCGTAGACGCTTTCGAGAAGTCCCGGACCCAGAGCACGGTGGATCCGAACGGAGAGATCGAGCACATCGCCGCTGATCTGGTCGATCTCTCTCAAATCTTCTCTCCGCGGCTCCGCGTCTCCGCGTGATCACATCTTCTTCACGAATTCCTCGATGTCGTCCATCGTGATGACGCTGGTGGTTTCGGCGTCGGGGGCGGTGCGTTTTACCATGGGGGCGAGGACCTTGCCGCCGAATTCGACGAAGTGGCCGACGCCGGCTGCGTGCATCGCCAGGACCGATTCGCGCCAGCGGACCATGCCGGTGACCTGCTGGACGAGCAGGTGGCGGATCGCGCCGGGGTTGGCGACGGCGACCGCGTCGACATTGGCGAAGACGGGGACCAGCGGCGCGCGGAGGTCGGCGTCGAGGAGCGCGGCCTCCATCGCCTCGGCGGCGGGCTGCATCAGCGGGCAGTGGAACGGCGCGGAGACGGGGAGCAGGACCGCGCGCTTGGCGCCGAGATCCTTGGCGAGCGCGATCGCCTTCTCGATCGCGAGGCGGTGGCCCGAGATCACGACCTGCGACGGGTCATTGTCGTTGGCGACGGTGCAGATCAGCTCGGCCCCGCCCTCGGCGAGGATCGAATCGACCGCGGCGCCCGCGATCAGCTGCGCCTTTTCGAGATCGGTACCGAGCAGTGCGGCCATCGCGCCCTCGCCCACCGGCACCGCCGCCTGCATCGCCCGGCCGCGCAGCTTCAGCAGCCGCGCGGTGGTCGACAGGTCGAGCGCACCCGCGGCGCAGAGCGCGGTATATTCGCCGAGGCTGTGCCCGGCGACATAATCGGCCTTGTCGGCGAGGCGCAGACCGCCCTCCTTCTCGGCGACGCGCAGCGTGGCGATCGCGTTCGCCATGATCGCGGGCTGCGCATTCTCGGTAAGGAGGAGGTCGTCGGCGGGCCCCTCGCTCATCAGCCGGAACAGATTCTGGCCGAGCGCCTCGTCGACTTCGGCGAAGACCTCGCGCGCGGTGGCGCTGGCGTCGGCGAGCGCCTTGCCCATGCCGACAGACTGGCTCCCCTGGCCGGGGAAGATGAACGCGCGCATGACCTCTCCTCTTTGAAGCGGGCGGACTAGAAAGGTGCGGCCCGAGTTGCAACCGCGCGAACCTGAACGGACCCGCCGGGTTTGCGACAAAATGCGACCAATTCGCGACCCCTGCGACAAGCGCCTGCGACAAGCGGCCCCCAGATTGTGGAGGACGCCGCAGCATCGGCGCCGTGTTTCAACGGGAGAGTATCATGAAGACGTTCATCCTCAGCGCGCTTGCCGCCACCCTCGTCGCCAGCCCGCTGCTGGCCGCCGCTCCGGCCGAGGCGCAGCAGCGTCGCGAAGTGACCACTGTGCGCCAGAACAATAATGGCCGCACCGTCGTCACCAAGCGGACCACCGTCCGCCCGAACCAGTATCGCAATTTCCGCACCGGCCAGCGGTTCGACCGCCGCTATGCGCAGAACTACCGGGTGATCACGACCTACCGCAACTATCGCCTCGCCGCCCCGCCGCGTGGCAGCCAGTGGGTCCGTTCGGGTCGTGACGCGCTGCTGGTCAACGGCCGCGGCAATGTGGTCCAGGTGCGCGGTGGCGCGTTCCGGTAAGGTTTGAGCCCTCTACTGCATCGTCATCCTGAGATGAGCGCCGTCCTCGATATACCCCGTCATCCTGACGAAAGTCAGGATCCAGGGTCAGACAGGGCGGCGCTCCGCTACTCTGGATCCTGACTTTCGTCAGGATGACGGAGGAGGGAGCGGATGACGGAAGGGGTTGGGAAGACGGACGGACACCTTGCCTTTCCCCGATAATCGGGTAAGGGCCATCACAACCGGGGTGAGGGATTCGCGTCTCTTGCCCGGTTTGCATTCTAGACGACAGCCGGAGGGGTGCACGCATGGGGCGTGTATCAGCGATCGGCCAAGACGAAGGACAAGACATGGCTCTTTACGAGCACGTGTTCCTTGCGCGCCAGGATCTGGCACAGGCGCAGGTGGACGCTCTGGCGGAAATCGCCACCAAGATCGTGAACGACAACGAAGGTCGGGTCGTAAAGACCGAGAACTGGGGCTTGCGTTCGCTGGCGTACAAGATCGCCAAGAACCGCAAGGCGCACTATGTGATGCTCGAGATCGATGCCCCGGGCAACGTGATCGCAGAGCTGGAGCGCCAGACGCAGATCAACGAAGACATCATCCGTTACATGACGGTCAAGGTCGACACGCTCGAAGAGGGCCCGACCGTGATGATGCGCAAGTCGGACCGCGACCGTGAGCGTCGTGGCGACCGCGAAGGTGGCCGCGAAGGCCGTCCTGACCGCGGCGATCGTCCGGACCGTGGTCCCCGTCGTGACCGCGAAGAGGGAGCTGAATAATCATGGCACGTCCATTCTTCCGCCGCCGCAAGAGCTGCCCGTTCTCTGCCAAAGACGCTCCCCGGATTGACTATAAGGACGTCCGGTTGCTGCAGGGCTTCGTGTCCGAGCGTGGCAAGATCGTCCCGTCGCGTATCACTTCGGTGGCCGCAAAGAAGCAGCGCGAACTGGCCCAGGCCATCAAGCGTGCGCGTCATCTGGGCCTGCTGCCCTACATCGTTAAGTAAGGAGCGCCCCCATGGACGTCATTCTGCTTGAGCGCGTCGAAAAGCTCGGCGCCATCGGCGACGTGGTGAAGGTCAAGGACGGCTATGCCCGTAACTTCCTTCTCCCGAACAAGAAGGCGCTTCGTTCGAACGAAGCCAACCGCAAGGTTTTCGAAGCGAACCGTGCGCGGATCGAGTCGGACAACGCATCGCGCCGTGCCGATGCCGAGACCGAAGCGAAGACCTTCACCGACGCGAGCGTGACCCTGATCCGTCAGGCGTCGAACACCGGTCAGCTCTACGGCTCGGTCGCGGTTCGCGATCTGGTCGATGCGCTGGTGGCCGATGGTCACAAGGTCGGCAAGTCGGCGATCGTGCTCGACAAGCCGATCAAGGCAATCGGCGTGTACACCGTCAAGGTTGCACTCCACCCCGAGGTGTCGGTGTCCGTCAAGGTCAACGTCGCCCGGTCGCCGGAAGAAGCCGAGATGCAGGCTCAGGGCGTCGACGTCATGTCGTCGATGTTCGAGCGTGACGAGGCTGGCTTCGTCGAGGATTACGATCCGAACGCAGAGCCCGGCGCGACCGCCGAAGCCCCGCGCGACCAGGAGGAAGAGGCACAGGGCTAACCCCCTCGCCTTTCCTGGCCAAATAGAAAAAGGCCCGTCCGGAGCGATCCGGACGGGCCTTTTTCATGTCCGCGGCAGGAACGCCAGCGGCTCAGGGGCAGGTGACGCAGGCGCCGACCATCGCGGCGAGGGGGACGAGCGCGAAGATGACGGGGAGGATCTGTTTCATGGCCGGCAAACTCTATGAAAAGGGACGCGGCGATAATGCCCAAGGCCAGCGAAAGGTTGCGGGCAGATGAACCGCACGGTGCAGCGAACCGGCGGCATTCACCCCGCCCCCTGCTCCACCGCAGAAGACGCACATTCTGGCCAAAATCGATTGTCAGCGCGCGATTGTGATCGCTGAGTGCAGGTTCCAGTTTTTGGAAAGGTTAAGAAAATGCGTACGAGTCTCCAGAAATATCCGACGGTTGCCCTCCTGCTGATCGGGTCGATCGGGCTGGGCGGTTGCGCCACCAAGGGCTTTGTCCGCGAGCAGATCGCGACCGTCAACACGCGCATCGACGGCATGGACGGCCGCCTGCGGACCGTCGAGGGCACGTCGGGCGAGGCGCTGACCCAGGCCCAGGCCGCAGCCGGCCAGGCGCAGCAGAACGGCCAGCGGATCGACCAGATCAACGGTCGCGTCGACGGCATGGAGCAGAAGATGCAGCAGCAGATGCAGCAGCGCCAGCGCAAGCCGCGCGGCTGAGCCTGACCCTGCTCCATGCCAATACCCGGGACGGCTTCGCCGCGCAGGATCGCCATCGTGAGAGGATCTTGCGCGTGAGAGGGCCGTTATCGGGACGGTACCGGGCGGCGGCGCTTGCCGGCCTGGCGCTGGCGCTCGTCGCCGCGCCGGTGCCGCTGGCGGCCGCTGCCGGCGCCAAGGTTGCCGCCAAGACGGGTGGCAAGGCTGCTGGCAAGACGCGCGCGAAGCCGCGGCGTGGGGCGGCGGTGGCCGCCCCGGTCGTGCCGCTCGCGCTGCCGCTGCTGTCGCCGGCCGCGGACCAGATCGTCGCCTGGGTCGCGGCGGCGAAGGACAATGCCGGCCTGCCCTATGCGGTGATCGACAAGCAGGCGGCGTCGCTGCTGCTGTTCGATGCGAAGGGCGCGTATCTCGGGCAGACGCCGGTGCTGCTCGGCGTCGGGATCGGTGACGATTCGTCGCCCGGTGTCGGCGCGAAGGATCTGGCCGAGATCGGGCCCGCCGAGCGGACCACGCCCGCGGGCCGGTTCGTCACGAAGTTCGGGCGCGCGTTCGGTCGCCAGTCTGTGCTGTGGGTCGACTATGCCAATTCGGTCGCGATCCATGCGGTGATCACGACCCACAAGAAGGAACGCCGGGTCGAGCGGCTGGTGTCGCCGAGCCCGGAGGACAACCGGATCAGCTTTGGCTGCATCAATGTCGGCAGCAAATTCTATACCGGCCAGCTGAGCCCGCTGTTCCGCCGCAAGGGCGGCGTGGTCTATATCCTGCCCGAGAGCCGCACGCTCGACGACGTGTTTCCGCGTGCGCGGCTGTTGCCCTATCTGAAGCCCACGCCGGTCGCGGCGACCCCTGGTGCGGAGAGCGAACCGACATGATCCTGCTCTGGCTCGCCGCGGTGGCCGCTGCCCCCACTCCTGCCCGCACCCCCACTCCTGCCCGCACCCCCGCTCGCGCCGACCGCCCCGTGGTGGTGAGCGCGCTGACGACCGAGGACCTGATCGCGCAGTGCCGCGGCAAGGATGCGGACCCCGCGCCGAGCTTCTGCACGGGCTATATCCTCGGCGCGTTCGACACACTGTCGATGGCGCGCGAGATCTGCCCGTCGGCAACCAAGGGCTCGACGATCGACGCGGTGGCGACGACGCGCAAATATCTGCGCACCAAGGGCAAGAAGGCCAAAGCCGCGCCCATCTTCGTGGTCCGCGACGCGCTGCGCCGGTCCTTTGCGTGCAAGCGGAACGCCAAACGCTAGCCCGCCCGCCGTACCGGTAGCGGTACGGCCCTCTCACAATCCGCCGAAATGCCACCCGCGACGATTCGTTGGCGGGCGGTCTAGCAATGGGCGACGCCACGGTGAACGGCGACGGCTTTCGATAACCGAAATAGTGCCTATTCTGAACATCCTCGCAACATTCGTATGAAGAGGTCATATTTGGGTATTGTCATATAAGTCATAATGGAGAATTCATGTCCCCGGAACCGGACCAAGCGCGAGCGCGCAGCCGGACAAGGGGGCCTTCATGAACTTCAGACATACCACGTCCTATATTGCACTTGCCGGATCGCTGTTGCTGACGGCGATCCCCGCTTTGGCGCAGACCGCGACGGACAGCCCGGCGACGCCGGCCCAGGCCAAGGTCGAGGCCGATGCGCAGACCGCGTTCGCCGCGGGCGATACGGCCAAGACCGTGTCCGACGACATGATCGTCGTCACCGGATCGCGGATCCAGCGGCCCAACATGACATCGGCCGCGCCGATCACCTCGGTCACCGCGCAGGACATCCGCGCGCAGGCGGCGATCACCGTCGAGGACGTGCTCAACCGCCTGCCGCAGGTGTCGCCCGACAGCCAGCAGACCTATCAGGATTCGGACGGCCGCCAGCGGATCAAGCTGCGCAGCCTCGGCTTCGAGCGGACGCTGGTGCTGGTCGATGGCAAGCGGCTGGGCACGCAGAACGGCCAAGACGTCGGCATCATCCCGCCCTCGCTGCTCGAACGCGTCGACGTGCTGACCGGCGGCGCGTCGTCGGTCTATGGATCGGACGCAGTCGCGGGCGTGGTGAACTTCATCCTGAAGAAGGATTTCGAGGGGATCCAGCTCGACGGCAATTACAGCTTCTACAATCACGAGAACAAGGACACGATCGTGTCGCCGCTGGCGCGCGCGAACGCGTTCGAGGCGCCGCGCGGGCTGACCAATGACGGCGGCCGGTCCGACGTCACGCTGACCGCGGGCACCAAGCTGTTCGACGGCGCGCTGCGCGTGTCGGGCTTCGTCAATTACCGCCAGGCCAATGACGTCCCCTATGACGCACGGTCGAGCTCGGCATGCCAGCTGGTCCAGACCGGCAAGGACGGCCCGCTGTCCTGCTCGCTGTCGACCTATTCGCCGAGCGGCTATATCTCGCCGCGCAGCGGGGCGAACAGCGGCGTCGGCTATGTCAACGATCCCGCCGGCACGCGCAGCTTCGTGCCGTACGGCGCAGGCGCGGGCAACGCGGCCAACCCCTATGACGGCTATTCCTATCAGCGCGAATTCGAACGCTATACGGCGGGCGGCTTCGTCAGCGCGAAGATCGCACCCGAGCTCGAGCTCTATGGTTCGGGGATCTGGTTCCGCGACAGGTCGGTGAACCCCTATCCGACGCGCGTCTACAGCTACACCGCCTATGGCGACACGCCGTACCAGGTGAACTGCAACAACCCGTTCCTGTCGACGTCGCAGGCCAGCACGATCTGCGGTGCGCAGGCGGGGACGTCGGCGCTCGCGCCGCTCGACGTGCGCTATCGCTTCAACGACCTGCCCTTCTCGCCCGACGTCTATCTGAACAAGGGGATCCGCGCGACCGCGGGGATCCGCGGCACCGTCGGCGACGCGTGGACCTATGATCTGGGCGGCGTGTTCTCGCGCAACCAGCAGGACATAACCTTCGGCAATTTCGCCGATTTCGACCGGGTGAACCGCTCGCTCAACGTCGTCAGCGTCAATGGCACGCCGACCTGCGCGGCGACCGTGTCGGGGGTCGACCCGGCCTGTGTCCCGTTCAACGCGTTCAGCGCAGGGACGCTCGGCGGACCGCTGGCCGATTACCTCTTCACCGCGCGCAGCGGCACCTCGACCGGCGTCGCCAAATTGTGGGACATCGTGTCGTCGGTGACCGGCGACCTCGGCAAATACGGGATCACCTCGCCCTTTGCGAACCAGGGCGTCGCAATCGCGCTGGGCGGCGAATATCGCAAGGACAGCTATGCCTCGTCCGCGGATGCGATCTACCGCGAGCAGAATGGCGGCGAAGATTTCAACCTGAGCCAGGACGTCTGGGAATCGAACATCGAGGTCCAGGCGCCACTGATCGAGGAGCGCCGCTTCGCGCATCTGCTGCAGGTCACGGGCGGCTATCGTGTGTCGAAATACAGCAGCAATCCCAAGACCTTCAACACGTGGAAGCTCGAGGGCACCTATGCCCCGGTCAGCGACCTGACGTTCCGCGCGTCGTTCAACAAGGCGCAGCGTGCACCAACGGTGTTCGAGATCCGCCAGGCGACCGCGATCAACTATAGCCGGCAGGGCGGATCGCAGAACGACTTCTGCGCCCCCGTGCCGCGCCAGATCGCGGACCCGGCCAATCCCGGCCGCACGATCACCACGACCACGCCGATCGCCTCGCGCGAGGTGTGCGCGGCGACCGGCCTGTCCGACGCACTTTATGGCAGCGCGACCCTGCTGTGCCCGAACGACCAGTGCACGGTGCGATCGGGCGGGTTCACCGCGGATCCGGAAACCGCCTATACCCAGACCTATGGCCTAGTCGTGAAGCCGAGCTTCCTGCGCGGGCTGGTCTTCTCGGTCGATCGCTACCGGATCAAGATCAACAACTCGCTCGGCTATAACGACGACAGCTATTACACCGATGGCTGCCAGCGGTCGAACGGCGACCCGTTCTTCTGCTCGGGGATCGTCCGCCAGCCCGGCACCGGCATCCTCTACGCCGCCGCCGCGAACAACCCGACCAGCGGCTTCATCCGCGCGGGCACGACCAATTATTATTTCTCGATCGCGCGCGGCTGGGACTTCCAGAGCCAGTATACGCTGGGTCTCGGCGGGGCCGGCAAGATCGACTGGAACTTCAACGGGTCGCTGACCACCTTTGCCGGCGGGCAGGATTCGCCGCTCCAGCCCAAGCGCAATTGCGCGGGCTATTACGGCAATGGCTGCGGCCAGCTGCTGCCGAAATGGTCGCACGGGCTGCGGACGACCTATACGACGAGCGACGGCATCTTCAGCACCTCGTTCAACTGGCGCTATGTCGGGTCGCTGACGAGTGCGGACAATTCGGGCGATCCGGCGATCGGCGGCACGCCCGACCGCGCGCGGACGACCTTCTACAGGATCGCGCCGGTGAATTATTTCGACCTGGCGCTGACCTTCGCCGTGTCGCGCGACTTCTCGCTCCGGCTGATCGCGAACAACCTGCTCGACAAGACGCCGCCGATCCTGGCGAATTCCTATGACATCAGCCTGGCGCGCAGCAACACGATCCCCGCGCGCTACGACGCGCTGGGCCGCAACCTCGCGGTCGGGGCGACCGTGCGGTTCTGATCGAACCGGGGCGTATCGGGGGGCTCGTCGTTCGCGACGGGCCCCCTTTTTTTGGTGCGGGAGCCGGCGACGTCCGTCCGTCGTGCCGCGCTCAAGACGCGTTAAGATCCGCGTGCCGGGCGCCGGCAATTTCGACGTCATGACGCAAACGGAACAAGACTGCGTCGAGAGTGTTCGAACCTGTTGTAAGTACAGGGAGAGTTAAATGTCAGATTATCGGGGCGGCGAGCCAATTCGTCAGAAGAGCGGCGCAGGCAAGACGATCGTCATCGTCCTTGTCGTCATTGCGGCCATCGTCGGTGTCCTCTTTGCGACCGGGTTCTGGAGCGCCAACGTGAAGGAAGGTTCGCTTCCGGAGGTCTCCGTCAAGGGCGGCGACATGCCGAATGTCGATCTCGACTCGAAGGCGGTCGTCGTCGGCACGAAGAAGACCGAAGTCGAGGTTCCCAAGGTCAAGACCGAGACCGAAACGGTCGACGTGCCCACCGTGGGCGTCAAGGACAAT
>NZ_LMKZ01000022.1:1717-54826 GCF_001422525.1 Sphingomonas sp. Leaf30 | reverse complement strand
TTTTTTTTTGTGACGCGACGCGGATGTAAGGGCGTTATCGCCGGGCACCGGGCAGCCGGTGTCAACGGCTCAACTTGGTGGAAACTCGACTTTCAGCCTATAAAGCGAGCATGAGAATCCTCATGCCGAGAAGGTGCAAAGCCGGCAGTGCGAGCGCAGTGACGAAGCGCCATTTTGTCAATCGGCGATAGCAGAGAAAGCCCGCCGTCATAGCAGCGACGAGCATGATAGGCTGAGCGAGCAAGAACAATACCAGCGCCCACGCGCCGACAGACTGTCCACCGTCCATCGCCATCGGCGAAACTAACGCGAGCATTGCCGCTCGACCCAATAGAGTGCCAGACAGCAGCGATGCCGCGAGCGGAAGCATACGCGTCACGGTAATTGCCGGATGTTTTGCCGTCGGCATGAACGCTCCTTTGCGTCCAACCCCGCTAAGCTTCGAATGTCTGCAATTGTCCGAAGGTGTAAGTGTCAGCTTAATCCACCTGCCAAGTTAACCTGTTGCGAACAACGTTGGCAATGGCCATGGACGACGCTCGCAGTAGATAGCACTCCCGCCACGAAAGTGTTTAAGTATCTCGTCGAATCAAAATATGCAGAAGCACAAAGAAGTCGATCCTAAAACATAACCTATGTTATGCATTATGCGCTTTATCCATGTCGCATAAGCCTTGATGTACACCTGAAAGGCGTATTTTCCATAAATCGTAGTATCAATAGTTAATTGTCGATCCTTGGATCAAACTTAATAATAGTCCTGAGCAGCCTGCTTTATTACATGCCGATGCGTTCGGCAGGCGGTTCTGCTGGGGGGGGGTACCGTGAGCAGTGCCTGTCGAACACCATCGTTGGTCAAAGCTCTTGTATTTACGATAATCACGAACGGGAGTGTGGGGGGCTGCGGGAGACGGTGCCCGCCCCCACGCCGCGCCGTTTACTTGCGGCCGAACAGTTTCTCGATGTCGCCGTGCGCGAGTTTTACCCAGGTGGGGCGGCCGTGGTTGCATTGGCCCGAATGGGGGGTGATCTCCATCTCGCGGAGCAGCGCGTTCATCTCGGGGACCGAGAGGATGCGGCCGGCGCGGACCGAGCCGTGGCAGGCCATGGTGCCCGCAACCGCGTCGAGCCGTTCCTTGAGCGACAGCGCCTCGTCGAACGCGGCGAGTTCGTCGGCGAGGTCGGTGACGAGCCCTTTGGGGTCGCTCTGGCCGAGCAAGGCGGGGGTCGCGCGGACCAGCATCGCGCGCGCGCCGAAGCGCTCGAGGTCGAGCCCGAACTCGGACAGTTCGGCGGCGCGTGCCTCGAGCCGGTCGCAGGCGGGTTCGTCGAGCTCGACGACCTCGGGGATCAGCAGCGCCTGGCTGGCGACCGTGCCGCCGGCGAGCGCGGCGCGCATCCGTTCGAGGACGAGGCGTTCATGCGCGGCATGCTGGTCGACGAGGACGAGACCGTCCTCCGCCTCGGCGACGATATAGGTCTTGGCGACCTGGCCGCGCGCGACGCCCATCGGGAAGGCGCTGGTCTGCGGCGGGGGTGTCCAGGCGGGTTCGGCTCTGGCCTGTGGGGGCGCGGCGAAGAAGGTGGGGCGGGCGTCGCTGACGCTGGCGTAGCTGCGGGATTCCAGCGGTAGTCTTTGCGGCGTGCCCTCACCTTCCCACCCGCTTTGCGGGCGGGCCCCTTCCTCTCCCCCGGGGGGAGAGGAGTTTTCCTGCTGCCACATGGCAAGGGCGGTGTCGCTGGCGCGCTGGCTGCGGTGGCCGGCGGCGTCGAGCGCGCGGCGGAGGCCCGAGACGATCAGGCCTCTTACCATCGCCGGGTCGCGGAAGCGGACCTCGGTCTTGGCGGGGTGGACGTTGACGTCGACCTGGTCGGTGGGGACGTCGAGGAACAGCGCGACGACCGCGTGCCGGTCGCGCGGGAGCATCTCGGCATAGGCGCCGCGGATCGCGCCCATCAGCAGCCGGTCCTTCACCGGCCGGCCGTTGACGAACAGATACTGGTGATCGGCGATGCCGCGATTGTAGGTCGGCAGGCTCGCGACCCCGCCGAGTACGAGCATGCCCGAGTCGACCGGGCGTTCGAGGTCGATCGTGACCGCATTGTCGGCGAGCGCGCGATCGGTGAGCGTCGCGACGCGGCCCGGCCGGTCCTCGACCTGCATCGCCGCCAGCGTGCGGCGGCCGTCATGCTCGATCGTGAAGCCGATATCGGGACGCGCCATCGCGAGCCGGCGGACGACGTCGAGACAGGCGGCATATTCGGCGCGCGGGGAGCGGAGGAACTTGCGGCGGGCGGGGACGCGCGCGAACAGATCCTCGACCACGACGCGCGTGCCGGGGGGCAGCGCGGCGGGCCCCTCGCGCTCGACGCGGCCATTGTCGACGATCCGCGACCAGCCTTCGGCCCCCCTCACCCGGCTTTCGATCGTCAGCCGCGCGACGCTGGCGATCGAGGGCAGCGCCTCGCCGCGAAAGCCGAGCGTCACGACCGATTCGATGATCTCGTCGGGCATCTTCGAGGTCGCGTGCCGTTCGAGCGCGAGCATCATGTCGGCGGGCGTCATGCCGCATCCGTCGTCGGCGACTTCGATGCGCGATGTGCCGCCTTCGACGAGGAGAATCGCGATGCGTCCGGCGCCCGCGTCAATGGCGTTCTCGACTAACTCCTTCAACGCGCTGGCGGGTCTTTCCACCACTTCACCGGCGGCGATACGATTGACGAGATGCTCGGGGAGACGCCGTATTGACATGGGTTTGCGTCTAGACCAAGCGACGGCATCCCGCGACCCGCAAACGCCCGCTTATTAGGCACCCGGTGCTCGAAAACACCGGCGGGGCCCGCGAGATGATGTGCGAAATGCCGCCCGTCCGGCGGCCAGGATTACGGGACCCTGATTGAATGGCCTTCTACTCGCGTTTCTTCAAGTTCATGTCGCACGACATGGCGATCGACCTCGGCACCGCGAACACGGTTGTCTATGTCCGTGGCCGCGGCATCGTCCTGAACGAGCCGTCGGTGGTCGCGGTCGAGACGATCAACGGCATCAAGCGCGTCAAGGCGGTCGGTGACGACGCGAAGCTGATGATGGGCAAGACCCCGGGCAATATCGAGGCGATCCGCCCGCTGCGCGACGGCGTGATCGCGGACATCGACGTCGCCGAGCAGATGATCAAATATTTCATCCAGAAGGTGCACGGCCCGCGCCGCTTCGCCCGCTGGCCCGAAATCGTGATCTGCGTGCCGTCGGGGTCGACCAAGGTCGAGCGCCGCGCGATCCGCGACGCCGCGTCGAACGCGGGCGCGAGCACGGTGTGGCTGATCGAGGAGCCGATGGCGGCCGCGATCGGTGCCGACATGCCCGTGACCGAGCCGATCGGCAGCATGGTCGTCGACATCGGCGGCGGCACGACCGAGGTCGCGGTGCTGTCGCTGCGCGGGCTGGCCTATACGACGTCGGTCCGCGTCGGCGGCGACAAGATGGACGAGGCGATCGTCAGCTATGTCCGCCGCAACCACAATCTGCTGATCGGCGAAGCGACCGCCGAGCGGATCAAGCAGGAGGTCGGCATCGCCAAGCCGCCGGTCGACGGCATCGGCACGATCATCCACATCAAGGGCCGCGACCTAGTCAACGGCGTGCCCAAGGAAATCCAGATCAACCAGGGCCAGATCGCCGAGGCGCTGAGCGAGCCCGTCGCGACGATCGTCGAGGGCGTCCGCGTCGCGCTGGAGAACACCGCGCCCGAGCTGGCCGCGGACATCGTCGACCAGGGCATCGTCCTGACCGGCGGCGGCGCGCTGCTGCAGGGGCTGGACGAGGTGCTGCGCGACGAGACCGGGCTGCCGGTGACGGTCGCCGAGGATCCGCTGACCTGCGTCGCGCTGGGCACCGGTCGCGCGCTGGAGGACCCGCTGTTCCGCGGCGTGCTGATGAGCGGCTGAGAAGCGTGTAGGTGGGAAACGGGTCAGTGGAAATCGCATCGACCGAGTCGCGGGGATAGGGCCCCGGACCCGGCGATGCCCGAGAACGAGGGGACAGGCGCATGGCGCCAGCCCGCGACCGCCGGACGGGGTTTTCCCGACGGCGTCAATATGGGGTGTTCGTAGGCTATGTGCTCGCCATCGCCGGTGCGGTGGTGGGCGCAGCGTTGCTCGTCGTCTCGACCTTCAACCCGCCCGCCTTTGCCGGCGCGCGGATGGGCGTGGCGGGCCTCACCGCCCCGGTCTCGTCGGGTCTCGCCTGGGTCGTGGGCGGGGTCGCCGCCGTGCCCGAGGCGATCGGGACCTATTTCTTCGTCCGCCAGGAAAATGGCGCGCTGCGCCGCGAGCGTGACCAGACGCGCGCTTTGCTGATGCGTGCGCGGACGATCGCCTATGACAATCGCCGGCTGCGGTCGCTGCTGAAGGTCCGCGACCGCATCGCCGAACCGGTCGTGACCGCGCGGCTGGTGAGTTCGAGCGCGTCGAGCGGGCGTCGCTTCGCCTTGCTTAACGCGGGCCGCTGGAGCGGGGTGCGGCCGGGCATGGCGGTGCGCGGCCCCGACGGGCTGGTCGGGCGCGTCGTCGAGACCGGCCCCAATGCGGCGCGGGTGATGCTGCTGACCGACGGCGACAGCATCGTGCCGATCCGCCGGACGCGCGACGGCCTGCCCGCGATCGCGGTCGGGCGCGGCGACGGCATGCTCGACGTCCGGTCGGTCAACGCGACCAACGTCAAGTTCAATGCGGGCGACCTGTTCGTCACGTCGGGCGTCGGCGGGCTGTATTCGCCCGGCATCCCGGTCGCGCGGGTGATGACCGCGGGTGCGGATTCGGTGATGGCACGGACCTTCGCAAACCCCGACACCTTCGATTTCGCGGTGGTCGAACCCGGCTTCATGCCGGTGCCGCCGCCGCGCGCCCTTGCGCCGTCCGACAATAGCGCCAAGTGACTGCCAAACCACCCTATCCCGTCTTCCCCCAGATGATCGACCAGCCGTGACCACCCGCAACAGCGTCGACTACAAGCCGTTCGAACCGAAGGTCGCAGGCGGCCGGGCGCGGGCGATCCCGTGGCTGACCGTCATGGCGGGATCGCTGATGACGATCGTGCCGCTGATCGCGACGATCCCGATCCTGCCGCCGTTCGGGTTCGTCATGCTGCTCGCATGGCGGCTGCTCGCCCGTTACGCGCTGCGCCCCTGGGCGGCGGCACCGCTCGGGCTGTTCGACGACCTGCTCAGCGGACAGCCGCTGGGCAGCGCGGTGCTGCTCTGGTCGCTGGCGTTCGTGGCGATCGACATGATCGAGCAGCGGCTGGTGTACCGCGATTTCTGGCAGGACTGGCTGATCGCGAGCGGCGGGATCGCGTGCTGCGTGATCGGCGGGCGATTTCTGGGCGTACGGGTCGGCACGCATGTCGACACCGTGCTATTGGCGCAGATCGTGATCACCATGATGCTCTTCCCGCTGGCGGCACGGATCGTCGCAACGATCGAACGACGCAGGGTTCAGGAATGAGGCGGGTCGAACGATGAGACGGCCGCCGCGTGTCGTGACCGAGATGTCGCAAGCCTATAGTTTCTCGCGTCGTGCCTGGATGCTGGGCGCGGTGCAGGGTGGCGTCGGGCTGATGCTGGCCGGGCGGATGGCATGGCTGTCGATCGCGCAGAACGAACGCTACACGATGCTGTCCGAGAGCAACCGCGTGAACATGACGCTGTTGCCGCCGCGGCGCGGCTGGATCGTCGACCGCCACGGCGTACCGATCGCCAACAACCGCACCGATTTCCGCGTCGACATCATCCCCGACCGGCTGCGCGACAAGGAGCGCGTGCTGCCGCTGCTCGGCCGCATCCTCCAGCTGCCGCCCGAGGAGATCGAGCGGATCGCGATCGACCTCGACCATGCCGCCGGGTTCCAGCCCGTCCAGGTCGCGGAGAATCTCGACTGGGAGCGGTTCGCCGCGGTCAGCGTGCGGCTGCCCGAGCTGCCCGGCGTCGCGCCGACGCGCGGCTTTGCACGCAACTATCCCGCAGGCGCCGCGGTCGCGCATCTGACCGGCTATGTCGGCGTGCCCAATGCCGAGCAATACAAGAAGACGCGCGACCCGCTGCTCGTCACCCCCGGCTTCAAGCTCGGCAAGGACGGGCTCGAGAAGATGCTCGAACCCGCGCTGCGCGGCGAGGCGGGTGCGAAGCGGGTCGAGGTCACCGCGCGCGGCAAGCTGGTCGCCGAGCTCGCGACCAAGCCCGACGTGCCGGGCAAGACCGCGCGGCTGACGATCGACGCGGGACTGCAGGAATATGCCGCGCGCCGGCTGGGTACCAATTCGGGGTCGGTCGTCGTCATCGACTGTCGCACCGGCGAGATGCTCGCGATGGTGTCGATGCCCGCCTATGACCCCAACAGCTTTTCGGACGGGATCAGCCATCTCGAATGGCAGATGCTGAGCGACGACGATCACGTGCCGCTGATGAACAAGGTCACGCAGGGGCTGTATCCGCCGGGCTCGACGGTCAAGCCGATGAACGGGCTGGCGCTGCTCCATGCCGGCGTCCCGGCCGATGCGCGGGTCAATTGTTCGGGCGCGATGCGGCTGGGGACGAGCGTGTTCCATTGCCACAAGCGCGGCGGGCACGGGCCGCTCGACCTAAAGAACGCGATCATGCAGAGCTGCGACATCTATTTCTACGAGATGGCGCGGCGGGTCGGCTATGCCGCGATCGCGCCGATCGCGCGGACGCTGGGCATGGGGCAGAAGTTCGACCTGCCCTTTTCGACGCAGCGGTTCGGGACGATGCCCGACCCCGACTGGAAGCTCACCAAGTACAAGCGGCCCTGGACGGTCGCGGATTCGCTCAACGCGTCGATCGGCCAGGGCTATGTGCTCGCCAACCCGCTCCAGTTGGCGGTGATGGCGGCGCGGATCGCGTCGGGCCGCGACCTGCAACCGAGCATTCTCGCCAGCCAGGTCCACCGCGACGCGCCCGCGCTGGCGATCGATTCGGAAAATCTGGCGCGGGTGCGCGAGGCGATGTTCGGCGTGATCAACCAGGGCGGCACCGGCGGCGCGGCCAAGCTGCTGATCCCGGGCGTCGCGATCGCGGGCAAGACCGGCACCGCGCAGGTCCGCCGCATCACCATGGCGGAGCGGCGCTCGGGCGTGCTCAAGAACGGCCAGCTGCCGTTCAAGCTGCGCGACCATGCGCTGTTCATCGGCTTCGCGCCCGCGGACAACCCCCGCTACGCGCTCGCCGTGGTGCTCGAGCATAATGGCCACACGGTGCGCAACCTCGACACGCCGATGATCGGGCGCGACATCATGACCTACATGCTCGACCGCGAGCGCGCGCTGAAGTCGCTTGCCGAGGTCGAACCGACCTGGGGCGGCGACATCAGGACGCGGATGGCGGCGACCGCGGCGAGCTATCGCGCGGCGCAGAGTGCCCCGCCCGCCGCGATCGCGACCAAGACCGACTCGACCGTGCCGAGCGACGCGCCGGCGGTCGAGAACGCCACCGATGTCGCCAACCGGACGCAGGCGGATCTGGCCACCGCGGGCGGCGGGGTCGCGGAAGACGGAACCACGGAGCGCGGCCAATGACATCGCGGATCATCCCCGAACAGCTTGCCACCCTGCCCTGGCGGACCTTGCTGCTGGTCACGGCGATCGGGACCTTCGGGCTGGTCGTGCTCTATTCGGCGGCGGGCGGCTCGCTGCGCCCCTGGACGCTGCCGCAGGGCATCCGCTTCTTCATCCTCCTGGCAGGCTCGGTCGTGCTCTCGCGCATCCCCGAGCGCGTCTGGAAGGCGGCGGCGTGGCCGACCTATGGTGCGCTCGTCCTCGCGCTGGTGCTCGTGGAGCTGCTCGGTGCGGTGCGCGGGGGCAGCCAGCGCTGGCTCGACCTCGGCTTCATCCGGCTGCAGCCGTCCGAACTGATGAAGCCCGCGATCGTGCTCGCCTGCGCGCGCTTCTACGACATGCTGCCGCCCAACGAGACGCGGCGGTTCGCGGCCGTCTGGCCCGCCGCGGTGCTGATCGGCATCCCCGCGGCGATCGTGATGAAACAGCCTGATCTGGGCACCGCGCTGATGATCTGCGCGGGTGGCGCGACGGTGATGTTCCTGGCGGGCATTCCGCTCAGGCTGTTCGTCGGCGGCGCGGTGGCCGCGTCGGTCGCGATCCCGCTCGCGATCAACTTCGCGCTGCACGACTATCAGCGCAACCGCATCCTGATCTTCCTCGATCCCGAAAGCGATCCGCTGGGCACCGGTTATCACATCAGCCAGTCGAAGATCGCGATCGGATCGGGCGGGCTGTGGGGCAAGGGGTTCCTCAACGGCACGCAGAGCCATCTCGACTATCTCCCCGAGGGGCATACCGACTTCGTCTTCGCGACGATGGCCGAGGAATGGGGGCTGGTCGGCGGCTGCCTGCTGATCCTCGCCTTCCTGCTGGTGATCCGCTGGGGGATCGAGGTCGGCCAGCGCGCGCAGTCGCGGTTCGCGCGGCTGGCCGCTGCGGGGCTCGCCACGACGATCTTCTTCTATGTCGCGATCAACCTGATGATGGTGATGGGCCTCGCCCCCGTGGTGGGCATCCCGCTGCCGCTGTTCAGCTATGGCGGGTCGTCGCAGATGACCGTGCTGCTGTGCCTGGGGATATTGATGTCGATCGACCGGGAAAATCGTAAGACGACCCGCTGGTAAGCAGAAAAAGACAGCAATTTGGACGAAAGGGGGTTGCGGCCCCCGATGAGTCTGCTAACAGCGCGCCTCCAGCAGCGGGGCGCCACACCAGGGCGCCACTCAAAACCGCCCCGGAATGGACGCATAGCTCAGTTGGTAGAGCAGCTGACTCTTAATCAGCGGGTCCTTGGTTCGAGCCCAAGTGCGTCCACCATTCACAACGTTGGTAATGCTGGCTTTTTTAGCCGTCTGACAGATGTTCCTCCGACATGTTCCGACAAGCCATTCCGACAAAATCTCGATCACTTTGCGATCTCCCCACCCAATGCGGCAATGTGTTCGCGCCTTGCGGCGCCGATTCGCCGAGCCTTTTCCGCGCTCGCCTTGTTGTAAATTTGGGTGACGGCTAGCGTCTTGTGACCGGACACCGCGCGCACGTCGTCCTCGCCTGCGTCGCCGATCTCAGTGATGCCGCCATGCCGGAACCCGGTGAACGTCATGTCCTTGGGCAGCCCAGCCTCGGTGCAGATCCTGCGGTGGACTGACGACATGCGCCGCTCCTTGTATTTCTTCCCGCTGCGCTCTTCGAGGACGATGACCTCGGCGCCAGCGGCGACCACCGCGCGCGACCGGGCAAGCTCTTCCTCAAGCTCGGGGTACAGCGAGACGCGTTCACCTGGCTCGTCACCGATCCCGGCGACGTCGATCGATAGCGGGAGCACGACGGGGTTGCCGGTCTTCGACTGGATAAGCGAGATCGCGACGCCCGGCTGATACCCTGCCCACTCGATGCCGCGGCGCTCGACGCCGTCCGGATCCTCGAACCCGAACGCATCCCAGACGCGCTGGCAGCATTCAAAGCAGAGCGCTGCGGCCGTCGCCATCGACTGGAACCCGAGCTTGCGCGCGGTCTCGCGGTATAGATTGTATTCGGCGCGGCTCGTCTCGCGGTTCCCGGCGGCGGCGGTGCTCTTGAGCCCCATCCCCTTGAAAGGATTTTCCTTCACGCCGGTGATGCGGTGGTGCCGTGCGGCCCAGGTCCAGACCAGCCGACACACCTGCATCGCATAGGTCGCCTGCCGTGCGCCCTTGTCCTTCAGCTTGCTGTAGAGCTTGTCCGCGACCGTCGCGTCGACCTTTGATGCCATGCGCTTCCCAAGCGGCGGCTGACCTGCCTTCGTCTCGAATGCGACGAGCATGTCCATAAGCGCGCGATAGTCCTTACGGGTCTTCGCCTTGTTCTTCGTGAATCGCTCCTGATCCCGGTACCAGGCGAACAGCCAGGCCACGCTGCCCTCGGCCAGCTTGCCTGCGCCCATCTCGCCCCGGCGCCACTCCCGCAGCGCAGCGTTCAACGTCTCGGCTTTTGCGTGGACGACGGCGAGATCGGCGCCCAGCGTCTCGGACTGCACTGGACAGGCCTGGCCGTGGCGCATCGCTGGCGTCAGCTTGCCGGTCTTCGGGTCCTTGATCGGGCGCGCCCAGTGCGGCAGTTCCCAATAGTGCCCAATCTCCCCGCCCGTGAGCTTCGTGGGGCGGACGTAGGCAGGCAGGCGGCTGAGGGCCATCAGTCGAACTCGATCGCGCTTTCGTCGAGCGCGGCCGACGAGAACAGGGTGGACAGGGCGTCATCGAGAGACTTACGCGCTGCGATCGCCGCGCCGCGCGGGCCGCGAGGACAGAACCGGACAAGGCCGCGCCGTTCCCATTCTCGAAGCTGAGCCTCAGCGACCCCGGTGTACGCCAGCGCGAGGTCGCGCGTCATCCCGGCGGGCCAGTCCGGCATTGATGCGACGGCGATCGCGCTCATCGGTTCTGTCCTTCCGGATCTGTAAAGTGAGCTTTCACGGCGAGACCAGCGGCTGCGGGACCCAGCGGTGAGGGTTTTTGGATGGCGTGAACGAGGCCCGCCCTCCGGGGCAATAAGCACACCATGTCAACTGCACGCCACGAGGTGCAGCGTGCTACGGTGCTGAGCATTCACGGGCGAAATATGCCGTCTCCGATCCTTCATAGGATCAATGGCATAGCGGCGCTGATGTGGTATGATGACCAGGCGCGGGACGTTTTTAGGAATACAATAAATGGACTTCCCGTGGACCGAGGCCGCAACATTGGTGCGGATGCCAGCAGCGCAAAAAGACGACGAAGGAAACGAGCTTCTGTTCGAGGGGTCGTTGCTATTAATGGCCCAAAAGGTTCGGGCCATGAAGCCCATTGAAAGGCGCCATCTAAAAATCTCCCTTCCCGATAGAATTGTGCGACCGCACACCTTCAAAGATGGTTCGCTCGCCGCCCTGATTGATGACATTCCCGTGGTGGGGTGACAATGTGCGCTTTCGATTGGCGCAACGGCGATTTGATTAATCGCATTTGAAGTGCCTAGCGAGCCGTCACATGTGCCGAGCCTGTCCTGCCATCCAGCAAGACTCGTCTCGAGGTCGCCATGTTTTCTTTGATTGCACTTTATCTGGAATATCGCAGGACGGAGGCGCGAAGCGTTACAGCTCGTGTCGTATCCGAGACTAAAACAGCTATCGCTGCCAATGACCGCGGCGCGTCGCAAACGGCCGCCGACGCAGCGTAACGCTCGACGGACGCTGACGCGGCGGTTCCGCTTCGCTAGAGCCGCTCCTTGGACGACCATAGAGGCACTACCATGGCAGCGACGATCATCACTCCCAGCGGCACTGGTGCGATGGAGGCCGGACTCGTACTTGACGAGGAAGGCAGCCGGTTCGTCGTCCTGACGTTCAAGGAGCCACAGGGCGAACCGACGCTCGTCACGTTTACAGTTCCGGTTTTTCAGAACTACGTCGAGCATCTGGTTCGAACGGCCAAGGCCGCTAACGAGGATGCCAATTGGGGCATTCCGGGCTGAGTATCTCCGCCACGGTATCGTGCTGCGATCTTTGTGAAACAGCGTGACGGTACGGCGGCCTGCAACGGCCTTCGCAGTACGTTTTTTGTTCTCCGGGCCCACGCCGCCAGTATTTGCTGCTCGATCGCCGCTATATCGGCTCTCACCGGCGACGCTACTCGGGATCAGCGCGCGCGCGGTGCGGATGCTGCCCTCGAGCACTGCCTGGGCCACGCCGTTCGTTCTTTCGGCAACATCAGCCACGGGAAACTCTCCGATCAATGCTGCGCAGCTGGGCGCGGATGGTGGTCAGAGCGGCGCTGCGCTCGGCAAATGGCGGCTGCTGCATGAGGCGGTCGCGGCGGTCGAGGACCTCGGCCTGGTCAAGCACACGCTGGCTCTCGCGGGGGCCGGCTGAGTTGCGGCCTATCTGGCTGTGCATTTTCATTCGCAGAGCCCGTACGCGCTGACACACGACGCCCCGTCTGTTCGGTATTCATCGTCCGCTATGGCCGATAGCAGGCTGAAATTGTGACCGCCCTGACTTGTGCGAGCCCAGTCCACGACCGCGTCAATGTTCGCCCGATCATCGGGCTGGTCCTGATCGCTCATGGGGAGGGTTTTCGAGTGGAAGAAGGTCGAGGCACGGCCATTGCCTTCGATCCACCGACGGGAAACCATGCTGACACGCCATTCCCAGTCACGGATCAGATCAATCCGCTCCGGCGTGTGGCGCGCTATAAGGGCAATCTCGCCCTTGCTGGAGTTAATGCACGGCCAGCATCCGACCCGCTTGGCACCAATGAGGTAAAGCGGGTTTGGTTTTACGCCGTGGCGTTTGGCGATGTCGAACACCTCGTGATGGGTCCAGCTATGGATAGGCCGGTAGATCACTCGGCGCTGCCCCTCCCTTGTGATCGTACGCTCGATCACTGGTTTTTTGGCGCGTGCGAGACTTTCTTGAGCACGTTCTCCAACCCAGTCCACCGCAATTTCACCGTCTGCCAGCATGGCGTTCCGTGCAGTAAACAGCGGAAGCAGCTTTGCTTCCTCGGTGCAGAACTTGGCTTGCTTGGAAGGAAACCGCCCGTGGATCATGCAGATGTCGAGAAAGGCGTTGCCGGTGGAATACATAGCGGCGACGGCCTGTTCGATGCGCGCCGAAGACACCGGGGGACTGATCATCGTCGGGCAATGATCTTCACATAGTCGGGCGTGTTCACGCAGCGCTGCCACTCGTTCAATAGACGGCCTGCAGCGTGAGACAGCGGCAGGTAGTGAGTCCCGGCGTGCTTTACATTCGGCGCTATGGCGCTTGCGGCGCAGCTCGTGAGGCCACCCATCTCGGATTGATTGCCGGCGCCGGGCAAACGCTCCGTCGTCAATCAGTCCCGGCACATCGTAGGCAGAAACGCGCTGGATGGGCGCGCCCAGCGCACCCTCGAGGTAGTGCAGATATTCAAGCCATACCTCGTGTTCGTTCATAGTATCGGCGGTTTGATAAGTCACCTCAAAGCCTGGCTTGCGCTCCGCACGCTCTCTAGCAACTAGAGCTGTCGCAAGGCTGTCCTTGCCGCCACTGATGGGGACGAAATGGCGAGCGCTCATGCGACGACCTTCGAACGGGT
Organism: Sphingomonas sp. Leaf30; assembly: GCF_001422525.1. Classification (NCBI taxonomy): domain Bacteria; kingdom Pseudomonadati; phylum Pseudomonadota; class Alphaproteobacteria; order Sphingomonadales; family Sphingomonadaceae; genus Sphingomonas; species Sphingomonas sp. Leaf30. The sequence continues at coordinate 41,665 of NZ_LMKZ01000022.1, read as the reverse complement.
TGGCTGCGCGCGTGCCTCGTTCACGCGCAACGGGGGAACGGACGTCCTGAAAGGCAGGACCGAGGCAGTCGGGGAGAGGGGCACGAAGCCGGGCCGATCGTTGCCGCGCAGGGCGGTCATGATCTGGGGCCAGCGACGATAGACGTCTTCGAAGAAGATTACGGCCGCGATAATGCCGATGGCCAAGAGGCTCATCCAGCCGGCACCGTGCATGATGTCGGTCCAGTTCACGGGCGATCTCCGAGGGTGAGGATGGCGATCATCAGGTCGATCAGGATCTCCGCAGAGACGACGCCCAACAGATCGGGGACAGGGGGAAGCGGCGCGCGCGTGGCGGCGCCAGCCGGGTCGAGGTAGCTCACTGCCCCTGCCCTTCGGTCGCGGCGCGGATCGCCTGCCCCCATGCGTGGCTGGAAACCTGCGGATCGATCGGCTTGGCGACGTCGTAAGGCGCGCCCTTCTCGATGATCGCGGGGTGCACGATGCCGACCTTGCGCTGCTCGACGGCCTGGCGCTTCAAAGTGCCGGGCACCCATGCGGGCTTGCGGGGCGCCCTGAGCCGGCACACGCCAGGGATCTGGACCGTCCGACCCGCGGCCAGCGACGACAGGACGGCACCGAACACGCGTTCGGCCATGTCCTGCGCGTCATCGGCAGCGATGCCCGATTCCGCGATCGCTGCGATGATGTGCTTATCGACCATGAACGATGTCCATCCACTGGATTGCCCCTGCGGGCGTGATCACTTGGGCGCGCTTTCCGTCGTGCTTGAGCCTAAGGCGCGGCAGGACGAGCTCGACGGCCTTGGGCGGCATGGTCCAGTCGTCAGGGTTTTCCCGCGGGCGACGAAGAACAGTGGCGGTCGGCACCGAGACCGGATCCCGCCCCTCCTTCATCAGTGCGCCGATCTGCTGGACCGTCCAGCGCGAGGTCGGATGCGGGGTGCCCTGCCACAGCGACGAGGGGGTGATGGCCTGTGTCATGCGGCGCTCAGATCGATGTAGCGGGCAATGGCCCCAGCCGCGGATGCGCGGACTGCCGAAGTCCGCATGCGAAACTCGTTTTCGACCTTGTCGGCCTCGGCCTCGATCCGATCGCGCTCGGCGAGCTCGCCCATGTCGCGGACCATTGCCTTGATCATCGCTGGGGTCGGCTTACGCCGGTTGCGGCCGTAGAGAATCCACGCGACCTCCGTGACCAGCAGCAGCGCGCGCGCCCCGAGGTGGTGGTCCTCGGGTACCAGCTGCAGCTTCTCGGCCTTCGATCGCAGGGTCGCCCAGATCTCGCCCCGCTCGTGCTTGATCGCGGCAAAGTGCTTGTACCGGTCGGTCGCGGCGGTCAGCATCTGCTGGTCGAGCGTCCGCAACCGCGTCGTGACATAGCGGAACTCGGTGATCGCGGAATCGAGGTCCGGATCGCAGGTCATGGTCGGGCCGTTCACGCTGCGATGCCCAGCGCGCGCTCAGCCTGCACCGTCAGGATCTCTGACTTGACTGGACTGGCCTGAGTGAACTCAGCGATCAGGCGCTCATAGTCGATGCCAGCCCAGAATGATCGCTCGCCCATGGCATGCTGCGCGTCGGCGCGCGGGCCCCTGTGACAAGCAGAGCAAAGGCTTACGGTGCGCCAGTCATCCGGCTTCTGCCCCATGCCAGCACCAGACCCGATACGGACGTGCGCGGCCTCGACCGACTTCATCGATCCGCATTTGCAGCAAGCAAAGCCGGCTACGAACGTCCGGTGGCGCTTCGACATCCAGCGGCTAGCGCGTTTGGCCTTCTTCGGGATGCGAGCGGGCAAAGCCATTACGCGACCACCCGGCAGGCGACGATGTCGGACAACGCGCCCTGATGCGTCCAGCAGTCGCGGTAGATGTAGGCAGGATGGCCGTCGGCGGGGTTCGCACGCTCAGCGGCGCGGCGGTCACGATCGAACCGGAACTGCACCTGGACACGGGCAACATCCGAGACAGGGCACCCTGCCCCATCGCACTCGATCCAATCTGTGGAAGCCTGCTCGGCCACGATGGTCTCCCAACAAGCCGGGATGGCCTGTGGGAAACGTTATAAGTCGGTTATTTCCGACTTGTCAAATGTCAGGTCGGATATTTCTGACTACCGGCTTATGCTAAACGCGGCACGGGTCAGATCGTAGAGGACTGCGACGGCCCATAGTATGATAAACAGCCCTATGGAGTTGGCGAACGCCGTCTGCCGTTCCGATGCCGCCAGCACCGGCTTGAGCACTACCAGGGCCAGGGCCGTCAAAAACTGCGCCAACAGGAGATAGGCACTAAACCTCACAGCTTGCTTTTCTCGATCAAGGTTTATGCTCCGTTCGCGCGAAAGCTTGCCTAGTTCGATGTGGATTGCGCCCGCTGATGCGAGAGTGATCGTCACAATAACGCCAAGTGTCGCAAGCAGCTCTTGGTTAACGAAACCCCGCAGAAACACGTTACCGCCGTCCGAGAGTACCGACGGAATGCAAATGCTAGTTACGACTAGCACCGTCGCGATCGCGATCAGGAGCAATTGGAATAACATCGTTTCGGCCGAGCACCTCGTCGAGCTTGTCTCTGACCAAGGCAACGAGCGCCATACCCTGCCCGATCAGACTGGATACCCTAGTTGTTCGCACTTTGTCCGTCGAGGTATATCGGTCGCCGTCCATGGCAGTCGCAGTGAGCGTGGCTTGCCCTTTCGCGCCGTAGGCTACGCCCGATTGCACCTCCGGCGCGTCCGCTTTGACTCCATCGGGGCTTTCCAATGTGAGCTTCACATGTTGGGCGCCCGTATCCTCGCCTACCTGCTTAAGCTTCTCATCGAGTTTTCCCGACAAATCGAACATGTTCGGGACGACGAAGTCGAACGTTATCGAGCGAAGCAAGTTTCCGTGACGCCGAGCAAATGTTTGAAAGCTCTGCTCATCCCAGATCGCTTTCACCGTGATAATGTATGGTGCTTCTGGAAGAGTATTTATCGCTCCAACCAGTGAGCTAAGGACGGCAAGCGGCTGGCCCACTTTCGTGCCGCGTTCGAAAGCAAGCTTCTGGCCGTCGTCGTGGTGCTCCGGGTCAATGGTGACCACAGCCCCCTGCCATATATCTGAGGATGTCGGCTTGCCCCCGTCCTCGGGGGCTTCGTAGTGCTGGATCGGATATTGGCGTTCGATTACACCAATCACAGCGCCGTCCGTCGCCTTGACCCCGTATGGAACCCAGTGAAAATTGTTGCCTCGGTGCTCAAATGTGCGTTGCTTGCTAAATGCCCTCCTGATCCATGCGGCTTTGCCAGGCTCTCTATCAAATAGATCCGGCTGCGCTCTTGGCGCCAAAGATAAGTGGTGCAGCTCGAATGTAGCCAAGGATGCCCCCCCTACTTGGATCTCGGCACGTTATTTTTTTGCGCCGACGAATATCACCCGACCGACGATCCTGACGAAATCTTGATGCTCCTCGTCGTCGGGCACGGCGGGATTATCCGAGAGGATTACATACCGGTCGCCCTTAACTCGGAGCCGCTTGATCGACCCGAGGTCGCCGACAGTGAACGCCCAGATAGCATCCTGCTCGGTCACCCTCGTCTGCGAACGATCAAGCAGGATCACGTCTCCATCATGTATCGTAGGAACCATGGAGTCCCCCCTCCCCCGCGCCCACGTTAGCAACGCCGGCGGTGAATACGTGATGGACTGCACCCACATTTTGGGAAACTTCAGGACGTCAATATCGATAGGGACGTCTGTGAACATCCCACCCATTCCATAAGCCAAGTCGATCTGTTGTATCTCGACCATTTCGAACTCTTCATCCGCGTCGGCCGGCTTCGCTGCGATTTGCGCGTTTGACGTACGTTTCGCGGGTAAAGGCGCCGGCGGGGCGTTTGGGTCCAGGTCGGCTTCAGTTTTGCCCACCGCATTGAGTAACTTTCGCACCGAGACTAGCCGCGGGCTACCCTCCCCGCTTTTCAGGTTGGAGAAAAAGCCGCGGTTGAGCTTCGCCAAGACAGCCCAGTCGGTCTCGGCCAGGTCTGCCGGCTTCAATGCGATCAGGGAGTCGTAGAGGCGCTTTCCGCGCAAGTCGCTTATGTCCGCCATGTCGGATGCTTCACACACGACAGGCTGGGTCGGAAGCATGAAGTTTCCGACTTGAAAAGTAGGAAACATCCGACTATACCTCAGTCATGGTTACGACGCTGGCGAGCGACGCGGACATTCTGGCCCAGATTGATCGGTTCTGCTCGAAGCATGCGCTCAAGCCATCGACGTTTGGCCGCCTTTCGATTGGCGACGCAAATCTAATCACGAATTTGAAAGCCGATCGCTCTCTAACCTTAAAAACCGCGCGGCGGATCGTCGACTTCATGGCGTCGTACCCCACCACCCCCATCGAACAGAAGGAAGCGGCATGACGAACGCGTTGCTCGTGTTCGGCGTGGCCGCTCCGTTCGCAATCGTCGCGGCTGCGGCTCCCTTCCTGATTGTCGATCATCTGCGGATGCGCCGGGGTGTTAGCGCGGCTCAGTCCACTCGAAGCGTCGATCAACCCGACGCCCAGATGCGTGAACATGAACGCCAGCGGTCTAATCGGCTTCGGCGCTCCAATCTGGATTCGAGGCTCGGGCAATGACCGCATCCCAGTCCATGGTGGCAACCAGATTCGCGACCATCGCACCCTCAACACGGTCGTCAGAGCTTTCGCTCCCAGAAAGCCTCTTGGCTCGGCTTTGCAGCGCTGAAAGCACATCACGCGCGAAGTCTGGTCCATGTCGGCGTCCAGCGGCGTGCAGCATCGCCACGCCCAGTTCGACCGCCCAAATCGCGTGTTCGTTCGGCGAATACACGTTGGAGAGCTCAAGCTCGTCGATAGTCTCTTCGTCGTATCCGATTGCGCGTTGCCGCGCACGGTCCTCTTCGGTGAACGGGCGCCATCCGAGTGGTTTGTCATCTGGCATTCGAATTCCTCTTCGTGGTGGTCTCGACACCCGCACGATAGCCGGAAGGGGTCGGGCCGCAAGCCCGGCCCCAGAAGGGCTGCGCTGATGCTGCTCACCCTCCCCACCATGGAGCCGTCCCGCGTCGCAGGCGCCGCGACCGCAATCATCGCGATCGGCGCGCAGCGGTTCGGCTTCCACGCTGCATCGGATCCTTCGTACATCGAGGCACCGGTCCTCGACGTCACGCACTGCACCGCCTGTGGTTGCCGAGCCGCAATTGCGGTTCGGTCATGCCAAGCGCCGGTTTGTCCCTCTCGTGATCGGAAAGCTGCATGAACATCATCATGATCTGCATCGCGTGTGCTGCGTGCTTCGCCTTGGGCCACGCCCATGCGGTCCGGCAGCGTCACCGTTTCATCCAGTCGCTGCTCTCGGGCAGGGACGCGGCGGCATACGGCGCGGTCGTGCGCGACGCCGAAGGGAACGTCCTGTGACGGACCACTGGTCGATCATCGCGATGGTGATCATCATCACGATCGGCTCGGCCGTGCTGCTCTGGGGCATCGACCTTTGCTGCCGCCACGAGGTTGCGATGCTCGAGCAGCGCGCGCGCTACGGCAAGGCGAACGGCCTTCGGGGTGGTGATCAGGGTCTCAGTTTCCATGAAACCTCTTTCCTCGGTCTGGAAGGCAATGTCCGTGACGAATAGCTCGATGATTTCGCCGGAAACGGCAGAGGACGAGATCTGCAAGGCGATCGGCCTGCTGATGGGCCGCGGGCGGCAACACTCGGTGGAGGACGTCGCTTTGGGCACGAAGATCCCGGCGCGCACCCTGTCGGCAATGATCGCCAGCGGCGGCGATCGCCGGTGCCCCAGCGGCTGCAATCTCCTGATCCTCGCCAGCTTCTTCGGCGTCGAGTTCACCGACCGGGTGCTGAGCGTCATCGGCCAGGGCGCGCGCGAGCTCGATCCGGCCGCCGACGCCCCCGCCATGGTGATCTCGAAGCTGATGACCGGTGCGGCCGAGTTCGCTCGCGCCGGCGCCGACGGCCGATATTGCCACGTTGATCGCGCCGAGCTGCGCGACGACGCGGTGATGATGATCCAGATCCTGGAGCCATTCGCGGCTCCCTGACGGCCTCTACGGCCAACGAATAACACGCGGAAAACCCCGCAACGGAGATGACTATGGACGCGCTCAATAGCGCAGTGCCGGTTGAGCCCGGTTCTGCGGACGGTATCCTGCGGCCAGCGCGCGCCACGCGCGTCATGATCGGCGACGTCCGCGAGCAGCTGCGTCTCCTGCCGTCTCAGTCGGTCGATTGCGTGGTCACGTCGCCGCCTTATTGGGGTCTGCGCGACTATGACGTCGACGGCCAGATCGGCCTTGAGCCGACCTTCGCAGAGCATCTCGCGGTCATGGTCGACGTGTTCCGCGAAGTCCGGCGCGTGCTGAAGATGCACGGCACGGTCTGGATTAACTACGGCGATTGCCACGCTGCCACGCCCAACGGCAAATCAGCGGCGGCATACAAGGCGGATGGCAGCGACGATCGCACCTTTCGCGACAAGCCGTTAAGCACCGTCGGATCAGTTGGCGACGGGCGCGGGTCGTTCAAGCCGAAAGACCTGTGCATGCTGCCGAACCGCTTGGCGATCGCGCTTCAGGATGACGGCTGGTGGGTTCGGTCTGAGATCGTCTGGAACAAGACGAACCCGAAGCCCGAGTCGATCACCGATCGGCCGGCGGCAGTGCATGAGAAGATATGGCTGCTCACCCGCAGCGAGGCCTACTATTTCGATGCGGACGCGCTGCGCGAGCCGCTCACTGGCAACGCCCACGCGCGACGCAAGGATGGTCAGTACCAGCCTGCGAAGGGCTCGACTGCCGGGCAGAACCGCGCGGGCACTTGGGTCGAGACCTACGTTCCCGAAACCCGTAACGGCCGCAATGTCTGGACCTTCAATATCGAGGGCTGCCGCGAGGCGCATTTTGCGACCTTCCCGCGCGAGCTCGCACGCCGGTGCATCGCCGCGGGCTGCCCGCCGACGACGTGTGCAGCGTGCGGCGCCGTAGATGATTGCGGCGGGATCTGCGCGATCTTCGGCCGCGCGCGCGGGCATGTCCTGGATCCGTTTGGGGGATCCGGTACGGTTGGGCTGGTCGCTGAGCAGATCGGTCTCGACGCCACACTGATCGAACTGAACCCTGATTACGCAGCAATCTCCGAGACCCGGCTGGCTGGCGGACGTCGCATCGTTAAGGTCGCAGCGTGACCCGCCCGAAGAACGGCACCACCCCGCCGGCGTTCGCCGTTGATGCGGTGGCAGCGCAGCGTTCGCTGATCGAGGCGCTTCTCGTCACGCACGCGCAGCTCGACGTCTACACGATGCTGACTGCCAGCGTGTCGGGTGCCGGCATCACCTATGAGCAGATCTGGTATGCACGGAAGCGCATGATCCGCGAGGGGAAGCCCGTCTGGGCGGGCCCGCGGCCGCCGAGGCCGCAGAAGTCGACGCCTGCGCCCAGAACCCGCCCGGTAAAGATCGACCCGTCAGAGCTGCTGCGGCGGGCCATGATGCAGATGTTCGAGCGCAAGGCCCAATCGCTCGGCTGCTCGGTCGCCACCGCGAAGATCCTGACGCTCTACAGCCCCGCCCAAATCGCCGCGATGGCCGGCGCAAAACCCCTTCACCAAGGAGCATGACAATGACCGAAGAGCGTAACGAAGGCATGGGAGGCGGCCAAGTGGCTGCTGACGAACTGCGGCTGCTGATCGAGCGCGCTGAACGCCTCGAGGAAGAGAAGAAGGGAATCTCGGACGACATCAAGGACGTGTTCGCCGAGGCCAAGGGCCGCGGTTACGACCCCAAGGCGATCCGTAAGATCCTGTCGATCCGCAAGCTCAAGCGGGAAGAATACCAGGAGCAGGAGGCGATCCTTGAGGTCTACCTTCAGTCGCTGGGGATGATCTGAGCCATGTGGGGCCTGATCAAACGCGCCGTCGTCGGTCGGGCCCCTGTGGCCCAGCCGCGCCCATCAATCGAGGACCGCCTCGCGCGGCTCGACGCCGACATCGATCGCGGGATCGCCGATGCTCGCGCTCGCCGGCTGGCCCGCCCGCCGCGTGCTGAGCACGAACGCTTCATCCGCGCCCGGCCGAAGGTCGCCGAGCTCAAGCACGCTATCGCTATGCAGCACGTGGAGCTCTGACAGTGGATAATGGCGACAAGCTCTTCATGATGATCATCGCGCTGTACGCAGTCTGGCAGCTCTGCCGAATTGCGCGCGCTGTAGAGTCGATCAGCACCGAACTGCTGGCCCTCCGCACGATCGCCGAGCAGAACCGCCGGTGACGCTCCTGACGGGCTTCGACCTGTGCCGCGCCGCTATGAGCGTCGTCGGAATCAGTGCGCCCGAGCAGAGCGTGCTGAACGTGCTCGCCGTCATGGCAAACGACGAGGCTCAGTGCTGGCCTGGGATCAATGGTCCGGCCGGGCTGACGGGCAAGACCAAGCTGTCGGAGCGCAGCGTGCAGCGCGCAGTGCAGGCGCTCAAAGATGCGGGCCACATCAACTGGCAAGACCTCCCCGGCCGGGGTCGGATCTATCTGGTCCACCCCCGTCAGCCTGACACCCCCGCCACAGTGACGCCCCGTCACACAGTCACCCCCGTCAGGGAGGCGCCGACCCCCGCCACAGTGGCACCCAAACTACCAAGAACCACCATACCCCCGAAGGTGGCGGGCAAGCACGATACTGCTGGCACGCTTGTTCCTCTCGACTTCACGCCGATCGTCAAACCGGACTCGATCACCGGCAAGGCGATGGCAGCTTGGCCGCCTGGTCTCGAAGCCGAGCAGGTCGAGCACTTCATCGACCGGCACATCACGCAAGGCACGAAGAGCCTCGATTGGCAGGCTTCGTGGAGAACCTGGGTCAAAAACTGGAAGAGCTTCAATGGCAAACGAACTCACGACCGTCGACCAGCGTACCGCGGTAACGACCTCACCCCGATGGCAAGAGCCCTCGTTGAACGGGAGGCTGGCCGATCTGGTGCTTGGGACTGACCCCCTGCCGACCCGGCTGCCCGTGCTGACCGATGTTGAACTCGTAGACGCTGAGCAGGCTCTGGCCGTCTACCGCGCCGCGCCTCGGACGAGCTCGCCGCGCGCCGTTGATCGCGTCATGGCAAAGCTGGTGGTCGCCTATCCCGCCGCGCGGGTGTCGGTCGAAGAGGCCAGCGCCCGCCTCGACGTCTATGCCGAGCAGCTGAGCGATATTCCCGCAGACGTGCTGATGGCTGGCGCGATGGCCGCGGCGCGGACGATGAAGTTCTTCCCCTCGATCTCGGAGATCCGCGCTGCTGCGATGAGCCAGCCCGCCCCCCCGCGGATCCAGCGGCAGTGGCGCCTTTCGCAACTGATCGAAGCGCGCGCACGTCGCGGGGCTGGTAATTCCGCCGCCGAGCGCTGCCGCCCGGATGAAGCGGCTGAGATCGTCGCGGCACTAGGTGGTCGGTTCGCAGCGGCTGCCGATCCAAGCCGCCCAAAGCCGCAGGGCGGAAACCCTAACCGCGGGGCGCGAATGCCAAGCCGCGAGGATTACGTGCGCATGTTCGGCATCGATCCTGGTGACAATGCAGCGATCGATCCCAAGCAGATGGCAGCATGATTATGTTTAGGACATTAATAGACGCCCGTAGCTCGGTTACAAGCTTGGCCAGACTGCAGCGGCCAAACCACCCCAAAGGGCAACGGTGGTGCCCGCAATGATCAGAACCTTAACAAGCGGACTTAACCTTTCGTCTCGAAACGATGGAGCGTCGAAAATTGGATCTGGAGTCCAAGGTAGTGAAACGACCGTGGATTTTGGCTTCTCAGCGACAACGCTGTTAAGTTCCGCGTCCGTCAGCGGAACGTCGAATACGCAGCCGTACCATCCTTGGCCATCTTTCCGAACTACTTGCGCCGACCGTCCACCGAGGCCAGTCAGCCCGAGGCCGATCCGCGACGGTATTTTAAGATCCGCTGAACCCGGAATAACGAATCCCGTAAGTGATAGGTCAGAAACAACGATCTCGTATGGACGATTGCTATCGTCTCGCAAGGTGCCATCAAGGCCGACGGAATGCCGGGGCGCTGTGCGCTGGTCATATAACTTGGCTACAGTCGCAGTCACATCAGTTTCCTCTGAGAACAGCAAACTTCTATCTGACTACGTTTGCCAGCGACTGAATCAATTTAGTTAGCGAAACGTTACCGGCGATCGATGGCGGTTCAGTTTTATTTCAAGAGCGAGGGTTGAGACGATGGGGCGGGGAAACATTGGGCCGTTGGCCTCCGATTGGTGCATCCTGCGCATGTGGGGCCTGGCACGCTGGGCTTGGTTGCATCCCTGCAAGGCGCGGGCATGGACGTTTGGACGCCGACTGAGCACATCAAGCGCCGGGTGCCGCGCAGCAAGAGCACGGAGCATCGCATTGTGCCGCTGGCACCGACTTACGCGTTCGCCAGACGAGTGCACATGGCGGACCTACAGCACATCGAGCGCATGGACGTCTCGCCGCATCCGCGCTTCTCGATCTTCCGGTACTACGGAGAGACCGTCTTCGTCCGGCATCGCGAGCTGTCGCCGCTGCGTGTGATGCAGCAGGATAGCTACCTTTCCTCACTGCCAGCGAGCGGCAGATCCCCAGGCAGAGCAAGAGGCAAGGCATATGATGTCGGCGACGAGGTCACCTTCACCACCGGGCCATTCACTGGCTTCAAGGGCTTCGTCGATCTAAGCGATGGGCTGACGACGACTGTGATCGTCAGCCTATTCGGGCGCGCGCAAGAGGTGAAAGTAGAGACTTTACAGCTTCGTTCCCGCAATGTACCAGTGAGGAAGAAAGCTGCTTGAGCAGCCCGCGACGAGCGTGACCGGCTGGCGACATCGCCTTACTGCCCTCGTCCCCAACGCAGAGGCCCGATTAGGGTACTTGGGCGATTGTCCCACGGTATGGTTAGATGCGACGTTACTTTGTGCATTGATGTGGCCTATGCTTTTAGGTCCACTACGCTCAGGAACTTTGTATGAAGAACGTTGCCAGTCTGGTTCTAGCATCCATCTTAGTTGCCGCTCCGGCGCACGCGCAAACGGTGAACGACGATGTCCGGTGCCTGGTTGTAACCAGTGCCGTCGGCGAGCAGGCCGCAAACGAGCCAACGCGGAAGGTCGCGAATTTGACGGCGGCGTTCTATATGGGGCGGCTGGATGCACAAGTTCCCGCAACTGTTGCTGCAGCCCTCAAGTCTCAGCCGGCTGTCGCCGGAACCGCCGCGCTGGGGATTTTCAAAGCCTGCGCCGCGAAGGCACAGGGCGCACAGGCGCGCTTGCGCGCAGAATCTCGGTGATTTGACGACGCCAAGAAATTGATCGTGAGATGAGGTGCGGAATGGAACGAGCAGCGCGAGGCGCCTTCTACTTCACCACCGCTGACCATGGAGAGGCTATTGGCATGCGTACACTGCAGACTGCCGAGGAGATGTCGAGCGGGTCGCGCCATCAGGGGCGCAGCGATCGGCTTATCGAGGATGTAGAGCAACTTTCGCAGGATCTTAGAAAGCGCATTGGCTAGCCACCTTCATCCCCTCACGCAGGAGCGATGCGCTGAGCGACTGTCCTACGGTATGGCAACAGTCGCATGCTCTCGTCGCGGATATTAATACTCAGGGGACTGGCTTTCCAATCCCCTGAGTGGCGGTCTCATCGAGACCTTGTGCTGGATCCGTGGTCCGAATACGCGATTGAATTATTGCCGGCGATGTTGAGTAAGCCGTGGTCATTATCCGCGACATGATCGTCAGGCCATGGTGATTGCTCCGAGCCGTGATCGCTATTGGCTTCGCTGCGGCAACGCTCAGATGGCCTATCTCTTTTACGCTCAAATGTACTCAGCATCTTATCTCTCCAATGCTCGACCTCGAGTCGGGTCGTTTTTTGATTGGGAGCCTTGCTGAGAGCGTCGTCAAGTCCCCTCCGGCAACGCTTATAGCTTAACAGCCCGCGAAATCTTGCTGCGAGTGGTCGAGAGCGTTGTGCTGTGTCCCTATTCCTCAGAGCAACGTTGCTGAATGGCGCAGGAGATGGTGTGGCATCAACCTTCCGACCCGCTACTGCTGACCGCGTTGAGGCTATCGGCATGCGCGTGCTGCTTATTGCCGAAGACATGCGAGCAGGGTCTCGGCACCATGGCCGCAGCGAGCGCCTTATCGACCAAGCTGAGCAGGCAGCGATCGATCTCCGTGCCGCCGTGCGTGGGCGCTGATGGGCTGGTCTAAGGTCAGCCGCCATCAGCGCGGCTATGGCACTGCGCACGACAAGATGCGAGCTCACCTGCTCGCCACTGTCATCACCTGCGAGGGTGAATGCAAAGCAAAGGGCATCGAGACGCTGGGCACCATAGCCGACCACATCGTCCCGCTGTCGCGGGGCGGCACCGGCGAGAGAGCGAACTACCAGCTGCTCTGCAAGGACTGCTCGGACGCCAAGACGCTGGCCGACAAGGGCGCCACGGCGCGTCCTGCTGGTGGCGTGGATCGAGCAGGGCGGCCAACAGCGGCGAATCATCCATGGAACAAGCGCCAGTCGCTATCGTGAGGATGGGTATGCAGATTTCAGCTGAGATCCTTCTTCGGGGTAACGGCTTCGTTGCTGGCGATCTCATCGTCGGTTGCGGGCCGAAAGCCGCTGGCCGATGCATTCTGCCTAATGAACTGGCTGACAGCGTTGTGAACCGGGTCGACGCCAGTCCCGAATCTAATGTTGCCACCATTCAGCCACTTCATCCCGCCGATGATCTCAACCGTGCCTCCGTTGTACCACAGGACGCAGCCGTCGAAAGTGCAGCGGACGTAACTGTTCCCGTCAAGCGTGATACTTTCGTCGGTGAAGGTGCGGTCGATATATTTCATTCTGCAGCTCCAGTGGTCGTTCGCACCGTCACCGTAGCGGGCCGGGTTGCCGTCGCAAGGCGCTCCCCGGCCTGACCCACCCCCCGGTCGAAAGTCTGGGGCCGGCGCCCACCCGTACCGACCACGTGGGGCGTGCGCACTGCGAGTAATTTTTGAGGGGGGAGGGTTTCGACCGGTCCGCCGCGGGAGGCCATATGGCCGAGGTCATCGAGATTGTCGGGGGTGACGGCGTTCCGCCGGAGCCGAACTGGCGCAACATCTTCGGCCGGGCCGCGGACCGCGAGGCCGCATCGTCCTACTGGAAGAGCATCATCAGCGAGATGCGCGGCGCCGAGAAACTGGCGGTTGCCAACTCGCATGCGGTCATCCGACTGGTCGTCGCATACGTCACGTTCGATCAATCCGCGAAGGAGGTGATCAAATCTGGCCCGGTGATCAAGGCCAAGAAGACCGGCGTCCCGACCTACAACCCATGGTGGACGACGATGTCGAACGCCGCGAGCCAGGCGCAGGCGCTCGAGAAGGAGCTCTGCATCTCACCACGCGAACGCGGCGCTGGGGCCAAGGTCGTCAAGAAACAAACCCGCACTACGGGTTCGGCGCGGTTCCTAAAACAGCGTGGCTAATCGTTTCCTCGCTGATCCTGATCCGACGACGGCATGGGCGAAAGCCGCGGTCGACGGGAAGCTGTTCACGGCTGGTGAATTCGTCCGCTATGCGGCCGAGCGGCACCTGCGGGACATGCGTGACGGTGAGCGGCGCGGCATTTACTGGCGACCGGATGCTGCGGGCCATGCCCTCGACTTCCTGCCGTCGGTTTTCCAGGTCACCGACGGGCCATCTGCGGGCCAGCCGTTCTACCCGCTCGAGTGGCACACGTTCGTCATGGGCTCGCTGTTCGGCTGGCGCACTGCAACCGACCGTTGGCGGTTTCGGTCAGGCTGGCTGGAAACCGGCAAAGGCCAGGCCAAGTCGCCACTGATGGGTGCAATCGGCGTCTACATCATGGGCTGGTGCGATATTCAGCGCGCCCAGTGCTATGCCATCGGCGAGGACAAGAAGACCGCCAATGTCCTGTTCCGCGACGCCGCGGCCATGTGCCGCGCGACGATACCGGAGCATGACGAAGGCGAAAGCCTGGAAGGCCTCGGCGAGGTCGTTATCCGCGGCGAATTGGAGAACGCCTGGAAGATCGAGCATCCCGACAGCGGGTCGTTCTTTCAGCCGATCGCCAGCGGCGAAAGCCTTTCCGGTCCGCGACCGAACTATGTCGCGGGCGACGAGATCCATGAGCTTACCGACGAAAACGTGTTGCAGACGTGGAAGCGCGGCATCGACAAGGTCGCCGGTCACGCGCTGATGCTGATGGGCACGAACACGCCCGCCACGTCGCAGCATGTCGGCACGTCCTACTCGGACATGTACCAGCAGATTGCCAAGGGTGAGGCGCGCGACGACACAGCGTTCGCGTTCGTCGCGCGGATCGACAAGGCCGATCGCGAGACGGTGTTCGAGAACGAGAAGGTCTGGCAGAAGTCGCTGCCGGCGCTGGGCGAGACGTTCCCGATCGAGAATATTCGCGAGACGGTTGCCTCCGCGCTGCTGCGGCCGTCGACCAAGTCGAGCGTCCTGCGACTGTATTTCGGGGTTGATACCGCATCGGCGGACTTCTGGATCGACGAGGAAAAGTGGGCCGCTGTGCAGGGTCCGGTCGATGAGACGATGATGCGCAACCGGTTCTGCCGGCTGGCGCTCGATCTTTCGCAGAAGAACGATCTAACCGCGGTCAGCGCGGCTTGGGAGCCAATCGGCGACGAGCCCCTGGCGGTGAAGAGCTGGTATTGGACAGCGGCGGGCACCACCGCCGGCCACCTCAAGGAGAAAGGTGAGCGCGATCACGCCCCTTACGTCGAGTGGGTCGAGGATGGGTTCCTGGTCGCCACGCCGGGTGCGACGATCGATTACACTTTCGTCGCGATGCAGGTGTCCAAGCTCTACGCCGAGCACAAGGTGCTCGAGATGGTTGCCGATCCGGCCTTCATCTCGAGTTTCATGGACGCATGTGCAGAGGTCGGGCTTGAAGCCTGGTTGTACGGCGGCCCAGATAAACCAACGGGACGCGGGCTCAAGATCGTCGCGCATGCCCAGGGCACCCGCATTATGTTCGAAGACCGGCAGCTTTGCATGCCGCACTCGATCACAAAGACCGAGGACGCGATTCTCGCGCAGCGGGTCATCATCGACAATTCGCCGGTCACATACAGTTGCGCGGCAAACGCCGCGATCGACCCCGACGGTCAAGGCAACCGCATGTTCAACAAGAAGAAATCACGCGGGCGTATCGACGGCATGGTCACTACCACGATGGCGATCGGCGCTGCCGTCTCCAGCCTGAAGACGAAGAAAAAGAGCGTGTATGCCTCCCGCGGCATCATCCGCGTCTAACAGGAGGGTGTACGTCTATGTCGCCTGATGATTATCGCCGCCAGGCTGGCGGGCGAAGGTCCTTATCGCCTTCGCGCGCGATCGCCGCAGCCAAGGCGGCAACTGGGCAGAGCCATGGTGGGCCGATCATGGCCTACCAAGCCTACGATTTTGCAGACCCGACCCTTCATGAGATGATGCGCGGCGATGGCGGTCGAACCGGGGTTGCAGGGATCGCGGTCAATGAACGTGCTGCGCTTCGCAACAGCACCTTCTTTCGGGCCATGTCGCTGATCTCCGGCTCAATAGGCATGCTGCCGCTTCATCTCATGCGCAGAGCTGCGGACGGGAAGATTGAAAAGGCGCGGGACCACCCCTTGTTCAGGGTATTGCATCGCAAGCCAAACGACTTTCAATCCGCCACTCAGTTCAAGAGCTACATGCAGCTTTGCGCCTTGCTCGACGGCAATGCATTCGCGCTGATCGTCCGGTCGAGGGGCGCGGTACGTCAAATTGTCCCCCTCCCCCGGCGATCAGTAAAGCCGCAGCTTTCAGCGACCTTTGAGCTGAGCTTTCGGTACCAGCCCAAATCGGGTGGCGCCGTGACGCTTGCCAAGGAAGACATCTTTCACTTCCGCGGCCCTATTTCTCTGGACGGCCTGACTGGCGTTTCCCTGCTGGACGTCGCTGCCGACACGCTAGGCCTGTCGCATCGTGCGCTTCAGGCTGCTGGTCGATTGCTTGACAAGGGTACGATGGCGCGCGGCGCGCTTGAGACCGATCAGACGCTTGGAGCGGAAGCGATCGACAATCTGCGCGACAGCCTTCGAGAGAACTTCTCGGGAGCAGACGCCGAAGAGGATTGGCTGATACTCGAGGAGGGGCTGAAGGCAAAAGTGCTGTCCGGCACGGCGAAGGACAACGAGCTCGTTGCGCTGCGCCAGCAGGAGGCGGAGGAGATATCGCGCTTTACCGGCACTCCGCGCCCGCTGCTGATGTTCGATGAGACCAGCTGGGGCAGCGGCATCGAACAGCTGGGGCTGTTTTTCGTCACATACTGCCTCCTCCAATGGTTCGTCATTTGGGAGGAGGCCGTGTGGTTCTGCCTGCTCACGCCGGCTGAACAATACACGATGTACGCCAAGTACAATGACGGGGCGCTTTTACGCGGCTCGCTCAAAGACCAGGCTGAGTTTTTCAAGGCGGCGCTCGGTCCGAATGCGGCTTTCCTTACCCCGAATGAGGCTCGCGACAACTTCGACCGCAACCCGATCGCGGGGGGCGACGAGCTGCCCCGCAACGGCACTACAGCCGCAGCAACTCTAGCAGAGGCTTAGGAGCAACCATGACCGACGAGCATAAAGCGCCGGGCAAGCCGCGTGCGGTACTGACCCTCAATGGCCGCCCTCTGCCGGGCAAGCCGGTGGTCGCCACCCCAGGCACACCGATGCCGCGTGCCATATCGAGCGTGAACGGCAAAGACCGCCCTAGCGCCCTCCCCATGCCTGCCGATCGATCGGTATCGGCATTGGCGCGACCAAACATCTTGGAAAAGTGGTCTGCCGATGCAGCAGGCATTCGCGCGGTCGAGAGCGGTGACAACGTCATCACCATGTTCGGTGCCATCGGCGAAGATTATTGGTCTGGCGGGGGCATCACCGCAAAGACGGTGACGGCTCAGTTGCGCGCAATCGGTGACCGCCCCGTTGAGATTCAGATCAATTCGCCAGGCGGTGACATGTTCGAGGGGATCGCGATCTACAACGTCCTGCGCGAACATGATCAGCCGGTGACGATCAAGATCATGGGCATGGCCGCGTCGGCTGCGTCGGTCATCGCAATGGCAGGTGACACGGTCGAAATCGGTGCGGCGTCGTTCCTCATGATCCACAATTGCTGGGTCGTAGCCGTCGGCAATCGCCATGACATGGCCGAGACCGCGACGTATCTGGCACCATTCGATCAAGCGATGGCCGACGTTTACGCGCAGCGCAGCGGGCGGACCGCGGCCGAATGCGCGAAGTGGATGGACGATGAGACCTACATGTCTGGGTCCGTCGCGATCGAGCGGGGCTTCGCGGATACGCTTCTAACGGCCGACAAGACGACGCGAGACGAGCAGGCGAAGGCCTCCGACCGCGAGCGTACCGCGATCACCGCGCTTGAACTGAAGCTCGTCGCCGGCGGCGATACGAGATCTCAAGCGCGCGATCACATCACCAAGATCAAGGGCACGCCAGGCGCTGCCCCTGTAGCCGACACGCCAGGCGCTGGCGGCGAGACCGAGTTGACCGGCCTGCTGGCGGGTCTGCTCACCACCATCAAGAGCTAGGAGCTCCACCATGAAGAGAATGAACATGGCCGCCCTCGTGGCGGTGGCGACGGTGCTCGCCCACCCGTTCCGCACCCTTGCGGCGGCAGCAAGCACCAAGCCGGAACCGAAGCTGCGGCTCACGGCTCCTACCCTGCCCGCTATGCCGCGCGCGATCGCGGGCACGGTTCGCGCTGACGGGTCCGATCCCGCCACGCTCATCCGTGCGCTGAATGGCGCATTCGACGAGTTCAAGACGACGCATGCTCGCGAGATCGAAGAGATCAAGGCCGGCAAGACGGACGTCCTGACCAAGGACAAGCTCGACGCCATCAACGCCACCCTCACGGAGCTGCAGACTGCTGTCGATGATCAGGCAAGGATCAACGCGGCCGCGAAGCTGGGTGACGGCGCGATCATCGGCGATATCAAGGCCGACCCGGACTATACCAAGGCGTTCAAGGCGCACATGCGCCGGGGCGATAACGCCTCGGCCGAGGTGCGGGCGGCAATGCAGAAGGGCACTGACACCGACGGCGGCTATCTGGCGCCGATCGAATGGGATCGCACGATCGGCGAGAAGCTGAAGAAGATCAGCCCGATGCGTGCGGAAAGCCGTGTCATCACGATCAGCGTCGCCGGGTTCAAGAAGTACTTTTCGGACCGCAATGTCGGATCGGGTTGGGTCGGTGAAACGGCTAGCCGCCCTGCGACCACGACTCCGCAGATCGGCGTGCTCGACTTCGTGCCGGGCGAACTCTACGCCAATCCGGCAATCTCCCAGCAGCTGCTGGACGACGCCGCGATCGACCTCGAGGAGTGGCTGGGTCAGGAAGTCGATACCGAATTCTCCCGTCAGGAAGGCATCGGGTTCCTGTCCGGCGACGGGGCGAACAAGCCCTACGGCATCCTCACCTATGTCACGGGTGCCGCAAATGCGGCTCGCCATCCGTACGGTGCGATCAAGGCGGTCAACAGCGGCGACGCAGGAAAGCTGACCGGCGATGGCTTTGTCGATCTGATGTACGACCTCCCCAGCGAGTTCGCCGGGAATGCCAAGCTGTACATCAATCGCCAGAGCCTCGGCGCTGCGCGTAAGCTGAAGGACGGCCAGGGCAACTTCCTGTGGCAGCCGTCTTATGCTCTCGGACAGCCGCAGACGCTGAACGGCGCGCCGATCGTCGAAATGCCAGACATGCCGACTGCGGGCGCTGGCAACGTTGCCGCACTCTACGGCGACATGGAAGCCACCTACCTGGTCGTCGATCGGATCGGCATCCGCGTGTTGCGCGATCCGTATTCGAACAAGCCGTTCGTGCACTTCTACACGACCAAGCGCGTGGGCGGCGGGGTGCACAACCCTGAGCCGATGCGGGCGCTCAAGATCGCCGTGAACGCATAACTTCTCGCCGGGCCGGCCTAGCGCTGGCCCGGTTCTTCGAAGCCGCGCGGCATGACCCACGGTTTCGGCGAACCAGGAGAAGACCTATGGACACGAAGACCGCCAAGAACGCCAGCAACGGCATTGCCCCGGCAACCGATATCGACACCGCTGGCGCACCGCAGCAGATCGTCCCCGACGTCGATATGGACCATCCGGCCGTCGACAACGATCCCCGTGCCGGCACCACGGTCGAGCAGAACCGCATCGACTTCAACGACCCAACGCTCGAAGGTCACGAGGCCGTCGAGCGCAATCTTCAGGTCGCTGCAAAGGCCTGACTAAGGGTGGTGCCGGACTCCTTTGTCCGGTGCCACGCTTTCCAGTGAATCGAGGTGCCTCATGGCTATTCCCGTGACCTTGCAGGATGCGCGCCGCCAGATCCAACTGGATGAAAACGACGAATCCCACGACGCTGACCTCGTCCAGTTTATCGACGACGCCGCAGCGTGGGTTGAGGAATACACCGGTCACATTCTTGTCGCGCGTGACGTAACCGAGTCGTTCCGCGGCTTCGGTGCGGTTAGGCTTCGGGCGTGGCCGATCAACGCGTCTGCAGTTCCCGGCGTTGCTTACGTCGACGCTGCTGGAGCACCCGTTGCGATCGTAGGCGCGCGGCTCGATCTCAGTTCCCGACCCGCCCGCGTATTACCGCCGGCTGGACCGTTCTATTCATTCTGCGACGCTCAGCAGGCTTTCACTGTGACAATTCGTGCGGGGTATGAGGCGGGTGACGCCGCTCCGGGCAACTTCCGTCGCGCCATGCTGATTCTGATCAGCGCGTACGACTCCGATCGCGAAGGCGGTGAGGTGTTTCAAAAAGCCGAAGCGTCTGCACGGCGGCTGTGCGGCAGACTTCGGGCACGCAGCCTGTGACGGTCGGTAAGGGCAAGGCCAGCCGATACAATCGCCGGATCCAGATCGAACGCCCGGTCACGGATAGCTCTCTGACCGGCGCCGGGTCTGGCAGCTGGGAAGCTGTTGGCTCGCCGATCGCCGCCAGCGTGGTCGATGTCCTTCCGAGCCGTGCAGAACGTCTGGCGGGCGGCATCAACGTGGCAACGCGTCCGGCCAAGGTTCGCATGCGGTTCCGTACAGATGTCACGCCGAGCATGCGCTTCGTCATGACCAAGCCATTCCCGCGCGTGATGCAGATCATCGCCGGGCCAGCTGAAGTCGGCGTTCGGGACGAAGTCGAGTTCATGGTCGAGGATTACAGCGTCGCCGGCAACGCGGCCTGATGGCGACCTCTCGTGGTGGTGGCGAGGTCAAGCGCTTCATGGCGCAACTTCCCGCGCAGATCGGAAGCCGCCTCTTGATGGGTGCGGCGCGCGCTGGCGGCGCCGTTATCCTGAAGGAGGCGAAGGCACGATCAATTTCGCAAGACGTCGACGATGCGCTGTCCATGAAGGCGAAGCGCGGCATCGGCCAGGTCACCGTGAAGATCTTGGTCAACCCAGGTTGGGCGCGTTCAGTGGGCATCTGGCTCGAATACGGAACAGCTCCGCACTTTATCAGCGTCGACGATACTCAACGCCGAGGCATGTCGGTTAAGCGGATCAATACCGTTGGCAAAGAGAAGGGCTCGCTCGTCATCGGCGGCAAGTTCGTCGGTGCGACGGTCTTCAACAAAGGTGCCCGCGCCCATCCATTCATGCGGATTTCACTCGACGTGAAGGCCGCGGAGGCAATCGCAGCAGCCCAGGCGCACATCAATAGCCGGGTGCACGCGGGCGGCATCGCTGGCGAAGCCGATGCAGGAGATAGCGAATGACCGGCGTCGAAATCGTTGGCGTCATCCTGCGCGATCACCCCGCGTTAATTGAGCG
This sequence comes from Sphingomonas sp. Leaf30, assembly GCF_001422525.1. NCBI lineage: Bacteria > Pseudomonadati > Pseudomonadota > Alphaproteobacteria > Sphingomonadales > Sphingomonadaceae > Sphingomonas > Sphingomonas sp. Leaf30. The sequence continues at coordinate 20,767 of NZ_LMKZ01000022.1, read as the reverse complement.
CATTCCCGTTGAGCGGATCAAAGCCGGTTCACTCCCCGATAACATCGTGTTGCCTGCGCTGCTCCTCCGGACCGTCAGTTCGATCGATCGGCAGTGGCTGAAGCGCAGCGATGTTTGGCGGGTCACGGACCGCGTCTCGGTTGCAGTCCGTGCCTCAAGCTATGCCGATCAGATCGCGATCATCCAGATCATCAAACGACTTTGCGGCGGCCTCACGGGCGACATCGGCGGTGCGCTGCGCGTGTCGATCCTGACCGCCGGTACCGGCCCCGATGTCGGAGGCCCTGCCAACAGCTACGAGCAGACACAGGACTTCCGCGTCAGCTTCGACGCGGCAGCGTGAGAGAAAAGGAACCTACCATGTCCGACACTAAGCCCAAGACGATCCGCGCCAAGCCAACCCGCGATTTCACCGACGCCGGCACCGAGCGCCACTTCGAAGCCGACAAGGCACACGATTTTACCGAGGGCGAGTTCGTCAACTTCGCAGCCGCTGGGCTGGTCGAGGCCGTCGACAGTGCCGCTGACCCGAAGGCCAAGACCGCCGCCTAACCCGCGTGCCCGCCGCCCGGCGGGCGCCACCCCGCCGGCCCTGCCGGTATTAAGTCACGAGGATCATCACCATGGGTTCACAGACCGCCGCAGGCTCGTCGCTTGCGATCTCCGTTACGTCGCCGGCGACTGCCGACGCCACTGGCTACGCCGCTCTGACCTTCACCGATGTTGGCCAGGTCGAGAAGCTCGGCTCGATCGGCGCCAGTTTCGCCAAGGTCGAATTCCAGCCGCTCAAGGGTGCAAAGCAGAAGTTCAAGGGCTCGGCCGACTACGGCGCGCTGCAGCCGTCGATGGCGCTCGACAGCTCCGACGCCGGCCAGGCAATCATGCAGACGTCGGCCGATGACGAGAGCCAGAAGCTCTATTCCTTCCGCGTGACCTATCCTGACGGTGCCAAGCGCTACTTCGGTGGCCGTAACTTCGGCATGCCGGAGACCGCCGACGGCGCCGACAGCATGCTGACGGGCGCTCCCACGATCGAGATCTGCACCAAGATCGTCAAGGTCGCTGCGCCGACCACCTGACCCCTCCCCTACCCGGCGCCCGCGACGCCGGTCCTTATGCGCCAGCTCGGCCCGTCGTCGCGGGTCGCGAGCCGAGCTGGTCGCACCATCCTCCCGCGAAGGACTATCCCATGACCAAGCTGCTCAACATCGCCTCGCTCGCCGTCGCCGCCACTGCTGCCCTGCACGTCAAGGGCCCCACCGGCGAGCCGCTCTACGCCGACGAGGCTGGCAAGCTCGCCGTCCGCATCCATCTCCACGGCCCTGGCAGCCGCGCTTATGGCGCTGTCGAATCACGCCAGTCCGCACGCGCGCTGAAGCGCATGCAGGACAACGATGGCAAGATCACCGCAGCGACCCAGGAAGAGCGCATCGCCGAGACGGCCGAAGACCTCGCCGCGATCACCGTGTCGTTCGAGAACTTCGACTATCAGCCCGAAGGAGCCGGCCTCACCGGGCAGGACATGTTCCGCGCCGCATACGCCGATCAGGGCATTGGCTACATCACCCGCCAGGTCACGAAGTTTGTCGCCGACTGGGGAAACTTCAAGGCCGCCTCGAAAGCGGCCTGACCCTTTATATCCGGATGATGGCGTGGCTTCAGGCCACGCCAAAGCCGGACCCTCGATCACGGCGAGCCAAGTTCGTGGAAGAGTCGCCGGCTCCTCTGCTCAGCCGGATCGAGAAGATGAAGCGCGACAAGATCGTGCCGCCTATGCCGTTCAATCCCGCGCCGCATATCACGGACCGGCTGATCGAGATGGGCCTGACCCAGGCGGCCGGCATGGGTGCTGTTCCGCTATCATGGCTTGAAATCAACGCATGGTGCGAACGCACTGCCGTTGACCTTGAGCCATGGGAGGGGCGGCTGATCCGCCGCCTTTCCGCTGCCTACCTCGCCGAAAGCCGCAAGGCTGAAGTTGAAACCTGCCCGCCCCCGTGGCGCGCAGGGGTGACTGCGCGCGAGCGCGAAATCGAAGAAACCAAGCTCCGCGACGTGCTGGGCTGATCAAACAGGGAGGATGACGCATGTCCATAGACGATTCCTCCCCGAGGCTTGAAGTCGGCTTTGTCATCGACACCGGCGACTCCTTCGGTGGTCTGATGCAGTTGCAGGCGGCGATGGACTCAACCGAGGCCAAGGTGCTCGCCGATGCTACCCGAATCGAGCGCGCAACCCGGGGTATGGTCGACGTCTCGGCCGCGACGTCGAATGTCGTCGCGTTCGGCAATGCGACGTCACGTGAGATGCAGACAGCCCGGCAGGCGATCGCGACTGCCGAGAAGGCAGGCGAGCGGCTGGTGGCGCAGCTGGAACGCCAAAACAGCGTGTTCGGCAAGACCCGTGAGGAAGTCCGCAGCGCGAAGGCCGAGTTCGCCGCGCTGGCAGCCGAGCAGCAGGGTCTGACCGAGCTTGCCGGGCGGATCCGCAGCGAAGAGCTGGCCTTGGTCACCGCCACCAATCAGGCCGCGGCCGCGGCAACTGCCGAGGCGGCAGCCCTGCGGCAGGCGGCCTATGCACACCAGATGTTCGAGGCCCGCGTGAAAGCCGGCGTCGTAGCGCTGCGCGAGGAAGAGGCGGCAAGCCTAGCCGCGGCTGCGGCGCTCGATGCGCAGGCCCGTCGTGAGGCCGCGCTCGCTAGCGCAATGTTCGAGGCGCGCGCCAAGCAGGGCATGCGCGACTATGGCGTCCAGCAAACTGCTGACGAGTCTGCAAAGCGCGAAGCCAATGCTGCCGCCATGCGCCTTGAGGAGCTGGCGGCCGAGCAGCTGGCGCGCGAGCATGCCGCGTTGGCGTCGACCGTGCGCGCGTCGCATGATGCCCAGGTTGCCGATGCGGCCGCGGCCGAGCAGCTGCGCATGGCGACCGATCCCCTGTATGTGTCGACGAAGAAACTGAACGACCAGATCGCAGAGTCGACCCGCCTCTATCACGCCGGTGCGACCGCGCCCGCGGAATATGCACGCCAGCAGGAGGTGCTGACCGGCCGCCTGCGGCAGAGCGCGCAGGCGCAGGACGATATGGATCGTGTCGCCAAGAAGGGTAAAGGCACACTCACGCAGCTGTCGTTCCAGCTGAACGACGTCGCGACGATGGCGGCGATGGGCGCGGCGCCTTTCCAGATCTTCGCCAGCCAAGCAGGCCAAATTTTTCAGGTCGCGCAGATGGCTGAAGGCGGCGTGAAGGGCTTCGCAGCCGAGATGGGCGGCCTTGCCGTCGCGTTCCTCCCCGCGATCGCGGTTGCGTCCGTCGCTGGCGTCGCGCTCTACCGGTGGAAGGAGCAGATCAACGAAGACGCGGGCATGAAGAAATTCGCCGAGGGTCTCGGGCTGACGTCCAAGGAAATGAAGAAGCTCGGTGATCAGTCGATCACGACCGGCGACATGGTTGCCGGCGTCTGGAAGACGATCACCGACGGGCTCAACCTGGGCGGGTCGGGCAAGTCGCTGATGGACTATCTGTTCTCGCCGAACGACGCGCAGCAGGTGCAGGGCTTCCTCGCCTCGATCTATGCCACGTTCACCGGCACCTATGCCGCGATCGTCGAGCTATGGAGCAGCATCTCGACCTCGGTGTCGGCCTACGTCTCGGCCGCAGCCACGGCCGTCGCGCAGTTCTTCGCCCCCGTCGTCGCCGCGGCCCAATGGGCCGGCAATGGCATCGCCCAGATTTTCAACGCCATCTACAACCGCGTTGCCGGCTGGCTGAAGTCGATCGGCAGTGCGATCAGCGACTTTGCCGGCCCGATCCTGAAGGCCATGGGCCAGAGCGATGCCGCAACGGCCGTGACCAGCGCCGGCAGCAGCCTCGGCAAGGCGTTCGGCAAGGGCTACGCGCGGGGCGCCGGGCAGGTCGTCAACGGAACGAACGCGTTCTTCGCCACCGCTGCCGAGAACATCATCAGCAAGTCGCAGGAGCGCCTGCTGAAGAAGGCGAACGAGATCAAGGCCAACCGCACGCCGAAGAAGACGCCCGTCGACAGTCACGCGGCGTCGCTTGTGCGCGATTCGGAGGCGATCGAGGCGCAGATCCGCAACCTGTACAAACTCGCCGATGCCTATGGCGTCTCCGGAGCCGCGGCGCTGATCGCCGAGGCCCGCGTGAAGGCCGAGAGCAAGGCGATCAAGCAGCGCGCCGACATCGAGGCGTCGGTCGACCGTCAGGTGCGTCTTGCTATCGCGCAGCGCGTGTCGGACGTTGCCAAGTCGACGGCGACCGCACGTGACCAGGCCGCGGCGCAGATGCTGGTCAATGCGCAGGTCGCAGCCGGCCTAGTGCCTGCCATGCGGGCGGCCGAACTGGTCAAGGATCAGATCGCGGATCTGCCGTTGCTCGCCGCGATCGAGGCGGCCCGCACGCGCGGCCTGACGACCGAGGCCGAGCGCGCGACCAAGGCGCTGGCCGACCAGCGCGCCGCGCGTGCGGATCTCACCACGGCCGAACGCAGCGCGCAGTTCAATACCGACATGGCATCCGGCAACGACCGGCTCGCCCAAATGCGCGAGGAGCTTCGACTGGTCGGCGCAACCGACATGGAGCGAGTGCGTGCGCTCGCCACGCTGAAGGCTACGCAGGAAGCGCAGAAGTACAATCCCGGCGATCGCGCGGCCTATATCGAGCAGCAGGTCGCGATCGCGGTCGGCGCGCAGCAGGTGGTCGAAGCGCAGGCGGCGCTCAATGCCGAGCTGCGCGCCACGGCAGATCTGTTCGACACGATCGACCAGACCGCGCAGCGCGCTGCGCAGGGCATGGCCGATGCGTTCGGTAAGGCCGGCTCGGCGATCGGCGATGCGCTGACCGTGATGACCGGCTATTATGCCGATCAGGCCAAGCTTCAGGAAGCGCACACGGCCGCGATCGATGCGGCGGGCGACGATCAGAAGAAGATCGACCGCGAGAACCGACTGTCCTCGCTGCGGTCGTCGTCGCAGCAGATCAGCGCGTTCGGCGATATGACCGCAGCCGCCAAGAGGTTCTTTAAGGAAGGGTCGACCGGCTATCAGGCGTTGGCGACGGCCGAGAAGGCATTCCGCCTCGTCCAGTTAGCCATGTCGGTCCGCGCGATCGCGCAGGATGCGATCGAGACCGGCAGCAAGATCGCCAACAGCGTCGCGCGTATCGCGGTCGGGGCGACCGAGGCGGTGGTCAACGCCATCAAGAGCCTCCCCTTCCCGCTCAACATCGCCGCGGGCGCCGCGACGGTCGCCGCGCTGGCGGGGATCGGCGTGTCGGTCGCGGGTTCGTTCGGATCGTCGAAGAGCGACCTCGCGCCTACCAACACCGGCACCGGGACCGTCCTTGGTGATTCGTCGGCGAAGAGTGAGAGCATCCGGAACGCGATCGATGCCCTGAAGGACGTCGACACTGTGATGCTGTCCTATTCGCGCGACATGGCCGCGTCGCTGAAGTCGATCGACAGTCAGATCGGAGGCGTTGCAGCGCTCGTCGTCCGCGCCGGCAACATCGACGCCAGTGCCGGGGTCAACACCGGGTTCAAGAGCAACGCCACGGCAACGATGGCAGGCATCGGCATGGCGATCGGCGGCCCGATCGGTGCGGGCATCGGCGCGGTGCTGACCAAGATCCCGGTCATCGGCAGCCTCTTGAGCGGCCTGTTCGGCACGAAGACCTCGGTCATCGGCAACGGCCTGTCGGGCGGTCCGCAGTCGGTGGGCAGCATCCTGAACAGCGGCTTCGACGCGTCCTATTATTCGGACGTGAAGAAGAAGTCGTCGTTCCTCGGGATCTCGACCGGCACGAAATATTCGACGCAGTACGGCGCGGCGGATGCCGGTCTGGAAAATCAGTTCACGCTGATCCTGCGGCAGTTCAACGATGCGATCGTGGCGTCGGCCGGGCCGCTGGGCGCGGCGACCGGCGATATCCAGAACCGCCTAAACCGCTTCGTCGTCAACATCGGCAAGATCGACCTGAAGGATCTGACCGGCGAGCAGATCCAGGAGAAGCTGACCGCGATCTTCGGCGCCGCGGCCGATGGCATGGCGGCAGCGGCCTTCCCGGCCGTCGCGCAGTTCCAGAAGGTCGGTGAAGGCACTTTTGAAACGCTTGTGCGTGTCGCGTCAACGGTCGAGGCGGTCGGCGCGTCGCTCGACCTACTCGGTACCAGCGCGCAGGCGATGGGCATCGCGGCAAAGCTCGGCCTCGCCGACCAGTTCGACAGCGTGTCCGCTCTGACCTCGGCAGCCGATGCCTATTTCGGGTCCTTCTACACCAAGGAAGAGCAGGCAACCGCGAAGACGGCGCAGTTCGCCGGCGTCTTCAGCAGCCTCGGCATGGCAATGCCCGAAACGCTGGCGGGTTTCCGCCAGCTTGTGGAGGCGCAGGATCTGACGAGCGCCGCGGGTCAGGCGACCTATGCGACGCTGCTGCAACTCGCCCCGGCCTTCGCCGATCTTCAGGCGTCCATGGAGGGTGCCAAGAGCGCGGCGGACATCGCGAGCGAGCGGCAGGATCTTCAGCGCCAACTGCTCGAACTGCGCGGCGACACTTCCGCTCTTCGCGCGCTCGACCTTGCAAAGCTGGATGCGAGCAATCGCGGCTTACAGCAGGAGATTTATGCCGTGCAGGACGCCCAGGCCGCAGCGTCGGCCGCCAAGACGCTGGCGGACGCATGGACGTCGGTCGGTGATAGCATCATGGATAAGGTAAATCGCATCCGCGGCGTCACCGACGCTGCTGGCGGCAACGGCTTTGCGGCGTTGCAGGGGCAGTTTAACGCGGCCAACACCGCCGCGCGTGGCGGTGATCAAGATGCAGCGAAGACCCTGCCGGCGCTCAGTCAGGCGCTGCTGACGGCTGCGGCCGAGCAGGCGACCAGCCGGCAGGAACTGGAACGCGTGCGGGCCATGACCGCCGCCAGCCTCGAGGCGACCTATGGCGTGATCAGCGCACTCGGCAACGGCACCACCACGCCGACCACCGAGCAGATGACCAGCCGGCAGGAACTCGACCGCGTGCAGGCGATGAATGATGCCAGCCGGCAGGCCGCCTATGGCGTCGTCAGCGCGCTGGCGGCCGGCACCGCCGCGTCGGGCCGCGCCGCCACGCCGATCGATACGATGATCACGGCTGCCAACGTCGCAACCGGCAAGGCGCCCGCTCCGGCCAACGACGATATGATCGTCAGCGCCATCGAAGCCTTGCAGGAAGAGGTCGCCGGCCTGCGCCGCGAGAATAGTTCGGCGCAGTCTGAGATCGCCCGCCATGCCAAGGGGATCGATCGCAAGCTCGACGATGTCACGGCCGATCATAACGGCATGGCGTTCAGCGTCAGCGGTGCGAGCGCCGCCTGATGAAGGTCGTCACCGCCGCAGGCGCAATCGAGCTTGGAACCGTCGAGACGGCGCCGACGATCGGTGTCGTCGACTACAGTCGACGGGTCACCGACGAATTCGGGGTCACCACGGTCGTGAAGCGCGGTTTCGCGCGTCGCATGACGGTGCGTCTCGCCGTACCATTCGATGACGTCGACACGATCCAGCGCCAGCTGGCTGAGCTTCGCGCCACATCGGCGACGTGGATCGCCGACGAGCGCTTCGGCAGCCTCACGGTCCGCGGGTTCTACAAAGAGTTTGAGGTCGACCATTCGACCGCGCCGCTCAGCTATTGCACGCTGACGGTCGAGGGGCTGACCGGCGAGGAGGCGTTTACAGACGACGGCTCGGATCCGGCCCCGGCCGGGCAGGCGTCCACCCTTCAGCTTCTACAGCCGATCGCGATCACAGAGGCCGTCCTGACGTCGAGTAGCGTCGCCGAGGATGACGCGATTGAGTGGACCGCGGCCGGCGGCTACGCCTTGGGGCAGCGCGTCATTCGGCGCTCGACGCATCGCGTATGGGAAAGCCTGATTGATCGGAACGTCGGTCATGATCCGGCGACCACGACGGGGGCATGGCTCGACGTCGGACCGACGAACCGCTGGGCCATGTTCGACCAGGCGCTTGGATCCGTTACCACCGACGAGGCGCCAATCGCGGTCACGCTGCGACCCGGTCTCGCGGCATCCGGGCTGGCGATCCTTGATTGTAACGCCGCGGCTGTCCGCGTTCAGGCCCCCGGATATGACCGCACCGTTGCGCCGACGGGCGGCTCCGGCGGTGCGTTGTTCCTGGATCTCTCGCTAGCGGCCGGCGCCAGCATCACGGTGACACTGACACCTTTCGGCAAAGCCGCAACGCGTGTCGTCTGGGATGATGGTTTCGCCTGGGACGACTCGGTCTCGTGGCAGGACACGGTCGCAGGCACTGCCACGGCCGAACTGCCAAGCTGGGCTGATGCCGAGGGCGTGAGCGACCTTACGAACTGGCAGGACAGCCGCGGTGGCGATGGCACCGTATTTGTCGGCACCATGCTGCTCGGCATTTTGCGGCCGCTCGGCATCACCGAGGGCTCGGCGACGTCGGGCATTACCGACTATAGCCGGCGCGAGACGGACGAGTTCGGCGAGACGATGATCGTCCCGCGCGCATGGGCGAAGCGGATGGCGGGCAAGGCGCTCATCCGGACCGATGCGGTCGACCAGGTCGTCGGACGGATTGCAGCCGTCCGCGCAGTGCCGTCGCTGTGGCTCGGCGACGCCGGTGTCGACAGCCTTATCGTTTACGGCTTCTTCAAGGACTTCAGCGTCGAGGTCGGGGAGACGCTCAGCAAGCTGACGCTGTCGATCGAGGGCTTCAGCGAAGCGAAGACCCCGGCGCCGCTGACGATCCCCTGGGAGAATGTCAGCGGCACGAAGCCGACCGAGAACGCCGACAACACCGGCGAGAACACCTCGAAAGACACCGGCGCCGTTGCTGGGGTGCCGGCGACGCAGGTCATTGCAGATGCGGCCTCGGTGAAGCAGCGATCGGATATCCTCGAGAACATCACGATCCCCGCGATCAACAGCGCGGTGGCGGCGGCCAATGCCCTGATCAAGGCAGCCGGGGCAAAGGCAGATGCGGCGCTGGCCGACCTCAATGCCAAGCTGCTTTCCTCCGGGATCGCTCTTGATGGGTCCCTGGCCAGTTCGGATAGCAAACTGGGAGCGGCGCGGGTCGCGGCCGAGCTGGCGGTCAGTCGGGCAAATACCCGCATCGATGCCGCGATGACCGACCTCAACGCCGAGGCGAACCGGGCGCAGGGCAAGGACGAGCTGCTCGAACGCCGCATCGACAGCCTGATCGTCGTCACCAACAAGAACGACGGTGAGGTGCGCGCGCTAATCGAGACGGAACGGCTGGTCCGCACCGACAACGTTCGCGCGATCGCGCAGCGGATCGACAGCGTCGTCACCGATTACACCAGCCGGGACAGCGTCACCAACACGCGGATCACGACCACGATCACCGCCCTGTCCGCTGCCGACAGGGCGTTGGGCGAGCGGATCGACACCGTCACGACCGAGTTCCAGAGCGCCGATGCGGCGACCAGCACGCGGATCACAGATTCGGTTGCCGCTTTGTCCGCTGCTGACGAGGCGATCGGCAGGCGCGTCGACTCCATCGTAGCCGACGTCACCACCAAGGATGCCGCTACCCAGGCCGCGATCAGCCGGGTCGAATTGGCCTCGTCGACCCGCGACACCGCCCTTGGGCAGCGCATCGACAGCGTGGAGACGGATTATAAGAGCCGGGACAGCGCCACCAACACTCGCATCACGACCCAGGTCACGGCCCTTTCGGCTGCGAACGCGGCGCTAGGCGAGCGCATCGACACCGTCACCACCGACTTCAAGGCGGCCGACTCCGCAACCAGCACGCGGATCACGCAATCCGTCACCGCCTTGTCCAATGCCGACACCGCGCTCGGTCAGCGGATCGACACGGTCACCACGGATTACAGGGCAGCTAACGCGGCCACCGGCACGCGCATCACCACCGCGGTTGCGGCGCTCAGCGATGCCGACACCGCGCTCGGGCAGCGGGTCGACACGATCACTACCGACTATATCGGCCGCGACAGCCGAACGAACGCGCGAGTTGATCAAACAGTAAGCGCGATGAGTGAGGCCGATCGCGCCCTTGGCAGCCGCATAGACACTGTCGCGGCAAGCTTTGGAACAGCCCTGACCGCCAAGGCGCAGGAGATCACAACCGCCTTCACCAGTGCTGATACTGCGCTCGCCAATAGAACGGAGGTGCTCGAAGCATCCAGCCGCGCAACGGATACGGCGATCCCGGCCCTAACCGCGAGGATCAAATCAACCGAAGACACTTTGGTTGATCTGCCGAATCGCTATGCGGCCTCCTCACTGGTGCAAACACTCGATGCGCAAATGAGGGGCGCTGAACCGAGCGGCATCAGTACCTCACTTATTGCTCGGATTGAGGATCGCGCTACCGCGATCGCGGACGCTATGACAGGCGCCGTTGCGCAAACCGTCCAGACGTTGCGCTCCGAGTATAACGGCACCGTTGCAACGGTATCACAGCAGGCGGGAACGATAGTCGATCTCGCTGGCAAGGCGACCGCCTATGTCCGCCTGCTAGCCGATGGCGGCAACGGCGTCGCACGGCTCAGCCTTTGGTCGGATCACTTCGGCGGCGCTTGGGAGCTAATCGGTAACGGCAGAATCGGCGGAGATCTCGTCGTGGATGGCACGATCACCTCGATGAAGATGGGTGCCTCATCGGTTCAACAGGCCATGTTTATGACGCTGCCGGGCAGCATGGCGATCCCCTATGGATGAGGAAGCGGCATGGCGATTCCGTATCCAGTATACGAAGATGATCCCAGCACTGGCGGCGGCGGAACCGGCAGCGGCGGAACCGGCGGCGGTGGCTACGTGATCGGCACAACCATATTTCAGGCCACCTTCAACAAGGCCGAGGCAAGCAGCGCGTTGCGCATCCTCGCCTATGCCAGCCTGCAAAGCCCCGACGATCTCCAGTTCGCCGGATACATCACCATCGACGGCACCCTCTACCAAACCGGCACCGTGAATATCGTGTTGGATCTTCAGCGCTCGTCCGGCGCGATGCCGATAACCCTGCCTGCTTTCGTCACCGGCTTGGCGGCAGGCAATCACACCATCATCTTTTCGATCCGCAACCTTGAACCAGACGGTGCCCTGACCGTGCTCGCGGGCTCGACGATGGAAATCACCGAACTGAAACGCGCAGCCGTCTGAAGGGACAGGTCATGGAATATTGGATCGTTTACGACCTCGCATCTGGCGCCGAGCGCTGGCGCGGGAGCGGCGGCGCGGGTGCTGCAGCGGCGCAGGTATTGCCCGAGGGCCTTGGGATTGTGCTGGTCCCCTCGCAGGCCCTCGAAGGCGAAGCGCTCGATCTGGACGTGCTGCGCAATACTGCGGCCGCCAGCATCGATGCCCAGGCCGAGGTGATCCGGCAGAGCATCCTGACGCCCGGCGCGGGTCAAGCCATGACGTACCAGCGCAAGGAAGCCGAAGCGCGCGCATGGTCACTCAATAACGACACCGCCACGCCGTTTCTTTCTGCGGAGGCCGGCGCGCGTGAGATGTCGATTGCCGACCTCGCGGCCGAGATCATCCAGCTGGCCGACGCGTGGGTGGCAATCGGTGCTGCGATCGAGGGGCTGCGCATGGGCGCCAAGGCCGCGGTCAGCCGCGCGGCGAACCTTGGCGCCATCGTCGCTGCCGGCAAGGTCGACTGGTCTGTCCTCAATGGCTGAGCGCTTCTGGCTCGGGCTGCGCCAGCTGCTCGTCGCGGTTGACCAGCTCGCCTACATCCTGATTGCCGTGCCGATCTATGTCGTCGCGGGCGGGCCAACCCCATCGGCTGACGAGACGATCTCCAGCCGCGTTGGCCGCGCGGCGATCAAGGGGCATCGCTGGGGGCTGATGCTCGAAGCGATCATCGACCGGCTCTTCATTCTGCTCGGTGCGGAGCCGGAGCACTGCCGGCGCAACGTCGAAACTGCCTTCCTGGGCTGCGCGCCCAAACCCTGAGGGATCCTATCATGAGTAACAGTAGCTTCGCGGCTCAGGCGGTCGCGAAAGGGCCGATGACGCTCGCCCCTCCTTCGTTCAACGGCCACGGTTGGCTCGTCGTGCTGAACCTTGCGGGCTTCACGGCCGGCTTCGTTATCGCCCTGATGCTTGCGATCAAGATGGCGCGAGACATCTGGCGGAACCGCCGGCACGACAAGCTCCATCACCCGGTAACCGTGTGGCGTGCGTTCGGTGGAGCGGTGAGCTTTGCCATGGCGGTCCGGTTCGGTCCGGCCGCCATGGTGCTCTGGGGCTGGGATCCGGAAAAGGCGGCGTCCACCGCCTGGCTGTTGACGCTCCAGCGCATGACGGATCCGATCGCATTCACCATCGGGCTACTCGCGCTCGGATTGTTCGAGATCTCCGGCCGCGGCATGGCGGACCATCTCAAGCGCGAACCGCTTCCCCTGCGCATCTGGGCGCGACGGGATCAGCTGAAGCGCCCCGTCTGCATAACCCTCCTCAGCCTGATCGCCGCGATCGGCGTGGTGAGCACGCGCTAATGTGGCGGCTTATCGCGACCGCGGGGGCGGCATTACCGGTAGCGGCTGCGGCCATAGCGAAAGACAAGGCCGCAATCGTGACGGAAAGCACGCCTCAGATCTGGCATTTCCTCGGGTATCCCTTCGAAGCCGGCAGCATGATCGCCGGCATCTGCGCGTGCCTCGCGGTTCGTTTCTACGTCAGCCAAGAGGACCGGAAGGACCATCGCTGGAACGTCGATCTGCCCGTTTCGATGCTGACGCTGCTGTTCACCGCCGGCATCGTCATCCGGCTGCGTCCCGAACCCTTCTGGGCGCTCGCTTACGGCACGGGACTGGGATCCGCTGGCGTCTTGATCATCAGCGCATGTCTCGCGTGGGTAAAGCGCGGCAGCGACCTGTTCCAGCCACCCGGCAAACCAGAGGCCTAACGGCCCGCCCCCAGGGATCAGTCAAGGACGGGCCGGCCAACCGCTCTTCCGTAGCGTCTGGCGTATGCTCCAACGCAGCACTGCGCTCGTGATGTCAAGGTAACGGCCCGCCCAACCGGGAGGGGTTCGTGGCGGGCCGACCGGGACGCATTGGGGTACTCCCGGCGCGTCGAGAACGACCAAAGTCCCCGATAGCTTCACATCGAAGGAAATAATCATGACGACGGCATCAACGCCGGCGTGGCTTCGCCATGCTCGGTCGCTTCTTGGCACCCGTGAAATAGTCGGGCGGACGCACAACAACGCCCTGATCGCGTTCCTTAACTCGGCACGCAAATGGAACGGCGTGATCTGGAAAGACGACGAGATGCCGTGGTGTGGTGGCTTCGTCGCCGCATGCCTCGTCGCCGTCGGTGTGGAACCGGTCAAGATCGCAGCGCGCGCGAAGAGCTGGGCGTCCTGGGGCAGCCGACTGCGGCCTGAGCGGCTTGCTCCCGGTGCAGTCCTCGTCTTCGATCGCCCAGGCGGCGGGCATGTCGGCTTCTATGTTGGCGAAGACGAGTCCGCATATCATGTGCTCGGTGGAAATCAGGGCAACGCGGTCTCGGTCACACGCATTGCAAAGTCGCGTCTGACCGCATCGCGCTGGCCTGCCGGCGTGCCCGTTATCGGTGGCGCTGTGAAAATGGCGACGATCGCGGGCGTCCCCTCATCTTCGGACGAAGCATGACCTGGGCGGGGGGCCTCGCCCTCCTGCGGCGTTTCTGGTGGGCGGTACCGATGCTCGGTCTGCTCGCCGCGCTGCACTTCACTCGAGAGACGCTCGCTGATCGCACGGCAACTCTGAACGCCGAGCGAGCGGCGATGAGCGCCGATATGGCGAAGGCTGACCAGCTGCCCACCGACGCGGAAAAGCGGTTCGCCGTCCAGCAAACCACGGCGCTCGCGACCTTCGCCGATCGCCTCGCAAATCGTGAACCCATCATCCTTCGATCCACTGACACCGTGAGGACCTATGCGCAAACTGCTGCTGGCCGTGCTGCCTGCCTTCCTGCTGATCGCGTGCGCGGCATCGACGCGCTCGACGCTGAGCTATTCGCCGGTGATCCCCCCAGTGCCAGCCGAGGCGAAGAAGCCTTGCACGGCGACGCCGATGCGCCGGCAGCCGGACGGTAGCGCCAACAGCGCGGACACCGAGTGGTCGCTGCGCGATGCGCGCGCCGACCTCGCACTCTGTGACGCGCGCCGCGGCCTCGCTGTCGACGCCTGGCCGCGCTGACGCGTCGCCTCCCTGATGAGCTCCAAACCCGCTTTCCTAAATAGGAGTGTCCACGCATGGCCGTGCTGACGAATATCCCAAACAACACGTCCGCGCGTGACTGGCGTGACACGGTGAACTCGCTGCTCAAGCGGGTTGCCGCACTGGAGGCGGCGGGCGTCCCCGTAGAGACCCCCGCGCCTGCCTTCACGACGCAGCCTAGCATCAGTCCGACCAGCGGGACCGCTGGATCGACGGTGTACGCCGCTACGCCTGGCACCGTCAGCAACGGCTCTGTCGTGTCCCGCGCATGGCTGCTGAACGGCACCGCCATCAGCACTGGCGTGACCGCTGTGCCTGCGTCGGCCGGCACTCTTACCTATCAGGAAACGGCGTCCGGCCCGGGCGGTACGACGACGTCGACGGTTCAGGTGGCGGCAGTAACCGCGGCCACCGTCACCCCGACGCCGGCACCGTCCTTCACTTCGCAGCCGAGCATCAGCCCGAACACCGGCACCGCAGGCGCCACAACCTTCACGGCGACCGCGGGCAACGTCAGCAACGGCGCGGTTGCGTCGCGATCGTGGACGATCAACGGGACGGTCATCAGCACCGGCCTCACTGCCTCACCCGCGTCGTCCGGTACCTTGACCTACCAGGAGACCGCGACCGGACCGGGCGGCACCACGCAATCGACGGTGCAGCAGGTGACCGTTGCAACCGCCGCTGCCGCAGCGCCGGCCTTCACGTCGCAGCCGACGGTCAGCCCCTCGACTGGCACGGCGGGGACGACGACCTACACCGCGACGCCAGGTGCAGTGACCAACGGCACGATCACGTCCCGTGCCTGGTCGCTTAACGGCTCGGTGATCAGCACCGGGCTGACCGCCGCCCCTGCCTCAGCTGGCACGCTGACGTATCAGGAGTTTGCGACAGGCTCGGGCGGCAGTGCTTCGTCGTCGATTTTGACGCGCACTGTATCGGCCGCGACGCCAACCCTCACCCTGTCGCCAGCCTCTATCTCGATCGCATCGAACGCAGCCGCGGGCACCACGGTATCAAACATCACGAACGTCCCGGCCGGTGTCACGCCCACGGTGACGCCGAACGACGGCCGCCTGGTCATCGCTGGCGATGCATCGGCAGGCTGGAAGGTCGTGCGCGGCATGTCAGCGATTTCGACTGGAACGATCAATTACTCGGTCGCCGCGACTGGCGCCACCGGGGCAAGCGGTGTGCTGACGGTTGCGGCGGCGGGAGCGTCTAATCTTCGACAGATCGCCAACAATTGTCGCATCATGACGAACGCTGTAGCCGGTGCTGCTGCGTTCAACTCTGTGACTGCTCACACTGCTACCGATACCCAGCCGCCTACGATCGTTATCCCAAATTGGCGCTGGAACAGTAACGGGGGCGCGGACACCAATAGTGGTTTCGAGCAAACATATGAGGCGGCGCTCGAGTATCCTCTCGGCACCTTTACGCGCGTAACATTTGGCGGAGCCAGCGCGGGTACCATGACCGCAGCGATGGACCTGCTCGAGTCAGATCTGGCAAGCGTGACCGTACCTAAAGGCGCTTTCTACCGGTGGCGCGTCTACATGGTAACGACGACTGGCTACTATACCATCTCGAAGGATCCGGTTGGCGATCCCATCCCGGCGTCTGTCGCCTGCCTGGAGTACGGTGCTTCGGTAACCAACAAGGTGATGGGTGGAACGATAGCGCAGACGAACTCGGCTGTGGCCTGGTTTCCAGTTGCGATCGTTGGTGATTCGACCGTTCCCGCAGTGCTTGCTGTCGGTGACAGCATTTGCCGTGGTGCAAATGGCGCTTGGACCTCTGCCGGTAATCACGGTTACATTGAGGAAGCGATTGGCAACAAGTTCGGTGTCATCAACGTTGGTTCCTACGGAGACACCGCCTCTTCGTTCGCCAACGGTGCCAACTCCGAAAAACGCCGGGCGCTTCGAAAGTACACCTCTTTACCTCCTATCGTTGAGTACGGCTGCAACGACGTTAACGGCAGCACGTCGGCGTCGAGCATCATCAATAACCTCAACACCGTCGGTGCGTTTTTCAGCGACACCGGGTATTATCGGACCACGATTACTTCGCGTTCGTCTGGCGCATGGACGCTGGCAGACGGCAGCGATCAGACGGTCCCTACGAACTTCCTTCCCGGGGGGAAGTTCGACACGGTGCAGGCAGCGATTAAAGCCGTCCTGCCTAACTGCCTGGGTGTGTTCGACCCGGTCCCTGCTGTATTTGACACGACTACTAACAAGTGGTTGGCCGACGGCACGACGAACAAGAACGTGATCGATGGCGTGCATCCGTCGCCGGTCGCAGTTTCCGCTATGGCCGCTGCGATCTCGTCGGCAGTTCAGGCGATCGACGGTAGTGCCCCTGTCACCGATACCACGCCGAACGCATTTACCTTCACTGATGCAACGAACGCTGCGCCTTCTACGCTGACCGCGTCGAACGCGATCACGGTGTCCGGCATCAACGCGGCTTCGGCTATCAGTGTCAGCGGCGGCGAATATCAGATCAACGGCGGTTCCTGGGTCACCGCGGCGGGTACGGTTACAAACGGCCAGACGGTCAAGGTTCGCCTCACATCGTCCAGCGCTGCATCCACCACCTCGAACGTCACCCTGACCATTGGCGGCGTCTCGGATACGTTTAGCGTCACCACGGCAGCGGCAGCGGGCCAGACTGGTCTCCTGTCGCGCACCGCAACGTTGGCGGCGTGGGACGCGTCTGACCGCACGACCATGTTTCAGAGTGCGGATAGCAGCGTGCCGGTCACTGCGACCGCACAGCCGGTTGCGCGCATGAACGACAAGCGCGGTGTGAACAACTATCACCTCATTGCGCCCACCGATGCCCAGCGCCCTCTTTCGACAGGCGGCCTCACGTTTGATGGCGCTGACGACAGCCTGAACTTTGCTTTTGCGAGTACCGGCCCGGCGTTGGGCACGATGGTCTACATCGTGAAAACCACGGATACTGTTGGCTCAATTGGCAATAACACAAGTTCAACCACGGCTTTTCATGGCGCGTACAAAAGCGGGGACACGGGCGGAGCTAGCTTTGGCACCAATTCGTCTAGCGTCCGATACGCAAAGGATGGAGTTGCCCTTTCAAGCATAACTCGAAACACACTGTTCACTAATATTTGTGACGGTGTTGCGCATGTTCTGGAAGTCAACACAATCACCATGACCCAGTATCTGGGTATGGCGATTGCATATTCGCGTTACGATGCGACCTTCATGGCGAGCGGGGTAATTATCCCCGTCGCCCTACTCGACCAAAACGCATCCGATTACGCCGATGCTCTTACCGAGGCCCGCGCCTTCGCGCAGGCTATTATCGGTAGGCTGGGAATATAATGCCTTTGCGTGCTTTTCTTGCGCTTCCCTCAACCCTGGGAACCCAGCGTAAAGGCTCTCATTCTCGGCGACCAAGCCGGAAATCACATGCTCGAAAAGGCCCGAAACCGCTGCTTTCACAGCGGAAAGGTCGGTCGCCTGATCGACGGTTGTCTTGAGATGCTGAAGGTGTTCGATCGTCGCAAGCATCCTGTCGTTCCGCCTTATGTTGGGCACGGGTCGTCGTGCCAAACAGTTGAACAAGCAAGCTTAATTGCACCCGTTTTGACTTCGAGGTGGACAGCATGATCTACTATTTCGACATACCCCGGTTCGACACCGATCGCGACGGCATGACGACCCATTGAGCGGTTCCGCCGCAGCTAGGCAGGCGTCTCGTTTAGTGCGGCTTTCGCCAGCAGGGCGTCAATTCCGTCAAAGATCTTTATAACCTGACCGCGCAAATAGGGAATCGATATGATCCGGGTTAAGCTCGCTGCCGTCATCGCTCTGCTCGCCACCTCGGCGGCAGCCCAAACGGAAACCGCCGTCATCGGCGCAAACCGGCCCGTCGCTAGTATGACGACAGAACAGATAAACCTCGTAGCGCTGAGAGCTGCGCTCGATGCAGCTCAGGCGAAGGCGCAGGAGTCGATCAATGCGGGTGTCGCCTCTATCAAAAATGTAGAGGCAGCGAAGAAGGCTCTAGAAAAGCTGTTGCCGGCGGGAGTTCCGTCCGGGCTGGTCGTTACCGCGCCGGCGGCCGCGCTAGCCTCACCCCGGCCGGCCGTAATCAATCCTGCCCCACTCCCCGCTTCCGCCGCCATCGCTGAACAGGCCGTCAGCCTCGCATCATTCGCCTATGGCAAGCCGGCCAACGGCGTGGCGTGGTTCGGAGCCACGCTTGGCGACGGCAAGCACAACGGCAGTGGTTGGCCGAAGGTTTCGGACATGCGAAACATGGTCGACCTCGGCGTGAAGACGGTACGGCTCCCGATCCACCCGAGATACTGCCTGAACGCTGACGGCACGATCAACAAGTGGGTCGTCAAAACGCTTGCAACGGCCATCAAGTTTAACATCTCGCACGGCGTTTCCACCGTCCTCGACGCGCACACCTACCTGCCCTTTAGCGACCCGGCTGTCGCCAGCTTTTGGGCGATGTTTGCGCCAGCGCTGGACAAGGCAATCGATGGTCCGACCCCGCTCTTCGGCATTGAGCTGGCGAACGAGCCAGGGAAGGGTAGCAAAGACCTGACCGTATGGACGGAACCGCTGCGTAAGACGATCCGAGCTATCCGGGCGGCGGGCTATCGGGGCTATATCTTTGCGGGCGCCGGCGACTGGAACAACATGACGTTCCTGCCGCTCGCTCTGGTCGAGGTCGAGCGCACGGGCGGCGTCAAGGCAATGGATCCGTACAACCGCACGATCTACACAGGGCACGACTACTGGAACAAGGACG
>NZ_LMKZ01000022.1:0-1597 GCF_001422525.1 Sphingomonas sp. Leaf30 | reverse complement strand
GGATCGGAGCCAAGGTCGTCATGAGCGAGATTGGCGGCGGTATCGCGCCAAGCGGTCCGCTTCCGGCTTATAAAGGGGTAGGCAAGGACGGTGCCGCGCTGACGGCTGACTACTTTGCTTTCGCCAAGGCCAACGAGGACGTGCTGATCGGAAGCTGGTTCTGGATGGCGGGCAAGGTGAAAGCGGAATATCGCCACAAGGTCGAGGCGGGTAATCCGCATACGAAGGCACTGCAGAAGTTCTGGTGATCGAGACCCCGCGCGCGAACAGCGACGCGCTGCTCGTCGTCACCTCCGACTGACGGGGCGCTAGCAATTTAGCAGCGCCCCACCTCTGCCAAGTGATCGAATAATTTAAAATGAAAGGAGGTGATGCCCATGGCTGGGTGCACCGAGTTTCGCCAGTCCGGCCCCTGCCTGATAGCATGGCAGGGGCCGACGCCCGTCGCGCAGATCGCGTGGGATGCCGCTGAGAGCGGCTGGTACATCAACTTCTTAACCGTCGAGCAACCGCAGCTACTCGCGCCACTTCTGACGAAATTCCGGAAGCTATGGCGCCGCAGCGGCCGCCCGACCCTCTCGTTTCACGCATCCCCCGATAATCAAGTCATCGGGAGGCTTATAGGGATCCTCGGAGCTAAGTGCTTCGCGGGCCTCTATACCATTGTCGACTTGGACCATCAAAATAGGAAGAACGACCATGAGCAAGACCGAGAACGCACGCTATAAGAAGCTCTCTGCCAAGGGTAAGACCGAGTACGGCCGCGATCGTGCGAAGGATGCGGACGCCAATGGCGGCACGTTCAACGCCACCTTGGCGAAGCTGCACGCGGGCTTTTACGACAAGATGTAAGTAGAGCGCCCGGTTCCAAAGAGCCGGGCGCGATCCACTGGTTTAGCCGCGCTACCCGGCGTGGCAAACGCCTTACATTTAAGTCGCCAAACCGGAAGTCATGTGGCCACAGGAGTCGTTCGAGCATCGCGAAACTTTACCCATGCCGGCACAGTAAAGAGCCATGACAGATTGAGTGCGTCCGCGAAACGACTGATGAGGGCGGCCGACAATATGGCGATCCAAGCCAATGGGAGATGGACGAGGCTAGCTACGGGCGGGGTAAATGAATCAACCCCTTTTAGCGGAAGTACGAGGAGCATCAACACAGGCAGCTGCGTCACATAAAGCGGCACAGTCCGCGCCCCCATTGAGCGCAACTTAGCAGCGCCCCAAGGAAGTGATCGGTGCGTCACCTTTGCTAATGCAAGTAGCAACAGGACACCTGCCGCAGTGGCTGGGACCGAAACGAAGGCATCAACAGCCGCTTGGTCTGAGTGCCATAATATCGTGACGCACGTTGCGAACGCGACAGCTAATAAGGTAGCATGCACTACTGATTTCGGCACGCGAGCGAGAATCTCATTTCGGTACTGAGTACCGGCCCAGAAAAACAGGAAGAATTTCAATGCGCCGGTGTAAGCTTTTGATGACACGATGAAATCAATCAAGCCGTGCTGATTCCTCAGTTCGCCAAGCGCAAATCCTAGGGTCAGGACCCATTGATGTTAAAGGCGCGATCTGATTCAGGCTCCGTGAGGAGACT
>NZ_LMKZ01000021.1:53510-54519 GCF_001422525.1 Sphingomonas sp. Leaf30 | reverse complement strand
CCACGCTCTCCTCACGGAGCCTGAATCAGATCGCGCCTCTCACATCAATGGGTCCTGACCCTAGTCGAGAATGGTCATTGAACATCGGTCGGCGAGATGCCCGCACACGTATTGCTCATTTGCCTTGTGAGCACATAGTGCGGACAAGGGCGCGTGGCCTCACAACGGGAGACGTTATGTATTTCCCGTTGACCCAAGAGCAGTTGGGTGACGCAACAGGTCTGACCGCAGTCCACGTCAACAGGATGCTCAGATCGCTCGAGGCTGATAACCTCATTGAAAAGAGGAAGGGCAGCCAGATTCGAATACCATGCGTAGACACGTTACGAATGGCAGGAGATTTCTCGGCCCGTTACCTTCATTTGCGGGCGAGCACCGAGGCCCAAAATCAGTAGGGTTTCTATGGGTCCTTTGCGCTTCCGGGCCGGTGAAAACCGCGGTTTTCAAAGGCTACTTATAAGCTGCGACGGAGGCATATTCTCCGTGGTAATGGCTGCTTTGACCCCAGAAGCAGACGTCTGCGGTCCCTTCCCAACTTGGCCGCTCGTTCATCTCCGCGTTACGACCGCTTTTGGCGCCGGACCCTGCGAACTCGAACGTCGCGACTGGGCGAAAGTTTAGGAAGCAGGCTGTCCAAGTCCGAGTTTTGTGCCCGATGAGTTGCGGACGGCTTTTGCAGGAGGCTCAGGCACGGGATGAGCGACGACGCTGCGTCGAACTGTAGGTACCAATCCGGATTCCTCATTCCACAGAACCAGGATTGTAGCGATCGGTGCAGCGGTTAGGATCAGCAGGAAAAGGCCCATCAGCCATTCGTTGGTCTCTAGCGGCTGCGAGAAGCTACCGCCGGGCTGCATCGACGGGCTAGGTCGTATCGGGCGCCTGCCGGCTTTCCTGGGGTGAAACGGGCGGTCCGCGGTCGCTCGGTGGGCAGACGACCTGATCTGCGACCGATCATAGGCGGCGCGTGCTTCCTTCTTTCCCAAAACGGAATACGCCTCGTTGATCT
>NZ_LMKZ01000021.1:17728-53448 GCF_001422525.1 Sphingomonas sp. Leaf30 | reverse complement strand
ACCATGATTGGCATCGGGGTGATATTGACGGAGCAGCGCTTTCCACGCGGCGTGGATAGTTTCGCGACTTGCCGTCGAGGGCACCCCTAAAACAGAATAATAGTCGGGTGAGAGAGCCATCTATCCGTTATCTGCGGCTAAAACGCGAAAAAGGAAAGTCAGCCTGGAGCGTGATCTTAACCTGACCTTCTCGGTGATCCAAAAGGTGGCTTTAGGCGTCAACAGTCAGATGGCTATCGTTCCCATCCGCCACTTCGCGCTTTCGACGACGCTACGCCGCCCTTGAGCGTTGACCCAGTGTCGGCCATTCGCGCTCCCTCCCCGGCTTATCGACTCCAGACATTCGTTCATGCTCAGGCTTTCTGCCTATATCGTGTGGTATATCGTCAGGAACGTGGTGTTCAAATGGGTTAAGCCGCTCGGACTCGGTTCTCATGCTGCGTTGTGTTCAGCACTTGCTCAACGGACGAGGAATTCGCTCACTCATGAAACATAGCTTGCACATGGGTTCAAATCTGCAATCGTAGGATTTTTTAGCATCCCTTCTTCGTCAGTCGAGTTTGCTGGAGCGAAATCTAAATGCTGTCACGTCTGTCTTTTCGTATCGCTTTCTCGCTCGGGATGCAGATGTTATGCTCCCCTGCCGTGGCATCGGACCGACCAAATCCGGCGCCTGTTCAGGCCGTCACTGACGACTATTATGGTACGAAAGTTGTTGATCCCTACCGATGGATGGAGAACGGCAAAGATCCCCGCTGGATGCCTTGGCTGAAAGCACAGGCGACTGCCGCCCGTCACGCCCTTGATGCGATTCCTGCGCGCGAGCGCTTTCTGGCAAGCGCCAAGGCGTTGTCCGGTGATCTGGCCACAGTGCAGAAGGTCGTTGCCGTTGGCCAGACCCAATTTATCCAACGGCGGAAAGCTGGGGCGGAAGACTCAATACTTGTCGCCCGCACAGGGAATGCACCAGAGCGCATGCTGGTCGATCCCGCAAAGATCGGGGGCGGCGATCAGGTTCTTGATTGGTGGCAGACATCGTCCGACGGACGATATGTCGCGGTTGGGCTATCAAAGCGGGGGAGCGAGGCCTCGGTTCTCCACATCGTAGAAACGGCATCGGCCCGCCTGCTTCCTGATCGCATCCCCAATACCGACTTCGGCGTGGTCGGGTGGTTACCCGACAACAGTGGATTTACTTATCTCACCTTCGTCGGTCAGAAGGGAACACCAAGCTACTATATCAATTCCGAGCCACGGCTACATTTGCTGGGTACATCGGCGCCTGACCGGCTCCTGATCAACCGTGCAAAGTCGCCGGTTCCGCTTGGCGCGGAACAGTTTGCGACTGTCTCGGTCACATCGGGCTCAAAATCCGCGGTGCTGGCAGTGGAAGACGGACGCCGGGAACAAGCACTTTACCGAACCGATATCGGCATGCTCTCGGCCGGACCCGCCACTTGGACACGGATCAGTGACTTCAATGATCTCGTTGTCGGCGCAAAGATATCTGGAGACAATCTCTGGCTCCTTTCACGGAAGGGAAACAGCAACGGCACCGTCATTCTGACGTCGGCCTCCAAGCCGAACCTGGCCTCCGCAAGGCAGGTGGTCATTCCGGGCAATCCAGTTTTAGAAAGCATCTCGGCGACTAAGTCGGGCGCCCTCGTGCAGACCATTGAGGGTGGACAATCCGGGTTATGGCGCGTGAGCATCTCGGGGGCAGCGACGCGTGTGGCGCTACCTGTTTCCGGCACGGTCCGTTGGATTGAAAACGAACCGACGTCGGACACGGCGTATGTGAGCCTTGCCGGTTGGTTCACGCCAGCAAGACCCTATAAGCTCTTAGCGGATAACACTGTCCAGGATACGGGTCTGGTACAGGCGCCTCGCAGACTTGATCCGAGCCGCTACGAAGTTCGGACGTTGACCGCCACGGCGCGGGACGGAACAACGGTACCGTACACTGTGGTGATGCGTAAGGACATCACCTCCAATGGACGTAATCCGCTGCTGATCGAGGCTTATGGCGCCTATGGCATATCGCTTACACCCGACTACCAAAGCCAGCTGATCCCTTTCCTGGATCTTGGCGGTGTATTCGTGACCGCGAATGTCAGAGGTGGTGGTGAGTTCGGGCGCAGTTGGCATTATGCCGGCAAGGCCGAAACCAAGGCAAATACCTGGCATGATGCCATTGATGTCGCCGAAGCATTGGTCAAAAACAAACTCACGTCTCCAAAGCACATGACCATCATGGGAACATCCGGAGGCGGCGTAATGGTTGGTCAGGCCATCAACGAGCGACCGGACCTATTCAATGGAGCCATCGCAAACGTCGGCTTCATGAACCCTATACGTTATGTATCCGAACAGAACTTTGCTGATATTCAGGAATGGGGCGGACCGATCACCGACGCAAAGTCGTTTAAGACGATGTTCGATCTTGATCCGTACGAGCATATCCGACCAGGCGTTCGATATCCGGCCACGCTCGTTGTAAGCGGTATAAACGATCCGCGAGCAGCTACTTTTCATAGTGCGAAATATGCTGCCAAGCTTGCCGCAGGAACGACCAGCGGTGAGCCCGTACTTCTTCGTATCGATTTTGACGCAGGTCACGGAGTAGGATCGACACGAACGCAAAGGGAAGAACTTTGGACCGACATCTATAGCTTTGCACTTTGGCGCGGAGGATCATCTGAATTTCAGCCCAAGTAGTTCTGCGATTATGAGGCCCATTAGGCAGCTATGGATTCTAGTATTTGTGCAACTAATTCACAGAACAATTTGTTTTATCGCTGGAAATAAGGATGCTATATCATATAAGCTTGATGTCAGGCTGGTCCTCGGCTTATGGCGGTCGACCAAGAATCGGACGATCATGCCCCTTCCTTAGCGTCCCAACTTTGGACGCTGGTTCATCTTTGCGAGTCGCCGATCTTCAAGCCCGGCTATCTTCTCGTGAATGTCGTCATGGGAAAGGAAAATGGATCGATTGCTTTCGAAAAGGCGGGTGCCGATAGCGGACATCCCACCCCTTCCGCTGCTTCCTAACTACGGACGCTGGCTCATAGTCGCAAAACAGAAGTTCAGACGCGACGTTAGCTTCAAAGCCACCTGCCGAGTGCGCCATCGGTAGAGACCGCTCCCTACTCGCTTCACCGTCATCGATGCGAATTCGTGCCGCGTGACGACGCCGCCATCTGCGCTGCGATGGTGTCAAGGAGGCCGAACGTGTCGCCGTTTTCGGTATAGAGGTCAAAGTGAGTGCGGCCCGGAACGATCGCCACTGCCGCATCCAATTCAGCGGCCTTCGCCACCACGTCGAACTTGCGCACGGCGCCGTCGAGATAATTGCTGTCGCTACCGCCCACCCAAATATGAAGCTTGCCGTGCAGCGCTCGCCGGTCTGCCGGAGTAAGGCGCGCGAGGCCAGCAGCTAGATCGTAATGGGCCTGCCAATAGGCCACCACGGCAGGATCGACCGCGCCGGTCGTGCGATCAAACATGGGCTGTGGTCGCCCGTCTTCGCCGCGGGGCGAGAAGGTCCAGTCAAACGACGTGAGCTGGCCGCCATACGCACCCAGCACGGCCTCGGTCCTTGCCGCCGTCTCGAAGCTGGAGACGCTCGCTCCTTGTCGTACGAGTGGCAGCGGCTGCCCATCGCCACTGCGATACACGTTGGCCCCCGGCGCATACAGATCGGCCTGGATGAAAGCGTGAAAGTCGACGGGATCCGGCGAGGTGGACCATGTCCCACCGAATAGGCGCGGGTGCGCCAGCTGAAGATGCAGGCTGGCCCACCCGCCCGACGAGTGGCCCGTGAGGAAGCGCGCACCGGAACGAGCGTCCGTCCGGTAGGTGCGATCGATATGCGGGAGCAGCTCGTTCGTGAACGCGGTGTCCCAGGGGCCGTTGTTCACGCTGTCGACGAACTCCGACGTTCCGGTCGGCGTCGTCATGTCCGGGATCATCCAGATCATCGGCGGCATCTTGCCGCGCGTCATGCGCTGCTGGAAGCGGACCGCCGACTGGGTGAGGTTGTAGGTCGGGCCGCCAAAGCCGTGGAACCAGTACACCACCGGATAGCGTCGCCCGCCTGGCGTATAGTCTGGCGGCAGGACGACATAGCCCCGCATCGAAATAGGCCGCCCCCAGAAGCGGGAAAGCCGTTCGCTGTGCAGGTCAAAGGACCGGATCGAAGGCCGGGTCGACTGCGTATCGACGATGACGTGCGCCGGCGCAGTGGCTGGCAACGTCCAGGCGTCGATCATCGGCAACTCCGTGTCGAGCGACAGAGAGCCGCCCGTTGGCAGATCGAGGACCGTGACGGCGCTTAGCAGATCGCCAGCACCGCGACCCGTTCGAGCATAATCGTGGTTGCGGTCGAGCACGACCTGAACTGCGTAGCGACCCGACGGTGCAGTCTCGAAGCGGCGAGGGAATGCGAGGAGATCGGCGTCGAGTTCCACGGTCTCGCCAGGCGTCAGCGACGCGACCTCCTGCGCCGCAACGATGACCGGACCGGGATCGAATGGCGACGCATCGACGCTCGGCGGTGGCGCTTTGCCATCGAGAGCCTGCGCAAAAACGATCAGCCGACCAGACACAGGACCCGCATGCTCCCGCGGCAACTTGACCTGAAACCGGGTTGCATCAGCGGCAACGGGCGCAAGTAGCATCACGAGAGGCAGGAGGTGCTTGGGCGTTATCGAGAATGAAAATTGCCTAGCCGAAGCGATCAACGTGCTTCTAACCCTAGCATATGCTTTATTCCCTCGCATTTCCAGCATCCTATACTCCTCCCTCAAACGCATTCTGTTCGACACGCTTGTGTAATTGCACTGCTGACCGATCTACTATCCGAGCAGTACGGATCGCACCTCGATCATGCGGCCGAGAGGACCCGCGGAGATAGCAATGATTACGCTTCAGGCCCCTTCTCCCCATCATCCACCCAAGCAGGTTGAACAGGATCACCAGCCCTCCCGACACCAACAGCGCGATGTTGAGCGTGGAGAAGAGGATCAGTTGCAGGTCGTGGCGCGACGAGCGCTTGAGGCTGATGTGCCGTCATTAGCTTGCGGAATGTGCTCCGCGATCCGGCCCCCGGTCAGGTGCGCGGCAAGGCATAGGCCAGCGTATAATCGCCATACCGCGTCCCCAGCGCACCATGCCCGCCCGCGGTAATCACGACATATTGCCGCCCGTCCGCACCGCGATACGTCATCGGCGTCGCCTGCGCGCCCGCCGGAAGCCTGGCCTTCCAGACGACCTTGCCGGTTTCTAGGTCAAACGCCCGCAGATACTGGTCCGTGGTCGCTGCGATGAACGCCAACCCGCCGGCGGTGACAATCGACCCGCCAAGGTTCGGCACGCCGGTCTTGATCGGCACACCCAGATGCGATCCGAACAAGCCGGTATCGCGAGCCGTACCGAGTACTTCACGCCACAAGACCTTTTTCGTCTTCAGGTCGACCGCAGTCAGATGCCCCCAGGGCGGCGCGTTGCACGGTGCGCCGAAGATCCCGATCCACGCCTGCACCACTGCGACATACGGCGTGTTGTATTGTGTCTGCAACTGCGCCTGCCGAGCGTTCTCGCCGCCCTGCTTCTGCGCCATCAGCGGCCCGACGCGTGGATCATCGCGGCGCATCAGCCACAGCTTGAACGGCATCTCCATCGTGTTGACCGTCATGATGCCGCGCACCGGATCTACCGCCGCCCCGCCCCAGTCGGTCACGCCGTCGAACGCCGGGTGGCCTATGATCGGCGTCGTGCCGATCGGCTGATAGATCCCCGCCCCCTGCGACCGGCGGATATCGATCCGGCACAGCAACTGGTCAATTGGCGTAGCGCCCCATGTCGCCTTTTCGCTCGGCGCAGGCGGGGTAAACGATGGCATTCCTACCGAGAAGGGCTGCGTCGGCGATACCGTGACGCCGGGCGTCGCACCGTCGGTCCGTACGCGTCGCTCGGCAACCGCGGCGATCGGCGCGCCCGTCAGCCGGTTGAGGAAAAAGACCTGCCCCATCTTGGTCGTCTGCAGCAACGCTGGGATCGCCCGCCCGTTTGGCGTGCGATAATCGAACAGCGACGGCCCGATCGGCAGGTCCATGTCCCCATGTCGTGATGCACTAACTGCCGGCTCCAGCGCAACTTGCCCGTCGCCACGTCGAGCGCGACGATCGACGTGCCGAACCGGTCGTCGAACGGCCGGCGATATCCGATCCAGTAATCGGGCGAGGCATTGCCCGTGCCGAGATAGACGAGTCCGTTCGCGGCATCGGCGGTGATCGCGCCCCAGACATTGGGCGTGCCCCGCGTATAGACCTGCTCAGTGGGCAACGGCGCGATCGCATCCTGCGAACGACCGACGTCCCACGCCCAGACCGGCTTGCCCGAGACCGGATCATACGCGCGCACCACGCCGCTCGGGATGTTGCGGTTGACGTTGTCGGTGATCCGCTCACCGATGATCAGTCGCCCGTTGACCACCATCGGCGGCGACGTCCCGATCTGGTCGGATGCGTTCGACACGCCCATGTTATCCCGAAGGTCGATGCTGCCGTTCTGGCCGAAGCTCGGGCATACCCGCCCGGTGTCCGCATCGAGCGCCACAAGTCGCGCGTTGAAGGTCGGCGCGAAGATGCGGTGCGGACACGGCGTTCCAGCCGGCGCCTCGAAATACGCCACCCCGCGGCAAACGAGGTAGTTGTTGCCCTGCACATTAGCCGCCTCGTGCCAGCTCCACTTGGTCCGGCCAGTGGTGGCGTTGATCGCCTGCACGAACGAATGCGGCGTGCAGGTGTAGAGGCTATCGCCGACGTGGATCGGCGTGGCCTCGGAATGATATTCCCGCTTGTGCTCGGTGGTCTCTGCCGCGACCGGCAGATCGCCGGTCCGCTGCGTCCAGGCGAG
Organism: Sphingomonas sp. Leaf30; assembly: GCF_001422525.1. NCBI lineage: Bacteria > Pseudomonadati > Pseudomonadota > Alphaproteobacteria > Sphingomonadales > Sphingomonadaceae > Sphingomonas > Sphingomonas sp. Leaf30. Next base: position 46,527 of record NZ_LMKZ01000021.1, on the reverse strand, counting down.
CGCCAACCGTTCGACATTGGCGGGTGTGATGTCAGCCAGCGAGGAATACCGCCGGCCTGATGCGGTACCGCCATACTCGTTCCAGTCGTTATCGGCCTCGCCTGTCGCTACTTGCTTGAGGCCGCCTGGCATGGGTGCGACCAGCCCCTGTGCATCGCCGTCGCGGCCACGCACCGCGAACAGGCCTAAGCATAAAGCCGCAATGCTCGCTGCAAGGACGGGCGCGGCGCGTGATAAACCAGAACGACCGAGCGCCGTCCCGCTCCGCCAACCTACCAAGACGATCAAGATCAAAAGGACGGTCGGCGCGACGACGCGCGGCACGAGTTGCAGACCGTCGAAGCCGACTTCCCAGACAGCCCAAACCAGGGTGGCGATCCAGATCGCTGTGAATAGCCAGCTGCCACGCCGATCGTCCCGACCTACAAGCGCACCGCTCACGATCATCGCGAGCCCGACGATCAGATAATAAGGCGACCCGTGGAGCGATAGCAGCACAGCACCGGCGATGACGAAAAAACCGCCCAGCAGCGCGATGATCCAGCCAAGGGTGCGCGCCAGGTTACATCTCATCTCTGCTGCTCCACCGCGTCTATGGATCCAACTCGTGATAGGCCAGCAGGCTGCTCCATGACGATTATTTCATCAATCGAACCAGGAAAGGTTTAGATGTCGTCTTCGGCCCGCTGATGTTAGCATGCCTTTAGTGCGAGCCCATCAAGCCGTTTTGAGCTACTTTCTTCAAATCCCGATGTTGGGGTGTCGAACGTTTCCCGATTACCGAAAGGACCCACAAACGGCCATTCAGGTCCCCATAGGCTCGCCCAAACTCCGGCCGTCCGTTCATTTAGCGATACGCCATTTTTTCGGAGCCTCGTACGAGAGCTTCGGGCGGGTGGAACGTAGATAGTTGGTCTTGACGACGCGATCGTGATCAGCCGTCACTCGAACTCAAGGTCTTTGATACGCACGGCATATGGTGGGCAGTAAAGTCCATGTGCTTCGGTAGATTTCGCGATCACCGATCCTGCATTAATGACGCACCCCTCTCGCACGGTGACGCCCGGATAAATGGTGACGTTGGCGCCTACCCAGCAACCGCGCTCGATCAGGACAGGCCGAAGTCGATCCCCGTCCACGCCCCGTCGCCAGACCGAGCGTGTAATGTGGTGGGTCAGCGAGATGATCGTGCACCGGTAGCTGATCCGCACCGCTTCGCCAATCTCGACGCCACCGCCGGCGTCGATCAGTCCCTCGGGACCGACGAACGCGCCTTTGCGCAGTGTCAGGCGGTGGGGATCGACGACTGTGCAACTGGGATCGATGAAGGCCCCTTCCTCCATCGTGATAAGGCTCAGCATGTCTTTGGTTAGCACGGCGTCTTTTTTTTCGTTTTGGCGATCAGGCGTCCGTCGTCGAGGCATCGTCCAACGTCAACGCCCGAGCGGCTCAATACCAAACCTTCGCGCCGGCATAGAAGTACCGGCCGACTGGCGAGATCGGCACGTTGGTCTCGAAACCGATATCGGGCTTCCGGTCGGCGAGGTTGTTGACCCCGCCATAGAACGAGAATCTCTCGTCGACCGCGACCTCGGTCTGCACGTCGTGCTGCCACAGCTCCTTGTACCGGAGATAGCGCGGATCGACGAGGCTTGGGTTCGCATCAGTATCAACCTTGGCGAACCGGCGGACGCCGTCCTGCCAGCGCACGTTGTAGCTCAGCGTCAGCGCCCCCGCGGTCCAGCTCGGCGAGAAGGTGAGGGTATATTTCGGACGGAACGGCTGATCGACATTGTCCTCGGTGATGGCGCCCGGCGTGGCGACCTGTTCGAGCTTGTCGAGATAGCCGCCGACCAGCCGGATATCGAACGCGCCTGCTCGCGCCGTCCGGAAGCGATAGGCAATGTTGAGTTCGGCACCGGCAGTGCGGAACGCCGCGACGTTCTGCGGCTGGACGACATAGCCGTTGATGAACCCGGTGCCGCGCTCGCGGCTGATCGCGTTGCAATAGGCGTTGTCGAGCGTCGGCTGATCGACGCACAGCGACGCGATCGTGTTCGCATCGGGCGTATTGATCGCGTCGCGCAGACGGATGTCGTACCAGTCGAGCCCGATCGACAACCCGGAGATCGGCCGCACCACAACGCCCGCTGTCCAGGTGCGGGCGACTTCGGCGCGCAGGTCCGGATTGCCCTGCTGCGTGCCAGGAATGAAGATCGTCGCGTTCGGGTTGTTCTGCGCGGTGAAGGTGGCGGGATTGCCCCCGGCGCCGGTGATTAGCGCCTGGCAGTTCGCGGTGCGGAACTGCGTCCCGAGCGTGCGGTTGCCGATGTAGCAGGGATCGGAGAAGAAGTTGCTGCTGCCGGTCTGCGGACGGAATATCTCACCGATGTTGGGCGCGCGGACCGAGCGGCCGTAGGAGCCGCGGAAGCTGATCTCGCGGATCGGCGCGTAGATGCCGTTGAACTGGTACGCACGGGTCGAGCCGACCGTCGAATAATCCGAATAACGTCCCGCGGCACCGACCGAGAGCAGGTTGGCGAACGGTACGTCCTTCAGGATCGGCGCGTTCAATTCGCCGAACGCTTCCCAAACATCGAAATGGCCGCTCGACGGGGTCGGCAGGATGTATTCGTCATACTGGTAGAACAGATTGTCGGTGATCGCCTGCGCCGGACGGAAGCTGCTCGATTCACGACGATATTCGCCACCGACCGCGAACGCGACCGGGCCGCCGGGCAGCGCAAAGAACTGCCCGAAGTCACCGTTCAGCGAGGCGTTGGCGACATGCTGCGTGAGCCGTGCATCACTCGCCGGGTTGCTCAGGAAATACCCGAACGAGGCCGGATCCACAGTGTTGCCGCCGAACGTGTTGACGGGAATGCAGCCGGCCGCGCGGGCGTCGGCGGAGCGGCACACGATCGTTCCGCCCGGCCCGCGCACCGCATCGAGCGCGTTCAGGAAGCGAACGTTGAGGCGGTCGTTGAGCTTCGTCGCGCGAACGTTGGTCTGGCCATAGGTATAGGACACGTCGTAGCTGGCATGCTCCGAGATCCGGCCGGTGACGTCGACGACGCCGCGATAGGTGCGCCGGCGGTCTTCCTCGCCACGCCGCGGGATGTCGAAGTTGTTGCGGTTGACGTCGACCGAGCCGAGCCCGGCTGCGGTCGCCGCTGCGAGGATGCTTGGCGGGATGTACGGATTGTCGAGCGCGACTGTCGCGGGATAATTGCCGCCATAACCACCAAAGCTGGTCACGGTCGACTGGACGAACTTGCCCTCCAGGCTGACCTTGAACGCGTCCGACGCGTCGTAATGCGTCAGCGCGTTGACCGCGTGGCGGCGGGTACGCGGGAAGATATCGCCAATATAGCCCGCGACCGGCGTGTCATCACCGCCGACCGTGTACCCGTCGTTCTGCAGGAACCGGCCGGGCGTGTAGAGTGCGCCGTCGCCCCGGAAAACCTGGTCGCCGATATACACGATGCCCTGGTTCGAACTGTACGGATAGCGCAGGTCGCCGACCGGTCCGACCTTGTAGCTGCCAGCGCGCGTCGGGTCGTAGTTGTCGAGGTTGACGAAATACTGGCGGTCGCCCTGTGCGAGATACCGGCGATCGTCGTTCGCGAGCGGCTGGTCGGCGTTATACTCGTAGGCGAGCGTTAGATTGCCGCGGCCGTCGGCGAAGTTGCGGCCCGCGATCAGCGAGGCGAACCGGTTGGCGGCGTCGCCCCGCTCAGAGATGCCAAACTGGCTGCGGGCCGCCACGCCATTAAAATCGCGCTTCAGCACGAAGTTGACGACGCCCGAGACGCCGTCCGCGCCGTACACAGCCGACGCCGCGCCTGTGAGCACATCGACGCGCTCGATCAGGTCGGTGGGGATCGCATTGATGTCCACAGCAGCGGTGTCGGGCTGGCCGGCGACATGGCGGCGGCCGTTGACAAGCACCAGCGTACGGTTGGGGCCGAGACCGCGCAGGTCGAGCAGGTTGAGGCCGACCTGCCCGAAGGTGCCGTCGGCCTGGGCATTGCCTGCGGTCCGCGTGCTGTCGCGCGAGTTGGTGAGCGCCGGCACGCGCTGCAGGAAGGTCGTGACGTTGGTGTTGCCTGACTTCTGGAGGTCGGCGGCGCTGAACGAAACGATCGGGTTGGGTGCTTCGTAATCCGGGCGCGCAATGCGCGAACCGGTGACGACGATCTCGCTGGCGGGATCCGGGGCCGACTCGGCAGCGGTGGGCGCGGGCGTATCGGTGGTCGGCGGCGCGGTCTGCGCATGTACCGACGTCGCGACAAACAGCGCGACGCCCGACAGCAGATGACGGCGGCGAAGGATACGCATGGTTTCTCTCCCTGTCCGCCGGCATTGGCCCCCCGCCGGCATTCGTTGCGTCCGGCTTACGCGCATCCCTGGCTACGGAGCAAGCATATCCCCGGCGCAAACCCCGCCAAGGCCTTACGCTAGCCCAATAATTTGCCGATCCACGCCATGTGCAGGGGGTGGCGCGGCACACCATAATGCGCCACCATCCTGCGATGCGGGAGCAGGCTCAGGACTGGACGCGGAGGGCCGCATTGGGGCTTCTGCCGACGCTCGGGCTGGCGGCCTGTGCCGGCACGCGCAGTCCCGAGCCGTTAAAGTTCTGGGCGATGAGTTATGAGGGCGATTATTCGCCGATGCTGATGCCCGCTTTCACCGCCGCGACGGGCATCGCGGTCGATGTGCAATCGCTGCCGGCGACCGCGAGCCACGAGAAGCTGCTGACTGCGGAGGCAGGCGGCGCGACGCCCGACGTGCTGATGCTGTACAATGGCTGGATCCAGGAGTTCGCGACGATCGGGGCGATCGCCCCCGTCCCGTCCGCGACGCTGGTCGCAGACATGTTCCCCGGCGTGCTCGACGCGACCAGGTTCGGCGGTCGGGACTTTGCGGTACCCTGGTCGGTCGCGCCCCAGGTCCAGTTCTACCGCCGCGACATTCTCGCCACGGCGGGGTATGCGGAGCCTGCCCAGGACTGGGATGGCTGGCTTCATATGGGTCACGCGATCAAGCGGCAGCGACCCGATGACTTCGTGTTCATGCTGCTGCTCAACTGGCCCGACACGCTCATCACCATGCTCGGCCAGACCGGCGCGGCGATGCTGCGCGACCGGGATACGCGCGGCAATTTCCAGACCGCGGAGGTCCGGGCCGCATTCACCTATTACAACCGGATCTTCGCCGAAGGGCTTGCACCGAAAGCGCTATCGACCGAAATCCAGGATCCGGTCGCGGCCTTTGCGCAGGGCTATTTTGCGATCTGGCCGACCGGGCCGACGACCCTGCTGGACCTTCACCGTCGCGCCGCGGAGATACCCGCCGAGCGCTGGGGGACAGCCCGGCTCGCCGGTCCGCACGGTCTAGGCGCCGTGTCGGGATTGAGCACGAGCCTGTGCGTATCTGCCGCGACGCCGCGCACGGCCGATGCCTGGGCGCTGGTTCGCCACCTCAGTTCGGCAGCGAGTGAACTCCGCTACCAGCGCCTGATCGGCAATCTCCCGGCCCGCCTGAGCGCCTGGTCGTCACCGCAACTTCGCGCGCCCATACTTGCGCCGTTCAAGGAGCAGATGCGCTTCCCCGCCGCCGCGCCGAAAGTGATCGAGTGGGAGCGGATCAAGCTGGAGATTCAGTTCGCCGCCGAGCGCGTCGTGCGGGGCGTTCAGACGATCCCGCAGGCGCTCGCCGGACTCGACACGCGCGTCGACCAGTTGCTCGCGAAACGCCGCGCGCTAGTCGGGGCGGGGACGCTCGCATGACCCGCCAGGAACGCGCCGCCTGGCTGTTCTCGGCGCCGGTGCTCGCGATCATTGTGCTGGTCTTCGTCATCCCGACCGCCTTGGCGATGGCGTTGTCGGTCACGGACTATTCGATCTATGCGCTCGCGGACTGGGCGAACCTGCGCTTCGTCGGGCTTGGCAATTTCGTCGACCTGTTCTCGACGCCGCTGTTCTGGCGCGCGATCGGCAACACCGCCCTGTTCGCGGTGCTTGGCGTGCCGATGGCGATCGGTGCGTCGCTCACCGTCGCGCTGCTGCTCAACGACGCGACAGTGCGGTGGAAGCCGCTGTGGCGCGTGCTGCTGTTCGCGCCCTACGTCACCAGTGTCGTCGCGACCGCGGTGGTTTGGCGGTTCCTGTTCAACGAACGCTCAGGGCTGATCAACCGCGCGTTAGCGACAGTCGGTGCAGCGCCGGTCGACTGGCTGGGCAACCCCCACACCTCGATCCCGGCGATCCTGATCTTCGTCACCTGGAAGATCTTCGGCTACAACATGATCGTGTTCACCGCTGCGCTGTCCGCGGTGCCGCAGGACCTGATGGAGGCTGCGCGGCTCGACGGCGCCGGGCGCTGGAGCCGCTTTCGCCACGTCACCCTCCCCGCGATCGGCCCGACGTTGCTGCTCGCCGCGGTGATGAGCGTCGCGGGCTTCCTCCAGATCTTCGCCGAGCCCTATGTCATGACACTCGGCGGCCCTGCCCAGAGCACCACGACGATCCTGTATTTCATGTTCGACGAGGGCTTCAAATGGTGGAACCTCGGCCAGGCCAGCGCGGTCGCTTTCGTGCTGTTCCTGGTGATCCTGGCGCTGACGATGGGCCAGACGCGGATTGGGAGGCGCTACGAATGGCTTTGAAACTTCGCGCGATCGTCGCCAATGCGGCAGTTGTTACCCTGACCGCGCTGACGATCGCGCCATTGCTCTACATGGTGATCGTATCGTTCATGCCGCGCGGGGAATCGAGTAATCTCCCGACGCCGCTCTGGCCATCGCATTGGTCGCTGGAGAATTACCACGAGCTGCTCGTTCGGCGGCTGATCGACGGTGCGTGGTTCGACTACCGGATCGTCCCCGCACTGTTCAACAGCATCGCCATCGCAGCGATTTCGACGCTGCTCGGCCTCCTGCTCACGGTGCCGGCCGGCTACGCGTTCGCCAAGCTGCGCTTCCGCGGACGCGAGCGGCTGCTGAAGGTCCTGATCGCCTCGCTCGTCGTCCCTGGCCAAGTCGCGATGCTGCCGCTGTTCCTGATCTTCAAGCAGCTTGGGCTCGTCAACAGCTATGCGGGCGTCATCCTGCCCTCGCTCGCCGGCATCTTCGCGATCCTGTTCGTGCGGCAGGCGACGCTGGCGATCCCCGACGAGATGATCGACGCGGCCCGGATCGACGGAGCGAGCGAGACGCGGATTTTCGTGACGATCGTCCTGCCCCTCCTCACCCCGATCGTCGTCACGCTGGCGCTGTTCATGTTCCTCGGCTCGTGGAACGACTTCCTGTGGCCGCTGATCGTGCTGGCCGACCAGCGTCTCTACACGCTGCCGGTCGCGGTCGCGGCAATCGCGCGCGAGCATTCCGCAGACGGCGAGCTGATGATGGCAGCGGCCGTGGTCACGACGATGCCGGTGCTACTGCTGTTCCTCGCGATGCAGCGCTATTACCTGACCGGACTGCTCGGCGGCAGCGTGAAGGGATAAGCGCGACCATCAGCGCCGAACACATGCGCGTCGCCGGGCGCAACGCCGACCCGCAGGACTTCGCCGAGCGTGATCGACCGATCTCCCGGCAATTGCGCGACGATCGTATCCGCCGCGCCTCGTGCGCCCAGATGCGCGAACGACAACGGCCCGAGCCGCTCGAACAGTTCGACCGCACCGACGAACGGCCCCGCGTCATCGACGTGCAAATGTTCGGGGCGGACGCCGAGCGTGACCGTCGCACCGACCGCAGTTTCCGGGACGATCGCGCCGGTCTTCACGGTTTCCCCTCCCGCTAGGCCTAATGTCGTACCGTCATCGTCGACCGACACGATCCTTGCCGCGAGCAGGTTCATCCCCGGCGAGCCGATTGCCGCTGCAACGGCGAGACTCGCCGGCCGCCGGTACACCTCGATCGGCGGCCCGACCTGCTCGACACGCCCCTCGCTCATGACCACGATCCGGTTGGCGAGCGTCATCGCCTCGAGCTGGTCGTGCGTCACGTAGATCATCGTCGCGCCAAGCTGTTGATGCAGCCGCGCAAATTCGTGCCGCATCCGCGCGCGTAGGTTGGCATCGAGGTTCGACAACGGCTCGTCGAGCAACAATACCTTCGGTCGACGCACGACTGCGCGCGCGATCGATACCCGCTGACGCTGCCCACCCGACAAGGCCCGCGGCCGCCGGTCGAGCAGATCCGACAGATCGAGCATCGCCGCGACTTCCGCGACCCGCTCGGTAATCTCGCACTTGGCGACTTTTGCGACCTTCAACGGAAACGCGATGTTCTCCGCGACCGTCAGATGCGGGTAGAGCGCATAGGACTGGAATACCATCGCCAGCCCGCGATCCGACGGCGCCGCATCGGTCACGTCGCGTACGCCGATCGCCACCCTTCCGGTGCTTGGCACCTCAAGCCCGGCGATCATCCGCAGCAGTGTCGACTTGCCGCAACCCGACGGCCCGACGAGGACGACGAACTCGCCTTCCTCGATCGTCAGGTCGGTCGGCTGGAGCACTGTCGTGCCGCCGAAGCTCTTGGAAAGTCCGCTGATTTCGACCCTTGCCACGGCATGTCCTCTTATCTACGTCGCCTGCGTAGCGACAGACACGACAGCGGGCAAAGTCATCCTATGCGCGGTTTTCGCATCGTCGCGCTGAACCGTCTCACAACCCGCCATTCACGATCGCGGCAGCGGCGCCTGCTTCACGCGATCCGTTTTGTGATTGCGGGGTGAATTGATGAAACCAGTTTGTTCAGAGCGTTCCGCCAGATAAATACAGAGGGAAACAAACGCCGCTACCGGGTCCGTTCAGTGCGATCTGAAGATCGAAATCCCCCGGTTCTGCCTGCGTCGTGCCGTCCTGCGTGACGAACGCGAGATCGGCGCGCGTGAGCGACATCGTGAACCGCTGACGATCGCCAGCCCGCACGGTGACGTGCACGAACCTCTTAAGTTGCCGCACCGGTCGCGTGCGACTGGCGACGCGGTCGTGGATGTAGAGCTGGACGAGAGCAACGGCATCGCGGGTGCCGCTGTTATGGACAGACCCACCGATGGACAGTTCGTCGTTCCACGCCATCGTCGGCGCGACCACGACATCTTCGAGCGCCAAGCGTCCATAGGTCAGGCCGTGCCCGAGCGAATAGAGCGCGCGATCCGGGGCGTCGCGCCACCGTGCACGGCCATCCTCGAGCGGGTTCGCGTCGCTCGCGGGGCGGCCGGTCGAGCGATGATCGTAGGACCAGGGCTGTTGGCCACTCGCCAGCGGAAAGCTGACCGGTAGATGTCCTGACGGGCCTTCGATCCCGAAGATCACGTCGGCAACAGCATCTCCGGTCGCTTCGCCAAGAAACCACGTCGCGACTATGGCGGCTGCATCCCGTATCGCACCCTCCAGAACCAGCGCGCGGCCGTGACGCAACAGCACGACGACCGGCGTACCGGTCGCCGCGACCGCCTCCGCTAGCTGGCGCTGTGCGGCGGGGACATCGATCGCGACGCGGCTGTTACCCTCGCCGGACATGTCGCCGCCCTCCCCCACCGCCAGCAGCACCACGTCCGCCGCCCGCGCCGCAGCGACGGCACGCGTCACACCGTCCGGCAGCGACGCGCGAATGTCGGAGCCCGGCTCGACGATTAGCGACGCCGGCTCGCCGAGGCGGGTACGGATGCCAGCGGCGAGGTCGATCCCCACATTCTCTTCACCCGCGAACGACCAGGGTCCGTAGAGGTTGGCGCGATCGGTCGCGAACGGCCCGATCAATGCGATCCTCTTGCCCGAACGCGGCAGGGGCAGGATGTCGCGCACGTTCTTCAACAGGACGATCGACCGTGTCGCCACCTCACGGGCCAGGCGCCGGATCGCGGGACTCCTGGTCTCGCGGCGTTCGATCCGCGGGTCCATCGACCGGTACGGATCGTCGAACAGCCCCAGCGCATCCTTCAGCGCGAGTACCCGCCGCACCGCCTGATCGACCGCCGCGATCGGCACCGCCCCACTCGCGACCAAGGCGGGCAGGTGACGATTGTAGAGCCCGCTCTGCATGGACACGTCGATCCCAGCGAGGATCGCCAGCCGCGCGGCGTCGGCCTCGTCCGCCGCGATCCCATGCATGGTAAGTTCGCGATCGGCGTCATAGTCCGAGACGCAGACGCCGTTGAAGCCGAGCTCGCCGCGCAGGACATCCGTCAGCAGGTGACGGTTCGCCGTCACCGGCACGCCGCCAAAATCGGTGAACGAGGCCATTGTCGCGCCAGCCCCCGCCGCGAACGCCTCGGCAAAGGGCGGGAGATAGGTCTCGCGCAACTCCGCCTCGCTCATGTCGACCGCGGCATATTCCATCCCGCCGCGGACGGCCGAATAGCCCACGAAATGTTTGGGCGTCGCGAGCATCGCGTCGGCACGCTTCAGATCGGGGCCCTGGAACCCGCGCACCCGCGCGACCGCGAGCAGGCGGTTGAGATACACATCCTCGCCCGCGCCTTCCGCCACGCGTCCCCAACGCTGGTCGCGCGCAACGTCGACCACGGGGGCAAATGTCCAGTGAAGCCCACCAGCCGTCGCTTCTCGCGCCACCGCTCGCGCCGCGCGTTCGGACAGGTCGGGATCGAACGCGGCCGCCTCGGCCAGCGGGATCGGAAAGATCGTGCCGCAGCCGTGGATCACGTCGGCCGCAAGCACGAGTGGGATCATCAGCCGGCTCTGCAACGCCGCTGCCTGAAGCCGCCGTGCGCCTGCGACGCCATAGCCGTTGAACAGCATCCCGACGCGCCCTGCCCGCACCTGCGCTAGCATCGCCTCGGCGCTGCTGGCGTTGACGATCGGGTTGAACACCGCGCCGACCGGACGGACGTCGTCGTTGAAGCAGCTGAGTTGCCCCGCCTTCTCCTCGATCGTCATCGCTGCGATAAGGCCGTCGATCCGCCGCGCCGCCGCGCCAGCCGGAACCGGCACTGCAATCGCCGCGGTAAGCAATCCGGCACGCGTCATCACCGCGCGACGGTCGATCATCATTTCGGCGGACGGAGCGCGAGGAACACGGTGCTCCACAATTGCGCCGCGTTGGATTCGTCGGCATCAGCGGTCGACGCACCGAATGGGGCCACGGTGTAGCGCCCGTTTGCATACGCCCAGGACCAGAGTTCGGACGTCCGCACCTCGCCCGCCGCGTCGATCGCGCGCCACAATCGCGCGCGCGCCGACACCAGCCGGCGCCGCGTCGCCGGCGGGAGATCGCCCCGCGCCAATTGCCGATCGAGCCCCGCCGCCAGGATTGCCTGCTGCCACGACCAGACCACCGTCCCGTGATAGGCGGTCGCGCCGAACCGCGCCTGCACGTCCGCAGGCGTGAAGGCGGGGTTGGCGACGAGCAGGCCGATATCGGTCATCAGGCCGGCGGGGAACGGCCGCATCATCGCATCGACCGAGCGATCCAGATCGCCAGCCGAAGGCGTGCCGAACAACAGCGCGAACCCGTCGTCCGAGTGCACGACGGGGACGGGCTTGCCCGCATCGTCGAGCGACAGCGCGTTGAACGCGAGCGGTGCCGCACCAAGCGCACCAAGAGCGGGCGCCGACGGTACGCCGACCTTGCGCGCATAGGCCGCGATGTCCGCGCTTGCCTGCGCATTCGGCACGGTCATCGCGAACAGCGGCGGCGCCGCACGTTGCCATGTCTGCGCCTGCGCCCCGGCCTTGCGCAGGGCCGCGCGCTCCTCGGACGTGCCGTAGCGGTCGAGCAGGCCACTCGCGGCAAACCGCTCGATCGCGGCGAGCGCAGCCGGCACCCACACCGCATTCACGTCATACGCGTAGCGGCCACGCCCCAGCCCTTCCTCGCTGTCGCGCCACTGCCCGGTCAGGCGCCCGGCCTTGATCGCGACCAGCGCCTTGTATCCCGGCTGCTTGGCGAATGCGGCGGTACGATCGACAACCCAGGCGAAGTTGCGCGCGATCAGGTCGCCCTGCCGCAGCCCGTTCCCCGCCGGCATCGCGAGAAAGGCAGCAGCGCGTGCGCGACCGCGGGGGGCCTCCAACAGCCACGCCCGCGCCACCGGCGCCAGCATGAAGTCGTCGTCGACCATCGCATAATCATAGACCGGCGTCGCGATCCGTCCGCGGCCTTCCTTCGCGTTGCGCAGGACCGCGAACTCACCGATATCCTCCTCGTGCGCGACCTCGCCATTGGCCGCGAGCCGCGCCAGCACCGCGCCGATACCGTCCTCGACCGCGGCGGGCTGCAAGACCGGCATCAGCAGCCGCAGCGACATCAACGTATCGCGGCCAAAATACGTATCGAAGCGCCACGACCCCGCCAGGAACTTCTCCCTGTATGACAGATACGACAGGGCGTTGCGCGCGCGCGGATCGGTGCGCGCTGCCGCGGTGAGCAGCGCATCGCCGCCGAGCGGGGTGAGCGGCATCTCGCCACTGCCTGCGACGATCGCGATCCGGATACGCCCGCCCTTCCCTGCGCGAATACTCTCCTTGTCGACGATCGTCCCGTCGAGCCCGCGAACCGACAGGATATAGCCCGCCGCACCGTCAAGCCGGTCGCGCGCCCAGATCATCCCGGGCCCGCCGCGAAGATCCGGATTATACCGCCCCTGGGTCAGGACCTCGGCAGGCGCCGTCCCGAGCGCCTCGTAATCGCGCAGCACGCGGATCGACGACAGCACTGCCTGCCGGAAACGCAGCACTGGCGCATCGATGCTCGCGGTCGCCTGCACCGCATGCAACGGCCGCCCCTTCGCATCAATCATCGACGACGGCGTCGGCGGCGTATCGAGCGTCCAGGTCGCCGGCCGATCGATTGTGTCGAACCACATCCCCACCGCGCTGTTGCCCGCCGGGAACGCGGAAAGGATCCGCGGCACATCGCCCGATCGCAACAACAGGTGCGCGGCGGTCTGGCCCTCACGCACGAACGCATTGATGTTGCGCCCTTCGTCGATCCGGAACGCGAGCGGCGCCGCGTCGCGCGCGGCCCGGCTGTCGACTGGCATGCGCTGGGCGGATCCGGCGACACCGCCGGCAAGCGCGACGACGAGCGCCAGCGCGGAGGGTAAGCGGACCATGGTGTCTCCGGAGGAAAAGGGGCGCGGTCGGGATCAACCGCGCCCAGGGGAGTCAGAAATCGAAACGCACGCTCGCCACCGCGTTGCGGCCATTGATCGGACGCGCGAAATAGGTGTTCCGGCCGGTGTTCTCGACGAAGCCGCCCCGCGGGTTGCCCTCGGTCAGGCCGATCACGTTGCCGATATTCTCGACGCTCGCCGACAGCGACACGGCCTTGTCGACCCGGAACAGCACGCCGGCCGAAAACACCGAATACGCCGGCAGCTCGAGCGAATTGGACACATCGGCATAGATCTTCCCGATCCGCTTCCAGCTGCCATAGATCTCGCCGAGATTGTTCGGCAGGACGATCGCGGGGGTGACGTTGACGTTGAGCGACGGCGTCCGCTCGGGACGGTTGCCGCCAAAGCCCTGCACGGTTGCCCGCAGCGCGGGGTCGATCGTGTTGAGGTCGACAACCACGCCGTTGCGCCGCGCGATCAGCTCGCCGATGCTGATGCTCGAATCCTGGATCACGCCGCTTGCCTGCAGCCGGAACCACGTGGTCGGCCGCAGCGTCACGTCGAATTCGCCGCCATAGACCTTGATCCCCGAATTGGCGGTCAGCTGCTGCGTGATAGCCACGCCGCCGACGGTCGAGGTGATGTCGCGCGACTGCGGGTAATCGAGGAACTTGGTGTAGAAGCCGGTCACCGACGCCTGCAGGAAGCCGCTCGAATAGCGCACGCCGCCTTCCGCGAAGCGCAGGTTGGTCGGCGTATTCTGTTCCTGCGCCTGGAACCCGGTGGCATAGCGCCCATAGACCGCAAGCCGCGGGGTGATCAGATAGTTCGCACCCAGCGTCCACGCGACCTTGTTGAACTCGCGCCGCTGCGCCGTGTAGGTGCCGGCAAAGCTGTTGCTGATATAGTTGTTGGCGATGATGTTGTCGTTGTCGACCAGCAGGTTGCCGGCCGCATCGAACGTCCCCGAGCCCGCGATCGGCGCACGGTTCAGCGCGTCGCCCGCCAGCCGGTTGAAGACGAAATGCTCGAACCGGGCGCCGCCGTCAATCCGCAGCTTGTCCCAAAGGGTCAGCTGATCGGTGGCATAGGCCGAGATCGAGCTGAACTTGGCGCGGCTGGGGCCTTCGCCGAACGTGCCATAGGTCAGGAAGCCGTTCTCGGTCAGCGATCCGACGACGTTATTGGCCGCATTCAGCGCGACCACGTCGACCCGGCGCGCGCGATCCTGGACGTCGGTCAGGAAGGTCGAGGCACCGATCGCATCGTTGTAGCGGCTCGACCGCGTGAACAGCCCGCCCAGCGTCAGCGCGTTGGTCGGCGTCTGCCAGGTGATGCCGGTATCGCTGGTGAACTCCTTCACCGAGGCGCGATTGCGCCCGATCACGCTTTCGGCGACCAGCCCGTTGCCGTTGATCGCGTTGAGCGCCGCGGTCCCGGTGATGACCTGTCCCGTATCGACATAGCGGATGCCGAGCCTGTTCGCGCCCTGCGGTGCGAACCGCGCGAGCGTCTGCGCGCTGGTCGGGTTGTTCGCGAGCCGGTCCGACGCGAGCCCCAGTCCGGAATTGTCGTAGGAGAAGATCGAATTGAAGTCGGTCCCGAAATTCGTGTAGCGGCCGCGCGCGAAGACATTGAAGTCGGTGCCGATGTCCTGCGTCAGGTCATAGCCATAGGATTGCGCCTTGGTGTGGACCCCGTCCTCCAGGTCGATCGGCTGGAACGACCGCCCGGTGGTCGGCGAGGTGCGCGTGCGGACGAGCGCGAAGTCGCGGCTCTGGAGCAGCCCGTGCTTGGCGGACAGCCCGGGGATCGACTTCGGATCGCCGACCCCGGTCAGCGGGATGCCGACATAGAAGATATTGCTGTCGTCGACGACCTTGGCGGACAGCGTCAGCTTGCCGCCGGTCCAGCGCTGCGCGACGGCCCCGCGGAAGACGAACCCGTGGTTCGCGTCATAGCCGGGATCGCGGATGCCGTCGTCCTTGCGATAGAACCCGCCGACCGAGATCGCGGTGTTCTCCGCGATCGGCTTGGTCATGAACGCGTCGACGCGCGCGGTGCCGAAGCTCGACGTGGTCAGCTGGAACGTGCCGCCCGACGTGTCGAAATCGGGTTTGCGCGTGATGAAGTTCACCGTCGCGCCCGCGCCGTTGACGGTCAGCACGCCCGACGAGCCCGAGCGGACCGCCTCGAGCCGGTCGATCGAGACCTCCTGCTTCAGGATCGTGTCGCTGAGCGCATTGATGTAGAAGACGGGCAGCCCGTCCTCCTGCAGCTGCACGAACTGCTGGCCGCCACCGGCAAGGCCGCGGACCGAGAAGTTGTTCGAGACCTCGCCGCCCGATCCTTCGACGAACACGCCGGGGATCAGCTCGAGCGCCTGCGCGGTCGAGCGCGGCGCCTTGCGGTCGAGGTCCTCGCGGGTCGCGACGGTGACGGCGGACGATGAGGTCAGGACGGTCTGGCCACGCGCCCGCGTGCCGGTGACGACGATCTCGTCGAGTTCGTTGTTCGCCTGCTGCGTCTCGGGCTGGACGCCAACCGGGGTCGCGGGGTCGGTCTGCGATACTTGCGACGCGGCGGCGATACCGGTCGCGAGCACGGCGGTGCGGCCGTCGAACGACACGAGCCGCATCCCGGCGGCGGTCGCGATCCGGCGAAGCCCGTCTGTGACCGCCAGCGTGCCGCGGATCGCGACGATCCGCCGACCGCGCGTGGCGTCCTCGGGCGCGATGATCTGGATACCGGCTTGGCGTGCGAAGGCGACGATACCGGTCGATGCAGGCTGTGCTGCGACGTCGAAGCTGCGGGTCTGCCCAAACGCGATTGCTGGCGCCACGGCGACCACAGCGCTGGCCAGCGCCAGCCCCGCATATACTTGTGAACGCATGCTATTCCTCCCCTGCGATGTCCCGAACGCGTCTTCAGCGCGCCTAGGACTAGAGATGCGTCGCCGACGGTTTTCCGTCAGAACATCGCGGAATTATTCGATAATGCGCAGATCGCCGTCATCGCGCTCGATCCGCGCCCCCGTCATCGCCGCGGCCGAGCGCGCGAACCCCTCCATGTCGTCGGTCCGGAACCAGCCGACGATCCGGCGATCCGCGAGCGACGCCTCGACCGACAATTGCCGTCGGTTGTACCGGTTGAACTCGGCCGCGGCATCGGCGAGCGTCATGCCGTCGAGCACGATCTCGCCCTTCCGCCACGCCAGCGTTTCCGCAGGCCTCGCGGTCGACACGATCGTCTCGGCGGTACCGGACGCGTCCGCGACGACCGCATGCTTGCCCGCGTCGAGCGTGACGAACCGTTCGGGCGCTGCCACCGACCAGACCCGAACGCGCCCCTCGGTCACCGTCACCTCGGCGCGCCCGACATGGCGCCGCACGGCAAAGGCCGTACCCACCGCTCGCACGCGGACGTCGCCCGCCGAGACGATGAACGGTCGTGCATGATCCTTCGCGACCGCGAACCAGGCTTCGCCGTCGTCGAGCGCAACCGCGCGCTGCTCGAGCGTCATCCGGACATGCGTCCGGCTCGCGGTGTTGAGGACGATCGTCGAGCCGTCGTCGAGCCTGGCGATACGCCGCTCGCCGACCGCGGTGGCCAGCGCCGTATCGCCCCGCGTCCTCAGCCAGATCGCACCGGCCGCGGCAGCCACAACCGCCAGCCCCCCGCCGGCCGCCAGCACGCGACGGCGTGACCATGACGAGTCCGTCTCGAACGCGTCGTACACCGACCCGTCGTTCACCCTATCCGCGTCGATCCCGCTCCACACCGCACGGACGCGCAACAACGCGCCGGCGTGATGCGGATGCTCCGCGCACCAGTCCTCGATCGCGCGTGCCAGATCCGCATCGTCCGGCGCCCGGTCGAGCCGAGCAACCCACCGCGCCGCAGCCGTTTCGATCGCGTCAAGCTGGTCGGGCATGACGGCTCCTCACGGTGCGGGCAGGTAGGTCGGCACGGTCTTCCGCCGAAAGTCCGTTCAATATGGTCTTCAATCCTCGTGCCAAGTCATTCTCGACGATGGTTTCGGTGATCCCGAGCGTGCACGCGATATCCCTCTGCGACAGTCCTTCGACCTTGCGCATGCGGAAGATCGTCCGGCTACGTTCGGGAAGGTCGGCGAGCAGACGCTCCACATGTGAGAGCAGTCCCCGTCCGGCAACGATCCGTTCGGGCGACAGATGATCGGCCGCCAGCGCCGCCTCGAGATCGGCGCTGCTCCCGACGGCATCGATCCGCACGACCCGCGCCCGCCGCAATTCGACAAGAACGACGTTGCGCGCCGTCTGGAACAGATAGCGTCGCGGATCTTCGACCCGCCTGAAATCGGGGAGCGCCGCCAGCCTGCAATAGGATTCCTGGACGACGTCATCGACATCGATGCCCGGGAACCCGGCACGGAGCCACCGACGGAGCGCAGGTTCATACGGCAAGATCTCCCGCGCGACCCACGTCACAAGCTCGGTACTCAAACGCGTCATGTCACTCCCTAGCCGTAGCATGGATGCTCGGCGTGGATACTTCCGTCACGTCTAACCGAAATTTCGAAGGCCATTAAAGCCGTCCGATAACCAATGAGCCTTTCCCGCATGGTCGAACTAAAATGATACGTGATCGTTCTCGAGGATTTGCACTCCGGCTGTTTTGGGCCGCGACAATGTGACCCACAATCGGACGCTCACGCTCCTGCCCTCGCTTTTCAACTGCGAAGGCTAATTCATCCGCGCGTTTAGGCCGATTTAAAGCGCGGCCGTCGGCTCGCGAATGTCGACGGAAGGCCGACCGTTCGCGTTCGAGGGCGGCAACAACGATGACAGACATTTTGACGCTACTGTCCATCCACTTCGGGAAATCCAACCGAAAGGTAGTGAGAGGAATGCCGGTTTTCGTGCGTAGGTACTAACGGCGTTTCATCGACCCTAGCCGTCAAAACACGATCTCCCCCCTGATCACGGCGCTGACCCCGCGATCACGGCCGGGGAAGTCGCCGATCGGATTGAGGATATTGTACCGCACAAGGTTGAGTTTGAATCCGGCCCAGTTGTTGAGGTACCAGTTCGCTCCGAGCGTCGTAAAGCTTCCGCGCCCGCCGAACGGTGCGTCGGTCTGGTCCTCGCGGTCGTAGCGCAGGAGCAACTCGAAAGCGCCCAGCCCTCCGTTGGTCACCGACGAGTGGACCTCGGGCCGGTGCCATACGCCTTCGCTGCTGGACAGAGGGGGCGCCTCGCCAGTCAGGAACAGACCACCACTCAGCGACCAGGCATCTTGTTTGAAACGGCCGGTCGACGACGTGCGGATGTGTCGCTCGCCATATTCCCCGGAAAACCAAGCCGAGCCGACTACCCCGGCCGCCTCGACTCCGAAGGCGTCGATCGAGCGCGGATCGCGGATCAAGCCGGGCAGCACGGCGATGTTCTGGTTGAAGTTCGAGCCCTCGACGTCCCCTTCGGCAAGCAGACCGACATTGTCGTTGATGCGCTCGTGAAAGCCCCAGCCGCCTAGGTGCAGGAAGCCGAATTCGCCGCGCAGCGGCACCACATGGCCGCGGCCTATAACGACAAGGCTGTCATTGCGCGTGCCGTCATTGGACCCCTCGCCTTCGCCCTTGACGTTGAGGCTGAGGTGACCCCGCTCGCCGGCAAGCGAAGCGAACACGCCAACGCCGTAGCTGCCGCCTTGTGGCGCAATCAGGTTGGCGACCGTATTGCGTTCGGCAAAGGGGATCGAGGTCAGCGACGTCGCACCGTCGAGAGACCGGTCATTGAGCTTGTTCCCCGCCAGCAGACGCAGACCACCCAAGCCGATATCCTTCTCGTACCCGAACCAGGCGTCGCGGATCGTGACTTCATCGCCGGCGAAATCGATCTCCGTACGGTAGGCGAAATCGCCGATGCCGCCGTCAGCGCCAAGGCGGACGAGACGCAGCTCCGTCCCGGAAATGTTGCGATCCGGGAAGCGCGAGCCCGAGCTTGTCGAGCCGTCGGCTAGCACGCGCAAACGAGGACGGAAGGTGAACCGCCCATCGGCCCTCTCGATCGACGGCACGCCGTGATCCCAGGTGACCGGTGATACGGAGGTCATCGATGCCGAAGCGGAAGAGGCCGGGGCGAGCAACGGTGCTCGCGCAACCGCCGCAACACGCGGCGCCCCGCTCTCGTCACGTCCAGTAGTGTCATCACGCGCTTCGACCGCACGCAACCGGGTAGATAGGGCCTCGATCTGTCGGGCCTGCTTGTCCACCAAGGCGCGAAGCGCCGCCACTTCGCCATCTTGGGCAAACGCGGGCTCCGCCATCACAACCGTGGCCACCGCGCAGCCAGACATAAGTGCGTGAACGATCCGGCTCATGATAATTCCTGCCCGCCTCTGAAGGCCCGCCGTCTGGACCCCTTCCACATACGCGTGTCACCCGCACATCGCCGTAGTTCGCCTAATGACTAAATGTTTGGTTAGATCAAGTACTTAGTTGACTAGTGCAGTTGTATGCTTGCCACGCAGCACGTCGGCGGCCAGCGGCTATGGATCAAATGACGCTTCGTCAGCACACCATTCGGACGCGCGTCCTTCGCCTGCGTGACAATTTTAGCAGCGGGGTATCCGCCCCTGCACCACATGCAGACTATGTCATGACGAACCCGCGAGTTTGCGGCTACCTCTAGCCGTGTGCCGTCAAAAGGATCGATCGATAGGGCAGGCTTTCGACCAGCCCCTCGCCTTGTAGCCGCTTAACTACCTTTGCCGTGGTCCCCTGGATAATGCCAAGATGCTCAGCGAGATCAGTCAGCCGCGCCTCCCCGATCATGCTGATTAGGTCGCCGATCAGTTCGATGTAATCCTCTGCGGCCTTGCAGTGAACCCTCGCGGAACGGTTGAGCGTTAGTACCACCGAACGAGGGTAAGTCTGTTGATGATTGAAACCCTGAGCCAAGCCGTCCTGGCATCTGCAATACTCTCGGTAGCCTTTACCGCTTGCTTAGCAGTGTGGGTGCGTCGCACCGCAGGCTAGGTCTCGCTCTCGTCGGTTCAGGACCCACTTCCAGACACTCGCGGCCGCCAGCGCCCTCCCCACCTTCGGACGTTCGTTCAGCCCGAGCACGGAACGTTGTTGCCCTCTCGTTTGGTGAGTCAAAGGTGTATTAAACCCGTCCAGAGAAAGGCTGCCATTCAATGGTACGATATTCATCGCTATTAGGCGTCGCGCTGCTCGCGCTCGCGCCCACCCGAGCGGGCGCGGATATGACGGCGACTTACCAGCGGCCTGGTGCGGTAAGCACAGCAGGCGTGCTCACCATAGAGGTCGCGTCAAACGGCGACGTTCGAGCCGGGAACGACGATCGCGGCTACTATCTTTGGAAAAACGGCGAAGGATACGAGGTCAGACCCGGGCCGGGCGGCCCGACGGTGATCCGGACGGCGGACACCGCTGCGGCTCGCGCGGGCATACGTCCCGTGTCGGAGATCATGCAACCCTGGCTGCCGGTCGACACAGTGTCGATCAACGGCCGGAAGGGCACCCGCTACTTCATCAGCGGCGTTAGCCACAATCCCGGTGCCATGCCGCTGGTCATCAGCCGCGATCCTTCGCTGGCAATGCTCGCGGCCGGTCACCGGCGCCTCGCGGCAATGCAGGAGAGCAGCTTCCCGGGTGCCGACAGTCCGGAGCGCGTCAGCTTTCGCGAGGTGATCGCACAGGGTGCTCCGATCGACCTCCTTGGCTCGCAACTGGTCTCGATCAGCACCGCCGCCATCCCATCGACGCGCTTCCGCGTTCCGGCCGCCCCTGTGTCCGCCGCTCTCGTGCGCGAGCATCAAGCGGCCGTGCGCGCAGCGACGAACCCTGCGGCCCCAACTCCGGAGGATATGCTGCGCGGACAGGACCGCTTCATCAAGCGAGCGGTCTGGGCCTCTGATCGCCTGTGGCTGCTTACCGAGCGCGGCACACTGTCGAGCGTCGCACCGGGAGAGATCAACCGCCGCACTGAGGCGACGCCCGGGCTGCCGGCCGACATCTGCGTCGCGAGCGCCGCACTGGTCATCCTCGGCGTGGATGGCCAGATGTCCCGCCTCGAGGATCGTTCCTGGCACGCGATGCAACGCCTGGACCTGAACGGGGAAGCGGTTCAGGCTCTGAGCTGCACCGACCAACGGGTGATTGCGGTGAGCCGGAACCGCCTCGTGGTCAGCGCGGGCGGGCGGCAACGCACCGTCCCCCTCTCGGCCCCGCTCACCGGTCCCATCGTACGAACGGCGCCCTTCGATACCGGCACGACCCTGTTGCTGGGGCTCGCGAAGGGAGAGTGGGGTGGCGGCCTCGAGCGCATCGATACAAATACGGGCGCGGTCAGTGAAGTCCCCGGACTTGGCGGCCCGATCAACGGCGTGGGACCCGAACCTGGCCACCCGGGCTGCGTCGTTGCCACCGTCGGCCTAGTTCACTTCTTTCCCAGCGGACAGGTGGTCGAGGCGTGCGGCGACAAGGTCCGACGCCTCTACTACAAACCGTACACAATGCAGAAGAGCTGGCCTGCCGATCCACCGAAATTGCCTTTTGAGACAGTGCCCTTCTACGCACTGACGGCCGCTGCCGATCGCTTGTGGGTAGCGGGTGGAGACGGGCTCTACGCGATCACCGCCGGCCGCCCGATCACTTTCAAAATCATGCCACCGTTCGAGCAGATCGACGGAGTGGATATCAGCTTTGCCGTACCCGGGCTGGCGCTCGTGCGCACTGACATCGACGCTCATGTCTCGCTTAGCGGCGGTGCTCCCCTCCTCGTCGCCCGCTGAATCACCGCTTCAGCGAACTGGACCCAGTTCCGGACGCTCAGCCGAGATTTCGCGCCTCCCAGTTCCGGACATCTGTTCATATCGGCTATACGCGTCGACAAGCGGCGCTTTACAGGAGGAAGTGGAGCAAAGCGGTTGCTCACGCGTCCCGGCGGAACCGCAGCTCGCGATGGGATTGGACATTACTGATTGCGAATGGTGCTGACTGCGAATGCCTGATTCTGGACTGAGAACGGAATGGCCGCTCAAGTCCGCAGCAAGCTGGCTCAGCCGCAGCTAATCTGTTCGGTCCTGAGTTCGCGCAGCAGCACTGGCTGCTGCGGCCCAACCCATAAGCCCGATCCCACCCAGCCACACCATGAAGGCAGCGCTGTCGCCGAGCAACGCGCAGGCGAAGCCGGGAACGCACGCTGCGGCGACCAACATCGCGCGTGGCTGGCTCGCGGCCCGGTCACGGTCGCCGGTGGCGCGCCGCCGCTTCGGATCGCCGATGCACAATAGGATCACCGGAAACGCCGAGAGCAGCAATGCGCCCAGCGCGACAGCGATCGTCATGCCTCGACCGGGTCCAGGATCAGCCCGTATCCCCGCGACGCACGCGGCCACATCGTCCGGCAGTCGCGGACCAGCCATGCGCCACCGATCACGAACGCGAGGTCGAGCGCCGCAATCACCGGCTGGCCGGCGCGATCGCCTCAGCCCAGCCAGGGCCGCCGGCGGCGAACAAACGCAGCAGCGGCAGCGTGAGCATGACGCCGCCCGTCGCGACCTTGAGCATGGTGGTCAACACGGCGTTGCTGCGCGCCACGGCGCCCGCAAGGATCGCGGCGCCCGCGGCGATAAGGAACGCCGTCATGGTCCAGTAGACCGCCGCGGTCGCCACGAAGGACCGCATAAATGCAGCGAATTATACTGGCAAGCTTAATGCTATTGATAATCTGTCGCAACGATATAGGAGCGCCCACAATCGAACTGGAACGAGACGAAGGGGCGGAATATGGGGAAGTTGATCGTTGCGGCCGGTATGGCGAGCGTGCTGGCCAGTTCTGCGGCCTGGGCGCAGGATGCGGAGCCGGTAGCGCCGGATAACGAAATCGTGGTGACCGGCACCATCGCCGGCACGAAGACCGAAACCCCGCTGATCGAGCTGCCGCAGCCGCTAACCGTCATCACGGCGGACCAGTATCTGTCGCAGGGCGCGATCAACATCAGCGACACGGTAAAGTACGCCGCCGGCGTCCTCGCCAATCCCTATGGCCGCGATACGCGAGTCGACGGCTTCAACGTGCGCGGCATCAGCGCGCTGCAGTTCCGCGACGGCATGCGCGACATCTTCTCCTATTATGCCAGCATCCCCTCGGACCCGTATAATTTCTCGCGGGTCGAGATCGTACGCGGCCCGGCATCGGTGCTGTTCGGCCAGGGCTCGATCGGCGGTCTCGTCAACCTCGTCTCCAAGACGCCCGAGTTCCGCACCGGCGGCGAGCTGAACCTCGTCTATGGCAGCTATGACCGCAAGGAGGCGCTAGGGGATGTCAACCTGGCGCTCAGCGACACGCTGGCGATCCGTGCGGTCGGCCGCGTGCGCGATTCCGACACCTTCATCGATCATGTTCCCGACGACCGCGTGATGTTCGCGCCGTCGATCCGCTGGCAGCCGACGCCGGATACCGACCTGATCCTGACCGGCCTGTACCAGAAGGACGACACCGGCTCGACCTCGCAGTTCCTGCCGATCGTCGGCACCTTCGCGCCCAATCCCGACAATCCGGGCGGGCGGCTCGATCCCTACACCTTCGTCGGCAAGGCCGGCTGGGACCGCTATGCCGGCCGCTCGCTCCAGGGTGGCGGAACGCTGATCCACCGCTTCTCGGACACTCTTCGTATCAGCCTGAAGGCACGATACATCGACAGCGACCTCGAATATTTCACCCATTACGCTGACAGCTATACCAACCCGACCAATCCGTTCGCAGTCTACGGCACCGATGGCCGCACCATCGGGCTGTACGCCGAAGCCAGCGATGCGCGAATGAACGTCTTCTCGACCGACAACAACGTCCAGTTCAAATTCAACACCGGCGCGGAGATCGAGCACACGCTGCTGGCTGGTCTCGACTATAGCTGGAACAAGGTCGGCAAGCGGTTCGCGACCACGGCGCTGGAGACGGTCGATCTCTACGACATCGATTATGATGCGCTGCAGACCTACGACCCCGGCGGCCCGTTCGCCTATGATTCGCAGAAGCAGCTCGGCGTCTATCTCCAGGACCAGATCCGCTTCTTCGACCGCGTCTCGGTGATCGTCGGCGCCCGCCGCGACCATGTGACCAACTCCTCGGGCCAGGAGGACAATGCCACCACCTTCCGCGCCGGCATCATCGGCGAGGTCGGCGCCGGCTTCTCGCCCTTCTTCAGCTACACCGAAAGCTTCCTGCCGATCGCCGGCCGGCTGACCGGGCCCGGTGGCGTCCCGACCGCCCCCTTCAAGCCGCAGATGGGCACGCAATATGAGGCCGGGCTGAAGTGGCAGCCCGATCTCCGGACGCTGGTCACCGTGACCGGTTTCAAGATTAAGGAGCGCAACCGCGTCCTCTATCTGGCGAACAACGTAACGACCCAGTCCGGCGAATTGTCCACCAAAGGCGTCGAGTTTGAGGCGAGCCGCGTCCTGCCGGGCAATTTCGAGCTGCTGCTGAACTATGGCTACAGCCAGCTCGATTCCGAGGTAAACACCAGTCTCGACTATATGCCGCGGCACACCGCGTCGATTTGGTCGACAAAGACCTTCGGCGACACCAGCGAACCGCAGCTGAGGCTCGGCGCAGGCGTGGTGTATAGCGGGGAGAGCAAGTCGACCGGGACGCTCGATCCCTACGGTCTGAACGCCGCAATCGCTCCCGGCACGTTGTACACGGTCGTCACCCCGTCGCGCACGACGGTCGACGCGCTCGCGGAGATCAGCTGGGACAAATGGCGCCTGGCGATCAACGCGACCAACCTGCTGGACAACCGTGGTTTCGCCTCCTGCCTCGCGCGTGGCGACTGCTTCATGGCCGCCCCGCGCAACGTTATGGTAACGCTGGGCTTTCGGTTCTAGCGGGCGACGGCTTGGCATCACTGCTCGGCGGCATGGATGCCCGCGTGGCCAACGCCACCCCGGTTGGTTCTCCTGCGGTAGAACCAACCGGACTACCAGCGCATCACGGTCAATTGGGCCCTGTTCGTTTCAGCTTACCCATCGGTGCCTCTAACCGATTTGTACGGAGGACCGCATTCAGGGACGGTCGAGAACGTCGCAAGCGGCCAGTTCGGACCCGTTCTGCCTGTCCGGTTTGTGCCACGCGAACGGAAGAATCTGTCAGGAGCAGCCGTTCGCCGGCTAACGCAGCGATGGCTTGAAGTGGTCGGAAGCCGCCGCGATCGCCAAGACCCATAGTCGGCCATTCCCGCCCTCTCCCCCGCTTCCCAGAATCGGACGTTGACGCCCCTTCCCTCGCTTCCCGACTTTGGACGCTGGTTCATCTTTGCGAATGACCGATGTTGAAGCCCGGCTTTCCGCTCGCGAAGGGAAGGAAAGCGGACCTTCCGCTTTGGGCGCCAGGCCGCAGGAAACCGACCACTGAACGGGTATCTTAGATGCATCAGTCTTTTGCATCGCCGCAGCCCCCGGTTTCCTGCCGTGCTTAGGCTAATGCGAAATCGGTGATTTCTGCATCAGGGCATCGATGGCGATCACTGTTGGCTAAGTGGCATTCGATGATAGTCTCCATGCTTGCTGCGTCACTGCAAAGGGCCTTATCCATGATTGCCGTCCTCACTGCTCTCCTGCTTCCGATCATGCCTCTCGAAGGCTCTGCGAAGTGGGATATTGCGGGAATGACCCCGAGCCGCCCTGCGATCACTTATTACGAGGAAGGCAAGCCAAGCTTCGTGATGACGTGCAGCGGTACGCAAACCACCGTTCAGGTTAGAGGATTCACAGCCGCGCAAAAATGGCCGCAGCCTGCGATGTCCTTGAAGTTTGGTACCACTACGCGTTCTGCAAATCCCGATCTAAGAATGATCGGAGATCAAACGGCCTTCGAATTCCAGTTTGCGATCAGCGATCCCGTACTGTTGGCACTGAAGAACGGCGCTCCGCTAGTTGCGACGTACAATGGCAAGTCGCGCAGTTTCCCAGTAGCGCCTGCCCTATTTCGCCAAGAATTTGCGGATAAGTGTTCCGCCCTCGTCCCGCCGGGAATGCGCGCGAGCTGATAGCGCTCACGATAACCGACGCTGCGTGCGCCATGACATGATACAAAGATTTGAGACGTGCATCGCGACCCTCGCAGTTTGGCCATTTCCGGCGCGCTGTATATCCTGTGATTTTAGCTTTCGTTGAGCGGCGCGATGGTGGCAACCGGGTGTCAGGTCAGATACCAACTTTGTCATCCTGCTGCGCGATGGGGACAAGGAAGAGCGATGTTGATGACCCGTCCTCGTAGCGTGCCGCGGTTTTCACGCTTGGCACTTCTCCTCATACCGGGATTGTTCTTCGCCTTTTCTGCACCGGTTCGTGCCCAAAGCGGTTCTACGACAACTGCCGGAAGTGCAGCCCCGGAAAGACGTTTTGCTCTCACATTTACGTCTGGTGCGTCCTGGTCGCCGTCGTCGATCGAGGTCCATCAAGGGCTTGTTCTGTTCAAGGCCTGGATCAATGGGCGTGATGCGACCGTCCTGCTCGATAATGGCGCAGCCAATACTTTCGTGGATGCGGGATTCATCCGGCGAGCGGGCGGCTCGCCCGGCCAAGATTCCTATTCAGCGCAGACAGGGAGCACTACCCTTCAGGGCTATCCGGTCAAGGACGTCACGTTCGTAGTACCGAACCAAGTTCGCATTGCGGGAACGCTTGTCGCGCTGGACCTTGCACCTTTCTCCAAGATCGTTGGCCGCCCCATCGACGCGGTTCTCGGAGCTGATGTCATGCGTCATCTGGCCGTGATGGTTCGCCCCATCGACAAGACACTTTATCTGGTCCGCACCGGCAAGATGACGCCCAAAAACGGGGCGCGGGCCTTCGTCATCCCGATCATCGAGGGGAACAATGTCGAGGCTGCGATCAACGGCAAGCCGGTCCGGCTCGCGATCGATCTCGGGTCAAACGGAATCATTCAACTATCCCGACAGGCATGGAGCCAAGTCATACCGGCACAGACTGCGACATCCACGCAGCAGGTTAGCGGGGGAGATGGTGTTGTTCAGGCCTTGAAGGCGGTGTCCAATGCATCATTCCAGCTCGGTGCGGTCAGGGCGGATAATGTTACCGTCACAACGGGTGCGACGCTGCCGGTTGAAACGCAGGGGCTGCTTGGCACCGCGTTCTTGTCGAAGTTCAACATCATTCTCGACCTCGGACAGAAAAAGCTGATCCTGCTCCCCCTGTGAACGCTGCCGCTAGATGGTGGCATTCTGATCGCAATATCTGTCGCCGCTTGATGGGCTGGCTTTCTCGGTAGCGAAGCCGTGGAGGAACGCTGTACGCGGGCCGCTGTCCAGCGACCGCCGCCTTCGGGATCGACAACCAACCTACGCTAGCGACCGGCCTGGGGAACGCCGGCCCCCGCTACGTGTGATGCAAAACTTTTGATTTTTGCATCAGGAATGTCCGGGATGGTAAGGAAAGCGGCCCGTCCGCTATTGGGAAGGCAGATGGCATTAGCGGACGTCCACTGACGCTGCGGCCTTTCCCAAAAAGGATCGAGAATTGGGAAACCTCAAGATCGTCAAGGTTGGTGGCTCACAACGAACCCAGTGGCAGCATTAGCGGATTAGTAGCACATCATCGTCCACTACCTGTTCAATGGCCGGGCAAGGTCACATCAAATGCTAAGCTATCGCACCCTCGTCGCCGCTGCATTGGCATTCGCAGTCGGTGCGTGTGGCACCGCATCTTCCGAAACGCCCAACAGTTCCAAGCCCGCGCACTGCATTGCGGCGTTCAATTATGGCAGGCAATTGGCGCTAGCTGGCCCTAGTCCAAAGCTATCTCTCGCAGTTCAATCGACGGCCCGAGCCTTGTTTGAAGGTAAGCGGATGGAAGCAAACGGGACATTTGCCACCGGCGAGAAGGAAGGAGCAGCCCTTCTCAAAGATCATGGGCACGATCCGGACATCATGATGCCTTTGTTGCTTGAATGCTCAAAGAGGCAGGACGCTGATCCTGCGTATCGCGCAATGAACGACAATGGGCAGCTAATGGCGGCAGCCCGAAAGACTGATCCAGCCTGCCGTTCCGATGCGGCGTGCCTTAACGCGACGGAATAGGCTGAATCAGTCCTCCTCACCCGTTCCCGATTAGGAACGTCTGGCGGGAACCTCGCCGTCTCGATCGCGCTGACGGACGCTTGCGGGTTTCGCTTTCCCAAAATCCGTTCCCAATTGCTCTTTCCCGAAATGGCCAACCGGAGACGGAGAAACGGGAAAGATCGCGCTGAACGAATGACCGTTATCTGGCGCCCGGATCGCCAGCCTGAACGTCCGGGTGTGGGCGAACGTACCCTTCACTTGCTGCGTACGGCCAGACCCATACCCGGACATTCGCGCTACGTCCGCAGCTCCCCAACTTCAGACACTCATTCGTATCTGTGCGGGTAGCAATTTTAGTACGATTTCGACAGAAAAGCGGTCAGTCCACATCCGCTAAGGCAACAGCGATAGCTGACATTAAGTCGTCGCCGCCTTTTCCATAAAGATTGGATTGTGGGAAGGCGGCTACGCCGCCGCAATCGGGAGGCATCGCGCTTAAGCCACCGAACAGTCCGTTACCCCGCTGCGTCAGGACATGCTCGACGACATGGCGATGCGTTCGATGTGCCCTCGCCATGAGGATCGGTGCAGCATAAGACTGCGTGATGA
>NZ_LMKZ01000021.1:15732-17650 GCF_001422525.1 Sphingomonas sp. Leaf30 | reverse complement strand
GGAAGGCCTGCGTGAGGCCGGACTCGACGATATCGTCGTTATCGACGGCATGCTCGGGATGGTCGCGGCTTTGGAGAAGGCAGCGCCCGAAGTAGTGCTGATCAACCTCGAAAATCCAAGTCGCGACGTGCTCGAGGAGTTCTTTGCCGTATCGCGCGCCCTCGCCCGACCGATCGCGATGTTTGTCGACCAGAGCGATGCGGAGTCCACGAACGCAGCGGTCGATGCAGGCGTGTCCGCCTACATTGTCGACGGGCTCGCCAAGCAGCGGATCAAGCCGGTCATCGACCTCGCGATCCGCCGGTTCCAGGCGTTCGCGCGGTTGCAGGCCGAACTGCACGAAGCCCGCAGCGCGCTCGCCGATCGCACCACCGTCGACCGTGCCAAGGCGATCTTGATGAAGCGCCGCGGTATCGACGAGCCGACCGCGTATGGCCTGCTTCGCGCGCAGGCGATGCGATCCAACCGCAGGATCGCCGAGATCGCCGACGCTATCATCACCAGCGACGCGCTCATGGGAGATTTGTGATGGCGCTCGACCGGGTCCGCATCGGTTTCCTGCCGCTGGTCGATGCCGCGCTGCCGATCCTCGCGCGCGAACGCGGCTTCGCGGAGGCCGAGGGGCTGGAGATCGAACTCGTCCGCGACATGACCTGGGCGACGGTGCGAGATCGGCTACTCTACGGCCATACCGATGCCGCACACATGGTCGCACCGCTGGCGATCGCGACCGCGCTCGGGCGTGGGCGGCCGGCGGTGACGATGGCGGTACCGTTCGTGCTGGGGCTCAACGGCAACGCGATCACGCTGTCGTTGCCGCTCGCTGCGCAGGTGATGGATGGGGATGCGCTGGGTGATCCGATCGTGTTGGGTGCGCGGCTTAAGGCGGTCGCGGCCAAGCGCGCAGCGGCCGGGCGGCGGCTGCGGTTCGGCGTAGTGCATCGCTATTCGAGCCATAACTACATGCTGCGCTACTGGCTCGCGGCGGTCGGCATCCGCCCGGATACCGACGTCGAGATCGTTACGACCAGCCCGACCTTCGCCGCCGATGCGCTGGCGGCGGGCGAGGTAGACGGCATCTGCGTCGGCGAGCCTTGGAATGGCGTCGCGGTCGATCGCGGCGTCGGGCGGATCGCGTTGGTAACGGCGCAGGTCTGGCAGCGTGGCGTCGAGAAGGTGCTGGCAATGCGCGCGGCGACGCTGGCCGAGCGTGGCGACGTCGTCCACCGGCTGATCCGGGCGCTGCACGCTGCGGCTGCGCAGTTCATCGATCCGGATACGCTCGAGGAGAATGCGGCGATACTTGCTCGCGCGGAGTATCTTGATGCCCCGGTCGATGCGGTGTCACGGGCGATCGGCGACCGGGTGCGGCTGGTGAAGGACGCGGTGCCGATCCACGTTCCCGATTTCATGTTCCAGTACCGCGAGGCGGCGAACTTCCCGTGGCGCAGTCAGGCGGCATGGCTGTACTCGCAGATGGTGCGGTGGGACGGTACGCCCTTCTCGGCCGAGGAGGCGGACGTCGCGCAAGGTGTGTTCAGGCCAGACATTTATCGCGCTGCGCTGGCCGGGTCGGGCGCGCCTTTGCCGAATGCCAGTTCGAAGCTCGAAGGGGCTATCGGCGCTGACAGCATTGGGGCGGGATCGACGCAGGGGCGGTTGATCCTCGGGCGCGATGCGTTTTTCGATCGGCGGGCGTTCGATCCGGATGATATCGAGGGGTATCTGGCCGGCTTGCCCTGAACTCTCTTCTCCCCTCCCTGGAAGGGAGGGGAGTTTTAGCGGCCAATCGCCCAGCCAAACCCAAATCTGCTGCACCCGCGAAATGACGCTTGCGCGATACGGCCACTTCGGTCATCTTCGCACCGTCCGGCAAGGGAGCCGGACACGAAATCATCGCGAGACCGGTTCCAACGAC
>NZ_LMKZ01000021.1:15173-15662 GCF_001422525.1 Sphingomonas sp. Leaf30 | reverse complement strand
CTCCGATGCGTCCGCAAGGTCGCCGTCGGGGCGGCTTTTTCTTTGTCCGCCGCAGATGGAGGGCCGACCATGTTGTTCGCATCACCGGGTATCGACACCGCTGCACCCAAGGCTACCAGGATCGACCTGTTCAGCGCCGCCACGCCGCAGATGCGCGCGTTCCACGTCACGTGGCTAGCGTTCTTCGTGTGCTTCTTCGCGTGGTTCGCCGCCGCGCCGTTGATGCCGCTGATCAAGGCCGAGTTCGGCTTGAGCAAGGATCAGATCGCCAACATCAACATCGCCGCGGTCGCGGTGACGATCCTGGTGCGGCTGGTGGTCGGACCGCTCTGCGACCGGTTCGGCCCCCGGCGCACCTATACGTGGCTGCTGCTGCTCGGCACGGTCCCGGTGTTCGGGCTGGCGTTCGCGCAGACCTACGAGACGTTCCTGTTCTTCCGCCTCGCGATCGGCGCGATCGGCGCGTCGTTCGTGATCACGCAATATCAT
>NZ_LMKZ01000021.1:14565-15094 GCF_001422525.1 Sphingomonas sp. Leaf30 | reverse complement strand
CGGCTGGGGCAATGCCGGCGGCGGCGCGGCGCAGAGCCTGATGCCGCTGGTCGTCGCGGCGCTCGTCGGGCTCGGCGTCGAGCACGCGTTCGGCTGGCGTGCGGCGATGTTCGTGCCGGGGCTAGCGATGCTCGCGATGGCGTTGGTCTATGCGCGCTACACGCAGGACACGCCGCAGGGCGACATCGTCGACCTCCGCGCGGCGGGCATCGAACTCGACGGCGGCAAGGCAACGGGCATGGCGATCTTCCGCCGCGCCGCCGCCAATTACCGCACCTGGATGCTGGCTGCGACCTATGGCGCGTGCTTCGGGGTCGAGATCTTCATTCATAATATTGCCGCAAGTTATTACGTCGACCGGTTCGGCCTTTCACTGACCAATGCGGGCCTCGCCGCCGGGATCTTCGGTGGTCTCGCGCTGTTCGCCCGTGCGCTCGGGGGAATCGCCAGCGATCGGATCGCGCTCGTGAAGGGCCTCGATGGCCGCGCGTTGCTGTTGTTCGCGCTGATGCTCGGCGAAGGCGTCGGA
>NZ_LMKZ01000021.1:14167-14471 GCF_001422525.1 Sphingomonas sp. Leaf30 | reverse complement strand
CGGCAACATCGGCGCGGTCGCGGCGGGGTTCCTCAACAAGGCGTCGGCCACCCCGCAGCAATGTCTCATCGTGCTCGGCTACGTCGTCGCAGGCACCGCGGTCTGCGCGCTCGCCGTCCGCTTCTCCGCCACGCACAAATCGGACGAGCGCGCGCTGCTCGACGCGGCGCTCTACGCACGCCGCACCAGCGACCGCTCGGTCAACGGCGCGCTCCCCGCATGACCCTCCCTTCCCCGGCTCCAACCCGACTGGACGATCTGATGGAACACCAAACCCCCTTCCCCGACACCGCCTTTTCCAAGA
>NZ_LMKZ01000021.1:12920-14082 GCF_001422525.1 Sphingomonas sp. Leaf30 | reverse complement strand
CTGTCGCGCGGTCGAGGAACTGATCGCGCGCGATCCGACCCGGTACCGCGTGACGATCTTCGGGGCCGAGCCGCACGTGAACTACAACCGCATCATGCTGTCGCCGGTGCTGGCGGGTGAGAAGACGTTCGAGCAGATCGTCATCAACGATCACGCCTGGTACGCGACCAACACCATAGAGCTGGTGACGAGCGACCCGGTGCAGGCGATCGACCGCGCCGCAAAGACCGTGACCGCACGGTCGGGGCTGACGGTATCGTACGACCGGCTGCTGATCGCGACCGGCTCCGATCCGTTCATCATCCCCGTCCCCGGCAAGGACCTGCCCGGCGTGATCTCGTTCCGCGATATGGCGGACGTCGACCACATGCTGGAGGCTGCGGGCAAGGGTGGAGCGGCGGTCGTCATCGGCGGCGGGCTGCTCGGGCTGGAGGCCGCACACGGGCTCACGCTGCGCGGGATGAGGGTCACGGTGATCCACCTGATGCCGACGCTGATGGAGCGGCAGCTCGACGAGGCGGCGGGGTGGTTGCTTAAGTCGGCGCTGGAATCGCGCGGTCAGGTCATCCTCACCGAGGCGAACACCGCCGAGATCGTCGGCGATACCCACGTCGAGGGCGTGCTGCTGAAAGACGGCACGCTGATCCCCGCGAGCCTCGTCGTCATGGCGGTCGGCATCCGCCCCTCCGTCGCCCTCGCGCGCGACGCCGGGCTGGAGATCGGCCGCGGGATCAAGGTCGACGACCACATGGTCACCAGCGACCCGTCGATCCTCGCGGTCGGCGAATGCGTCGAGCATGACGGTAACGTCTACGGCCTCGTCGCGCCGCTGTGGGACATGTGCCGCGCGCTCGCCGATGGGCTGACCGACAGCCACACCGGCTATCGCGGATCGGTGACCTCGACCAAGTTGAAGGTCGCCGGGCTCGACGTATTCTCGGCGGGCGATTTCTCGGGCGGTGCAGGCGCGGAGGACATCGTCCTGCGCGATGCCTCGCGCGGCATCTACAAGCGCGTCGTGGTCAAGGACGACCGGATCGTCGGCGCAGTGCTGTACGGCGACACGACCGACGGCGGCTGGTATTTCGACCTGCTCAAGCGGGCGGAAGACATCGCCCCCATCCGCGACATGCTGATCTTCGGCCAGTCCTTCGCCTCGGGA
>NZ_LMKZ01000021.1:10385-12843 GCF_001422525.1 Sphingomonas sp. Leaf30 | reverse complement strand
CGACGATGCGGAGATCTGCGGCTGCAACGGCGTCACCAAGGGCAAGGTCGTGGCGTGCATCGGTGCCGGCAACGCGACGCTCGACGCGGTCCGCGCGACCTGCAAGGCGTCGGCGTCGTGCGGATCTTGCACCGGACTGGTCGAGACGCTGCTCGCGGTCACGCTGGGCGACGAGTATTCGGGCGAACGTTCGGTCAAGACGATGTGCAAATGCACCAGCTTCGGCCACGACGACGTCCGCCGCGAGATCGTCACGCAGGGCATGCGATCGATCCCCGAAGTGATGCAGAAGATGAACTGGTCGACCCCCGACGGATGTTCGTCGTGCCGGCCTGCGCTCAATTACTACCTGCTCTGCGCGTTGCCGGGCGACTACAAGGACGACCAGCAGAGCCGCTACGTCAACGAGCGCGTGCACGCGAACATCCAGAAGGACGGCACCTATTCGGTCGTGCCGCGGATGTGGGGCGGGCTCACCAACCCGCGCGAGCTGCGCGCGATCGCCGACGTCGTCGAGAAATACGATGCGCCGATGGTCAAGGTGACGGGCGGCCAGCGGCTCGATATCTTCGGGATCAAGAAGGAGGACCTGCCCGCGGTCTGGGCCGATCTCAACGCCGCCGGGATGGTCAGCGGACATGCGTACGGCAAGTCGCTGCGCACCGTAAAGACCTGCGTCGGCTCCGACTGGTGCCGGTTCGGGACACAGGACTCGACCGGGCTCGGCGTGAAGGTCGAGCGGATGACCTGGGGCTCGTGGATGCCGCACAAGTTCAAGATCGCGGTCAGCGGTTGCCCGCGAAATTGCGCCGAGGCGACGATCAAGGATTTCGGCGTGGTCTGCGTCGACAGCGGGTATGAGCTGTCGGTCGGCGGCAATGGCGGGATCAAGGTCCGCGCGACCGACTTCCTGTGCAAGGTCGCGACCGAAGACGAGGCGATGCATTACTGCGCCGCGTTCATCCAATTGTACCGCGAGGAAGCGCGCTATCTGGAACGCACCGCACCGTGGATCGAGCGGATCGGCGTGGAATATATCCGCGAACGGATCGCCGACGATCCGGAGGGCCGCGATGCGTTGGCGGCACGGTTCCTGTTCTCGCAGCAGTTCACGCAGGACGATCCGTGGGCGGCCCGCGCGGCGGGCGAGCACCGGGAGCAGCATGCGCCGATGGCGCGCTTCACGCCCATCGATCAGACGAGGGAAATGGCATGATCGGCGAATGGCTCGATATCGGCTGGGTCGACGAGATCCCGGTCCGCGGCAGCCGGACGGTCCAGGTCACCGGCGGCGACGACATCGCGGTGTTCCGCACCGGCGACGGCAAGGTATTCGCGCTGGCCGATCGCTGTCCGCACAAGGGGGGGCGGTTGTCGCAGGGGATCGTGCATGGCGGCGCGGTGGCGTGCCCGCTGCACAACTGGCGGATCGCGCTGGATACGGGCGAGGCGCTGGGCGAGGACAAGGGGTGCACGCCGGTTATTCCGGTGAAGGTGTCGGGGGGTCGCGTGTTGCTCTGCCGCACCTCGACGATGAAAGCCGCCGCGTGATGGCGTTACTGCTCCCTCTCCCCGCTGGGGAGAGGGCCGGGGTGAGGGGTCGGGGCGCGTGCTGCGTTTCCCAACTACCCTTCACCCAACCCTCTCCCCAAAGGGGAGAGGGCTAATGGCGGCCGTTCGCACGACGTGCGCGTATTGCGGTGTCGGCTGCGGTACCCTCGCCACGCCGACCGGCGAGCGGTCCGCCACCATCAAGGGCGACCCCGATCACCCCGCCAACTCAGGCAAGCTCTGTTCGAAGGGCACCCACCTCGGCGAGACGATCGGACTCGAAGGCCGCCTGCTCACCCCGATGATCGGCCATCGCCGCGCCTCCTGGGACAAGGCGCTCGACCTCGTCGCGAAACGCTTCCGCGACACGATCGCGCAGCACGGGCCGGACAGCGTCGCGTTCTACGTTTCGGGGCAACTGCTCACCGAGGACTATTACGTCGCGAACAAGCTGATGAAGGGTTTCATCGGATCGGCCAACATCGACACCAATTCACGGCTCTGCATGGCGAGCGCGGTCGCCGGGCATATGCGCGCGTTCGGCGAGGACATCGTGCCTGCGAGCTACGACGATCTCGACGTCGCAGACCTGATCGTGCTGGTCGGATCGAACACCGCCTGGTGCCATCCGATCGTCTATCAACGCATCCGCGCGCGCTGCGACGCGGGCGCGAAGCTCGTGGTGATCGACCCGCGCCGGACTGAGACCGCGGACGAGGCCGACCTGCACCTCGCGATCCGGCCCGGCACAGACGTCGCGCTGATGAACGGCCTGCTCGCCTGGTGCCGTGACGCGGGCGTGGTCGACTACGACTATCTCGCCGCACATGTAGCAACGCCCGATGCGTTCTGGGACCAGGTTGGCGAGGGCAACGACCTGTGGTCGGTGGCGCGCATCTGTGACGTT
>NZ_LMKZ01000021.1:0-10291 GCF_001422525.1 Sphingomonas sp. Leaf30 | reverse complement strand
GTTCAGCCAGGGCGTGAACCAGTCGCTGTCGGGCACCGATCAGGTCAACGCGATCACCAACCTGCACCTCGCCACCGGCCGCATCGGCAAGCCGGGTGCGGCCCCCTTCTCGATCACCGGCCAGCCCAATGCGATGGGCGGGCGCGAGGTAGGCGGGCTCGCGTCGAGCCTCGCCGCGCACATGGATTTCGCGCCCGCGAACGTCGCCCGTGCCGCGCGGTTCTGGGCCGCGCCCAACATGGCGACCAAGCCGGGGCTGAAGGCCGTCGACCTGTTCCGCGAACTCGGCAACGGCCGGATCAAGGCGCTGTGGGTGATGGCGACCAACCCCGCGGTGTCGATGCCAGACGCGGGCCGTGTGCGCGAGGCGCTGGCCGCCTGCTCGTTCGTCGTCGTATCGGACGTGATCGAGACGACCGACACCTCGGTCCACGCACACGTCCGCCTGCCCGCCGCGGCATGGGGCGAGAAGGACGGCACCGTCACCAATTCCGATCGCACGATCAGCCGCCAGCGTGCGTTCATGGCCGCGCCCGGCGACGCGAAACCGGATTGGTGGATCATCGCTGAAGTTGGGCGGCGAATGGGGTGGAAGACCGCGTTCTCCTATGACCGGCCGGCCGAGATCTGGCGCGAGCATTGCCGGCTATCGGCGTATGAGAACGACGGCACGCGGCTGTTCGCGCTTCCCGGTCATGCCGCCAAGGGCAATGCGGAATACGATGCGATGACGCCGTTCCGTTGGGGCGGCGCACCCTTCGCGGACGGCCGGTTCTCGACTCCCGATGGCCGTGCCCGCCTAGTGCCAGTGGGGCAAAAGCCGGTTGCCGCGCAGCTCGCCCGATGGCCGATGACGCTCAACACCGGGCGCTACCGCGACCAGTGGCACACGATGACCCGCACCGGCCTGTCGCCCAAGCTCGCGCGCCACCGCGAGGAACCGCTGGTCGAGATTCACCCCGACGACGCGGTGCGACTGGGGATCGTCGATGGCGGTTTAGCGCGCGTAACGACGCCACAGGGCGACAGCGTCTTCCGCGCAAGCGTCGTCGCGACGCAGCGGATCGGCGAGTTGTTCGTGCCGATCCACTGGACCGACCGTACCGCGACCGGCGGCCGTGCCGGGCTGCTTCCCCGCCCACTCGCCGACCCTGTCTCGGGTCAGCCGGGCTTCAAGTCGACCCCGGTCCGGATCGAGGCCGTGGCTACCGAATGGCGCGGCTTCGTCGTCGTGCGCGGCGAACTGGCCAGCCGCCCGGACTGCCTTTGGGCGACGCGGGTCGCGGTACCGGGTGGAACGGCTTGGGACATGGCTGGCAACGGCGACGCCGCCGCACTCGACGCGCTGCTGCCCAAGGGCCAGCGAATCGAGGCCGTCGATGCCGCGCGAGGATCGCGTCGGGTCGCGATATTGGAGGGCAGCAGGCTGACGGCAGTGCTGTTCGTCACCCGCGACGGCACGCTGCCGCCGCGAGACTGGCTCGTCGCGCAACTGAGCGAGGCGGTCGTCGCGCCCACCCTGCTCGCGGGGCGCGCGCCGGGCGTGCAGGTCGACCGTGGCCCGATCGTCTGCGCATGCTTCGACGTCGGGCTGAAGATCATCCTCGCCGCGATCGCCGACCAACATCTCGCCGACGTACCTGCGATCGGGGCTGCGCTGAAGGCCGGCACCAATTGTGGTTCGTGCCGCCCTGCCCTCGCCAAACTCCTCGTCACGCAAGGATCAGCCCATGTCGCATGATTTCCCACCCGGTTCGGTCTGGCTGGTCGGTGCCGGGCCCGGCGATCCCGACCTTCTGACGCGAAAAGCAGAGCGACTGCTCGCCGACGCCGACATAGTCTTCTTCGACGCGCTGGTCGGCCCCGGAATCCTGGCGCTCATATCCCCCGGCACCGAGCAGGTCGGCGTCGGCAAGCGGTCGGGCCGCCATTCGAAGGACCAGGCATCGATCAACGCCCTGCTCGCCACCGCCGCGAAAGCCGGCAAGAGAGTCGTCCGCCTGAAGGGCGGCGATCCCTCGATCTTCGGCCGCTCGACCGAGGAAATGGAGCATCTCGCGGCCAACGGCATAGCGGTGAAGATATGCCCCGGCATCACCGCCGCTAGCGCCGCCGCAGCATCGGGCGGCGCCTCGCTGACGCTCCGTAGCCTCGCCCGCAAACTCACCTTCGTCACCGCGCACGCCCGCGCCGGCGAAGTGCTCGACCTCGACTGGACCGCCCTCGCCGCACCCGATGCCACGCTCGCCATCTACATGGGCCGCGCCGCTGCCGGCGAGATCGCGCGCAACCTGATCGCAGCCGGTCGGGCGCCCGACACAGCGGTGCTGGTCGCGGTCAACGTGTCTCTCCCAAGTGAACGCATCATCCGGGGCCGATTGTCCGCGCTCGCCTTCCTGGTCGATACGATAAGCGACAGCGATCCATCACTGCTGCTGATCGGCGAAGCCGTCGCCGCGGCCCGCGACGAACGTACAGGGTATTCCGGCTTGCTATCGACGGTGGTAGCTCGTGCGGATCAAATCTTGCCCGAGGGCAGTTTGCACTGAGAACTGACGATCTCTCTTGGCGACTGGCACTTCCGGAATTGGGAATCTACCACGAGCCGGCGTAGTACTGCGCTTTTTGCTCGGCAGGCGGTTGGGGTACGTGCTCCCGGCGGGTTGGGTAGCAAATGACCCACTTCCGGCTGCACAGAGACCGCCAGGCGCCGCCCGAAACCGACAGCTCGTTCAGCATCATCGACGGCTGATCAACCACATTTCTAAACCGGCGGTTTACTGCGCATGCGTATACTGGATTGGCCTATCTGGGCCGATGGAGATGATCGATGGGTCACTCGTCAATGGACCCCGCCTTTCACGAACTTCGGCCTTGGAACGAAGGCCGGCTGATTGGTGCGAAGCGGGCGCTGAAACAGCAACAGGTCTGGGCCATTCGCTTCTGGCTCGACCAGCAGAGGAGACTGCGCGACCGAGCGCTGTTCGACTTCGCCATCGACAGCAAGCTCCGCGGCTGTGACGTGGTCAGGGTGCGGATTGGCGATGTAGTTTCCGGCGGGCGCGTCCGTGACCGCGCCGTCGTGGTTCAGCAGAAAACCAAACGACCGGTTCAGTTCGAGATAATGGACACGGCGCGAAAGACGATGCGAGCATGGTTGGAGCGGCGTGGGGGGACACTGAACGACTTCGTTTTCCCGAGCCGCAACGACGACATGGACCACATGAGCACGCGGCAATATGCCCGCCTCGTGCGCGAGTGGGTGGTCGGCATCGGCCTACCGGCGCAGGATTATGGGACGCACTCGCTACGGCGCACGAAAGCGTCGATCATCTACAAGGCGACTGGCAACCTCCGCGCCGTTCAGATCCTTCTCGGCCATGCCAAGATCGACAGCACGGTGCGCTACTTGGGCGTTGACGTGGAGGACGCTTTGGAATTGGCCGAACGCACCGAGGTCTGAGCGGACCCAGAAGCGGACACTCGCGGCCCTATCTACGCTCTCCAGTTTCAGCCGTTCGTTCATTTTCGGTTCGCGACGCCGCTCCATTCAATCGCAAATGCCGCAATGCGGGGATTGATAGCGGCTGTCGCCCGCCCACCGTCTTCAGACAAGCTTTACTCGGTCGTTAAAGCGACCAGCCGCCATCCACGGAAATTGCGGCACCGGTGACGAACCCGCCAAGATCTGCGCTCATCCACAGCACGGCGTCGGCGATCTCCTCGGGCTTTCCCAGACGACCGACCGGCTCGAGGTCGATGGCTTTCTGAATATCACCGTTGGTGAAGCGATCCATCATCGGCGTTTCGATGTTGCCCGGCAGGATCGCATTCACGCGGATATTCTGCTTCGCATAGTCGAGCGCGGCCGATTTCGTCAGGCCGATGATCGCATGCTTGGAGGCGGCATAGGACGCACCGCCCGCCACGCCCCGGACACCAGCGCCCGATGACGTGTTGACGATCACGCCGCTACCCTGACGCACCATCTGCGCAAGCTCGTGCTTCATGGAGACGAACGTGCCACGCAGGTTGATGTCGAGAATCCGGTCCCATTCGGCGAGGTCGATCTCCGCGACCGGCGCCGCCTTGTTCTCGACTCCGGCATTGTTGAAGGCGATGTCGAGCCTGCCGAAGGTCTCGATCACCCGCCCGATCGCCGCCTCGACCTGGTCCGGCTTCGACACGTCGCAGGCAAGGACCAGGACCTGTGCGCCGGCGTTCCTGACGGCGTCCGCGGTTTCGGACAGGGCATTTTCGGTCAGATCGAGGATCGCGACCTGCGCGCCCTCGGTTGCGAAGGCGACGGCGGTCGCGCGGCCGATGCCGCTGGCGGCGCCGGTGACGAAGGCGACCTTGCCGGAAAAGCGATGGGGATTGGTCATGGAAGATACTCGCGTTTGATGGGGGGATTGCGACCGTTCACTCGGTTCCGAGCGGCGCGAGATACTCGGCGTCCGTCACCTTGTTCATCCAGGTCACGGCCGAGCCGTCGACCGACTCCTGGATGGCGACATGCGTCATGCCCTGATGCGCCGTCGCGCCGTGCCAGTGCTTCCGGTCTGCCGGGCACCACAGGATGTCGCCCGCGGTAAACTCCAGCTTCGGGCCATCCGCGATCTGCGTCCAGCCTATGCCCTCGGTCACGATCAGCGTCTGGCCGGCGGGGTGCGTGTGCCAGGCACTCCGGGCGCCGGGCTCGAAATGGACGA
The DNA here is from genome assembly GCF_001422525.1 of Sphingomonas sp. Leaf30. NCBI lineage: Bacteria > Pseudomonadati > Pseudomonadota > Alphaproteobacteria > Sphingomonadales > Sphingomonadaceae > Sphingomonas > Sphingomonas sp. Leaf30. The sequence continues at coordinate 5,579 of NZ_LMKZ01000021.1, read as the reverse complement.
TCGCGCCAGAGACGCGCGACGGGTCGTCGCGCTGGAATCGCCCGGAGATCGTAACCTTGCCGGTAAAATTCGCCTCCGGCCCGTCGACGGTCTTCATCTCGGATTTGCGGGCGATGGTCATGTCGGAAGGTCCTCTTTGGGATTGAGCGAAGCTGATGGGCAGCAGCAAGGCGACGATCGTGCCGAATTTCAGCAGGCGCATCACGTCAGCACCGGCAACGCGTCGAGGTGCTTCTCGAGCGTGATCGGATACTCGCGCACGCGGACGCCTGTTGCGTTGTAGATCGCATTGGCGACCGCTGGCGCGACCCCGGTCAGACCCAGCTCGCCCACGCCCTTGGCCTTTACCGGCGAGATCGTTGGATCGACCTCGTCGATGAAAAAGGCGTCGAGATGCGGGATATCGGCATGCACGGGCACCTCGTAGCCAGCGAGATCGTGGTTCACGAAGAAACCGAAGCGCTTGTCGATCGCCATGTCCTCCATCAACGCCGCACCGACGCCCATCACCATCCCGCCGATCACCTGACTGCGGGCGGTCTTGGCGTTGAGGATTCGCCCTGCCGCGCACACCGCGAGCAAACGCCGTACCCGTACCTCGCCGGTATAAGCGTCGACCGCGACCTCAGCGAAATGCGCCCCGAAGGTCTGCTGCTGGAACTGATCGGCGAGCTTGGCGAACTCCATCAGATCCTCGACCACAATATCGCCGTCCTTGGCCGCGTCAGCGAGCTTTACCGACCGGTTACCGCTGCGGACTTGCCCATCGGCAAAGTCGACGTTGGCGGTGTTGAAGCCGAGCCGCTGCGCGACCGTCTCGCGCAGCTTCATGCACGCCGCATAGACACCTGCCGTCACAGAAGGCGCGCCCTGCTGCCCACCCGACCCTGGCGTTTCAGGGAAGGTGGAGTCTCCGAGTTTGACGACAATCCGATCGGGCGCGACGCCCATCATCTCGGCCGCGGTCTGCTGGACGACCGTATAGCTTCCGGTGCCGATGTCCGTCATGTCGGTCTCGATCGTGACCACGCCGTGCCGATCGAGCCGGGCCCGTGCGCCTGCCTTGGCGATCTTGCCGCCACGGATCGCGCCCGCCATGCCCATGCCGATCAGCCATCGTCCCTCGCGGACCGTGCCGGGCTTGCTCTGGCGCCTGTCCCAGCCGAAGCGCTCCGCGCCCTCGCGCAGGCAGCGGACAAAAGCTCGGGTCGAGAAAGGCTTGTTCGGATTCTCCGGATCGACCTGCGTATCGTTCACGACGCGAAGCTCGATCGGATCCATCTTCAGCTCTTCCGCCAACTCGTCCATCGCGACCTCGAGCGCCATCAGCCCAGGCGCTTCGCCCGGCGCACGCATCGCATTGCCTTCGGCGAGATCAAGCGTCGCCAGCCGCATCCGCGTCAGCCGGTTCGCGCCCGCATACAGCGTCCGCGTCGAAGTGACGGTCGGCTCGGTCCGCCCACCGACGAGGTTGCCCGACAGGCTGTCGTGACCGATCGCCGTCAGCCGCCCGTCACGGCCCGCCCCCAGCTGCACTCGCTGGATCGTCTTGGGCCGATGGATCGTCGTGTTGAACATGATCGGACGTTGCAGCGCGATTTTTACCGGGCGCTTGACCACGCGCGCGGCGATCGCCGCTAGCGCGAGATCGATCTGGACGGTTCCCTTACCGCCGAAGCCGCCACCAATGTAGGGCGAGATCAAGTGAACGTTCTGCTTGGGGATACCGAGGATCAACCCGAGGTCACGCGTTCCCCAGTTCATCTGCTGGATCGACGTCCAGCACGTCACACGGTCGCCGTCCCATTTGGCTATCGAGGCATGCGGCTCCATCATCGCGTGCGCCTGATCGGGCACGGTGTAGGTCTCGTCGACCTTAACCGGCGCCGCGGCGAACGCTTTGGCGAAGTCGCCGATCTGCTTCTCGTTGGGACCGCCATACTCGCCCTCCGGCGGGACCGGTGCGCTGCCGTTCTGCGCTGCCAGATCAAACTGTCCAGCCGTCCGTTGATAGTCGACACGGACCAGCGCGGCGGCAGCCCGAGCCTGTTCGAAGCTCTCGGCGACGACGACGGCGACCGGTTGATGGTAATGGTCGACTTCGGGCGCGGCGAGCATCTTCTGGACGTAGAACTTGCCGACCCCGGGTTTACCGGCATTCAGATAGGTGACGACCCCGACTACCCCGGGCGCGCGTTCAGCATCGCGCTTGTCGATTGTCATGATCCTGCCCTTGGCAATCGCGGCGCCGAGGATGTAGCCATAGGCAAAGCCGGGTGCGACATCCTGCCATTCAAAGGCATAGGTCGCCGTACCGGTTGTCTTCAGATGCCCCTCGTAGCGATCGAGTGGCTTGCCGAGCACCTTCATCCGATCGGTCGGATTGGCGCCTGCGGGTTTGTCGAAGATCATGGCTTCACCTCTGCAAGGACTGCCGCGAGCGTGCGCGTAGCGAGCGGAATCTTGAACGCGTTGTCAGTGGTCGGCCGCGCATCGGCGAACACCGCCTTGGCCATCTCGACCGCGCCCCGCGACATCGCTGCCTCCGCTGCCTCCACCCGCCATGGACGATGGGCGACACCGCCGAACGCAGCGCGCCCGCTGCCGTCACGCTGGACAATGGCGGCGACCGACACGAGCGCAAACGCGTAGGACGCCCGGTCGCGGACCTTACGGTAGACGTGCGTACCGCCGACCGGACGCGGCAACGTTACCGCGGTGATCAGTTCGCCATGATCGAGCACATTGTCGCGCTCGGGTGCGTTTCCCGGCAGGGTATGGAAGCTCGCGATCGGGATGGATCGTGTCTTCCCGTCCGCATGCACGGTCTCGACGGTGGCATCGAGCACGCGCATAGCAACCGCCATGTCGCCTGGATAAGTAGCGATACACGCCTCGCTCGATCCGATTACGGCCAACTGGCGCGAATAACCACCGATCGCGGCACAGCCCGACCCGGGCTTGCGCTTGTTGCATGGTTGGTTGGTGTCGTAGAAATACGGGCACCGCGTCCGCTGAAGCAAATTTCCGGCGGTCGTCGCCTTGTTCCGCAACTGACCTGACGCGCCAGCGACGATCGCGCGGCTGAGGACTCCATAGTCGCGTCGCACCCGCTCGTCGCTCGCCAACGCCGTGTTGCTGACGAACGCACCAACCCGCAGCCCACCGTTGTCTGTCGGTTCGATCCGGTCGAGCTTCAGGTCCTGCACGTCGACCAGATGGTTGGGCGTCTCGATTTCGAGCTTCATCAGGTCGAGCAGGTTTGTTCCGCCCGCCAGGAACCGCGCACCGGGCGTGCTCGCAACCATTTTAGCCGCCTCGGCAGGCGTCGTGGCGCGCTCGTAAGTGAAGCTTCTCACGTGCGCACTCCTGCAATTTCGGCCATTGCGTCGGCAATGTTGGAATAGGCGCCGCAGCGACAGATGTTGCCACTCATCCGTTCGCGCAGCTCGACGCCGGTCGGCTGCGGCGTTGCCATCAGATCGGCCTGGGCATGGCTTGGAATGCCACGCTTGATTTCCTCCAGGACAGAGACCGCAGAGCAGATCTGCCCCGGCGTGCAGTAGCCGCATTGGTACCCGTCATGCTTCACGAAGGCAGCCTGCATCGGATGCAGACGCTCCGGGGTGCCAAGGCCCTCGATCGTGGTCACGGCATCGCCTTCATGCTGGACGGCAAGACTGAGGCAGGCGTTGATCCGCTCCCCATTGACGATGACCGTGCAGGCACCGCACTGCCCGTGATCGCAACCCTTCTTCGTGCCCGTCAGGTGCAGATGTTCGCGCAGGGCATCGAGCAGGGTCGTACGCGGATCGAGCGTCAGTCGGCGAGGCTTGCCGTTCACCGTCATGGCGACCTTGTACGTCGGCACGGCTTTCATAGGCGGCGCGGCCGCGGCCGTTTCGCTTACGATAGAGGATACTGCAGCCGTCGTGGCGCTGCTCATCAGCATCTCCCTTCGTGACAATTGGAAAGTCTCACTGGCCATCGGCGATCCTCCACGGGCGCGCCAACGGGCGCCGCTCAGGAACATTAAACGCTTTCAAGCGTGGCAAGTTACCCATGCGCTACTTGATGCAACGATGAATCGAGTTCAGCATTGGCGTATGCTTGTTACCCGTACCAACCTGACAGACCTTGCCTATTTTTTGGCGATCGCGCGTCACCGAAATTTCCGCCTGGCCGGTTTGGAGCTTGGCGTATCAGCCTCCGCGGCCAGCCACGCCCTCAAAGGATTCGAAGAGCGCGCGGGCGTCCGACTGATCAACCGGACGAACCGCTCCGTGACCCTGACGTCGGCCGGTAAGGCACTGGAGCAGTCGGTCTCCGGGTCGTTCGCCGACATTGGTGCTGCACTTGAGGGTCTTGATCAGCTTCGCACCACGCCTGGTGGGAAGATCCGCATCAACGCCGTCGTCGATGCAGTAACGCTAGTCCTTGGCCCCGTGCTTGCCGAGCTGTCTCGCCGCCACCCCGATATCGAGGTCGACCTCGTCTCCAGCAACCGTATCGTCGACGTCGTCAGTGAGGGGTTCGACGCAGGCGTGCGCTATGGCGGCACCGTTCCTGAAGACATGATCGCGCAGCGTCTTTCAGCCGACCTCAGATGGGTCGTCGCGGCATCCCCGCGCTATCTGGACGAACATGGCACGCCAACCCATCCGGATGAGTTGAAGCACCACCGCTGCCTCGGGGTTCGGCTCGGCGACGACAGCATCTACCGCTGGGAGTTCGAGGGGCCGAACGGTGACTTCGCTGTGCCCATCAAAAGCGCGATGACCGCCGACGACAGCCGATCGACCCTGGCAATGGCGCTGAACGGTGCAGGTCTGACGTTCGGGCTTGAGCCACTGTTTGCCAAGCATGTCGCCAACGGCGACTTGTGCCTGCTGCTAACGGAATGGGCGACAACGGGGCCTGGCTTTTACCTATACTATTCCGGGCGACGGCAGCTACCCACAGGGTTGCGGGCTCTGCTGGCCATAGCGGGTGAGCTAAAGCCGCTCGGCTGACGCATAGTTAAAGGGACCAGCCGTCATTCACCGAGAATCGTCGTTTTGAGGCCAGATGTGCGGAAAACCCGGTCTCAATCTCCACTGTGCGACAAACAGGTGTTTTGCGTCACCTGGCCGGCCCGCCGTCGCTCACATGCGTCAAACATCGGACCCAGTGATGACCCGGCCTGCTTATAGATCAGGCTTTCGCTGAGGCCCGCCGCGGATGCCCCGCTGACCCACAAGCGGTCGTTCAGTGCCCGAACGCGACATCCCAGAATCGGCCGTTCGTTCACGTAACCGGCCGAGGCCATGGTGTGATCCTCAGGCTATAGTCACGCCGCTGCACGTCAGCGGAATCTACTCACATCAGCGTGCGACGGCGATCTGTTATCCGATCATGGGCTCGGAATGATCCATCGCGGCGAGATCGGTGAGTAGATCGGGACCTGTAGGCTCCCATCCCAGCCGCTCCTGCGTCAAGACGCTGGACGCGGTCATGTCGAGAGCGGCGAAGGGAGCCATCCAGCCGAAGAAGCGCTCGATGTCTTCGGTTGCGATCGAACGTACCGGCAATCCGGTTCC
>NZ_LMKZ01000020.1:2456-2776 GCF_001422525.1 Sphingomonas sp. Leaf30 | reverse complement strand
CCGGGCGAACGACCGGAATTATGCGGAGTCACTTGACTCTTAAATCTACATATGTTGCTCTGCACCTACAGCGAGGGTGGTAAGGTTCGACGCTTACGGCCGACAAAACGCTGCCTAGGTGTGGGCAGAACCGACGGGGGGCACAGTGTCCGACGCGGTGAAAGGGGAGCGAAGATGTGGCGAGTTATCAGTCTCGGTGTCGTCGCTGCCGGCACTGTCTTGCTCATCACTCTTCTCGTCTTCCCGCGTAAGCCTGTCGTTGATGCCGGTGAGGCCGGCCTTTTCGCCAACGACTGCTGCGGCACGGTAAAGCTGGCCGA
>NZ_LMKZ01000020.1:2155-2403 GCF_001422525.1 Sphingomonas sp. Leaf30 | reverse complement strand
GACTTCGGCACGGCATACCGGCCGTGCTGCACGGTGAGGAAGTGGAGCAATGATGAAAACCATGACTAGTGCGTCCCGCTGCTCCCCCTATCGGGTGCTGACGGCCCTTCTTGCGCTTCTCGCGACAGGCATCGCCGGCCGCGTAGAGGCGCAGCCACAGGCAGAGGTCGGCATCCCTTCGTTGAACCGCGCGCGCTTGGCCGTGCCCGGGCCGACCGCCACCGATGTTCGTATCTCATCTGAGCCGA
>NZ_LMKZ01000020.1:1775-2080 GCF_001422525.1 Sphingomonas sp. Leaf30 | reverse complement strand
TGGTCGGCCATAGCGGGGGCGGTGTGATCGCGCCGTCGGCGGCGGCTGCCGATCCCGACATCGAGGCCGTGGTGACGCTGGCAGGCAATGTTGGTGACGGGCTGCCCTATGTCAGGAAGGGGCTTTACAAGCAGATGATGAAGATGGTTGGCGGGGGCCGTGACACCCTCGTCGGGCCGGCGACGGATGCAGCCATGGCTTTGCTCCAGGCTCGTGTAGACAGCGGAGATGCGGCAATGATTGCACGCCTTTATGCCAACGCCGTAGACCGGTTCGAGGCAGCGGGGTTCCCGCGCGCTCAGGCG
>NZ_LMKZ01000020.1:0-1704 GCF_001422525.1 Sphingomonas sp. Leaf30 | reverse complement strand
ACGAAAGCTTCGCTCGGCCTCCGATCTCAGGGCCTTGCACATTCCCGTTCTAGCGATCTACGGGACCAAGGATACGCTGGTGGATGACGCACCTGCGGCGCGTGCCGCTTTGGCGAGCAACCGTCGCGCTCGAATTGTGATGCTGGACGGGCTCGGTCATTCGTTTCAGGAAGGCGCGGTTGCAGGCGAGCCGGATGAGGCGTCAAGGTTGGGCCCGTATCTCGGATCGCCTCGCCTCGTGGCAGTCGTTGGCGACTGGCTTCGAGACGCACTGTGGTCGAAAACTGGCACGGGGATGGGACAAGTGCGGTAACGCGCACCCTTTTGCCGCTCGACGACTGATAAACTGCTGCTTTTGAGCGCCGGTCTTTAGCCTCTAAAGGGCGTTTGACAGCGCTAAGTCGCCGTCCGCTGCACATGAACCATAATCGGCTACGCGCCTGTCCTGGCTCGAAGCAGCTGTTCCGCTCTCCTCTCCATTCAAGACGTCCATGGCGGGGGATCATGCGCCAAGTTCAGTCAGCGCGGGGGATGAATGAATGTCTTAAGTTGGGGACCGCGGAAAGGCGCGCGAATGTCCGGGTATGGATCAAATGTGCCCCGGCGTCTTCACCCGAGATCAGCTCTCACGCTCATCCAGCAGCACCCGCAGCCGCTCGGCATCGTCAGGCGTGGCGGGGTTGTAGATAATCATCCCCAGTTCCGGCCTTCCTTCGACGGCGAACGACGAAAACTCCATCGCCAGCAGCCCCGCGTCGGGATGGTGGATACGTTTTATTCCTTCGCCGTGAGCGACCACGTCGTTGTCCTGCCACAGCGCTTCGAACTCAGGGCTTAGCCGAGACAACTCCATGACGAGCTTTATCACCTCGGCGCTGGTGCTAGCGCCGGCGCGCGCCACGTCGGCGCGGAAGGCGCCGACGACGAAGCGGGCGATGCTGTCGAAATCGGCATTGCGGGCGCGGACATGGTCGCTGCCGAACATCAGACGCAGAATGTTGCGTCCCTCGCGCGGCAGCTTGGAATAGTCGGTCAGCAAGACCGCAGCGGCACGGTTCCAGCCGACAACGTCCCACATCGCGGTCTTGATGATCGCGGGGCTGAGCACCATCCCGTCGAGTACCCGTTGCAGGCGAGGGGTGATGCCGTCGACCGGCTGATAGCGGGCCTCTGGCAGACGACCCAGTCCGAGCATGTAGATGTGATCGCGCTCCGGCTCGGTCAGCATCAGCCCCTTCGCAATGCGATCGAGGACATCCGCAGATGGCGCGCCGCCACGGCCCTGCTCGAGCCAGGTGTACCAGGTGGGACTGATATTCGCGCGGCTCGCAACCTCTTCACGGCGCAAGCCGGGCGTACGGCGGCGACTGCCGCTGAGCCCGAAAGTCGCCGGGTCCAGGCGAGTGCGGCGGTCGCGCAGGTATGTGCCCAGCGAATTTGTTGCGTCAGTAGACAAGATGTATCCTGTTGCAGCTTATACCACGATAAGCTCACTACTTTAACAGGGTCGGGCGCAAGGCGATACATCCCTCGTCAACGAGGAGATTTCCATGCGCGTGTTCTTGACCGGTGCGACCGGCTTTATCGGCTCCCATGTCATTCCCGAACTACTCCACCGCGGTCACAATGTGCTCGGGCTCGCTCGCTCCGACGCGGGCGCGCAGCAGCTCGAAGCGGCTGGCGCCGATGTTCATCGGGGCGACC
>NZ_LMKZ01000019.1:11231-30598 GCF_001422525.1 Sphingomonas sp. Leaf30 | reverse complement strand
CCGCCATTGCCCTCGCCGCCACCGTCATCTTCTGGCTTTGATCAACGAGTCCTGACCCTAGCCGATTTTCGCTATCGCTCTGACAGGTTCTGGGCAGTGACGTTGATTCTTAGTGTTTCGCGGGCAGGAACCCGCATCCTGCTGGTTCGGAGTTCGGGCCTTCGACGAAACCCGTTTCGGGCCGTCGCCCCAAGTCTCACTAAGACCTACTTCCGGACATTCAACGCGGGTCGGCTGTTGTTCATCTTCAGTCGTTCATTCAGTTGGAGAGCGGCACTTCGGGCGTCATCTTGATCAACGGTGCGGGACACGCTGTAGTTCTGCGGTGAGCAAAGCTATACCATCGCAGCAGCAGCAAGCTAAAAATATCGGTAAGTGAGCCGAAGGCTTACGGTCGCTATTGGCACTCCCTTGTCATGTTCGGCCTCCGGACCGCCGAGGTGCCGCAACGTGTCGCTTCGTACGACTGCAAGCGCTTCGGCGCGGAACTGCCATCTGGCACCGCCCGCCTCGACGGGGGGTGAATTGGCGGCACCGATGCCGCCGTACGGCACGTCGGCGGTGCCCGCTTCGTAGAAATGGTCCCAGCGTATAGCCGCCAATGCAGGGAAGCTGATCGCCGGTCCGTCGTCCCGCTGCGTCAGGGGAACCGATGGCTCGATGCCGACCTGAGTGAACAGACCGCCCCGCCCTTGGGCCGCCAGGTCACGACTGTGGTCGGTGACAAGGCGCCGAGGGCCGATTCACCACCCAGCGTGCTGGTCAGGCTCATTTCATGGGGCGTGGAGGATACACCGTTCGGACTGGCCTTGATCGTGTAGACGACGCCGGTGTGCAGATCCTTTGCGGGCGACGCCACCAGTGCGATGGCGTTGTTGCTTTCATACCATGCACGCGGCGCGGTACGCTCTGCCGACACCGGGGCGTGAACACGTTCGAACCGTTGATTCCCAGAAAGAGGTCCGCTTCGTCTTGGGCGTTTCGGTGGGGTTCGGCCGCAAAGCGAAGCTGGAGATGACGGGCAATCGATCCAGGTCTGCCTCGTCGTTGTCATAATTGCCCCGCGCAAAATCACTGTTGCGCACGTCGGGCGCCATCGACGGATGCACGCGGCCGCTGCCAACTGACGCGGACACCAGCGAGGTATCCTCGGTGTCGATGGCCGGCACCTGCTGTGCGTCGGCCGGTGAGGGTACCGCCATCAGCACCTCCGTCAGCACCGCCAGCGCGGACAATCTTTGCAACAGGATGCACGACATCAGGATTCCCCGAAATGTCCCCACCCCGATCCGCTACAGCGTGCCGGCACCCGATGCAGACGACGACCGCGACGCTATGCGATTGCCGGTATAGCTGACCCGCCAGACTGTGTTGCCAACGTCATCGGCGATCAGAAGCGCGCCGGTCCGATCGATCGCTACCCCCACGGGACGGCCGTGGGCCTTGCCGTCCTTAAGGAAGCCTGTGACGAAATCCTGCGGATTGCCGGTCGGGCGCGCGTCACGGAAACCGATGAACGCGACCTTGTAGCCATGCGGATCGGTGCGGTTCCAGCTGCCGTGCTCGCCTACGAACGCACCGCCGCGGAACCGATCTGGAAAGCTGGCGCCCGTGTAGAATGTCAGCCCGAGCGCCGCGACATGCGAGCTCAACGCATAGTCGGGCCGGATCGCGCGGGTGACCAAATCGGGACGCTGCGGGCGCACGCGTGGGTCTACATGCTGGCCATAATAGCTGTAGGGCCAGCCATAGAAGCCGCCCGGACGAACCGACGTCATGTAATCGGGCACGAGGTTGGGGCCGAGCTCATCGCGCTCGTTGACTACCGTCCACAGAGTATTGGAGCCCGGATAGAAAGTGAGGCCGTTGGGGTTGCGCAGGCCGGTCGCGAACGTCTTCATAAGCCCGGTCCGCGGATCGACCGCGTGGATCGCCGCCCGATCCCGTTCGGCATCGGACCCGCGCTCCATGGCATTGCTGTTCGAACCGACGCTGACGAAGAGCCGCGATCCATCCGGGCTCGCTACGAGGCTCTTGGTCCAATGGTGGTTGATCGAGCCGGCGGGCAGATCGACCAGCTTCGTCCCGGGCGCGGTGATCCGCGTTTCGCCCGGCGTGAACGGGTAGCGGACGATCGCGTCGGTGTTCGCCACGTACAGGAAGCCGCCTAGTACCGCGATGCCGAACGGCGCGTGCAAATGATCGACGAGGACCGAGCGGAGTTCCGGCCGGCCGTCGCCGTTCGCGTCGCGGACCAACGTTATCCGGTTGCTCGCCGGCGGTGCTTGCCCGCTCTTTGTTTGTGAATGCGCCCGCGACATGATCCAGTCGCGGATCGGGTCCTTGGGCCGCTGCACCGGCTCGCCACTCTCGTTGCGCGATTCGACGATCAGCACGTCACCGTTGGGCAGCGCCAGGACGTTACGCGGATTGGACAGGTCTTGAGCAACCGCAGCAATTTGAAAGCCGACGGGCACCGTCGGCGTTTCGCCGTTTTGCCAGCCGACTGTCTCGAATACGCCTACGTCCGCCACAAGCTGCTCATGCGGCGCGGGCAGCAGCGGATTGGCGCCAAATTGGTTGTTCGGATCGATCGCCTGTCCGCTTCCGCACGCGGCAAGGGGCAGCACGCAAAAGGTCGTGATCAGAGTGCGGGTCATCGTACGATCTCCACCGAGCGGTGACGAGCAGACTGCCAAAACCAGCCGGCGAGCAGGCCGAGCACGGTAGCGACGATGGAAAGCGACAATCCCGACGGTACTACAGCGGTCCATCCGTCGCGCGCGTGGATGAACGAGTTGAAGACCTCGATCACCCAGGCGGCGAGCAGGAAAACGAAGTGTGGCAAGAGCGCGCGTCGTTCGCGCGCGCGGACCAATTCGACGATCAACAGGACACCCGCAAGGCCGCCCCCAATCAGACCCGCGAGTAGCAACCAGGACGAGAAGTCGAGCCACATCATGTCGGCACTGGCGATATAAGCTAGATCGGTGATCAGCGCGCCAACGAAGCAGAGGATCGGGACCGGCAACAGCGCCGGATACAACGGATGCGCGTTAGGCCCGAGAAGCCTGACCGAAGTTGAAGCTACGCTTCTCGCCATTGATTAGATCCTCGCCGTGAAACTGCCGGATCTACGACCGGTAGCGATGAGGGTTCCCGCACTGGCGTGATGTTAATGCATGCTCGTGCGAATCCGCTAGATCATGTTTCTACGCCCGCTGTACAGAGCGATCCGGCAAATCTGCGCTACGGCTTGTCGACGGGCTGTTGACCCACAAACAGACGCTTAGGAAGTCTTGTTCCCTCCTTGAAATCAGACGCCCGTTCAGGTTGACGCCGTGACGCTAAGCACTCGAGCAGACCGCCGCCTCGCTGTCCGCTATCGGTTCCAAGCTGTTACCATAGAAGGCCGATCTGCCTCAGGATTTGCGCGGGATCAAGAAACTGCCCGCCACCACTACCGCACCGGCAAGGATCCAGCATAGCGTTCTATATCCATGCTGGGGCACTATGGCCGTGCCAAGAGCGGCAACCGCAACCGCCGGTAACGTGTTTGCGAGATTCAGCAAACCTAGTCCTTTCCCGCTGGCCAACCCGACAGGTAGCCGGAGCATCGAATATCCCGAGTGAAGCGAGAGACTGATCGCTGCGGAGCTTGCGAACACGAGGTATCCTAATACTGCAGATACCAAGTCGCTTTGTATCGCCATGATTACCAACCCGCTCGCCATGACGGCGATCATTGCCAACAGCACCACGCGGTGGCAGCCGTACTGGTCGGACACTCGCCCCAGGAACAACGCGGCGGGCGGTGCGATGAGGGCGGCGATCAAAGTCAGTTGCGCGATCGCGGCTGGCAGGACTTGCCCAACAGTTTCAGCAAAATAATAGATGAGAAAGAAAAAGACTGCCTTACTCGCAATTTGTAAGAGCAAGCGGACCAGCCATAACAGCATGAAACTTTGCGCTTCGGCGGGTTCCCCCACAGTCGTTGGCGATTGCTGAGGCCCCCTCTGCACCGGGTACCGTTGTTGAAGAGCGTAGGGTAAAACAAGTATCGTGATCATGGCCGCGATCCAGAGCAGTCCGCGCTCAACCGACATGCCAGGCAACGTAGTGACCACGCTGACCAGTGCACCGGCGGGCGCGCCGATGCACAGTACGCCCCCTAACAGTCCCTTGTCATGAACAGGCACCTCGTCCGCCGCGGTTGCGACCAGCGCCGACAACAAGAGGTTCAGCACGAGTTGAAAGCCGAAAAGCGCCAAGAGCAATTCCGTAGGCGTGCTGGCCAGTGCAAGCATGACATAGCTAAGTAGAACCCCAACCAGTCCCGCTAAGATCAACCATCGCCGCCCGCCGCCCTGCGCCACGACACGGTCGCCGACGAGCCCCCAACCTAAATTGGCAAACCCCGCAGTCACCCCGCCCAGAAGGACCGCCTTACTGAGCAATATCGGATCGGGATGCCCGCCGATCCCGATGATCTTGAGTGGCAGCAGGAACGAAAGAAACGGCTGATAGGCGATCGTCGCACCGGCCCATGCAAGACCGTGCCAGCCGAGATAGGCGCGACGATAGGGGCGAACGGCGTCACAGCCTTGCCATGCTTTGGTCACGGATTTGGCGCCGGACCGCTGGTCTCTCTCTCTATGATCTCATACGGGATTTGCTGGTGCAAGGGCACGTCACCGGCTCCCGCGGAGGGCCTAAGCGATCCTTCGACCAATAGCGCGATCGCGGCGCTACCCATTTCGTGAACCGGCTGGCGCACAGTGGACAAGGCCGGCCATACCGCGTTGGCGATTACATCGTCGTCGAACCCGAATACCGACAACTGGCTCGGCATTGCCAGCCCCAGCTTGTGCGCGGCCACCAGGATACCTGCCGCCATTTCGTCGTTGCTGGCAAATACGGCGGTTGGCACATCCTTGCCTGACAGCAATTCCTGCCCTGCCTCAAACCCCGAGCGAAATTTGTAATCGCCCTCGACCACCGTCGCACGTGCTTCAGGGAATTTGGCGACGGCATCTCGAAAACCGGCGAGGCGGCGGGTTGTCGTGGTGCGCCCCCCCGCGCCAGTCAGGAATGCCACGTGGCGGTGCCCCCATTTCAGCAGCCGCTCTGTGACCTCCCGTGCCGCGCTGCGATCGTCGATCGCGACCGAAGGATAGTTGGGGGAGATGTCACCCGGCGCGATGCTGCATGTCGGTAGCGCCAGTTCGGCCAGCGTCGCCAAGATAACAGGATCGTCACCCAGCGGCGGAGCCAGGATCATGGCATCAAGGTTGGACTGAATGACCAGTTGCCGTACCCATCTCGCGCGCTCGTCAGATGTTCCGACCGAGCATGCCTCAACGACAAGATGATATCCTTCCTGCCGAGCGCGTTCACTGGCACCCATGATCAGGCCGGACACGAACGTCGCAATCGGCGGAAAGTGGAGCAGGCCGATCAGGTACGAACGATCGCTGGCCGCGCTACGTGGCGCGGTGATCGGTCGGTATCCCAGTTCCGCCACCGCGCGTTCTACCCGCTCCCGGGTTGCCGCCGCCACTGGCTCGTGACGAATGACGCGCGATGCCGTCTTGATCGACACGCCCGCAGCCGCGGCAATGTCCGCAAGGGTTGACCGCTTTGGTCGACTGGACTGCGTCACGGTACCCCGATTCCTCTACTTGCACCGACAATATTGTCGAATACGAATTGGCCTGTTAGGGATGCGGGGCAGACACGCATCGGTCAATGCTTGAGCGGGGGGACGGCGTATGAAATCCGGTACATGCACTTGGCGCACGATGCGCAGCGCAAGTATTTTAGTGCTGGCGATGATCCACGTGCCGGCCCATGCTCGCCCATCAGGACCGGCGGTGGTACGCGCCGCGAAAGAAGCACCGGCGGCGCGCCATCCGAACATAATTTTTATCCTGACGGATGATCAGCGTTACGACGAACTCGGGTTCATGAACCGCGAGATCCGCACCCCGGTGCTCGACCGAATGGCACGGGACGGCGTCCATCTGAAGAACGCCTTCGTCACGTCATCGCTATGTTCGCCCAGTCGGGCGACCATCCTGACCGGCGAGTACATGCACGACCACGGCATCGTCGACAACAATGCCGGCGACGAGAGCGGCCAGATCTACTTCCCGCAATATCTGCAGAAAGCGGGGTATCAAACCGCGTTCTTCGGCAAATGGCATATGGGCGCACTGAACGACGACCCGCGCCCCGGCTTCGATCGCTGGGTGAGTTTCGAAGGTCAGGGTGTCTATTGGCCAAGACTGGCTGATGGCAGCACCGCACAGTTGAACGTCGATAGGCGGCACGTACCGCAAAAGGGCTATATCACCGACGAATTGACTAATTACGCGCTCGACTGGCTTAAGCAGCGCGACGCAAAGAAACCGTTCTTCCTGTACCTTTCGCACAAGGCGCTGCATGCCGATTTCCAACCGGCGACGCGGCACAAAGAGTTGTACAGGAATACTCCGATCGCCTTGCCGGCAACGTATGACGAGACAAAGTCACCAGACAGCGACGGCAAGCCCCGTTGGGTGCATGACCAGCGCAACAGCTGGCATGGCGTCGAATTTCCCTATCATTCAACACTCGATCTCAAGGAATACAAACGCCGATATCATCAGACGCTGGCCGCTGTTGATGAATCCACCGGCCGATTGCTCGACCATCTCCGCAAGAACGGGCTGCTCGACAATACCGTCGTCATGTTCATGGGCGACAATGGGTTCATGTTCGGCGAACATGGGCTGATCGACAAGCGCAACGCGTATGAGGAATCGATGCGCGTTCCGCTGATCGCCTACGGCCCGGGTGTGATCCAGCGCGGCAAGACGGTGACGGACATGGTCGCCAATCTGGACATCGCGCCGACGATCCTCGATCTGGCCGGCGTCGCGCGCCCCGCGCAATTCTCCGGCGCGAGCTTCGTACCGCAGCTTGAAGGGCAAGCCCCTGCCCGCCCGTGGCGAAGTTCGCTGCTTTACGAATATTACTGGGAATATAACTATCCGCAGACCCCCACCACCTTCGCGCTGCGCGGGGACCGGTACAAGCTGATCCAGTATCACGGCGTCTGGGACACCGAGGAGCTTTACGACATTCAGGCCGATCCGCAGGAAACCCGGAACCTGATCGCGTCAAAGGATCTGCAGCCAGTCGTAACGGCGATGCGCCGCGACTTGTTCGGGCAACTGAATGCACGCGGCGGCGGTCATCACGTGAACTTTACCGAACGCCTTGGCGAAGGATCTACCTTCCGCCGTCGCGATGGATCCACCGCAGCCCAGTTTCCCCAGCGCTGGCTGCGCAACGGTAAAGAAGCCGATCTAACCGACGCAACCAAGACAGAAGGCGGCCGGGGAACGCAATGACAATATTGTCATAGCGGTTCGACCACGGTATGGGCCTCCCCAGCATACGGCGAACAGCCGGTGGATAAGGGGGATGTCATCATGAATGGTTCGACACTGAAACGCCGTTTGCGGGCTGCAATGGGGACAGGCGCGGCGGTATCGGCGCTGATCGCCGGTCCGGCGTTCGCACAGGAGGCAACAGTCGCCGCGCAGCAGCAGCCGGCCGCCGAAGCCGAAATCGTCGTCACCGGTATCCGGGCCAGCCTGGCCAGCGCCATCAACGAAAAGCGCGCGTCGGACACGATCGTCGACATCATCAATGCGCAGGACGTCGGCAAGCTTCCCGACCAGAACCTGGCCGAAGTGCTGGAGAATGTCAGCGGCGTGCAGATCGACCGTTCGCAGGGTGTCGGCAGCAACGTGTCGATCCGCGGGTCGAACCAGAACCTCGTTTTGATCAACGGGCGCGCGACAACCCCGTCGGGCGATGCGCGCGGCGGCATCAGCTTCGACGACCTGCCCGCCGAACTGATCGCCTCGGTCAGCGTGACCAAGGTCGCGACCGCCGATCAGATCGAAGGGTCGGTCGGCGGCATCGTCGACCTGCGCACCTATCGCGGGCTTGGCTTGCGCAAGCCGATCGCCTCGATCCGCGCGGACATGGAATATGCGGAGAATGCCGACGCGTTCAATCCGCGCGTGTCCGCTGTGTTTGGGCGTACGTTCGAAACCGGCATCGGTGACATCGGGGTCGTCGTCTCAGGGGCCTATGGCGAACAGTCGGTTCGCGAGGATGTGCTCAACGTACGCTATGCCGCGCGCACCGGCGTCGACCTCGACGGGGATGGCACCGCCGACCCCTATCTGCGGCCCAATTATGCACAGCAATTCTTCTCGACCCGGGATCGCCGCAACGCATCGGCCAGCGGCTCAGTCGAATGGCAGGCGGCCAGCAACCTGAAGCTGTTCCTCGACGGTACCTATGTCGACCAGCGAATCGTCGGCAACGATGCCGGCGTGTTCATCCAGCAGACCGCCGATGTCGCCGAGCTGGCATTCCCCGGCGACCGCGTGATCGAAAGCCGCGACGCGAGCGGCTTCAGCTATGACCAGCTGGTCAGCGGCAAGATCGGCGGCACCCAGTTTCGGCCACAGAACAACAGCCCGTTGCGCGACACCCGGTCCTATCTTGCCGCCGGCGGCGCCGAATGGGAATTCGGCGCCCTGACGATCAAGGCGGAGGCAAGCCGCGCCGGATCCGACACGACCGACGCCAATTTCCAGCTGGTCAGCCAGTACAACAATCCGGCGAGCGCCAATTTCGGCAACGCCAACGGCCGGATCAGCCCGCCCTTCCTGTTCGATATCACCGGCAAAGACCTGTTCTTCGCTCCGGATACGTCGAGCCCGTTGTTCGCGAACATCGGCAACCCCGCCTATTACCAGACGTTCATCGGTCGCGACAACGCCAGCTATTTTCGCAACGTCGAGAATGCCCAGCGTCTGGACCTGGAATGGAAGGCCGATCTCGGCCCGATCCGATCGATCCAGGCCGGCGCGCGGTTCAATCAGACCGATTCCCGCCGCCGTCGCACGACCCAGGCGTCGCGCCAGTTCCCCGGCATCACCGCCGCCAGCCGGCCGGACTTGTATGCGACAGCCCCGACCGACTTCTTCGACTTTACCGGCGACCAGTATCTGGGTGGCTTCGTCGTGCCGTCGGGCCTGCTGACCCGGAACCCCGGCGACGTCCGCCAGGCGCTGGGGCTGGCGGCCGTGCCGCCCGAGGATCTGAGCGCGCGTTTCCGCGTGAAGGAAGAGAGCTACGCGGGCTATCTGCGCGTGAATCTCGACACGCAGATCGGCTCCATCGGCCTGCGCGGCAACGCCGGCGTGCGCGTCGTACGCACCAGCCAGACGGCATCGGGCGTCACGCTGGCGAACGGCGTCGCAGGCGACCTCGATGTTCGGCAGAATTATACCTACTGGCTCCCCAACGCGATCCTGACCGCCGAGCCGGTTCAGTCGGTGCTGGTGCGGGCGTCCTATGGCCGCTCGCTGCGGCGGCCGGACTTCGGCCAGTTGTCGCCGACCGTGCAGTTCCCGCTGCTCGACGTCTATGTCAGCGCCGGCAACCCCAATCTGCGACCGCAGACGGTCGATCAATATGACGTCGCGGTCGAGTGGTACTTCGATCGGAACAGCCTGTTGTCGGTCGGCGGCTTCTACAAGAAGTACCAGAACCTGGTGACGACGGTCGCGGTCGCACCCACGCTGATCAATCCGGCGCGAGGGCCGTTCGATCCGAACAACTGCGCAACGGGGATTTTCAACCCGGTGTCGATCGACCAATCCGGTGCGGTCGGCGAATGCGTCGGCATCAACCAGCCGGTAAATGCGGGCGGCGCGACGCTCAAGGGGCTGGAGGTCAATTTCCAGCACAGCTTCACCTATCTGCCCGAAGGACTCGACGGCCTGGGAATCATCGCCAACTACACCTATCAGGACGGCAAGCGCGAGACGACGTTCACCGTGCCGGGGTTCGCGACAGGCGGGGTCGCCCAGCAGTTCGAACTGCCGCTGCGCGACCTTTCGAAAAACAATTACAACCTGACGCTGTTCTACGAGAAATACGGCATCAATGCGCGCGTCCGCTACACCTTTCGCGACCCGTTCCTGCGCGTCGAGGCGGTCGATCTGACCAACAACCTGCCCCTGTACCAGGACGAACGCAGCCAGTTGAACGCAACTGTATCGGTCGACATCAACCCGCAATTCGCAATCACCTTCTCGGGCGTCAACCTCACCAATCAGCCCAATCGCGAGCGGGCGATATTCATCGATGGGCCGATCGGGCAGGAACGGATTGCCGATCGCCGCTACGCAATCGGCGTGCGTGGCAAGTTCTGACGCGCGAGCAACCTTGAAGGCGAAACGCGATGACCGACATTGCCGACCCGGATCCGATGATGACCGTGCCGTCGGGCGTGTTCTGGATGGGCGCGGAGGATCACTACCCGGAAGAAGGTCCGGTGCGCCCGGTGGAAGTCGACGCGTTCCGCATCGACCGGCATCCGGTGACCAACCGACAATTCGCGCGGTTCGTTGCCGCCACCGGCTATGTAACGGTTGCCGAGCGTCCGCTCGATCCGGCGGACTATCCCGGCGTCGGCGCAGATCGGCTCGTGCCCGGGGCGCTGGTATTCCGTGCTCCCCGCGGTGGGGCATCCGCTCGGAACGTAGGTGACTGGTGGGTCTATGTACCGGATGCACAGTGGCGCCGGCCCGAGGCAGCGACCACGGTATTTGCCGGCCGCCTTGATCATCCCGTCACCTGCGTCACCCATGAGGATGCGGCCGCGTATGCCGCCTGGGCTGGCAAACGGCTGCCGACCGAGGCGGAATGGGAATGCGCGGCACGCGGCGGTATCGAGAAAGCCACGTACGCCTGGGGCAATGAGATGATGCCAGGCGGCAAGCGCATGGCCAATATCTGGATGGGCGAGTTCCCGCACGGCGATCGCCGTCCCAAGGGACATCGCACCACCCGCGTCGGCAGCTTCCCGTGCAACGGCTATGGTCTGGTCGACATGATCGGCAACGTCTGGGAATGGACCAGCGACTGGTATCGAACGGATTGCCACACGCGTCCCGCCTCCTCGTGCTGCCTGGCGCCGGACGATAGCTACGACCCCGAACAGCCGCACATCCGTATTCCAAGACGCGTTCTGAAAGGCGGCTCGTTCCTGTGCGCGCCGAATTACTGTGCGCGATATCGGCCGGCAGCGCGGCAGGCGCAAATGGTCGACACCGCATCGGTCCATATCGGGTTCAGGTGCGCGGTCGATGCTGACTCCTAGGAACGCATGACGCACGTCTGTTGAAAAACCTCATCTTCCGAAAGGACCCATAACCGGACCTCTAATGGGCATTACAAGTTTTCCCACATATGGCCATTCGTTCATGTTCAAGTTTCGTATTGGGTCAGCGCGTTCTTTCGAACTGAGATAGCAAAGTTAACACTTCACACCCCTGTCACCCCATCATTCGCCCACGCAGGTTGAAAAGGATCACCAGCGTCCCCGATACCATCAGCGCGATAATCAGCGTGGAGAAGAGGATCAGTTGCAGGTCGTGCCGCGAGGAACGCTTGAGGCTGATGTGGAGGAAGCAGCGGAACTGCACCGCCATCTGCACCAGCCCCAGCGCCAGCACGCCGCCGAAGATCTCGCGCGCACCGAACGACGGCCAGCGGACCATCGCGAAGGCCGCTACGGTCAGCACGAGCGACAGGCCGTAACCGATCGCATAGGTTCTGAGTTCGCGTGTCCGGTCGCTCATCCGATGTTCCCTTGCAGATAGACGACCGAGAAGATCGCGATCCAGACGATGTCGAGCAGGTGCCAGAACAGCCCCAGCCGCAACAGGTTGATCCGCACCCGCGCGTCGAGGCCGTAGGCGCAGACCTGGGCGACCATCACGACCAGCCAGAAGCACGCGACCGCGACGTGCAGCCCGTGCAACCCGACCAGCGCGAAGAACGACGACAGGAAGCCGCTGCGCATCGGGTAGGCCCCGTGCGCGAACATCGTCGCGAAGTCGTTCGCTTCCAGCGCGAGGAAGACGAGGCCTAGGCCCAGCGTCGCGCCGAGCCAGCCGAACAGCACGCGGCGCGGTTCGTCGTACTTCATGGCGATCGTCGCGCGGCCGAACGTCGCGCTGCTCGTCAGCAGCAACAGGGTCTCGGCGAACGCCGGCAGCAGCTTGAATTCGGAGGCAGGCGTCGGGCCGCCGACGGTGCTTGCGATCATCGTGCCATAGGTCGCGAACAGCAGCGCGAAGATCACTGCGTCGCTCATGAGAAAGATCCAGAAGCCGAAGATCGCGTTCTCCGCCTGGTCCTGCGTCAGCGCGCCGGTGTCGCCGAGGTTGAGGCCGGCATGCGCCAGTTCGGGTTCGCTCACGCCACGATCTCCGCAAGGCCACGATTGACCGCGGCGGTCTCCAACTGGCGCGGGATCCCGGGCGTCGCCCGGACGCGCAAGAGCCAGGCCTCATGCTCGCGCGCGACCTCCGCAGCGGGAATGGTCCGGTGCTGGTTGCGACCGAAGCTGCGCAGCACGACCGCCGCAACGATCACCTGGAGAGCGACGATGGTCAGCCCCCAGATCTCCCAGATCAGGCCGAACGCGGCGACCGCGGCGGTAAGCCCGATCACGACGCTGGTCGCACTGCCGCGCGGCACGACGATGTCCTCGTACGACGGCGGCGAGGCGTAAGGGTCAGGCTGGCCCTCGTCATGCTTGTGATCGTAGAACGGGTTGCGCCCGTCGATCAGCGGCAGCACCGCAAAGTTGTATTCGGGCGGCGGTGCGCTGACCGACCATTCGAGCCCGCGGCCATCCCACGGATCGCCTGCTTCCACGCGCAGCGAAACGCGGTCGCGGATGCTCACCCACAATTGGATGCCGAGCGATGTCAGTGCCGCCAGCAGGACGAACGCGCCGACGCCCGCGACATACAGCCACGGCCGGAACGACGGTTCGAAGATCGCCTGCGTCCGCCGCGCCATCCCGCTCGCGCCGAGCACGTACAGCGGGAAGAAGGCGAGGTAGAACCCGACTACCCAGCAGGTGAACGCGATCCGCCCCCAGCGCTCGTCGAGGCGGAACCCGAACGCCTTGGGGAACCAGTAATGATAGCCCGCGAGCATCCCGTAGAGCAGCCCCGGGATCAGCATGTTGTGGAAATGCGCGACCAGGAACAGCGTATTGTGGACGAGGTAGTCGAGCGGCGGCATCGCCAGGATGATGCCGGTGAAGCCGCCCAGCACGAATGTCATCATGAAAGCGAGCGCGTAGAGCATCGGCACGGTGAAGCGAACCTCGCCGCGAAACATCGTCCAGATCCAGTCATAGATCTTCACCCCCGTCGGCACGCCGATCGTCATCGTCGCAATCCCGAACGCCGCGTTGACGTTGGCCGACTGCCCCATTGTGAAGAAATGGTGGACCCACACGGTGAAGCTCAGCACCGCGATCGCCATCGTCGCGATCACCAGCGAGGTGTAGCCGTACAGGTCCTTGGTCGAGAAGGTCGACACGACCTCCGAATACACGCCGAACGCGGGCAGGATCAGGATGTAGACCTCGGGATGGCCGAACAGCCAGAACATGTTGGCGTAGTTCATCATGTTGCCGCCGAGGTCGTTGGTGAAGAAATGGAATCCCAGATAGCGGTCGAGCGCGAGCAGCAGCGTGGCGACGGTCAGCGGCGGCATCGCGAAGATCATCAGGATCGACGTGCATAGGCTGGTCCACGAAAACATCTGCATCCGCATGAACCGCACGCCGGGCGCGCGCAGCTTGTAGACGGTGCAGGCGATGTTGATCCCCGCCATCGTCGAGCCGATCGACCCCAATGTCACCGCCCAGATCCAGTAGTCGACACCGACGCCAGGGCTGAACGCGCGCTCGGTATAGGGTGGGTAGCCGCTCCATCCGCCGGTCGAGAACTCGCCGACGACGAGGCTCGCCATCATCAGGCCGGCAGCGCCGATCGTCAGCCACAGCGCGATCGAATTGGCCCAGGGAAACGCCATGTCGCGCGCGCCGATCTGGAGCGGCAGGACGTAATTGATCATCCCCGTCAGGAACGGCATCGCCATGAAGAAGATCATGATCGAGCCATGCGTCGAGAATAGCTGGCCGAAATGGTCGGGCGTCAGGAAGCCGGGATTTTCGATCGCCACCGCCTGCTGCATCCGCATCAGCACCGCCTCGACCAGCGCGCGCGACAGCATCACGAATGCGACGACGATATACATGATGCCGATCTTCTTATGGTCGAGGCTGGTGAGCCACTCGGTCCACAGATACCGCCACCTGCCATAGCGCGTCAGCAGCACAGCGACGACGACCGCACCGACCACCACCAGCGCGCCCGCGAACGCACCGATGATCTCGCTGATCGTCGGGTTCTCCCACGCGCGCACGAACGGCAGGTCCTGCCAGCCGAACCGGCCGAACACCGCTGGCCAGAGGGGAACGGAAACGGTCATCGAACGGCCTTCGGAGGAGAATGGGTCATGCCGCCGATCGCGACGACAACGTGGTCGAACAGATTCGGCGTGACGTGCGCGAACTCGACGGGATGCGTGATGATCGACCGCGCGGACAGCCGCCGCCACGTCTGCGCATCGAGCGTACGTTTGCCGCGGCGTGCTGCGGCGGCCCAGCGATCGTATTCCGCCGGCGACACCGCAACGACCTCGAACTTCTGCTGCTGGAAGCCAGCCCCGTTATACTGCGTGTTCTCGCCGCGGAACCGCCCCGCCCGGTGCGCCTGGATATTCAGCTCGGTCGTCATCCCGCCCATTGCATAGATCTGCCCGGCAAGCTGCGGGATCAGCATCGACTGCATCACCGTGCCGCTGGTCAGCTTGATATGCACCGGGCGCCCGGCGGGAATGGTCAGCCGATCGACCGATGCGACGCCGAGGTCGGGATAGACGAACACCCATTTCCAATCGAGCGCGATCACCTGCACTTCGACCGGCGCCGCGCCCGGCAACCGCCGATACGGATCGTCGATCTGCGTCCAGTGCCACAGCAGTACCGCAAGCCCGATGACGATCCCGGCGGGCGGAATCCAGATCAGCCCTTCCACCCACCAGGAGAAATTCCACTTCGGCCGGTACGCGTCGCCGCGGTTGGACAGCCGGTAATGCCACGCGAACAGCGGCGTCAGCAGCAGTACCGGCCCCGCGACGAACAGCAACACGATCGACACGGTGACGAACAGGTCGCGCTCATGCCCGGCGACCGGCCCCTGCGGGTTGAAGAACCCGTGCGACAACGCCGTGCAACCGCCCAGACCAACAAGAGTCGCGACCAGCGATAGACGCGATATAACTCGCTTGACCTGTCCGACCACGTATCCCCCTAATCATCCCGTCCGCCATCATAAGCGGCGAGCGCGCTGACGTCCTGAATTTACAGACCGTCCGCCACTGCCGGTCGAAAATGGCGGACGGTCTTTGACGCTGACCGAATGAGCAGCGCGAGCGACCGGCCTCAACACCCATCACGTTCGGGGCAAGGCATAAGCCAGCGTATAATCCCCATACCGCGTCCCGAGCGCACCATGCCCGCCCGCGGTAATCACGACATACTGCCGCCCGTCCGCGCCCCGGTACGTCATCGGCGTGGCCTGCGCCCCGGCCGGAAGCCGTGCCTTCCAGACGACCTTGCCGGTCCTTAGGTCGAACGCGCGCAGATACTGGTCGGTGGTCGCGGCGATGAAGGCCAGCCCGCCCGCGGTGACGATCGACCCGCCAAGGTTCGGCACGCCGGTCTTGATCGGTACGCCCAGATGCGATCCGAACAGGCCCGTATCGCGCGCCGTACCGAGCACCCCACGCCACAGCACTTTTTTCGTCTTCAGGTCGACCGCGGTTAGGTGACCCCAGGGCGGCGCGTTGCACGGCGCGCCGAAGATCCCGATCCACGCCTGGACGACCGCGACGTACGGCGTGTTGTACTGCGTCTGCAACTGCGCCTGCCGCGCGTTCTCACCGCCCTGCTTCTGCGCCATCAGCGGCGCGACGCGCGGATCGTCGCGGCGCATCAGCCACAGCTTGAACGGCATCTCCATCGTGTTGACGGTCATGATGCCGCGCACCGGATCGACCGCCGCGCCGCCCCAGTCGGTCACGCCGTCGAACGCGGGATGGCCGATGATCGGCGTCAGGCCGATCGGCTGGTAAATCCCCGCACCCTGCGAGCGGCGAATGTCGATCCGGCACAGCAACTGGTCGATCGGCGTCGCCCCCCAGGTGGCCTTTTCGCTCGGCGCGGGTGGGGTGAAGGACGGCATGCCCACTGAGAAAGGCTGCGTCGGCGATACAGTGACGCCGGGCGTCGCACCGTCGGTCCGCACGCGTCGCTCGGCGACCGCGGCGATCGGGGCACCCGTCAGCCGGTTGAGGAAATAGACCTGGCCCATCTTGGTCGTCTGGAGCAGCGCGGGGATGGTTCGCCCGTCAGGCGCGCGATAATCGAACAGCGACGGTCCGATCGGCAGGTCCATGTCCCACATGTCGTGGTGGACCAGCTGCCGGCTCCAGCGCAGTTTGCCCGATGCCACGTCGAGCGCAACGATCGACGTGCCGAACCGGTCGTCGAACGGCCGCCGATAGCCGATCCAGTAATCCGGCGAGGCATTGCCCGTGCCAAGGTACACGAGGCCGTTCGCGGCATCGGCGGTGATCGCGCCCCAGACGTTGGGCGTGCCACGCGTGTAGACCTGACCCGCAGGCAGCGGCGCGATCGCGTCCTGCGACCGGCCGACGTCCCACGCCCATACCGGCTGTCCCGATACCGGGTCATACGCACGCACCACGCCGCTCGGGATGTTGCGGTTGACGTTGTCTGTGATCCGCTCGCCGATGATCAGTCGCCCGTTGACCACTATCGGCGGCGACGTCCCGATCTGGTCGGAGGCGTTCGACACGCCCATGTTGGCGCGAAGGTCGATGCTGCCGTTCTCGCCGAAGCTCCGGCATACCTGCCCAGTTTCGGCATCGAGCGCCACGAGCCGGGCATTAAAGGTTGGCGCGAAAATGCGGTGCGGGCACGGCGTCCCGGCGGGTGCGTCGAAATACGCCACCCCGCGGCAGACGAGGTAGTTGTTGCCCTGCACATTAGCCGCCTCGTGCCAGCTCCACTTGGTCCGGCCAGTGGTCGCGTCGATCGCCTGCACGAACGAATGCGGCGTGCAAGTGTAAAGGCTATCGCCGATGTGGATCGGCGTGGCCTCGGAATGATATTCCCGCTTGTGCTCGGCCGTCTCTGCCGCGACCGGCAGATCGCCGGTCCGCTGCGTCCAGGCGAGCGCCAACCGCTCGACATTGGCAGGTGTGATGTCAGCGAGCGAGGAATACCGCCGGCCTGATGCGGTACCGCCATACTCGTTCCAGTCGTTATCGGCCTCGCCTGTCGCTACGTGCGTGAGGACGCTTGGCGTGAGTGCGACCAGCCCCTTGGCATCGACGTCGCGCCCACGCACCGCGAACAGGCCTAAGCATAAAACCGCAACGCTCGCTGCGACGACGGGGGCGGCGCGTGATAAACCGGAACGACCGAACGCTGTCCCGCCCCGCCAGCCCACCAAAACGATTAAGACCAAGAGGACGGTCGGCGCGACTACGCGCGGCACGAGCTGCAGGCCGTCGAAGCCGACTTCCCAGACAGCCCAAACCAGGGTGGCGATCCAGATCACTGTGAACAGCCCACTGCCACGCCGATCGTCCCGACCAACAAGCGCACCGCTGACAATCATCGCGAGGCCGACGATCAGATAATAAGGCGACCCGTGAAGCGACAGCAGCAGAGCACCGGCGAATACGAAAAAACCGCCCAGCAGCGCGATGATCCAGCCAAGGGCGCGCGCTAGGTTACGTCTCATTTCTGCTGCTCCAACCACGTCTCTGGAACCAACGCGGGATAGCCAAGCAGGCTGCTCCATGACGATTATTTCATCAATCGAATCACGAAGGCGCAGATGTCGTCTTTGGCCTGCTGATTTGGGGACGCGTGAAGCGCGAGCACATCATACCGTTTCGAGCTACCTTCTTCAAATCCCGATGGTTGAAGTGTCGAAAGACCCACAATCGGTCATTCAAAGCCTCCTGCCTGCTTCCCAGATTCGGACATCCGTTCATGTCTATCTTCGAAGCAGCAGAGGCTTGGCTCAGCGATAGGACGCCGCAGATAGATTGAGTGAGCCGTCCACTTTTAGCGTCAGCGGACGTCATGAAGCGTTCAGGCGCAAGTTGGACGTAGCTGTTAGCGGGCGCTCGGAAAGCGCGGGTTGGGCGGATGGCCCCTCCGCCGTACGATGCGCCCCTCAATGCTTGTTAAAATAGCCGAGCGGTCCACACCTTCGGAAGGTCATCGCCGACCGGGCCTTAATCAGCGTGAACCTGTCACTGCCATTCTGACGCAAATTGAAGGTCTGCGTATCTGGATGAGTGGGGCTGCCATCGCCCGCCGCGCGACAGGTTTCGACAACCGTCATGACGCCAGCTTGCTTCTTCGTGATCATGTCCGTGCAATTGCTGGCGTGCGCATAGGAGAAGCTTCGTCCATCAAAGCTCATCGTCGAGGCATTGGGCTGCTCGTCGCAGGCGAGTCCGGCCGCCCCATAATCACCTGCCTTGAGTGTTATCGTCGCCGCATTTGCGGAGGCAGCAAGCATCAGGATTAGAGCCATGGCTGCGCAGGCGAGCATTCGCATCGGTCACTCTCCTCATGGCCGCATGATCGAGGCCGATACACGCGGCGCTCGACCGCACGATGATAAGCCGTCGCCATCGCTAGGCGAATGACAAACGTATCATGCAGCGGGTGCCGCGGTGTTTCTCGTTGGAGACGTCGCCCTGGGCGGAAGCAGCCCAGCCCCGCCGTGACGACCCAGAAGCAGACGTCCCCGCCCCCTGCCCAGCTTCCCAACTACCGCCGCTCGTTCATCTCCGCGTTACGACTGCTTTTGGCGGCTAACCCTGCGAATTCGAATGTCGCGGTTGGGCGATAGTTTAGGATGCAGGCTGTCCGAGTCCGGGTTTTGTGCCCGATGAGCTTTGGACGCCATTTGCAGGAGGTTCAGGCACGGGATGAGCGGCGACGCTACGTCGAACCGTAGGTGCCAATCCAGATTCCTCATTCCACAGAACTAGGATTGTAGCGATGGGTGCGGCGGTGAGGATCAGCAGGAAAAGGCCCATCAGCCATTCGTTGGTCTCTAGCGGCTGCGAGAAGCTACCGCTGGGCTGCATCGACGGGCTAGGTCGCATCGGGCGCCTGCCGGCTTTCCTGGGGTGAAACGGACGGTCCCCAGTCGCTCGGTGGGCAGACGGCCTGATCTGCGAGCGATCGTAGGCGGCGCGTGATTCCTTCTTTCCCAAAACGGAATACGCCTCGTTGATCG
>NZ_LMKZ01000019.1:1250-11162 GCF_001422525.1 Sphingomonas sp. Leaf30 | reverse complement strand
ACCATGATTGGCATCGGGGTGATATTGACGGAGCAGCGCTTTCCACGCGGCGTGGATAGTTTCTCGACTTGCCGTCGAGGGCACCCCTAGGACAGAATAATAGTCGGGTGAGAGAGCCATCTAGCCGTTACTTGCGGCTAAAACGCGAAAAAGGAAAGTCCGCCCGTCGCGTGATCTTAACTTCGTCTTCTCAGAGATCCAAAGGGTGGCTTTAGGGGCCAACAGTCGGATGGAAGCGACATTCAAGCAGCGCCCGCCGCTCCCCCAGACGGTCGCTCATTCATCTTCGTCCCGCTCAGCTCAACGGCCACCAGTCACTGTGCCCTGATCCAAATTCCGAATTCGGACGGGACAAAATCTCAACGGTGTCGACTGGTTTACCAAGGGGCTGACTGCATAGAACTTACGCTTCGAGACCGTGCCGCCGTCCCTGCGGATTCAATACGGGCAAGCCTGTTTAGCCGTCAGGGCACGTCGAGCCCGCTTGGCTATCGGGCGGCCGCTCGCTTCGCCGCACCGCCGCCAGCAGCGATCCACTTGTCGATCTTAGCCTCTAGCACCGGCATCGGCAGCGCTCCGGTATCAAGCACCTGCGCATGAAAATCGCGCGGATCGAACTTCGGGCCAAGCATCGCCCGCGCCTTTGCCTTGGTCCCCGTGATCGTCAGCTGGCCGATCTTGTAGGCGAGCGCCTGTCCCGGAATAGCGATGTAGCGCTCGACCTCAGCAGTCGCATCGGTGCGCGCCATCGGCGAGTTGGCGAGCATGTAGTCGATCGCCTGGTCGCGCGTCCAACCCTTGGCGTGGATCCCGCTGTCGACCACCAGCCGCATCGCGCGCAGCATTTCGTCGTTCAGCCCGCCCATCCGCTCATACGGATCGGTCTCCATGCCGAGCTCCTTCCACAGGCTTTCGGCATAGAGCGCCCAACCCTCGACATAGGCGGTGTTGCCACCGAACCGCATGAACGCGGGCAGCGCGGTGTTTTCCTGCGCAAGGCTGATCTGGAAATGATGCCCCGGTACGCCCTCGTGGAGGAACAGCGTTTCCATTTCCCACGTGTACCGCGAGGGCAGGTCGTAGGTGTTGTAGTAGAACACGCCCGGTCGCGACCCGTCGGGCGTGCCCCCGTTGTACGATCCGGCCGCCTCGGTCTTTTCCTTGAACGCCGGGACCGGGCGGATATCCAGTGTCGTCTTCGGCGTCAGCGAGAATTGCTCGGGGATTAGTTTGGAGATACGCGCCTCGATTGCCCGGTAACCGTCGCGCAACTGGTCCACCGAGCTCGGCTGGAATTGCTTGTCGGTGCGTAGGAAGGCGAAGAACGTCGGCAGGTCGCCCTTGAACCCGACCGCCTGTTTCTGCGCTTCCATGCCCTTCAGGATTCGCGCGACCTCGGTTAGGCCGAGCTGATGAACCTGCTCCGCGGTCATTGGCAGCGTCGTGTTTTGCCGGATCAGAAAAGTATAATAGGCGTCGCCGCCGGGCAGGGAGGAAAGACCTACCGTGTCGCGCGCGGCAGGCAGATAGACGTTAACGAGGAAATCGCGCATCTGCCGATGCGCAGGTATGATCACGTCGCGAATCTGCGCGCCATAGGCCGCCTTCAGACGCGCCTGGTCCGCTGCGGGGATCGTTGCCGGAAACGTCTTCACTGGGCCGTAGAAGGTCGAGCCCTCGACCCCTTCCGCGATGAGGTTGTCGAACTCCTGGATCATGTTGGTGACGACCAGCTTAGGCTGGACGATCTTGTCCTTCATCCCCTGCCGGAACAGTCCGATCGCGCGGTCGAGGACAACGGCATATTTCGCGTTGCGCTTCAGATTGTTCTCATAGTCGGCGAGCGTCTTGAACGGCGCGGCGCCGTTGCCCGACGCGAAATCAGGATAGAAGGTCTGAAACCCGTTCATATGGTCGATCGGCAGGTCGCGCTGCACCTTCAAGAGCGCGGGCGCAAAACCGGCGAGATCAGTCTCGTTTCGCGTCTTGAAGACGTCATAGGCGATCTGATCTGTCGGGGTCAGCTTGGTACGATCGATTGTGTTCAGGGTCGCGAGGTCATGCTCCACTGCCGCGCGCTCGGCCGCGAGATACGCATCGGTCAGATAGTCGCCAAACCGGTCGGCGTAGCGCAGGTCGCCACGGAAAACCGCCTCGATGGGATGACGCTTCAAGCTCGACTCATCGCTGTTGTAGAACAGCTGCTTCAAACGCGCGTCGTCTGCGCTCTCACCCGGCTGCACGACCGGCGCGGGTACCGCCTGCCCCCTCGCCGCGGCAGTCGCCAGCGTGGTGGACAGTAGAGCCGCTAGCATCAGTTTGACGGACAATATGCGGCTCCTTGGGTTGCGACGGTGCGAGGGTTAGGATGCGGCCATGGTTCCCGCAAGCGAACGAGGGTTAACGCGCGCCTTCAAGTCAAAATGAGCGACTGGAGGTCGGATTATCTCGCTTAACGTCGGGTCGGCAGCGAGGTCATCAAGGCAGGTTCCGCAACGAGAATAGCCGGGGAAGGCTCAGGCCGGCATTTTGGTCCACTATCTCTTCGGACCGCTACTTTGAGAACGTCAACCTGCTCAGATCATAGAGAATTGCGAACAGGACCCAGAACCAGACGTTCACGCCCCTTCTCTCGCCTCCCAACTTCAGACGCTGGTTCATCTTTGCGAATGACCGATTTTGAAGCCCGGCTATCCGCTCGCGAATGTCGTGATGGGGAAGGAAGTCCTCCGAACCGACAGCTGAGGTATCACCTATGCGCTCACCCGCATCGTCGCTACCCCCGTACCCACGAGCAGGGAAATTCGAGGAGCGTGTGATGCGTCAGCATATTCTATCGGCGGCGATCGCAGTTGCCATGTTGAGTTCTACCTCAGGCTCAGCGAGCCCGGCGCAAGCTGTGGTTTCAGGCATCTATGAACTGGACACTGCGCGGAGTGACAACGCTTTTAAAGTGATCGACAGCGCTACCGCCACCATTTCCGACGACAAGCGCCCTCGTGTTCGGATGAGGCTCCGCAAGTCCATTGCGGTGAATAGGATTAGAATTTCCACCGCAGGAGGTCGAGTCGGCCTCGCCTATGATGCCAAAACACCTATCGTAGTTTGGATAGGCGGAGATCCGATCACGTGGAAGCTCATCCCGGAGCTTGTTTTTGATGTATCGGTAAAAGCTGATGGTGGAACCGTCGCTCTGACATTCCGCGGCGACGATAGCGAGCGAACCTCAAAATACCATAGTGTCGGCCAGGATTTGATGGAGAATACCACCATCATCAGTCCACTGCTTTCTACGCCGATCGTCTATAAGCAGGTCTTCAAAAAAATTAGCTAACTGGATCTACGAACAGACCTCCTGACGAGAAGCCGTTGAACGGTCTTCGTCGCATAGATGCGGATGCCGGTCGAGATGGTCTGCCTAGCCTCTGCTTCTCGGCGCGCTACGACTATGAACAAACGGCAGCAACTGGGCGATCACCCCCTGCCCTACGGCTTCCGGCCAGACCCAAACCCGGACATTCGCGCCCCCTCCCCCGCTCCCCAACTTCAGACATTCGTTCATCTCCGCGCTGAATGCCCTTGGCGCATGATCGGCCGTCATAGATGTCGTGAAGGGAAGGACTGCGGACGGTCCGCTTTCGGCGAGGCAGGCCGCGATAGCAGACATTGGGCAGCTGCCGCCTTTCCCTAAAAGGATCCGGATATGGGAAAGCCAGCGCGGCGATCGACGTTTGCACGATCCGGCTGGCTCGAACGCGCTAGGTTCGTGCCCAGCCGCCATACAAGGCAGCCCCGGTCGTCATATCAATCACGAAAGTGTCACCGCCGATCCGGCTCGCATAGAACCTCCCGTCGATATTACTAATGGCGGAGAAGCTTTCGATCGCGGGGCGGGCCGTATCGAAATTTCGGTGCATGTCGTCCGTGGTGCCCGGTTCAGGCGCAATCTGCCACACCGCCCGGTTACCGTCGTCGAACAGGAACACCTCCCGCCCCCATATCTCTTGGTGAAAGACATCCCTCGACGGATGCGCATCGAAAAGGATTAGACGCCCGATGCCCGGCACCGGCAGGATCATGCCGATGGGGTAAGATCGCACAGATTTGTCGGATAGCCCCGTAGCGTTCACTAAGCGATCGGGGGCTTGCCCTGCCCCCTGGGCGTTTTCGAAGTCGATCATCGCTCTCATATCCTGCCCCGCCTTCTCATACGCAACCAGGCGCTTCCGCGCCGTTGCTGTTTCCGAAGGGAGGAAGTTCTCGCAACCGATCGAGAAATGGGAACCGGAATGTCGGCAACGAATAGCGAGGCTGGATGAATTGAGATTATTCGACAGCGGTGTTCATGGTCGACTATTATTCGACGGTTAGGAGAGGTTCGATGCCCAGTAGGATCGAGGCGCTGATACCGACACCCCCGCCGGCGCGGATCGACGCATTGCAGAATCTCATTCTTCGGATCGTGGATTGTTTGGATGCTGACGAAGAGTGCGACGCGCTCATCGCCGAAGCCGATATGCTGGCGGGATCACAGGGGTATGATAGCGTCACGTTTAGCAACCTGTACAGTTGGACCAGCGAACGTGATTTTGCGGTGTTGGCAGCGATGGGACCTCCCCCGGGCATCCCTGACCTTACCGTTCAGGAAGTTGCGGAATGCATCGGCGTCATCGAAGCTGCGGACGAACCAAGGAGCAGCTTTTGCCTCGGTATTCTTGAGCGCACTTTCCCTAACGTACCTATCTCCGACATGATTTATTGGCCTAAGGCGGCAGCATCATCCGACGATCTAGCCGCGGAGATTGTCAGGCTAGCTAAGGAGCCTCTCCCTACTCTGCCCGCCCCATAAATGCCCGGGAATGATTTCTGCAGGTCTGGTTTCTCGGTTGGGATGCTGAAACGGGAATGTGCGGCTCATCGCCTCAGGCAGTTGGTGGGGTAGAAGTCCGCCAATGCGCTGGTCGACGCGATCTGGACCTTGGGCAGGCCGATGCTCTCGATCATGTCGCGGTAACGTGTGCGGTTGGCTCGGGTGGTGACGGCGATGTGGCGGATCATATCCCATTTCACGCTATCGCGACCGCCCTCCAGCGCGCCGCGACGATCGCGCTCGAACCAGCAGCGCCGGACGTAGCGATACAGGCTGGTTGTGGTCGGTACGTCGAGTAGGATGAAGCCGGTCGCCCGTTCCAGCCGCTGTGGGAGAAGCTGGGTGTAATTGCCTTCGATCACCCATTGGTCGCCCGTGATTGCCTTGTCGTGAAGCGCGGCAAACTCGAACGGCGGTCGCGGCACCCAGTCGGTGTGCGCGAAATGGTGCAGCTGGTCGAGGTGAACGACCGCCAGCCCCTTCGCTCGCCCGATCGCGTCCGCGAGGGTCGACTTGCCGCTGTTCGACGGTCCCATGATGCAGATGCGTATGCCCAGTTCGTCCAGTGTCATGGATACCTCCTCGCGCGGTATGCCCGATGTCGGCCGACGGGCTCTCACAACGATCGAATTTCGGGAATGTCCGGGTTGGAAAGGAAAGCGGACAGGCAGCTTTGTGCTGTGACGATCTGAAAACTACATGGTTTGGGACAAGATGCCTGTCCCCACGATCGGGAGCAAAGTATGCCCATCAAGGATCTAGTTGGATCGCCCCATCCTACGCCTGAGCAGAAAGCGCTTTTGGAAGAAGTGCTGACGCGTTGCGGCTTACCGTTGCCTAAGCGCCCCGGCTGGGGCGGTGATGACGGAATGGAACGAGCCTCCCTCCCCCGCGATCCTAAGCCAAGCCCTATGAGTGGGGGTGCAGAGGCCGTGTTACCGAATGACCGCTTTTAGGGTCAACGCAAGCCATCGTAAGTGGCCACTGGTGGGCGAAGGCACCCTGCCCCCAGCTTCCGGCCAGACCCAGTTGCGGACATTCACGAGCCCTCCCCGGCTTCCCAACTACGGCCGATCATTCATCTCCGCGCCATGACAGCTTTCAGCGACTAAGTTTCCGAGATGACCGTTGTTATCGCTGGGAACCGAGGCGGCCGCTTTCGGGACTGCGAGCCGCGACAACTGCTTCTGTGCGGTGCTGACGCCGCCACTTCCAACAAGGATGATGTTCGTAGGCAATGTGGCAGCTGGCAAACGTTGACAGCCCCCGTATGGTGGCGAACAGAACGGCATGTCCTCTACCCCCACTCGCAACGTCGCACTGACGACCGAACTCGAATCGTACATCAGGGCACAGGTTGCCACTGGGCTGTACAGCAATTCGAGCGAGGTCGTACGCTCAGCCCTGCGGCTGATGATCGCCCGCGACGAAGCTCGCATGCACGGAGAGCAGCGTCGTGGTTGAGGCCATTACCGTGCGCGAACAGGAACGGCTTGCGGCGTTGGCGCGATACGAGGTGCTGGATACACCTCGGGAGCAATCTTTCGATGAACTGGCGGCGCTGACCGCGCGCCTCTGTGATGCCCCTATCGCAGTGGTCAATTTGGTCGGCGATGGCCGTCAATTCTTCAAGGCGGAGGTAGGTCTCGGCGTACGCGAGACGCCATTGGAAAGCTCGTTCTGCGTTAAAGCACTACTCGAGGATGATCTCCTCGTCGTACCGGACCTAACGCTGGATACCCGGTTCGAGTGCAATCCGCTGGTGACCGGCGATCCCCATATCCGCTCCTACGCTGGCGCGCTGTTGAAGACCGAAGACGGGTTGCCGATCGGGACGCTGTGCGTGCTGGACTACCGCCCAAGGCCATTTACGACGCTTCAGCAGGATACCTTGCGCGTGCTCGCGCGGCAGGTCATGTCGCTGCTTGACCTGCGTCGTACCGTGCAGGAGCGCGATCAGCGCGCGCAGATCGCGCTCGCTAGCGAAGAGGCGCTTGCCCTCACACGCATCGAGCTTGTCGACAGCGAAGCCCGCTTTCGTAACATGGCCGACCATGCGCCAGTCATGATGTGGGTCACCGACCCGGATGGCAACTGCACGTATCTCAACCAGCAATGGTACGACTTTACCGGGCAGACACCTGCGGAGGCTGCTGGCCTTGGCTGGCTTGATGTTACCCATCCGGACGACAAGGCTGCGGCAGGCCAGATATTTCTGAACGCGAATACCCGGCAGGAGCCTTTCCGTCTCGAGTACCGGTTGCGTCGTGCAGATGGCATATACCGTTGGGCGATCGATGCAGCATCTCCACGGTTTGGACCTCAGGGCAAGTTTTTGGGCTATATCGGTTCCGTCATCGACATAGCAGATCGTCGCGAAGCGGAAGACGCCCTTCGCGGAGCAAATGTCCTTCTGAAGGCCGTTATGGAGGCCGTACCGGGCGTGGTCTACGCCAAGGACCGTGCGGGGCGGATGTTGGCCGCCAACCACGGCACCGCTGATCTGGTCGGCAAGCCCCTCGATCAGATCATCGGGCGCACCGATCGTGAATTTCTCGACGATGCTGCCCAAGCCGACATCGTCATGGCGAATGACGAGCGGGTCATGACCGAGCAAACGACGGAAGTCGTAGAGGAAGAGGTCAGCTTTGCCGACGGAACCTGTGCAACCTGGCTTTCGACGAAATCGCCGTTTCGAGACGCCAACGGCGCCGTGAACGGATTGGTCGGCTCATCGATCGACATCACTGAACGCAAGCGCGCCGAGCTCGAACTGCAGCGGCTCAACGAGACGCTTGAGGACGAAGTAGCCGAACGGACAGCGGAGCGTGATCGGATCTGGGAGACGTCTCCTGATCTCATGCTCGTGATCGATTTCGCTGGAGTTCTGATACGCGTAAACCCCGCCTGGACTGCCATGCTGGGCTATACCTCTGGCGAGCTTGTCGGCCATCATGTCAACGAGTTCGTAGTGCCTGACGATCACAACCAGACAACCGATGCCTATGAGCTTGCCGCAGACGGCGGTCGTCCGGCCATCGTCAATCGCTACCGCCATAAAGACGGCTCGACGCGCTGGCTATCGTGGGTCGCTGTGCCGGCTGGTGACATGACCTATGCGACAGGTCGCGATATTACCGCTGAGAAGGAGCAGGCGGAGGCCCTGCGGAAGACCGAGGAACAGCTGCGTCAGGCGCAGAAGATGGAAGCGGTCGGTCAACTTACCGGCGGGCTGGCACATGACTTCAACAATTTGCTGACCGGCATGATGGGCAATCTGGAACTGCTCCAGCTTCGCGTTGCGAGAGGGCGCCTCGACGATCTCGACCGCTTCATCAATGCAGCGCAGGGCGCTGGTCGGCGTGCCGCGTCTCTCACGCAGCGATTGCTGGCTTTTTCGCGCCGTCAGACGCTTGATCCCAAACCTACTGATGTCAACCGGCTGATCCTTGGTCTCGAAGAGATGCTGCATCGGACGGTCGGTGCGACCGTTGGCATCGAAATCGTTGGCGCTGCCGGATTGTGGACGGCCGACATAGACGCGCCGCAACTCGAAAACGCTGTCCTCAACCTTTGCATCAACGGGCGAGATGCAATGCCAGAAGGAGGTAAGCTGACGATTGAAACTGCTAACAAGTGGGTTGATGATCGTATAGGACGAGAGCGCGATCTGCCCCCTGGCCAATACATCTCGATTTGCGTGACGGACACCGGCACTGGCATGACGCCCGAGACGATCGAGCGAGCGTTTGAGCCCTTCTACACGACCAAGCCGATTGGACAGGGCACCGGACTAGGGCTTTCGATGATCTATGGCTTCGCCAGGCAGTCGGGTGGGCAGGTCCGGATCTATTCCGAAGTGGGACAAGGCACGACGGTGTGCATTTACCTGCCGCGTCATCATGGCGACGCTGCTGAAACGCACGAGGAAAGCACAACCGGTTTGCCCGCGAGCGGCAATGCCCAGACAGTGCTTGTCGTCGACGACGAGGCGACGATCCGCCATCTCATCGACGAAGTACTCGACGATCTGGGATACACCGTCATCGGCGCAGCCGATGGGGCGGCGGGAATTAAGGTGCTTCAGTCCGGAGCCAGGATTGAACTTCTCATAACGGATGTTGGATTGCCCAATGGTATGAACGGCCGACAGGTCGCCGACGCCGCTCGCGCTTTGCGGCCTGGTCTGAAGGTGCTGTTCATTACAGGCTTCGCTGAAAATGCTGCAGTTGGTAACGGCCATATGGAGCCAGGTATGGAATTGCTGACCAAGCCCTTTACTCTCGAAGCGCTCTCTACAAAGGTTGCGCAGATGCTGCAATCCACTTCTGAGTAGCATTGATCAACAATAGATCAGCACGGAAGAATGCCATTTAATTCCCAAGTTTAGCAACTCGGCGTTACGACGGAGCGCCCGTTCGAAAATGACGGCAAACGATCTAACGGCGTTTAGTTTATCCTGAGATACTGCCGTTTTATATTTATATAAGGTTGGGCCCGGCGACATCGACAATGAGACCCATACCCGGACATTCGCGCGCCTTTCCGCGGTCCCCAACTTAAGACATTCATTCATTCCCGCGGTGACTGAACTTGGCGCATGATCCCCCGCCATGGATGTCGTGAATGGAGAAGAGAGCGGAGCAGCTGCTTCGAGCCAGGACAGGCGCGTAGCCGATTATGGTTCATGTGCAGCAGACGGCGACTTAGCGCCGTCAAACGCCCTTTGGAGGCTAAAACCGGCGCTCAAAAGCAGCAGTTAATTAGTCGTCGAGCGGCAAAAGGGTGCGCGTCACCGCACTTGTCCCATCCCCGTGCCAGTTTTCGACCACAGTGCATCTCGAAGCCAGTCGCCAACGACTGCCACGAGGCGAGGCGATCCGAGATACGGGCCCAACCTTGACGCCTCATCCGGCTCGCCTGCAACCGCGCCTTCTTGGAACGAATGACCGAGCCCGTCGAGCATTACAATTTGAGCGCGACGGTTGCTCGCCAAAGCGGCACGCGCCGCGGGTGCGTCATCCACCAGCGTATCCTTGGTT
>NZ_LMKZ01000019.1:1013-1192 GCF_001422525.1 Sphingomonas sp. Leaf30 | reverse complement strand
GAGGGTGTCACGGCCGCCGACAACCATCTTCATCATCTGCTTGTAAAGCCCCTTCCTGACATAGGGCAGCCCGTCGCCAACATTGCCCGCAAGTGTCACAACGGCCGCGATGTCAGGATCGGCAGCCGCCGCCGACGGCGCGATCACACCGCCCCCGCTATGGCCGACCAACGCAATGT
>NZ_LMKZ01000019.1:467-951 GCF_001422525.1 Sphingomonas sp. Leaf30 | reverse complement strand
ACCGCGTTTATTGGGCCCATTCCCCTCGATCAGCACGGCCAAAGGATAGGGACCCTTGCTGTGTCCTGCCGGCAGGTACAGCGTTCCCGCCAGAACAACACCCGGCTCAGATGAGATACGAACATCGGTGGCGGTCGGCCCGGGCACGGCCAAGCGCGCGCGATTCGACGAAGGGATGCCGACCTCTGCCTGTGGCTGCGCCTCTACGCGGCCGGCGATGCCGATGCCTGTCGTGAGAAGCGCAAGAAGGGCCGTCAGCACCCGATAGGGGGAGCAGCGCGACGCACTAGTCATGGTTTTCATCATTGCTCCACTTCCTCACTATGCAGCACAGCCGGTATGCCGTGCCGAAGTCTTCTCACCGTTCGCTGCCGAACAACCGCTCGTAACATTCAGCAGCTATCGCTCCGCATTATAGAAACATATGTAGATTTATGAGTGGTGCTAGGGCGGCTCTGACCAAAGCATTCAAGCT
Source organism: Sphingomonas sp. Leaf30 (assembly GCF_001422525.1). Taxonomy (NCBI): domain Bacteria; kingdom Pseudomonadati; phylum Pseudomonadota; class Alphaproteobacteria; order Sphingomonadales; family Sphingomonadaceae; genus Sphingomonas; species Sphingomonas sp. Leaf30. The sequence continues at coordinate 476 of NZ_LMKZ01000019.1, read as the reverse complement.
GATGAACGG
>NZ_LMKZ01000019.1:0-382 GCF_001422525.1 Sphingomonas sp. Leaf30 | reverse complement strand
CCATCTGCATCTCTCGCGACAACGTAGGATACCGTCCGCTGATCATTGAGCAGCATCTTGCCGCCGGCCAGCTTTACCGTGCCGCAGCAGTCGTTGGCGAAAAGGCCGGCCTCACCGGCATCAACGACAGGCTTACGCAGGAAGACGAGAAGAGTAATGAGCAAGACAGTGCCGGCAGCGACGACACCTAGGCTGATAACTCGCCACATCTTCGCTCCCCTGTCACCGCGTCGGACGCTGTGTCCCCGTCGGTTCTGCCCACACCTAGGCGGCGTTTTGTCGGCCGTAAGCGTCGAACCTCACCACCCTCGCTGTAGGCGCAGAGCAACATATGTAGATTTAAGAGTCAAGTGACTCCGCATAATTCCGGTCGTTCGCCCGG
>NZ_LMKZ01000018.1:991089-1039912 GCF_001422525.1 Sphingomonas sp. Leaf30 | reverse complement strand
CCTCAGTCTCCTCACGGAGCCTGAATCAGATCGCGCCTTTAACATCAATGGGTCCTGACCCTACTACGACTCCCGCTGCTGCGGATGGGAGGTTCGTAGCGTCCATCCGCGGTGACTTTCGAGGTATATCCAATGACGTCGATCCTTCGGGCAGCCGCGTGTGCGGCGGTGAGTATGGCTGCGCTCGTGGCAGGCGGCGGGGCAGCGCAGGCACAGGTACCGGTCGGTGCTGGTGGCCAGCTGCAGCAGATCCCGCCCGTGCCGCTGACCGATACGCCCGATCCCGAGCTCGGCCTGACGCGCAAGACGCCGGTCGCGATCCCGGCCGCGGGCGGACCCTCGGCCCGCGTGGATGCGATCCGCGTCACCGGCGCGACGTTGTTCCCCGAAGCGACGCTGGTCGCCGCAACGGGGTTCGCGCCTGGCGCGACGCTCGATCTCGCGGGCCTGAAGACGCTCGCGGCGCGGATCACCGACTATTATACCAGCCGAGGCTATTTCGTCGCGCAGGCCTATCTGCCCGCACAGGACGTGCAGAGCGGGACGGTGACGATCGCGGTCGTCGAGGGCCGCTTCGGCGCGGTCGGGCTGCGCAACGAATCCCGCCTCGCCGACAGCGTCGCGAACGGCATGCTCGACGGGCTCGAGGTCGGTGATCCGGTCGCGGTCGCGCCGATCGAACGCCGGCTGCTGATGCTGTCCGACCTGCCCGGCGTGCGCGTGCGCTCGACGCTGAGCCCCGGCACCGCGGTCGGCACGTCGGACCTGCTGGTCGACATCACCCCGGGCCGCAGCATCACGGGCAGCGTCGAGGCCGACAATGCGGGCAACCGCTATACCGGCGCCTACCGCGTCGGCGGGTCGGTCAACTGGAACAACCCGACCGGCTCGGGCGACGTGCTCGGCTTGCGCGCGCTGACGTCCTTCTCGGGGCTCGCCTATGGCCGCGCCTCCTATCAGGCGCCGATCGGCAAGGTCACGCTCGGCGTCGCCTATGCGCATCTCGACTATGAACTCGGCAAGGAATTCGACAGCCTCGACGGCAGCGGCAATGCCGAGATCGCCAGCGTTTATGCCAGCTATCCGCTGATCCGGTCGCGCGACAGCAACCTGTACGTGACGGTGGCGGGCGATGCGAAATGGTTCGACGACCGTTTCGGGATCGTCGACACGGTCACCTATCGCCGTGCGCAGGTCGTCACCGGCGGCCTCAGCGGCGACTCGTACGACACGCTGCTCGGCGGCGGCTGGAACGCCTATTCGCTGAGCGTCTCGGTCGGCACGCTCGATATTCGCGGCGCCTATGAGCGGTCGGTCGACGCGCTGACCGCGCGCACCGACGGTCGCTACGGCAAGATGCAGTTCAGCCTGGCGCGGCTGCAGACGATCAGCGGGCCGGTCTCGGTGTTCGGCTCGGTCCGCGGGCAGGTCGCGTTCAACAATCTCGACATCTCCGAGAAGATGGAGCTGGGCGGCGCCTATGCGGTGCGCGCCTATCCCGAGGGCGAGGCCTATGGCGATCAGGGCTATGTCGCAACCGCCGAGGCGCGGCTCGCACTGCCGCGGGTCATCCCGGGCGCGCTGCAGCTGTTCGCCTTCGTCGATGTCGGCGAGGTCGATTATGTGAAGCGACGCTATTTCGACGGATCGAACCATGCGGTGCGCAGCGCCTATGGCGCCGGCGCGACCTGGACCACGCCATACGACATCGTGCTGCGCGCGACCTATGCGCGCAAGCTGGGCAGCGCCGACGCGACCGCCGCCCCCGACCGGTCCGGCCGCGCCTGGTTCCAGATCGCCAAGAGCTTCTGACGCCCGCGCGCGCGCCAGCGACCAGCACCGACATTTCGCGGCCATCCGCCGCCACCCGAGGATACCGCCCATGACCCCGATCCCCGCATCGATCCGCCATCGCCCCGCCGCCGCCGCTCCCTCCACCGCACCGACGCGTCAGCGCCGCGGCGGGCTGTTCGGCACGACCGGGCTCGCGCGGTTCGCGTGGCTGATCGGCATCAGCCTTGCCGGCACGGTCGCCGCGCGCCCCGCCACGGCGCAGACGCTGCCGACCGGGGGCGAGGTGGCCGCGGGCCAGGCGAGCATCGCGACGCGCGGGCCGGCGATGACGGTCACCCAGACCAGCGACCGCGCGGTGCTGAACTGGCAGTCGTTCTCGATCGGCAAGGGGGCCAGCGTGACCTTCGACCAGCCGGGCACAAGCTCGGTCGCGCTCAACCGCGTGGTCGGATCGGATCCGTCGTCGATCCTCGGCAACCTGTCGTCCAACGGCAAGGTCTTCCTGGTCAACGGCAACGGCATCGTGTTCGGCAAGACCGCCAGCGTGAACGTCGGCGGGCTGGTCGCATCGACGCTGAACATCAGCGATGCGGATTTCATGGCCGGCCAGTCGCGCTTTGCCGGGACCAGCACCGCGGGCGTCCAGAATGACGGCACGATCACCGCCAAGGGCGGCTATGTCGCGCTGCTCGGCGCGCAGGTCGGCAACAGCGGCGTGATCCGCGCCAATTTCGGCACGGTCGTGCTGGCGGCGGGCGAGGCGATCACGCTCGACGTCGCGGGCGACGGGCTGCTCAACGTCGCGGTCGACAAGGGCGCGGTGGGCGCGCTGGTCCGCAACGGCGGGCTGATCCGCGCGGATGGCGGCAAGGTCGTGATGACCGCGCAGGGCGCAGGCGACCTGCTCCACACCGCGGTCAACAATAGCGGCATCATCGAGGCGCGGACGCTGCAGAACCGCAGCGGCACCATCCTGCTGCTCGGCGACATGCAGACCGGCACCACCAATCTCAGCGGCACGCTCGACGCGAGCGCACCGGTCGGCGGCAATGGGGGCTTCGTCGAGACGTCGGCGGCGACCGTCAACATCGCCGACGGTTCCAGGGTCTCGACGCTGGCCCGATCGGGCATGACCGGCACGTGGCTGATCGATCCGCAGGATTATGTGATCGGCGCAGGCGGCAACATCTCGGGCTCGACGCTGTCGGCGCAGCTCGTGACGACCAGCATCACGATCAGCACGCTGCCCACGGCGGGCGACACGACGACGGGCAATGGCGACATCTTCGTCAACGACGCGGTCGCCTGGACCGCGTCGGGCGTGCCGACGACGCTGACCTTGAACGCGTTTCGCGACGTCGTCATCAACGCGCCGATCAGCGCGACCAACGGCAACATCGTCGCCTGCTGCGGCCGCGACGTGAACGTCAACGCCGACCTGACGACGGTCAATGGCAGCATCCTGCTCAACGCCGGGCGCAACGTGAACGTCTATCATGCGATCACGACGACCGACGGCAACATCGCGCTGTGCGCGGGGCATGACGTGATGATCGACGCCGCCGTCACGCTGACGCGCGGCACGACGATCCCGGCGCAGAGCCTGGGCCTGCCGGTCGGACTGACGCTGATCGCAGGTGCGGACGGGACCGGGCCGGGCGTCAACGGCGGCACGATCGTGTTCTCCGCGCTGTCGCCGCCGACGACGGTGACCGCGGCGCCGGTGTCGATCAACTACAACCCGGTTTCGTATACGACGCCGACCGACTTCTCGAGCGAGTTCGTGCTGACCGAAGGTGCGGCGATCGCGCAGCGGATGCTGGTCTTCCCGTCCGCGCAGAAGGTCGCGGACGGCACCAATGCGGCGGTGCTGAGCGGGTTCAACGCCTCGGATACGTCGGGGCTGCCGAGTGGCGTCGCCCTGGTCGCGGGGACGGACGCGACGGCGACGTTCGACAGCGCGGACGCCGGAGCGGGGATCGGCGTCAGCTATAGCGGCTATACGCTGACCGGCGCGAACGCGGACCAATATGCGCTGGCCGGGTCCTGCTGCACCGCGGGCTTCCGGACTACGGGGACGATCACGGCGGCGCCTGCGCCGGCGCCTGCGCCTGCACCAGCTCCGGCTCCGGCTCCTGCACCAGCACCGGCTCCTGCCCCTGCTCCCGCACCAGCACCAGCACCTGCTCCTGCACCCGCTCCCGCACCTTCGCCAGCACCGGCACCGGCACCGGCACCCGCACCCACACCTGCTCCTTCCCCGGCTCCAGCCCCAGCGCCTGCGCCTGCGCCGGCTCCTGCACCGGCCCCTGCTCCCGCTCCAGCTCCAGCTCCAGCGCCAGCGCCAGCGCCAGCGCCAGCGCCAGCGCCGATCCTGACGCCGACGCCGACGCCGACACCGACACCGACGCCGGTGATCGTCACCGTCCTGCCGACCGCGACGCGGCCGTTCCTCGAGGTGCCACCAGCCCAGGTCCGGCGGCCGAACGTGCCGGTCGGGACGGTGGTCGACGGCGGCGTGAGCGTGCCGCCGGAGGGTCCGGGACCGTTCCCGATCCCCCCGGCCCCCGTGACGCCGGTCCCCGTGACGCCGCCGACCCAGTCGTCGCTGGGGGAACTGACGCAGCCCGTGCCGCGCACCCCCGTGGTCCCGGTCTATCCGCGCAAGCAGGCGCGCCACTGATATGGCAGGCTTCGGGTCGCGAGCAGCGCGGCACGGCGTGCTGGTCGCGGTCGCCCTGGCGGCTGGGGTCGCGTCCGCCGCCGTCGCGCAGCCAGTCGCGGCCGGCACATCGGCGACCGCGCGGTTCGGGACGGCCGCGGTCTCCAACGATGCCCGCGACACGGTCGACTGGGTGATGCGGTCGCGCGACAACCAGGCCTTGCCGTTCGTCGTGATCGACAAGGTGAACGCGGTGGTCTTCGCGTTCGATGGCGCGGGGGTGCTGCGCGGCACCGCGCCCGCGTTGCTCGGGCTCGCCCGCGGTGACGACAGCGTGCCGGGGATCGGCCAGCGCAAGCTCGCGACGATCACGCCGGCCGAGCGGACCACGCCCGCCGGACGGTTCCAGGCGTCGATCGGCGCTGATTTCGAGCAGGATATCCTGTGGATCGACTATGCCGCCGCGCTGTCGCTCCACCCTGTTATCGCCGGCCGCCGGATCGACGACCGCGCCGGCCGGCTGGCCTCGGCGACGCCGGGCGACAACCGGATCTCCTATGGCTGCGTCAACGTGCCCGCGCGCTTCTATGACGGGGTGATCAAGCCGTTGTTCACGGGCACCGTCGGGATCGTCTATATCCTGCCCGAGACCCGGCTGCTGCGCAGCGTCTTTGCGATGACGACGGCATCCTCAGCGCCGGACGCCGTGCCTCACTGACCCCAGGGGCGCTCGCGATACCATTTGGTCAGCACGTACTTGACCCCCTGCTCGACCGGCATGCCCTGGTGTACCGACCCCGGATTGGGCGCGCCATAGTCGTCCATGTTGTTCCAGATGACGAGGTTGCCTGCCTTGGGCGCGATGATCACGTCCGCTGTCGGAAAATTGGTCCGGCCTCCCGCCTCCGGTTCGTTCAGGAAGGTCATCGCCGACCAGGTCCGCTGTCCGCCGACCGCGACCTGATCCTGCCAGTAGAGCTGGCCGGTATCGAAGAAGTCGTGATGCGGCTTGAACTCCTGCCCGACCGCATAACGCTGGCCCTGCAGTGCCTCGCCGTAGCGCGGTTCCAGTCCGGTCAGCGCGTCCAGCCGGGTCTCGACCGCCGTCACCGCGTCGGGCCCGGCGTAGAGGTAACAGGTCTCGCTGGTCCGGTAGGCGGGACGCGGATCGTCGGCGACGACCGGCGACGGCACGCGATCCGCATCGATCAGTGCGATCAGCGTCGCGCACACGTCGAGCGGCAGGAAATCGCGAACGACGTACAGCTCGATACCGGATGCCGGAATGCGGACCGCGCCGGGATAGCACAGGATCTGCTCACGGACGTGTGCCGCGGACTCGGCGCGCGCGAGCGCCTCGACCGGGCCGTCGCGTCGGTCGGCGGCGGAAAGTGGCGATGCGGCGGACGGAACGGCGACCATGGGCACTCCAGACTGTCGGGCGCGTCGGTGGCGGACCGGCGGTCCGGCCCCGTGGCCAGACCATCACATAGATCAAGCCGTACATGCGCAAAAGCCGTTTCACCGCCGAATTCGGCCGCAATGCTCGATACTTGTCCGCGGAGAAGGCGAAATCCGGGTGCGACTTAATCGCGTGACGATCGTTGAGCCGCCAATCCCAAAGGAGACGAATGATGAGCAACGACACCGATGTGTCCGTCCTGAACGGCCTGATCAAGACGACCCTCGACAGCATGAAGGGCTATGAGGACGCGGCCAAGGACGCCGAGAGCACGCAGTATGCGACGATGTTCGCCGACTTCGCGCGCGATCGCGCCCAGGTCGCGACGAACCTGCAGGCGCAGGTCCGCGCACTCGGCAGCGAGCCCGAGATGGATTCGAGCATGCTCGCCGCAGCGCATCGCACCTTCATGGACCTGAAGCAGGCGCTGACCGGCAAGGACGACAAGGCGATCATCCTTGAGGTCGAGCGTGGCGAGGACCACATCAAGGCCAAGTATGAGGACGCGATGAAGGACGGCCAGCTGTCGCCCGCATCGCTCGACGCGGTCACCAAGGGCTATGCCTCGGTCCGCGAAGGCCATGACAAGATGAGCGCGCTCAAGCACAGCCTCACCTGATCCGAAGGGGCGACCGGTTTCGGCCGGTCGCCCCTTTTCCTGCGCGCTATCCTGCCGCCTTGCGCAGGATGCGCGACAGGTCCTCGACCGAATAGGGTTTGTGCAGCAGCTCGAACCCGTCCGTGCCATCCTGCGCCAGCACGTTGCTGTAGCCCGACGTCAGCACCACCGGCAGTCCGGGATGCGACGCCCGGATCGCCTTGGCCAGGTCGATGCCGTTCATGCCCGGCATCACGACATCCGAGAACACGATGTCGAAGCGCGCCGCGTCCTCGCCCAGCACCGCCAGCGCCTCCTGCGCATCCGCCGCCCAGACCGTCACATAACCAAGCTCGGCAAGCGACTGGGTCGTGAACGTGCCGACGTCCTTGTTGTCCTCGACCACCAGCACACAGGTGCCATGGCCGTCCGCCAGCCCCTCCGGGACCGCCCCCGGCAGGTTCGCGGTGCGCTCCTCCGCGCGCGGCAGATAGAGCGTGAAGACCGTGCCGCAGCCGACTTCGCTCTCTACGATGATGTCGCCATCGGACTGTTTGGCAAAGCCGAACACCTGGCTGAGCCCAAGGCCGGTGCCCTGCCCGACCCCCTTGGTCGTGAAGAACGGCTCGAAGATCCGCTCGAGCTTTTCGGGCGGGATGCCCGACCCGGTGTCGCGCATCGAGATCGCGACGAACTGCCCCTCGACCGCCGGATGCGAGCGCACCGCCGGGATCATCGTGGCGGTCCGCAGCGCGATGTCGATCCGCCCGGCGCCGTCCATCGCGTCGCGCGCATTGACCGCCATGTTGACCAGGGCGGTGTCGAGCTGGCTCGGGTCGACATTGGTGAAGCAGGGCGTGTCGGGCACGTCGATCGCGATCGTGATGCGCGATCCGGTCAGCGTGCCGAGCATGTCGGCGATGCTGCCCAGACTCTGGCCGACATCGATCACCTCGGGCTGGAGCGCCTGCCGCCGCGCGAAGGCGAGCAACTGCCCGGTCAGCTTGGCGGCGCGATCGGCGGTGTCCGAGATCGCGTCGATATAACGCTCTCGCCGTTCGGGCGGGAGGTCGGGGCGCTTGAGCAGGTCGGTCGCCGACCGGATCACGGTGAGCAGGTTGTTGAAGTCGTGCGCGACACCACCGGTCAGCTGGCCCACCGCCTCCATCTTCTGCGACTGGCGCAGCGCGTCCTCGGCGGTCTGCAGCTCGCTCGTCCGCGCGATGACCTGCTGCTCGAGCGAGGCAGCAAGGGCGGCGAGCGCCTGTTCGGTGCGACGGCGCTCGGTAGCGATGCGGGTCCGATCCGCGACCTCGCGCGCGAACGCGACCTCGTCCGCGCGCCAATGCCGCGCCCAGCCGCTGGCGAGATACAGCATCGCCACGATCCGGCCGTTTTCGGTGATCGGCATGTTGATGATCGCACGGGCCTGCAACGCCTCGAGCGCGGCGCTCGTCGCATAGGTCCGCGGATCGGTGCGCGCATCGGTCACGCAGACTTCCTCGCCGCGCTTGAGGTCGTCGATATAGGTGCCGAAGTCGCGCAGCCTGAACGTGCCCGAAAGCTGGTCGACCCCTGGCGCGGTCCAGTCGCTGTGCACCGTCACGGTCTCGGCGTCCGGATCGATCTCGCCATAGCCGGTCCGGCTGAGGTCGATCGTCCGGCCGATGATCTGGACGGCCTGATAGGAAATGTCGTCGGGGCAGTCGGTGTCGCGGAACATGTCCCCCAGCTCGACCAGCGCCGCGCGCATCATCTCGCCGCGGCGCTGGTCGGTGATGTCGGTCGACACGCCGGCGATCCGCAACGCCTCGCCGGTGGCTGAATAGAAGGGCTGTCCGCGCGATCCGATCCACCGCAATTCCCCGTCTTGGCGGTAGATGCGGTAGACGACCTCGTAATCGGTCCCCTCCTCGACGCAGCGCCGGACCTCGGCGACGCTCAGCGCGCGGTCGTCGGGATGGATCGCGGCCAGCCGGTCGTCATAGGAAAACGGCGCGTCCGTAGGCCGGCCGAAGATCTCCTTGCAGGTATCCGATGCGGTCAGCCGCTTCGTCGCGATCTCGAGGCTCCAGGTCCCGAACCGCGCCGCCTTGAGCGTGAAGGCAAGCTCGCGCTCATGCTCCTGTTGCTGCCGCAACCGGTCGGTCAGTTCCGCCATCAGCGAGGCGTTGCTGCTCTCGAGTCCCTTCAGCCGCTCACGCTCGAGCGTCACGTCGACCTGGCTGGCGAAGAAATAGGCGAGCACGCCATGCGTGTCGAAGACCGGCGCCATCAGCAGCCGGTTCCAGAACGTCTCACCGTCCCTGCGGTGGTTCTGGATCTCGATCTCGATCGATTCGACCCGGCGGACCGCGTCGCGGATCCGGTCGATCGTCGCGGGATCGGTTTCCGGCCCCTGGAGGAACCGGCAGTTGCGCCCGAGTATGTCCTCGCGCGGATAGCCGGTGAGCCGGCAGAACGCGTCGTTGGTGAACACGATCGGATTGTCCGGCAGGCGCGGATCCGTGATGATCATCGGCATCCGCGTCGCCCGCACCGCCGCGACGAACGGGTCGGTGCCAAGGTCCTGCCCGATCAGTTCGGCGGCGATTCGCTCGGCGTCGGCCGTCAACGGACGAGCGCCAGGGTCGGCGCGGTCGGGTGTATCGTTCAAGACCGTTTACTCGCCCTTTGCACTAAGTCGCTGATATCTAGGCTACGCGCAAAGACACCGCAACGCCGGGCTGGCGTGACGAATAATCGAGATCAATATGCGACGAAGGGCGGCCGCGTGGTGCGGCCGCCCCTCCCCTCATCAGCGCACCGAACCGCGGCGCACCATGTTGACGATCGCGAGCAGGATCACCGCACCGACCAGCGAGATCAGGATCGACTGGAGGTTGAGCGCGCCGTCCATGATCGACGCGCCACCGATGAGCGGCGTGATCAGGAAGCCTGCGAGCAACGCGCCGACGATGCCGACGACGATGTTGAGGAAAAAGCCCTGCTGTGCGTCGGTCCGCATGATCATGCTGGCGACCCAGCCGATGAGTCCGCCGACGACGAGAAGGATGATGAGGTTCATGATGAGGCTCCTGTTGATACTGGTACAGGCTGCTCAACGGACCGGGTGCGGCGAACGTTCAGTTCCGCCGCTTATAGTGCTTTGCGACATTGGTGCAGGGATACTAGTCCGGTTGGTAGGTCGGGTCTGACCGTGCCGGAACCGGTCGTGCGCTCCAGCGCTGAGGAGGCATGACCAGTACCCCCGGCAAGCCGCTGCATGCGCCCACCCTGCACCATCTCGAACAGCTCATGGCCGGATTGCTCGAAGGGGTGATCCTGATCGACCCGACCGGCGTGATCCTGAGCGCCAACCCCGCTGCGCTCAAGATGCACGGCGTCCGCGGCGTCGGCGAGCTGGGTGCGACCGCGGACGATTATGCCGCGCGGTTCGCCCTGCGCTACCGCGACGGGCGCAAGGTGCCGCGGCGCGAATATCCGCTGCTCCGGCTGCTCGCGGGCGAGAGCTTCCCCGACCTGATCGTCGAGGTCACGCCGCGCGACGCGGACGAACCATGCTGGGTCCATCAGGTCCGCGACATCGTCATGGACGAGGATGGCGGCGAGCCCGACTGCCTCGCGCTGGTGATCAGCGACGTGTCCGAGCGGTTCGACGCGGAGGACCGGTTCGAGGCGATGTTCCATGCCAATCCCGCCCCCGCGCTGATCATCCGCATCGCCGACCAGCGTTTCGTCCTGGTCAATCAGGGGTTTCTCGACCTGTCGGGCTATGACCGCGACGCGATCATCGGCAAGACGCTGTTCGATTTCGACTTTCTCGCCGATGTCGAGCGCAAGGCGTTCGTCAAGGCGTGTGTCGCGCGCGGCGAGGTCGTGCCACAGCTCGAGGCGGAGCTGCCGCTCGCGGGCGGCGACACCACGCTGGTCATCCTGGCGGGGCAGCCGATCGAGGTCGGCAACCGCGACTGCCTGTTGTTCACCTTCGCCGACCTCGAACCGCGTCGGCGCGCGGAACATGCGCTGAAGGCGAGCGAGCGGCATTTCGCCGCGGTCTTCGAGATGGCGCCGGTGGCGATGGTCGTGACCCAGACCGACGACAATCGCATCCTGCAGGTGAACGCGGCGTTCAAGACACTGACGGGCTATGACGATCGCGCGGTGATCGGCCGGGTCGCCGACGACCTGCAATTGTGGAATGATGCGGGCCAGCGCGAACAGCTGGAAACCGAGATCCGCGCGCAGGGCGGGTTCCGCGGACAGGACGTCCGCCTGCTCCACAAGAATGGCGAGGCGCTCGACTGTCTCGCCTCTGCCGAAAACATGCGGATCGACGGCGATGCCTGCGTGCTCTGGCTCTATCAGGATATTACCGCGCGGCGGCGCGGCGAGCTCGAGCTGGTCGAGGCGATCGAGGCGGTGATGAAGGACGCCAACTGGCTCGGCCGCTCAATCATGGACAAGCTGGCGACGCTGCGGAACCCGCGCCCCGGCGCCGCCTCGGACGCGCCGCTGCTCGATCTCAGCAAGCGCGAGCGCGAGGTGCTCGAGCTGATCTGCCAGGATCTCGACGATGCCGCGATCGCCGAGCGGCTCGAACTGTCACGCAACACGGTGCGCAACCATGTCGCGCGACTTTATGCCAAGATCGGCGTCAACCGGCGCAGCGCCGCGGTGGTCTGGGCGCATGAACGCGGGGTCGGCGCCTGAGACGGCGCGCGCCGCCCCGAAGGGCGGCGCGGCCGGAGGTCAGGCGGACTGCGGAATGATGCTGATCATCGCGTCCTCGCTCGGCTCCTTGGCGGGCTTGAGCTTGAGCGCCTGATCCGCGGTCACATGCCGCGTGCGCGTCGCCGGCTCGAGCGTCACGGTCTCGCCCGTCTCGAGCGACCGCTCGACCGCTGCCAGCACGCGCATGTCGAACAGGCCCTCCTGCCCGTCGGCTTCGGGATGACGGTCGTTGAGGATGCAGTCGGAGAAATACTGCGTCTCGTTGCCGAACTGCTCGACCGGATCGAAGGCATGCGTCTTCTCCTTGCCGTCCGCGGTCCGCTCGACATAGGTGATGCTCGTCGTCGGGCCGAACATGAAGGCAGGCGCGGCATGGATGCTCGCCTTCGTGCCGACCAGCTCGAACCCCTCGGACGAGGCGGTCGCATAGCTGACGGTGAACTGCGCGATACGATCGTCGGCGAACTTCAGCGTCACCGCGACGGTGTCGTGGAAGTTGAAGCCGCGACCCGGCGTCTTCGTCCCGACCGCATGCACCGCGATCGGCTCCTGCCCGAACAGGTTGCGCACCGCGTTCAGCGGATAGGTGCCCATGTCGGGGACGGGCCCGCCCCAATAGCCGTTATGCCCGCGCGAATTCTCCTCGCGGACATTCTGCATGAAGGTCGACGAGAAGGCGCGCAGGTCGCCGAATTCGCCCGCCCGTGCGCGCGTGATCATCTCGACCGTGCCGGGTTCGTGATGCAGCCGGTAGGCAATCATCAGCTTGGCGCCGCCCTTCTTCTCGGCGGCGATGATCTGCTCGGCCTCCGCGACGCTCGACGCCATCGGCTTTTCGAGCAGGACATGAATGCCCGCCTCGAGCGCGGGGACGGCATATTGCATATGGAGGAAATTGGGCGTCGCGATATAGACCGCGTCGATCTCGCCCGAGGCCAGCAGCTCGCCATATTGCGCATAGGAATAGGCCTTGAGCTTGTAGAGCTTGGCCAGCTTGTCCGCCTTGACCGGGTCGCCGGTGACCAGTGCGGTCATTTCCGAATTATTGGTCCGCGCGATGCCCGGCATGAACGCCTGCTGCGAAATCTGCCCGCCGCCGACGACGGCGTAGCGCACCTTCTTGGTAAGTCCGAACATGACAGTCTCCGTGGTTCAGGAAGGATGGAATGAGGCTGGCAACTCCGCGCGACGGGGTTTTGTTGCACTGCACCCTGCGCGACGGAGCCGGCGGGGAAGGTCGTTACGGACACGCACGGATTATCTGCCGACGCTCTTGGGCGAACCGCCAGCGCGCGCGTTATCCTGTCGGCCATTTGCGGTCAGAGGACTGATAGTGCTGAAGTTTCTAGTGGCCGAAAGCGAAACACCCGAACAGCGCGACGCCCGCCGCGAGCATGCGGGAAAGAGTTCGGGCGAGACCTATGCGGCGACGCTCGAACAGCTCCGGCCCGATGCGCAGATCACGATCGTCGCACCCGCGGACGACGACGCGCGCGTGCTCGCGGCGGGCGAGATCGGCGATTTCGACGCGGTGTTCGTCACCGGCTCGCCGCTCCACGTCTATGACGACTCGCCCGAGGTGCAGCGCCAGCTCGCCTTCATGCGCGCAGTGTTCGCATCGGGGACACCGTCCTTCGGCTCGTGCGCGGGGCTGCAGCTCGCGGTTGCCGCAGCAGGGGGCACGGTCCGCAAGATGCCGCAGACGATGGAGGCCGGGATCGCGCGCCGGATCACGCGGACGCAGGCGGGGCGCGATCACCCGCTGCTCGCCGGCCGCACCGACAGCTGGGATGCGCCCGCGATCCACGGCGACGAGGTCGAGCTTCTGCCCGACGATGCGACATTGCTCGCGAGCAACGCGGTCACCGCGATCCAGGCGGCCGAGATCCGGCATGACGGCGGGATTTTCTGGGGCGTGCAATATCATCCCGAACTGGCCCCGCGCGAAATCGCGATCGCGCTCCGCCGCCAGGCGAGCAGCCTGATCGAGGCGGGGCTCGCCGAGCGCGAGGCCGATGTCGAACAGCGCGCCGCGCAGCTCGATGCGCTGCACGACGATCCCGACCGCCGGTCGCTGCTCTGGCTGCTCGGCGTGGGCGACGATTTCGCGCAGGAGGCAGGTCGCCGGCTCGAACTCACCAATTTCCTGACGCATCTGGTCGAGCGGGGCGACTGACCCCTGCCCTTGCATTCTCACGCCGCGCCCACATCTGCCGTAGCGTAAGCGGCGCGATCTCCGGGGGATCGCGCGCCGAACGGGGAATGGGGCGGATGTACGATCAACTGGCCGAGAGCGTCATGCTCGAGAGCGACAATGGTGACGTGCGCGCGATCCTCGAAAAGGTCGCGGCGCTGACCGGCATGGGGTTCGTCGCGGTCGCGCGTGTCACCGACACGCGCTGGATCGCCTGCCAGGTGCTCGACCAGATCGATTTCGGCATGTCGCCGGGGGACGAGCTGCGGATATCGACGACGATCTGCGACGACATCCGCCAGTCGGGCAAGGCCGTCGTCATCGACGACGTGTCGACGAACGATCGCTGGCTGACGCACCCCGCGCCGTCGCTCTATGGCTTCAAAAGCTATGTCTCCTTCCCGATCACGCTCGCCGACGGATCGTTCTACGGCACGCTGTGCGCGATCGATCCGCGCCCGCGCCAGCTGAGCGGGCGCGAGACCGCCGCGGCGCTGGCGGGGTTCGCCGCGGAAGTTGGCGCGGTGCTGTCGCGGAGCGTGCCCGCGGGCTGAGCAGGCCGGATCACCGAAGACCGAGCCAGCGTCGCGCCGCCGTCCAGTCGCGCAGCACCAGCCGCTCGACGACCAGCACCAGCAGCATCGACACGCCGAACAGCGGCAGTGCGAGACCCAGCAGGATCAGCAGCACCACGAACCCCGCCGCAACGCGCGGTCGCGGCCGCGCGGGCGGTGCGCCGAGCGTGTCGGCGGGCCGACGCCGCCACCACAGCACCACGCTGCTGACCGACACCAGCGCCAGCCCGATCGCGGTCAGCAGCCCGAGCAGCTGGTTCGCCCAGCCGAACAGCTGTCCCTCATGCGCGGCGACGCCGTAACCGACGATCCGGTCGATCAGCCGGCGCTGCGCGAAATCCTTGCGCGTCAGGATCGCGCCCGTAGCGCCGTCGAGCGTCAGCTCGGTGCGCAGCGGCCGGTTCGCGGCATCGGACTTCGCGGTCCAGGGCTGGCCCATGCCCGTCGGCGGCGCGATCAGGACCGGCGGCGCGAGCGCGAGCGGGCGCAGTGTCGCGATCAGCCGGTCGAGCGGCACGTCCGAGACCGCGGGGTGCGCCATCGTCATCCCGCCATGTTCGGCATGAGCGCCCACCATCGCGCGGGTGCCGGCATCGGCGGCACCGCGCGCGCGAAGTTCCGCGGCCTGCCCCGCCGACCAGTCCTGCCTGACCACCCGCCCCTCGGCGACCGTCCGGATCGCCTTCAGGTAACTTCCCCAGCTCGCGGCCCAGGGCAGGCCCGATATGAGCAGTGCGAGTGCGAAGACCGATACCCAGAGCCCGGTGACGCCGTGCAGGTCGCGCCAGAACCGCCGCCCGCCCGCGCGCAGCCGCGGATAGACCACCCCCGCCAGCCCGCTGCCGCGCGGCCACCACAGGACCAGCCCCGACAGGATCATGACGATCGCCCAGGACGCGGCGAGCTCGACCAGATAGGAGCCGGGCGTGCCGATCAGCAATTCGCCGTGGAGGCGGAAGATGATCCGCATCAGCCGGCTGTCCTCGTCGACCGTGTGGAGGATCGCCAATGTGTGCGGATGGACATAGACGCGCGTCTCGGTGGTGCCGGCGCCGACGATCACCTGCACTGCCTCGTCGGGACGCTCGGGCAGTTGATAGCGGTGGAGCACCGATCCCGGCACCGCGCGCACCGCCGCCTCGGCCTGACGCGCCGCCGACGCGCGTGCGCCGTCCAGCGGGAGATGCGTATAGGGCCGATCGATCAGCGCCTCGATCTGCGGGCGGAACAGATAGATCGAGCCGGTGACCGACAGCCACAGCACGAACGGAAGGCAGAACAGCCCGGCATAGAAATGCCAGCGCCAGATCGTCGGATAGCCCGGCCAGCCACGGCCGGGACCGGGTCCGCCCGAACGTGCGGCGGCGGCAGAATGTGGAGTGGTCGCACGCATCAGAACCGCGCCTTCACGCCGGCATAGACGGTGCGCGGGACACCGGCATAGATCGACCCGGTCGCCGTCCGCAGCACCGCTTCCGGATTCTGCTGCCCGGTCGCCGCGTTCAGGCTGTTCGCGATCACCGAGGCCGAGCCGACATAGGTCGTGTCGAACAGGTTCTGCACCGAGGCGAACAGCCGCAATCTCGACCACACCCCCTCCCCCTTTAGCGGATCATAATGGAGGTTGAGATTGGCGAGCGTATAGCCCGCCACGCTGAGCAGATTGCCGTTGTCGATCGCATAGCGATCGCGGTGGGTCAGTTCGACGAACCCGCCCAGCCCCGCCACCGCGCCACCCGGCTGGTCATAGCCGAGCCGGACGTTGACGAAGGTCGGGATGACCCCGGGGATGCGGTTACCTGCGCGGTCGAACGTCGCCGACACCGCGCCCGACGTCAGCCGCTCGACGAATTCAATATAGTGATGGTCGTTATAGCTGTAGCTCGCATCGATCCGCGCGCCTGGCAGCAGCGCGGGCAGCGGCGTCCAGCTGAGCCCGAGCTCGACGCCGCGGTGGACCGAGCGTGGCGCGTTGGTGGTATAGGCGAGCAGGTTGACGCCCGCCGACTGGCTGACCTGTTCGTTGCGGAACCATTCGTAATAGCCCGTTACCTCCGCCTTCAGATTGGTCCCGAGCGCGACTTCGGCGCCGAGGTCGATCCCGGTGTTGCGCTGGGTCTTCAGCGTGACGTTGTTGCCCGGCACCCCCGCCGCGGTCACGAACAATGCGCCTGCCTGCGGGATGCCATAGCCGGTGCCGACGCGCGCATGCAGGCGGACCGCGTCGATCGCCTGCCAGACGAGCGAAGCCTCGGGCGCGACGTTCCAGAAATGGCGCTCGGCGGGGATCACGCTCAGCACCGGGTTCGCGCCGAGCGGATAGGCATAGCCGGTCTGGGTGACACCGATGATCGATCGCTCCGCGCCGATGCCGGCGATGAACTGGAGCCGCGACGTCAGGCTCAGCTCCTCGCGGGCGCGCGCGCCCAGGTTGCGGACGTCGCCGAATACCGTCTGCGTCGGCGCGCCGATCCCGTCGCGGCCCGCGGGCGTCTTGTTGAAGCTGTAGCTCTGGTTATCGAGGTAATTGTAGAACACGCCGACGAAGCTGGTCGCCGCCATCCCGAACAGCGTGCCGCGATGCGTGACGTCGCTGGTGATGTTGTAGCTGTCGAGCGTGCCCTTGAACGGCGTCGCGCTGGTCGGCTGGTTGACGACGCGGCTGTCGAACGTCGCCTGCGTCCGCCACGTCGCGGTCGTGCTCAGGTCATGTTCGTAGCGGGTGCCGATGATCGTCCGGCGATCGTTGCGCGCGAGGTCGGCCTCGGCCGCGGTCTGTGCGATCCGCGCGCCGTTGACGCCGTTGGCGAGCACCGAGATCGTCCCGCAGCCCGGCGCTGCGCCGACCCGCGTCGCGCAGCCGCGCTGATAGGGATTGGCGCGATACTGGTCGAGCGAGAGCCGCGTCGACAGCGCGAATTCGCCCTCGTTGTAGATGATCTTCGCGGTCAGCCGGTCGCGGTCCGAAATGGCGTAGGTCGCCAGCGCGTTGATCGTGCCCGTCTCGTAGCCGGTATGCCCGGTCGACCCGTTCGCGCGGACGAAACTGCCGAACAGCGCATAGTCGAAATCCGCGCCGGCATCGCCGATCGTCGCATAGACATTGGCATAGCCGTCGCTGCCCGTGTCGATGCCGATCTCGGCGCCGTCGATGTCGCGGCCGCGTCGGGTGCGGAAATGGACCGCGCCGCCGATCGCGTAATTGCCATAGCGTGCGGAGGACGGCCCGCGGACCACGTCGACCGCGCCGTAAGCATGCGGATCGGTCAGGTCGAACCGCGCCAGCCCGTCGGGCTGGGTGACGGGGAAGTCATCCTCGAACACCTGGATGTTGCGCGCGCCGAAGCTGTTGCGCGCGTTCGAGCCGCGGATCGACACGCCGACATCGCGCGGGCCGTTGCCCTGGATGACGACGACGCCGGGCGACAGCTTGACGATGTCGGCGATCGTCGTCGCGGGGGTGTTGCGGAACGCGGCGTCGTCGATCGTCGTGACGGTCTGCCCGGTCACGCGCGTCGTCAGCGACAGCGCGTTGCCGGTGACGATGATATCGTCGCCGGCGATCGCCACGGCGGCGGTACGCCGCGGCGCCTCCGCCGGGCGGCTCGGTTCGTCGAGGCGGCGCAGTTCGGCATCGATCGCGGCACGATCGCGCAGCAGCGCCGCGCGCCGGGCTGCGATATCGGCATCCTGGGTGGAAGGTAGAGGCGCAGCCGCGATCGGCGCGGCACAGGCGATCGCGGAGATCGCCGCCATGAGATGGCATCGGGACATGGGAATTCCTGGTCGGACGCGGCCGGGTCCCGTCGGGACCGGGTCGTATAGGGGTCGCGGGCAGCCGCCACCGGCCCGCACTTCGGCGGACAGGGCCGGCATCGCATCGGGTCACCACGCGGCCCGTTCGGGGCATCGCGCCGGCAACCGCTCAACCGCGGACCGGGGGACCTCGCAAGGGGGGGCGCAGAAACTCGGGGGCGCGGGCGACGACGGGGGTCGCGACGCGGAAGACGGTGGCGACGACGAACGCGATTGCCAGCGCGAGCAGCACCGGATCGGCCGCGGCAAGCCCCGCCGTCGTCAGGCCGGAAAAGGCGCAGGGCATCTCGCGGCCCGCATGCTGCGTTTTGTCGGAGTCATGCGTCATGCCCGGCATCGCCGCATGGACAGGTACCGGCGTCGCGGCCGAGACGGGCCCCGCCCCGGCACATAACTGGATCGTGAGAACGCCGTTCGCCACCACCGGCATAAACCCGCCGGGGACGAGGATCTTCATCGCCAGCGCGACCACGACCAGCCATGCGGCAAGCGCAGGATGATCGCGGAGCAGGCGGCGAAGCGGTGTCACGCGCCTGTCCTAGCGAGTCGGCACGGATCTGTCGCCGGTCGTCGCGCGGGTCGGGCCATCCGCCTGTCCCGCCGCTGGACTCCCTGCTTCCCGCGGCTCGGCGATCCGCGCGCAGACGCCGCCGGGCGGCGCGGCGCCTGTCCAGCTGAGCCGGTAGCGGACGAGCAGCCCGTCGTGATCGGACAGCTTCGGGCTGCCCGGCGCGCCATCGAACATCGCGCGAACCGCGACCGGCACGATCCGCACGCGCGTACCCTGCGCGAAGAACTGGAGATCCTGCGTGTCGAGCCACGGCGCGTCGCCGTCCCAGGACAGTGACACCGCACAGGCCGCGCGCGCCTGGCAATATTCGTGCACCAGCCCGAACGGGTGATGCAGGCGGAAATCGTCGAGCCGCGCGGGCGAGCGGCGCATGTTGAAATCGCCGCCCAGGATCATCGGCCGCGACGGGGTGCGGCGCGCGGCGAGAAACGCCTCGAGCTCGCGGGTCTGCGCGCGGTGCGCGGCGCGGTGCCGCGCGGGCGCGACCTTCGACGCCTTGCGCGCATTCATGTGCGTGTTGGTGATGTCGATTCCTTCGGGAACGCCGGGCACCGCGAGTGTCGCCAGCACCACGCCCTTGTTCGACAGACAGTCGAACCCTGCACAGGCCCGCCGCGAATAGGGATCGCGCGCAACGCCGGTGATCGCGAAGCGGCTGGCGATGACCAGTCCCGAACTCATCAGCCGCACGCCCAGCTCGCCCTTGGCCAGCTTGGCACGCCCGGGCAGCCGGTCGTCCTGCGAATAGACGCTGCGCCGCGTCCGTGACGGTCCGCTCGCGAGCGACGGATAGCCGGTGGCGACCACCCCGCGCACCGCCGTGCGCGAGAAGACCTCCTGGAACAGCACCACGTCGGGCGCGGTCCCGGCCGCGCGCAGATCGCGCAGGGTCTGCCCGATCGCCGCGAGATCGCGCCCGCGCCCCGACCGCGCGGGCCATTGCAGCCCCTCGATATTATAGGTCAGCACGTCGATCGTGGTGCTGCGTTCGCCCGATGCCGAGACCTGGATCGCAGGCGGCCCGCGGCCATCGCCGACGTCGACGCCGCCACAGGGCAGCGTCCGGAACCGCGGCAAGCTGCCGCATCCTGCGAGGCCGAGCGTGAGCGCGACCCCCAGCAGGATGCGGCCTGAAATCACCTACCAGCTCAGCCCGGCGCGGGCGTAGAGATAGCGGCCGTTGAAGCCGAACGGCGAATAATAGGGAAAGCCGATCACGCCGGTCGTGTTGTTCTGCGTGATGGTCGCATCGGGATAGACGTCGAACAGGTTGCTGACGCCCAGCCCGAGCTGCGCCCCCCTGGTCGCCTGATAGCGCAGTTCGACATCGGTGATGACGTGCTTGCCGCTGTGCACGTCCGCGGCGGGCGTCGTCCCCGGCTGGTTGACGTCGCCATAATAGGTGACGCGGGCGAGCGCGCCGAGCTGGTCGAGCGACCAGTCGATCGAGCCGGTGACCTTCTCGCCCGGCGTGCCGTCCTCCAGCGTCAGGATCCGGCTGCGCGCGAACAGCGTCGGTGCGGGATCGAGCGTCGAGGTCGAGGTCGGGACGCGGGTCACCTTGCCGTCGTTGATGTTGCCCGCCACCGTCAGGTCGAAATTGCCCGCCGCCACGGTCCGCACGCGGTAATGCGCGACCGCGTCGATGCCCCTGGTGGTCGAGGCGAGCCCGTTGATGAAGAACCGCGCTGCCGTTGCACCCGATCCGGCAAGCAGCCCGGCGATCTGCGCGTTGACCGCGGGGGACTGGGTCGTCGACGTGGTGATGTTTTCCGACAGTCCGATCTGGTTGCGGATGTGGATGCGATAGGCGTCGACGGTCAGGTCGAACCCGCCGAACCGCAGCACGGTCCCGAGCGACAGGTTGGTTGATTTCTCGGGCTCGAGCGGCAGCCCGCCGAGCCGCGCCGCGACCGGGCTGACCGAGGGGAAGGTGCCGGTCTGGATCGGCGCGCCATTCTGGATCACGGTCGAGATCGAGGTGAAATATTGCTGTTGCAGTGCCGGCGCGCGGAAGCCGGTCGAGGCCGTGCCGCGCACCGCGATCCACGGTGCGACGTCATAGCGTGCGGAGATCTTGCCGGTCCCGGTCGAGCCGAAGTCCGAATAATCCTCGCCGCGCCCCGCCAGCCCGATCAGCAGCGCATCGGTCACCTGCGCCTCGAGATCGAGATAGGCGCTGAAGTTGCGGCGATTGCGGTCGACGACATTGTCGGTCGAGAAGCCGCCAAAGCCCTGCGCCCCCACCGCCGCGCCCGCGACCGCGCCCGTCACGGGCGTGGTGTAGGACGCGCGTTCGCCCGCCTGGATCTCGAAACTCTCGCGCCGCGCCTCGAGCCCGAAGGCGACGTTGAGCCCCTGCAGCACGTCGAGCTTGCGGTTGACGTCGAGCCCGGCGACCAGCTGGCCATAGATCAGCGCGCCGTCGGAAAAGTCCTGCGGCGTCGCGGCGCCATAGGCATAGTTGGCGGAATTGAGCGTGCGGAAGCCGATCTTGTTGCGGCCATAGCTGACGTTCAGGTCGACGCTCCAGTCCGCGACCTCGCCCTTGATCCCGACCGCCGAATTGATGTCGCGCGACTTGGTGTTGATCAGCGGCAGGAAACCGTCGGGATAGCCGGCCAGCGCGGTCGTCGCGCTCGCCAGCCGCGGGAAGGCCGCGCTGCGCGTGTCGCGGTCCTGATAGCCGAACCAGCCATAGAGGCCCCAGCTGCCCGTCAGCGTCGTGCCGGCATTGGCGAAGACGCTATATTGCTCGACCTGCGGATCACCGAAGCGTCCGGTGACGCGGGTCGGAGTGACGCGCGGATCGAAATCGGCGCGGTTGGTCGCCTGGCGGTTCAGATATTCGCCCGACAGCGTCAGGAACCCGTCCTCGCCAAAGCCCAGCCCCTGCCAGCCCGAGACCGTCACGGCATGCTCGCCGGTCGTGCTGCGGCTGCCGCGCGCGGTATCGATGTCGGTGTTGTAGAAGCCGTAATTGACCGTCGCGCCGCCGCCCGAACGGGCTTCGCGCAGCCGCAGGTTGACGACGCCCGCGATCGCATCCGACCCATATTGCGCCGATGCACCGTCACGCAGCACCTCGATCCGGTCGAGCGCGACGGTCGGGATGGTGTTCAGATCGACCGCCGCCGAACCGCGGCCGACCGAACCGCCGATGTTGAGCAGCGCCGCGGTATGCCCGCGCACGCCGTTGATCAGCACCAGCGTCTGATCGGGCGACAGGCCGCGCAGCGTCGCGGGGCGGATCGCATCGGTGCCGTCGACCGCGGACGCCCGCGGGAAGTCGATCGACGGGGCGATCGCCGACAGCGCGGCGCCGAGCTCGGTCGTGCCCTGGCGCTGGAGCGACGCGCTGCTCAGCACGTCGACCGGCGACACGCTGTCGAGCCGCGACCGGCCGACCGCGCGCGTCCCCGTGACGATGATCTCGTCCTGCGCGACCGGCGCTGCGCCGTCAGGCTCCGCGGCGGCGGGTGCATCCTGCACGGTCTCCGCAGGCGCAGGCGCGACCTGCGCGTCGGCCTGCGCCGCGGCGAAGGCGAGGGTAGAGGCGGCCAGCGCCAGCGCGGTACGATAGGCAGTCATGTCGAAGTCCCTGTTGGCGATCGTTCTGTGACGATCTTTCGCGTGCACGAAGATGCACAACGCATTCACCCGGCCCGATAGGTCCCAAGCGACTGTGCGATAAGTGAAAAGAATGCGCGACCGGATGCGCGGGCTGCAACGGGGCATCACGGCCGCGACATCGAACCGTCACCGTAACGACGCGGCCACGTCACGGATCTGGTTAATGGATCCCCCCGAGGCTGCGCGGTCGCGGCCAAGGGGACGCTTCATGAACCATCTCTCCACCTTGCTCACGGGCGTCGCCACGGTCACGCTCGGGATCGGCCTTGCGGTCACGGCACCCGCCGCCGCGCAGACCGCGGGCGATCCCGCGACGCTACCGGTCGCGACGCCCGCCGCCGACGCGCCGCCGGGTGACGAGATCGTGGTGCTCGGCTTTGGCGAGAGCCGCCAGGTGCAGAGCGTGACCGCCGCCGATCTCTCGCGGCTGACGCCGGGGTCGAGCCCCTTGAAGGCGATCGAGAAGCTGCCGGGCGTCAATTTCCAGGCCGCCGATCCGTTCGGCGCCTATGAATGGGCGGTCCGGATCTCGCTGCGCGGGTTCAACCAGAACCAGCTTGGCTTCACGCTCGACGGCGTGCCGCTCGGCGACATGAGCTATGGCAACGTCAACGGCCTGCACATCAGCCGCGCGATCATTTCGGAAAACGTCGCGCGGACCGACGTGGCGCAGGGCGCAGGCGCGCTCGGCACCGCTTCGACCAGCAATCTTGGCGGTACGATCGAGTTCTTCAGCGACAAACCGCGCGACACGCTGAACGTCACCGGCGGCGGCACCTATGGCTCGAACGACACCTATCGCGGCTTCGCGCGGATCGACAGCGGCGATCTCGGCGGCGGGCTGAAGGGCTATCTGAGCTACGGCTTTCTCACCACCGACAAGTGGAAGGGCGCGGGCGTCCAGCGCCAGCACCAGGCGAACGGCAAGATCGTCAAGGATCTGGGCAGCCTCGGCAGCCTGTCGGCGTTCCTCAACTTCTCCGACCGGAGGGAGCAGGATTACCAGGATCTGAGCTACGACATCATCCGCCGCCGTGGGCTCGGCAACGACAACATCGCCGACAATTATCCGCTCGCGCTGCAGATTGCGAAAGTCGCGCAGAACCAGGCGGCAGCAGCGGCCGGCGCGGCGCAGCCCTGGGCGGGCGTCGGCACCGCGTTTCCCGCCGGGATCGGCACCGTCGACGACGTCTATTTCGACGCCGCGGGCGTCCGTCGCGATTATCTGGGCGGGGTGACGTTCGACGCCAACCTCACCCCCGGGCTGACGCTCAGGACCACCGGCTATTATCACGACAACAAGGGCCAGGGATCGTGGATCACGCCCTATTCGCCGACCCCGGCCGGCGCCGCCAATGCCGATGGCACGCCGATCGCCGCCGCCAGCCCGCTCGGCTTCCGCACCACCGAATATGCGATCAAGCGCGGCGGGGCACTCAGCAACCTGGCCTATGAAACGGGCGCGAACACGCTCGAACTCGGCGGCTGGTATGAAAGCAATAGCTTCACCCAGGCACGCCGCTTCTACAGCATGACCGATACCGCGACGCCGAACCGCGACGTGCTGAAGTTCCAGGACAATCCCTATGCGACGCAGTGGGACGGCAAATACACCACCGACACGATCCAGTATCATGTCGGCGACACGCTCCGCCTCGCCGACGACCGGCTGACCCTCAATGCCGGGTGGAAGGGCTTCACCGTCACCAACCGTGCGATCATGCTGCCCGCGACGACCTCGCCGCTCGCGGTCGGGCGGATCTCCGCCAAGGACTGGTTCCAGCCGCAGGCCGGGCTGCTGTTCAAGCTCGCGCCGGGCACCGAGCTGTTCGCGGACTATAAGGAAAACGTCCGCGCCTATGTCTCCTCGGCGACGACCGGGCCGTTCTCGACCACGCAGGCCGGGTTCAACGCGATCCGCGAGCGGCTGAAGCCCGAACGGTCGAAGACCGCGGAGGGCGGGCTGCGCTTCCGCCAGGGCCCGGTTCAGGCCTCGGCGGTCGGCTATTATATCGACTTCTCGAACCGGCTGCTCGGCTTTGCCAATGGCGCGGGGATCATCGGCAACCCGGCGACGCTCAACAATGTCGGCAGCGTCCGGACCTATGGCGCGGAGGTCGCGCTGACCTACCGGGTGTTCACCCCGCTGTCGCTGTTCGCGAGCTATTCGTACAACAACTCACAATATGCCGACGACGTACTCGACGCGCGCGGCGCCGTGCTGGTCGCGACCGACGGCAAGACCGCGGTCGACAGCCCCGAACACATGGTCAAGGGCGAGATCGTGTTCGAACAGTCGGGCGTCACCGCACGCGTCGGCGCGGACTATATGAGCAAGCGCTACTTCACCTATCTGAACGACCAGTCGGTGCCGGGCCGCGTGCTCGTCGACGCGAGCATCGGCTACCGCTTCGAGGGGGACGGCCCGCTTCACGGCGTGTCGATCGAGGGCAGCGTCACCAACCTGACCGACAAGGGCTATATCTCGACGATCGGCTCGAACGGCTTCACCGCGAGCGGCGACAACCAGACGCTGCTGGCCGGTGCACCGCGCCAGGTGTTCGTGTCGCTGAAGAAGGGGTTCTGACGCACGGGCCGGATCGGGACTTGGGCGCCCCGATCCGGCCTTTGCCATCAGAACGCCGCGGACAGCCCCGCGAACGCGGTCACGCTGTCGCGGTCGTCGCGCAGCGCATAGCCCGCGACGCCCGCGCGCAGCGACAGCGCGCCCGCGACCTGTCCGTCGACCCCCATCGCATAGCTCATATAATTGCGATCGGCGCGTTCGACGCTGCTGGTGAAGCGGATCGGCGCGCCGGTCGGGGTCATCGTCAGGGTGCGGGGATCGTCGTCGAACTCGCGCTCATAGCCTGCCCGCACGAACACGCGGACCGGCTCGCCCGGCAGCGACCGCACGACCGCGCCGAACCGGCCGGTCAGGCTCTCGATCTGCTGCCGCCCGAACGCCGCCGCGGTCGACAGCCCGCCCGCCTCGGCATAGCCCGCCAGCCGGACGCGGTCATATTGCACGGCCAGATCGGGCCCGAAGGCGAGACCCCCGGTGCTGACCAGGTCGAGCGCGCCCGTGATCCGGCCCGCGACGTAACTGCCGTCGGTTTCGCCGTCATGCGTGCGGATCGTCGGCCCGAGCTGCACGCTGCGCTGAATCTGGCGATAGTCGATCTCGCCATAGCTGCCGTCCGCCAGCAGCCGGACCGGCCCCAGCTCGCCGCGCGCATAGCCGCTCGCGGACCAGGCGCGCGGCTTGTAGCGTCCCGCGCCGTTCTGGAAATCGCCCGTCCCGTCCGAATAGGCGCCCGCGATCCCGACGCCCGAGGCCGCGCCGATCGCGAGGTCCGCGCCCAGCGTCCCGCTGAAGCCCCGCTCGGTGATGCCGACGCGCTGCGCCGAGTTGCCACTCGCGTAATAATGATAGGCCGCCCCGCCGAACACCGACAGCGCGCGACCGTCACGCTGCGACCCGCCGCGTTCGGGCCCCTCGAGCAGATCACGTTGCGCGCGGAACATCGCCTGCGCGGCATAGCCGAGCCCCGCGATCTGCTCGGGCGCCTGGACGAGGCTGGCGATCGCCTGCCCCTGGATCCGCTGCGTGATGCCCGCGGGGTGGACGCTGTCGGCGAGGATATAGGTCTCGTTCGCATTGGGCGTGACCAGGGTCGCGCGCGTGCAGGCGAGCGACGAGGGCACGGTGCAGGCGACCCCGGTGGTGTTGGTGTAGCCATAGGTCGCCGGGCTCGTCACCAGTTCGTTGAACAGCCGGTCGGTATCGAAATACAGCGCGTTGACGTTCGCCGCCGCGAGCGCTGCCGCATAGGTCCGGTTGAACAGCGCGAGCCCCGCCGCGCCGCCGGTCTGCACCGCGAGCGTCACGATCCGCTGCGCGCCTGCGCTTTGCAGCCGGCTGACCTGCGTGGCGAGCTCGGTCGCGGCGGTGGTCAGGATCGCATTGTTGGTGCCGCCCCCGGCCAGGAACGCGAAATAGTCGTTGCCGCCGCCCTGCACATAGACGAGGTCGCGCGGCCCGAACGTGCCACCCGCGCCGAGGAAGTTGGTGATCTGCGTCGTGATCGGAATCGATAGCGCGTTCGCCGCGGTCACGCGCGCACCGCCGACCGCATAGTTGGTCCCGCCCTGGCCATAGACCGGGGTCAGCGGCAGCCCGAGCCGCGCCGCGACAACTTCGGGGGCGACCGGATCGGGGTTGGTCGTGAAACTGCCCGCGTCGCGCGGCAGCCGCGGGTCGAGCGTCAGATAATAGCCCCCGTCGGCCAGGCTGTCGCCGAACACGACCATGCGGTTGACCGGTGCGGCGGCGGCGGTCGCACCACTCGCGGTCTGGGCCACTGCGGGGGATGCGATCGCCAGGGTCGTGCCCAGCATCGCCGCGACGGCGGACGTCGTTTTCATAGATCCTCTCCTGTGCGGCAAGGGGTCGTTGCCCCCTGCTCTGGCACTGTCGTGGATCTGTCACATTGTGACGTCAAGCCGTCTCGCGCGGGGTATCAGCCGTCGAGCTGTGCGCGGGTCGTCGCGCCGACGCGCATCCCGGTCACGCTGACCACGAGCGTCTCCATCTGCGCCTCGACGAACCCCGCGGCAAGAAACGCGCGGATCTCGGTCATCGGCAGCGCGAAGCCGCGCCGCCACGCATAGACCGCCATCCGCCGCAACGCCTCGAGCCGCGGATCGGCGAGCTGCGACCGGCTGCCCAGCCCGAACAGTCCGCCCATCGCGCGCGACACCGCGCCGGGGCTGGCAAGACTGCGCAGCGTGTCGCGCTTGGCGAGCGCGATGACGCTCCATTCGAGCGCGGAAAAGCCCGCCGTCTCGTCGGCCGCGTCGCCAGCGAGATCGACCACCAGATCGGCGGCCAGATCCGCGGCGAGGTTCGCGGCCGGATTTACCGGCGCGGCGGCTGCAACTCGCGCGGTGTTGCGTGTGCCACAGGGTGCGGCGAAATGCGTGTCGAGGTCGAGATAGGCCATGAATATCCCCTTTCGGATCGGGCAGCACCGGACCTGCGTCGATGGAGGGTCCATCGGCACGGCATGGGGCAGCGCGGGTGCGGTCGTGGTGACAGTGTCGTTCCGACGTCGGAGCAACCTTCGATACCGAGCGGTATACAAACCGATCGACCCGAACGTCAACAGCCTTCTGTACCGGTCGGTAGTTTTTTATGCGTCGGGGTTCCCCGCCGCCCCGCCGAGAGAAATCTACTGAGCGACATCAATTTCCCGGGTGGCTGACGACGAGCCGTCGCTGTGTTGCGACGAACCGCCCGGCGCCCACCGGCTCCCCGCCAGACTGACGCGTTGGGACAGCATCATTGGACAGGAGAACGGACATGTCGCAGTCCCCTACCGACCATACCGACGACGCGCCCCCGACGACCTGGAAGAAGGGCGACCCGATCGCCGCCGAGGGCCTGCCGACCACGACCGGGGACAGCATCGTCGGCCGCACGGTGACGATCAATCGCCCGGCGGCCGAGCTGTTCGCCTATTTCCGCGACTTCACCAACCTGCCGCGCTTCATGGAGAATGTCGTGTCGATCACCCCGATCGACGCCACGCGGTCGCACTGGGTGGTCAAGGCGCCAGCGGGTCGCACGGTCGAATGGGACGCGGTCGTGACCGACGAGACGCCCGACCGGGTGATCGCCTGGACCTCCGAACCCGGCGCCGATGTCGCGAACAGC
Organism: Sphingomonas sp. Leaf30; assembly: GCF_001422525.1. Taxonomy (NCBI): domain Bacteria; kingdom Pseudomonadati; phylum Pseudomonadota; class Alphaproteobacteria; order Sphingomonadales; family Sphingomonadaceae; genus Sphingomonas; species Sphingomonas sp. Leaf30. Next base: position 1,012,154 of record NZ_LMKZ01000018.1, on the reverse strand, counting down.
GGCCGGGTCGAGTTCCGCGACGCCGGCGCGCGCGGCACCATCGTCACCGCGACGATCGTCTATGATCCGCCCGCCGGCATCGTCGGCAAGATTGTCGCCAAGATGTTCCAGCGCGAACCCGCGATCCAGGCGCGTCGCGACCTGCGCCGGTTCAAGCAACTGACGGAGACGGGCGAGATCGCGACCGGCTCCTTCACCCGCAAACAGCATGACGAGGAGTTCGCCTGATGCGCGCATTGGCATGGCATGGCCGCCACGACGTCCGCGTCGACACGGTCGACGATCCCGAGATCCTCAACCCGCGCGACTGCATCATCAAGGTGACGTCGACCGCGATCTGCGGCTCCGACCTGCATCTCTATGACGGCTATATCCCGACGATGCAGGCGGGCGACATTCTCGGCCACGAATTCATGGGCGAGGTCGTCGAGACCGGTCCCAAGTCGACGCTGAAGAAGGGGCAGCGCGTCGTTGTGCCGTTCACGATCGCGTGCGGCAGCTGCTATCACTGCGGCAAGCATCAATATTCGGCCTGCGACAACGGGCTGCCCGCGGACAATCAGGACATCGCGCAGGAGCTGTACGGCCAGCCGATGAGCGGTCTGTTCGGCTATAGCCACATGACCGGCGGCTATGCGGGCGGCCAGGCGGAATATGTCCGCGTGCCGTTCAGCGATGTCGGCCCGATCGTCATCCCCGACGGTATCGAGGACGACAAGGTGCTGTTCCTCTCCGACATCCTGCCGACCGGCTGGCAGGCGGCGGAGAATGCGCAGATCGAGCCCGGCGACACCGTCGCGGTCTGGGGCTGCGGCCCGGTCGGGCTGTTCGCGGTGCAGTCGGCGTTCCTGATGGGCGCCGAGCGCGTCATCGCGATCGACCATTTCCCCAAGCGCCTCGCGCTCGCCAAACGGTTCGGTGCGGAGACGATCAACTTCGAGGAAAGCGCGGTCTATGAGGCGCTGATGGCGATGACCGGCGGGATCGGTCCCGATGCGGTGATCGACAGCGTCGGGCTGGAGGCGCACGGCTTCTTCGTCGACAACGTCATCGACCAGATCAAGAAGTCGACCTTCCTCGGCACCGACCGCGCACACGCGATCCGCCAGGCCATCATCGCCTGCCGCAAGGGCGGCCGCGTCTCGATGCCCGCGGTCTATGGCGGGCTCGTCGACAAATTCCCGCTCGGCGCGTTCATGGAGAAGGGGCTGACGCTCAAGACCGGCCAGACGCACGTCCAGCATTACATGCCCGCGCTGCTCAACGCGATCCTCGAGGAGAAGATCGACACGACCTTCCTCATCTCGCACCGCATGGATCTCGAGGAGGCGCCGCAGGGCTACAAGATGTTCCACGACGATCAGAACGAAGTGACCAAGGTCGTGCTCAAGCCCGGCTTCAACTGAGAGGATATCGACCCATGGCTACAGCATCACCACACGGCAAATTCGCGGTCATCACCGGCGCCTCGACGGGCATCGGCTTCGAACTCGCGACGATCGCGGCGCAGGACGGCTACGACATCCTCGTCGTCGCGGACGAGGCGCTGATCGAGGCGGCGGCGGCCGACTTTCGCCAGTTCGGGACCACGGTAACGGCGCTCGAGGCCGACCTGTCGACCACCGACGGCGTCGACGCGCTGCTCGCGGCGACCAACGGGCGCCAGATCGACATATTGTGCGCCAACGCCGGCCGCGGGCTGGGACACGGTTTCCTCGACCAGAGCGTCGCCGACTGGCGCGCGGTGATCGACACCAACATCACGGGCACGCTGTATCTCGTACAGAAGGTGCTGCCCGCGATGGTCGCGCGCAACGACGGCAAGCTGCTCGTGACCGGGTCGGTTGCGGGCTATATCCCCGGCGCGTTCCAGGCGGTGTATAACGGGTCGAAGGCGTTCATCGACAGCTTCACCGAAGCGCTCCGCAACGAGATCAAGGATGCGGACGGCGTCACGCTGACCACGCTGATGCCGGGGCCGGTCGACACCGAATTCTTCGACCGCGCCGACATGAACGACACCGATGTCGGCACTGATCCCAACAAGCGCTCGCCCGCCGATGTCGCGCGCGATGGCTGGGACGCGCTGATGGCGGGCAAGGGCTCGGTGTTCTCGGGCTGGATGACCAAGCTGCAGGGCGTGATCGCCAATGTCGTACCCGGCTCGGTCCTCGCCGAGCAGCATCGCAAGATGGCCGAACCCGGCAGCGCGAAGGACTGATCGCCACCTGACAGAACGCGGCGGGCTTCGGTCAGCCGCGTCGTTTGCCACGATAAAGATCGGCATGGTAGGTCGGCGACACAGTCAGGAGCCCCTATCGTGCCCGATCAGCCGCCATCGTCCGACACCGTCCCCCCGCCGCTCCCGCTCGACGAGCAGCTCTGTTTCTCGCTCTACGCCGCGACGATCGCGATCAACCGCGCGTACAAGCCGATGCTCGACCGGCTCGGCATCACCTATCCGCAGTTCCTCGTGCTCCAGACGCTGCACGAGGCGGAGGATGGCCGGACGATCGGCGCGATCGCCGAACGGCTCGCGCTCGAACCCAGCACGATCACGCCGCTCGCCAAACGGCTGGAGGCCGCGGGGCTGGTCACGCGCCTGCGCAACCCGGCGGACGAGCGGCAGATGCATGTCCGCCTCACCCCGGCGGGCCGGACCTGCTGGGCGGGTACCGGCTGCCTCGGGCCGATGATCGTCGACCGCAGCGGGATGACACCCGACCGGCTGCGCGCGCTCAACGCCGAGGTCACCGCGCTGCGCCGCGCGCTCGGCGATCCGGATAGCGCAGGACGCTAGCTGGCGCCGCCGCCGGACCTGCCGACGTGCAATACCGACGATGCTTTCCCATATAGGTCAGGCACCTGACACGATCGGGGCACGAACGGAGACGAAGCATGGCAGGCGGCTGGACGCGCGATGGCGCGGTGCAGGATCAGATCGACGATACCGTGATGGATGCGGTGATGGCGGCGCGTGCGCGGATGCCGGTCGGCGAGAGCGAGGAACAGTGCATCGCTTGCGGCGACGACATTCCGGAAGGCCGGCGCCAGGCCGTGCCGGGCGTACGGACGTGCATCGCCTGCCAGAGCGGTCGCGATCGGCCCGCGGCCTCGCTGTTCAACCGGCGCGGCAGCAAGGACAGCCAGCTTCGCTGATGCGGAGGGTGTTGGGGGATCGCGTGCCGCTTGGGTCGGCGCTAGAGGTGACGCCATGCTGACGACGACCGCGCTGCAACCGCTGGCCCATGACCTTGACGAGACCGCGCCCGATTTCGTCGTGATCGACGTCGAGACAGCCTGCGCGCGCGTCAGCAGCATCTGTCAGGTCGGGATCGTCGGCTTCCGGAACGGTGCCGAGGTCTTCGCCTATGAGACGCTGGTCGATCCGCGCGACGAGTTCCACGCGTTCAACACGCGGATCCACGGCATCGCCGCGCATCATGTCGTCGGCCAGCCGAGCTTCGCGGACATCCATGCGACGGTGACCGCGCATCTGTCGGGGCGAACGACGGTCGCACACTCCTACTTCGACAAGGGCGCGCTCGCCGCCGCGTGCCGCGTGCACGATCGCCCGGCGATCGAGACGACCTGGCTCGACAGCGTGCGCGTCGCCAAGCGTGCCTGGCCCGATCTGGCGAACCACAAGCTCGGGCAGCTCGCGCGCTATCTCGGGATCGAGCATCGCCACCACGACGCGCTGAGCGATGCGCGCGCGGCGGGCTGGGTGATCGTCAAGGCGATCGACCATACCGGCCTGACGCTCGCCGACTGGCTCGCCCCGCCGCGCGTCGCCGGCCCCTCCCCCGCCGCGGCGCTCGACGGGCCCCTGCGCGGCGAACGGATCGCGCTGCTCGGCCAGCCGCGCGACGGGCCGCTCGCGCACCGTGTCGCCGCGCTCGGCGCGCGGGTGATGACCTCGGTCGGCGCGACGACGACGATCCTGCTCGTCGCCGGCCCCGACCCGCAGGCGCGCGCGTTGCGGACGCATCCCACCCGGTTGAAGGCGGAGGCCTATCGCCGCGACGGTGGCGCTATCCGGATCCTGGGCGAGGCCGACCTGGACGCGCTGCTTCACCGGGTCTGACGTCGGGACGTGCCGGGGATCGGGTAAAGCTTCCGACATCGGATGCGGCTGTTTGCCCGGCTCGGCCGTTGGGGGCGCGAACATCAGGAGTTTGACTATGAAGGCCATGACGCTGCGATCGCCCGCGGGGCTCGACATGCTGCAGAGCGAAGACCGTGCGGATCCGGGCGTGCCGGGCGCGGGAATGATCCGTGTCGCGCTGCACGGCAGTTCGCTCAACTACCATGATCTGGGCGTCGTCACCGGCCGGATGCCGACCGAGGACGGGCGCATCCCGCTGTCCGACGGCGCAGGCGTGGTCGAGAGCATCGGCGACGGCGTGACCGAATTCGCGGTCGGCGATCAGGTCGTGTCGTGCTTCTTCCCCGACTGGCAGACCGGCACGCCGACGATCGGGAATTTCTCGCGGACGCCCGGCGACGGCATCGACGGCTTCGCTCAGGCGCATGTCGTCCTGCCCGCGACCGCGTTCACGCACACGCCCAAGGGCTATGACGCGGTCGAGGCGGCGACGATCACCACCGCCGGGCTGACCGCGTGGCGCGCGCTCGTCGTCGACGGCAAGCTGAAGGCGGGCGACACCGTGCTGCTGCTCGGCACCGGCGGCGTCTCGATCTGGGCGTTGCAGATCGCCAAGGCGATGGGAGCGCGGGTCGCGATCACCTCGTCATCGGATGAGAAGCTCGACCGTGCGCGCGCGCTCGGCGCCGACTTCACGCTCAACTATCGCGACGAGTCCGACTGGGGGCGCAAGGTCGTCGACTGGACCGGCGGGCGCGGCGTCGATCATGTCGTGGAGGTCGGCGGCCCGGGCACGCTGGCGCAGTCGATCACCGCGGTCCGTGTCGGCGGGCACATCTCGCTGATCGGCGTGCTGACCGGTAACAGCGGCGAGGTCCCGACCGCCGCGCTGATGGGCAAGCAGGCGCGGCTCCAAGGCCTGATCGTCGGCAGTCGTCAGGAACAGCAGGACTTCGTCCGCGCGATCGATGCGACCGGGATCAAGCCGGTGGTCGACCGCCGCTTCCCGCTCGACCATCTCGCCGAGGCGTTCGCGCTGCAGGAGAGCGGCGCGCATTTCGGCAAGATCGGCATCGAATGGTAAGCGCAGCGATTGGGTAATTACCCCCGGCGCGGCGGGATCGCTGCCGCGCCGGTTCGCCGCGGCGGGCGGTAGTCGAGCGCGCCGTGGTCCGCGCTCGGATACCGGACCTTGGACGGCCGCCCCTCCCCGCGCATCCGCCGATCCGCCTCGTCCCAGCCGGGCAGGTTCGCGGTCTCGGTGGTCCAGTGGGCGATGCTCGCCTCGTCACACCAGTGCATCAGCTTCGGCATCGCCTTCAGATGCGACCCGTCGGTAATATAGCGCTTCATGTCCGCGGCATCGCGCCAGACCGTCATCGTCCAGAAGGTCAGTGCACGGTCGCGCAGGATGGCCCCGGTAAGATACCCGTCGGCACGCCGCACCTGCGCGGTGGTCCTGAGCGCATCGAGCGCGAACAGCGGCACGAACCGCAGCGCGCGCAACCGAAGCCGGGTGATGCTGACAAAGGCCATGCGCGACACCTACGCCTGCCCGCATCGCCCAGCAACTGCGCGATCGGGCCTGCGCGGCGGAGCGATGCGCGTGCTGGTTCGTTCGACCCGCATATCCCCCCCTAAACTCCACGCAGGACACGAGATTATGAGCGATCCCCGCAGCAGCGCCCCCACGTCCTTTCCGAACGAACCGCAGCAGCCGAGCCCCGGTCTCGAGGTCGAGATGCGCAACAAGCCCGATCACGGCGAGGACAGCTATGTCGGCAAGGGGCTGCTGAAAGACCGCGTCGCGCTGATCACCGGCGGCGATTCGGGCATCGGTCGCGCGGTCGCGATCGCCTATGCGCGCGAAGGCGCCGACGTCGCGATCTCCTATCTCGCCGAGGAACAGGCCGATGCCGACGAGACCAAGGCCTGGGTTGAGAAGGCCGGCCGCCGCTGCATCCAGCTGCCCGGCGACATTCGCGACCGCGATCACTGCGCGGCGCTGGTCGAGCGGACCGTCGCGGATCTCGGCAAGCTCGACATCCTCGTCAACAACGCCGCCGCGCAGACGACCAACGAAGGGCTCGACGGGATCGACGACGACGAGATGCAGGATGCGTTCTCTGCCAATGTCTTCGCGATGATCCGCCTCGCCAAGGCCGCGGTGCCGCACATGAAGCCGGGCGCCGCGATCGTGAATTCGACCAGCGTGCAGGCGAAGATCGCGACAGAGAACATGATCGTCTATTCGACCACCAAGGGCGCGATCGCGAGCCTGACGATCGGACTGTCCAACCTGCTCGCCCCCAAGGGCATCCGCGTCAACTGCGTCGCGCCCGGCCCCGTCTGCACGCCGATCCAGCCGATCGCCAAGGGCGGCGACGAGCTCGAGACGCTCGGCCAGAACACGCCGCTCGGCCGCGCGGGCCAGCCGGGCGAGCTCGCCCCGGCCTATGTCCTGCTCGCCTCCGACGAGGGCAGCTACATGTCGGGCGCGCTGCTGCCGGTGACGGGCGGCATGCCGATGCTGTGAGCGTCCGCCCCGCGCTGCACTTTGTCGGGTTTCACGGCGACGAATACAGCGCCGCGCTGCGCATCTTCGGCCCGCCGGATTTCATCCATATCGGATGGGACCGGTGGGCCCGGCAGGAGGTGATGCCGGGCGACATCGCCGTCTTCGCGCGCGGCACCGCCGACGACGAACCGTCATTCTACAGCGTCCCCGATCTTCGCGAGCGCTGACGCTGCTCCCCCGATTTCTCCAGAACAAAGATCCTTCCATGTCAGACCCCAGCGTCACGACCGACTATTCCGCGCGCGATTCGCGGATCGCGATCAACACCTTCACGACGGTGCTGCGCCGTCCGCAGGTCCCGCATGAGGTCTTCGCGACCTATTGGCGCGACGTGCACGGACCGCTCTGCTCGCGCGTTCCGGGGCTTGGCTGGTACGTCCAGATGCATCTCGATCGCGCGCAGGACGCGCATCTCTGGCCGGCGATCGACGGGATCGCGCCGTTCGACGACTATGTGCTCGATGGCGGGGTCGAAATCGGCTTTGCCAGCGCTGCGGATCAAGAGATTTTCAACGCCGCCTGCCCGATCCTGTTCGCCGACGAACAGAACATGTTCGCCGCGACCGTCGCCTATGCGCTGCCGCAGGGGTCGCGGACGCTGGTCGATCGGATCGCCAACCCGGTGCCCAATGGCGGGGAGAGCATCGACCGGCTGCACGTCCATTTCGGGATCGGCGACACCGATGCCGCCGGGTTTGCGGACTTCATGACGCAGTTCGCCGAGACGCTCGCCGCCGACCCCGCGGTGCTGAAGCTGCGGCTGCATCTGCCCGAGCGCTACGACAATGCGGACCCCGCGCCGCCCGCGCCCGACGTCGCGCACACCGTGCCCCCCGAGCGTGAACAGGTCGCGATCCTCGAATTCGCTTTCGAGACACCGATGACCCGCCGCCGCTTCTTCGCCTCGGACCGCTTCACCGCCACGATCGACGGACAAAAGGCACATATCGGCCATGTCGCGGCGTTCGCGGTCAGCGGCGTCTACACCTATGTCCGTGACGGCGAACTGACCGTCGCGGGCCTCCGCGGCAGCCGTCCCGCGCAGCTGATCGAGCGGCTGGGCGCCGCCAACCAGGTACAGGACGACGTCCGCAAGCTGCTGCTGACCGGGGCGCTCTGACCCCGCTCAATCAGTGCGCCAGAAAGACGGGGATCGGGCTGCTGGTCAGCATGGTCCGCGTCACCCCGCCGAACAGCGCCTCGGTAAAGCGCAGATGCCCGAACCCGCCCATCACGACATAGCCATATTGCCCGCTCGCGGCGGCGGCGAGCAGCTGTTTGGGCGCGCCGCCGGGCTGGACCTCGATCCGGCGGATGACGGGGTGGATGTCGTAGCGCGACAGATAGGTGGCGGCGTCCTCGATCGGCGACGCCATCGCCCCGTCGTCGACCGAGAACAGCGTGACCTGGTCGGCGAGCCTGAGCATCGGCACCGCCGCGCGCAGCGCCGCCGCGGCGCAGGGCGACCCGTCCCACGCGACCAGTGCGGTCGCCAGGTCGATCCCCCTGGACTCGCCCGGCACCGCGAGCACCGGCTTGCCCGACTTGACGATCAGCTCGCTCGCAGTGCGGCGCATGTCGATCACCGACGGGTTTTCGAGCCGGCGGTTGAGGACGATGACGTCGGCGAGCGCCGCGGCGCGGACGATGCACGCCGCCGCCTCCCCGGTCGCATCGACCCAGTTCCACGCGACATCCTCGCGCGCGAACCGAGCCTCTAGCGTCACCTTGTTGGCACGCTCGCGCGTAGTTTCGTCGGCCAGCACCGCCGCCATCGCATAGCCGGCCTCGCTATAGTCGTTGCCCAGGATCGGCGGGATATAGGTCACGTCGAGACAGGTGATATGCCCCGTGAGCGCACGCCCGAGATCGAGCGCGGCCTGGAGCCGGGCCTCCTGGCCCTCGTCGTCATGCGCCAGCACCAGAATGTTTTTCATCGGACGCCTTTCGGGTTGGATACAGCGCTATTGCTAGGCTGCCCGGCGCGCACGCGTTATTGCGGTTTATACGGATCCGCCGCGGGGCGCGGGGTCGCTGGCCGATCGGTGAATTCGCGCTCGACGATCGTGATGCGCGCGACCATCGCGACGAAGAACGCGGTCGACCAGCCGAGCAGGATCACGCCATTGGCGCCCTCGATCGCGCCGACGATCCGCCACGATTCCCCGAGCAGCACGTCGCCATACCCGATCGTCGTGTAGGTCGAGGTCGAGAAATACAGCGCGGTGCCGAAATCGGCGAATGCGCCCGTCCCGCTGTACAGCAGCGCATAGGCCCAGATCTCGATCCCGTGGACGACGAACAGCGCGGTCGCGGCGCCGATGATCCCGATCACGTCATGCCAGCGCCGCCGCACCCCGGTCCTGCGCCCCTGCCGCCGGATCACCAGCAACAGCCCGGCCAGCCCGGCAAGATGGACCAGGATGGTGGCCAGCACCATGCCCGTCGCCACCGCGAGCTGGACGAAGAGGTTCATCGCTCCAGCCTAAAGCGGCCGCCTGTGCTTTCCCATGCGGGTATCTACCTAGACCGGCCCCGGTGCAGGCGGGATGACCACTGTACGCCGATGGCCGCGCGGCGTAGAACCGGGCGACCGGGGAGACAGCAGATGACGGCACGACGCGATGGCGCACGGCGGTACAATTTGGGCGCGATCGCGTTCCACTGGATCATCGCAGCGCTGGTCTTCATCCAGCTCTATGTCGGCTGGACCTTTGCCGACATGCCGCGCGGCGACCTGCGCAGCGGCTGGTTCGACTGGCACAAGACGCTCGGCTTCACGATCCTGCTGCTCAGCATCGCCCGGCTGATCTGGCGGATCGCCAATCCGCCGCCGCCCTTCCCCGCTGCACTCCAGACCTGGGAACGCGTGCTCGCCCGCGCCAACCATGCGCTGTTCTACGTCATCCTGATCGGCCTGCCCGCGACCGGGTGGATGTATCTGTCGACGGGCAAGCCCGCGCTGACCAGCAGCAGCACCTCGCTCATCGGCGGCTTGAGCTGGCCGTTCATCCCCGGCCTGCCGCGCGGTGCGCATGAGGGGTTTGAAGAGGCGCACGGCCTGCTCGTCTGGCTGACCTGCGCGCTGCTCGTCCTGCATGTCGGCGCCGCGTTGAAGCATCAGTTCGTCGACCGTATCGGCAACCGGATGCTGCCGTCGGGGGCGGGGGGCGACAGCTGACCGCCGCCCCGCCGCCTCAGCGACGCGGCATCCGCGCCGCGGTCGCCTCGATCTCGACGAGGTAATTGGGGCCGGCGAGTGCTGCGACCTGCACCGTCGACCGCGCGACCGTATTGGGGTTGTCGGCGCTCCCGAAGAACTGCTTGAAGCCGTCGTTCATGCCGGCAAAGTCCATCTTGCCGTCGCCGCGCTTCGGGTCGGCGGTGACGAACACCGTCAGCTTGTAGACATCGGCCATCGTATAGCCATGCTCGGCCAGGATCGCCTTGATCTTCGTGAAGACGCTGACCGTCTGCGTCCTGGTGTCGCCGAACGACTCGACGCCGGTGACCGGTTTCGACGGATCGATCGGCACGGCGAGCTGTCCCGACAACACCAGCGTCTCCGCACCCGCGGGGATCGTCACGCTCTGCAGGATCAGCGACGGCCCCGGCCCGGGATTGGCGTGGCGGACGATCTGCGCGGTTGCCGGCGTCGCGAGCATCGCCGCCGCGGCGATGCTCGCCCCCAGACCGGCACGGGTCAATGTACGCGAGACGCGGTTCACGATCGGTCGCACTGGCATGGTCGTCTCTCCCAAAAATTCGGTGGTCCCGCGCGTCAGGACGCGTCGGGCGTGTGAAGCGCCTTGGTCATCGGCACGAACGGAACCGCGATCCCGTCCGCGTCGACGGTGATCCCGGGCTCCGCGACGAAGCCGTGGCTTTCGTAGAAGGGAACCCCCGACAACGTCGCCATCAGCGCAAGCTTGTCGAAGCCCGCCTTCCGCGCGGCAGCCTCGCTCGCCGCCATGATCGCCGATCCCACCCCGCGCCGCGCAAAGCCCGGGGCGGTGAACATCGCACGGATCCGCGCCGCATCCTGCCCCGGTACCAGCAGCGCGGCGGACCGGTCGGCATAGCGATCGCCACCGAACAGCGTGGCGAAGCGGCTCCACCCGCCGCACCCCGCCAGCGCGCCGTCGATCTCCGCGACGAGGTAGCTGCCGTCGTCGACCAGATCGGTATCGACCCCGAAGATCGTCCGGATCGCACTCGCCAGCGCGTCGGGCGCGTAGAAGCCCTGCCCCAAAGTTGCCGCCGACGTCGCGATCAGCTGCTCCAGCGCGGGGACATCCTCCCGCCGTGCCGCCCGGATCGTCACCCCGCCCGTCGTCGTCCCGCTCATTATCACGCCGATCACGCCGCCACCCGGTCCGGCCGCGCACCCAGATCAGCCCGCTGCAGCCCCGCGATCGCGGCGATCGCGTGATGCGCGGACTGGACCGCGCCCTCCTGCCATCCCGGCGTCTGGCTCAGCGCGGCGCTGGCAAAGACGGTGCGGCCCGCGGGCTGGCACAACAGACGATAGCCTTCGGTATCGATATCACCCTCCTGATGTCCCGCCATCCCGACGAACCAGTTCGGCCACGGCCCCAGGCTGTACGGGATCTTGTTCCAGTTGACCGCGACGCCGTTGATCAGGTCCTTGCCATGCCCCGGGTGCAGCCGTTCGACCGCGGCGCGCGCCCGCTCGACCTGGTCGGCGATCGGCAGCTTCGCAAAGCCTTCCGCCCGCTCGCCAGAGGTATAGCAGGCCAGCAGCATCCCGCGCGGACTGAACAGCCCCGCGCTCGGATACCAGATCAGCGACGTCTCGCCGCCGACGAACGAGATGCCGCCATAGATCTGGTCCTGTTCCCAGAAGCGCGGCGAATCGAACGCGACCTTGTTCGAATGGTCGTACACCACGCCCGCAATCGCCTGCGCGACGGGCTTGGCGAAGTCGCAGTCGACCTTGGCGAGCACCGGAAAGGGGATGGTGCAGACCGAGAAATCGGCGCGCGCGATCCGGCCCGCGCCCGTCTTCGTATCGCGCCAGGCGATCTCGACGCCATCGGGGCGGTTACGGATCCGCGTCACGTCCGCGCCGCGCACTACCTTGCGCCTCAGCGCGCGCTCGAACCCCGCCGGGATCCGGTCCATCCCGCCGACCGGCTGGAACATCGTCGCCTGCATGTAGACATTGTCCTCGAACAGCATCGCCGGCAGCTGTTCGTTGGCGAGCAGCCGGTCGAGCGGCATCGGCGCGGGCGGTCGCGCGAAGACGCCGACGCCGGCGTCCGGAAACGCCTGGAACCCCGATCGCAACGTCCCTGCGAAATGCCCCGTCGCATCCAGATCGCCGTACGTCTTGAGAAACGGCAGCAGCGCCTGCTTGTCCGCCGCGCTGAGACTCTGGTCGAGCGCGCCCTGGTTCACCGCCTTCATCAGCAGTTCGGCGACATGCCCGCGCGTGTCGTTGATCGCGGTGCGCATCCGCACCTTGTCGCCCTTCTGCCCCATCAGGAACGCGCTGCGGCTCGAATTGATCTCGACCTCGAGCGGGACGCCGAGCTTGCCGCAATAGCCTAGGATGCGGTGGTGGAAGCTCGGCAGCCGCGCCGGCCCGGCGTTGAAATAGGCGCCGTCGGAGAAGCGCGCGACCTGGTCCGCCTCGCCGTCCATCACGATCCGGTCGCCGTCGCGGACCGTCCAGTTGCGCCCGCCGACCCGGTCGCGCGCCTCCAGCACGGTGACGTCGAACCCCGCCTGCTGCAGTTCATAGGCGGCGACCAGCCCGGCGATCCCCGCCCCCAGCACGATCACCGACCGCCCCTTGCCAAAGCCGGCGGGCAGATCGGGCATCGGCGCCGCCGCCGCGACATTGCCCGCGATCCCCAGCGCCTCCATCGCCCCGAAGGTCGCGGCCGCGCCGCCCGCCATGCCGATATGCTGTAGGATCGATCGCCGCGTGATCATCTGTGAGTCCGCCCCGTTTGCGCGGCCTCGACCGCGCGTCCCCTGGAAAGTCGCTCACCTTCGCGTCGTCCGTCCTGTTGGCTCGGATCCGCGGCACACTCCCCCGGCGACCGGCGCGTTGCTCGCACCAGCTCGTTATCGTCCGTCCCTGCGTTTTGTTATGACCGCATGACACCCCAATTGAATCGATCGCGCAAGCAGTTTTTGTCCTGTTTCGCGCGCATCCCGGTGCTATTGTTACGCGCAAGGAGATTGCGGTATTCCAATCCATCGAACCGCCGCCGCGCGGTGCCGGTCCGTACATCATGCACGGCGCAGGCCGGGGCAATCGGCAGAGCCCGCGGCAACCCGCACCCGCCATCCCGCGTTAAGCCCGCGCACATGATCAAGGTCGCCAGCTATAATATCCACAAGGGCATCGGTCTCGACCGCCGCCGGAACCCCGAACGCGTGGTCGAGGTACTGCGCGAGATCGACGCCGACGTCATCGCGCTGCAGGAGGCGGATCGCCGGTTCGGCACGCGCGCCTGCGTGCTGCCCTATCACCTGCTCGAGGAGCATAGCGACTGGAAGCCGATCCCCGTCAGCCTCAACGCGCTGAGCATGGGGTGGCACGGCAATGTCGTGCTGGTGCGCAAGTCCGCGGTGATCGTCGACAGCGAGGCGATCCACCTGCCCTCGCTCGAGCCGCGCGGCGCAGTGATGGCCGACGTGCGGACCGCAGGCGGGATGATCCGCGTCGTCGGCATGCATCTCGATCTGTCGGGGCTGTGGCGACGGCGTCAGGCGGCGGCGGTGCTCGCGCATGTCGACGCCTGTGCGACCCGCCACCCTACCGTGCTGATGGGCGACCTCAACGAATGGAGCGCGGGCTCGGGCTGCCTGCGCGACTTCGGCCGCGACTTCGCGTTCGCCGATACCGGGGCGAGCTTCCATTCGCGCCGCGCGATCGCCAGGCTCGACCGGATCATGGCGTCGCGCGACCTGCGCATCGCCAGCTGCGGCGTGCACAGCAGCGCCGCGGCGCGCAAGGCATCGGATCACCTGCCGATCTGGGCGACGCTGGAGCCCGCATGATCCGGACCGGCGTCGTCAGCTATCATCATTGCCCGGTCGGGGGCTGAGCGGGTGCGCGAGAAAGAACTTCGCCTCGCACTAGTCTGCTATGGCGGGATCAGCCTGGCCGTCTACATGCACGGCATTACCAAGGAGATCTGGCATCTCGTCCGCGCCAGCCACGGCCATCATGCCGGTGGCGACCGCGGCACCGGCAGCCAGGCAGTGTACCGCGACCTGCTCGACGAGATCGGGGCGCAGGGCGCGCTCAAGGTCCGCGTGCTCGCCGACATCATCGCCGGCGCCAGCGCGGGCGGGATCAACGGCATCTTCCTCGCCCAGGCGATCGCGACCGGGCAGAGCCTCGATCCGCTCACCGATCTCTGGCTGAGCTCGGCCGATGTCGAGGCGCTGATCGATCCCCATGCCGCGCCGCATTCGCGCTTCTCGAAGGCCTGGGCGCTGCCGCTCGCCTGGATGGCGGCGGGGCGCAGCGCGGACAAGGTCCAGACGCTCGACGACACGACGCGCGAGGAGGTGAAGGCCAAGCTGTCGCATTTCGTCCGCTCGCGCTGGTTCGAGCCCCCGTTCGGCGGCGCGACCTTTACCGGGCTGCTGCTCGACGCGTTCGACGCGATGGCCGCCAGCGAACGCAGGCCCCGCCTGTTGCCGCCGGGCCAGCCGCTCGACCTGTTCGTGACGGTGACCGATTTCACCGGCCATCCCGAGCGGCTCAAACTCAATTCGCCCCCCGAGGTGGTCGAGACCGAGCACCGCGTCGTCGTCGACTTTTCCGATCATGGCGCGCCGACCGACAGCCTGGCGGGCATCCCCGAACTCGCCTTTGCCGCACGCGCGACGTCTAGCTTTCCCGGTGCGTTCCCGCCGTTCATGGTCGCCGAGTTGGACGGCGTGCTCGCCGATCGCAAGACGTCCTGGGCGTCGCGCGATGCGTTCCTCAAGCGTATCCTGCCCCGCCAGTCGGCGACCAACGGCGCGGATCAGGTCGTGCTGATCGACGGGTCGGTGCTCGCCAACGCGCCGTTCCGCCCCGCGATCGACGCGCTGAAGGAACGCCCCGCGCGCCGCCAGATCGACCGCCGCTTCGTCTATATCGATCCGTCACCGGGAATGAAGTTCCGCCTCCCGCCACAGAATGGCACGCCGGGCTTCTTCCAGACGATCATCGGCGCGATCAGCGAATTGCCGCGCCAGCAGCCGATCCGCGACAATCTCGACGCGATCGCCGCGCGCTCGGCACAGATCGACCGGATGCGCGCGATCATCGATGCGATCCGCCCCGATGTCGAGGCGGAGGTCGAGCAGCTGTTCGGCCATACGCTGTTCCTCAACAGCCCGACCGCGGCGCGGCTCGCCAACTGGCGTGCGCGTGCGCAGAAAGCGGCGGCGGCGAGCGCCGGCTATGGTTATGCCGCCTATGGCCATCTGAAGGTCGCGGGCGTGGTCGAGACGCTGACCTCGCTGCTGTTCCACGCCGGCGGCGAACCCGGGCCGCAGCGCTGGGACCGGATCCGCGCGGCGATCGCGACCGCGGTGACGCAGAGCGGCGCCGAGGAGATCGGCGCGGCGCATGGCGGCGGCGCGAGCCCCGCGACGATCGCCTTCCTGCGACGCTTCGATCTCGGCTTCCGGATCCGCCGATTGCGCCTGATGGCACGCCGCCTGACGGTGCTCGAAGCCGAGGTCGAGGAGGTGGCGCTCGCGCCGATCCGCGATGCGATCTACGCGTCGCTGTCGGACTATCTCGAATGCCAGCGGACCGATGCGCATGCCGCGCTGCGCCGCGAGGTCCGCACGCTGCGCGACGACGCGATGCCGCTGCTCGACGCGCTCGCCACCTCGCTCGACCTCAACCGCCGCGACGCCGAGACCGATGTGCGGCTCGCGGAGGCGTTCGTCGCGCTCGACCGGCCGGTGCGCCGCTCGATGCTGCTCGCCTATCTCGGCTTCCCCTATTTCGACACCGCGACGCTGCCGCTGCTGCAGGGTGAAGGACTCGACGAATTCGATCCGATCAAGGTCGACCGGATCGCCCCCGACGACGCGGTCGCGATTCGCTCGGGCGGGGCGGAGGCGACGCTGAAAGGGATCCAATTCAACAGCTTCGGCGCGTTCTTCAGCCGTGCCTACCGCGAGAACGACTATCTCTGGGGCCGGCTGCACGGTGCCGAGCGCATGATCGACATCACCGTCTCGACGCTCCCCCCGTCGGTGCGGATGAAGCCCGGCCGCGTCGCCGCGATCAAGCGCGCCGCGTTCCTCGCCATCCTCGACGAGGAGGAGGAACGGCTGACCGCGGTGCCCGGCCTGTTCGCGGATCTCCGGCGCGAGATCGGCTGAAACGCACCGTCCGTGACCGCCGGCCCGGTCCGGAACAGGTTAAGTTGGCGCAAGGCTGGCCAAAAGCGGACGGCGGCTTTACCCCCGGGCGGATGCAAGGGGATAAGTCATGCAGTTCCTGAAGATCCTGTTCTGGTGCCTGCTGGCGTTCATCGCCGCAGTCTTCACCATCGCCAACTGGGCGACCGTGCCGATCCGGCTCTGGGGCGGCCTGATCGCCGACGTGAATCTGCCGATGCTGTTGCTGGTCACGTTCCTGATCGGGTTCCTGCCGACCTTGCTCTACAATCTTGCGATGCGCTGGCGCCTGCGTCAGCGGCTCGCGACCGCGGAGCGGACGATCCTCGACCTGCGTGCCGCGCATGCTGTGCCGCCGGTGGCCTATCCGACGCCGTCCTATCCGACCCCGTCCTATTCCGAGGAGCCGGCCATCGCGCCGACCATCCCGCCCGCCGCCGCGCCGACCGCGGTCCCGCCGGGAGTCGCATGATGAGCAGCCCGATCTATGTCGCGATCGACACCCCCGATCTGGCCCGCGCGAAGGCGATCGCCGGGCGCGTCCGTCACCATGTCGGCGGGATCAAGCTTGGCCTCGAATTCTTCTGCGCGCACGGTCAGCCCGGCGTGCATGCGATGGCCGAGTTCGAGCTGCCGATCTTCCTCGACCTCAAGCTCCACGACATTCCCAATACCGTCGCCAAGGCGGTGCAGGCGCTCGGCGGGCTCGCCCCGGCGATCCTGACCGTTCATGCCAGCGGCGGCCGCGCGATGCTCGAGGATGCGAAGGCCGCCGCGCCGGTCGGGACCAAGGTCATCGCGGTGACGATGCTCACCAGCCTCGATGCCGCCGATCTCACCGCCACCGGCATCACCGGCAGCGCGCACGACCATGTCGCACGGCTGACCGAACTGGCGCGCGACTCCGGGGTCGACGGCATCGTCTGCTCGGGCGCCGAAGTCGCCGCGGCCAAGGCGATCTGGCCCAGGGGGTTCTTCGTCGTGCCCGGCGTCCGCCTGCCCGATGGCCATGTCGGCGACCAGAAGCGCGTCGTCACCCCGCGCGCGGCGCTCGACGCCGGCGCCTCGATCCTCGTGGTCGGTCGCCCGATCACCCAGGCCGAAGACCCCGACACCGCCGCCCGCGCGATCGCCGCGACGCTCTGACCCCCACCGTCCACCGTCATCCCGACGATCTACCCCCGTCATCCTGACGATGTACCCCCGTCATCCTGACGAAAGTCAGGATCCAGAGTAACGCACGCTGGCGGCAATGGCTCTGGATCCTGACTTTCGTCAGGATGACGGAGAATGTGGGAATGCACAGGCCGCCGGGATCTAAGGAACACCATGACTACCGCCAAGATCTGCGGCCTCTCGACCCCCGCGACGCTCGACGCCGCGATCCGGCACGGGGCGAGCCATGTCGGCTTCGTCTTCTTCCCCGCCTCGCCGCGCCACGTAACCTTCGACAAGGCCGCCGAACTCGCCGCGCGCGTGCCCGGCCATGTCGCCAAGGTCGGCGTGTTCGTCGATCCGGAAGACGAGATGCTCGAACAGGCGATCGCATCCGCGGCGCTCGACGTGCTGCAGCTCCACAAGGTCACGCCCGCACGCGCGGCCGCGATCCGCGCGCGGTTCGGGATCGAGCTATGGGTCGCCGTCGCGGTGCGCACGCGCGGGGATCTAGACGGCGCGCATCAGTTTGCGGGCGTCGCCGATCGCATCCTCTACGACGCGAAAACCCCCGATTCGGCCGCGCTGCCCGGCGGGATGGGACTGCGCTTCGACTGGGACCTGCTCGACGGGTTCCGGCATCCGCTGCGCTGGGCGCTGTCGGGCGGGCTCGACCCGGCGAATGTCGCCGAGGCGATCCGGCGGACCGGCGCCGAGCTGGTCGACGTGTCGTCGGGGGTGGAGAGCGAACCCGGCACGAAGGACGACGCCAGGATCGCGGCGTTTCTGAAGGCGGTCGCTGCGCTCTAGCACCACCCCGGCGAAGGCCGGGGCCCAGCTGGGGACGGTGCATTGCCGGGTCCTGCCCGTCACCACGACCTTCCCGACTGGACCCCGGCCTTCGCCGGGGTGGTGCGTATCGGAAACGCTAGGGGTGACAGCGTTTTCCGAAATGCTAAAGCGCTCCGCATGAACGCTCCCAATTCCTACCGCGCCCAGCCCGACGAACGCGGCCATTTCGGCGATTTCGGCGGCCGTTACGTCGCCGAGACGCTGATGCCGCTCGTCCTCGAACTCGACGAGGCGTATCGCGCCGCCAAGGCCGACCCTGCGTTCAAGGCGCAGTTCGACGACCTGCTCGAACATTATGTCGGCCGCCCCAGCCCGCTCTATTACGCCGAACGGCTGACCGAGGCTTTGCGCGAATCCGCAGAACCCGGCATGGGTGCGCAGATCTGGTTCAAGCGCGACGAGCTGAACCACACCGGCGCGCACAAGATCAACAACTGCATCGGCCAGATCCTGCTCGCGATCCGGATGGGCAAGACGCGGATCATCGCGGAAACCGGCGCGGGCCAGCACGGCGTCGCGACCGCGACCGTCTGCGCGCGCTTCGGCCTCCCTTGCGTGATCTACATGGGTGCCAAGGACGTCGAGCGTCAGGCGCCCAACGTGTTCCGCATGAAGCTGCTCGGCGCCGAGGTCCGCCCCGTCACCAGCGGCGCGCACACGCTGAAGGACGCGATGAACGAGGGGATGCGCGACTGGGTCGCGAACGTCCACGACACCTTCTACATCATCGGCACCGCCGCCGGCCCGCACCCCTATCCGGAGATGGTCCGCGATTTCCAGTCGGTGATCGGCACCGAGGCGCGCGCGCAGATGCTCGACCGCGTCGGCCGCCTGCCCGACCTGCTCGTCGCCGCGATCGGTGGCGGATCGAACGCGATCGGGCTGTTCCACCCGTTCCTCGACGATGCCGATGTCGCGATGCTCGGCGTCGAGGCGGCGGGCCACGGGCTCGACAAGCAGCATGCGGCGAGCCTCGCGGGCGGCTTCCCCGGCGTGCTCCACGGTAACAAGACCTATCTGCTGCAGGACGAGGACGGCCAGATCACCGAGGCGCATTCGATCTCGGCAGGGCTCGACTATCCGGGCATCGGCCCCGAGCATGCCTGGCTGCGCGACATCGGCCGCGTCGACTATGACAGCGCGACCGACCAGGAGGCGCTCGACGCGTTCCAGCTGCTCTGCCGGACCGAGGGCATCATCCCCGCGCTCGAACCATCGCATGCCATCGCCACAGTGACCAAGAAGGCGCGCACGATGCGGCAGGACCAGATCATCCTCGCCAATCTGTGCGGCCGCGGCGACAAGGACATCTTCACCGTCGCCGAAGCGCTCGGGGTGGCGATTTGAGCCGCCTCGCCGCCACCTTCGCGCGCACCGCAGCCGAGAACCGCGCCGCGCTCGTCGCGTTCGTCACCGCGGGCGATCCCTCGACCGCCGCGACGCCGGCGATCCTCGACGCGCTCGTCGCGGGCGGCGCGGATGCGATCGAGCTCGGCATGCCGTTCACCGATCCGATGGCCGACGGTCCCGCGATTCAGGCCGCCAACATCCGCAGCCTCGCACAGGGGACGCGCACCGCGGACATCCTCGCGATCGCCACCGCCTTCCGCGCGCGCCATCCCGCGACGCCGCTGGTGCTGATGGGCTACGGCAACCCGATGCTGCGGCGCGGCGCGGACTGGTTTGCGCAGGCCGCCGCGGCTGCGGGCGTCGACGGCGTGATCTGCGTCGATGTGCCGCCTGAGGAGGATGATGCGCTTGGGCCCCAGCTGCGCGCCGCCGGGATCGACCTGATCCGCCTCGCCACGCCCACGACCGACGCGGCCCGGCTGCCGACCGTACTCGATGGTGCAAGCGGGTTCCTGTATTACGTCTCGGTCGCGGGCATCACCGGGCTGCAACAGGCGCAGCAATCCTCGATCGAGGACGCGGTCGCGCGGCTGAAGGCGCAGACCGACATCCCGGTCGCGGTCGGCTTCGGCATCCGCACGCCCGAGCAGGCGGCGAACGTCGCGCGCGTCGCCGACGGCGTCGTGGTCGGCTCGGCGATCGTCGAGCTGGTCGCGCAGCACGGCACCGCTGCGGCGGAGCCCGTCCGCGCCTATATCACGTCTCTCGCCGATGCCGTCGCGTCGGCCCGAAAGGAAATTCGCATGGAGATCGGGGCATGAGCTGGCTCAACAGCGTCCGCAACGTCCTGCCGTTCGTCGCCAAGCGCGAGACGCCCGAAAACCTCTGGCACAAGTGCAAGGGCTGCGGGCAGATGGTCTTCACCAAGGAGCTGGAAGAAAATCTCCACGTCTGCCCGAAATGCGACCATCACGACCGCATCGGGCCGAAGATCCGCTTCGCGCAGCTGTTCGACGAAGGCAGCTGCAGCGAGCTGCCCGCGCCGCCGGTGCCCGAGGATCCGCTCAAGTTCCGCGACCAGAAGCGCTACACCGATCGCCTGAAGGCCGCACGGACCGACAACAGCGAGCGTGACGCGCTCGTCAATGCCCGCGGCGCGATCGACGGCCACCGCGTCGTCGTCGGCGTGCAGGATTTCGGCTTCATGGGCGGGTCGATGGGCCTCGCGGTCGGCGAAGCGTTCGTCCGCGGCGTCGAGGCCGCGATCGAGGACCGCGTGCCCTATGTGATCTTCACCGCCAGCGGGGGCGCACGCATGCAGGAGGGTATCCTCAGCCTGATGCAGATGCCGCGCAGCACCGTCGCGATCCAGATGCTCCACGACGCCGGCCTGCCCTATATCGTCGTGCTGACCGATCCGACTTCGGGCGGCGTGATGGCGGCCTATGCGATGCTCGGCGACGTCCAGATCGCCGAACCCAAGGCGACGCTGGCCTTCACCGGCCGCCGCGTGATCGAGAGCACGATCCGCGAGAAGCTGCCCGAGGATTTCCAGACGTCGGAATATTATCTCGAACACGGGATGATCGACATGGTCGTCCACCGGAAAGACCTGCGCGAACAGCT
>NZ_LMKZ01000018.1:954846-990987 GCF_001422525.1 Sphingomonas sp. Leaf30 | reverse complement strand
AGCCCAGCACTGCTGCGCCCGGAACCGCCCCTCACCCCAAGCCCTCTCCCCGAGGGGAGAGGGAGTTAGAAGAATGCCCGACCACGCCACCTCCTCCTCCCCCGCCGTCCAGGCGCAGCTCGACCGGCTGACCGCGCTGTCGCCCGGCGCCGACATCCTCGGCCTCGAGCGCATCACCGCGTTGCTGTCGCGGCTCGGCGACCCGCATCTGTCGCTGCCGCCGGTGTTCCATGTCGCGGGCACCAACGGCAAGGGATCGACCTGCGCGTTCCTGCGCGCCGCGATCGAGGCGGCGGGGCTCGACGTCCATGTCTATTCGAGCCCGCACCTCGTCCGCTTCAACGAACGCATCCGCCTCGCCGGCCGACTGATCGAGGACGACGCGCTCGCCGCGCTGCTGTCCGACGTGCTCGACCACGCCGCGGACCTGCAGGCGAGTTTCTTCGAGGTCACCACCGCCGCCGCCTTCCTCGCCTTCGCGCGGACGCCCGCCGCGGCGACGATCGTCGAGGTCGGGCTGGGCGGCCGGCTTGACGCGACCAACGTCATCCCGAACCCCGTCGTCACCGGCATCGCCGCGCTCGGGATCGACCATCAGGCGTTTCTCGGCGACACGCTGCTCGCGATCGCGGGCGAGAAGGCGGGTATCGCCAAGCGCGGCGTGCCGCTGGTGACGATGGACTATGCCCGCCCGCTGCGCGCCCGGATCGCGGGAATCGCCGAGGCGGCGGGCGCCCCCGTCCTCGCGCGCGGCACCGCCTGGACGAGCGGGACGACGCGCACGGCGATGCGCTACACCGATGCGGACGGCACGCTCGTCACCAACCGCCCGCGGCTGGTCGGCCTGCACCAGTCGCGCAACCTCGCGCTGGCGATCGCGATGCTGCGGCATCAATCCGCGCTCGCCATCCCCGACGCGGCGATGCGCGCCGCCGCGGACGCCGCGCACTGGCCCGCGCGGATGCAGCGGCTGTCCAACGGCCCGCTCCATGCGCGGCTGCCCGCCGGCAGCGACCTGTGGCTCGACGGCGCGCACAATCCCAATGCCGCGCAGCCGGTCGCGCGCGTGCTGCGGACGCTGGCGGCAGGGCGTCCCGCGACGCTCGTACTCGGCATGCTCGCGAACAAGGATGCCGACGCGGTGCTCGACATTCTCGGCCCGCAGGTCGGCCACGTCGTCGCGCTCCCCGTCCCGGGTCATGCGCATCACGCCCCCGACGCGCTGGCGGCGATCGCCCGCCGCGCCGGGTGCAGCGCAGAGACCGCCGCCAGCCCCGCAGAGGCGCTCGACCGCATCGCCGCGCAGGGTGACGCACCGCAGTTCGTGCTGATCGCCGGTTCGCTCTATCTCGCGGGCCAAGTGCTCGCGGCAAACGACGAGTTGCCGCACTGACCCCTTATTGCTATTGACTATCAATAACGAACAAGCGACCTTGGTTCTGTAACCACGGAGTCGCGTATATGACCGATGCCAACCGCTTTGCCGGCACGACGCTTGCCAGCATGACGACGGTGCTGCCGCATCCGCTGCCGCCCTGCGAGAATGCGCGAATCGCGCTGTTCGCGATGCGGCGGATGGGTGCGAACGGGCTTGGCGACGCGCGCGCCGCGCACACGCTGTTCACCGCCTTCGGACAGGGGTTTCGCCGGCCGCTGATCCTGATGCGCGCATTGATGGCCGATCTCGCGGGCAGCGCGGCGGGGACGATCGCGATCGCACCGTGCTGCTGCGCGCGGATGACGCCGGCGGAGGCGGCGTTGCTGTCGATCCTCGCGCGGGTGGAGACCGCGCCCGACACCGCGCGGCTGCTGATGACCGACCTGCTCGGCGTCCGCCGTGTCGACGGCGTCCTCACCAGCGCCGCCGCAGTCGCCGCCGCCTTTGCGGACGAGGGGCGCCCGGTTACGGGTTGAGCCGGGCTAGACCGGCTCGCCCGCGCGTGCGTCGCCTTCCCCCTCGACGCCGGCGCTGCCGATCGAGCGATCGATCATGCCCGAACGGCACATCCACCAGAACAGCGCCACGCCCGGGAGGGCGAGCGCCGTCGTCAGCAGATAGAAGTCGACATAGCCGATCGCCTCGATCAGCGCGCCCGCCGTCGTGCCCGTGACGATCCGGCCGACGATGCTGGCGGCCGCCGAAATCAGCGCGAACTGGGCAGCGGTGAAGCGCAGGTCGCACAGCGCGGAGAAATAGGCGATGACCACGACTCCGCCAAAGCCGCTTGCGGCATTCTCGAAACCGATCGCGGCCGCCATGCCGAGATTGGAATGGCCCGATGCCGCCAGCGCCGCGAACGACAGGTTCGATACCCCCATCAGCACCAGCGACAGCAGGACGGACCGCTTCATGCCCATCCGCGCATAGAGGATACCACCGATCAGGATCCCGACGAGATAGGCGATGAAGCCGATGCCGACGTCATAGAAGGCGATCTCGTCGCCGGTGAAGCCCAGATCGTCGAACAACAGTCGCAGCGTCAGGTTCGCCAGCGTGTCGCCGACCTTGAAGATCAGGATGAAGGCGAGGACGACGAACGCGCCCTCCCGCGAAAAGAACTGGACGAAAGGCCCCCAGATCGCCCGAAGCCCCTCGGCAAGGCCGCGGCGTTCGATCGTCGGACGACGGCGCTGCGGCTCGCCGAGCACTAGCCCGGCAATGACCGCAGGCAGTGCGAACATGGCGCAGGCGAGATAGGCGGCGCTCCATCCGGCCCGCTCGGCCACGACCAGCGCCAGCGCACCCGCCCCTGCCGAGCCGATCCGCCAGCCATATTGGCTCATGCCGGACCCGATGCCGAGTTGCCGCGGCTCGAGGATCTCGATCCGGAACGCGTCGATCACGATGTCGAACGTCGCCCCGGCTGCGCCGACCAGGATCGCGGCGGTGGCGGTCTGCGCGATGCTCGCCGCCGGATCGACCAGAGCGAGATTGACCAGCGCCGCGACGACCAGCGCTGCGGTCAGGATCAACCACGATACCCGCTGCCCCAGCCGGCCGATCACGGGCAACCGCACGCCGTCGACCATCCAGGCCCAGAGGAATTTGAGGTTATAGACGAGGAAGGCGAGACTGAACGCGGTCACCGTCTTCTTGTCGATGCCGCTTGCCGCGAGGCGCGTCGTCAGCGTCGCGCCGATCATCGCATAGGGAAAGCCCGACGAGATCCCCAATGCCAGTGCCGCCAGCGGCGCTCGCTCGAAATAGGGCCGCACGCCGTCACCCCAGCTCTTGGCTGCCATCTCGTCCATCGCCCTACGCTCCCACTCACTTGGGCGGGACCCTAGCGGCAATTTGCGGATGCGCTACCCGTCAGCCGATCAGGCCGCCGCGCGCGCCGTCAGACGGGCGCGCTGAACAGCCGCAGGCCCGAAGGCAGCTTCTTCGGCTCGCTCCCCGCCATCCGCGCCTCGATCGCCGCGATCGCGGCGAGCAGGTCGCGCTGCGAATAGGGTTTGGAGAGACAGCCCGCGGCCAGCGTCGTCGCCTCGACCGGGCAGTTGCCCGTGACGAACAGCACCGGCACCCCGCGTTCGAGCGCTGCCCGCGCGACGTCGAGCCCCGATCCGTCGCTCAGGCTGACATCGGCAAGGATCAGGTCGATCGCGGACTCGCTTTCGATCACCGCCAATGCATCGCTGACCCGGTCGACCGTCGCGACCACGGTGAATTTCGATTCGGTCAGGAAATATTCGGTGTCGAACGCGACCAGCGGTTCGTCCTCAACAACCAGCAAGCGGATGATCAGCCGCTTCTTCTTTGCGAACAGCATCGACATCACGCCCCTTCGCGCAACGAATGGTCGTTACGCCCATGCGACATAACGCACCGCACCACGAAGGGACGCAAATATTTTCGCGCTGCACCCCGATCCATAGTATCAGCCGCGCCATGACGACTTCAAAAGACGATAACCCGACTGCCAGCCCGTCGAACGACGCGCCCGCAACAGCTCCTGCAGCCCCTATCAAGGGCGACCGCATCGCCAAACTGCTTGCCCGCGCGGGCGTTGCGTCGCGCCGCGACATCGAACGGATGATCGCCGAGGGGCGCGTCGCGCTCAACGGCACCACGCTCGACACGCCCGCGACGATCCTGCGCAACCTTGCCGGCGTCACCGTCGACGGCGATCCGGTCGAGGCGCCCAGCGCGGCGCGGCTTTTCCTCTATCACAAGCCGACCGGTCTGCTCGTCACCGAGCGCGATCCCGCGGGCCGGACGACGATCTACGACCGCCTGCCGCGCGAACTGCCGCGACTCGTCCCCGTCGGCCGGCTCGATCTCAACACCGAGGGGCTGTTGCTGATGACCACCGACGGTGGCCTCAAGCGCCAGCTCGAACTCCCCGCGACCGGCGTCGAACGCGCCTATCGCGCCCGCGCCTATGGCAACATCACCCAGCCGCAGCTCGAGGAGCTGATCGAGGGGATCGAGATCGAGGGCGTCCGCTACGGCTCGATCAACGCCAATATCGAACGCCGCACCGGCGCGAACGTCTGGATCGAGATGATCCTGACCGAGGGCAAGAATCGCGAAGTCCGCCGCGTGCTCGAACATCTGGGTCTCCAGGTCTCGCGCCTGATCCGCACCCGCTACGGTCCGTTCGTGCTCGGTGATCTCGCCCCCGGCCAGATCGGCGAAGTGCTCCAGCACGACGTCGTCGCTTTCCAGAAGGAGCTCGCGCGCGGCAAGCCCGAGGGCCCCGGCGCGCGTCCGAACATCGGCATCAGCGCCAGTGCCGGCGCGGGTGCGGGGATCGGCGCCAAGTCGCCCCAGCGCGGCGCCAATGCGCCCCGCCCCGCCCCCTCGGCCCGGCCCGCGACCGCGGCACCGCGCCAGCCCGCGCGCAGCCCCTATGCGGCGCCGGCCAGCTCGGGCTTCTCAAGCGGCGCAGCACCGGTCGATCGTGCCGCCCGGCCCGCCCGCCCGGCCCGGCCCGAGCGCATCCGCCCGACCGCGGCGATGGTCCGCGGCGACGTCACCGATCCCTGGGCCAGCCCCGATGCGCGCGGCGGCAATCGTGCGGCCGCGACGCATCACGCCCAGCCGACCGGCGCCGGCACCGGTCGCCCGACCTATCGCCAGGAGCGCGCGGACCGCGGCGAGGAGCTGAGCACCAGCCCCAAGATCAAGCATTTCCGCGCCGCCAAGCCGCCCCGCGACCGCGCCGCCCCGACCCGCGTCGGCGGCGGGGGCAGCGCCGGCACGACAGCCCCGCGCCGTCCCGACTCGCCCCAGCGCCAGGACCAGCAACGCGGCTTTCGCCCCCAGACGGACGACTCCCGCGCGCGGACCGGTCTCGACAAGCGTGCCGCGCGCAGTGCCGCCGGTCGCCCCGGCGCGGATCCCCGCCCGCCGCGCGACGCCGCACCGCGCCCCGAACGCGGCAGCCGTCCGCCCGCACCCGGCAAGGGACCATCAGGGGGGCGCGGTCACCCGCCCCGCGCACCACGCGGAGGTAAACGCTGATGCGGATCATCGCAGGCCAGTATCGCGGTCGCCAGATCGTCGCGCCCAAGGGTGACGCGACCCGCCCGACCGCCGATCGCATGCGCGAGGCGCTGTTCTCGATGCTGACCAGCCGGGTCGGCAGTTTCGAAGGCCTCGCGGTCGCCGATCTCTTCGCGGGCTCGGGCGCGCTCGGGATCGAGGCCTTGTCGCGCGGTGCGGGGTCGTGCCTGTTCGTCGAGCAGGACAAGCCCGCGCTCGATGCGCTGAAGGCCAATCTTGCCAAGCTCGGCATTCGCGGCGACGTCCGCGCAACCTCGGTGATGGCGATGGGCCCCGCGCCCGCGCCGCTCGACATCATCCTGATGGATCCGCCCTATGACACCGGTGCGGGCCTCGTCGCGCTCGACAAGCTCGCCCGGCTCGGCTGGACCAGCCCGGCGACGTGGATCAGCCTCGAGACTGCGAAGGCGGAGGTCGTCGAACTGGCGGGCTTCGAGGTCGACGCCACCCGCGTCCACGGCAAGGCGCGGCTGACGCTGCTGCGGCCCGCCTGACGTAACGGTCTCCCGCGCAAGCGGGAGACCCCGTCCTATACGGTGGCGCGGCGCCCGACGATCAGCAGCCCGCCAAGGCTCAGCACCCCCGCGGCCATCAGATACACCCCGACCAGCCCAAGCCCGCGCGGCGCGAGCGCCTCCGCCACGATCGGCGCGAGCGCGCCGCCGAGCACGCCGCCAAGGTTGAACGTCATCGACACGCCGGTATAGCGCACCCCCGCCGGAAACAGGCTCGGCAGCCACCCGCCGAGCGGGCCATAGGCGAACCCCATCACGAACAGGGCGCCCGACAACCAGAGCGACACCGTGACCAGCGATCCCGATCCCAGCATCGGCCCCATCAGCGCGCCGACGACGATACAGCCCGCAAACCCGACGCTGAGCATCCGCGCCGCCGTATACCGATCCGCCAGCACGCTCGCGAGGATCACCCCCGCCGCCAGGAACCAGATCGCGACCAGCTCGACGCCAAGGAACGCCTCGCGCGAATAACCGAGCGTCTTGGTGCCGTAGCCGAGCGCGAACGCGGTCGCGAGATAGAAGAGCGCGAAACACGCGATCACCCCGAACGTGCCCGCCAGCGTCGCGCGCAGATGCCGCGTCAGCAGCTCGGCGATCGGCACGCGCGGGATCGCCTCAGTCTGCTCCGCTTCCAGAAACGCGGGCGTCTCGGTCAGCTTCAGCCGCACCCACAGCCCCAACCCGACCAGCACCGCGCTAACCAGGAACGGGATCCGCCACCCCCAGGCAAGGAACTGCGCCTCGTCGAGGACCAGGCCGATGATCAGGAACAGTCCGTTGGCGGCGAGAAACCCGACCGGCGCGCCGAGCGGCGGGAACATCCCGAACGTGTTGCGGCGGTGCGGCGGCGCATTCTCGACCGCGAGCAGCGCGGCGCCACCCCATTCGCCGCCCAGCCCCAGCCCCTGCCCCAGCCGCATCAGGCAGAGCAAGGCCGGCGCCCACCAGCCGACCTGCGCATAGGTCGGCAGGAACGCGATCGCGACGGTCGATCCACCCATCAGCAGCAGCGAGGCGACCAAGGTCGACTTGCGTCCGACCCGGTCGCCGAAATGCCCGAACAGCACCGCGCCCACCGGCCGCGCGACGAACGCCAGCCCGAACGTCGCATAGCTCAGCAGCAGCTGCGCCGACGCCGACTGGCCCGCGAAGAACAGCGGCCCGAACACGAGCGCCGCCGCGGTCGCGTAGATGTAGAAGTCGTAGAATTCGACCGCGGTGCCGACCAGGCTGGCGGCGAGGATGCGGCGGCTGGACCTAAGCGTGCTCATGCCGCGTGCATCGCCGCCCGCCGCCGCCCCGTCAATCGCGCGCTCGGCTTTAGCGCCCCAAGGCGTGCGCAACCCCGAGCAGCATCCAGTACAGCCCGCCCGACAACAGCATCGCGACCGGCAGCGTCATGATCCACGCCAGCCCCATGTTCACCAGCGTCCGCCGCTGCAGCCCGCCGCCATTGGCGACGCTCGCGCCCGCAACGCCCGACGACAGGATATGCGTCGTCGACACGGGCAGGCCGAACCGGTCCGCCATCAGGATCGTCGCCGCCGCGACCAGCTCTGCCGAGGCACCCATGCCATAGGTCAAATGCGACTTGCCGATCCGTTCGCCGACGGTGACGACGATCCGCTTCCACCCGACCATCGTGCCGAGCCCGAGCGCGAGCGCGACCGTGACTTTCACCCAGATCGGGATGTAGCGCGTCCCCTGCTCCAGCCCGCCGCCATAGGTTTTCAGCTCCGTGATCTCCTGCGCGGTGAAGCGCGCCTGCGCGGTCTTGTCCGCCGCGACCAGCTTGGTCGTGTCGAGCACGAGGTACATGTCGTTGCGCAGGTTCGACGTCGCCGCCGCGGGGACCTTGCCGAGCGAGCCATAGCCCTCGATCCGGCGGGTGACGTCGTTCGACAGCGTGGCCAGCGCGCCATAGACGACGGGCTCGGCGACCTGCTTGGATTTCAGCGCGGTGGTGACGCGCGCGCGGGCGGCCTCGACCGTCGAAGGCGTGCCGTCGGCATGCGCGGCATAGGCCGACGACGCCGCGCGGGCGCTCTGTACGAACGCCGGCGTCGCGCTTTCGGGCATCGTCCGGTTCAGCGCATAGGCGGTCGGCGCGCAGCCGATCAGGATGAGCATGATCAGCCCCATCCCCTTCTGGCCGTCATTGCTGCCATGCGCAAAGCTGACCGCGGTGCAGGTGCCGATCAGCAGCGCACGGATCCCGCGCGGCGGCGGCGTATCGCTCTCGGGCGCCTCGTACAGCTTGCGGTCGCGCAGGAAGCGCTTCATCACCAAGAGCATCAGCAGCGCGCCGACAAAGCCGACCACCGGGCTGAACGCGAGCGCGGAGAGCACCTTGGTCACCTGCGCCATGTCGACGCCCGACGTGCCGTCCGCGCCGCCGTTGAGCAGCTGGTTGGCGAGCCCGACGCCGAGGATCGAGCCGATCAGCGCATGGCTCGACGAATTGGGCAGCCCGACCGCCCAAGTTGCGAGGTTCCACAGGATCGCCGCGAGCAGCAGCGCGAAGATCATCGCGAACCCGCCCGCGCTGCCGACGTTGAGGATGAGGTCGACCGGCAGCAGCGTGATGATCGAATAGGCGACCGCACCCGACGACGTCATCACGCCGACGAAGTTGAAGAAGCCCGACCAGACCACCGCGAGCGGCGCGGGCATCGAATGCGTGTAGATGACCGTCGCGACCGCATTGGCGGTGTCGTGGAAGCCGTTGACGAATTCGAACCCGAGCGCGATCAGCAGCGCGAGCCCGAGGAACGCGAACGCACCGACCGCGAGCGTCTCGCCGACCTGCGCGGTATCGGTGGCGATGCTGAACCCCGCATAGGCCAGCCCCCCCAGCAATATTGCCAGAAAGATCCAGCGCCCGGCCGGATGCAGATCATGATCGAGCCGCGGTCCGCTGCGCGGTGCGCGGTCGATCGCGTCGACCGTTAATGGGGAAGTAGCCATGATCGCGCAGTCGGCCCTAACGATTACAACTTTATGACAGCGCGATGCATCGCCGCGCGGCGATACCAGAATGACACAGTGACGAACCCCGCGCAGCGCGCGACCGCCCATGATCCTCCCCCGCCGGGGGGGCAGGTACAGCCTGACGGCGGGGGAGGACCGCCGCGCCTCTGACAGAGCGGTCCTCCTTCAATCGCGCACCCGAGTAGAGCGCGAAGACGCTACCCCGTCACCGCCCCGCGAGGCTTGCCAGCTGCGTCCCGTTGCGCGTCAGCAACGCGGCAGTCTGGACCGTGGCGTCCTGCATCATTTCCGCGCGGCACCGGCGCGACTCGGCAAAGGCATTCAGCCCGCCGGTCCGCGGGGCGCAGGTCCGGTTGACCGCCGACTGCACGCGACGCGCGAGCACGCGCCGCCCGGCGTCGCTGGCCAGGTCGAGCCCGGCATGCGAGACACGGATCGTGACGGGGTCGCGCACCGGATCGGCGGCAGCGCCGGTCGCAAAAAGGCACGCGGAAACGATCGCCGCCGAAGCGACGCTGTGGAGGATCTTCATGATGACGTCCTTTGCTGGTCCTGCGGTCCGCAGGCACACCGCCTGCGTGCGACTATGGCTGACCGTCGGGAGAACCGTCTCTGCGCGGCCTCTCCGACGAAGACCCTCGTCGCTGCGCACGCCCTACGCCCGGATCGTTACGCTCCCGCGACGGTTTGGCGACGGTTCGTCGGTCGCCCCGCGATTTCGATCACCCCGCACCTGGGTGGCGACCGAACGCGCGCTCACATCCCCGGATAGCGCGCGAATTCGGGCAGGCTCGCCAGGTCCGCCATCCACGCCAGCCGCTCCGCGACCTGGATTTGCGCGCCCGGTGTGACCGACTCGGGATCGTCGAGCGTGCACGACTGGATGTCGATGATCCCCGGCAGCGCGACCGGGTTGGTGTAGAACAGCCCCGTCCCGCACGTCCCGCAAAACTGCCGCCGCCCGTGCTCGGACGACGCATAGGTCACCGGATCGCCCGAGATCGTCACCTGCTCGGTCGCGAACGCGATCCAGCCGACCATCGGCGCGCCTGCGCTTCGGCGGCAATCCTCACAGTGGCACAGCGCATGATGCGCCGCCTCGCCCGTCGCGACATAGTGGATCGCTCCGCAGTGGCATCGTCCCGACAACATGCACGCCTCCTGTTGATATTCTCGATTTGTTCCACATATCGCTGCGCCGTGCAAGCCTTAGCCGCTTGCCCGATCGCGCCCCGTTCCCTACCTGTTCACCGGTGAACCAGATCGCCCATCCGTCCGACGCAAACCGCCAGCCGCCCTATCTCCGCGGCCTCAACGATCCCCAGCGCGAGGCGGTGCTGACCACCGACGGCCCCGTCCTGATCATCGCCGGCGCAGGCACCGGCAAGACCGCGGCGCTGACCGCGCGACTCGCGCATCTGATCTTCACCAAGAAGGCGTGGCCATCGGAGATCCTCAGCGTCACCTTCACCAACAAGGCCGCACGCGAGATGCGCGAGCGCGTCGGGCGCCTCGTCGGCGACGCGGTCGAGGGGATGCCGTGGCTCGGTACCTTCCACGCGATCGCCGCCAAGATGCTGCGCCGCCATGCCGAGCTCGTCGGGCTGCAGTCCAATTTCACGATCCTCGACACCGACGACCAGTTGCGGTTGCTCAAGCAGCTCATCCTCGCCGCCGATATCGACGAGAAGCGCTTCCCGACGCGCAGCCTCGCCGGGCTGATCGACCAGTGGAAGAACAAGGGCCTCGTCCCCGCCGATATCGATGCGGGCGAGAGCGAGCGCTACGCCAATGGTCGCGGCGGCGAGCTGTACGAACAATATCAGACCCGGCTGCGCGCGCTCAACGCGTGCGATTTCGGCGACCTGCTGCTCCACATGCTCGTCATCCTGAAGACGCACCGCGACGTGCTGGCGCAGTATCAGCAGCGCTTCAAATACATCATGGTCGACGAGTATCAGGACACCAACTCGTCGCAATATCTCTGGCTGCGGCTGCTCGCGCAGGAGCGCAAGAACATCGCCTGTGTCGGCGACGACGACCAGTCGATCTATTCGTGGCGCGGCGCGCAGGTCGAGAACATCCTGAAGTTCGAGCGCGACTTTCCGGGTGCGAAGGTCATCCGCCTCGAACAGAATTACCGCAGCACGCCGCACATTCTCGGCGCCGCGAGCGGCGTGATCGCCAACAATGGCGGACGCCTCGGCAAGCAGCTCTGGACCGAGCTCGACGTCGGCGAGAAGGTCAAGGTCATCGGCGTCTGGGACGGCCCCGAGGAAGCGCGCCGCGTCGGCGAGGAAATTGAGAGCGTCCGTCGCACGGGCAAGAGCCTCGACGAGGTCGCGATCCTCGTCCGCGCGCAGCACCAGACGCGCGAGTTCGAGGATCGCTTCATCGCGATCGGCATGCCGTACAAGATCGTCGGCGGCTTCCGCTTCTACGAACGCGCCGAGATCCGCGACGCGCTCGCCTATCTCCGCGTCGTCAACCAG
Source organism: Sphingomonas sp. Leaf30 (assembly GCF_001422525.1). Taxonomy (NCBI): domain Bacteria; kingdom Pseudomonadati; phylum Pseudomonadota; class Alphaproteobacteria; order Sphingomonadales; family Sphingomonadaceae; genus Sphingomonas; species Sphingomonas sp. Leaf30. The sequence goes on along the minus strand of NZ_LMKZ01000018.1, from coordinate 979,474 downwards.
CCGGCGGACGACCTCGCCTTCGAACGCATCGTCAACGTCCCCAAGCGCGGGCTCGGCGACAAGGCGGTCGCGCGCATCCACCAGCTCGCGCGCGCCACCGGCACCCCGCTGACCACCGCCGCCGCGCGCATCCTCGACACCGACGAGCTGACCGGCGCTGCAAAGAAGTCGCTCGGCCGCCTCGTCGGCGACATCGCGCGGTGGCGCGACATGGCGACCAGCCTGCCCCACGCCGAACTCGCCCGCCAATTGCTCGACGAGAGCGGCTACACCGCAATGTACCAGGCCGAGAAATCGGTCGAGGCGACCGGCCGGCTCGAGAATTTGAGCGAACTCGTCCGCGCGATGGAGGAATATGATTCGCTCGGCGCGTTCCTCGAACATGTCTCGCTGGTGATGGACAATGAGGGCGGCGCGCAGGATCCGCAGGTCACGATCATGACGATCCACGCCGCCAAGGGCCTCGAATACGACACCGTCTTCTGCGTCGGCTGGGAGGAAGGACTTTTCCCCTCGCAGCGCTCGCTGGACGAGGGCGGCGTCAAGAGCCTCGAGGAGGAACGCCGCCTCGCCTATGTCGCGATCACGCGCGCACGGCGCCTCGCGGTGATCCTCCACGCCGCCAATCGTCGCATCTACGGCCAGTGGAATTCGTCGATCCCCTCGCGTTTCGTCGCCGAACTGCCCGACGAGCATACCGACACCGAGACGACGATGTCGGGCGGCGCGAGCCTGTGGCAGGCCAATTGGTCCGACCGCGCCGACCCGTTCGCCGACGTCGCACGCGGCACCGGCCGCGGCCCCGGCTGGCAGCGCGCCGCCACCCCCGGCGGCGGCTTCTCGACCAAACCGGCCCGCGTCGTCGAAAGCCGGTCCAGCGCGATCAGCCTCGGCAACAAGGGTCGCGACGACCTGTCGCTCGGCCAGCGCGTGTTCCACCAGAAATTCGGCTATGGCGCGATCGCCGAGATCGAGGGCAACAAGCTCGAGATCGACTTCGAACAGGCCGGCCGCAAGCGCGTCATGGACAGCTTCGTCACGATCGCGCCGTAGGACGACCGGTCGGCGCCAACCTGTACGGGAGCCGACAACCCCGTTCAGGAACGATGCCGAACTAGGATCGTATCGTCCTTCCAGCCCGATCTCGGGCAAGAGGACACCTCATGAAGTTTACGCATCTCATCGCCGCCGGGCTCGCCTTCGCCACGCTCGGCCTCGGCGTGGCCGCGCCCGCCGAAGCCCAGCGCGATCGGGGCCATAGCCAGCAGTATCGCGACAACGATCACCGCGGTGATCACCGTGCCGATCGTCGCGACTATCGCCGCAACGACCATCGCGGCCGCCACGACGGTCGCCGCTTCCGCGGTCGCGACAATGATCGTCGCAACTGGAACAATAATCGCCGTTGCCGCACCGAATGGCGCAACCATCGTCGCGTCCAGATCTGTCGTTGACGAAAGCCGGGTGGCGGCGCGATGTCGCCACCCGTTACCGGGACACCTCACCGGGACACCCCCCCGTGCCACCCAACCGTGAAAGGATTTCGATCATGAAGCGTTCTCTCGGCCTCGCGACGATGATCGCCGCGACCTGCCTGTCCGCCGCCGCACCCGCCGTCGCGCAGACCAGTGCCGACAACGCCCGTTTCGCCGCCGCCCAGGCGCGCCTCGACAGCGAGTTGCAGATCTTCCGCGAGGAATTCGATCGCTACCAGTCGCTGCGCGGCAATCGTGGCGGCAGCTATGTTCCGCCGGCGCCGCAGGGCGGCTATCGCCAGGCACCCGACCGGTACGAAGGCGGCTACCCCGACGAACGCGACGAGGGCAATTACGACCCGGCCCGCGACTATCGCGTCGGCCCGAATTATCAGGAGCGCACCCTGTCCGCCAATGACCGCGTCTATGCGGGGCAGGACGGCCGCTATTACTGCAAGCGCAACGACGGCACGACCGGGCTGATCATCGGCGCGGCCGGTGGCGGCATCCTCGGCAACGTGATCGACGGCGGCCGCTCGCGGATCGTCGGTTCGCTGCTGGGCGCGGCCGCAGGTGGCCTTGCCGGCCGCGCGGTCGAGCAGAACAACAGCCAGATCCGCTGCCGCTGAGCGCGTGCGGCGACCGGGCGTCCATCACGCCCGCCGCCGTTCGCGCACCCTCCCCCGAAACCCCGTCATCCTGACGAAAGTCAGGATCCAGAGCCACGAGCGATACCGCCTCCGGCTCTGGATCCTGGATCAAGTCCAGGATGACGGGTCCCTTACTTCGCCGGCCCCATCAGCTTCTGCGCGAAATAGGTCATCTGCAGCGCCTGCATCCGCGCCCCCTGCTCGATGTCCGCATCCCCCGAATGCCCGCCCGCGGTATCCTCGTAGAAGAGGTACGGCAGGCCATATTCCTTCAGCCGCGCAGCAAACTTGCGCGCATGCTGCGGCCCGACGCGGTCGTCCTTGGTCGTCGTCCAGATATAGGGCTCGGGGTAAGCGCCGCCGCGCTTGATGTTCTGATAGGGCGAGATCGTCTCGAGAAACGCCTTCTCCGCGGGGATCTTCACCGACCCATATTCGTCGACCCAGGACGCGCCCGCGGCGATCTGTTCGTAGCGGATCATGTCGAGCAGCGGCACCTGGATCGTCACCGCCTTCCACAGATCGGGATGCTGGTTGAACTCGACCCCCATCAGCAGCCCGCCATTCGACCCGCCATAGATGCCGAGCGTCGCCGGGCTGGTCAGCTTGCGCGCGATGAGGTCCTGCCCGACCGCGGCGAAATCGTCATAGATGATCTGCCGCTTGGTCTTGCGTCCCGCATCATGCCATTTCGGCCCGAATTCGCCGCCGCCGCGGATATTGGCGAGCACGAAGCTGCCCCCGCGCTCGAGCCACAATTTGCCCATCACCCCGGAATAATAGGGCGTCATCGACGATTCGAACCCGCCATAGGCGGTCATGATCGTCGGCGTGGTGCCGTCGAGCGGCACGTCCTTCCGGTGGACGATGAAATAGGGGATCTTCGTCCCGTCGGTCGACACCGCCTCGAATTGCTCGACGACGTCGCACGATGCATCGAACTTCGCGGGCAGCGCCTTGATCTGCTTGGCCACACCGCCAGGCCCCGCATCGAGCGTCCACAAGGTCGTCGGCGCGAGGAACCCCGTCACCTGCACGAACGTCGCGTTGCTGCGATCGGTCGTGCTCGCGACATCGACCGAGGCATTGTCGGGCAGCGCGACCGCGCGCGACGTCCAGCCCGCCTTGCCGTGCGTGAACACCATCGCCCGGCCGCGGACATTGTCATAGACGCCGGCGACCACGTGATCGCGCGTCACCGACACGCCGTCGACCGACTGGCGATCGGTCGGCGCGAAGACCAAAGCCGGCGTGAACCGGCCCTTGCGCACCTCGGCGAGCGGCGCCGAGGCGATCGCGCCGGCGGGGATCTGCCCCCACGCCTCGCTGGTCGAGAAGATCACCTGCCCGTCGACCATGCCTGAGGGAAAGACGCGGTCGGGAACGTCGAGCTTCACGAGCCCGGCCGGCGTAACGACATGCTTCTCGCCGCCGAAAAAGGTCGGGCGCCGCTGGATCATCGTCACGCGGTTGCCCTGCCCGTCGGTCATCACGCTGGCATAGGTGCCGAGCTGGTCCGACGCCTCGCCGCGAAAGATCTCGCGCGCGGCACTCAGCGGCTGGCCGCGCTTCACCTCCTTGACGACGAACGGATAGCCCGACGCGGTCATCGACCCCGCACCCCAGTCGCGCGCGACCAGCAGCGTGTCCTTGTCGACCCAGCTCGCGCCCTGCTTCGACGTCGACAGCGCAAAGCCGTTCGAAACGAACTGCCCGGTCTGCAGATCGAATTCGCGATACGACACCGCATCCTCGCCGCCCTCGGACAGCGAGACGAGGCACAGCCGCTCGTCGGGCTGGAGGCAGGTCGCGCCCTTCCACACCCATTTCTTGCCCTCGGCCTTGCTCAGCGCATCGAGGTCGAGCGCGGTCGTCCAGGCAGGATCGGCCTGCGCGTAGCCCGCCTCGCTCGTCCAGCGCCAAATGCCCTGCGGATGCTCGGCATCGCGCCAGAAATTGTAGATCCGGCCAAAGCGCTGGTCGGGCATCGGGATCCGGTCCTTCGCCGCCGCGATTGCCAGCGCCTCGGCATAGAAGCTCTTGTAGCGCGGATCGTTCTGCAACCGGGGAAGCGTCTTGGCATTCTCCGCCTCGACCCAGGCGAGCGGCTTGGCGCCATCCTTGTCCTCGAGCCAGATATAGGGGTCGGCGGCGGTGTCCGCGGCCGGGGTCGGGGTTGGGGTTGGGGTTGGGGTTGGGGTTGGGGTTGGGGTTGGGGTTGGGGTTGGGGTTGGGGTCGGGGCAGGCTTTGTGTTCGTCATCGGTGCGACTTGGGCGAGCACACTGCCCGCCGCAAGGCCGGCGCCGCCCGTCAATATCGTCGCCGCAAGCGCAGCCGTAAGAACCCGCATCGTCCATTTCCCCGAATAGCTTGGCGTCATTCATGACGGTGTCTATCGCGGTCCGCAATGCAGTCCGACCAGACAACGGCCCTGGATGGCCTTCCCAAGCCCCGCCGGTTCCTCGCGATCGCCGCCATCTCGGCGGGTACCGCGCTGACCATCATCGACGGCGGCGTCGCCAATGTCGCGTTGCCGACGATCGCACGCGATCTGGGCGTCGACAGCAGCGCGGTGGTGACCGTCGTCACCGTCTATCAGCTGATTCTGGCGATGGCGCTGCTCCCCTTTTCGGGGCTCGGCGACCGGATCGGGCTGAAGCGCATGTATCAATATGGCCAGCTCGTCTTCACCGTCGCGACCCTGCTCTGCTTCTTCGCCAAGAGCCTGCCCTTCCTGCTCGTCGTCCGCGCCGCACAGGCGCTCGGCGCGGCGGCGGCGCTCAGCGTCTCGTCCGCGCTGATCCGCTCGATCTACCCGTCGCAGCAGCTCGGCCGCGGGCTCGGCATCAATTCGGTGGTGGTGTCGAGTTCGGCCGCGCTCGCGCCGACGCTGGGCGGGCTGGTCCTCGCGGTCGCGCCCTGGCCCTGGGTCTTTGCCAGCGCGGTGCCGTTCGCGATCCTCAGCCTGGTCCTCGGGCGCGCCCTGCCCGATCCCAGCCCGCGGAGCGAACCGTTCGACGTGCTCGGCGCGGTCATGTGCGCGGCGATGATCGGGCTCGTCATCGGCGGGTCGGAGACCGCGGTGCACGGCGACAGCCCGGTGGTCTCGGCGGCGATCGTGCTGACCGGGGTGGCGATCGGCTGGATCTTCGTGCGTCGCGAGCGCGGCGAGACCAAGCCGATCCTGCCGATCGACCTGCTCGCCCGCCCCGTCCTCGCGCTGTCCGCGATCGGCGCCTATACCGCCTTCATCGCGCAGATGACGCTGCTCCTGTCGACGCCGTTCCGGCTGACCCAGGCTTACGGTTTTTCCGCGGCCGAGGTCGGCGCGGCGATCGCGCCATGGCCGCTCGCCAACATGGTCGTGGCGCCGCTGTCGGGATGGCTGTCGGATCGCTATCCCGCCGGGCTGCTCGGCGGCATCGGCATGGCCGTCTCGATCGCTGCGCTGCTGCTGCTCGCGTTCATGCCCGCCGATCCGAGCTATTTCGCCATCGCCTGGCGGATGGCGCTGTGCGGCTCGGGGTTCGGGATGTTCATGGCGCCGAACGCGCGGCTGATCATCGGCTCGGCCCCGCGCGAGCGCGCCGCCGCCGCCGGGGGGCTGATCTCGACGGTCCGGCTGGTCGGCCAGACGACCGGCGCCACCGTCGTCGCCGCGCTGCTCGCCATCGGGGTCGGCGCGGGCACGACGCCGCCGCTGGTCGCCGCCGGCATGGCGCTGGTCGCGGGCCTGTGCAGCGTGTCGCGCCTGCGCCCCTCGATCCGCAACCCGCCGATCGACGAGACGCGCGACGTCCAGCCCGCCGCGCAGGCGCGCTAGCCGCCAGTTCGCTCAGAACGCCGCGATCGGCTTCGCCTCGCCCAGCATCGCCTGCCGGACCAGCGGGATCGGCGGCCCGCCATAGCGCAGCAGCCGGTCGTGGAACGCCTTCCACGCGCGCCGCCCGCCCCGCCCCGCGGTCCAGTCCTCGCGCAACCGGCGGATCATCAGCTTGCCCATCGTGTAGTTGAGATAGGCCGGGTCATAGGTGCCGCGCAGCGCCTGTTGCCGCGCATTGCCCTCGTCCTGGTAACATTGGTCGACGAACAGCGTGAACGCCTCGGCCTGGCTCATGCCGCGCGCATGCATCCCGATCGCGGCGAGGAACCGGCAGTCACGCAGCAGCGCGTTCGACAGCTGGCCGATATGGATGTCCGCGCGGCCGCCGCCCAGCCCCGCCTCCCACATCATCTCCTCGGCATAATGCGCCCAGCCCTCGGCATAGCCATAGCCGACGAACACCCGCCCGATCAGCGACGGCACGCGATTGGCGTGGAGAAAATGGACGAAATGCCCGGGCATCGCCTCGTGGATCGAGGTGAAGAGCAGGTCCGCCTTGCCCGGCACGAACGCGTCCCGCACCGCCTGCGTCCAGCGCGGGTCGGGCGGCGAGATGTAATAGACCGACGGCACGCCGCGATCGAACGGACCCGGCGGATCGATATAGGCGAGATTCTGCCGGCTATAGGGCGGGCTCTCCTCGACCAGCGCCAGTTCGTTGCCGGCGAGCGTCAGCAGGTCGCGCCGCAGGATGAACGCGCGCAGCATCGGGATCTGGCGGCGCGCCTCGGCGACCGGTCCGTCGACCGGCTTGTCCGCATTCACCTGCGCCAGACAGTCGCGGACCGTCAGCCCGAACGCGAACCGGGCACAGGCCGCGGCGAGCGCACGTTGGTTGCGCGCCAGGTCGGCCCGCCCCGCCGCCTCGAGCGTCGCGATCGGCATGTCGACCCCCTCGGTCTCGCGCAGCATCTTCGCGAACAGCGCGGGCCCCAGCGCGAACGACCGTGTCGCGGTCGGCCGCTGCGCCTCGACCCAGAGCGCCAGGTCGCGCATCGCCTCCGACGCGGTCATCGCCGCATCGGCGAGTTCGCGCTGCAGCCCCTCGTCCGCGACCCCGGCGAACGCCTTGACCGAATCGTCCATGTAACAGGACGCAAAGCCGCGGAACGCGGTCGCGGCATAGTCGACATGGCTGATCGGCATCGGCGTCGCGAGGTTCTGCTGGATCTGCAGCGTCGCCGCCGGGATCCGGCGCAGCAGCGCGATCAGCGCGCGCATCCGCCGGACCGGATCGGCATAGGCGCGCACGACATAGACATTGGGGTCGAGCCCGCCCGCGACATACCAGGCCGGGTTGCGATGCGGCGCGTCCGCCGCCTCGAGCCAGAACAGCTTGTCGCGCGCCACCATCACCAGATAGTCGCGCTCGAACCGCTGCTCGGGGCTGAGCGCCGCCGTCTCGAACCGCCCCGCCGCCGCGATCGACCGGTGCAGGAACGCCGCCTGCCGACCCAGCCCCGCAGCGCTCCAGTCGGGCAGCCCGCCATCATGCTCATGCCGCCCCTGATAGACCGCAAAGGCCGGGTCGAGCGCGAACCACGTCGCGACGAACCGGTCGCGAAACGCAGTCCAGGCATCGGGCGCGATCGCAGTGACGGGCGCGGCAACGGGCGTGGCGGCGACGCGGTCCCGCGTCTGCGGATCGTCCGGCGTACAGCTGCCCAGCGCCAGCAGCAGCGCCGCCGTCCTCGCCGGGAACCTCGTCCGCATCAATCTCCCCCCTCACGCCGTAGCGTGCCCGCAATGCTGCCAGCGGAATCGCGCGGACGCCAGAGTTGGAACGGCCAATAGCCCGGACCGTTGACGTAAGTACTTTGGCGACAACCCCGGAGATTGACATGCCCTTCATTAAAACCCGCGACGGTACAGACATTTACGTCAAGGACTGGGGCAGCGGACGGCCCGTCATCCTCACGCATGGCTGGCCATTAAATGCCGACAGCTGGGATGCGCAGGCGATGGCGCTCGCGGAGGCGGGGTTCCGCGCGATCGCCTATGACCGCCGCGGCTTCGGACGGTCGGGCCAGCCCTGGTCGGGCTATGACTATGACACGCTGACCGACGATCTCGCCGACGTCATGGCCGCGACCGGCACGACCGAGGACGCGACGCTCGTCGGCTTCTCGATGGGCGGCGGCGAGGTCGCCCGTTACATGAGCCGCCACGACGGCAAGGGCGTGATCGCCGCCGGGCTGATCGCCTCGGTCGTGCCCTATATGCTCAAGACCGACGACAATCCGCACGGTGTCCCCGAAGCGACGCTTGCCGGCATCGGTAACGGGATCAAGGAGGATCGCCCCGCCTTCTTCCGCACCTTCCTGCAGCAGTTCTTGGGCGTCGGGTTCATCACCTCGCCGGTCAGCGACGAGATGGTCGACTGGGTCTGGGGTCTGGCGATGCAGGCGGGGCTGCGCCCGACGCTCGCCTGCGCCGAGTCGTTCGGCCATACCGACTTCCGCGCCGACCTCGCCGCGTTCCGCGTGCCGACGCTGATCGTCCACGGCACCGCCGACAAGACCGTCCCGATCGACGCCACCGGCCGCGCCGCGGCCAAGGGCATCGCGGGTTCGCAGCTGGTCGAATATGACGGCGCCCCGCACGGGCTGACGCTCACCGAGAGCGACCGCTTCACGCAGGACCTGCTGCGCTTCCTCGGCCGGTAACCCCAACCGTCATCCTGACGAAAGTCAGGATCCAGAGCCGCTGGCGGATCCGTCCGTGGCTCTGGATCCTGGATCAGGTCCAGGATGACGGCCCGGTCAGTTCCCCAGCGGCACGATCACTTCGTCCGGGTGCGCGACGTTCAGCTCCTTGCGGACCATCTCGTCGACCATGTCCGGATTGGCATGATCCGGGTTGAGCAGCGCCACCCGGTTCTTGAGCACCTCGCGCTTGCGGTCGAGCACGGCATAGTCGCGCTCCCGCTTCGCCAGCTGCCGCTTGTAGTCGCCGTACGCGAACATCCCGTTCGGCCCGAGCACGGCATAGGCGCCGAAGAACGCCATCAGCGTCAGCCCCAGCGCAGGCCAGGCGGCCTTGCGCATCGTCCGCCGCAACTTGGTGCTCTTCGTCGTGCTCGTGGTGCGCGCCATGCCGTCCTCCGGGTCTTAGCCTATCAGCCGCCGATCAGGATGTCGCGACCCGCATAGCGCGCCGCGTCGCCCAGCTCTTCCTCGATCCGGATCAGCTGGTTGTACTTGGCGAGCCGGTCCGACCGCGCAAGGCTACCCGTCTTGATCTGCCCGCAATTGGTCGCGACGGCGAGGTCGGCGATCGTCGAATCCTCGGTCTCGCCCGAGCGATGCGACATCACCGCGGTATACTTGGCGCGCTGTGCCATCGACACGGCTTCCAGCGTCTCGGTCAGCGTGCCGATCTGGTTGACCTTCACCAGCAGCGAATTGGCATAGCCGCCCTCGATCCCGCGCTTCAGCCGCTTCGGGTTGGTCACGAACAGATCGTCGCCGACCAGCTGGACCTTGTCGCCGATCAGGTCGGTGAGCGTCTTCCAGCCCTCCCAGTCGTCCTCGCCCATGCCGTCCTCGATCGAGAAGATCGGATAGCGGCGCGTCAGGTCGGCCAGATACTCGGCCATCTCGGCGCTCTCGAGGATCTTCCCCTCGCCCGAAATGTCATACTTGCCGTTCTTGTAGAACTCGGTCGCGGCGCAATCGAGCGCGAGCATCACGTCCTCGCCGGGCTTGTAGCCGGCCTTCTCGATGCTCGACATGATGAAGTCGAGCGCCTCGGTCGTGCTGCCGATGTTCGGCGCGAAACCGCCCTCGTCGCCGACGCTGGTAGACAGGCCCTTCGCGCTCAGGCCCTTCTTGAGCGTATGGAAGATCTCCGAGCCGCAGCGCACCGCCTCGAGGATGTTCGACGCGCCGACCGGCACGATCATGAACTCCTGGAAATCGATCGGGTTGTCGGCATGCTCGCCGCCGTTGATGATGTTCATCATCGGTACCGGCAACAGGTGCGCCTGGACGCCGCCGACATAGCGGTACAGCGGCAGGCCGCGTGCTTCGGCGGCCGCCTTGGCCGCGGCCAGGCTGACGCCGAGGATCGCGTTCGCGCCCAGCCGTGCCTTGTTCTCGGTGCCGTCGAGCTCGATCATCGCGCGGTCGAGGTCCGACTGGTCCTCCGCGTCCATGCCCAGCACCGTGTCGGTGATCTCGTCGTTGACCGCGTCGACCGCGCTGTCGACGCCCTTGCCGCCCCAGCGCGTGGCGTCGCCGTCGCGCTTCTCGACCGCCTCGTGCGCACCGGTCGAGGCGCCCGACGGCACCGCGGCGCGGCCGAAGCTGCCATCCTCGAGCAGGACGTCGACCTCGATCGTCGGATTGCCCCGGCTATCGAGGATCTGGCGGGCGTGAATGTCGATGATTGCGGTCACGTAACGATGCTCCTACAAATCCCCAAGCTGGTCGATCGCCCGGGACGTTCGCGCTGCCTCTACCGCCTCGCGTCATATCGGGCAATCGGGCCGACTAGGGGAACCGTGCCTGCGCACCGGTGTTGAGGGCGTAGCATTTCGAAAGGGACGACCATGGCCGATACCGACGCACAGCCGATGACCACAGGCGATGTCGCCGCCGCCGGCACTGCCACCACCGCAGAGCCGCTGAAGGGCGGCGTCACGCGGCTCGACGACGCCGCTGACACTACCGGCACCAAGGCGACTGAGGCCAAGCAGGTGATCAAGGACAATGCCAGCAAATATGGCCAGCAGGCCGCCGACAAGGCGCGCCTGTTCGCCGAGGACGGCAAGGCCCGCGCCGGCACCGCGCTCGAGCAGGTCGCACAGTTGCTGACCGACGCCGCAGCGCAGGTCGATGACAAGCTCGGCGCGCAATATGGCGGCTATGCCCGCAGCGCCGCCGACAGCGTCTCGGGCTTCGCCGAGCAGGTCCGCGCCAAGGACATCGACGCGCTGGTCGACGACGTCACCGCGCTCGTCCGCAAGTCGCCCGCCGTTGCGGTCGGTGCGGCCGCGGCCCTCGGCTTCGTCGTGGCACGGCTGGTCCAGTCGGGCATCGATGCAAACCCGAAGGACTGAGGTCTTGGCGGATCCCATCCCCTTTGCGCTCGATGGTGAGGAAAGCCTGACCGCGGTCGTCGGCCGTCTGGCCGGCGAGACGCGCGCGCTCGCGACCGCGGAAATCGCGGTGTACAAGGCAAAGTTCGGCGAGACGGCGACGGCGTACAAATCGGCGGCGATGTTCTTCGCCATTGCCGGGGTGTTGGCGCTGGCCGCGTTGATCGCACTTCTGGTCGGTGCGATCTTGACGCTGGCGACGCTGGTGGGGCCAGGATGGGCGACGGCCATCGTCGTCCTTGTCGTGCTGGCGATTGCCGGCGCGCTCGCGATGGTCGGCAAGTCGAAGCTCAAGCCCGAAAGCGAGCCCGCCACATGACATCCGCCAAAGTCGCCGCCGCAGAGATCGAAGCGGCCCTCGCCCGCCAGCGCGTCATGATGACGATCGGGCAGTTGCAGGACCGCCTCAATCCGCGTCGGCTGGCGCTCAACGCCAGCCGCGACGTTGCCGATGTCGGCACCGCCGCGCTCAATGCCAGTGTCGAGACGGTACGCCGCAACCCCGGTCCTGCCGCGGGCGCTGCGGCTGTGGCGGGACTGTTTCTCGCCCGTCACCGCATCGTCGGACTGTTTCGCCGCGGGCGCTGATCGCGCCCCAACCATATTGTCCCGGCCGCGTCCCGATGGCGCCGCCGGAAATCAGAAGGACCGTCCCATGACCGACGCCCACACCAAGATCGAAAACGCCGAACATCGTCTGCGCGAGGGTCTCGACACCGTCCGCGACACCGCCGCCAAGGTCTATCACGACGCCGGCGACAAGGCCGCCGAGGCGCTCGACGCCTCGAAGGAAACCGCGCGTCGCACCGTCAACAGCCTCGAATCCAACCCGCTCGGCATTCTCGTCGGCGGTCTGGTCGTCGGTGCGCTCGCCGGTGTTCTGATCCCGCGCTCGGCACGTGAGAAGTCGTTGCTCGCGCCGCTCGGCAAGCGTCTCGGCGAGACCGCGATCGCCGCCACCGCCGCTGCCAAGGCGGCCGGCCAGTCGGAGCTCGGCGAGCTCGGCCTTACCAAGGACAATGCCCGTGGCCAGGCCAAGGGCCTCGTCGAGGGAATCGTCAAGGCGCTGACCACCGCGGGTACCGCAGGTGCGAAGGCCGTTTCGCAAAAGACCCCCGGCTAAAGGACCGGTCCGCAAAGGGTTCAAAGCGCGGGTCGAACACGCTAGGGCGTCTGCAACCCCCATTCCAAGGACAGCAGCGCATGAGCAAGCTTCATCTCGTATTCGGCGGCCGCGTCAGCGACCCGCGCACCCTGGATTTCAACGACCTCAGCAAGATCGAATTCGTCGGTGTGTTCCCCGACTATGCCAGCGCCGAAAAGGCCTGGCGTGCTGCAGCGCAGCGCACGGTCGACGATGCTGAGATGAAGTTCGTCGTCGTGCATCTCCACCGCATGCTCGAACCGAACCTGACGACTAATCCGACGGCGTAACACGGCGCGCGGCGACTAGGCGGCCCGGACCGCGGTCAGCACCCGGTGCCCGACCGCCCACCGCCTCTACGCCCTATGGCTGGCTAAGGACGGCAATCCCTAATCCGTCATCCCGACGAAAGTCGGGACCCAGAGCCAAAGGCGACACGTTCCGTAACTCTGGGTCCTGACGTTCGTCAGGATGACGGAAGAATTTGGGACCGCTAAACCCGCACCCGGCAATCAGGCCGTCCGGTACCGCCACAGCAACAACGGCCGCGCGAGCACCAGCCCCGCCAGAAACCCGCCGATATGCGCGCCGACCGCGATCGAGCCATTGGCCCCGACCGAAGCGCCGAACCCCACGACCCCCATCATCAGCTGAATGCCGATCCACGCCGCGGCCAGCCATAGCACGTGCACGACCCCCGCCGGCACCGGCCCGATCGCGCGCGCGCGTCGCTCGCCATAGAGCAGCGCATAGGCGCCTACGACCGCCGAGATCGCACCGCTGGCGCCGACCATCGGCGCGATCGATCGGGGATCGAGCACCCATTGCCCGGCCGCCGCGAAATACGCACCGACGATATAGAGGACGACGATCTGGGCGGTGCCGATCGCCCGCTCGACGAACTGTCCGCAATAGACCAGCATGACGAGGTTGAGCGCGAGATGCGCCCAGCCGCCATGCAGCAGCGCGGCGGTCAACGGCGTCGCCCAGGCGGGGATCGCGAAGTCGTGACCGCCCGACATGCCGAGTTCGGTCAGCCGGAGCGGGATGAAACCCGCATTCACCACCCAATGGGGCAGCGCGCCGGTCACCAGCAAAAGCCCCGAGATCACGACCGTCACGATCGTGATGATCGCCGTCGCCCGCGTCTCGAAAAATGTCATGATGCCTAGATGAACTCGATCTTGGAGACGACGTAATAGCGCTCGCCGGCGGGCACCGTGACCTCGACCTCTTCGTCGAGCTTGCGCCCGATCAGCCCGCGACCCAGCGGCGAGTTGTACGAGATCCGGCCGGTCTTGGCGTTCGCCTCGGTCTGGCCGACGATCTGGTACTTCACCGGCTTGTCATTCTCGTCGAGCAGCGTGACGGTCGCGCCGAACACGACCTTGTCGCCCGAAAGCTCCTTGGGGTCGATGATCTGCGCGCGGCTCAGCTTGTCCTCGATGTCCGAGATCGATGCCTCGACCTGACCCTGACGCTCCTTGGCGGCGTGATATTCGGCGTTCTCCGACAGGTCGCCATGCGCCCGCGCTTCCTCGATCGCATCGACGATCGTCGGGCGTTCGGCCTTGAGGCGCTTCAGATCCGCGGACAGCGTCTCATAGCCCTCTTGCAGCATTGGCATCTTTTCGACGGTCGCCATATCTCGTCCCCAATTCATTACCCAACGCAAGCCGTTACGCGGCCCGCTCACACATCACGCTCTCATGTCGGGATCAGTTGTGCGACTGCGAATAATAGGATTGCAAGGGCCGTACTTCAAGGCTGTGCGTCGAAAGCTTCGCGATCGCCTTGGCCGCCTCGAGCGAGGCGGGGGCGGTCGTGAAGTAGGGAATCCGCTGGCCGAGCGCGGACGCGCGGATCGGCTGCGAGTCCTTCAGGCTCTGCCACCCCTCGGTCGTGTTGAAGATCAGCGCGATGTCGCCGTCCTTGATCCGGTCGACGATATGCGGCCGGCCCTGCGCGACCTTGTTGACCGTCTCCACCGGCAGCCCGGCGCGGGCGAGATGCTCCGCGGTGCCCCCGGTCGCGACGATCGAGAAGCCGGTGTCGACCAGCGCCTTGACCGCCTCGACGATCATCGCCTTGTCGCTGTCCTTCACGCTGACGAAGACGCTGCCCTTGGTCGGCAGGATCGTCCCCGCGCCGAGCTGTGCTTTCGCAAACGCGATCGTGAAATCGGGATCGATTCCCATGACTTCGCCGGTCGACTTCATTTCGGGTGACAGGACCGGATCGACGCCGGGGAACTTGTTGAAGGGGAACACCGCCTCCTTCACCGCATAATAATCGATATGCCGGTCGATCTTGGGCAGGTCCTTCAGCTGCTCGCCCGCCATCACGCGCGCGGCGATCTTGGCGATCGGCGCGCCGATCGCCTTGGCGACGAACGGCACGGTCCGCGACGCGCGCGGATTGACCTCGATGAGGTAGACCAGCCCGTCCTTCACCGCGAACTGGATGTTCATGAGGCCCACGACCGACAGGGCATGCGCGAGCGCGACCGTCTGCCGCTCGATCTCGGCGACGATCTCCGCCGACAGCGAATAAGGCGGGATCGAGCAGGCGCTGTCGCCCGAATGAACGCCCGCCTCCTCGATATGCTGCAGCACGCCTGCGACGACGACATCGGTCCCGTCGCAGATCGCGTCGACATCGACCTCGATCGCATCGCGCAGATACTGGTCAATCAGCACCGGCGAGTCGCCCGACACCTGCACCGCGGTCGCGATATAGTGCTCGAGCTGCCCCAGCGTGTCGACGATCTCCATCGCCCGCCCGCCGAGCACATAGCTCGGCCGCATCAGCACCGGATAGCCGATCCGCTCGGCCGCCGCGACCGCCTCGTCGCGGCTGCGCGCAAGCCCGTTGGCAGGCTGGAGCAGACCCAGCTTGGTGATCAGCGCCGCGAACCGCTCACGGTCCTCGGCCAGATCGATCGCGTCGGGCGTCGTCCCCAGGATCGGGATCCCGGCGGCTTCCAGCGCGCGCGCAAGGTTCAGCGGTGTCTGCCCGCCGAACTGCACGATCACGCCGACCAGCTCGCCCTTCGACGCCTCGACATGCAGGATCTCGAGCACGTCCTCGGCGGTCAGCGGCTCGAAATACAGCCGGTCGCTGGTGTCGTAATCGGTCGACACGGTCTCCGGGTTGCAGTTGACCATGATCGTCTCATAGCCCGCATCGGCGAGCGCGAAGCACGCATGGCAGCAGCAATAATCGAACTCGATTCCCTGCCCGATCCGGTTCGGCCCGCCGCCGAGGATGACGATCTTCTTCCGGTCGGTCGGGGCGGACTCGTTCTCGGGCTCGCCAAAGCTCGGCGCCTCGTAGGTCGAATACATATACGGCGTCTTGGCGTCGAATTCGGCCGCGCAGGTGTCGATCCGCTTGAACACCGGCCGCACACCGAGCTTCAGGCGATGCTGGCGCACCTCCTCCTCGGTCACGCCGCCGGTCATCGCCTTGACGACCTCGTGGATCAGCCCCGACCCGCGCGCGATCCCGCGGTTCATGCCGCGCAGATTGGCGGATTGCAGCGCGAGCCAGGCGAGCCTTTTGTCGCTGAACCCCATGCTCTTCAGACGCCGCATCCCCGTCGCGTCGATCGGCAGCCCGTCCTTCATCACCTCGGCCTCGGCCGCGATGATCTCGGCGATCCGCTCGAGGAACCACGGATCGTACTTCGCGATCGCGTGCACCTCGGCGACGGTGAAGCCCTCGCGCAACGCCTGTGCGGCGACCAGCAGCCGGTCGGGGGTCGCGACGGCCAGTGCCGCCTCGATCTCCGCGCGCGGCGCGCCAACCAGATGATCGACCTGGTTGAACCCACTCAGCCCCGTCTCGAGCCCGCGCAACGCCTTCTGCATCGATTCATGGATGTTGCGACCGATCGCCATCACCTCGCCGACCGACTTCATCGCGGTGCCGAGCGTGCTCGACGCGCCCTTGAACTTCTCGAATGCGAAGCGCGGGATCTTGGTGACGACATAGTCGATCGTCGGCTCGAAGCTCGCGGGCGTCGCGCCGGTGATGTCGTTCTCGATCTCGTCGAGCGTGTAGCCGACCGCGAGCTTGGCCGCGACCTTGGCGATCGGGAAGCCCGTCGCCTTCGACGCCAGCGCCGACGAGCGCGACACGCGCGGGTTCATCTCGATGACGACGAGCCGGCCGTCCTTCGGATTTACTGCGAACTGGACGTTCGAACCGCCTGTTTCGACACCGATTTCCCGCAGCACCGCGATCGATGCGTTGCGCATGATCTGGTATTCCTTGTCGGTCAGCGTCAACGCCGGCGCGACCGTGATCGAGTCGCCGGTATGGACGCCCATCGGATCGACATTCTCGATCGAGCAGATGATGATCGCGTTGTCCTTGCGGTCGCGCACCACCTCCATCTCGTACTCTTTCCAGCCGAGCAGCGATTCCTCGATCAGCACCTCGGTGGTCGGCGACAGGTCGAGCCCGTTGCGGACGATCGCGATGAACTCCTCACGATTATACGCGATGCCGCCGCCCGAGCCGCCCATCGTGAAGCTCGGCCGGATAATCGACGGAAGCCCCGTCTTTTCAAGCCCTTCCAGCGCTTCCTCGACAGTATGTGCGATCGCCGAGCGCGCGCTTTCCAGCCCGATCCGGTCCATCGCGTCGCGGAACTTCAGCCGGTCCTCCGCCATGTCGATCGCATCGGCATCCGCGCCGATCATCGTCACGCCGAATTTCTCGAGCGTGCCGTCATGGAACAACGCGAGCGCGGTGTTGAGCGCGGTCTGCCCGCCCATCGTCGGCAGGATCGCGTCAGGCCGTTCCTTCTCGATGATCTTGGCGACGATCGCGGGCGTGATCGGCTCGACATAGGTCGCGTCGGCCAGCTCGGGATCGGTCATGATCGTCGCGGGGTTCGAATTGACGAGGACGATCCGGTAACCCTCCTCCTTCAACGCCTTGATCGCCTGCGTGCCCGAATAATCGAACTCGCACGCCTGGCCGATGACGATGGGTCCTGCGCCGATGACGAGGATCGAGGTGATGTCGGTGCGTTTTGGCATTTACTTCGATTCCGTTGGCGGCTCGGAAATATACCCGAGCATGATGCGGCGGTCTGCATTCCTAGAAAGGTAACATCTGCCCGCTTTGGTGAGCTTGCCGACCGGGCCGGCTTTCACCAATGCGCGCGTTGTATGATAGCTTTCGAGTGAGATCTGACACGTCTGGGCGATTTGTTCATCGCTCTGTCCCTTCTGCGCGCAAGCCGACTGGCTGACGACCAGGCTCGCAAGGAACAGCAGCAGCTTCATAGCATTCCCACAAACCGCTCGAACAGATACAGACTGTCCTGCGGCCCTGGGCTCGCTTCCGGATGATACTGCACCGAGAAGGCCGGCTTGTCGGTCAGCTCGAGCCCCGCATTCGACCCGTCGAACAGCGACACGTGAGTCTCGCGAACGTTGGCCGGCAGGCTGTCGCGCTCGACCGAGAAGCCGTGGTTCATGCTGGTGATCTCGACCGCGCCGTCAGACAGGCGCTTGACCGGATGGTTGGCGCCGCGGTGGCCCTGGAACATCTTGGTCGTGGTCGCGCCGACCGCGAGGCCGAGCAGCTGATGGCCCAGACAGATGCCGAACAGCGGCTTGCCCGTCTCGAGCAGCTGGCGGATCACCGGCACGGCATATTCGCCGGTCGCGGCGGGATCGCCGGGGCCGTTCGACAGAAAGATGCCGTCGGGGGCGAGCGCCATCACCTCGTCATAGGTCGCGGTGGCGGGCACGACGGACACCTTAGCCCCCGCCGCGACGAGGTTGCGGAAGATGTTGCGCTTCGACCCGTAATCGATCGCGACGACATGCGGGCGGGCCGCGCTCGCGACGGGGGCATCGCCTTCGCCCGGCGCGAACGGTTGGGGCGACGCATCCCCTTCCCCGTTCGTGCTGAGCGCAGTCGAAGCACCGCTCTCCCCATAGCCAAACCCCAGCCGCCACGTGCCGCCCGGCGCCTGATCCCCCCAGCCATAATGCATCTCGGTCGACACGCCCTTGGCGAGGTCCATGCCCTCGAGGCCCGGCCAGCCCCGCGCCATCGCCAGCAGCGCGGCGACGTCGAATTCGCCGCTCGCCGAATGCGCGATCACGCCGTTGGGCGCGCCGCCGACGCGGATCCGCCGCGTCAGCGCGCGCGTGTCGATCCCCGACAGGCCGATCCGCGCATGCCGCTTCATCCAGCCGTCGAGGCCCTCGACCGCGCGAAAACTCGACGGCCCGGTCACATCCTCGCGGACGATGATGCCCAGCGCGTGTGGGTCGTCCGCCTCGATATCGTCGGGGTTCGCGCCGACATTGCCGATATGCGGAAAGGTGAAGCAGATCATCTGCCCGGCAAAGGACGGATCGGTCAGCACCTCCTGGTATCCGGTCATCGCGGTGTGGAAGCACACCTCGCCGACCGCCTCGCCCTCGGCGCCGAACCCGCGCCCCCAGATCACGTCGCCATTGGCAAGCACGAGCACGCCGGTCGCGCCGGCGGGCTTTGCCGAAGACATGGGTGTAGGCTGGGCGTCGGCCATCAGGCTGGGCACTCTCTTTACGTTGACGATGTCGCTAAGTGGTGTCCGCTAAGGCCGGCTTGCCGCAGCGTCAATCTGTTAAACCTTGGCTCGACGCGCTATCGCGTCCGGCTATCCCGAACCGCCTGAAAGACCCGTATATGATTCGCGACGACATCAAGGCCGCGCAGCTCACCGCGATGAAGGCCGGCGACAAGGAGAGCCGCAACGCCATCTCGTTGATCCAGGCCGCAATCAAGAACCGCGACATCGAGGCGCGGACCGGCAAGGCGCCCGAAAGCGACGACGCGCTGGTGATCGAAGTGCTCCAGAAGATGGTGAAGCAGCGCCGCGAGTCGATCGAAATGTTTTCGAACGGCGGCCGCCAAGAACTCGCCGACGCCGAGGCCGCGGAGGTCGCGGTGATCGAACGATTCCTGCCCGCGCAGATGAACGAGGCGGAGACGACGGCCGCGATCCTCAAGATCAAGGACGAACTCGGCGCGACCGGCATGAAGGACATGGGCCGCGTCATGGCCGAACTGAAGGCGCGCCACGCGAGCGAGCTGGACATGAGCAAGGCGAGTGGCCTGGTGAAGGCGGCGCTGTCTTAAGAAGATTTTGTTCGCGCGGAGGCGCGGAGGCGCGGAGGGGGTTGCGCTCGGGGCTTCTGCTGCGCGTCAGCGCAAGTATTGCTCTTATCTGCCGCTGCGCGGCGATAGTGGTGCGCACCCGCTCCCGGCGGACGCACCCCCTCCGCGCCTCCGCGCCTCCGCGCGAACAAGCCCTGCTTCTTCTCCTCTTCGGATTGCAGGTATCACCCCAACAGTGATACCGAGCTATACTCGCGCGCATGGCCCTGACCCCGCAATTTCTGGACGAGCTACGCGGCCGCACGTCGCTGTCGGCGCTGATCGGCAAGACCACCAAGCTCACCAAGGCCGGGCGCGAGCACAAGGGCTGCTGCCCGTTCCATAACGAGAAGACGCCCAGCTTCTACGTCAACGACGACAAGGGCTTCTACCACTGCTTCGGCTGCTCCGCGCATGGCGACGCGATCAAGTGGATGACCGACCAGCGCGGCCTGCCGTTCATGGACGCGGTCAAGGAGCTCGCCCAGGCCGCCGGGCTCGACATGCCCGCGATGGACCGCCAGTCCGCCGCCAAGGCCGAACGCGCCAAGGGCCTGCACGAGGTCATGTCCGACGCCGCCGACTGGTTCGTCGAGCAATTGAACGGCCTGGCGGGCAACGACGCGCGCGCCCTCCTCGACCGCCGCGGCATCACGCCCGAGACCGCCCGCGCCTTCGGCATGGGGTTCGCGCCCGACAGCCGCGGCAAGCTGAAAGCCGCGCTCAAGACCTACGGCGATCCGATGCTCGTCGAATCGGGCATGCTGATCAGCGTCGACGGCAAGGACCCGTATGACCGGTTCCGCGGTCGGCTGATGATCCCGATCCGCGACCCCCGCGGCCGGACGATCGCGTTCGGCGGGCGCGTGCTCGACGGCGGCGAGCCCAAATATCTCAACTCCCCCGACACCCCGCTCTTCGACAAGGGCCGCACGCTCTACAATCTCGACCGCGCCGCCCCCGCGTCGCGCAAGTCCGGCCGCGTCCTCGTCGTCGAGGGCTATATGGACGTCATCGCGCTCGCCCAGGCCGGCTTTGGCGAAGCGGTCGCCCCGCTCGGCACCGCGCTCACCGAGGCACAGCTCGAACGGCTGTGGCGGATGGTCGACGTCCCCCTCCTCTGCTTCGACGGCGACTCTGCCGGCCAGAAGGCAGCCCTGCGCGCCGCACACCGCGCGCTCCCCCTGCTCGCCCCCGGCCGCAGCCTCGCCTTCGTCACGCTCCCGCAAGGCCAGGACCCCGACGATCTCGTCCGCGCGGGCGGCCCCGGCGCGTTCGAGGCGCTGCTGAAGGCCCCCGAACCGCTCGTCGACCGTCTCTGGGCGTCCGAAGTCGCCGCCGAGGCGCTCGACACCCCCGAACAGCGCGCCGGCCTCAAGCGCCGCCTCCACGAGCTTGCCGAGGGCATCGGCGATCCGTCGGTGAAGCAGGAATATCAGTCCGAGTTCAAGGACCGCTTCTACAAGCATTTCAAACCCGTCCGCGCGCCCTTCGTCCCCCGCGGCGAACGCCCCAAGGGCGGGTGGAAACCGCCTTCCGCGCCGGTCACCGAGGATGCAAAGGCCTTCCTCGCCACCGGAATCGACCGCGTGCTCGCAAAAGCCGTGCTCGCCGGGCTGATCCGCCATCCGGTCGAGATCGCCCGTCACATGGAGGTGCTGGGCCCGCTGCAACTCATCGACGGCGCACTCGGCCGGCTGTTCGAGGCGGTCGTGGATGTTGCACTTGAGGACCAGAAGCTTGATAGCGGCCGCTTGCTCACCATATTGGCGAGGTCCGGTTTCAATTCAGTCGCGAGTGACCTGTTGCGAGCCGATACGATGCCCTACTCGTTCACGCAGACCACGGCCGATCCCGCCCGCGTCCGCGCCGACCTAGACGAGGCGATCGCGATCATGGTCGCGCGTCCCGAGGTCGATGCGGCGCTCAAACAGGCGACCGCGGCGATGCAGACGCACTTCACCGAAGATGCGTTCGAACGACAAGTGGCAATGGTAAGAGAGAAACAGGCGTTGGAAGTCCGACTTGCAAATCTTGTACAGTCGAACGAAGACGCCCGAGCGTTGGGTACCGAGGGCGATTGATGGCTAAGGCGAACATGGCGGAACCCGCCGAGACGAACGACACCGGCGATGCGCCACTGATCGACATGAACGATGCGTCGATCAAGAAGGTCATCGCGCGCGCCAAGAAGCGTGGCTACATCACCTATGATCAGCTCAACGAGGCCTTGCCGCAGGGCGAGATGTCGTCCGACCAGATCGAGGACATCAGCGCCGCGCTGAGCGAGATGGGCATCAACATCGTCGACAACGACGAAGCCGGCGAGGAGGGCGAGGCCGAGCCCGCCAAGGACGACGACGACGAGCCCGAGGCCGCCGACGCCGAAGCCGACACAGGCCCCGCGATCGAGAAGAAGAAGGAGACCGTCGATCGTACCGACGATCCGGTCCGCATGTATCTTCGCGAGATGGGCGCGGTCGAGCTGCTCAGCCGCGAGGGCGAGATCGCGATCGCCAAGCGGATCGAGGCGGGTCGCGACACGATGATCCTGGGTCTGTGCGAATCGCCGATCACCTTCAACGCGATCATCGACTGGTCGACCGCGCTCAACGAGGGCACGATGCAGCTGCGCGAGATCATGGATCTCGACGCGATGCTCTCCAAGGACCCCGCGCCCGAGGCGATGGCCGAGGACGGCGAGGCCGACGACGGCGAGATCAGCGAGAAGAACGCCGGCCCCTCGTTCAAGGAAGAGGCCGAGCCCGAAGAGCCCTCCGCCGACGAGGACGAGGATGGCGAGCGCCGCGCGCCGCGCGCGTCCGACGACGAGGAGGAGGACAACACCCTCAGCCTCGCGCAGATGGAAGAGCAGCTCAAGCCGATCGCGCTCGAGCGCTTCGCCAACATCACCGCGCTCTACAAGAAGTTCAGCAAGATCCAGCAGAGCCGCGTCGACGCGATGGGCATCGGCGGCGATTTCTCCGCGGCCGACGAGCGCAAGTACCAGAAGCTGCGCGAGGAGCTGACGGCCGAGGTCGAGAGCGTCCAGTTCCACAACGCCAAGATCGAATATCTCGTCGATCAGCTCTATGCCTATAACCGCCGCCTGACCGCGCTGGGCGGTCAGATGCTGCGCCTCGCCGAGCGCCACAAGGTGCCGCGCAAGGACTTCCTCGACCGCTATATCGGTCACGAGATCGACGAGAACTGGCTGGCGACGGTCAACAAGGTCGACAAGAAGTGGACCGCGTTCGTCGCCAACGAGAGCGAGGCGGTCGAACGTATCCGCGCCGAGATCGCCGACATCACGCAGCAGACCGGCATGGCGCTCACCGAGTTCCGCCGGATCGTCAACATGGTCCAGAAGGGCGAGCGCGAGGCGCGTATCGCCAAGAAGGAAATGGTCGAGGCGAACCTGCGTCTCGTGATCTCGATCGCCAAGAAATACACGAACCGCGGTCTTCAGTTCCTGGATCTCATCCAGGAGGGCAATATCGGCCTGATGAAGGCGGTCGACAAGTTCGAGTATCGCCGCGGCTACAAGTTCAGCACCTATGCGACCTGGTGGATCCGCCAGGCGATCACCCGCTCGATCGCCGACCAGGCCCGCACGATCCGCATCCCGGTCCACATGATCGAGACGATCAACAAGCTGGTCCGCACCAGCCGCCAGTTCCTCCACGAGCAGGGCCGCGAGCCCACGCCCGAGGAAATGGCCGAGCGCCTCTCCATGCCGCTTGAGAAGGTCCGCAAGGTGATGAAGATCGCCAAGGAGCCGATCAGCCTCGAAACGCCGATCGGCGACGAGGAGGATAGCCACCTCGGCGACTTCATCGAGGACAAGAACGCGATCATCCCCGTCGATGCCGCGATCCAGGCCAACCTCAAGGAAACCGTTACGCGCGTGCTGGCGAGCCTCACCCCGCGTGAGGAACGCGTGCTGCGCATGCGCTTCGGCATCGGCATGAACACCGATCACACGCTCGAGGAAGTCGGCCAGCAGTTCAGCGTGACCCGCGAGCGCATCCGCCAGATCGAGGCGAAGGCGCTGCGCAAGCTCAAGCATCCGAGCCGCAGCCGGAAAATGCGGAGCTTCCTCGACCAGTAAGGGTTGCGGAATTTCTGATCGAACGAACGGGCCGCGGTGGAAACACCGCGGCCATTTTTTTGGCGACCGTTTCTAACTGGTTAGCGTAATGGCCAGACCTTGCGATCAAGCAAAAAGCTATCGTCGACCATGTATGAATTGAAAAATTCATCATGCCCAAAGAGGACATCAATACCCTCACGGTAGCTCGCTTCTCGTACTAGCCCTGAGAAAATGCAGGACATCCACCGAACAACTGCGAGCGTGTAAAATCGACCATACCGTTGCGCCCATTTCGTTTGCCCGGTCCGCTCTGATGCAGTTTCAACGTCAGACATCGCGCGGCCACTCTCGTCGGTGAACCTGACAAGCGTCACCCCGCCAATCAACTCACTGATGATTTTTGCTCTATCTTTTACGCCTACTTCAGCGCGTTTGCCGCGGTAATGCTTGTCCAATATCAGCTCAACAACATCGTTCCACCATTTAGTCACAGGCTCGCTGTGCGGTTCAAAGTGGGGATTACCGATAGCTTGAAAGTTCGCATACCGCCCCCTTGAGGCGTCCGCAAAAGCATCAAGGCATTCGATCACGGCGGCGCAAATCGGGTCGTTAGGACTAATGGACGGAAGCGATATGGCCCGGCGCACCGATATTTCGCTTACATTTTTTATCAAATTATCGATTTTATGCCCGAACTTTCTAACAACGTTCGGCGGTGGTAGCTTTCCACGACTTGTCATCGCGAAGTCCGCAATCAGTATAAGCTTAGCGAGCCTCTCGATACCGACGGATAAGGCGAAAAATGCCGTGTAATATTCGCCGAACCCACTCCCATAGCTCGCGCGACCTAAGGCAGTAGCACCCGAGCCAATCAGATGACTTACCAACGATGATTCTCGGTTCAGCGCTTGCCACTCCGGCATATCCAACGGATCAGGCCTGACTTTCATTCGCGATCCTGACCCTTGTATAGATTATGCGTGTTCAGTGTCTTCGATCGATCATTGACGAAGGTTAGAAAGTTTACCTGCCTTAAGCGAAACGACAAATAGAAATACGGACGAGGCTTGCTTCATATATTAATCGCGATCCCTCAATCCTCCCCCGC
>NZ_LMKZ01000018.1:913771-954786 GCF_001422525.1 Sphingomonas sp. Leaf30 | reverse complement strand
GCGTCGGAGGGGGAGGATACGGAACAGAGGCCATCCCTTACCGCCCCCTCCGTCTGGCAAATGCCAGCCACCTCCCCCTTGCGGGGGAGGAATTACGGTCGAACCGCACCGGCAATCCCTCTAAAGCCGCCGCCATGCCCCGCCTGATCCTCTTCAACAAACCCTACGACGTCCTCAGCCAGTTCACCGACGAGAAGTCGCCGACGCCGCGCGCGACGCTGTCGCAGTTCGTCGAGGTGCCCGGCGTCTATCCGGCGGGGCGGCTGGATCGGGACAGCGAGGGGCTGTTGCTGCTGACCGACGACGGTCGCCTCCAGGCGCGGATCGCGGATCCGAAGTTCAAGCTGGCCAAGACCTATCTCGTGCAGGTCGAGGGCGAGGCGGGCGAGGCCGCGCTCGATGCCTTGCGCGACGGCGTCGTGCTGAAGGACGGCCCCACCCGCCCCGCCGAGGTCGAACGGATCGACGCACCCGACCTCTGGCCGCGCGTGCCGCCGATCCGCGTCCGCGCGAGCATCCCCGATTGCTGGCTGAGGATCACGATCCGCGAAGGCCGCAACCGCCAGGTCCGCCGGATGACCGCGGCGATCGGCCACCCGACGCTCCGCCTCGTCCGCTGGAGCATCGGCGACTGGACCCTGGCGGATCTCGCCCCCGGCCGCTGGCGCGACGCCTGACCCGGCCCTGCGCCGCCCGCCTCAACACCACGGCCCACGATCCACACGGGCCACCGCCCCACCCACACCGTCATCCTGACGAACATCAGGACCCAGGGCCACAAGCGCCGCCGCCCCTCCCACGCCGTCATCCTGACGAAAGTCAGGATCCAGGGCCAAAAGGGCCGCCGCCCCTCCCACGCCGTCATCCTGACGAAAGTCAGGATCCAGGGTCACGAGGACGGCCCTCCATGGCGCGCGTCATCGCCCCGCCCGCTGTAAGGAACGCTGCTGGCCAAAATGCCGCAAAAGGCGCAGCCTGCCCGCATGGCCTGGTCTGATCCAGCCTCGACTCGCGCCCCCGCCTCCGCGGCCGTCGGGTCATGCCCGACAGGGGGTCGTCACCCCCGCGCGAAAAAACGCGCTATCGTCTCAACATTCGCAACATTCGCGGTCCCCGCCCCCGCCCCTGCTCTCGCCAGACGCCGGACGCCGCGCACGAAAAAGGGCGCGGGGACCATCGCCCCCGCGCCCTCGATCGCGTCTCGCAGGAGCCGATTACTCGGCGGCTGCGGTGCCCTTGGCGGGGCGCATGTCGCGACGCTCGGCGATACGCGCTGCCTTGCCGGTACGGCCACGCAGGTAATACAGCTTGGCGCGACGCACGGCGCCCTTGCGGACGACTTCGATCGAATCGACGTTCGGCGAGTAGAGCGGGAAGACGCGCTCGACGCCCTCGCCGAAGCTCATCTTGCGCACGGTGAAGTTGCTGCCCATGCCCTTGTTCGAGCGCGCGATGCACACGCCCTCATAGTTCTGAATACGGGTGCGCTCGCCTTCGACGACCTTCACGCCGACCTTCAGCGTATCGCCGGGGCGGAAATCGGGGATGGTCTTGTTGGCCAGGAACTTCGCGATGTTCTCGGCTTCGATCGTCTGCAACAGGTTCATAGTCAGTCCTCGTGTCGCCGCGCGCCAGAGGGCGACTGGACCCGAGCGCCCTCATGGCGCTCCCAAAGGTCCGGTCGCCGTGACCGTGTATCGATCTCCGCGCGGCGTTTGCGCCATGCGTCGATCTTCGCATGATCCCCCGATCGCAGCACCTGCGGGATCGTGCGCCCTTCCCATATCTGAGGTCGGGTATAATGCGGATATTCGAGAAGCCCCGTTTCGAAGCTCTCGTCATCCCCACTAGAAGCCGCGCCCATTACGCCGGGCAGCAGCCGAATGCAAGCATCGAGCAGCACCAGCGCGCCCATCTCGCCGCCCGACAGGATATAGTCGCCGATCGACACCTCCTCGATGGCGCGCGCCTCGAACAGCCGCTCGTCGAACCCCTCGAACCGCCCGCACAGCACGGTGACGCCGGGGCCCCCTGCAAGCTCTCGAACGCGCTCCTGCGTCAGCGGCCTGCCGCGCGGCGTCATCGCCAGCACCGGCCGCCCGTCCGCGACGCTGTCGATCGCCGCGGCGACCACGTCCGCGCGCAGCACCATCCCCGCGCCGCCACCCGCCGGCGTGTCGTCGACCGAGCGATGCTTGTCGGTCGCGAAGTCGCGCAGCTGGACGGGCTCGCATGACCACCGCCCCTCCCCCAGCGCCCGTCCGGCCAGCGACGTGCCGAGCGGCCCGGGGAACATCTCGGGGTACAGCGTCACGATCGTCGCTGCCCAGGGCAGCTCGCCCGCCGCCAGCCGCGCCAGCCGCGCCTCCTCCTGCGCCGCGGCGAGGATTTGGGGCACGACGTCGGCGGGGAATTCGCACCCCCGCGTCTTCAGCCATTTCAGGCGTGCAAGGAACGCGTCGGCGCTGTCCTCGACATATTCCGCCTCCACCCCGCACCGTTCCATGGCAGGCTCGGCGACCTGCGCGACATACCGGCGCACCCCGTCCGCGGTGTGCGACGCATAGGCGTGGAGATCGCCTTCCGACCAACGACAATAGCTCATGCCGCACGCCGCTATCACTCCCGCGCCCGGCTTGCGATAGCGATCGAGCGTTTCGCCACCGGAACGGATTCGCCGCGCCGCGCTTATAGCGGGATGGACGATTGCATCATCATCGGCGCCGGCCCCGCAGGCCTTACCGCCGCGATCTATCTCGCGCGGTTCCACCTCTCGATCCGGCTGTTCGACTGCGGCAGCAGCCGCGCCGCGCTGATCCCCTGCACGCACAACCACGCCGGCTACCCCGAAGGCATCCGCGGCACCGACCTCCTCGCCCGGATGCTGACGCAGGCGGAGATCTATGGGGCGGTACGCGAGGCCGCGCGGGTCGATGCGATCGAGGTAGACGACGACGGCTTCACCGTCCGTTTGGGCGACCGCCGCGCCCGCGCGCGGAGCGTCCTGCTGGCAACAGGCGTCGTCAACAACCGCCCCGCCATGCCCGACGCGCTTCATGACGAGGCCCTGGAGGCCGGGCTTCTCCGCTATTGCCCGATCTGCGACGGCTATGAGGTTACCGACAAGCGCGTCGGCGTCATCGGCACCGGCGACCACGGCATGCGCGAAGCGCTGTTCCTGCGCGGCTACACCGCCGACGTGACGCTGATCGCCCCGGACGGCGGCCATGATCTCGATCCCGCCTGCGAGGCGGCCCTCGACGACGCCGGTATCGTCCGCGTCGGCGGCCCCTGCGGCAACTACGCGATCGAAGACAACCGGTTCGCGCTCGACACGGTCGACGGGCGTCTGTCGTTCGACAGCGTCTATCCGGCGTTAGGCTCGGTGATCCGGTCGGAACTCGCGGTCGCCGCCGGCGCACGTGCGACGGACGAAGGCTGCCTAGAGGTCGACGACCACCAGCGCACCTCGATCCCCGGGCTGTTCGCGGCGGGCGACGTGGTGAAGGGGCTCGACCAGATCAGCCACGCGATGGGCGAAGCCGGGGTGGCCGCCACGACCATCCGCAACATGCTGTCGGAGCAGCGCCCGATCCGGCGCTGACTTTGGATGCCTCACCGCGAAGGCGGGGCCCCCGCGTTCGTGAAAGAGCTAAGCTCGAAGGAACTATTCGGTAGCGAAAGACGCCTCGACTACGAGTCGTTCCGCATCCCACTCTGGAACCGCCTCGACGCGCATCGGCACCATGAACCGCTTACCAGTCGGCCGTCCGATCTCGATAACGTCGCCCGCACCGAAATTATCGATTGCGACAACGCGTCCGATCGCCTCACCATCGGTAGAGACGACGGGGAGCCCGATCAGGTCGGTGTGGTAATATTCGCCATCCTCGAGCGGCGGCAACGACGATCGCGGCACCGTCAATTCGGTCCCCCGCAACGCTTCTGCAGCGTTCCGATCGGCGACCTCGGCAAAGCGGGCGATCGTGCCGTTGTTGCCAGGGCGCGCCGACTTGAGCGTCAGCGTACCGTCGTTGAAACTCTTATAGCCCGACATGGTCTCGGCAAAGACCTTCAGCCGCACTTCGCCGCCGATACCGTGCGCGCCGATCACGACGGCGAGCGTGACGCTACCCTTGCGCGGAGCCGGTGTCGGGTCCGGGGCTATCGTCGGCGCCTTCTGCGGGGTCTTCGGCGGAGACGCCTTCATTGCTGGCATCTTCGATGTCCTCGGGTGCGGGGGCTGTTCTTGGATCTGGATCGGGGGTCATCATGCGCTCCGTGTGGGTGACAGACCGACAAAGAACGCATGAACCGCCATTCGGGTGCGAACATAGCCGCCCCCAAGCCGTCATCCTGAGCTAGACCCAGGATCGAGAGCCAAGGACGCTGCCGTCCCTGGCTCTGGATCCCAGCCTTCGCCGGGATGACGAGGAAGACGATCTTACGAAGCGGCTTCTTCGGTCTCAGCAGCAGGTGCCTCTGCTTCGGCAGCAGGTGCTGCCTTTGCAGCCGCTTCTGCCTCGGCAGCTTCGGCCGCCTTGGTCGCACGCTCTTCAGCGCGCTCGGTGGCCTTCTCGCCGGGCTTGCCCTTGTTCGGGTTGTTGCGGGCCGAACGCTCGAGAACGCCTGCTGCGTCGAGGAAGCGGGCGACGCGGTCGGTCGGCTGCGCGCCGACGCTCAGCCAATGCTTCGCGCGATCGGCGTCGAGCTGCACGCGCTGCTCGTTGTCCTTGGCGAGGAGCGGGTTGTAGTTGCCGATCTTCTCGATGAAGCGGCCATCACGCGGGCTGCGCGCATCGGCGACGACGATCTTGTAATAAGGACGCTTCTTGGAGCCGCCACGTGCGAGACGAATATTGGTTGCCATGATATTTTCCTTCGTTTTCTAAAATTTCGCCCGGCAAACGCCGGGGTAATGGGGTTGAGTAAGAGGTTATTTCTTCTTCAGAAAATCGTCGAAGCCCGTAGGCAGCTGCGGCATTTTCCCGCCCAGACCCGGTAGGCCGCCCCCGGAATTGCCCCCAGGCAGCCCACCTGCGCCGGCCTTGTTGAGCATATCGCCCATCTGCGGCCCGCCGATCGCGTTACCGATGCCGCCAAGACCGCCGCCCATGCCGCCCTTGCCGAGCATCGCCATCATGCCCTTCATGCCGCCCATCTTCTTGATCTTCTTCATGGCGGTCGACATTTCGAGGTGCATCTTGAGCAGCTTGTTGACCTCCTGCACCGTGGTGCCGGAGCCCTTGGCGATACGGATCTTGCGCTTGGCGTTGATCAGCTCGGGCTTGGCGCGCTCCTTGATCGTCATCGATCCGATCATCGCGTCCATATGGACGAGGACCTTCTCGCCGCCGACCGAAGCGACCGCGCCCTGCGCCTTCTTCATGCCGGGGATCATCCCCGCCAACGCGCCGAGCCCGCCCATCCGCTGCATCTGCGCCAGCTGAGCACGCAGGTCGTTCATGTCGAACTGCCCCTTGGCCATCTTGGCCGCCATCCGCTCGGCGTCTTCGGCCTGGATCGACTCCGCGGCGCGCTCGACGAGGCTGACGACGTCGCCCATGCCGAGGATCCGCCCGGCGACCCGCTCGGGATGGAACGCCTCGAGCGCATCGAGCTTCTCGCCGGTACCCGCAAACTTGATCGGCTTGCCGGTGACCGCACGCATCGACAGCGCAGCGCCGCCGCGCGCATCGCCGTCCATCCGGGTCAGCACGATACCCGTCAACGGCACCTGGTCGGAGAAGTTCTGCGCGACGTTGACCGCATCCTGGCCGGTCAGCGAATCGACGACGAGAAGGATCTCAGCCGGGTTCGCGACGTCGGCGACCGCCTTCATCTCGTCCATCAACGCCTGGTCGACATGGAGTCGACCCGCGGTGTCGAGCATCAGGACGTCGAAGCCCTGCAGCTTGGCCGCCTGCATCGCGCGCCGTGCGATATCGACCGGCTGCTGGCCGGTGACGATCGGCAAGGTCGCGACCGAAATCTGCGTGCCGAGCGTCGCGAGCTGTTCCTGCGCGTTCGGGCGATTGACGTCGAGCGACGCCATCAGCACCTTCTTGCGATCGCGCCCACCCGGCCCTGCCGACAGCCGCTTGGCGATCTTGGCGGTGGTGGTCGTCTTACCCGAGCCCTGAAGCCCAACCATCATGATGATCGCGGGCGGCGTGACGCCCAGATCGAGCTCGGACGCATCCGCGCCCAGCATCTCGACTAGCGCATCGCTGACGATCTTGACGACCTGCTGCCCCGGCGTGACCGAGCGCAGGACGTTCTGGCCGATCGCCTTCTCGGTCGCCTTCTCTACGAACTCGCGCGCGACGGGCAGCGCGACGTCGGCTTCGAGCAGCGCAACGCGAACCTCGCGCATTGCCGCGCGCACGTCCGCTTCGGTCAGCGCACCCCGGCCGCGCAGGCGGTCGAAGACGCCGCCAAGACGATCGCTCAGGCTTTCGAACATCGAGACACTCCCAATCACCATTACCGGACACATGACGACGCCCAACGCAAAAGCGCCGGCGGGCGAAACCTCGCCGGCCAGCGTGCATCCTTGGATGCTCGTCACATGTGCCCCGTAACGGAACGTGGCGTGCTGCTTACGCGACCCGGGCCGCCGACGCAAGCGACCCGTCCGTCGATGCGCTGCGACGGCGTCCAACGTCAAAGCCCCTCCCCGCCATATTGGACGGATCGACGCTCTTAACCGGTCCTACACTTATGCTATGTCATATGTGTGTCCGCCCCGACCTCACAGGCGATCCAGCCCATGACCGCACCGCCGGCGGCGACCCGTTCGCCCCGCACCATCAACCGGGAATTCGTCACCGGCGCCGTGACCGGGGCTGCAGCGTTGATGCTCGTCGGTACCGGCGGCGCCGTTCTGGTCGGCATATTTGCCCGTCTGATGGGACGCAGTTCCGGTATCGACCAAGGTCTGGTTGTCGCCGTGCTGCTCAACGTCGCGCTGTTGCTGTTTGGCTGCCTGCGCTATCGCGCGCTCACTGCCGAGCTTAACGAGGCGACCGATGCGGGTCATCGCGCCCGCGTTCTGGCACAGCGCGATTCGCTGACCGGATTCCTCAATCGCCGCAGTCTGTCCGAAGATGGCGCGACCCTGTTCGGCAGCGCGAGACGCCGGGGCAAGGTGGTGGCGATGCTCACGATCGACGTCGACTTCTTCAAGAGCGTCAACGACATGCACGGCTATGCCGTCGGCGACCAGGTGCTCGTTCATGTCGCGGAAACGATCGCGGCCATCGCCCCCACATCAAGCCTCCTGGCACGCCTGGGCGCGGACGAATTCGCCTGCGCCTTCGTCTTCGATCCGGCGCATCAAGGGGTGGCAGATCGGATCGCGGAGCGTCTCGTCACCGGCTTCGCGCGGCCCTTCCGTGCGAACGGCGTCGACATTCACGCCACCGTGTCGATCGGCGTCGCCCGCTCGGACGCGGACTGTGCCTCGATCGACGCGCTGTTGCGGAACGCGGACATCGCCCTCCACGCGGCCAAGACGGCGGGCCGCAATCGCCACGTCTGGTTCAACACCGCGATGGAGCAATCGCTGCAGGTGCGCGGTGAGCTCGAATCCGGGCTCCGCCTTGCGGTCGCCGCGCAGGACATCATCCCCTATTTCGAACAGCAGGTGGATCTCGCCACGGGGCTTACCACCGGGTTCGAGGTTCTGGCGCGCTGGGACCATCCAACGCGCGGGATGATCCCCCCGGACGTCTTCATCCCGATCGCCGAGGAGATCGGCGTCATTGGCGACCTGTCGCTGTCGCTCATGCGTCAGGCCTGCACTGCGGCACGCGACTGGGATTCGGCGCTGACGCTGTCGATCAACATTTCCCCGGTCCAGCTGCGCGATGCATGGCTGGCGCAAAAGATCATCAAGACGCTGGTCGAGACGGGCTTTCCCGCCAGCCGGCTCGAGATCGAGGTTACCGAAAGCGCGCTGTTCGACAATCTGGCGCTTGCCCAATCGATCGTGGGCAGCTTGAAGAATCAGGGCATCCGCCTGGCGCTCGACGATTTCGGCACCGGCTTTTCGAGCCTTGCGCATCTGCGCGCGCTCCCGTTCGACCGCATCAAGATCGATCACAGCTTCGTCGCGTCGATCCTCGACAATGCGGAGAGCATGGCGATCGTCAACACGATCGTCCGGCTTGGCGACAGCCTGAACCTGCCGGTCACCGCCGAGGGCATCGAGGACGCCGCGGTCGAGGAGCGGCTGCGCGCGCTCGGCTGCGCCAAGGGACAGGGCTATCTCTACGGTCGCCCCATGAACGCTGCGCAGTTGCGCCGGCTGCTCGCCGAACAGCGCCTGCTCGCACACCAGCCCGATGGCGACTTCCCGCCGGTCCGCGGCATAGCGCCACGACTCGCAGGCTGACCGCGGCCCCGCCGCAGCCTGACCACGGACGTGCCGACTGCCGAGCCTCCATCCTTACTCCAGCCCGGCGCTGCAAGCCGTGGACTTTGCCCCCCGCCCCTCCTAGATCGCGCATCATGCCATCTGCCCCGCTGCCAGAGGTCGTCAGCCTCGGCTGCCGTCTCAACATCGCCGAGAGCGAGACCATCCGCGCGCTCGTCGCCGGGCGGGACATGGTCGTGGTCAACAGCTGCGCCGTCACCAATGCGGCAGTGAAGGCGACGCGGGTTGCGATCCGCCGGGCCCGGCGCGATCGCCCGGATGCGCAGATCGTCGTCACCGGATGCGCAGCGCAGATCGACCCGGGTGCCTTCGCGGCGATGCCCGAGGTCGATCGCGTGATCGGCAATGCCGACAAGCTCTCCCCAGCCGCATGGGCCACGCTCGCACCGGTGGTCGTCAGCGACATCATGCAGGTTCGCGAAACCGCGCCGCATCTGGTTGCTAGCTTTTCGTCGCATGCCCGCGCCTTTGTCGAGGTCCAGAACGGCTGCGATCATCGCTGCACCTTCTGCGCGATCCCGTTCGGACGGGGGCCAAGCCGCTCGGTCCCCGCAGGCGCAGTTGTCGACCGGATTGCCGGGCTGGTCGATGCAGGACACCGCGAGATCGTTCTGACCGGCGTCGACCTGACCAGCTATGGCCCCGATCTTCCCGGCGCCCCCACGCTCGGCCAGCTTGTCGAGCGCATTCTGCACGCGGTGCCGCGGCTCGAGCGGCTCCGTCTGTCGTCGCTCGACGGCATCGAGATCGACGACAGGCTCTTCGCGCTGCTCACGACCGAGCCCCGGATCATGCCGCATGTCCACCTCTCGCTCCAGGCGGGCGACGACATGGTGTTGAAGCGGATGAAGCGACGTCATTCGCGCGCCCAGAGCGTGGCGCTCGTCCAGCGGCTCAAGACCGCCCGTCCCGACATCGCGATCGGCGCGGACCTGATCGCCGGGTTTCCGACCGAGGACGAGGCGATGTTCCAGAACACGCATGCGCTGATCGCTGACTGCGACATCGTTCATTCGCACATCTTCCCCTATTCACCGCGGGCCGGCACCCCCGCCGCCCGGATGCCGCAGGTCGAGCCCGAGATCCGCCGCCGACGCGCTGCGATCCTCCGCGAGACGGGCCAGGCCGTTCACGCGACATGGTTGCAGACGCTGGTCGGGACGACGCAGCACCTGCTGATCGAACGTCCGGGCGACCGCGGCCATGTCGGAAATTTCGCGGAAGTCCTGCTGGACGCGCCTGCGGCACCCGGCGACATCCTCCGAATCACGATCACCGGCGTTCTGGGCGAGCGCCTGAGCGCAACACGGGAATCCCTATGAGCACCACCCCAAGCTGGCACGACAAACTCATCGGCGGCTTTAAGCGTACCTCTGACCGGCTCGTCGGCAATCTCGCGGGCCTCAGCGGCGCGCGGCTCGACGATGCGACGCTCGACGAGATCGAGGAGGCGCTGATCGCATCGGACCTCGGTCCCGAAACCGCCGGCCGCATCCGCCATCGTCTCGCCGAGGGCAGTTTCGAGCGCAACATGGAAGAGCTCGGCATCCGCGTCATCGTCGCGGAAGAGGTCGAAAAGGTCCTCGCCAAGGTCGCCAAGCCGCTCGAGATCGACGCCTTCCCACGCCCGCAGGTTATCCTGGTGATTGGCGTCAACGGGTCGGGCAAGACCACCACCATCGCCAAGCTCGCGCATCTGCTGATGGAACAGGATTACGGCGTCATGCTGGCGGCGGGCGACACGTTCCGCGCCGCTGCGATCGGCCAGTTGCGCACCTGGGCCGAGCGCGTCGGCGTGCCGATCGTCACCGGACCGGAGGGCGGCGACGCAGCGGGCGTCGTCTGGGATGCGGTGAAGAAGGCGACTGAGACGGGGATCGACGTGCTGATCGTCGACACCGCGGGCCGTCTGCAGAACAAGCGCGAACTGATGGACGAGCTCGCCAAGATCCGTCGCGTGCTCGGCCGTATCAATCCCGAGAGCCCGCACGACATCGTCCTCGTCCTTGATGCGACGACGGGGCAGAACGCGCTCCAGCAGATCGAGGTCTTCAAGGAGGTGGCGGGCGTGACCGGCGTCGTGATGACCAAGCTTGACGGCACCGCGCGCGGCGGCGTGCTGGTCGCAGCGGCGGAGAAATACGGCCTGCCGATCCACGCGATCGGTATCGGCGAAGGCATGACGGACCTGCGCCCGTTCGACGCAAACGAGGTCAGCCGGATCATCGCGGGCGTCGAAAGCGTCCGAAAATAACACGCCGCCCCGCTCTCCGGTCTTACCGCAATTCCTGGATACAATAGTGACCAAGCCCCCCCTGTCCCCCGGCCTGCGCATGGCGATCGATTATGGTCCGCTCGCGATCTTTTTCGCGGTGAACTTCCTCACCCCCGGCGCACCGATCGCGCGCGTGGTCACCGCGACGACCGCGTTCATCGTCGCGACGATCGTTGCGATGATCGTCTCGAAGGTAAAGGCGGGACATATCTCGCCGATGCTGTGGATGTCGGGTGCCCTGATCGTCGTATTCGGTGGCCTGACGATCTATTTCCATGACCAGCGCTTTATCCAGATGAAGCCCACAATCATCTACGCGATGTTCGCCGCCATCCTGACCTTCGGGCTGGTGACCGGGCGCCCGCTGCTTCAGTCGCTGCTGGGCACCGCCTATCCAGGACTGACGGCCGAGGGCTGGCGCAAACTCACGCGCAACTGGATGGTGTTCTTCGTGTTCATGGCGGTGTTGAACGAAGTCGTCTGGCGGAACACCACGTGGGATTTCTGGGTCGGCTTCAAGCTCTGGGGCGCGATCCCGATGACGTTGATCTTCGCCTTTGCCAACATTCCGATGCTGCTCAAGCATGGATTGCAAACGGGCGACAAGGCCGTCACCGACCTGCCGCCCGAAGGGTAATTATAAACCGTCATCCCGGTAAAGCCGGGATGACGGTAACGGGATCGGCTCAGCCAGCGACCTTCGCGTAGCGCTCGCCGACGACATCCCAGTTCACGATATCCCACCACGCCTTCAGATAGCCCGGACGATCATTCTTGTACGTCAGGTAATAGGCGTGCTCCCAGACGTCGTTGCCGAGCAGCGGCGTACCGGGCTCCTTAGCATCGTCCATCAGCGGGTTGTCCTGATTCGGCGTGCTCGTGACCTTCAGCTTGCCGCTGTCATCGGCGATCAGCCACGCCCAGCCCGACCCGAACTGCCCTGCACCCTTGGTGTTGAACTCGTCCTTGAGCTTGTCGAGGCTACCGAAATCGCGATCGATCGCCTCGGCGAGCTTGCCCGACGGCGCCTGCCCCGTCTTGGCTGCCATCGTCTTCCAGAAGAAGTCGTGGTTCCAGAAACCGCCGCCATTGTTGCGCACCAGCGGCGGCTGCGACGAGATCATGCCGAGGATATCCTCGATCGACTTGCCCGCGAGCGCGGAGTCCTTCTCGACGCCCTCGTTCAGCTTGGCCGTGTACGCCGCGTGATGCTTGTCGTGATGAAACTTCATCGTTTCCTGATCGATCACGGGCTCGAGCGCGTCATAGGCGTAAGGCAGCGGGGGAAGTTCGAAAGCCATCAGAAGTCTCCTCAAAGACAATAGGTGAATGGGGTCGGACGTCAAACGCCCGCGGCCCCCAAATGGTCCCCGGACGGTCGTTACACAAGCGGACCGGACGTCGATCAGCCGCCGGCGTGCAACAGTTCGTGCCGCTTGAGGGCATGCCGCAGCTGATCATAGCTGAGGCCGAGCGCCTCGGCGGTGGCGCGCTGGTTGAAGCGATGCTCGGCCAGCGCGCGCGACAACAGGTCGCGCTCGAACCGGGACACGCGCGACTTGAAATCCGACGGCCCGTCCTCGCATGCGACAACCGGATCGTCGGCGTCATCGTCTGCCGCGTTACCAGTCCCGCCGGCAGACGGCGCCATCGCGGCCGGCGTCTGGACCAGCTTGCGGTCCGCGGCGCCCGGCCTGTGCGGCGACTGGAATGGATCGATCTCGATCGCATCGATCGGCCCCTCATGCTCCCAGCGATAGACCGCGCGTTCGACGACGTTGCGCAGCTCACGGACATTGCCCGGCCAGTCATAGTCCGCCAGCGCGGCGCGTGCCGAGGGTCCGAACCCCTCCCACCGCTCGCGCCCGAGCTCGGACGCCATCCGTCGACCGAAATGGTCCGCCAGCACCATCACGTCACCGGCGCGCGCACGCAGCGGCGGCAGCGTGACGACCTCGAATGACAACCGATCGAGCAGGTCGGCGCGAAATTCATGCCGCATCACCTTGTCGGGGAGATGCTCGTTCGTCGCAGCCACGATCCGGACGTCGACGCGCAGCGGCCGCGATGAGCCGATCCGGGTGATCTCGCCATATTCGACGGCGCGCAGCAATCGGTCCTGCGCCGCCATCGACAGCGTGCCCAGCTCGTCAAGGAACAGGGTGCCGCCATGTGCCTCCTCGAACCGCCCGACCCGGGCCTTGGTCGCGCCGGTGAACGCGCCGGCCTCATGTCCGAACAATTCGGCCTCGATCAGCGTCTCGGGCAGCGCAGCGCAGTTCATGATCACGAGTGGCTGGTCCCAACGCGGGCTCAACCGGTGGAGTCGCTCGGCGACCAGTTCCTTGCCCGTGCCGCGTTCCCCGATCACGAGCACCGGTCGGTCGAGCGCCGCCGCGCGCGACGCACGTTCGAGCGCTCCCATGAACGCGCCGGACTGGCCGATGACCTGCGTTGTTCTCTCCATTGCCAAAGTGTGGCGGAAATTCCCAACGCATAGCAAGGAACAATCTGCCCGCTCGACGCTCTGCCGGCACAACCGCATGATTTCCGGGCTTTTCTAAAACTGGCACGACTGATGCAATGCTTTGAACAACCCGCCCAAAGGCGGAACTTACCATCGCCTCAAAGGGGACACATCATGATCAAGACCGACATCGTCCGCACCGTCGCCACGCTCGCCTGCACCTTCGTCGTCAGCGCCACCTTCATTCTCGCGGCGGTGGCGCCCGCGCATCAGGCGCCCGCTACGCGACACACCGCAATCGTGGCATAAGGTTCGTCCGCCGCACGAAGACCCCTGGAGTAGAATTTACATGGGCATTTTTTCCCGCACCCGCGACATCGTCGCCGCCAACTTCGCCGACCTCATCGAGAAGGCGGAGGATCCGGCCAAGATGATCCGGATGATCATCCTGGAGATGGAGGAAACGCTGGTCGAGGTTCGTGCCTCCGCCGCGCGTACCATCGCGGACCAGAAGGAGATGCGCCGCCATATCGCCAAGCTAGAACAGCTCCAGGAAAACTGGACCGAGAAGGCCGAGCTCGCGCTGAGCAAGGACCGCGAAGATCTTGCCAAGGCAGCCTTGGTCGAGCGCCAGAAGGCATCCGACATGGCCGAGCAGCTCAAGGCGGAAGTCGGCGTCCTCGACGACGCGCTCAGCGCCTCCGAGGCGGACATCGCCAAGCTGCAGACCAAGCTGCGCGAGGCGCGGACCAAGCAGAATGCGGTGCAGACGCGGCTGGAAAGCGCGAACAACCGCACCCGGCTTCGCGAGATGTATAACGGCCCCAAGACGCACGAGGCTTTCAGCCGCTTCGACATTCTCGACCGCCGCGTCGACGAAGCCGAGGGTCGCGCCGACGCGATGGGGCTCGGTGTCGTCAAGACGCTAGAGGAGGAGATTGCCGAATTGCGCAGCAACGACAAGGTCGATGCCCAGCTCGCCGCGCTGAAGGCCCGCCTGAAGAAGGACGACTGAAATGGATTTCGAAGGACTCGTCGCCATTCTCGGCGCGCTCGTCGGGCTGCCCTGGTTGATCCTGCATTATGTCACCAAGTGGAAGACCGCACCCAAGATCACCGATGAGGACGAACGACTGCTCGACGAGATGCAGCTCCTCGCCCGCCGGCTCGAGGACCGGGTGCTGACAGTCGAGCGGATCATCGCCGCCGATAATCCCGACTGGAAGCCGGGGCTCGGCACCAGCCAGTCGTCCTACCTGTCCGATCGCCAGGCTGACCGCCCGATCGACACCCGCTTTGAACGCAACATGGATCGGAGGAACTGAAATGTCCGCCAGCCGCACTCAATTCTACCTCGACAAGCAGAATGCCAAATGGAAGGGCGTCTGCGCGGGGATCGCCGACTATACCGGGATCGATGTACTCATCGTCCGCGTCTCGGTCGTCCTGCTGACGCTGGCCGGGGGCTTTCCCTGGACGCTGATCGCCTATTGGCTGGTCGCGTGGATGGGACAGCCAAAGCCGTTCGGTCTGTACGAAACACCCGACGACGCGAAGTTCTGGCAGGGCGTCCGCTCGAACCCGAAGCGTTCGACCGCAGAGGTCCGCAGCAAGTTCCGCGATATCGACCGTCGTCTCGCCGACATCGAGACGCATTATACCAGCCGGAGCAGCAGCAGCCTCGCGGCAGAGATCGACAGCCTGCGCTGAGACGCGGCGTAGACGGGGAGAATGACGATGAATTGGGGTGGACCGGGTTTCGTCGTCGCGATCATCGCGATCACGACGATGGGATGGGTGATCAACAACTGGATCCGCGCAAAGCACGGCTATGCGCTGGAGGATGAGTGGAGCGGAAAGACGCACCGGGTCGACCCGAACGACGCCCGCAAGTTGGAACTGCTTTCCGGCGAAAACGAGCGCCTGACTGGCCAGGTCTCCCGTCTCGAAGAGCGAATCGCCGTTCTTGAGCGCATTGCCACCGATCCCGCGGAGCGTACCGCCCGCGAGATCGAGGCTCTCCGCCTCCAGCCAAGATAGAGGACGCCGCCATGATCAGCCCCCTGCTCATCCCCATTCTCGGCATATCCTGCGGCCTGCTCGCGATCTTCGGTGGCGTCTTCGTGAAGCCCTGGTTCGCCTATCGGCAGCGCCGGATGGAAATCGATGCCCAACTCGTCGCCGAAAAGTCCGCACAATATGCGGCACAGAATGAACGTCTCGAACAGCGTGTGAGGGTACTGGAACGGATCGTCACCGACCGCGGGATCGGCCTGGCGGACGAGATCGACCTGCTCCGGGACGAGCGCCCCCTAAACTAATCCGTATTCAGGAGCTGACCGATGAATCCCTTCACGATGGTCGTCTGTATCGTTTTGATCGTGGCGGTCTCCCGCGTGCTCCGGGCGCGGTACCAAGCCCAAGGATCGCTTTCCGCCCCGGCCGACACCGCCGACACGCTGCGTCTGCGCGACGAGGTGCGCCAGATGAAGGAGCGCATCCAGGTGCTCGAACGCGTCATCACCGACAACCACAAGAGCGTCGATCTCGACCGAGAGATCGAGCGGCTCCGCGACCGCTAGGAGGAGGCGGACATGACCGAACCGAACGTCTATATCACGCTCGCGCTGACCGGCCTGGTGGCGCTCGCCATGATCGTCACCGCTGGACTCGCCGGCTGGCGCGGCTGGCTGTCGCTCAGGCGCCTGGAGCTCGACCAGGCGCACGACACGGGCCTGCCCGTTGCGGTGTCGACCGGTGCGCGCATCGAGATCGCCGACCTGAAGGAACGCATCAAGAAGCTGGAGGCGATCGCCGCCGGGGTCGACCTGTAGCGCGGCAATCGTGTCCTGCCGCACGCGCAGCGGTTGCGGGCGAGATGACGCGGGAGTACCGCGACGCCATGCCCAAGCTAGCCGATATCCATGAGGAATATGACTTCCTCGAACCCGACGACCGCTACCGCCTTCTGATCGACCTCGGACGCGATCTCGAACCCATGCCCGATGCGCTGAAGACCGATGCAACGCTGGTTCGCGGCTGCTCGGCATCGGTGTGGGTCTATCCGATGAAGACCGAC
The DNA here is from genome assembly GCF_001422525.1 of Sphingomonas sp. Leaf30. Taxonomy (NCBI): domain Bacteria; kingdom Pseudomonadati; phylum Pseudomonadota; class Alphaproteobacteria; order Sphingomonadales; family Sphingomonadaceae; genus Sphingomonas; species Sphingomonas sp. Leaf30. Next base: position 938,525 of record NZ_LMKZ01000018.1, on the reverse strand, counting down.
GACGGCCGACTCCATTTCCTTGCGGATTCGAACGCTGCGATCACCAAGGGGATCATCGCGCTCGTCCTTCAAGCGGTGCAGGACCAGCCGCCGGCGGCGATCGTCGCGACCGACATCGGTGCGGAACTGGCGCCGTTCGATCTCGGCAATCAACTCAGTTCGAACCGGACGCAGGGAATCCCGAACATGATCGCGTTGATCCGCGAGACCGCCGAACGCTACGCCAGCTAGGCGGCCTTGAGGCCGTCTTCCACCCGGGGAGGGGACGGCGGAGAGGCATCACCCCCGCGCAGCGTCGTTACGATCTCGCCAACATCGGCGCCGGCGGGGACCAGCATCCATCGGTCGGGCTGGGCCGCATCGATCATCACGACCGCGTTCTTCGGGCAGACCCCGAGACATTTGACCTCGACCACGCCGCGGTCGGCCTTGCGCCCCTTCTTCAGCCCAAGGGCGGCGCGCAACAGCTTGGCGAGCGGCGTGCGGCGCTTGTCGCCGAACCCGCCCGCGAGCTTTTTCGAACATTTGCCGCAGACCAGCACGCTGCCCTGCCAGCGGCTTGCCAGCACGCGGATCACGCCGGCTTCCACGTCCGTGCATCCTCTGCGGCGCGCAAGACCTCGTAAGCGGCCTGGACACCCTGGAACCGCGTTGCTGCATCCTTGTCGCCCGGACGCACATCGGGGTGATTGGCCTTGGCCATTCGCCGCCACGCGGCACGGACATCCTCGAACGTCGCATCAGGTTCGAGTTGCAGCACTTCAAGCGCACGCATCTCGTCGCGCGACCGACTGCCGTCGCCCGATCCCGCCCAGGCATAATGCTTCGGATCCGCATAGCCATCCGCAGTGCGCGTCTCCGCCGCCTCGCGCTCGGCGGCTTCCTCGGCGCTTAGACCTTCGAAGTAATTCCAGCCGCGATTATACTCGCCCGCATGCGTCATGCAGAAATACCAGCGGTCCGGGCTGTTGGGCGATTTCGGCGCCGGGCAATTGCCGGGTTCGTTGCAGCCGTGCCGGTCGCACAATCGAACCGTCACCGCCTCGCTGCTAGAGCCATAGCCGCGCCACCGCGGAAATCCCCAATCGGGTGTTCGTGTCGTGCTTCGCGCCATAGCCGTTCGAGATAGGCGTCCCCACCGACAACGCAACCGCGTACCGTCCCGCCGAACGATCATGCCATGCGTTCACCTGCGGCAGGGACCGACATTGCGCCTTGAGTCAGGAGGCGTTCATCGCCTAATGAACATGAATAAATTGTCATCTGGCATAGGGTAAAGCGTCTGCTCCGGGCGCATCCCGGCCGACGTCGCGGCGACAGGAGCCCTGGTGCAAACTCTCATTCCGAAGCTAAGCACGTGGCGGGCCGATCTTCCCGCGTCGATCGTAGTCGCCCTTGTCGCCCTGCCCCTGTGCCTGGGCGTTGCGCTAGCGTCAGGTGCGCCACTGTTCGCGGGTGTCATCGCCGGGATCGTCGGCGGCATCGCCGTCGGGCTCTTCTCAAAATCTCCCTTGTCGGTCAGCGGACCGGCTGCAGGCTTGACCGTGATCGTCCTCGCGGCGATCGAAAGCATGCCGAGCTACCAGATGTTCCTGATGGCCGTCGTGCTGGCGGGCGTGCTTCAAATCGGCTTTTCGCTGACGCGCGCGGGTATCCTCAGCGAATTCGTGCCCTCCTCGGTGATCACCGGGATGCTGGCCGCGATCGGCCTGATCCTTATCCTCAAGCAGATTCCGCACGCGGTCGGCTTCGACCGCGAGGCCGAGGGGATCTTCGAATTCTCCACCGCCAACGGCGTCAACACCTTCTCGCGAATCATCGACAGCCTGAGCGCGAGCGTGACCCCCGGTGCGATCCTGATTGCCGGGATCAGCCTGGCGTTCCTGTTCTGGTGGGACGGCGCGAAACCGAAAAACGGCCCGCTCCGGTTCGTCCCCGGCCCGCTCGTCGTCGTCCTGATCGGCGTGCTCGGCAACGCGCTGCTGGGCGCGGTCAAGCCTGATTGGCAGCTCCAGGCGACACATCTCGTCCAGGTACCCGTCACGCAGAAGCTTTCCGAATTTCCCACGCTGTTCACGCTACCGGACTTTTCCGGCATCAGCATGGGCATCGTCTGGACAACTGCGGTCACGCTCGCAATCGTCGCGAGCTTGGAGTCGCTGCTCAGCGTGAAAGCGGTCGACGAGATCGATCCGCGCCGTCGCTCCACCGACAAGAACTGGGAGTTGCTCGCGCAGGGCGGGGGTAACATCCTGTCGGGCATGATCGGCGGGCTTCCCGTCACGTCGGTGATCGTCCGATCGTCGGCCAATGTCGACGCCAAGGCGGAGAGTAAGCTTTCGACCATGCTCCACGGCTTCTGGCTGCTGATCAGCGTTGCACTGATCCCGTCGCTGCTTAACCTGATCCCGCTCTCCGCGCTTGCCGCGGTGCTGATCGCGACCGGTTACAAGCTGACCAAGCCGAAGCTGTTTCTGGAACGCTACAAGCAGGGCTGGACGCAGTTCATCCCCTTCGTCGTCACAGTCGGCGCGATCCTGTTTACCGATTTGCTCGAGGGCATCGTGATTGGCATCGTTGTCGGCTTCGTATTCGTCATTGCACGCAACTTCCGTACCGCGATCACCTTTGCCTGCGATGGCGACGACTGCCTCGTCCGTGCGCGCCGCAACCTGTATTTCATCCACAAATATGAATTGCAGAAGTCGCTGAACCGCGTGCCCGACAATACCCAGGTGCTGATCGACCTGTCGTCGACCAGTTATGTCGACCTCGACAATATCGACATCATCAACGCGTTCATCAAAGGCGCGGAATATCGCGGCATCACCGTCAGCCTGCGCGGCGATATCGCCGGCAAGCGTGCCGCGTTGATCAACGCGCCATCGAGCGAGGTTCTGTACACATGAGACGCTACAAACAGCTGCTGCTCGCCAACAAGGCCTGGGTCGCAGAGCATACCGACGAGAATCCCGATTTCTTCAGCCGCCAGACGGTCGGCCAGAAGCCGGAATTCTTGTGGATCGGCTGCTCGGACAGTCGCGTCAGTCCCGAACAGATGACGATGACTCAGCCGGGTGGGATGTTCATCCACCGCAACATCGCCAACCTCGTCAACGATCACGACCTGAACCTCATGTCGGTGCTGCAATATGCGGTCGACGTACTGAAGGTGAAGCATGTCATCGTCTGCGGCCATCACGGTTGCGGCGGCATCATGGGTACGCTGCAAGGTGGCCTGGACGGTCCCGTCGACGAGTGGCTCGACACTGCGCGCGAAGTGCTGCGCGATCACCGCGACGAGATCGATGCGCAGCCTACCGAAGAGGCCAAGGTCAATCGCTTCGTCGAGGTCAACGTCCGCGACCAGCTCGTTCGCCTCGCGCGCACCAAGACGGTGCAGGATGCATTCGTCAAGGGCCAGGAACTGGCGCTCCACGGCTGGGTGTACGACATGCGCGACGGCCACATTAAACCGCTGATGGAGATCGCCGCCGGCACGGTTCTCGACGAGATTGGCAGGCCTGACAAGGTGCTGGTCTGACGTCAGTCCCTCCTCCGACGGGGAGGGCAGGATCATCCCGGCATCTTGAACCGGACATTCTGGGAAAGCCCGCCGCAGCCGACACCGCCATCGGGGCGAAACGTCTTCGTATATCGGGCGCCCGCGACGGTCTGTGTGCCGGCCTTGGTGAAAACGAACGGCGGATAGCTGAGCACCGCGCGCTCGTTAAACACCTTGCCGTCCGGCCCCACATCGAACTGCGTCCGGGTCCAGCCTTCGAATCCCCAAATGCGGGCTTCATCCGGAAACGTGCCGCCGGCCGAAAGGAATCGGGGCGGGGCATCAAGGATCGCGCACTGGCTGGCCGCCAGCCCCGACCGGTTGAACGTGGCACGTGCCGCCACCGGATCCCCCGCCTGCTGCTGCAGCGACGCCAGCCGGATCAGCGCACCGACACGCATCGGGTCGTTCGCTGCCAAACCCTTGTCGTCCGCGACCGCCTGTAACGGCGCCACACGCCGGCTTCGGCTCTTGGTCGAATCCGCTATGAGCAGTTGCAGCGCCGATCGCGCTTGCGGATCCTGCGCATAACCGGGCTTCGACAGCAGCGGCGTGATAGCGCGGGCATAGGCACCCTGCTTCCAGCTATCGGCACTTTCGGTCTCACGCACACGGATGTCGAGCGGGAGCAGCGCGATCGGCGGGGCGCCGTTTGCCTGAGCAATAGCGAACGCCCGCTGCGCCAGCTCATGCGCCTCCTCACGACCCACGACCGCATTGCCAACGAGCTGGTACAAGGGTGGCAGCGTGGCGAGCGATGTCGGCCCCGACTTGCCCTCCGCCGCCGCGAGTGCGGCACGTTGCCCGACGATGGCGGCGGCATCCGCGCCACGTTCGCTTACCGGTAGCGAAAGCCCCTTGGACTCGAGCCAGGCGGCCATGTCCGCGTCGAGAAACTTGGTGATCGACGGTCGCTCGAACGCGGTCGAGCAGCGCATCTCGACGCGGATATTGTAGCGGAAGAACGCGGGAAAGGATTTGGTCTGCTCGGGCGTCCATGACCAGTCGCGGACGGCACGCGCAAATTCGAGCGCCACCGCGCCACCGCCTGCGGCATAGATGGGCGAGACGCCGCGCACCACGCCGTCATCGTCGATCGTGAATTCGACCACCGCCATGTCCGCGGGCCTCAGATCGGCCTCGCCACCGCAGGCGGGTACCTCCATCTGTACCGCCGGATCAAACTCCCCCTTGCTCAACCGGCCCGCGCCGGTCATCGCCATGTAACGGCGGGCCTCTTCGCTCTTGCCTGCCAACAGTGACGCGATCGCCGCATCTGACCGCGCGGAAACGTCGCGCGAATCAGTCTGCGACGTCATCCCGCCATAAAATTTGACCGCCTCAACCGCTTGCGTCCGCGCCTGTTCATACTGCCCCCGGTTCAGCGCCAGGATAGCGCGCCGCCGCGCGATCAGAGCCTTTACATCCGCATCGGCAGGCGCCGTCCGGACGAGCGCATCGACCTTCGCAAGGGCTGCATCGGCGGCGGCGGGATCAGTAAACGTCGTCGTGTCAGCTAGGGACAACAGCGCCGCGACCTTCAGCGACGCTCCGTCCGCCGCAGCGGCGGCGCTAGCAAACGAAACGCTCGCCCCCGCATAATCAAGCGCATTCTGCGCAATGAGGCCCAGATCAAAATAGGCCCGCCACCGATCCTCGGCGAGCGTCGCGTCGCTTGCAGGCAACAGGGCGAGGCCGTCGCGTGCCGCGGTCACCGCATCGTCCGACCGGTCGAGCTTGAACAGCGCCGCACTCTTGCGGATCAGCGCAATGCCCCGGCTCCGCGATCCCGGCTTGGTTCGCGCCTCAAGCGTCGTCCAAGCCGCAAGCGCAGCGGGCCTGTCGCCCTTCGCATCCAACGCCGCAGCCGCTTCGAAATCCTGCTGCACCGTGGTTACGAGCCCCTGTGCCGTGACCTGCGCGGCGACCGCCGCCATCAAAACGCCTGCACCCGCTAGTCCTGCCCGGTCGATACGCATCACATCCCCCACGTCTTTCGGGCAGTCTGCATGCGATCGGGAAAGGATGCCAGAGGGTCTGTAAGCCGGGTTCTGTCCATTTCCGACCCTTCGGTCGAAAGTTTGGCGACCATTCCTCTAGGACGACGGTTGCCCGCCGCCTCAAGCAATCAACCCGGGTGACGAGCCGGAACGAAGCCCATGTGCCACCCCTATTCGATCTTGCTCCCGGTGGGGTTTGCCATGCCGCCCCTGTTACCAGGCGCGCGGTGCGCTCTTACCGCACCCTTTCACTCTGACCGCCCCGGCTTGCGCCGAGGGTTGGCCGTCTGCTCTCTGTGGCACTGTCCCTGGGGTCACCCCCGCCGGGCGTTACCCGGCACCGTCGTTCCGCGGAGCCCGGACTTTCCTCGCGGATGCCATTACAACACCCCCGCGGTCGCCCGACCCTCTGGCGCGCCGATCCCTAGTCGTCACCCATCGGTTTGGGAAGCAGCAAAGCGAGCAGGATGCACCGGCATTCCGCATCGATCTCGCCGTCCACCAGCTCGGGGCGGAACCGGCGCTGGAACGCCATGATCGCCGCCATCCGGTTCTCCACGTCGTAGCCGAACCGTTCGAGCGCAAGGCAGAACCCGCCCTCCGTCCAGCCGGGATCCATCAGATTCTTGGTCGGCCGCGGCAGCGCAAGCCGGCGTCGCGCCAGTTCGTGCCACGGGAACAACTCGCCGGGATCGCGCTTGCGCGTCGGCGCGATGTCGGAATGACCGACGATGTTACCCCGCGTGATCTCGTGGCGGTCCTTGATCTGCGCCACCAACGGCAGCAGCGCGGCGATCTGTTCGGGCGGGAACGGGCGATAGCCGAACTCATGCCCAGGATTGACGATCTCGATGCCGATGCTTGCCGAATTGACGTCCTCGATCCCGCGCCAGTGTGACCGTCCCGCGTGCCAGGCCCGCTTATCCTCGGCGACCATCCGCAGGACGGTCCCGTCCTCCTCGATCAGATAATGTGCCGACACCTTCGCGTCCGGATCGCGCAGGCGGGCGATCGCGGACGGGCCATCCTGCATGCCGGTATAGTGCAATACGATCATGCTGATAGGCAGCGTTCGGTCGTCGAAATTCGGTGACGGCGTCTCGATGATCGTCAAGCCAGCTTCCCCTCCAGCCGGTCCGCGCGTGCGGTCCGGATCGTGACGATCGCGACGCCGAGCATCGCAACGCCTCCGCCTGCAAGCATCAATAGCGTCAACGGGTTGCCGAAGTAATAGGCCGCGGCGAACACAGAGATAATTGGTGCGGCGAGCGTCATCGGCGTGACAACGCTAACCGAATGGCGCTGCAACAGCCACGACATCGAGCCCTGGCCGACTACCGTCGATCCGATCGCGGAAAACGCCACCCAGCCGACCGTGCGAAGCGGCAGGTCGGGGATCGCGCGCATCGCCGCAGGCTCGGTGATCATCGCCACGACCGCCATCACCAGGCTGCCCATCAGCCCAACCCAGGCATAGATCGTCAGGACCGGCACCCCGACGAGCCGCCGCTGGATCAGCGAGGTGATCGCCCAGATCAGGCTTGCCAGCGCGGTCAACGCCAGACCCGCGCCCTCGCGCGCCGCCGACGGATCGAAGACCAGCAGTACCACTCCCAGGATCGACAGGCCGATCCCCAGCATCCGGGGCCAGTGGATCCGTTCGCGAAAGACGACGATCGCAAGCAGCAGCGCGAACGGGACGCCAAGCTGGCCGGCGATCGCCAAAGCGCCGATATTCGTCGCGACCGACAGCGACAGATTGATCACGAGATAGAAGATGCCGCCCGACAACAGTCCGAGCAGCGCCAGCGTCGCGGTCCGTCCCGGCACCAGCCGGAACCAGCTTGCGCAGACCGCAAACACGATGACCTGGCGCAGGAACCCGGCCGTCATCGGCGCGATTTCCGTCACCGCCATCTTCACGGCGATGATGTTGAGCCCCCACAGCACGTTCATCACGACGACGATCGCAAAGTCACGCAGGCCGAACCGATGCGTCGCTGGAGGTGCGGCTTGGATCGTCATCCCCCAACGCTTGCCGGGATCGTGCTGCGATGTAAACTGCCGCAGCACTCTATCGCGGGATCAGGACCCGGGCGCGCGAAGCCGCGGATCGCCAGTGCTTGACGACGGCGTTTCGTAGAAGCCGCGATAGCGCTGGCTGGGCTCGAACAACGGGGTCTGCCCGCTCACCGTCTCCCCCGCGCCCATCACGAACAGGCCGCCGGGCCGCAGCGTCCGTGCGATCGTCGAGAACACCCGCAATTTCGTCTCCGCCGTCAGGTACAACAGGACATTGCGGCACAGGACCAGGTCGAAACGTCCTGCGGGCGCCGCATCGGACACCAGATTTACCCGCCGAAACGTGACCAGCTTCACCAGCTCGGGCTTGGCGACCCAGTCTGTGCCGACACCGTCGAACCACCGCATCATCCTACGGATCGGCAACCCGCGCTGAATCTCGAACTGCGTGAAACGGCCCGACCGTGCGCGGGCGATTGCGGCGCCCGAAACGTCGGTCGCGACGATGTCCGGAACCGGCGCACCCGTCGTCTCGTGCCGCTCGGCGAACAGCATCGCCAGTGACAGCGGCTCCTGCCCGGTCGAACATCCCGCGCACCAGATCCGGATGCGATGACCGGCGGTCTCGGCATCCGCGATCGCCGCGACAAGGTGCTCGAAGACCTGCGCGTCCCGGTAGAACGACGTTTCCTGGTTCAGTAGCGCATCGACGATCTGCTCGCCGATCTCCCGATCCTTTCCGGCCAGCAACTGCGCAACCAGCTCATCAAGGCTGCCGAGCTGGCGTTCACGCAACAGCGGCTTGAGCGCTGTATCGAGGCGCCAGGAGCGATAGGCCGCGATCTGCTGTCCCGTCCGCGCTTCCAGCAGCGCGGTCAGCACGGCGATCGTCGCCTGGGAGGCCGCCGGGGCCGGTGAGGATGACGGGGCCGTGGTCGGCATGCTCCGCCCGCGTAACGCTGACGCGCCCATCATGGACGGCGCTGCGATGCGATGAGCCGCCCGATCGCCTCGGGGGGCAGTATCGCCGCAGCGACACCCGACGACACGACTGCGCCCGGCATGCCCCAGACGACCGACGTCGTCTGATCCTGAGCGACCACGCTGCCGCCGGCGTCGTGGACCTGTCGGGCCCCCTCCGCACCGTCGCGGCCCATGCCGCTCAGCATGATAGCCAGCGCGCGCGCGCCAAAGACTTGGGCGACCGATCCCAGCATCGGATCGACCGAGGGCAGGCAACCGCTGCCGACGACGCCCTGCCTGAGGCGGATCGCGGCACCGCCATCGCTCAGCCGCACGCAGGTCATGTGGGCGTCGCCGGGGGCGATGAACAGGCGGCCGGGGCGGATCCGCAGGCGGTCGGTCGCGACGTCGCACGGCCGGCCGGACAGGACCGTGAGTTGTGCCGCGAAATACGGCATGAACGACGCGGGCAAATGTTGCGTGATCAGGATCGGCAGCTGGAACGTGGCGGGCAACTCACGCAGCAACTGGCTCAGCGCGTGGATCCCGCCGGTCGATGCACCGATCGCGACGATGTCATAGGCGTCGCCGGCCGCGACGGAACGGCCCTGATCCGCAGCACCCCGGCCGCACAGCGGCTCAAGCGCGGCCGTGACGTTGCGCGCGCTTCTCAGTCCCGACGCGCGGGTAGGCACAATCGCGGTCGGGGCTTCGCACAGGCGTTCGAGCTTTTCGACCAGTGCGGTTGCAAAGCGGCCAGACATGCCGCTGGCGCCCGGCTTCACCAACGTTTCCGCCGCCCCGAGCGCGAGCGCCTGGACCGCGGCCGCACCGCCCTCATCGGCTGAGGAGGAGACGATCAGGATCTTGGCACCCTGTCCCGCGGCAATCAGGTCCGGCAGCGCGGTCAGCCCATCGACCCCCGGCATTTCGATATCGAGCAGGATGAAATCGACCTCGGCAGAGCGCAGGAACTCGAGTGCGGCTCCCGCATTGGCGACCGCACCGACGACGGTAAACTGCGCGCTCGCGTCGATCAGCCGCGCCATCACCGCGCGGGCGACCACCGAATCATCGACGATCAGGACACGCGCGACGGCGGACAATGGCGACCGCGGCAGCGGTGGAAGGGGCAGCGAGGCGGCCACGGCGTCGTAAGACCCGCTCAGGCCATGCCGACGATTTGCAATTTCGATGCGAGGGTTTCGCGGTCGAACGGCTTCATGACATATTCGTCGGCGCCCGCCTCGATCGCCGCGCGGATATAGGCCATCCCGTTCTCGGTCGTGCAGAAGACGACCTTGGGACGCTGCGTGATATCGCTGTCGCGCAGCGCTCGCAGGAAATCCATGCCGCTCATGACGGGCATGTTCCAGTCGAGCAGGATGACGTCCGGAACCGACTCCAGACAGCACTGGAGCGCCTCCTGGCCGTCACATGCCTCGCGAACGGTAAAATCAAGCGTTTCGAGGATGTGACGCGCGACCTTGCGGATCACCTTCGAATCATCAACGACAAGACAGGTCTTCATGGAAAGCCTTCCGGGGTGATCATGGCGCCCGCCTTAGCCGGCAAAGCGTAAGCACCGGGTTAAGTGCGCGCGAGTTGGCCGCTGTTCAGGCGACGAGCGCGGGCAAGGACGACGGCACGACTGCGGTCAGGTCTAGCACCAGCATCGGCTCGCCATCGCGATCGACCAGCCCCGACGCCGCCGCCGCCCAGCCGTGGTTGAGCGCCAGTCCCGACGACAGCGGCAGCCGCTCGAACGGCGCGACATCCTCAAGCGAGTCGACCAGGATCGCATAGTCATGCCCGTCGACCTGCGTGATGACTGCCCGCCTGGCAGTTTCGGGCGTCGGCGCGAGCCCCAGCGCGGTGCCGGTGTCGATCACCGTCACGACCCGGCTGCGAAGCGCGGTCAGCCCACGGATCGCCGCCTCCGCCTGCGGCACCGCGACGACATCACCGATATCGACGACCGAGCCGACCTGCTCTGCCGGAATCGCGACGCCGCGCCCGGCGATATGCGCGATCAGAAACAATTCCATCAGCGCGCTCCCCCACTCGTCACGGCGCGAATATACGGTGCTGAATCCTCTTGTTGCGCGCCGGCCTGCGCCGCGACCCGCCGCGCGAGTTCCTCGATCAGCGCCGGACGGTCATAGCGATAGATGCTGTGGTCCTGCGCACCTGTACCCTCCCGATTACGGCGCAGCGTGACGATCGGAGCGGCGACCGCCTCGACCGGTCCATCCTCCATCGCTAGCGCGACCGCAGGTGTCTCGCCCGCGGCAAGGCGTGTCACACACCGATAGCCCGACGCCTCGAGCGCGGGTTTGAGGAACGTCTCCATCCACCCGCTGCTGTCGCTCTGCAACAGGCAGACCGGGCGCGAGGCGCGCCGGACCGGCTCGCCCGCGAACAGCGCGTGCGGATCGATCAGTTCGACCTGCTCACCGCCGATGATCACGACCCCCGCGATCGGCCCGCCGCCATTAGCCGGCGCCATTTCGGGCGGCAATTCGACGATCTCGATCGCCTCCGCGATCGCATAGGCCATCTCGCTGTCGCCATCGGTCAGACGGAGTACCGCGACTTCTTCGCGATCGCCAATCGTGCCGACCGAATGCAACGGCACGATCGCCCCGCCGATCGCAAGACGCAGCGCGCCCGCCGTAAAGCTGATTGCCGACGTCGCCACCGGTTCGACCCGGTCGATCACCGCCAGCGCGATCACGCGGCGCTTGCCGTCCAGATCGTCGAACAGCAGTGCCTGTACGCCGGCAACGCTGTCCGCCGCCGCCTCGTCGTGCGCGACCGCCAGAGCGGAAAACCGCAGCCCCGCGACATGCGCGATCCCCGCTCCGTCGAGCAGCAGCATCGGCAGGCCACTGTCGGGCAGCGTCTGGCCGGCATAGACGCCGGTCGCCATCACGTGCGGCGAGGCCGGTTTGACGACCAGTTCCTCCGCGTCGAGCACATCGTCGACGCCGAGCGCATAGTCGCCTTCGCGGGTCGACACGATCACGAGCGTGCCCGGGTCATGGTCGCCCAGCCCGAACAGCGCGGCCAACGAGACCAGCGGCATCCGCCGTCCCCTGACCGCGACGGCAGATGCATCTCCGATCGTGTCGATCCGCACCTGCGTTCCACGGACCCTGACGATCTCCTCGATCGACTGCCGCGCCAGCGCGAAACGCTGCGTCCCCACGCTGACGATGATCGTCGACAGGATCGACAGCGTCAGCGGCACGTGAATGACGATCCGAAGCCCGCGGCCGGGCATGTTGCACAGCGCGATGCGCCCGCCGATATGCTCGATATTGGCGCGCACGACATCCATACCGACGCCGCGTCCAGAGACTGTCGTGACCGTGTCGCGGCTCGACAGTCCCGCTTCGAACACGAGATCGAGTTTTGCGTCCTCATCCATCGCGCCGATCTGCGCTTCGGTACGCAGGGCCTGGTCCTTGGCCTTGCTGACGATCCGCGCAACGTCGATGCCACGTCCGTCGTCGCTGATCTCGATGAGGATCTGGTTGCCCGACTGGCGTGCGGACACGACGAGTCGCCCCGTCGCGGGCTTGCCCGCGGCCAGACGGTCGGCCGGCGACTCGATCCCGTGATCGACGGCGTTGCGGATGATATGTGCCAGCGGATCGCGAATCAGCTCGATCAGCTCGCGGTCGAGCTCGACGTCAGAGCCCTCGATCACCAGGTTGACCGCCTTGCCCAGTTCCGCGCTGGTATCGCGGACCATGCGCGGCAGCGCCGAGAACAGCGCATCGATCTTCTGCATCCGGGTCCGCGTCACCGTGTCTCGCATGTCGGCGACGGTCAGCGAGAGCCGTTCGAGCGCAGCATCAACATGCGGATCGCTGACGTTATCTCGCAATCGCCGCGCCAGTTCGTTGCGCGCGAGCACCATGTCGGACATGCCGCTCATCATCCGGTCGAGCAGATCGACGTTCAGACGGACACTGCGGCTGCTGGCCCGCACGGTTGCGACATGCACGGGCACGGCCGCCGGCGTGGCGTCCTCCGCCAGCGCCGTGATCAGCAGTTCCTCGCTTGCATCATCCAGCGCCGCGCCGGCATCGATCGCCTCGACGATCTCGCCGATCCGGTCGACGATCGCGAGCACGGCATTCACCAGCGCGGTGTCGGGCACGCGCTTGTTGTCCCGAACCGCCGCAAGCACGTCTTCAGCGGCATGGCTCAGCCGGGCCAGCCGGGGGATGTCGAGAAACCCGCAGCTGCCCTTCACCGTGTGAACGAAGCGGAAGATTGCGTCGAGCCGCGCGCGATCCGTCGGCGCCGCCTCCCAGGCGACAATCTCGCCCGACAGCGCCTCCAGCGTCTCGCGCGTCTCGGCTATAAATTCCTGTAGAAGATCGTCCATGCGGGCCCCGGAACGCGTGCGTCGGGCCCGTCATGACGAACAGGGGTTAAGGCCGCGTTAGGATCGCTCCTCCCCCACCGCACCACCGTATCCAGCCAAGTTATCGCGCGTTGAACACCGCACCGAAGATCATGACGCCGTCGGACGGTTCAAAGATCTGCATGCTGCCCCCGCTCTCGGCGACGAGCGTGTGCACCATATAAGCGGCGGCCGCGCGCGGCGTTACCGCAGTATCGCCAGGACCGTCGACCAGCGTTCGACGAATTTCGGGGTCCAGGACGAGCCGCGGCCCCTCGACCTTCACGACCACCTCGAGATGGCCGGCATTGTCCTCGCCGCCTATCTCCATCCGGCCGCCGCGCACCAGCGATTCGCTGCCGATCAGCACCAGGTTGAGCAGGACCTTGATCGCCGCCTTGGGCATCGTTTCCTCGTCCACGAGCCAGGCGAGCTCGATCCGCTTGTTCTCGGCGATCAGCCCTTCGATCGCGGACTTGGCCTCGCGGGTTGCGACCTCCTCGCCGAAGCCCCCCGCAGCACCGAAGGCCAGACGAAAGAATTTCAGCTTGCTCGCCGATGCGCGTGCGCTGTCCGCCAGCAGCTCCATGCACCGCGCACGCATTGCCGGATCGGTTTCGTCTGCCAGCAGTTCAAGCCCGTTGTTGAGCGCGCCGACCGGCGACAGCAGGTCGTGACACAGACGCGAACACAACAGGCTGGCAAAATCGACCGGGCTGACAGTCATGAATATCCTCTCGAAAACATGTGCCGTTCTGACCTCGCCACGATTGGCTGGCAAGCGGCAAGGCGCATCGTTGGCGCTTCGCGCTCTATGCTCGGCGGATCACGTCAAATCAGCACAATGGCAACCTCGGCAAATGCACCGGGGGCGTGAGACCGCCAAGCGCGGGCTTGGCCGCCGCCGATGATCAGCCAGATCGCTCCGTCGCCCATCGTCTGCGCGGCGTCGCGCGGCGACGGCACGGGGTTGCCCGTGGGATGCGAGTGATAATGGCCGATGACCGCTGGGCCGCCGTGGCGCGCGCGACGATGCGCGGCCAGCAGCGCTGCAGGATCGATTTCGAAGCTGTGGGCGGGATGGTCCGCGACATTTTCGCAAGGCTCTGCCATCGCGATGGCATCCGGCGTACCGAACAGCAGTCCGCAAACCTCCTTCGCCGGCGATGCCGCCGCCCGTGCAAGGATCCGATCGAGGACGCCGCTTGAAATCGTAACGCTCATCGCCACATCGCTATCGCATGGACCGGGGGGTTGCCACGATTGAAGCGAGAATCGCCGCGGCGGCCGATGGATGGCGTCTGGACCGCGCGCTCGCGGATGCCGTCCCGACGATGTCGCGCGAACGTCTGAAGACGTTGATCGCCGCTGGCGCGGTATCGCAGGCAGGCCAGCCCTGGCGTGATTCGTCGAAAAAGGCGTCTGCCGGTCAGACCTTCGCGATCGCCGTGCCGCCACCGACGCCGCTGCATAACGAGGCGCAGGACATCCCGCTCGTCATCGCCTATGAAGACGAGCATCTGATCGTCGTCGACAAGCAGGCGGGTCTGGTCGTGCATCCTGCAGCAGGTAATTTCGACGGCACGCTCGTCAACGCGCTGCTTCACCATTGCGCGGGCAATCTGTCGGGGATCGGTGGGGTCGCGCGTCCGGGCATCGTCCACCGGATCGACAAGGATACCTCCGGGTTGATGATCGCCGCGAAGAGCGACCGCGCGCACGAGGGACTGGCCAAGCAGTTCCACGATCACAGCATCGACCGTCGTTACCGCGCGATCGTCGGCGGGATCCCGCGCCCTTCCTCAGGGACCGTCGATGCCCCGCTGGCGCGCAGTCCGCAAAACCGGAAGAAGATCGCCATCGTCCAGGGCGGCAAACGCGCCGTCACGCATTTCACGACGCTGCAGCCGCTTCGCGATGCCGCGCTGGTCGAGTGCCGGCTCGAAACGGGTCGCACGCATCAGGTGCGCGTCCACATGGCCTCGATCGGGCACGCCTTGCTCGGCGACCCGGTCTACGGTAGAAACCGGCCCGGTCAGAAGACGCTGCTCGAAACGCTTGGTTTCCGCCGTCAGGCCTTGCACGCCGCGTATCTCGGGTTCATCCATCCTATAAATAGTAACGCTTTGGCGTTCGAAAGCAGGATGCCTACGGACATGCAGGAACTGTTCAGCGAGCTTCACGTATAGATATCGGACCCTGCCGCAGTGCGGTATGGTTTCGTAGAAAGGGAAGACTACCATGGCAGCCCGCTCCAACGTTCCAGCGACGATACCTGCGCTCGGCAGCGAGGCGGGTCTCAATCGCTATCTCGCCGAGATCAAGAAATTTCCCATCCTGCAACCCGAGCAGGAATATATGCTCGCCAAGCGGTTCCAGGAGCATGGCGACACCGATGCTGCGGCGCAGCTGGTGACGTCGCATCTCCGTCTCGTGGCGAAGATCGCCATGGGCTATCGTGGTTACGGCCTGCCCACGTCCGAGTTGATCTCGGAGGGCAATATCGGCCTGATGCAGGGCGTGAAAAAATTCGAGCCGGAGCGCGGCTTCCGCCTCGCGACCTATGCGATGTGGTGGATCCGCGCGTCGATCCAGGAATATATCCTGCGCAGCTGGTCGCTTGTGAAGATGGGCACCACCGCAGCGCAGAAAAAGCTGTTCTTTAATCTGCGCCGGATGAAGAGCCGCCTCGATGCATTCGAGGACGGTGATCTGCGCCCTGAGCACGTGACGAAGATCGCGACCGATCTCGGTGTCGCCGAGACTGACGTCGTCAGCATGAACCGCCGCATGGCGATGGGTGGTGACACCTCGCTCAACGTGCCGATGCGCGAGGACGGCGAAGGCCAGTGGCAGGATTGGCTGCAGGACGACGCACCGCTCCAGGACAAGATCGTCGCCGACGCACAGGAGGCCGATGTCCGTCATTCGATGCTGGTCTCCGCGATGGACGACCTGAACGATCGCGAGCAGCATATCCTCACCGAACGCCGCCTGACCGACGATCCCAAGACGCTCGAAGAATTGTCGCAGGTCTATGGCGTATCGCGCGAACGCGTCCGTCAGATCGAGGTACGCGCGTTCGAGAAGCTGCAAAAGGCGATGATGCGCATTGCCGGCGAAAAGCGTCTGCTCGCCGCTTGACGTTATGCGCACCGTCGTCATTGGCGGCGGTGCGGCAGGTATCGCGGCGGCGCGAACGCTGCACGACGCCGCACAAGACGTTTTAATGGTCGAGGCGAACGATCGCCTTGGTGGTCGCGCACATAGTCTTTCGGTAGACGACTTATTAAGCAGCGAACGCGATAAACTAGACGCGAATGTCGCCCTTGCGGGGTCTCGCTTAGATGCGGGCTGTGGATGGCTCCACTCCGCGCGGCGCAATCCGTGGACTGGCATTGCGGAAGCTTCGGGTTTTCTCGTCGACCGGTCGGACGCGAACTGGCGCACTCAATGGCGGGACCTGGGTTTTTCGCCCGCAGATCAGGCGTCTTCGTCCATCGCCTATCAGGACTGGAACGCCCGCGCACTGGCGGCGCTCGACGGTCCCGACTGCCCGCTGTCCGACTTTGTCGACGCTCACGATCCCTGGCGGCCGACGATCGACGCGATCTCCGGCTATGCCAATGGCGCCAACCTGTCGCAGGTTTCGCTCCATGACTGGGCGGCGTATGAAAATGCTGCATCGGACGATAATTGGACCGTGAAGCAAGGCTATGGCACGCTGGTCACCAGCCACGCCGCCGGTCTTCCGATCCGCCTCTCCACGCCGGTCACCCGTATCGACCATGGCGGTCGGCGGATCAGGCTGGACACGCCGTCCGGGATGATCGACGCGGATCATGTCATCGTCTGCGTGCCTACCACCGTGCTTGCCCGATCGCAGATCAGGTTCGACCCGCCCTTGCCTGACAAGCATGCCGCCGCCGCAGACCTCCCACTCGGTCTGGCGGACAAGGTGTTCCTGCATGTCGATCGCCCGGAATGGCCGGCGAATGCGCATCTCGTCGGCAACCCCTATGCTGCGTGCACCGCCAGCCACCGCCTGTCGCCGTTCGGCTGGCCGATCGTCGAAAGCTTCTTCGGCGGCGACTGCGCGGAGATGCTGGAGGATGGCGACGCCGCGGCGTTCGCGATCGATGAGCTGGTCGCCCTGCTCGGCAGCGACTGGCGCCGCCGCTTCACGCCGCTTGTCGCAACCCGCTGGCGCCAAGAACCTTGGATCGGTGGCAGCTATAGCCATGCGCGGATCGGGTGCGCGGGCCAGCGCGCGATACTCGCCGCGCCGGTCGACGGCCGGATCTTCTTCGCCGGCGAGGCCTGTCACCGTGAGGATTTCTCTACGGCGCACGGCGCATATGAAACCGGCGTCGCGGCGGCGCGGGCGATCATTGGCGGGGGCGCGGCGATCGCATAAGGAGCGGCGATGGGCCTTATCCGCATCCTCGTCAAATTCGCGTTCGTCTTCGTCGTCGTGACGGTCGCCTGGGTCGGCCTGTACCGGTTCGTCCCGCCGCCCTTCACCTTCACGATGATGGGCGACCTGCTGTCCGGGCATACGGTGACGAAGGACTGGATGCCGTTGTCGGAGATGGATCCCGACATGGCGCGCGCCGCGATTGCGGGCGAGGATTCGGGGTTCTGTTCGCACAGCGGCTTCGACTTCAAGGCGATCGCCGGGGCTGCGGCGCGCAATGCGCAGGGCGGGCGGATCCGTGGTGGATCGACGATCAGCCAGCAGACCGCGAAGAACGCGTTCCTGTTCCAGGGCGGCGGCTATGTCCGCAAGGCGTTCGAGGCGTATTTCACCGTCCTGATCGAGACGCTGTGGCCGAAGCGGCGGATCATGGAGGTGTATCTCAACATCGCCGAGACCGGGATCGGCACCTATGGCGCCAATGCCGGGGCGATCCGGTATTTCAACCATGATGCGTCGCGGCTGTCGGCGACCGAGGCGGGACGGATCGCCGCGGTGTTGCCGCTGCCGAAGAAGCGGGCGGCGATCGCGCCGCGCGGTTTCGTCCGCCGCCACGGCAACACGCTGTCGCGCCGCGTCTCGACGGTCCGCACCCAGGGGCTCGACGGCTGCCTCCGCTAGGGGCCGGCAGCCGCCGCACCCGGCAGATCAGAACGGCAGCTTGAAGCCCGGCGGGAGCTGCAGGCCGCTGGTCATCTTGGACATTTCGGTACCCGAGACCGCATCGGCCTTGGCGCGGGCATCGTTGAAGGCGGCGGTCAGCAGATCCTCGAGCATCTGCTTCTCGCCGACCTGCATCAGCGAATCGTCGATCGCGATGCCGATGATCCGGCCCTTGGCGGACGCCTTGACCTTGACCAGCCCGCCGCCCGACGCGCCCTCGACCTCGATCGTGTCGAGATTGGCCTGCGCCTTTTCGAGCTCGGTCTGGACGTTCTGCGCCATGGCGAGGATTTCGTCGATATTCTTCATGCGTTGCTCCTTTGACCCGGCCACGATTCAAGCTTGGCGTCGGGAAACGCTGCCACCGCGGCCTTCATGATGGGGGATTCGAGAATGGCCTGCTTGACCGCCTCGTCGGCGGCGTCCTGCGCCTCGCGCAGCGTCGGTTCGCCCGGCGCGTCGACGATCGACACCTTCCAGGCAGTCCGCGTGACCGACTTCAGCAGCGTGCCCAGTTCGGCCAGCGTGTCGGCCGAGACCGGCCGGCTGCCGCTGAGCGCGAATTCGGGCGGCGCATAGGAGACGATCCGCGCGCCGTGGCGCAGTCGCGCGGCGATCGCCAGCCCGCCCGAGTCGTCGAGCAGATCGACCAGAGCCGCGAAGGTGGGCGGCAGGATCGGTCCGGTGTCGACGGGTGCCGGTGCAGCGGACGCGCCCGCCCCGGCCCAGGGCGGGGCCTCGCCGGAGGATGCGGGAGCGGGCGCCGGCGCCTGTGTCGATGCAGCGGCCGCGGTTGCGGGTGGCGGAGCGCCGGCGAGCTGCCGCGCGAGTTCACCGGGATCGGGCAGCGTCGATGCGTAGATCGTCCGCAGCAGCGCCATTTCCGCCGCCTCGATCGGCAGGACTGCCTTGGCGACCTCGTCATGGCCCTTGAGGAACAGCTGCCAGAGGCGGTGCAGCGCGGGGTAGGACAGGTTGGCCGCCCAGTCCTCGCGCGCGGCGCGCTCCTCCGCCGGCTGCGCGGCGTCGGCCGGCGTCCCGACCTTGGTCAGCGTGATGCCGTGGACCGTTTCGAGCAGCGACCGCAGCACCGACAGCGGATCGACGCCATAATCATATTGCCGCCGCAGCGAGGCGAGCGCCCCCGCCCCGTCACCCGCCAGGATCAGGGCGAGCAGGTCGCGCACCGCGCCGCGATCGGACAGGCCGAGCATCTGCCGCACCGCGTCCGCGGTGACGCCGCCACCTTCGAGCCCGGCATGCGCGATCGCCTGGTCGAGGATCGACAGGCCGTCGCGTGCCGAGCCTTCGGCGGCGCGTGCGATCAGCATCAGCGCCTCGGGCTCGGCGACGACGCCCTCCTGCTCCGACACCCAGGCGAAATGCCCGGCGAGCTGTTCCGCCGAGATGCGGCGCAGGTCAAAACGCTGGCAGCGCGACAGGACCGTCACCGGCACCTTGTTCACTTCGGTCGTCGCGAACAGGAACTTCACATGCGCGGGCGGTTCCTCCAGCGTCTTCAGAAGCGCGTTGAACGCGTTCTTCGACAGCATGTGGACTTCGTCGATGATGTAGATCTTGAAGCGCGCGGTGACCGCCGAATAGCGCGACGCGTCGATGATCTCGCGGACGTCGTCGACGCCGGTATGGCTCGCGGCGTCCATCTCGATCACGTCGATATGGCGGCCCTCGGCGATCGCGCGGCAGGGTTCGCAGACGCCGCACGGGTCGATCGTCGGACCGCCCTGCCCGTCCGGACCGATGCAGTTGAGTGCCTTGGCAATCAGGCGCGCGGTCGACGTCTTGCCGACCCCGCGAACCCCGGTCATCAGGAACGCATGCGCCAGCCGGTCGCGCTTGATCGCGTTGCCGAGCGTCTGGACCATCGCGTCCTGCCCGATGAGCTCGGAAAAGGTCTGCGGGCGGTATTTGCGCGCGAGCACGCGGTACGCGACATCCGCCTTAGCAGCCGGCTGCGGCGGTTCGCCCAGGTCGAAGGAATCTGACATTGCGGTCGTCATAGCGGCTGTCGGGTCCGGTGTCGAAGGGCATGGCCGGGACCGCGAATGTTGCGAATGTTGAGACGATAGCGCGATTCAACATTGGGCGTCGGGTCGACATCGGGCGTCGCCGCGGTACAGCGCGAGATTGGGGAGCGACCGTTCGGGATGGCGCGTCGGGGTCCGGAACTGGGAGCGGTCTGGGCCATTGCTTGGCCTACCACAATCGCGGACGATTTTACAGCGAAATGGAACGTTTCGGGAACGCTTTTGCGAAAGCTGTTTGGGATCAGGGGCTTGGTCGGAATGTAGGGGCGCCACGGCGACGCCGTGTCGTCAGTCGGCGCTGTGCGCCGCCGGCCGCGCTCACATTTGCTTGCAAATGTTCGCGGTGGGAGCCGGGACGACCCGGGGCGAAATCGTTGTGGCTGCTTCCTTCCGGATCTGACCAAGTTGGCGACGACCCCGTCCGCCCGACTCCCGCTGCGCATATGGCGGGGTCGGACGGGATGATCAAGCCGCTTTACAGCCTGACCCGGGGGAAGGCCCGTTCTTAGCGGTTGACGCGGACCGTGCGGCAGACGCGCTGGCGATGATGGTTGCGGACCACGTTGCGGCAGACCTGACGCGTGCGCGTACGATGACGGACGCCGGGGCGGTTGTCGTTGTGACGGACGACGGTCCGCTCATGGACGACGGTGCGCTGTGCGGATGCCTCGGCGGCGAAGCCGACGGGCGCGAGGCCGGTGAGCGCAACGAGACCGGCGGCGGCGAGGGTAAACAACTTCATGGAAAGTCTCCTGAGCGGTCTGGATTCGCGTGAATCCCATAACCTATGTTAGCAAACTCGCCCCGCCTCATTACGGTTCCGTATCAACGACGGAAACAGCGGCGAACCGGGCCGTAATAGCCGCGCTGGATCCGGCACACGACGCGTGACCGGCCATAGCCACGCGGCCCGCCATAGCCGTAATGCGCGCGATAGCCGCCGTGGTGCCCGCGATAGCCGCCGCGATATCCATCCCGGTAGCCGCCCCGGTAGCCACCCCGGTAACCGCCATCCCGATAGCCGTCATAGCGGTGGCGCGGGCCATGCCAGCCGCGGTCATGATGCCCGCCACCGCGCGGCCCGTCCCAGCCGTAACGCTGTGCGTCCGCGGGGGCCGCGGCAACCAGGGTACCGGCGGCCAGGGCGCCAGCGGCGAAGAAAGCGATGATCCTCATGAGAGCTACTCCACTCGAGCCCCGGGCAGCGGGGCTGTATCAATGCCCCGTATACTGGGGCGGTGGAGGCTTGATCGCCGAACCGCCGTGGCTCGACGCTGAACCGGCCGTTGTCATTCTGTAAGGTTCGCCCGGTCGGTCAGCCGGGGATGCGCACCGTCAGTCCGTCGAGCGCCTCGGTCAGGCGGATCTGGCAGGCGAGACGGCTGGTCCGGGTCGCGCCGGGGGCGAGATCGAGCATGTCCTCCTCGTCCGCGCTCGCCGGCGTCAACCGGGCGACATCGGCGGCGTCGACGATGACATGGCAGGTCGCGCAGGCAAGCTGGCCCTCGCACGTGCCCTCGAGCGGCTGGCCGTCCGCCTGGGCGGCGTCGAGCAAGCGGTCGCCGGGGGTGGCGGCGACGCTGCGGATGCTGCCGTCGCGGGCGATGAAGTGGACGATCATGGGAAGCGGACGATCATGGCCATTGCCCTTCCGCGGCGGCCGCGATCGCGTCGATCGCGGCGGCGAGGTCTGTTTCGGTGGTGTAGCGGCCGAAGCCGAGGCGGATGCTCGACCGCGCCTGGGTCTCGCTCAGGCCGATCGCGCGGAGCACATGGCTCGACCGCCCCGACCCGCTCGCACAGGCGGAGCCCGCGGAAAAGGCGATGTCGCGCAGGTCGGACATCAGCCGGTTCACGTCGAGCCCCTCGCGCCGCACGTTGAGATTGCCGTGATAGCGCGGGTCGGTGGCGCCGTTGATCGTCCAGCCGGGGCCGAGCCGATCGCGGGCGAGCCCCCAGAGGCGCTCGACATGCGCGGCGTCCTGATCCTTGCGGTCAGCCATCAGCTGCGCGGCGACGCCGAAGCCGGCGCACAGGGCGGGCGACAGCGTGCCCGAACGGCCGGGCGCCTCCTGCCCGCCGCCGTGCATGAGCGGGGCGAGCGTGACGCCGTCGCGGATCCACAGCGCGCCGATGCCCTTGGGGCCGTGGATCTTGTGCGCGGAGATCGCGATCAGGTCGACGGTGTCGGGAATCGCGACGCGGCCATAGCCTTGCACCGCGTCGCAGAGCAGCAGCGCGCCGGCGGCGTGCGCGGCATCGGCGAGCGCGGCGATCGGCTGGATCACGCCGATCTCGTTGTTGACGAGCATCGCGGCGACCAGACCCGTGCGGGCGACGGCATCGGGATCGACGATGCCGTCTGCGCCGACCGGCAGGATCGTCACGTCGCGCCCCTGCGCCGCTTCCGCCGCCGCGGTGTCGAGCACGGCGGCGTGTTCGGTGGCGAGCGTCGTGATCGGCCCGATGGTGCCCTTGATCGCCCAGTTGAGCGCCTCGGTCGCGCCGCTGGTGAAGGCGACGCGGCCGCCGGGGGGGAGCAGCGCCGCGACCTGATCGCGCGCGAACTCGACGGCGGCCTTCGCGCGGCGGCCTTCGCGGTGGGGGGAATGCGGGTTGGCGTGCTGCGATTCGAGCCAGGGGAGCATCGCGGCGAGCGCCTCGGGCGCGAGCGGGGTGGTCGCCTGGTAGTCGAGATAGCTCATGCGGCCGCCCTGATGTCGCGGGCGATGCGCGTCCAGGCCTCGGCGAAGCGCGCGACGTCGTCGGCGGTGGTGGTCCAGCCGAAGCTGACGCGGACGACCTGCGCGGCGGCGTCGGCGGGATAGCCCATCGCGGCGAGGACATGGCTCGGCCGCATGCTGCCCGACGAACAGGCGCTGCCCGCCGAGACCGCGAACCCGGCCATGTCGAGGCGGATCAGCTGCGCCGCCGCGCCGACGCCGGGCATCCGGTAGGAGGCGATGGTCGGGATGCGGGGGCTGGCCTGCGCGACGATCTCGCCCCCATGTGCGAGGATCGCGGTGTCGAGTTCGGCGCGCAGCCCGGCAAGAGGCGCGAACCAGTCGCGCGGGGCTTCGAGTGCGGCGGCGAATCCGAGCGCGCCGGGGAGATTCTCGGTGCCCCCGCGATAGCCGCGCTCCTGCCCGCCGGTCGGATCGAGCAGGCCGAGGTCGCGGACGAGCAGCGCGCCGATCCCGGGCGGGCCGCCGAGCTTGTGCGCGGAGACGATGATCATGTCGGCGTCGGGGAGCGGGAGCTTGCCGGCGGTCTGCGCGCAGTCGGCGATGCGGGGGGTGGCGGCCGCGGGCTGGAGAACGCCGGTTTCGCTGTTGGCGGACTGGAGCGTGATCATGGGCGCGCGCTCCCCGTTCGTCTCGAGCGAAGTCGAGAGACCTGCGCCTAGGAGGTGTTTCTCGACTTCGCTCGAAACGAACGGGAGGGGGGAGGATGCGAGAGCGGGAGTCCTTAGCGGCGAGACGATGCCGCCCGCATCGACATCCAGCATGACCGGGCGGTCCGCCGCGCGCAGGACCGCGTCATGCTCGACCGCCGCGACGCCGATGCCCGGCCGGCCGCGCAGCGCGAGGCTTGCGGATTCGCTCGCGCCGCTGGTCAGGATCACGTGGTGCGGCCAGCCGAGCGCCTGCGCGATCCGGCGCCGCGCATCCTCCAGCGCCGCGCGTGCCGCGCGCCCCTCGGCGTGCGGCGAGGACGGGTTCGCCCAGCGCGCCATGCCCTCCATCACCGCCGCGACGGCCTCCGGACGCATCGGCGTGGTGGCGGCGTGATCGAGGTAGATGCGGGGTTCGTTACGGGACAGGGTCGGTTCCAATTGCGAAAAGGGGTGCATTACCTATATAGCGCGCATCGTCCGGCACTCCACCCGAGTGCGTATCCCAGCTCGCGAGTGCCCATGCCAGAAGTCATTTTTCCCGGTCCCGAAGGCCGTCTCGAAGGTCGTTTTGCGCCGGGTCCGCGCCCGCGCGCGCCCGTTGCGATGATCCTCCACCCGCACCCGTCTGCGGGCGGCACGATGAACAACGCGATCGTGCAGCAGCTCTACAAGACCTTCCAGCGGCGCGGCTTTGCGACGCTCCGCTTCAACTTCCGCGGGGTCGGCAAGAGCCAGGGCGTGTTCGACAACGGCGTCGGCGAGCTCTCCGATGCGGCGAGCGCGCTCGACTGGGTGCAGAGCTTCCATCCCGAGGCGCAGACGACGTGGATCGCAGGCGTCAGCTTCGGCGCGTGGATCGGCATGCAGCTGCTGATGCGCCGGCCCGAGATCCGCGGGTTCATTTCGATCGCGCCGCCGGCGAACCTGTACGACTTCACCTTCCTCGCCCCCTGCCCGTCGAGCGGGATCATCATCCAGGGCGAGGGCGACGAGGTCGCGACGCCGGGTGCGACGCAGAAGCTGGTCGACAAGCTGCGCACGCAGAAGCACATCACCATCCATCACGACACGATCCCGAAGGCGAACCACTTCTTCGAGCACGAGATGCCCGAGCTGATGGGGTCGGTGGACAAGTATCTCGACATGCGGCTGGATCCTAACAGCCCCATTCGGTGATCCTCTGCCCTTCTCCCCTCGGG
>NZ_LMKZ01000018.1:709463-913714 GCF_001422525.1 Sphingomonas sp. Leaf30 | reverse complement strand
GTTGGGGGAGCGTTGCGCTTCACGACGTGCCCTCACCCTCCCGCCGCTGCGCGGCGGGCCCCTCCCTCTCCCCGGGGGGAGAGGGGTTAGAGGGTCCAGATTGCTACGTTGGCTAGCAGGACTGCGGCCATTACCAGCATGAGTATGCCCTTTCGGCGATCGCGGTTCTTCACGATCAGCGTGATGCCGCCGATCAGGCAGGCGAACATGCCGAGCATGGCGATGGCGGGCGCGGCGGCGGCGATGGCGGTCAATGCGGCGGTCATGCTGCCAGCACCGCGGCATAGGCGGCGCGGTCGACATTGCCGCCTGACAGGATGACGAGCAGCCCGGGTTCGGGATGCACCTTGCCTGCAAGCAGCGCCGCGAGCGCGACCGCGCCGCCGGGTTCGATCACCAGCCGCAACCGCTCCGCCGCCCAGCGCTGCGCCGCCGCGGTCTCCGCCTCGCTGACCGCGACGCCGGTCGCATCGCGCCGCGACAGCACGTCGAAGGTCAGCGGCGACACGCGCTGCGTCTGGAGCGAATCGCACGCGGTCGGCGGCGGGTTCGGCCCGACCGGCTCGATCCACGACGCTTCGAGCGACCGCCGCATGTCGTCCCACCCCTCGGGCTCGACCACGGTGATCGCCGCGTCCTTGACCGCTAGCGCGACCCCCGCCGCAAGCCCGCCGCCGCCGCACGGGACGACGATGCGGCTGGGCGACCCCAGGCCGAGCGCCGCCATCTGGGCGTGCGCCTCGATCCCCGCGCTGCCCTGCCCCTCGATGATCCACGGGTCGTCGAAGCTCGGCACCAAAGTCGCGCCGCGCGCCTTGGCGAGCCGTGCGGCGATCGCCTCGCGGCTTTCGGTCGCGCGGTCATAGGCGACGACCTCCGCACCGAGCGCCAGCGTCGCGTCGCGCTTCGTCCGCGGGGCGTCCGACGGCATGACGATCGTCGCGGCGATACCGAGTCGCCGCGCCGCCCACGCCACGCCCTGCGCATGATTGCCCGACGAGAAGGCGACGACGCCGCGCGCGCGGATCTGATCGGGAATCGCGGTCAGCCGATGCCAGGCGCCGCGAATCTTGAACGCGCCGACCGGTTGCAGCGATTCCGCCTTGAACGCGACCGCTATTCCCCGGATTTCGGCCACGAACAGCGGCGTCGGCGGCAGGATGCGCGCGATCTTCTCTGCCGCGTCACGGACCCCGGCCCGTGTCGGCTGTCGCAAAATCGTCACACGTCGTCTCCTGTGGTGCAGATGCTATTTACATGGGGGGCGTGCGCCCCTAAATCGCGCTTCCGCTGCCCCATGGGACTTCCAACCGCAAGGCAGTGTTTTCGTAATTTGTCTCAGGACATTGGAGGTCCCTTGAATTGGTCAAGCATCATATCGCGCTGGGGTTAGCGAAAGCCCATTCGACCGCCGACACTCCCTTCATCGGGGGCGGCATCGACATCGCTAAGGGGCGCCCGGTCAATCCGGTCACGCTCGTTCGTCCGCACGCTGCTGCGCGCGCCGCTCGGTTCTTCGTCGAGAAGTTCCCGGGCCGCTCGATGTATGCGGTGAAGGCGAATCCATCTCCCGAACTCCTGCAGATCCTGTGGGACAATGGCATCACGCATTACGACGTGGCGTCGATCGCCGAAGTGCGCCTGGTCGCGCGGACGCTGCCTGAGGCGACCCTGTGCTTCATGCACCCGGTCAAGGCCGAGGAAGCGATCGCCGAGGCGTATTTCACGCACGGCGTCCGCACCTTCAGCCTCGACAGCCTGGAAGAGCTGGACAAGGTCGTGCGCGCCACCCGCGAAGCCACCGATCTGACGCTGTGCGTCCGGCTGCGCGTGTCGTCCGAGCATTCGAAGCTGAGCCTCGCGTCGAAGTTCGGTGCCGCGCCGCATGAAGCCAAGGAGCTGCTGTTCGCGGCCCGCCAGGCGGCGGACGCGCTCGGCATCTGCTTCCATGTCGGCAGCCAGGCGATGACTCCGGAAGCCTATTCGAACGCGATGGAGCGCGTCCGCGCGGCGATCGTCGAGGCGGCGGTCACGGTCGACGTGATCGACGTCGGCGGCGGCTTCCCGTCCTCCTATCCGGGGATGGAGCCTCCTCCGCTCGAGCGTTTCTTCGAGACGATCCACCGTGCGTTCGAATCGCTGCCCGTCAGCTATTCGTCCGAGCTGTGGTGCGAGCCCGGCCGGGCGCTGTGCGCGGAATATTCGTCGATCATCGTGCGCGTCGAAAAGCGCCGCGGGACCGAGCTGTACATCAACGACGGCGCTTATGGTGCGCTGTTCGATGCGGCGCATATCGGCTGGCGCTTCCCGGTCGAGCTGCTCCGCGAGCCGGACAGCCGTGCCAAGGACATGGAGTTCAGCTTCTATGGTCCGACGTGCGACGACATGGATCACATGGCCGGCCCGTTCCTGCTGCCCGCCGACATCCAGGCCGGTGACTATATCGAGATCGGCATGCTCGGCGCCTATGGCTCGGCGATGCGGACCGCGTTCAACGGGTTCGGATCGGACGAGACGGTGATCGTCACCGACGAACCGATGGTCTCGCTGTACGACGAACGGTACCAGGACCTCGCGTCCAACGTCGTCACGCTGTAACCACGACCTACTATTTCTACCGTCATTCCCGCGCAGGCGGGAATCCATAAACGCTATCGGCGCGGCTCCACCTAGCCCCCGAGTTTATGGATCCCCGCCTGCGCGGGGATGACGACGTTTGAGGATGATGACCATGACCGAAGACACCCGCATCGACGCGCAGCGCAAGGCTGAGCTCCTGTCCACCACCGTCGAGCATATCGACATCACAAGCTTCGACGCGCGGCCGATCGTCGACGCGATGAAGAAGATGTCGTTCACCAGCCGCGACCTTGGCCGTGCGACCGACATCTACAACCAGATGCTCGCCGACAAGGACTGCACGATCTTCCTCGTGATCGCGGGCTCGACGAGCGCCGGCGGTTGCATGGACCTCTATGCCGAGCTGCTGCGCAACAACATGATCGACGGCATCGTCGCGACCGGCGCGACGATCGTCGACATGGATTTCTTCGAGGGCCTCGGCCACAAGCATTACCAGGCGCTCGAAGTGCCGCACGACGACGTGCTGCGCTCGCTGATGATCGACCGGATCTACGACACCTATATCGACGAGGAAGAGCTCCAGCACGTCGACCACACGATCTTCGAGATCGCCGAGACGCTGGAACCCCGCCCCTATTCGAGCCGCGAGTTCATCCGCGAGATGGGCAAGTACCTCGTCGAGCACGGCAAGAAGGAGAACAGCCTCGTCAAGCTCGCCTATGAGCATGACGTGCCGATCTTCTGCCCGGCGTTCGTCGACAGCTCGGCCGGCTTCGGTCTGGTCAAGCATCAGGTCGATGCCGCGAAGGCGGGCAAGCCGTACATGGTCCTCGACGCGATCGCCGATTTCCGCGAGCTCACCGAGATCAAGATCAAGGCGGGCACCACCGGCCTGCTGATGATCGGCGGCGGCGTGCCGAAGAACTTCATCCAGGACACCGTCGTCTGCGCCGAGATCCTCGGTCACGACGACGTCCAAGTCCACAAGTACGCGGTGCAGATCACGGTCGCCGACGTGCGCGACGGCGCCTGCTCGTCGTCGACGCTGCAGGAGGCGGCGTCGTGGGGCAAGGTCAACACCGGCATCGAGCAGATGGTGTTCGCCGAAGCGGGTTCGGTCATGCCGCTGCTCGCGTCGGACGCCTATCATCGCGGCCTGTGGAAGGACCGTCCGGTCCGCAAGTGGGGCGCGAGCTTCGACAAGGCCTGAGGCGGGCGCGCTGATCCTCCCCTGCAAGGGGGAGGATTCTGCGATTGCTCCCGGTGCGCGATTGATGCAGCCTCCTCCGGGGAACCGGGGGAGGCTTTTTCATGCATGACGACCTGATCCACAGCGAGATCCTGCGGCCGATGGTCGCGCTGATCGCCTGGACGCTGGTGATGCTGCTCTGGATGCTGGCGACGCGGCTGCCCGCGATGAAGGCGGCGGGGGTCGACCTCAGCCAGCTCGTCGGCACGCGCGCCGCCGACGCGGACCGTTCGCTGCCCGCCAGTGCGCAGTGGAAGGCGCACAACTACAACCATCTGATGGAACAGCCGACGCTGTTCTACGCGGTGTGTGCGGTGCTCGCGCTCAGCCATACCGGCAACGGGGTCAACGCGTGGATCGCCTGGGCCTATGTCGGCTTGCGGGTCGCACACAGCATTGCGCAGGCGACGACCAACCGGGTGCAGACGCGGTTCATCCTGTTCCTGCTGTCGAGCCTCGCGCTGATCGCGCTCACGCTGCACGCGGCGATGGCGGTATTCTGACGGGACCATTGCCGGCGATGCGTGTCGATCGCCCCTTCCCCTGCGCGATCGGGATCGGCTAGCTACCGCGCCATGACCTTCGACCGCCGAACCTTGCTCGCCCTGCCGCTCGCGGCCGGGATCGCCCCCGCCGCCCTGCTCTCCGACGCCGCCGGCCAGTCCGCGACGAACGGGAGCGCCAGTCGAGGCGCGCGTCTTGCCGGCGATCCGGTCTGGCCACCCGCCGAGCGGTTCGCGCTGTGGCCCGGCATTCCCGCGGGCGCGCCGACCCCGCTGCCGCGCCCGCGCCCGATGATCACCGGACGCCCGGGCGGCTACCGCGACGTGCAGATGCGCGGTGTCGTCCAGCCCGAGGTCGGCGTGTTCCGCGCCGCCCGCCCCGATGGCCGTGCAGTGCTGGTCTGCCCCGGTGGCGGCTATTCGATCACCTCGCTGCGCAACGAGGGGATCGACGTCGCGCGGGTGCTGAACGGCTTCGGCATCACGGTGTTCGTGCTCAGCTACCGGATGCCGGGCGAAGGCTGGGCGGACCGCGCCAACGTGCCGCTGTCCGACGTGCAGCGCGCGATGCGGCTGATCCGCGCCAATGCGAAGCGCTATGCGATCAACCCCGAGACGCTGGGCGTGCTCGGCTTCTCGGCGGGCGGACACCTCGCCGGCTCGCTCGAGATCCATCATGGGCTCGAGGTCTATCGCCCGGTCGATGCCGCGGACCGGCTGTCGGCGCGGCCGGCCTTTGCCGGGCTGATGTACGCGGTATCGAACATGGATCCGGGGCGCAGCCATGGCGGCTCGCGCGCGCAGCTGCTCGGGCCCAATCCCGATCCGGCGATGCAGGCGCGCTATGCGATCGACCGCAATCTGCGCAGCGGCGACGCGCCGCTGTTCCTGGTCCATGCCGAGGATGACGACACGGTGCCGGTCGCCAACAGCCTCGACATGCTCGCCGCCGCGCGTCGCGTCGACATTCCGGTCGAGGCGCATATCCTGCGGCGTGGGCGCCACGGGTTCGGTACGCGGCTGCCCGCGAGTTCGCCGGGTTCGCTCTGGCCGCAGCTGTTCGACCGCTGGATGCGCGAGGCGATCGGGCCCGAAGCGCCGCTCTGACGACGGGTGTGGGTGCGTGCCGTCCGTTCGCCCTGAGCGAAGTCGAAGGGCAGGCCGCGAACGCTGGCGCCGGGCCTAGCCGAACACCCGCTTCAGCGACCGTTCGAGCATCATCAGCTGCCACAGTGTGCGGCCATGCTCGGCGCGCCCGCCGCGATGCGCCTCGGCGAGCGCGGTGATCGCGGCCATGTCGAACCACCCCGTCTCGGCGAGCATCCGCGACGATCCCAGCGCGCTCGCCTCGCCCGCCAGCGCGCCGCGGAACCACGCGCTGATCGGCGTCACGAAGCCCATTTTCGGGCGGTAGAGGATTTCTTTGGGCAGATAGGGCTCCATCGCCTTCTTCATCAGCCATTTGCCCTCGCCGTGGCGCAGCCGCATGCCGACGGGCAAGGTCGCGCAGAACTCGACCAGCCGGTGGTCGAGCAGCGGTTCGCGGGCTTCCAGCCCGACCGCCATGCTGGTGCGGTCGACCTTCGTCAGGATGTCGCCGGGCAGCCAGTGCTTGAGATCGGCGTATTGCGCGCGGTCGATCGCATCGCGCGCGGGCGCATTGGCCATCGTCGCGACATAGCGCTCCTCCGCGCGGTAGCCGCCCAGCGCCGCCTGCGCGGCGCCCGAGAACAGCCGCGCGCGGACTTCGGGCGTCGTGACACCGACCGAGCGGGCATAGGCCTCGCCGCCCCCTGCCGCGATCGCGAGCAGGGTCGATTTCGCTCGGAACGGTCGCGGTGCCCAGTCGGCCTTGGGGTAATGCCGGCCGAGTGCGCCGAATATCTGCGTCCTGAGATGCGCGGGGAGCATGCCGCGCACGCGTTCCTCCGCGGCCTGGAAGCGGTAACGGCGATAGCCCGCCAGCGCCTCGTCCGCGCCGTCGCCCGACAGCGCGACGGTCACCCGCTCGCGCGCGAGCGCGCAGACCTGATAGGTGGCGAGCGCGGATCCGTCGGCGAACGGCTCGTCGAACGCGGCGACCAGCGTGTCGATCAGCGCAAAGTCGTCGGGATCGACGACCCGCTCGGCATGATCGGTCGCGAAGCGGCGTGCGATCGTCGTCGCATGGGTGCGCTCGTCATGCCCCGCCTCGTCGAAGCCGATCGTGCAGGTCCGGACCGCGCGCGGGCTCGCCTCCGCCATCAGCGCGACCACCGCCGAGCTGTCGACGCCGCCCGACAGGAACGCGCCGAGCGGCACGTCCGCGACCATCCGCGACCGCACGCCCGCGCGCATCCGCTCGACCAGTTCCTCGCCCAGCGCCTTGGTGGAGCCGGTCGCGCGGTTGGAGAAGTCGACGTCCCACCAGCGGCGCGGCGCGGGCATGCCGCGCCCGCGCTCGATCAGCAGAAAATGCCCCGCGGCGAGCTTCTTTACCCCTGCGACCAGGCAGGCGTCGTCGGGGACGTAGCCGAGCGCCATGTAATCCTCGACCGCGGACAGATCGGGCGCGCGCCGCACCAGCGGGTTGGCGAGCAGGCCCTTCAGCTCGGAGGCGAAGGCGACCGACCCGTCCGCCAGCTCGACATAATGAAGCGGCTTCACCCCCAGCCGGTCGCGCGCGAGGAACAGCGCGCGGGCGCCCGCATCGTGAATCGCGAAGGCGAACATGCCGTTCAGCCGGTCGAGCATCGACGGCCCCCAGGCGCGCCAGCCGTGGAGCAGCACCTCGGTATCACCCGCGGTCCGGAACCGCGCGCCGCCTGCGATCAGGTCGGCGCGCAGTTCGGCGAAATTGTAGATCTCGCCGTTGTAGCTGATCGTCAGCTCGCCGTCGGACATCGGCTGCGGCGAGCCTTCGAGGTCGATGATCGACAGCCGGCGATGCCCCAGCCCGACGCCCGGCGCGGTCCAGATGCCGTCGCCATCGGGACCACGATGCGCGAGCGCGGCGATCATCGCCTGGATGCGGTTCGGATCGACCGGCTTTGGCGTGCCCGGGTGAAAGATCCCGGCAATCCCGCACATTCAGCGCAGGCCCGCGGCGTGATCGGCGACCGTGCCGACCGGTCCGAGCGCGGCAAGGAAGCGCGCCATCGGTCGCGGATCGCCGCCCTCGACCGACAGATGCACCGCAACCGCGCGCTGCGGTCCGCCGAACAGCCGCGCCTTCATCGTCTCGATCTTCACGATCATCCCGTCATCGGTGGTAGCATCGCCGACCCGGTACCACGTCGCGACGATGCGCTCCACGGGTCCCGGCGCGGTAATCCGCATCGCCGAACCGCGCGCGCCCGCGGCGTCCGCGACCGGGGGAAGATCGGCGACGCGGACCCAGCGATCCTCCTCGCGCAGCACCCCCGTGCCGAACGCGATCAGCTCGTGCCCGTCGCCCTGCCGCCCGAACACCGCGAGCGCCATGTCGACGGTCGCGCCCGAGGCGTCGGCATAGCGGCCGAACAGATAATGGTCGGCCCCCGGATACCAGGGCATCCACGGCGCGCGGACGCTGACATCGACGCGGTGCCAGCCCGGCACGTCGGGCAGCGTAATCTGCGCGGGCAGCGCCTGCCGCCGCCCGGCGACCGCCGCACTCCACGCGGGAAACGCCGATGCCACCGCCAGCACGAGCAGCGTGATGACGGCGAGGTCGCCCCGATAGCGCGGCACCGTTTGCAGTCGCGTCGGGTCGAAGGCGGGATCGTCGGGCGCGCGGTCGAACCAGCGCCAGCCGATCGCCAGCACCGCAGCCATCACGAGCGCGAAGAACAGCCAGCCATAGACGATATGATCGATCCCCGTCGCCGCCTCGACCGAGGTGAGCTCGGCCGCCCAGATCGTCCCGAACGCGCGAAACCCGTTGGCGACGACCGGCACGACCACCGACACGACCAGGAACACCGCGCGCCGCCGCCACGACACGAAGCAGACATTGGCGACGAGCACCCCGAACGCGACCATCGCGATCACGAACTTGGCGCCCGAGCACGCCTCCGCCACCTCGAAATAATAGCGGCCGGCATGGATCAGCACGCCGTCGACGACCGCGGGCACGCCGACCAGATGCAGCAACGGCATGACGATCGCGACGGTCACGGCCTGCAAGGGCGGCTCGATCCCCTCGCCAAAGGGCACGAGGAACAGCGCATAGCCGAGCGGGAACAGCAGCCCGCGCGCGACATTGGGGCCGAGGATCGCGACGACCGCGCCCTGCAGCATCAGCACCAGCCCGAATTGCCGCGCGAGATTGACCGAGGCGGCGTCGCCCATCAGCCACCCTGCCCCGCCGACCGCGACCAGCGCCAGCCCCGGCCACCAGCCGACCGGCGTCAGCTGCGCGAGCGCGCCACGCCGCTGCCACACCAGCCAGGCGATCACCGGAGCGATGAACAGGCAGTGCCCGAAGGTCGTGCTGGTCCACCAGATCGTCGTCAGATCGGCGACGTCGCGGCGGAACAGCGCGAGCAGCAGGATCGCCGCGACGCCGAGCGCAAGCAGATGCCGGGGCCAGGACGTCGCGGGGCGATCGGTCACGATGGAGACCGGCTGCCATCGACTCCGAACAGCACATCGAGCGGCGCGAGCCGCGCGTCCCAGCCATAGCGTCGCAGCACCTGCGCGCGCGCGGCCCGGCCGAGGTCTGCCGCGTCGGCGGGTGTGTCGAGCAGCGCGAGGACCTGCGCGGCAAATTCGCTCGCGTTCGCCGCGACGCGGATCGTGCCGGCGTGGTCGATGCCCTCCGCCGCCGCCGCCGAGGCGACGACCGGCCGCGCCATCGCCATCGCTTCCAGCACCTTGTTCTGGATGCCGCGGGCGAGCTTCAGCGGGGCGACGCAGACATCGGCTGCGGCAAGCCAGCCGCGCACGTCGTCGACCGCGCCGGTGACGATCACCGCGTCGCCTGCCAGCGCCTGCACTGCGGGGGTTGGGGCGCGGCCGACGATCGCGAACCGGGCTGTCGGGTGGCGCGTGCGGATCCGGGGGAGGATGTCGCAGGCGAACCAGGTCACGGCGTCGATATTGGGGCGGTAGTCCATCTGGCCGGTGAAGACGATCAGCGGGTCTTCATGCGCCTCGCTCAGTACCGCCTTACTCTTCACCTCCCCGACGGAGGCCGGGGTCCAGTTGGGGGACGTTGATGGCGACGGACTGTCCGCTGTTACTGCGACCTTTCCAACTGGGCCCCGGCCTTCGCCGGGGTGGTGGGATGGGGTTGGGGCCTGCCCAGCATGCGAAGCCGGGCCACCCGCCCTGCCCTTCACCTCCCCGGTGGAGGCCGGGGTCCAGTTGGGGGACGTTGATGGCGACGGACTGTCCGGTGTTACGGCGGCCTTTCCAACTGGGCCCCGGCCTTCGCCGGGGTGGTGGGATGGGGTTGCGGCGTGCCCGCCATGCGCAGCCTCCCCCGCCGGGTCGGACTTAGTCGAACCGATGCCGTTCTCTACCGCGAGGACGCGTTCGGTCGCGCCACCCGCCCCGCCCCTTACCGCCCCGGCGGAGGCCGGGGTCCAGTTGGGGGACGTTGATGGCGACGGATCGTCCGCTGTTACTGCGACCTTTCCAACTGGGCCCCGGCCTTCGCCGGGGTGGTGGGATGGGGGTGCCCCCTGCTCAGCCTGCTCAGCCTTCCCAGCCTGCTCAGCCTTCCCAGCCTGCCCAGCCTTCCCAGCCTGCCCCGCCGGATCGAACGTGGCCGAGTCGATGCCATTCTCGACCGCGAGGATGCGTCCGGTGGCGCCGCCGGTGCGGAACAGGGTGGCTTCGGCTTCGCTGACGAACAGGCTGGCCGAGACCCTTGCCGCGATCTCCCGCTCGAAGGCCCCTAACAGCCGTGCCTCGCGGCGCATCATCCAGCGCATCGCACCGCGGGAGTCGTCGGCGAAGCCTGCGAACTTGGCGGAGTCCATGTCGACGAAATCCATGACCACGGGTGGCCCGTCATCGGGGAGGTACTGCGCCATCTGACCCGAGAAACAGTAGATGCCGTCGACGCGCGGCAGGACGCGGTCAACCGCGGCCTGCATGGCGGGAGAGGCGAACGCCGTCAGCGAGACGGGCTTGCCGGTGGCCAGCGCCTCGAGTCCGGCGCGCGCCTGCGACTTGCCGCGTGGCAGGATCGTGCAGCTCGCCAGCATGTCCGTGAAGGCGGCTGGCGGATCGAGGTCCGCCGCGTCGTCGGCAAATGCGACGAGATGGACGCGCATGCGTGCGCCGAGATAGCGGAGGACGTGGAAGCTGCGGATCTTGTCGCCGCGATCGGGCGGGAACGGCACCCGATGCGCGAGGAACAGCAGGTCGCTCACCCCAGACCCCGGGAAATCCACGGTCCGGCGAGGTTCGCCGCCCAGAGCGGCATCTTCTTCCAGCTACGCACCATCAGCGCATATTTGGGATTGAGCGGATTGACCTCGCGCGCGGGGCCGTCGCTGCGCTTGGCATAAAGCCGCGGCACGGGCGTAAATCCCCAGTTCTTCTTGAACGCCGCCGCGCCGGTGCCGGTCTTCGACCGTCCAAAGTCGAACCGCGTGCAGCCGCGCGCGCGGGCATGCGCCATCAGCGCGAAATACATCCGGTCGTTGGCGCGCAGGCCGCGCGCCGCCTCGGTCCCGCCGCCCCAATAGGGATAGACCGTCCCGCGGTGATAGAGGCTGAGCACGCTCGCGACCGCGCGGCCGCGGTGGCGGACGGTCAGCACGTCGGCATCCATCGTCTCGACGACGCTGCGGAACAGCCGCGCGGGAAAGACCGGCGTGCCCAGATTGCGCACCGATTCGGCATAGACGCGGTAATGCTCGGCGAGCATCGCGGGGGCGCGGCCGGTCGCGATGTCGAGATCGAAGCCGAGCGCGCGCCGCACCTCGGCGCGCTGCTTGCGCGGGATGGCGAGCAGTTCGGCATCGTCATCCGCCGCCAGATCGCGCGCGAACCCCAGATAGCTGTCCGCATCGCTGTCCCACCCCGCGGGCACAGCGCCACCGCGAAGCTCGACCGACGGGCAGCCGCGCCGCTGCGCCAGATCCCAGGCCGCCGCGGCGAGCGGCTCGACCGCGGCATCGCCGAGCACGCCGCCATCGACCGCAAACCCCGCCGAGACGAGCGCACGCCCGAACAGCGGCGACCGCATCTCGGTCAGCGGCAGCACGCCGGTGATCGTGCCGCCCCGCTCCGCGACCAGATAGCGTGCGCGCTGGCCGCAACCGCGCGCGACCGCGATGCTCCACGCGGGCAGGTGGAACGGCGTCGCCGCCGCCGTCGCATCGACGAACGCCGCGATCCGCGCGCGCTCGTCCGCGTCGGCGAGATCCGCCTCGCGCACTATGGCCGTCGTCACCGCAGCCGACCCGCCTCGACCGCGACCGCGGCATCGACGCGGCCCCAGTCATGCCGGCCGAGCAGCCCGCGCAGCTTGCCCGCCATCGCACCAAGCCGCGAATAATGCCGGATCTTCGAGCGCAACGGTGCCGCCGCGACACGCGGCTGGGCGGGGTCGATCTCCCAGGGGTGGAAATAGAACATCGCCGGGTGGTCGGCGGCGTTCACCTGGCGGACCGCGAAATCCATCAGCGCGGCGGGCAGCAGCCGGAAGAAGCCGCCGCCCGTGGCGACGCGGCGCGTGCCGAACTGCGCGACGGTGACGGGCACTTCGAGCAATGCGCTGTCGGCCAGCGGGCGGAAGGCGAAGCGCGGTGCGTCGCGCCAGCCATAATGATCGTGCGCGAGCGGTGCGACGCTCGACGAATAGGCATAGTCAGCCTCCGCCAGCACGGCGTGCGCCCAGGGCGTGCGCTGGTCGATCGAGAAGCTCGGCGCGCGGTAGCCGGTGACACGCTGTCCCGCCGCATCCTCGATCGCCGCGCGCGCCCGCGCGAGGTCGGCGCGGAACAGGCCTGCATCCATCGTGAAGACGCGCTGGTGATCCCAGCCATGGCTCGCAATCTCGTGCCCGGCATCGACGATCCGGCGGATCAGTGCGGGATAGCGGTACGCGACCCAGCCGAGCGTGAAGAAGGTCGCGTGCACACCGCGTTCGGCGAACAGCGCGAGTACCGCATCGGTGTTCGCCTCGACCCGCGGCTGGAGGCTGTCCCAGTCCGCCTTGTCGATCACCGTCTCGAACGCGCCGACCTGGAACCAGTCCTCGACATCGACCGACATGCCGTTGCGGATCGGGCCGGCCTTTACCGCCGTCGTCACCGGATCACGCCGCGTCGTGCCAGTGCGACGCGCCGCGGATCGGCTTGTAATCGGGCCTGGGCTCGTCGCCCTCGACCCACTCGACGAGCAGCGTCAGGACACGGCGCAGTGCCTGGTCCTGCTGCTCGACGCGCGCCTCGAGCATCGCGAGACGGTCGAGGACCGCGGGGTCGGTGGCGGGGTCGGTGGCGGGGTCGGGCGTGGCGCGGGGCTTTGCCGCGGGTTCGGGGGCAGGCTCGGGCGCGGGCGTCGTCGCGAGTGTCGGCAGGTCCGCGGTCAGGTCGCTCTGCACGGCGCGGACGACGGCGCCGTCGATGACGCGCAGATCCTCGATCGCGGCATAGAGCATGACGCGGCCCGCCAGCATGTTGAGGCGGCGGGGGATGCCGTCCGACCCGTCGAACAGCGCGGCGACCGCGTCGTCGGTGAACGCCGGATTGCCCTCCCACCCAACCACCGACAGGCGGTGCGCGATATAGTCGGCGACCTCATGCGGCTCCATCGGATCGAGATGGTGGATCGCGATGACCCGCTGGCGCAGCTGTTCGAGCCCGTCGGAGCCGTGGAGCCGGTCGCGGAATTCGGGCTGGCCGAGCAGCAGGATCTGCAGCAGCGCATGTCCGGCGGTCTGGAAATTGGACAGCATCCGCAGTTCCTCGAGCGCGGACACGGGCAGCGCCTGCGCCTCGTCGACGATCAGCAGCGTGCGCTTGCCGGTCCGCGCGACGGCGTGCAGCCCGCGTTCGATCGCGGTCAGCAGCTGCGCCTTTTCGAGCCCCGCCGGGTCGACACCGAGCGCGGTCGCGACGATCCGGAGCAGGTCGCTCGCCTCGATCGCGGTCGACACCAGCCGGATCGCGTTCAGGCTCTGATGGTCGATCGTGTCCATCAGATGCCCGACCAGCGTGGTCTTGCCCGCGCCGATATCGCCGGTCATGACGATGAAGCCCTCGCCCTGCGCCAGGCCATAGCCGAGATACGCCATCGCCTTGCGATGCGTCCCCGATTCGAACCAGAATCGGGGGTCCGGGGTGAGCTGGAACGGGCGTCCCGTCAGTCCGT
Organism: Sphingomonas sp. Leaf30; assembly: GCF_001422525.1. Classification (NCBI taxonomy): domain Bacteria; kingdom Pseudomonadati; phylum Pseudomonadota; class Alphaproteobacteria; order Sphingomonadales; family Sphingomonadaceae; genus Sphingomonas; species Sphingomonas sp. Leaf30. The sequence continues at coordinate 900,082 of NZ_LMKZ01000018.1, read as the reverse complement.
AATGTTCGTCGTACATCTGCCAAATATCCTAGAACTGATACCGTGCACCGAGCAACGCCTGTGCGGACCAGTCGCTGTCGAAGTCGCCGACCTTGAAGCTGTATAACCCGAGCGACGCGGTCGTGCCGAGCCGTCCGAAATTGCGGTAATAGGTGCCGGTCGCGCCATAGGACCAGACCCCGCCATCGCCCGCGGTAACGAAACCGCCGCCGAGCTGGCTGTCGAAATAGTTCACGAACGCGGTCGCATTGATCCCCGATACCGAAGACAGCGACCGCGCGAAATAGAGCTGGCCGTAATAGCTCTCGTCCTCAAGGCCGGTGACGACGAGGCCGGGCGCGCCGCGCGGCGCGAACAGCCGGCGATTGGCATAGCCGATCCCGCCGCCAAAGGTCGTCCGCCCGCGCGTCGCGACGAGCACCGCGTCGATCCCGCGCGCGCGGTAGCTCGAGGTGGAGATCGACTGGAACACGTCGTCGAGGCAGCCGCCCGGCGCCGCACCGGTCGCACCGAACACGCAGCCGTTGAACTGTTGCGCGAAACCCTGGTTGGGCGCGAGGAAGCTCGTCGGCAGGTTGGCGAGGCCGGTGCGCAGCTGGCGACCGAAGGTCTGCACGCCGTCATAGACGTTGACCGCGACGCCGACGTCCTTCGACGCCTGGTAGGTCGCGGTACCGGTGACGCTGAGCGAGCCATAGCGTTCGCCGATCCGCGCCTCGACCGAGGTCCGCCGGTTCGGCCGCCAGATCACGCCCGCGTCGTAATAGAGCCCGTCGGTGCGATAGGCGATGCGGCGCGGCGATCCCGGCGCGGTCCGGAACCGGCCGTCGCGGTCGAGCACGGGGACGCCGGCGGCATCGACCAGCGCGTCCTTCTGGCTCGTCTCGATCCGTTCATAGCCGAGGCCCGCGGTCAGCGCGACATAGGGCGACACCGGCAGTACCGCGTCGCCGCGGCCGAAATAGCCCTGGTAGCGCTGGCTGAGCTGGCCGGCGGTCTCGCGGTCGAACCCCGCGCTGGCGGTCAGCCCGACCGGCAGCAGCGTGCCCGGCCGGAAGCCCGCGCTGGCGGTCGCGGTGTGGCCGATCGAATCGTCGTAATAATCGAGCCGCTGCCCGCCGGTCGCGGCGGTGCCGAAGGTCGGGGTCTCGACCTTGGTATAGCCCAGCCGGTAGTTCGCGTTGACCGCGACGTCGCCCACCTGCGCGGCGAAATTCGGGCCGCCATAGACGGCATAGACCTGCGCGATGTTCGACACGTTGCCGACCAGCACGCCGGGCGCGGCGCCGCGGATGTCCGAGCGCGACCGCGTGGCAATTCCGCCCGCTTCCAGCGAGAGGTTGCGCGTCAGCTGCGCCTCGACCCGCGCGAGGCCCGAATGGATGTCGGTGTCGCCAATATCGTCGTCATAGGCGAAGCGGCGTTCGTAGCGATAGCTGACCTGCCCGTTGATCCGCGCGGTCGACACCGCCGCATCGACGCCGGCGGCGAGCGAGGTGTAGGTGAGCACGTCGCCGCCGCCGAGATCCGCGGTGAGGATCTGCGTCGCCTCGATATAGGGCCGGACGACGACGCGCCGTGCGCCCTGCCCGCTACCGGACGCGGAGTCCGACTGGGCTAGCGCGGGCGCCGCGACGAACAGCGCCGCCGCGCCACCGAGGATCAGGCGGACATCGCTCACCGCGCGCCGCCTTGCTCGTAATAGCTGCCGAACCGCGCGCCGCCGGGGACGAACGACACCGCGTTGAGCACCAGCTGGATATGCTCGCAGCTGTCGAGCCGGTTGACCGCGGCGCGGACCTCACTCTCGGGCGTGTGGTCGGCGCGGACGACGAGCATGACCTGCCCGACCAGCATCGCGAGCACGCCCGCGGGGGACGCGGCGAGCGCAGGCGGCGAATCGAAGATCACGATGCGCCGCGGATCCGCCGCGAGCAGCCGCGCGAGCACCGCGCGGGTCCGCGCGCTGGCGAGCAGTTCGGTGTCCATCGTGGTCCGGTCGCCCGCGGGCAGGATCGAGAGATGCGGCACGTCGGTGCGGATCACCAGCGTCTCGACGTCGATGCTCGTGTCGGCCAGCGCATCGAGCAGGCCGGGGCCATCGTCGAGCCCGAGCTGCCGCAGCACGTCGGGCTTGGCGACATCGGCATCGACCAGCAGCACCTCGGTATCGCGCTCCGCCGCGATCGAGAGTGCGAGGTTGATCGCGCAGAAGGTCTTGCCGTCGTTCGGCCGCGCCGAGCAGACGAGGATCGTGCGCGCCTTGTCGGGCACCGCGCTGGCCTCGATCTGCGCGCGCGTAATCAGCAGCTGCCGCTTGATGAGGCGGAACTCCTCCGCGAGCGGACCGACCGGCGCGCCGGGCACCATCATGCCGTTCGCCGCCAGCATCCCGCGATCGATCATCGCCGTGTCGCTGGCGACGAACGGCAGGTGGAACTCGTCGGGCAATTCCTGCCCGATCGGCGCGCGAAGCTCGGCCGGGATCGCGAGGAAGGTCGCATCGTCGGAGTCCGGCGCGTCGGCTTCGAACGCGGCAACGGGCTCGGCGGCAGGCTCAGGCGCGCGTGCCGGTTCGACCGGCGGCACCGGCGGCCGGGCCCGCACGTGCTGGTTGAAATCATAGACCGTGGCGGCGCGTTCGAGCAGCGACGGCGCGCGTGGCGGCTCGCCGCTGGCATCGTGCGATTCGGGGATCTTGCTACGCATGGTCACGTCCTCAGGCCGCCAGGCCACGCTGCAGGATCTCGACGCCCAGCAGCAGCACATAGGCGGCGCCGAGTGCTGCCGTGCCGCCGAGGAACATCCGGAACTGCTTGGCGCGCAGCTCGGACTGGGTGCGCGTCACGACTTCGCCGATCGACCCGATCACCGGCATTCCCGCGACGCGTTCGAGCCGGGCGCTGGTCGCGAACGTGCCGCGGAGCTGGCCGAGCAGAAACGCGCCGCCGATCCCGGCACCGAGCCCGGCGATCAGTACGCCGGTCAGCAGCAGCATCCGGTTCGGTGCGCTTGGCTTTTGCGGCGTGGTCGGCGGGTCGATCACGCTGAACTTGACGCGATCGGTCTGCGACTGCGCCTGGCCGCGGAGTGCAATCTGCTCGCGCTGGGTCAGCAGCTGGTCATACTGGTCCTTCAGCACCTGATAATCGCGGTCGATCGCGCCCTGTTCGGCGGCGACGGTCGGATCCTCGGAGAGCTTCGCGTTGAGCTGGTCGAGATCGCCCTGCAGCTGCGTGCGGCGGATCCTGAGCGACGCGACCGCCGCCTGCTTGTCCGCCATCATCGCCTGCAGCGAGACATAGAGCGGATTGGGCGACGAGCCCGCGCCGCTGCCGCCCGACAGCGGTTCGCCGCGCGACGCCGCGGTTGCCTGGGCGAGCTGCGCGCGCAGTGCGACGACGTCGGGATGGCTTTCGGTATAGCCGCGCGCACGGGCATCGGCGAGCTGCCCCTGGATCGCCGCCAGCCGGGCGCGCGCGGGTCCGGCCGCACCGGCGACGCCGCCGCTGCCCGCGACGGTTCGCGCGACGCCGGCCATCTGTCCCTGCACCGCCGCCAGTCCCGATTGCGCCGCCGCGAGATCGCCATCGACCTGCGCCATCTGCGAACGCGCGGCACCGATCCGGTCGGCGACCGACCCGGTGCCGGGCAGCGCGCCGAGATAGCGATTCTGGAAGTCGGCGCGTTTGGCCTCCGCGTCCTGGAGCTGCTTCTGCCGCTGCGCCAGCTGCTTGTCGAGGAAGCTGAGGCTCTGGCTGGTGCTCGTCCGGTCGCCTGCCAGATTGCCCTCGACGAAGATGTCGATCAGCTTCTGCGTGATCGTCCGCGCCAGCTTCGGACTCGCCGCGGTCGTCGCGATCTCGAACAGATTGTCCTGCGCCGACGTCACCTTGATCGACTGGGCGAGGCTGGCGACGCGGTCGGCGACGTCGCGGTCGCTGGCGACCGTGTTGGCAAGGTCGGTGCCGCGCACGACCTTCTCCAGATTGACCGCGGAGGTCAGCGTCTGGCGGATCGTGTCGATGTCGGTGCGGCTCGAGGCCGACGGCTGGTCCATACTCGCGGGCAGCAGGTTCTGCATCTGGACAAAGACGCGCGCGCGCGATTCATAGCGGCTCGGGATCTGCGACACGAACAGCCAGCCGAGGACGCACACGCCCCACGCGATCGCGAGCGCGAGCCACCGCCGCGTCCAGATCGCGTGCAGCGCGACCCGCGCCTCGTCATAGATGCCGTTCATACCGCCACGCCTCAGAACATCGATTCGGGGATGATGATGACGTCACCAGGCTCAAGCCTGACATTGGCGGACGAATCGCCCTTTTTCAACAGGTTCGAGATTTGCAGCGAGAACTCGCTCTGCTTGCCGCTCGCCCGGTCGTAGCGCACCAGCCGTGCCTTGTTGCCCGCCGCATACTGGCTGAGCCCGCCGACCGCGATCATCGCGTCGAGCAGGGTCATATTGGCGCGATAGGGAATCGAGGCGGGCTTTTCGGTCGCGCCGACGATGCGGACCTGCTGGCTGTAGGTACCGCTGAAATTCTCGACGATGACCGAGACGATCGGGTTTTTGACATATTCGCCGAGCGCCTTCTTCATGTCGTCGGCGAGCTGGGCGGGCGTCTTGCCGACCGCGGACATGTCGTTGACCAGCGGCGTCGTGATCCGGCCGTCGGGGCGGACCTGGACCTTCGACGACAGTTCGGGATTGCGCCAGACGAAGATGTTGAGCTGATCGAGCGGGCCGATCACATATTCCTCGCCCGGCAGTTCCTTGTTCGCGACATAGGCCGCGGGCGGCAGTTCGGGCGGACCGCCGGTGCTGCTGCAGGCGGCCAGCGACGACGCGGCGAGCCCCAGCGTGAACAGGGAACGGGAAACGGGTCCGGAACGCATGGGCACTGATCTCCTGGCGCCATCCCGGCAACGGGTGTCCGATGGCCGGTTAAACTCGCACGGGCTATGCAGGGAAACAGGTGAAGATAGCGTTTAGGAGCGCTCCGCAACCCCGCCCGCCGCCACGCTCATGGCTGGGGTTGGACTGAAGTAACGATCTCGAGCGCGGGTGGATGCCCGAGAAACGCCGCCGGGCTCGCGCTGGCACCGTATGCGCCCGCCATGAAGATCGCGATCAGGTCGCCGGGCACGACCGGCGGCAGCGCGACGCGGTCGCCGAGCCGGTCGAGCGGGGTGCACAGCGGTCCCACGACCGACACCGCGTCGGCCGCGGCCGCCTCCCCCATCCGCGCGGCGACCGCGATCGGATAGTTGCGCCGGACCACGGTGCCGAAATTGCCGCTCGCCGCGAGCTGATGGTTGAGCCCGCCATCGACGACGACGAAGGTTTCGCCCTGGCTCTGCTTCACGTCGATGACGCGGGTCAGGTACACGCCGGCCTCGGCGACCAGCCACCGCCCCAGCTCGATCGCGAACCGGGTGTCGCGCAGCACGGCCGCGCGGGTCTCCAGTGCCGCGTGCAGCGCCCCACCCACCCGCTCGACGTCGAGCGCGATGTCGTTCGCGAAATAGGGCACGCCGAACCCGCCGCCCAGATTGACCAGCGTCGGCGCGACGCCCGCCGCGTCGGCGAGCCGCGCGGCGAGGTCGAGCGTCGCCGCCTGCGTCTCGATGATCGCGCCCGCGTCGAGCGCCTGGCTGCCCGCATAGATGTGGAACCCGCGCCAGTCCGCGCCCGCCGCGACGATGTCGCGCACCAGCGCCGCCGCACGCTCCGCATCCACCCCGAAGGGCGAGGCGCGGCCGCCCATCCGCATCCCCGATCCGCGCAGTTCGATATCGGGGTTCACGCGCACCGCCATCCGCGGCGCGATGCCCAGCCGCGCGCCGATCGCGAACCCGCGCGTGGCCTCGCCCTCCGATTCGACGTTCAACGTCGCGCCCGCGCGGATCGCTGCCGTCAGTTCGTCGTCGCGCTTGCCGGGACCGGCAAAGCTGATCGCGGGCGCCGGCTTCACCGCCAGCGCCATGCCGAGCTCGCCCGCCGACGCGACGTCGAGCCCGTCGACCAGCGGTGCGACCGCCGCGAGCAAGTCCGAATGCGGGTTCGCCTTGATCGCGTAGTGGAGGTCGATCGCGGGCATCGCCGCGCGGAACCGCGCGATCCGCGCCGCGACGATGGCGCTGTCATAGACGAACAGCGGCGTGTCGCCGGCGTGTGCGACCCAGGCCTCCGCGGACCGCCCGCCGATCGTCAGCGCGCCCAACTGGTGCGCAAATTCGGGCGGCAACGCCCCCATCGGCTTCATCATGCCTGTCCCTGTTCCTGTGCAGACGACCATGCCCGGACCTCGGCCGCGATCGCGGACCGGTCGAGCTTGCCGTTGGCGTTGCGCGGCAGCGCGTCGCGCCACAGATAGCCGGCGGGCTGCATGAAGCTCGGCAGCGCGGTGCGCAAGCGGGTCCTGAGCGCGGGCTCGGCAGCCGCGTCGCCTGCGAGCATCACGACGATCGCCTGCCCCAGCCGCGGATCGGCCACGCCGACCGCGACTGCCTCGCGGGCTTCATTGCCGGCGAGTACCGCCTCCTCGACCTCGAGCGGGCTGATCCGGTTGCCCGCGCTCTTGATCATCTCGTCGTCGCGGCCGACGAAGCGGAGCAGCCCGTCCGCGCCCTCGACCACCGTGTCGCCCGACCAGACCGCCATGCCGTTGCCGTCGGGCGCGGGGCGGAAGCGCTGCGCGGTCCGCTCGGCATCGCGCCAATAGCCCTGCGCGACCAGCGGGCCTGCATGCACCAGTTCGCCCGGCTCGCCCGGCGCGGCGCGGCGGCCGTCGGGCCGGATCACCGACACCTGCGCGAACGGGATCGCGCGGCCCATCGCATCGGGGTGCGCGTCGATCAGCGCGGGGTCGAGATAGGTCGAGCGGAACGCCTCGGTCAGCCCGTACATCGCGTAGATATCCGCGCCGGCGAACCGCGCGCGCAGCCCTGTGACGAGCCGCGGGGTCAGCGCGCCGCCCGAATTGGTCAACCGCCGCAGCCGCGCCGCGGTCTCCGCCGGCCAGTCCGCCTCGAGCAGCTGCACCCAGAGCGGCGGCACGCCGGCGAGCGTCGTCGCGCCGACCCGTTCGACCGCCTTCACGACGTCGCGCGCGACCATATAGTCGATCGGCGCGACCGCCGCGCCCGCCGCCCAGGTCGAGAAGAGCTGGTTCTGGCCATAATCGAACGACAGCGGGAGCACGCCCAGCACCCGGTCGTCGCGCGCGAGCTTCAGATAGTGTGCGACCGACACCGCGCCGAGCGACAGATTGGCATGGCTCAGCATCACCCCCTTGGGCCGCCCGGTCGATCCCGAGGTGTAGAGGATCGCGGCGAGCGTCGCCGGATCGGCATCGGACGGTCCCGGGCCGCCCTCGCGCTGCAGATCGAGCGTGGCCTCGTCGACGATTGCGCAGTCCGCCGGCACGTCGCCCGGCTCGAGCGTCGCCGCCCGCGCGCCCTGCGTCACCAGCAGCGCAGCACCACTGTCGGCCATGATATGCGCGACCTGCGCGCGCCGCAGCAGCGGGTTGACCGGGACATGGACCAGCCCCGCGCGCGCCGCCGCGAGCGGCATCACGCACGCCACCCGCGTCTTGGGCAGCCACGTCGCGACGCGCGCACCCTCTGCAAGACCCTGCCCCGCCAGCCAGCCCGCGAGCGCGGCGACCGCGGTTTCGAGGTCGCGGAACGTCATCGTCCCTGCGCGGTCGATCAGCGCAACGTCGTCGGCTGCGCCGCGCGACGTCAGGTGATCGATCGGAAACGGGACGGGGTCGGGCGGGGTCATGGGTCCTCCATAGCGCCAAGCCGTTGCCGAATTCACCCCCGCACGCTAGCGGGGCCCGGTTCGCAACGGTTCAGGCGATGCTCGTGATCTTCGAAGGTACTTCCCAGGTTGAAACGACGGTCCGCGCCGTCCTTGCCGACATCCTTGGCCTCAGCGCCGAGCGAGTCGCGGCATTCACCGACGACACGCCGTTGTTCGGCGCGCTCCCCGAACTCGATTCGATGGCGGTGGCAAGCGTGCTGACCGAGCTCGAGGACCGGCTCGGCATCCTGATCGAGGATGACGAGATCGACGGCGAGATGCTCGAGACGTTCGGCGCGCTCGTCCAGTTTGCGGCGCGCAAGGCGTTGGTCTAGCCTCGGCCGGGATGACCGGCCCCCGCTTCGATCGCTATGACTGGGCCGGCGGGCGCGAGACGATGCTGCGCTTCGGCCCCGATGCCGGACCGGTGGTCGTCGCGGTGCTGCCGCTGTTCGAGGAGGCGAACCGCACGCGCGCATTCCTCGTCGCGATGCTGCGCGCGCTGGCCGGGCGCGGGATCGGCAGCATCCTGCCCAACCTGCCCGGTACCGGCGAGAGTGTGATCGAGACGCGCGACCTGCGGTTGCCCGACCTGCGCCGGGCGTTTGCCGCGGTTGTCGGGACGCTCGACGTGCCGGTTTACGCGCTCACGATTCGGAGCGGTGCGCTTGTCGATTGTGACGCCAGCCTTACCGGGCGGTGGCGGCTCGCACCGCAGGCGGGCGATGATTTGTTGCGCGACCTGAACCGGATCCGCGCTGCGTCGACGATGCCCGACGAGGATGTCTATGCGGGCAACAGCCTGTCCGCCGCGCTGCTCGCCGATCTGCGCGACGCGGTGCCATATGCGGCGTCGCGAACGGTTCGACTCGAGAGCGATCCGCGTCCGGCGGATGCGCGCTATCCCGGGGCGCCGCTGTGGCGGCGGTCGGAGCCGGGCAGCGATGCAACGCTCTCCGACAAGCTGGCCGCGGACATCGCCGGGTGGATCGCCACATGCGGCGGCTGATCGCGGTCCCCTGCGAGGGTGAGACGCTGGTAGCGACGCTCGACGACGCGGCGGGCGCGACGGGGGTGCTGATCGTGTCGGGCGGCAACGAGATCCGCAGCGGTGCGCACCGCGGCATGGCGATGCTCGCGCGGCGGCTGGCGGCTGGGGGCACGCCGGTGTTCCGCTACGACCGCCGCGGCATCGGCGATTCGAGCGGCGAGAATGGCGATTTTCTGTCGGCGCAGGCCGATCTGGTCGCCGCCGCCGCCGCGTTTCGCGCGGCCGTGCCGCACGTCACACGTCTGGTCGGGTTCGGCAATTGCGACGCCGCGAGCGCGCTCGCGCTGTTCGGGGGGGCGGCGGGGGTCGACCGGCTGCTCCTCGCCAACCCCTGGGTGATCGCGCCGACCGACGACCTGCCCCCTGCCGCCGCGATCCGCGCGCGCTATGCGGCGCGGCTGCGTGATCCGGCGGCGTGGTTCAGCTTGATCCGCGGCGGGATCGATCTGCGCAAGCTGGTCCGGGGTCTGGTGAGGCTGTCGCGGGCGTCGGGGGAGGTCGAGGGCGACCTCGCCAGCCGGGTCTGCGGCGCGATCGACGGGTGGGCGGATCGCGTCGTCATCCTGCTCGCGACTGGCGACGTGACCGCGCAGGTGTTTGCGGATCGCTACCGCGGCGCGGCGCGGATCGTGCGGCTGGCCACCGATTCGCACAGCTTTGCCGGGACCGCGAATGCCGCTGCGTTGGAGGCGGCGCTCAGGGACGTGATCGACGGCACTGAGAATGCACAGGTCCCCGCCTCTCCCACTTCGTCATCCTGACGAACGTCAGGACCCAGGGTTACGGGCAGTGCCGTTCCTGGCTCTGGATCCTGACTTTCGTCAGGATGACGGAGGTTGGGATGGGACGCTGGCACTCCCCCGTCCGTCATAATGGCGAAAGGTGTGAGGGGAACACCGGCACCTCTCCTCTCGTCATCCTGACGAAAGTCAGGATCCAGGGTTACCAGCGGTGCCGTCTTTGACTCTGGATCCTGACTTTCGTCAGGATGACGGAGGGTGTGAAGGGCGCGGATCGGAAGGACGCACGCCCCCCCGCGCTTACTCCGCGGCTTCGGCCAGCTCCGCGAATTCCGCCGCCGCCAGGAACCGCTCCGCGTCGAGCGCGGCCATGCAGCCCGTGCCCGCTGCGGTCACCGCTTGACGGTAGACCTTGTCCGCCACGTCGCCGCACGCGAACACGCCCTCGACGCTGGTGCGCGTCGAGCCGGTCTCGACCGAGATATAGCCGTCCGAATCGAGATCGATATGCCCGCGGAACAGCTCGGTCGCGGGGTGGTGGCCGATCGCGACGAAGCCGCCATCGACCGCGAGGCGCGAGCGTTCGCCCGTCACCGTATCCTCGAGTTCGAGCGCGACGAGCCCGGCATTGCCGCCGCCGTCGACGAATTCGCGGACTTCCTTGTTCCACAGCACGGTCACGCCCTTGTGCGCGAACAGCCGCTCCTGGAGGATCTTCTCCGAGCGCAGCGAATCGCGGCGGTGGATCAGCGTTACGTCGGGCGAATGGTTGGTGAGGTACAGCGCCTCCTCGACCGCGGTGTTGCCGCCGCCAATCACCGCGACCTTCTTGCCGCGGTAGAAGAAGCCGTCGCAGGTCGCACAGGCGCTGACGCCCTTGCCCTTCATCGGCTCCTCGCTGTCGATGCCGAGCCACTTGGCCTGCGCGCCGGTCGCGATGACCAAAGTCTCGCCCTCATAGACGTCGCCGCTGTCGCCGGTCAGGCGGAACGGGCGGCTGCTGACATCGACCTTGACGATCGTGTCCCACATCATCCGCGTACCGACATGCTCGGCCTGCGCCTGCATCTGCTCCATCAGCCACGGGCCCTGGATGACGTCCTTGAAGCCGGGATAATTCTCGACATCGGTGGTGGTGGTCAGCTGGCCGCCGGGCTGGATCCCCTGGACGACGATCGGCGCCATCCCGGCGCGCGCGCCATAGATCGCGGCCGACAGCCCGGCAGGCCCGGAACCGAGAATGAGCATGCGGGTCGTGTGCGTCGTCATCGTGATATCCTTGGAGTTTCGGATCTCATCTAGGCGATGGAGCATGCGATTTGAACCATCGCGTCCGCAATCGGCGTGCATCGTTTGCCGCCCCGCTTCGTTGGAAGGCAAAAGCGGAGAGACGTATGAGCGACGACCGGACCATCGAGATCGAAGACTATACCGCACCCGCCGGCGGCTGGGGGTCGATGAAATCGCTCGTGGAGATATCCGCGCGCGAGAAGATCGGCCCCGAAGCGCTGCGCGAACTCACGCGACAGAACAAGCCCGAGGGCTTTGCGTGCGTCAGCTGCGCCTGGGGCAAGCCTGCGCACCCGCATGCCGCCGAATTCTGCGAGAATGGCGCCAAGGCGACCGCGTGGGAGCTGACATCCTACCGCGTGACGCCGGCCTTCTTTCAGGAGCATACGGTCACCGAGCTGCTCGGCTGGAAGGATTTCGATCTCGAACAGGCCGGCCGCCTGACGCATCCGCTGAAATATGACGCCGCAACCGACAAATATGCCGCCTGCAGCTGGGACGAGGCGTTCGCCGGGATCGGCGCGAAGCTCAAGACCTATGACCCGACCAAGGTGATCTTCTACGCCTCGGGTCGCGCGAGCCTCGAGACCTCGTACATGTACAGCCTCATGGCGCGGATGTACGGCAGCCAGAACCTGCCCGACAGCTCGAACATGTGCCACGAGACGACCTCGGTCGGGCTGAAATCAGCGATCGGCTCGGCGGTCGGGACGATCCACCTCTCGGACTACGAGAAGTGCGACGCGATCTTCTATTTCGGGCAGAATCCGGGTGTGAACAGCCCGCGCTTCCTCCACCCGCTGCGCGACTGCGCCAAGCGGGGTGTCGAGATCGTCGTGTTCAATCCGCTGAAGGAGCGCGGTCTGGAGAAATTCCAGGATCCGCAGAACCCGCTGGAGATGGTCACCGGCAAGTCGACGCCGATCGCCTCGCAATATCACCAGGTGAAGACCGGCGGCGACGTCGGCGCGCTGATGGGGATGTGCAAATATCTGATCGAGGCCGATGATCGCGCGCGTGAACTCAACACGCTGCGGATCCTCGACCACGCCTTCCTCGCTGAGCACACCACCGGGTTCGAGAAGTTCGCGGACGTCGCGCGCGGCACCGACTGGGCGACGATCGAGCATGAGAGCGGGCTGTCGCGCGTCGAGATCGAATCGGCCGCGAAGGTCTATGCGAAATCGAAGGCGGTGATCGCGGTATACGGCATGGGCCTGACCCAGCATGTCGGCGGCATCGACAACGTCCACATGCTCGTCAACCTGATGCTGCTGCGCGGCAATATCGGCAAGCCGGGCGCGGGCATGGGCCCGGTCCGCGGCCATTCGAACGTCCAGGGGCAGCGTACCGTCGGGATCACCGAAAAGCCCGAGCTCGCCCCGCTCGACAAGCTCGCCGAGCAATATGGCTTCGAGCCGCCGCGCGAGCTCGGCTGGGATACGGTCGCGTCGTGCGAGGCGGTGCTCGAGGGCGAGGCGCAGGCGTTCATCGGCCTGGGCGGCAATTTCGTCCGCGCGATCCCCGACCATGCGCGGATGGAGCCGGCGTGGCGCGGGATCGACCTGACGGTGCACATCGCCACCAAGCTCAACCGTTCGCACCTGCTGCCCGGCAAGACCTGCTATCTGCTCCCCTGCCTCGGCCGGATCGAGACCGACATGCAGGGCACCGGGCCGCAGAGCGTCTCGGTCGAGGATTCGTTCAGCCAGATCTATGGTTCGAAGGGCAAGGCGACGCCCGCCGCGGAGACCTTGCTGTCCGAGCCGGCGATCCTTGCGGGTATCGCCAAGGCGACGCTGGCGCCCAATCCGAAGCTCGACTGGGATGCGTGGGTGCGCGACTATGCGCGGATCCGCGATGCGATCGCCGAGACCTATCCGGACATGTTCTCCGACTTCAACGCCAAGATGTTCACGCCCGGCGGCTTCTGGAAAGGCGTGCCGGCGGCGCACCGCGAATGGCTGACCGAGAGCGGCAAGGCGGAGATCAACGTCCCCCACTCGCTTAACGTCACCGGGTTCGAGGAGAGCGAGGGGCGGTTCCGGCTGATGACGCTGCGGTCGAACGATCAGTTCAACACCACCGTCTATGGCTATCACGACCGGTTCCGCGGCGTGAAGGGCACGCGCGACATCGTCTTCATGAACCGCAGCGACATGCTGCGCATGGGGCTGACCGATGGTGACGACGTCGATCTGGTCGGCGATGCGGGCGACAATGGCGACCGCCGCTTCAACAAGCTGCGCGTCGTCGAATATTCGATTCCGGAAGGGTGCGTCGGGGCCTATTACCCCGAGTGCAACCTGCTGATGCCGGTCGCGCACCATGCGCGCGAAAGCCATGTGCCTGCCGCCAAGTCGGTGCCGGTGCGGATCGAGAAGACACGCTGAGCCCGCCCAGGATCCTCGGCGTCGTCCTGGCGGGCGGTCGGTCGTCGCGGTTCGGGTCGGACAAGGCACAGGCGCTGCTTGACGGGCGCCGCCTTGCGGATCACGCCCGTGCGCTGCTCCGGCCGCATGTCGATGACGCGGTGGTCGCGGGGCGGGATGGCCTGATCCGCGACCTGCCGGGGCCCGATCTGGGGCCGCTGGGGGGCATAGCGGGTGCGCTGCACCATGCGGCGGGGCTCGGCTACATATCGGTCCTCACGATCGCCTGCGACGTGCCTGCGTTGCCCGACGGGTTGCTGGCGGCGCTGGCCCGCCGCGCGCCTGCCTTCTGTCCCGATGCGCCCGTGCTGGGGCATTGGGAGACCGCGTCCGCCGCCGCGCTGCTCGCGCATATCGAATCGTCGCCGCGCCGCTCGGTGCGCGGCTGGGCGGAGGCGATCGGCGCCTTGCCGATCCCCGCGCATGGGGTCATCCCGAACATCAACACCCCCGAGGACATGGCCGCGCTGTGACGACTGCCCGTACCGAAGCGATCACCATCCTGCGCCCCGACACCGTCGCGGCGGGAACGCGCGCGATCGCGATCGAGGTGCCCGTCGCGATCGAGGTCGACGGGCTGGGCTATGCGGTGATGATGATGACGCCCGCCGACCTGCCCGCCTTCACCACCGGGTTTTTACTGACGGAGCGGCTCGCCGACAGCGCCGACGACGTACGCGACATCGACGTGTTCGAGGCGGAGGCGGGTTGGATCGTCCGGGTCGGCCTGTCGGAGCGGTGCAGGGGGCGGATCCACGACCGCGTCCGCCACCGGACCAGCGACACGAGCTGCGGGCTGTGCGGCATCTCCGGGCTCGAACAGTTGCGCAAGCCGGTGGCGGGCACCCCGCCCCGCCCCGACGTGCCCGTCACCGCGATCTTCGCCGCGCTGGCGGGGCTGCGTGCGCACCAGCCGCTCAACGCCGCGACGGGGGCGATCCATGCCGCCGCCGCCTGCGACCGGTCGGGAGCCGTGCTGGCCGCCTATGAGGATGTCGGGCGCCACAATGCGCTCGACAAGCTCGTCGGCGGGCTGGCGATCCGGTCGACCGAGCCCCCCGCCTTCATCCTCGTCACCTCGCGGATCAGCTTCGAGATGGTCGACAAGGCGCTGGTCGCGGGCGTGGCGATGCTGGTGGGGATCTCCGCGCCGACCAGTCTCGCGATCGATCACGCGCGCGCACACGGCCTGACGCTGCTTGCGCTCGCCCGCAGCGACGCGATCCTGGTCGTCAACGACCCGTTCGGTGTGTTTGAAAATGGTAGCGAAGGAGGGACTTGAACCCCCGACCCCAGGATTATGATTCCCGTGCTCTAACCAACTGAGCTACTTCGCCGTACCGTCTGCGGGGAAGCATTCTTCCCTGCGAGGCGCGGCCTATAGGAAGCGGATTCGAGGCGGTCAAGCAAACATGTGACGCGAAATCGCTTCCCAGGGCCCGCCGCGATACCACCAGGCGCCGAGCCCGGCGATTTCGACGTCCCGCGCCACGAAGTCGCGCTGCAGATTGCCGAGCAGCAGCTTGGCGACCGACGGGTTGACCTTGTTCTGGATCGTGACGTGCGGACGCCAGCCGCCCGCGTCCTGCGGCGTCAGCATCCCCGTAAACGCATCGGCCAGCCGCGCGCGGATCCCGACCAGCTCGGGCGATTCGATCCGGTAGGCGACACCACGCCCCAGCGACATCAGCCCGCCGATCCGCGCCCGCGGTGCGGGCAGCCCGCGCGTCTCCTGGTTCAGCCGGTGCTTCAGCTCGTCGAGGCCCGAGGGCGGCAGGTGGTGGAACAGCGTCAGGTGCGAATCGAGCTGGTTGCGCTCGGGCGGGAAATGCTCGCGCCGCATCGCGTCGAAGAACGCGGTGTCCTGGCGGCCGAACAGCGCCGTGACGATGATCGGGGCGACTTCGGTCGTGCTTGCCATCATGCAGATACTTCCCCGGCGCAGGCCGGGGTCCAGTTGGAAAGGTTGATGTAACTTTGCGTGATGTCCGCCATCGACGTTTCCCAACTGGGCCCCGGCCTCCGCCGGGGAGGTGCGGGGTGCCGACCGACTGAGATCAAATCTCGATCTGGCTGCCGAGCTCGACGACGCGGTTGGTCGGCAGGCGGAAGAATTCCATCGCGCTTTCGGCGTTGCGCAGCATCCACGCGAACAGCTTTTCGCGCCACAGCATCATCCCCGGCTTGTCCGAGGCCAGCAGCGTCTGGCGCGAGAGGAAGAAGCTGGTGTCCATCATCTTGAAGTCCGCGCCACAGCTGTGCACCTGGCGCAGCGCGGCGGGGACGTCGGCATCCTCCATGAAGCCATAGCGCAGGATCAGACGGTGGAAGCCGTCACCCAGCTCGTCGCGCACTGCACGGTCGTGCGCGGGCCAATAGGGCTGGCCGACGATCTTGACGGTCAAAAGGATGACGCGCTCGTGCAGCACCTTGTTGTGCTTGAGGTTGTGGAGCAGCGCGTGCGGCACGCCGTCGGAGGTCGAGGTCATGAACACCGCGGTCCCCGGCACGCGCGACGCGGAGTTCGCCGCCGAGCCGATGAACACCTTGATCGGCATCGCCGCCTCGCGCATCCGGTCGATCATCAGCTGCCGCCCCTTCGACCAGGTCGTCAGGAAGGTGAAGATGATGAGGCCGATCAGCAGCGGGAACCAGCCGCCATCGGGTACCTTGGTCAGGTTCGCCGCCAGATAGGCGCCGTCGACCAGGAAGAAGATCGCGAGCAGCGGGATCGCGGCGATCTTCGGCCAGTTCCACAGGCGGAACAGCACGACGCCGAGCAGGCAGGTGTCGATCAGCATCGCCCCCGTCACCGCGATGCCGTAAGCGCTGGTCAGGTTCGACGAGGTGCGGAAAAACAGCACCAGCAGGATCACCATCACCATCAGCGCGCCGTTGACCAGCGGGATGTAGATCTGGCCCGCGGTCGCGGCACTGGTATGCTCGATCCGCAGGCGCGGGATGAAGCCGAGCTGGATCGCCTGTTGCGTGACCGAGAACGCGCCCGAGATCACCGCCTGCGACGCGATCACCGCGGCCATTGTCGCGAGCAGGACGAGCGGCAGCTGGAGGCTTTCGGGGGCGAGATTATAGAACGGGCTGACGAGCGCCGCCTGGCCATCGCGGAACAGCAGCGCGCCCTGGCCCATGTAATTGAGGATCAGTGCGGGCAGGACGAAGAACAGCCAGGAGATGCCGATCGGCCTGCGGCCGAAATGCCCCATGTCCGCATAGAGCGCCTCCGCGCCGGTCACCGCGAGCACCACCGAGCCGAGCGCGAGGAAGGCGCGGGTCGGGTCGATCAGGAAGAACTCGACCGCATAATGCGGGGAAAAGGCCCAGAGCACGCCCGGCGTCTGGATGATGCTGAGGATGCCGAGCACCGCGATGACGCTGAAATACACCAGCATGATCGGCCCGAACACCATGCCGATTCGCGCCGTGCCGCTCTTCTGGACCCAGAACAGCGCGATCAGGATCGCGATCACGATCGGCAGGACGAGCCCGGCAAAGCTCGGCGCGGCGACCGCGAGCCCCTCGACCGCGGACAGGACCGACACCGCGGGGGTGATCATGCTGTCGCCGTAGAACAGCGCGGTCGCGAAGACGCCGAGCAGGATGATCCCCTTGCTCCAGCGCCGCGTCTTGGTCTTGCCCGAGACGAGCGCGAGCAGCGCGAGACTGCCGCCCTCGCCCTTGTTGTCCGCGCGCATGATGATGATGACGTATTTCACCGTCACGACGATCATCATCGACCAGAACATCAGGCTGATGACGCCCATGATGTGCGCCGAATCGAGCGCGAGCTTGTGGTGCCCCGCAAAGGTCTCGCGGAATGCGTAGAGCGGGCTCGTGCCGATATCGCCGAAGACGATGCCGATCGCGCCAAAGGCGAGTTTCAGCATGCCGTCCGCATGATGGTGGCCGGTATCCGGATCGAGACCGGCGGGGGGCACGGTCGAGGCCGCGGCTGTGGGATCGACGCTCACTGGACGGTGAATCGACCCGGAAGTGCAGCAATCATCATCGAAATTCCGATTTCACCCTGTGCCCCAAGCTGGCGCATTTAGCATGGGGGTTGGAGAGCGGCAACGGGACCGCCGGCAACGTGGATTAACCGGGGCTGATCACGCCGCTTCGCCTGTTGGAAGTAGGGAGCTATCAGTAACGGGCGTTGCCGTGCATGGCCAACGTGCGCAGGAAAACGTCAGCGCGTGACGACTTCGCGAATCACGAAATGCGAGGCCAGTCGCGTGACGCCCGGCAGTTGCGACAGTGTCTCGCGGTGGATCCTCTCGAACGTCTCGCCGCGCCGGAGCTCGACGTGGAGCATGTAATCCGCCTCGCCGCTCATCAGGAAACATTGCGCGACCTGCGGACAGCTGACGATCTCCGCCTCGAACGCCGCCATCGTCTCTTTGCGCTGGTCGCGGAGCGTGACGTTGACCAGGACGATGCTCGGATCGCCGCGCGCCGCGCGCGACAGGATCGCGCGATAGCCGGTGATCGCGCCACTCTCACGCAGCTGCGCGACGCGGCGATGCGCCGCGCTTGGCGACAGCCCCACCGCCTCGCCCAGCTCGGCGCTCGTCAGGTCGGAGTTGGCCGCCAACAGGTCCAGGATCCTGCGCTCGATCGCGATACTCACAAATTTCCCGCTTCGTCATGTCTGAGTGCAATATTCTCCCGAATATGATAGGGCAGCGGGACGGCTTTGCGAACCCTTCCCGGTCGATGCGCGCTACACTGCGGTCAAAGATAATGGAGTGGAAATGATGCGCGTCGGTGTTCCCAAGGAAATCAAGAATCACGAATATCGCGTCGGCCTGACCCCGCCGTCGGTCGCCGAACTGGTCGCCGCGGGCCATGAGGTCGTCGTCGAGACCCAGGCAGGCTCGGGCATCGACTTCGAGGACCAGGACTATGTCGACGCGGGCGCGACGATCCTGCCGACCGCCGCCGCGGTGTTCGCCGCCGCCGACATGATCGTGAAGGTCAAGGAGCCGCAGCCGGTCGAGATCGCGATGCTCGAACCGCGCCACCTGCTCTTCACCTATCTCCACCTCGCCGCGGACAAGCCGCAGGCCGAAGGCCTGATGAAGTCGGGCGCGACCTGCATCGCGTACGAGACCGTCACCGACCATCGCCGCGGCCTGCCGCTGCTGAAGCCGATGTCCGAGGTCGCGGGCCGCATGTCGGTGCAGGTCGGCGCGCATTATCTAGAAAAGGAACAGGGCGGCCGCGGCGTCCTGCTCGGCGGCGTCCCCGGTGTCGCACCCGCCAAGGTCGCCATTCTGGGCGGCGGCGTGTCGGGCGTCAACGCCGCGCAGATGGCGGTCGGCATGCGCGCCGACGTGACGATCTACGACATTTCGAACGATCGTCTGGCCGAGCTCGACATGTTCTTCTCGAGCCAGATCAAGACCGCCTATGCCTCCAAGGCGGCGATCGCGGCGGCGGTGAAGAACGCGCATCTCGTCATCGGCGCGGTGCTCGTGCCGGGCGCGGCGGCCCCCAAGCTCGTCACGCGCGAGATGCTGAAAACGATGAAGCGCGGTTCGGTGCTGGTCGACATCGCGATCGACCAGGGTGGTTGTTTCGAGACGAGCCATGCCACCACGCACGAGGATCCGGTGTTCGAGGTCGACGGCGTGATCCATTACTGCGTCGCCAACATGCCCGGCGCGGTCGCGCGCACCTCGGCCTTCGCGCTCAACAACGCGACGCTGCCGTTCGCGCTGAAGCTCGCCAATCTGGGTGCGGAAGCCGCGATGAAGGCCGACCCGCACCTCGCCAACGGGCTCAACGTCTACAAGGGCAAGATCGCGTACAAGGCGGTCGCGGATGATCTGGGTTTACCTTACGAAGCTTGGTCGAATTAAGCGGGAACGGATGCGGAACACGGGGGTTGGACAGGCGAAAGGAATTTCACGCATGTCCGACACCCCGAACCCCAAGTCCGAGCCCTTTTCGAACGCCGAGAAGGATCCGCATGACTGGACGACCGGCGACGAGAAGATGACCGGCGCACAGGCCAGCTATCTGAAGACGTTGTCCGAAGAGGCGCATGAGGAATTCGACGAATCGCTGACGAAGGCCGATGCCTCGCTCAAGATCGACGAGCTTCAGGGCAAGACCGGCCGCGGTCAGTAAGCCCTTTTGCGGCACGGAACGGGACCCAGGATCCCCGGCATCGCGCCGGACGATCCGGGTCCCGTTTTGCGTCGGTGACTAGCTCGCCGGTGCGGCGTCCTGTGCGGCCATGACCTGATCGAGCAGCGCGAGGCGCACCGCAATCTCGTCGTGATAGGACACGCTTTTCGGCGTCAGCGCGAGCGCGCGGGCCCAATAGGGTCGTCCCGCCGCAAAATTGCCCGACCGGACATAGGCGAGGCCGAGGAAGAAGGGCGGCGCCGGGTGGCGCGGTGCGATCCGCATCGCCTGCTGGAACGCGAACAGCGCCGGCGGCGAGACCTGATCGCCGTCATGCGCGGCCAGCGCATTGGCAAGCCCGGTCCACAGGACGAGGCTTTTCGGCGCGACGCGGATCCCGCCGAGCAGGACCTTCACCGCCGCGCGACGCTCGCCGATCCGCGTCATCGCATCCGCCGCGACCAGATAGGCGGCGGCACCGGTATAGCGTTCGAGCATCTTGTCGCGCAGCTCGATCATCGACCCGTCATCGGGCGTGATCGTCGTGCCCGTCACGACCGGATGCCCGGCAAGCTCGGGCTCACCCTGTAACGCATAGCCCGCCGCGCCAAGCATCAGCGCGGCGGCGACCATCGACCATAACAGCCGGTCGACCCTCAGCACCGCCAGCAGCGCGAACGCCCCGACCGCGATGATCCCGAGCCAGAGCCAGCCCATCAGCGCGTCCTCCGGCGGAAACTCGACCGCGCGATCCACGCGCCGATCGCCAGCAGCGCGATCGGCGCCAGCCATAGCGGCCAGGTCAGCCCCGACAGCGGCGGGTCATAGGTGACATAATCGCCATAGCGCGACACCAGCCAGTCGCGGACCGAGGCGGGCGTCTCGCCGCGCGCGATCCGTTCGCGGACCAGCGCGCGCATGTCGGCGGCCATGTCGGCATCGCTGTCGGCGATCGACTGGCCCTGGCAGACGAGGCAGCGCAGCGTCTCCATCAGCGCCTTGGCGGAGGCCTCCTTGGCGGGGTCGGCGAGCTGGACATTGGCGTAATGCGCGGGCGGCGTGACGGGCTGCGCGACGGCGGGGGCGGGGGCGGTGCAGAACAGCAACGCGGCGGCCGTCGCGCCTGCCGCTAGCGCGAGGCTTGACCGCCCGCTCATCGCGCTTCCCTGACGGCCTGGACGATCTCGCCGATATTGTCCTCGCGGATGTCGCCGATGATCTGCTTGACGACGATCCCGCGGCCGTCGACCACGAAGGTTTCGGGCACGCCCGACGAGCCGAGCGCGAGCTGGACCCGGCTCGCGGTGTCGCTGCCAATCCGTGCATAGGGGTCGCCGTTGCGGCGCAGGAAGCCGGCGATCGCGGGCGTCGTGTCGCGGATCGCGATCGCGTCGATCGGGATGCCCATCGTCTTCAGCCGCATCAGGTGCGGAGCCTCGGCGATGCAGGGTACGCACCAGCTGGCGAACACGTTGAGCAGCCGCGGCTGACCGCCCTTGAACGAGGCGCTGGTCAGCCCCGGCTTGCCGGGCACCATCGCGGGCAGCGCGAAGTCGGGCAGCGGCTTGCCGACCATCGCCGAGCGCACGACCTTGTCCGCCGGCCGGAACAGCCCGCTCGCGACCACCGCGAACAGCAAGGCGAAGATCGCCAGCGGCGCCCAGAGCGCGAACCGCTTCATGCCCAGGCCGCCCGGACCGCGCTGCGCCGTTCGCGACGCAGCCGCCCGACCAGCGACAGCGCGCCGCCCAGCGCGATCAGCACGCCGCCGAACCAGATCAGCGTCACGAACGGCTTCCACCACAGCCGCAGCTGCCACCGCCCCTGCGCATCGGGCTGGCCGAGCACGGTATAGAGCTGGCCGTCGAGCGCGGTCAGGATCGCCGATTCATTGGTGCTGGTCGGCGGGTTGGCGAAGAAGCGGAGCTGCGGGTGGAGCCGCGTGCTGTCATCGCCACGCGTCGCGGTCAGCTGCGCCTCGAGCGCGGACCAGTTCTCGCCGATCACCGGCGAGATCCCGTCGAGCGTGACGCTATAGGGCCCCACGCGCGCCGCTTCGCCCGCGCGCACCGCGACCAGCGTTTCCCTGGTGAACGCGCTGTCCGACGCCATGCCGGCCAGGCTGACCGCGATGCCGAGATGCGCGAGGACCATGCCATAGGTAAACATCGGCGTGCGCCGGAGATTGCGCTTCCACAGGGGCGCGACGCTGGCGACTGCGAGGCCTGCCGCGAGGCTGAGCCCGGCCCAGGGCAGCACGCCCGGCCAGACGAACAGCAGCGCGACCGCCGCCACCACGGTGGCCGCGATCGGCAGCGCGACCCGGCCGACGACCGCCCTCGCCTCGTCACGACGCCAGCGCAGTAGCGGCCCGACCGCCATCACCGCGACCAGCAATAGCGCGATCGGTCCTGCGGCCTTGTTGAAGAAGGGCGGCCCGACCGACAGCTGCACGCCGAAGCTCGCCGCGACGATCGGATAGAGCGTGCCGATCAGGACGATGCCGAGGATCACCGACAGCAGCAGATTGTTCGCGACCAGCCCGCCCTCGCGGCTGACCGGATCGAAGGTCGTGCCCGCGCGCACGGTCCCGATCCGCGCCGCGAACAGCGCGAGCGCGCCGCCGATATAGATGGCGAGCAGCGCGAGGATGAACGCGCCGCGCTCCGGATCGACCGCAAAGGCGTGGACGCTGGTCAGGATGCCCGAGCGCACCAGGAACGTGCCGATCATCGACATCGAGAAGGCGACCACCGCAAGCATGATCGTCCACGCGCGCAGGCCGTCGCGCGTCGCGAGCACGGTCACCGAATGGAGCAACGCGGTCGCCGCGAGCCACGGCATCAGCGACGCGTTCTCGACCGGATCCCAGAACCACCAGCCGCCCCAGCCGAGCTCGTAATAGGCCCAGTAGCTGCCCGCGGTGATGCCGAGCGTGAGGAAGATCCATGCGATCAGCACCCAGGGGCGCATCGCTTTGGCGAAACCCGGCCCGACGTCACGCGTGACCAACGCACCGACCGCGAAGGAGAAGGCGACCGAAAGCCCGACATAGCCGGTGTAGAGCGTCGGCGGGTGGAACGCCAAGCCGGGGTCCTGGAGCAGCGGGTTGAGCCCCAGCCCGTCGGGTGCCGCCGGGGTCAGCCGTGCGAACGGATTGGAGGAGAAGAGCAGGAACGCATAGAAACCGAGCGCGATCGTAGCCTGAGCGCCGAGCGTCGCGACCAAAGTGCGTTCGGGAAGCGAGCGTTCGAAGATCGCGACCGCGCCGCCTGCCAGCCCCAGGATCGTCACCCAGAGCAGCATCGAGCCCTCGTGATTGCCCCAGGCGCCGGCGAACTTGTACAGCCACGGCTTGGCCGAATGGCTGTTCTCGACGACCAGCTTCACCGACATGTCGGAGTTGAGGAACAGGTTGATCAGCAGCGCCATCGCCAGCGCGGCGAGCACGCCCTGGACGATCGCCACCGGCCGCACCGCCGCGGCAACGTCGTCGCGGCCGCGCGCGATGCCGATCACCGCCATCGCCAGCTGCAGCGCCGCCAGCGCGCCGGCGAGCCAGAGCGCCGCGAGTCCGGCTTCGGCGATCATGAACCGCGGTCCGGTGCGAGCGTCTTGGTTTCGTGCATCTTGCCCGCCATTTCGGGGGGCATGTATTTCTCGTCATGCTTGGCGAGCAGGTTGGACGCGACGAACCGGCCGTCGGGCTGGAACTGGCCCTCGGCGACGACCCCCGATTTCTCGCGGAACAGGTTCGGGACGATTCCGGCAAAGACGACGGGCGTGGTCGCGGCACCGTCGGTGACGGTGAAGTGGACGGTGACGCCGTCCGCGGCGCGCTTGACCGACCCGTCCGCGACCATGCCGCCAAGCCGGACCGCGCGGCCGAGCGGCAGCCCGTCGCGCTTTACGTCAGACGGCGCGTAGAAGAACGACGCCTGGTCCTTCAGCGCGGACAGAGCGAGCAGCCCCGCGACGACAACCGCGCCGAGCGCGAGCAGCGCGAGGGTGAGCCGCTGATGCTTGGCCTTCATCGCTCCGCCTTCCGCATCGCCAGATAACTGAGCAGTGCGACGACGGCGCCGCCGCCCAGCGTCACGGCATAGGCGGCAATCACGAACGGCCAGGCGGTCATGCGCGCACCTTCACGCTCTGGCCATCCGACGCATCCGCGCCTCGGCCTTGGCGGTGGCGAGCA
Organism: Sphingomonas sp. Leaf30; assembly: GCF_001422525.1. Classification (NCBI taxonomy): domain Bacteria; kingdom Pseudomonadati; phylum Pseudomonadota; class Alphaproteobacteria; order Sphingomonadales; family Sphingomonadaceae; genus Sphingomonas; species Sphingomonas sp. Leaf30. Next base: position 876,402 of record NZ_LMKZ01000018.1, on the reverse strand, counting down.
GGGTCCGCATCCGCATCAGCACGATACCGGCGAAGACGAAGGTGAAGCCCGCAAGCATGATCGGCAATGGCCAGAGGATCGCGCCGTCGATCGTCGACTTGGTCAGCCCGATGCTCGGCCCCTGATGCAGCGTGTTCCACCAGATCACCGAATAGCGGATGATCGGCAGCAGCACCGATCCGGCCACACCGTAGAGCGCGGGCACGCGCCCGTCGCCGCCGCGGTCCGCATCCGCCTTCGCCAGCGCCATATAGCCGAGATAGACGAAGAACAGCAGCAGCATCGAGGTCAGCCGCCCGTCCCATTGCCACCACGTCCCCCAGGTCGGCCGCCCCCAGATCGAGCCGGTCATCAGGCACAAAGCCGCGAACACCGCGCCGGGTAGCGCGATCGCGCGCGCGGCGATACCCGCCAGCGGGTGACGCCAGACGAGCAGCATGATGCTGGAAATCGCGATCCCGCTCCAACCGCCCATGCCGAGCCAGGCGGCGGGAACATGGATGTAGAGGATCCGCACCGTCTCGCCCTGCAGATAGTCGGGCGGGGTCTGGGTCAGTCCCGCCCAGCAGCCCAGCGCGATCAGCGCGACGCCCGCCCAGAACAGCGCAGGCGTCAGCGGCCTGGCGATCTTCAGGAAGCGCGCGGGATTGGCAAGGGCGTGCAGGGTGGCCACTGGGTGTTACCACTATGGCAAGTCGTGACGGACTTAAAGCCCCTCTCCCCACGTGGGGAGAGGGCGGGCGGATGAGGGGCTAGGGGTCGTTCGCGCCAACGTCCCCTCATCCGGCGCTTTGCGCCACCTTCTCCCCCGAGGGGAGAAGGATTTAGCGGCCGATCAGGCGCTTTGCGATCGAATCGGCGACGTCGGACGACGGTTCGCCACTGCGGTCGCTCTCGTCCCAGACCTGGATCAGCCGCTCGGGGATGCGTGCGATCCGGGCCTTCACTTCGGCTTCGTCACCCTGGCCGAGATATTCGAGCCCGACATTGATGATGCCGCCCGCGTTGATCACGTAATCCGGCGCATAGAGGATGCCGCGTGCGTGAAGCCGCGCACCGTCCTCGCGGACGCTCAGCTGGTTGTTCGCGCCGCCCGCGACGACCTTGGCCTTGAGCGCGGCGATCGACATTTCGGTTAGGATCGCGCCGAGCGCGTTCGGGCTGAAGATGTCGGTGTCGGTCGTCAGGATCCCCTCGGCGGGGACTGCTGTCGCGCCGAGCTCACCCGCCAGCGCCTGCGCGCGGCCCTCGTCGACGTCTGCGAGCGTCAGCACCGCGCCGTCCCTGGCGAGCAGCCGGGCGAGCCCGCCGCCGACCGAGCCGACGCCCTGGATCGCGACGCGCACGCCCTTCATGTCGGTTGCGCCGAGCCCGCGCTGCGCCGCCGCCTTGACGCCTAGATAGATGCCGAGCGCCGTGTACGGCCCCGGATCGCCGCCCGCCGCGCCGCTCGCGACCGGCAGGCCCGAGACGTAGCGCGTCTGCGTCGCGATCACCTTCATCCGCTCTTCGGACATGCCGACGTCCTCGGCGGTCACGTAGCGGCCGCCGAGCGATTCGACCGCGCGGCCGAACGCCTCGAGCTGTTCGGTGGTGATCACGTCGCCGGGCTTGGCCGCGAGGACGACGCCCTTGCCGCCGCCGAGCTCGAGCCCGGCCATCGCGTTCTTGAAGCTCATGCCGCGCGACAGGCGCAGCGCGTCGGTCACCGCGCGGCCGTTATCCGCATAATGCCAGAAGCGCGTGCCGCCGGCCGCGGGGCCGAGCTTGGTCGAATGCAGCGCGATCACGGCGCGGAGACCCGAAACCGGATCGGTGAAGACGTGAACGCCCTCATGGTCGTCGAAATCGGGAAGGTCCCAAACCGCTGTCATCGCCGGCTCCATCAGGAAGAAGAAAATTGCTTAAACCTGAAATATTATTTTCCGGCCGGTTTTACCAGCACAAAGCGGCGCGAGGCCAAGCAGTTGGGAAAATAATGGGGCGACCGACGGGACTTGAACCCGCAACATCCGGCATCACAAGCCGACGCTCTAACCAATTGAACTACGATCGCCGCGAAGGCCCGTGCCCCTAAGCGGGCTGTTCGGGTCCGTCAAGCGCCGCGATCATGCGGGGCGTCGAATGTCGTCAAAAACTGCCTTCGATCGCCTGGCTATAGCCGCCTGCCCCGCGCACGAAGCCGATCGATTCGAGCCGCTGCTGGACGATCGGGTCGGTCGGTTGCAGCGTCAGCACCGCGCGGTAGCGGCCCGTGCCGTCGATCCGCAGCGTGATGCCCTCGGTCCCCGCCTGGCTGGCGAGCGGCACGATGAGCGCGTCGCCCTCGCATTTGGGCGTCCCGCTGACCGACTGCGGCAGCGTGATCCCCGCGACCTCGCCGCCCAGCGTCGCGCGCACCCGCCCCTCGGCACGCTCGCACTGGCCATCGGCGAACCGCACGGTCACGCCGTCGAGATCGAGCGTGGTGACCGGCACCGGCGCGAACACCGCGCCGGTCGGGATCGTCGCGGTCAGATCATCGACGCCGAACCCGTGACGGCTGACGCTCGCCGATCCGCGCAGCGGTCGAGGGTCGGTTTCGGGGCCGGCCAGCACGATCCGCGCGCGACCCGCGAGCAGCGGCAAGGGCGCGAGCCGGGCATGGAGGTCGCCGAGCGACAGCTCGCCGAACCGCGCATCGGTCAGCGTCGCGCCCCAGATCGTGCCCGTCACGCGGCGCGCGACGAGGCCGGCATCCTCGATCCCGACCCAGCCAAGCGCAGCGCGCATCGGCAGGAACACGATCAGCGCGAGCAGCAGCATGCCGCCGAACATCGCGGTCGGGCCGGTCCGCAGCCGGATCCGCGTGACACGGCGTGCGCCGACGCCCACGAAGCGTGCGCTGTCGCTCATGCGGCGCGCGCCTTCAACGTCATCGTCACGCTCACCGTACGGTCACCCTTGTCGGTCATGGTCAGTGCGTCGACCAGGATGCCCGCGCGCTCGAGCCGCGCCAGCCATGCGGTCAGCGCACCCGGCCGCGCCGACGGCATCACGATCCGCACCCGGTCCGCGCCCTCCTGGTCGAGGCTGGTGATCGCGAACCCCGCCAGGTCCGCCTGGGTCCGCACGATCGCATCGAGCGAGCCGGTCAGCGGCGTGGGACGCGTTCGCTGCGCGTCGCGGAGCAGCGCGACCATCGCCTGCGTCTCGCCGAGCCGGGTCACGGCGTTGGCATGGCGTTCGCGCGCACTCGATAGACCGTCGCCGACCGGCCGGATCACCGCGCCCCAGAGCAGCGTCAGCACCGCGAGCGCCGCCATCACCAGCAACAGCCGCTTCTCGCGCAGCGATCGCCCCTCGAACCAGTGCCGCAACCCGGTCATGCGCCCTCGCTCCCGCCTGCACGGCCCGCCGTGATCGTGAATTCGCCCGACACGCGCCCCGCTGCCGCCTGGAAGACGCCCGCCTGCACCGCAAAGCCGGCACGCTCGAGCGCACTCCTGACATCGGTCGCCAGCGCCTCGCGCTCGACCGCGACGCCCAGTCGGACGGTCCCGTTCGGCTGGAAGTCGAGCGCGGTGATCTCGCTGCCCGGCGTCGCCTGGACCACGGCGAAGATCGTGGCGGTGGTCGTGCTGAAGCCCAGCCCCGGCCCGCGCACGCGCGACAGCCGTTCGCCAAGCTGGCGCCCGGCATCGTTCACCGTCTCGCCGCGTGGCAGGCCCGAGCGGGCGACCTGTTCGGTCTGCGCCTCGATCATGTCCGCGCCGAAGCTGTATTTCGCGATCCGGACCAGCGTAATCGCCAGCGTCACCGCGAGGATCAGCCCCGACAGCACCGCCAGCCGCCGGATCAGCGCCCAGTCGAGCGCGAATCGCCGCCGCCGCGCGAACACCCCCTGCCGCAGGTCGAGCGGCCATGTCGCGACCGCCGCCGCCAGCGCCGCCTCGAGCGCGGCGGGCTCGACGGCCACGGGCGGCGTGTCGCCCGTCACCAGCGCGGTCAGCCCCGGCTCGTCGGCAAATCCGGTCGACGTCCCGCGTACGACGGTGTCGCCGGCAAGCTCGGCGCGGACATAGCCCTCGTCCGGGCGCGGCAGCAGCATCGGTGCGGGGAGCATCGCGACCGGGTCGACGCCGGCCGCCGCAAGTATCCGCAGCCAGCCCTGCATCGCCTCGATCCCGACCACGCCGATCGGCCGGTCGCCCTGCCCCTCGTCACCGACCGCGACATGGAGTTCGCCGAGCGGCGCCGCGCTCGCCTCTGCCGCGAGCAGCCGGGCGGCGGCGGTCGCCTGCGCAGTGCTGCGCGACGGCAGTTCGGCCCAGTGCAAGGTCACCGCCTCTGCCGGGGCGACCGCGATGACGCCAGTGTCCGCGCCGAGGTCACTTCGCTCATCGGCGGTCGGGATCCCCTCGCCCTGCGCGACGATGCGCTGGTCGGCGATCCGCATCCAGCGAAAGCCGGTCACGCCGGAGGGAAGGAACAGGAGCGTGGTCATGATGGCTCGCCCCATTGCCGCGATACGAGCCGCGCGGGAAGCGTCGTCGCGTCCATCAGTGCCTGTTCCTGCAAAACCGTCGTCCCCACCGTCACGTCGATATCGAGCGTGAACCATTTCGACACCACTGCCGTCCCCCGTTCGCCGTCCGCATTGGCATTGCCCTGCAACGCCGCGCTCTTGAAGAACACGTCGGTGGTCGCGACCCCTTGCGGCGGGCGTTGCAGGATCATCTGGCGCGCGCCCGCGATCGACATCGTGTCGGGAAACAGCATCGCCAGGATCGGCGCCTGTTCGGGGAGCAGCGTGTTGACGTTGATCGGCGCCGCCTGCGCGACCGGCAGTGTACAGATCCACGGCCTGAGCGTCGCATAGATTTGCGGCGTCATGCCGACCACCGCGCGGAGTTCGCTCGGGTCGGTCATCAGCGCGCCCGCGGTGCGATAGGGCGTCTCGCGGTTCAGATAGGCGCCGTCCTCCGCGCCCATCGCCTGCTGGTCCTGATCACTGTCGATCCAGTCGGCGGCGCCCGCGGCGATCTGCTCGCCGACCTGCGCGGGGATATCGAGCAGCCGCATCAGCCGGACGAATTGCGGCCGCATCAGCGGGTCGGTGACATAGGCGCCGGCGCGCCCGCTCACCAGACTGTTGAGATTGAAGCAGTTTCCCCCGTCGCGCACGCGCGCGGTCGCAAAGCCGCCGCCGGGAAGCGGCATTCCGAACGGCTTGCCGCTCCAGTCGCCCTGCAACGTCACGCGTTTCACATTGGGCCCCAGCATCGCGTCGATCCGCGTCAGCGCGAGCGTCTCGGCGGCCAGCGCATAGGCGCGCGCCTGCTCCCCCGCCGCGGCATTGCCCGCGAGCCGCGTCGACAGCCGCAGCTTCTCGAGCGCCGCCCCCGCCATCACCGCGACGATCGCGACGAGCATGAGGACGGTCAGCAGCGCGGCGCCGCGTTCGTGCTCAGGGGGCTTCATTCTGGACCTCCCGCGCGGGCGGCGCATAGCCCGATCCGACGAGGAACAGCTGGCGATAGACCAGGCCGTCGGTGCGCTGGACGCTCAGCTCCATCGCCTCGGGCAAGGGCACGCCCTGCACGCCGTCCCAGCGGTCGCTCCACGCGCCACCCAATCGGTAGCGCAGCCGGACCTGGCGGACATTAGGCAGCAGCACGGCGGGCGGCAGCGGCGGCGCGCCGTCGACCATCGGATAGGCGATCCGCTGCAGCGCGCCGTCCGCGACCCGGTACGCAACCTTCTGCGTGCTCGACCGCGCTGCGCCGTCGATATTGGTCCAGCCACCGCGGACGAGGCGGAGCATCGGTGCGACGTCCGACCCGCTCTCGCCGACGAACGCGGGCAAGGGGGCGCCGGATTCGTCGCGCGTGCCCCGCAGCGCCGCCTGGCCGAGATCGGCGGACAGGATCGACATCGTCCGCGTCAGCGCGCCGAGATCGTCGAGCTTCGTCCCCGTCGCACTCTGCGCCTTCACGCTGAACGACAGGATCGCCACCCCCGCCGCCGCGATCATGCCAAAGATCAGCAGCGAGACCATCACCTCGACCAAAGTGAAGCCGTGCTCGGCGGAGCGCCTCACGGGCGTGAAGCCGTGTTCGGCGGAACGCCTCACGGGGGTGAAGCCGTGTTCGGCGGAACGCACCGTGCGTGGCACGGTCATGACGTCGTCACCGTCGTCGCGGTCTGACGCGGTGCGGGGCGGATCATCGTCAGGCGGCCGAGCACCGCGCCGCCGCGATCCGCGACCGCCACGTCGATCCGCAAGACGGACGAGCCGCCCATCGCGCGCACCGAGCGCGTCCAGGCCCAGCGGCGCCCGCCATTGGTCTCGGCGCCGGTCACGGTCCCGGCGGTCGGCGGCTGCGCCTGAGTCACCGCGTCTATCGCTACGTTGCGCGCCACCATCTGCGCGACCAGCGTGTCGTCGAGGATCGACGCGCCGCGGATCGTCGCACTCTCCAGCCTTACGAGCGCCATCGCCGCGAGGCTGAACACCGCAAGCGCGACCATGATTTCGATCAGCGTGAACCCGCGATCGGTTTCGGCGCGCATCGCTGCGCAGGGCAATTCACCGCGCATCGGTGCGCACGTATGAGGATCAGCGCGCATCGGCGCGCACGGTGCCATCGGCGTCGATCGTCACGGTCGCGTTCGCCCCGCCGCGGCTGAGCGTCACGACCGCGGGCCGGTCGACCAGCCCGGTCGGGTCGAAGGTCACGCGGACGCGCCCGCTCATGTCGCCGATCACCGCGCGCGTGCCGTCGTTCCAGCGTTCGACGCGCATCGGTTTCTCGCTGATCGGCGTCCAGCCGCCCGCGAGCCGCTGGTCGAAGCCATAGCCGCCGCCGGTGATCCAGACGCTGACCGGACGTGCCTCGACGATCGCCGAATCATGCGCCGCACGCGTCCGCGCCGCGAACCGCGTCGCCTCGTCGAACACGCGGCCGCGCGGATCGGGCATCACAAAGACCGCCACCGCCGATGCGAGCCCTATGATCGTCACCACGACCATCAGCTCGACCAGCGTGAAGCCGTGTTCGGCGTTAAGCCGGGACCTACTGCCAGCTGCCAATATCGGCATCGATCCCCTCGCCGCCTTCCTTGCCATCGGCGCCGAAGGTCCAGACGTCGGCCTCGCCATGCGTGCCCGGCGAGGCATAGAGATACGGGCGACCCCAGGGATCGTTCGGCAGCTTCTTGAGATAGCCGCCACGCTGGTAGCGCGACGGATCGGTCAGCCCGGCGGGCGCGGTGACGAGTGCGTTCAGCCCCTGCGACGTGTTGGGGAAGGTCATGTTCTGCAGCTTGTAGAGCTCCAGCCCGCCCTCGATCTGCGCGATATCCGCCTTCGCCTTCTGGATCCGCGCGGTATCGCCCGAGGGCAGCACGTTGAGCGCGACGATCGTCGCCAGCAGGCCGATGATGACGATGACCACCATCAGCTCGACGAGGGTAAAGCCGGCCTCGCGGCGCTTCTTCTTCTCTTCCGGACGCATACAAAACCTCATTGGCCTGCCAGCGTGTTGAGCTGGAGGATCGGGAGCAGGATGGATAGCACGATCGTCGCGACGATGCCGCCCATCACGACGATGATCAGCGGTTCGAGCAGCGACAGAGCGGTGGCGGTGAAGCGGTCGAATTCGCGTTCGAGATAGTCGGCGGCGCGTTCGAGCATCTCGTCGAGCCGCCCCGCCGCCTCGCCCGACGCGGCGAGATAGGTCAGCAGCGGCGGGAACACGCCCGCGCGCCGCATCGCCGCGGACAGGCTGCCGCCGCCGCGGATCGCGTCGACAATCTGGTCCGACGCGAGCCGCAGCCGGCGGTTGTGGATCGTGCTCGCGGTCAGGTTGAGCCCGTCGAGCAATGGCAGGCGGCTCGCGACCATCGTCCCCAGCGTTCGCGCCATCCGCGCCGCATGAAGGTCGCGCAGCAGTCGCCCGAGCATCGGGATCCTGAGCAGCCAGCTGTCGAAGGCGAGCCGGAAGCCCGGATCCTTCAGCGCGCGCCACAGGATCAGTCCCGACAGCAGCAGGACCAGCGCGATCACCCACCAATAGCCGACGAGGAAGGCCGAAAACGCCATCACCATCCGGGTCAGCAGCGGCAGCTCCTGCCCGACCGTGTCGAACTGTTCGACCACCTGCGGCACGACGAACATCATCAGCGCGGTGACCACCCCCATCGCGACGAGCGCGAGGATCGAAGGGTAGGCGAGCGCGGTGATCAGCTTGCCGCGGATCTCCGCCTGGCGTTCAAGCAAAGCCGCGAGCCGGTCGAGGATCGTCGGCAGCGACCCCGAACTCTCGCCCGCCGCGACCATCGCGCGGTAGAGCGGCGGGAAGCTTTTCGGCTCGCGCGCCATCGCATCCGCCAGCCGCCGGCCCTCGACGACGCCCGCATGGACGTGCTGGACGATCGCGCGGACGCTGTCCTGTTCGGTCTGGCGGGTGATCGTGCGCAGCGATTCCTCGAGCGGCGACACGCGGTTGAGCGTGGCGAGCTGGCGCGTGAACAAGGTCAGGGTCTTGCCCGACATCTTGGGCTTGCCGAGCTGCAGCCCGAACAGCGGCCGTCCCTTGGTCGCCTGCGGCGGCGCGCCCGGGCTGATCTTGACGACGTAGAATTTGCGCGCGTCGAGCGTTGCGCGCGCGAGGTCGATGTCCGCCGCGGCGACATGGCCGCGGCGCTCGGCGCCCTTGGTGTCGATCGCGACATAGTCGAAATCAGCCATGCGGGTTGCCCGGTTGCTTAACGCTTCCGTTCGTTTCGAGCGAAGTCGAGAAACCGTCGCCGCGCGCGCGGACAGGAGTTTCTCGACTTCGCTCGAAACGAACGGAAGGCCAGAGGGGCGTCATGCCGCCGCCACCTCGACAACTTCGGTCGTGTCGCGGCGCGAGACGCGGACCGCTTCCTCCGCCGTGGTCTGTCCCGACAGCACCAGCTCGCGCGCCGACTGCGCCAGGTTCGGCGACTTGGCAAAGGCATGCGCGGTGATGTCGGATTCGGCGCCGTCGGTGTTGATCAGCCGACGGATCGTATCGTCGATGCGGACCGCCTCGAACACGCCGATCCGGCCCTTGTAACCCGTCTGGTTGCAGTCGTCGCACCCTTGCGCGACGTAGACCACCGCGTCCGGCGCGATGCCGAGCAACGGCGCGACCGTATCCGACGCGGGTACCGCCTTGCGACAGGTCGGGCACAGCCGCCGCACCAGCCGCTGCGCGATCACCGCGCGGAGCGTCGAGGCGAGCAGGAAGCTTTCGACCTTCATGTCGCGCATTCGCGTGATCGCGCCGATCGCGTCGTTGGTGTGGACGGTCGACAGCACCAGATGCCCGGTCAGCGACGCCTGCACCGCAATCTCGGCGGTTTCGCGGTCGCGGATTTCGCCGACCATCACCACGTCGGGATCCTGGCGCAGGATCGCGCGCAGCCCGGCCGCAAACGTCAGCCCGACCTTCGGATTGACCTGGGTCTGGCCGACCCCGTCGACCGCGTACTCGACCGGATCCTCGACGGTCAGGATGTTACGGCTGCCGTCGTTGAGCAGGCGCAACGCGGCGTAGAGCGAGGTCGTCTTGCCCGAACCGGTCGGCCCGGTGACAAGGATGATCCCGTTCGGCTCGCTCAGCGCCTCGTTGAGCAGCGCGAACAAGGCAGGCGGCAAGCCCAGCGCCTCGAGGTCGATGCCCGCATTCTCCTTGTCGAGGATACGCAGCACGACGCGCTCCCCCGCCCGGCTCGGCAGCGTCGAGACGCGGACGTCGAGCAGCTTGCCACCCAAAGTCAGCCCCATGCGCCCATCCTGCGGCACACGGCGCTCGGCGATGTCGAGCCGCGCCATGACCTTGATCCGGCTGACGACGACCGGCGCGACGTTGGGCGGCATGCGCAAAGTCTCGCGCAGCACGCCGTCGATGCGCATCCGGACGACGAGCCCGGTCTCGTACGGCTCGATATGGATGTCGGACACGCCGTTGCGCGCGGCGTCGGCGATGATCCCGTTGATCAGCCGGATCGCGGGCGCATCGTCCGCGGTGTCGAGCAGATCCTCCGCGGTCGGCATGTCGCCCGCGAGCAGATCGAGCTCGTCACCCATCCCGACCGCGGCGAGCGCATTGGCTTGGCCGTCCATCGCATAGACGTTGGACAGCAGCCGGTCGAACGCGGGCGCCTCGACCGTGCCGATCGCGAACGGCCGGCCGAGATAGCGGCGCAGTTCGAGCAGCACCTTCGGGTCCGCACCCGCACGCATCGCGATCATGAGCTGCGAATCGGGGTCGGTGTGGTCGACGACGACTCCGAACTTGCGTGCGAAGGCATAGGGGATGGTGATCTGGGGGAGTGCGACGTCTTCGACCTCCGTTCCCCGGCGAAGGCCGGGGTCCAGTTGGGCAGCGGTCGCGATCGACGGGACAGGATCACCCAACTGGGCCCCGGCCTCCGCCGGGGAACGCGCAATGTCATGCCCCTCGCGGATGATCATTTCTTCACCGGCCGGAAGACCGTGCTCGTGCTGCGCACCGGTACCGCGATCCGCGGATCCTCGATGCTGCCGGGGATCGGCGCGGACGGGATCGGCGGCGCCGCGCCCATGTAATCGCGCACCAGCTGGTCGATCGACGGCTCGCGCTCGGGCTCGGCGAGCCCCTGCTGCAAGCGCAGATAGCCGTAACGCTGTTCGGTGATCCGCCGGCTGTCGCCTGCGGTGCGCAGGATCGTCGGCCGGATGAAGATCATCAGATTGGTCTTCGACCGCTGCTTCGCCTTCGACGTGAACAGATGCCCGAGCACCGGCAGGTCGCCGAGCAGTGGGATCTTCTCGATCGTCCGGCGTTCGTTGTCGTCGAGCAGGCCGCTGATCACCGCGATCTGGCCGTCGTCGACGGTCCGCACCGTCTCGACCTCGCGCTTGTTGAGGATCAGGTCGCTATTGTCGCTCGACACCGGCCCGGCGATCGAACTGACCTCGAGCCGCAGGTTGAGCTTGACCGTCCCGCTCGAATTCACCTGCGGCCGCACGGTCAGCTCGATGCCGACATTCTGCCGCTGCGTGGTGCGGAACGCGTTGTCGAAATTGTTCGACAGCGCCTGGCCCGTGGTGATCGGGATCTCCTGCCCGACCAGGCTGTGCGCTTCCTGGTTGTCGAGCGTGACGAGGTGCGGGACCTGGAGCAGGTTCGACGTCGTGTCGCTCTTCACCGCGTTGATGATCGCGCCGAAAAAGGTGCTGCCGATCTTGCCGCCAAAGCCACCGAACCCGCCGGTCGCGGCGAGGATCGAGCTGATCGCGGATTGCTGGAGCGTGTCGGCGGCGCTGCTGGTGTTCTTCGTCACCGTCGTGCTGCCGTCGGTGTTCGTCGTCGTCGTGGTCGAGGTGTTGAGCTGTGTCGCGCCGATCGCACCCGCGATCTGCAGGATGTTCGGCGCGGAATTGGAGAAGGTCGACGCGCCGAACGCGCCGCCGCTGGGATCGCCGACGATGAACTGCGCACCCAGCGTCCGTGCGGTCGTGTCCGAGACCTCGGCGACGATCGCCTCGACCAGCACCTGTTCGCGGCGCGTGTCGAGCTGGCGGACCACCTCGGCAAGCTGACGCTGGATCTCGGCGGGCGCGGCGATGACGATCGCGTTGGCGCCGATGAAGCGCGTGACGACCGCGGCGGTGCGGCCCCCCGCGGCGGTGATCGCGGGCTGGCCAGAGCCCGATCCCGACGATCCGCCGCTCGACTGGACCGGCTGGCTGACCTGCGCCTGCTGGGTGCCGCCAAAGCCCGATCCGCCGCCATTGCTGCCGCCGCCGCTGCTGTTCGCGCCGAAATTGGAGCGCGACAGCGGCTGGCTGCTCGGCTGGGTCGGGGTCTGGCCGACCAGTTCCTGCAGCACCGGCAGCAATTGCTCGGCGTCGGCGTTTTCGAGGAACACGACCTTGATCTCGGTCCCGTTGCGCGCCTTCTGGTCGAGGTCGGCGGCGACCTGTGCCAGTCGCGCGACCGTGGTCGGATCGCCGCGCAGCGCGACCGCGTTCGATCCCTCGACCGCGACCACCGACGCGGTCGGTCCCGATCCCGCGCCGCCGCCCTGCGCGCCGCCCGGGGCCCCGCCGGTGCCGATCAGGCCCTGCAGCGCGGTCGCGATGTCGCGCGCGCTCGCATTCTTGAGCGCGACGACGCGCGTCGACGAGGTGTCGGTGTCGACCCGGCGGATGACCTCGCGGATGCGGCGGATATTGTCGGCGAAATCGACCACCACCAGGCTGTTGCCGCCGCGGTTCGCAGTGACCGACCCCTGCGCGCTGACCAGCGGCCGGACGGTATCGACCGCACTCGCCGCGTCGGTCGCGCGCAGCCGGATGATCTCGGTGACATAGCTGTTGCGCGCTGCCCCCGCGACGCCGATCCGGCTCGGCTGCGACGCGGCATTGTCGAGCGGCTGGACGCGGAACGCCCCGTTCGAGGTCGGTACCGCGACCAGCCCGTTGGCGCGCAGCGTGGACAGGAACACCTCGAAATATTCGGACCGGCTGAGCGGCCGGTCGGTGACGACGGTCACCTTGCCCGACACGCGGTTGTCGATGATGAAGGTGCGCCCCGTGACCTTGGCGGCATCGGCGATGAACGCGCGGATATCGGCGTCGCGGACGTTGAGCGTCGTCTGCGCGCGCGCTTCCGCCGCCAGCGTCAGCGCCAGCACCGGAGCAAGGACCGAGGCGAAAACCAGATTCTTCATTGCAGCCTTGGTCTTGGAAAGGGGAAGGGAAGCGAGAGTCATGCCGGAGATCATTGCGGGGGTGCGATCGTGATGGCGAGCGGCAGCGTGTCCTTGCCGCGTTCGACGGTGATGGGCACGTTGCCGCCCTGCGCGAAATCGGCGGCGATGCGGTCGAGATCGCCCGGCCCGGTGACGGGACGCCCGCCGATCGAGGTGACGATGTCGCCGTCGCGCAGCCCCGCCTGGCGGAAGGCGTTGCCCGAGCCCTGCGACCGGACCGTCAGGCCGCTGACGCGGCCGCCGTCGATCCGCGGGATGAAGCCGATCTCGCTGCGCAACTGGCCGATCGGGATGCCCGCGTTGCCCGGCGGTGGCGCCCCGCCCGGCGCTGCGCCGGTCGGGGATACCGGCGCGACCGCGTCGGACTGGTCGAGGAACAGATCCTCGTCGACGCCGCCGCGATCGATCGTGACATGGTCGAACGCGACCGCCTTCAGCCGGACGCCGGGCTGGATCTCTTCGCCGACGACGATGCTGGTCTGGACATTGTCCGCGCCCGCGATGATCGCCGAGCTCCGGCCGGTCGCATCGTCGATCCGCGTCCCGAACAGCGTCAACTGCAGCGCGGTGACGGTCGCGGGTCCGGCGCCGGCGGGCGCGCCCAGCCGGAAGAACGGATCGAAGCTGCGCAGGATGTCGCCATTCGCCCCCGCGGGTGCGATCGCTGCCGGGCGCCACGCGCCGAGCGGCGTCACCGGCGCCACCGCGACCCAGATCAGCCGCGCGCATTGCACCGCCAGCCCCGCCATCAGCGCAAGCTCGGCGGCGGAATATACCGTGATCACGGGCAGCCGCCGCAGGATACGGCGCGCACGTGCGTCGATCGTCAATCGCATGAGCGAACCCCCTCCCCACTCTGCCGCCGCCACCGGAACACCCGTTGGCACCCCATTGGCGCTAGGCATGCCATGTTACAGTTACGCGTCAATCTGGCGATAGATTTATGCCGCGCTGGCGCAAGCGCGGATTGCCCGGCAAAACAGCATCATGGTCATCCGCTCCGCCGATACGCCGCCCGCCCCCTCTCCAGTCTCACTCGGCAGCGGCCTGCCCGCCGAGCCGGTCGTCGCGCGGCTGACCGCGGCCCCCGGCGTCCAGCGCGTGCCGAGCCCCAAGCTGACGCTGTTCCTCAACCGCGGCTTCCTGTCGCCTGCGCTGTGCGCCGCGCTGCTCGAACGGATCGACGCCGTCCGCCGCCCGTCGACGATTTCCGATTCGAACGGCGATGCGAGCTACCGCACGAGCGAGACGGGCGACCTCGACCCCGCCGATCCGGTGGTGATCGACGTCGAGGCGCGGATCGCTGCGCTGACCGGGCTCGACGGCATCTATGGCGAACCGCTCCAGGGGCAGCGTTATGCGGTGGGGCAGGAGTTTAAGGGCCATACCGATTATTTCGAGCCGACCGGTGTCGACTATGACCGCTATTGCAGCGTCGCGGGCAATCGCACCTGGACCGTGATGGTCTATCTCAACCAGCCCGAGGCAGGCGGCGCGACGCGGTTCAAGGCGATCGACAAGATCGTCCAGCCCGAGACGGGCAAGCTGCTCGCCTGGAACAACCGCCGGCCCGACGGCACGCCCAACCCCGCGACGCTCCACCACGGCATGAAGGTCCGCAGCGGCGTCAAATACGTCATCACGAAATGGTACCGCGAGCGCCCCTGGGGGTAACCGCCCCTACCCCGGTACCCGGGCTCGACCCGGGATGCGGAGCCACGCAGCGTGCCGCCCGCGACCCTGGGTCCCGGCGTTCGCCGGGATGACGGAGGCGGTGTAAGGCACGCTACCCCACATCGTCATCCCGGGCTCGACCCGGGACCCAGAGCAACGCAGCGCGCCGCCCGTGACCCTGGGTCCCGGCTTCCGCCGGGATGACGGGGCGGTGCTAGCCCCCCCGGCCCAGCCCCGCCGCCGCCCAGCTTCAGAACGTCGTGCTCAGCCCCAGCGTGAACACCCGGCCGAGATTGTAGCGGTTGATGAACACCTGCGCGCCATTGTCGAAGGTCTGCCCTTCCTGGAACCGCGTGCCGGTCAGGTTGCGCGCTTCGGCCTTGAGTTCCCATTTGCCACCGACGAGTTCGAAGCCCTGCCGTGCGACCAGGTCGAGGCGGATGCCGGGCTTTTCGATGATGTCGGGCTGGAAGCCGACGCCGCTGAGGTTCGAGGGGCCGCGATTGGTCACGCGGTTGCTGGCATAGTTGAACAGCAGCGTGATCGCCGACAGCGACGCCGTATCCTCGAGCCCGACCTGGACGTTGACCAGATGATCCGACTGGCCGGTCAGCGACGCGCCGTCGCGGAACTGGAGCGAGGCCGGACCGAAGCCCGCCTGGCACCCGCCGAGCGTCTGGTTGAGCACGTTCGGGACGCAGCTGTTGTCCGCGGTGATCGACGACTTCGAATAGGTGTAGTTGGCGATGAACAGCGCGCGCCGCGTCGCGAAGAAGTCCGAGTTGAGGAAATCGAGGTCGAAATATTTCTGGAGCTCGACCTCCGCGCCATACAGCGTCGCCTCGGGCAGGTTGGTGAAGCCGGTCTGCAGCCGGTCGTCCGCGCCGGTGTAGAAGCCGACCTGCTCGACCGGGTTCTTGATCTCCTTGTAGAAGCCGCCGAGCGTGAAGCGCTGGTCGCGCGCGAAGAACCACTCGTAGCGGCCCTCGAGATTGTAGAGCTCCGAGTCCTTCAGCAGCGGGTTACCGAAGAACAGCCGATCCGATTCGGGATCGCGGAACTGCTGCGGCGCGAGCTCGCGGAACTGCGGGCGCGAGATCGTCTTCGACGCGCTCGCACGCAGCTGCATGTTGTTCGCGAAGTTGTAGGTGAGCGTCGCGGCGGGCAGGAAATAATCGTTCTTCAGTCGCGTCGTCGTCGTGCCGATCGGGGTCACCTGCTCCTCGGCGGTCTCGTAGCGGACGCCGATCGTCGCGCGGACGCCGTCGGTCGCCTCGGCCTCGGCCTGGACATAGCCCGCATGGATGCGCAGCGACGCATCATAGGCATAGGCGCCGAGCGGCGTGCTGAACTGCAGCTGGATCTGGTTCGCGTTGAGCGAATCGATCCCGAGCAGATAGTCGGGACGCAGCAGATTATACGGATAGCCCGGCGCGGTGCCGCCGCCCGCGGCGGTCTGGTAGTTGAACTGGAGGCGCGTCGAATTGCGCTTCGTGTCCGAGTAGAAATAGCCGGTCGACAGCGTCATCGGCCGCTCGGTATCGAGCTTGTACGACAGGTCGCCCTGCCCGGTGTACAGATCCTCGTTCAGTTCACTGAAGATGATCGAGGCGAACGGCGTGAAGCGCTGGGTCACCTGGTACGCGCCGTTGCACTGCGCGCCGTCCGAACCATTGGGCGCCTCGACGCTGATCGGCAGACCGGTCGTGGTGGTTGCCGAGCACAGATAGTCGAACTGCCGCTCGTACGGCGCGTTGCGCTTCGAATTGGCATAGGCGCCGCGCGCGTCGAATTTCAGCGCGTCGGTCAGCTTGAATTCGCCGACCAGCTGGCTCTCGAACAGCTGGCGTTCGAACCAGTTGGTGTTCTGCTGGAAACGCAGCCCGCTCGAATTGTTGTAGACGGTCGCCGACGATCCGCGCGCCTGCTTCAGCGTGTCGTGGATATAGACGGTGGTCGAGCGGATCGTGTTCGGGCCGAAT
Organism: Sphingomonas sp. Leaf30; assembly: GCF_001422525.1. Classification (NCBI taxonomy): domain Bacteria; kingdom Pseudomonadati; phylum Pseudomonadota; class Alphaproteobacteria; order Sphingomonadales; family Sphingomonadaceae; genus Sphingomonas; species Sphingomonas sp. Leaf30. Next base: position 859,972 of record NZ_LMKZ01000018.1, on the reverse strand, counting down.
TCATACCCCAGCCCGATCAGCGCGTTGGTGACGATCCGGTTGTCGGTCAGCAGCGTCTGGAAATCATTGCGCAGCGTGCCGTCGGTCGACACCGAATCCTGCTGAGTCGACGAGCGCGTGCGGAACGTGTTGCTCGCGCTCAGCGATGCAATGATGCCCAGCCGGTCGGAGCCGAAGTCGAACACCGATCCGCCGCTCAGCTCGCCCGACCAGTTGGCCGGCAGCTGGTTGTTGCGCTGGAGCAGCGTGGTGTTCGCATTGGTCAGCTGCGCGACCTGATCGGTCGGGATGATCCCGGTGCCGCCGGGCGCGTTCTTGATGAAGGCAGGCACCTTGCGCGCGCCGTCGTCGAAGCCGATCCAGTCCGCATCGCCGCCATAATAGGTATAGCCGAGTTCGCTGGTCGTCACGGTGTCGGCGGAGATCGACCCGCCGATGCTCAGGAAGTTCTTCTCGGGGATCGCCTTGGTCGTGAGGTTGATCACGCCGCCGCCGAATTCGCCGGGATAGTTCACCGAATAGGTCTTCTGGACCAGCGCCGAGCCGACGATCGCGGTCGGGAAGATGTCGAGAGGAACCGAGCGGCGGAGCGGCTCTGGACTCGGCAAGGGCGAACCGTTGAGCAGCGACGACGAATAGCGATCGCCAAGACCGCGGACATAGACGAAGCCGCCGCCGACGACGCTGAGGCCGGTGACGCGCGTCAGTGCGCCGGCGATGTCGCCCTCGCCCGTCCGCGCAATGTCCGCGCTCGACAGCACCGAGACGATCTGTGCGGTCGCGCGCACGGTGTTCGGGATGTTGCGCCCGACGACGACGATGTCCTCGCCCGCCGCGGCGTCATAGCCCGGGCTCGACACCTCGACGCCGGCTTCGGGGGCGGCCTGCGGTGTGGCCTGCTGTGTGGTCTGCTCTTGGGCCGTCGTGCCCGGCGTCGCGGCATTGGTCTGGTCCGCCTCGGCCTGCGGCGTCGCGGCGGGCCGCGGCGGTGCGGCCGGCGCGGGCGCGGTCTGCGCGAGCGCGGCGGGCGCGACCAGCGTCGAGGTGAGGAGGAGCAGTGTTCCGTAGGCGCGGCGCTTGGACATGGCCTGTAATCCCGATTCGTAAAGTCATAGGCGAATGCCGGGACGGTCCCCCAAGGACCGCCCCGGCATCACGGCGCATTCAGATCGCGCCCGCCTCAGCGGCCCTGGCAGGCGAAGTAGACCGAGCTGAACGCGGGCGGTCCGACGTCCTGCAGCGCTGCATCCGCCGGCCGGACCGTCGTGCGGCCGCCCGTCGTCTGTTCGCCCGCGATCATGTTGACGCAGGCGACGTTGACCGGAGTCTTCACCACGCCGTTGACGAAGGTCATGTCGGCACCACCACGCAGGCGGATCGCGGCCGGGGCCAGCGCGGTCTGGATGAAGGTGAAGTTGGCGTAGCGGCCGAACGTGCGCGGCAGCAGGTCCTCGGCATTGTTCGAATCGATCTCGGTCGAGAAGGAGTCGGCGGTCGCACCGAGCGTGCGCTGGGCGGCGATCATGAACTGGATGAAGCCGCGATAGCCATTGTCGATATCGAAGCCGTCATCGTCCGCGCCGGTGATCGCGATATATTTCAGGTTGCTCGTGCCGCCGAAGATCTCGATGCCGTCATCCGCCGAATTGTGGCTCTGGATGTGGTCGAGCGTGGTGCCCGAGCCGGTGCCGCCGAGCGTCAGGCCCTGGAGCTCGTTGCCGTCGCTGATCGCGATGCCGCTGTAACGAATCTGGACGTACTGCATCGTGCCGCTGCTGTCGGCGGCCGTCGGGCCGCCATAGAAGCGCCCGGTGACACCCTCGATCGCCTGCTGGCAGGTCGTGCTGCTGCCGGCGGCGTTGTTGGGGCCGGTGCCGGTGGCGCAGACCGCGACCGGTGCGCGGCCGAGCATGACGATCCCGCCCCACTGGCCCTGCGTCGCGTCGCTGACGCCGTTCGACGCCAGGTTCTGCTGCGAGGTGAAGACGATCGGTGCGGTGGCGGTGCCGACCGCGTTGATCTTCGACCCGCGGTTGACGATCAGCAGGTCGTTGGTCGTCTCGCTCGAATCCGCGGCGATCACGACGCCGGCCTCGATGTTGAGGATCGCGCCATTGTCCGCACCGGTCGTGCCGACATCGGTGCCGATCTCGGTCTGGCCGCGCAGGCGGTAGAAGACGCCCGCGATCTTCGGCAGCGTCAGCGTGCCGCTGATCACGGTCGGCAGGCGGCAGGCGCGGAACGTCGCGACCAGGCCGTCATCGGTCGTGCCGGTCGGGCAGACGCTCGTCGCGGTGACCGCGCCAACCGAAGGCACCGCGGTGCAGCGTGCGCCCGCGCCGCCGAATTCGGCCGAGGTCGAGTTGCAGGTCCAGCCCTGGAACGCGGTGTCGGTCGGGCCGTTGAGCGCGCCGACGAAGTTCGTGCTGGTGAAGAAGCTGTTGAGCGTCGACGGATCCATCGGCGTGGTGAGCGACGTCGCCGAGGTCGGATACAGGCCGTTCAGCCCGGTGCTGACGCCGCTGACATTGTTGTTCGTGCCGGCGTTGACGACCGCGAGCTGCTCGTCAGGCGTGATCGTGATGGTGTTGACCGTGGTCGCGGCAGCGAACTGTGCCGCGGTGATCGCGCTGGGCGTCGGCGTCGGCGTGGGGGTCGGCGTCGGGGTCGGCGTTGCCGGCGGGATCACGATGGTGCCCGCACCCGGCGACGCGACGCTGTCCGCGCCTCCGCATGCCGACAGCGCCGCACAGGCGGTGCTCGTCAGCAGGATAAGGCCGATGCGCTTGAAGCTGGTCATTCACGGAACTCCCGGTCGATCATTGATTGCGTGGATCGACTCGGGTCCCCCTGCCGATCTCTCAACGGCGGTTAGGCGGCGTAGATGACAGCGAGATGCGGTTTCGATGACGGCCGGATGACGGCGGTGTTTCAGCAATGTGACACCGGGGCCGCGAGGTACGCGCCGAGCCGGGGCGGGACGACGACGGACGGTATCGCGGGGACCCGGGGTGCATCACCCCGCTTTCGCTGCGCGGCACAATGATTTAAGGGGCACGGACGCTAGCAAGGCCCTTATCCGGGCAATCCCGCGGATTTCACCGCGATTACAGGAATTTTCGACGAGTATGGCCTCTTTCAAGGACCCCGGTTTTCAGGAACGTACCGCCTCTGCGAACGACGCGAAGCTGAAGGCGCTCGAGAAACTGCGCGCCAAGCCTGCGATCGATCCGGCGGTCGCCGCCGAGCGCGCCGCCGCCCGCGCCGCCAAGGAGGAGGCCGAGCGCGCCAAGCGCCAGGCCAAGCGCGATGCCGAAGAGGAGGCCAAGGCCGCCAAGAAGGCCGCAGCTGCCGAAGCCGCAGCCCGCGCGCTCGAGGCCGAAGCCAAGTCGCAAATGTCCGACGCCGACAAGAAGGCACTCCGCGACGCCAAATATGCGGCGCGCAAAGCCAAGAAGAAGTGAGGAAACGGCCGGGAATTTCCCCGGCCTTTTTCTTTTGTGCCGCCGGGATTTTCGGTCGGCGCTTCGCCACACCGTCATCCTGACGAACGTCAGGACCCAGAGCCACAAGCACCAACGCCCGCAACTTTGGATCCTGGATCAAGTCCAGGATGACGGAGGCGAGTGACGCTTACCCCACACACATCGTCGTCCTGACGAAAGTCAGGATCCAGAGCCACGGACGCCAGCGCGCGTTACCCTGGGTCCGGGATGACGGACGGGGGAGAAGCCCCCCGCCCTCAGGCTGCGAGCGCGTCCTGCTCTTCGGGGGCGAGGCGGATCATGTAGTCGAACGCCGCCAGCGCCGCCTTCGAGCCTTCGCCCATCGCGATCACGATCTGCTTGAACGGCACGGTCGTCACGTCGCCGCCCGCGAACACGCCGGGGATCGACGTCTCGCCGCGGTGATCCACCTCGATTTCGCCGCGCATCGTCAGCGCGACCGTGTCGGTCAGCCATTCGGTGTTCGGCACCAGCCCGATCTGGACGAAGATGCCCTCGAGCTCGACCTGATGCAGCGTGTCGTGGTTGCGATCCTTGTAGCTGAGCCCCGTCACCTGCTTGCCGTCGCCGAGCACCTCGGTGGTCATCGCCGAGGTGACGACCTTGACGTTGGGCAGGCTGGCGAGCTTGCGCTGGAGCACCGCATCCGCGCGCAGATCGCTGTCGAACTCGATCAGCGTGACGTGCGCGACGAGGCCCGCCAGGTCGATCGCCGCCTCGACGCCGCTATTGCCGCCGCCGATAACCGCGACGCGCTTGCCCTTGAACAGCGGGCCGTCACAATGCGGGCAATAGGTCACGCCCTTGTTGCGATACGCTTCCTCGCCCGGCACGTTCATCTGGCGCCAGCGCGCACCGGTCGACAGGATCACGGTCCGCGCCTTCAGCGACGCGCCGCTCGCGAGCTGCACCTCGTGCAGCCCACCGACCTGCGTTGCCGGGATCAGCTTGTTCGCGGTCTGCAGGTTCATCACGTCGACGCCATATTCGGCGACATGCTGCTCCATGTGCGCGACGAGCTTTGGCCCCTCGGTATGCGCGACCGAGATGAAGTTCTCGATCGACATGGTGTCGAGCACCTGACCGCCGAAGCGCTCGGCCGCGATGCCGGTGCGGATGCCCTTGCGCGCAGCATAGATCGCCGCTGCCGCGCCGGCGGGGCCGCCACCAACGACGAGCACGTCGAACGGATCCTTGCCCGCAATCTTCTCGGCGGCACGCGCGGTGCTGCCCGTGTCGAGCTTCGCGACGACCTGCTCGACGCTCATCCGGCCTTGCGCGAACGGCTCGCCGTTGAGGAAGATCGCCGGCACCGACAGGATGTTGCGGTTCGTGACCTCGTCCTGGAACACGCCGCCCTCGATCGCGACATGGCTGATCCGCGGGTTGATCACGCTCATCAGGTTCAGCGCCTGTACCACCTCGGGGCAGTTCTGGCAGCTGAGCGAGAAATAGGTCTCGAACGCGAAATCGCCATCGAGCCCGCGGACCTGCTCGATCACCTCCTGCGTCAGCTTCGACGGATGCCCGCCGACCTGAAGCAGTGCGAGCACCAGCGAAGTGAACTCATGCCCCATCGGGATACCGGCGAAGCGCACGCCGATATCGGTCCCGGCGCGGCGGATCATGAAGGACGGGCGGCGCTTGTCGTCATCCTTGCGGACCATCGTCACCGAATCCGACAGTGCCGCGATCTCGGTCAGCAGGCCCTCGAGCTCGCGCGACTTGGCGCCGTCGTCGAGCGAGGCGACGAGTTCGATCGGCTGGACGATGTTCGCCAGATAGGTCTTGAGCTGCGCGGTAAGGTTCACATCGAGCACGGACGCTCTCCTGTCTGGTGAAAGGGACGCGCGGCAGGCTGCCGTCGCGAAAATCGTCACCCCGGACCGGGTCCGGGGTCCACCATGCCGCACGACATCGGGGCGTCATGCGGCAGGGTGGCTGCCGGACCGAAGTCCGGCAGGCCGGGGAAGGAGCGAACCCCTTCCCGTTTGGTGACGAAGCCGGGCGACCGGCTCCGTCAGTGGCTCAGATCTTGCCGACGAGATCGAGCGACGGGGCGAGCGTGGTCTCACCCTCTTCCCACTTGGCGGGGCAAACCTCGCCGGGGTGCGCTGCGATATACTGTGCGGCCTTGACCTTGCGCAGCAGCTCCATCGCGTTGCGGCCGACGCCTTCCGAGGTGATTTCCATCAGCTGGATCACACCCTGCGGGTCGACGACGAAGGTGCCACGATCGGCCAGGCCCTGGCCTTCGCGCATCACGTCGAAGTTGCGCGTGATGGTGCCCGACGGATCGCCCAGCATCGTGTAATCGATCTTGCCGATCGCCGGCGACGTGTCGTGCCAGGCCTTGTGCGAGAAGTGAGTGTCGGTCGACACGCTGTAGACCTCGACGCCCATCTTCTGGAACGCGGCATAATTGTCGGCCAGATCCTCGAGCTCGGTCGGGCAGACGAACGTGAAATCGGCCGGGTAGAAGAAGAAGACCGCCCACTTGCCCGTGACGTCGGCGTCCGACACCTCGATGAACTTGCCCTGGCGATAGGCCTGGGTGGTGAACGGCTTCAGCTGGGTGCCGATGATCGACATGGGGTAGCTCCTTAGAATTGTGCGACGCATCATATATGGGATGCTGCGGCGCAGCGTGAAATGCAGAATGCCGATCTAGTACATTCACGCAGTCGATCACAGAGCCGTCAAAGATCGACTAAGGCACTGAAAGACCTTTAGAAACAGAAACGCCGGCCCGCTCGCGTTGGAGAGGACCGGCGTAAATCTGGTGGGCGCGACAGGGATTGAACCTGTGACCCCACCCGTGTGAAGGGTGTGCTCTACCGCTGAGCTACGCGCCCGAAACTGGTTCGGAAGCGGGCCTTTAAGCGCGGCGTGCCGCGCTGTCCAGCCCTGTCGGTCATGATCGGTCGATCAGTTGACCGAATCCTTCAGCCCCTTGCCCGCCTTGAACTTGGGCTGGGTCGACGCCTTGATTGTCATCGGCTCGCCGGTGCGCGGGTTGCGTCCCGTCGAGGCCTTGCGCTTCGAGACCGAGAAGGTGCCGAACCCGACCAGCCGGACTTCCTCGCCCTTTTTCAGCGCGGCCGAAATCGCGTCGAAAACGGCCTCGACGGCCTTGACCGCATCGCCCTTGACCAGCCCCGACGTGTCCGCGACCGTCGCGATCAGTTCCTGCTTGTTCATACAGTTAATCCCCCAAACAAATACCGAATTGGCAGCGATGGAATCGCGGCGCCAATCTCCAGGCAGTAACGCGGCGGCATCGTCTGCTGTCAAACGAAACCGCCGCGCGATGCTCTAACCGCGCGGTTCGGTAACGGCCATCGTGACGCGGCGAAATACATCACCGGATGCGCTCAGTGGTGAAGACCACCCCCGACCGGCGGGATCGGCGCGGGCGGCAAGGCCGCCAGCTCGTCCGCGTCGGTCCACTCGATTGCCTCGAGCGGTTCGGTCAGCGCAAGCCGCAACACCTCGTCGACATGGCTGACGGGGATGATCTTCAGCCCCTCCTTGATGTTCGCCGGAATGTCCGCGAGGTCCTTTTCATTCTCCTGCGGAATGAGCACGGTGGTGATCCCGCCGCGCAGCGCCGCGAGCAGCTTTTCCTTCAGCCCGCCGATCGGCAACACGCGGCCGCGCAGCGTCACCTCGCCGGTCATCGCCACCTCGCGCCGGACCGGCACGCCGGTCATCGTCGAGACGATCGACGTGACGATCCCGACACCCGCCGACGGCCCATCCTTGGGCGTCGCGCCTTCGGGCAGATGGATGTGGATGTCCTTGCGGTTGAACAGCGACGGCTTGATGCCATAGCTCGGCGCACGCGCCTTGACGTAGCTGAACGCGGTCTCGATCGACTCCTTCATCACGTCGCCAAGCGTCCCCGTCAGCTTCGCCGCGCCCTTGCCCGACACGGTGACGCTTTCGATCGTCAGCAATTCGCCGCCGACCTCGGTCCAGGCGAGCCCGGTGACCGCGCCGATCTGGTTCTCCGTCTCGGACAGGCCGTGGCGATATTTCTGCACGCCCGCGAACTCGGCGATGTTGTCGGGCGTGATCGTCACGCTCGTCGCCTTGCCCTCGAGGATCCGGCGCAGCGCCTTGCGCGCAAGCTTGGCGATCTCGCGCTCGAGCGTCCGCACGCCCGCCTCGCGGGTATATTGCTGGATCAACGTGCGCAGGCCCTCCTGCGTCAGGATGAACTCGCCGTCCTTCAGGCCATGCGCCTCGATCTGCTTGGCGATCAGATGCCGCTCGGCGATCTCGACCTTCTCGTCCTCGGTATAGCCCTCGAGACGGATGATCTCCATCCGGTCGAGCAGCGCCTGGGGCAGGTTCAGCGTGTTCGCGGTGGTCACGAACATCACGTCCGACAGATCGAGGTCGATTTCGAGATAATGATCCTGGAACTTGCCGTTCTGTTCGGGGTCGAGCACCTCGAGCAGCGCCGACGCGGGATCACCGCGGAAATCCTGGCCGAGCTTGTCGATCTCGTCGAGCAGGAACAGCGGGTTCGACGCCCCGGCCTTTTTCAGGTTAGTAACGATCTTGCCCGGTAGCGAGCCGATATAAGTGCGGCGATGCCCGCGGATCTCCGCTTCGTCGCGCACGCCGCCCAGCGACTGGCGGATAAACTCGCGGCCGGTCGCCTTGGCGATCGACTTGCCGAGCGAGGTCTTGCCGACACCCGGCGGGCCGACGAGGCACAGGATCGGCCCCTTCAGCTTATTGGTGCGCGCCTGGACCGCAAGATATTCGATGATCCGGTCCTTGACCTTCTCGAGCGCATAATGATCCTCGTCGAGCACCGCCTGTGCCGCCGAGATGTCCTTCTTGATCTTCGACTTCTTGCCCCAGGGGAGCCCCAGCAGCACGTCGAGATAGTTGCGCACGACGGTCGCCTCGGCGCTCATCGGCGCCATCGTCTTCAGCTTCTTGAGCTCGGCGGTCGCCTTGGAGCGCGCTTCCTTGCTCATCTTGAGCGTCGCGATCTTCTGGGTCAGCTCGGCGATCTCGTCGCCCTCGCCCTCGTCACCCTCGTTGCCGAGCTCGCGCTGGATCGCCTTCAACTGCTCGTTGAGATAATATTCGCGCTGCGTCTTCTCCATCTGGCGCTTGACGCGGCTCTTGATCTTCTTTTCAACCTGCAGGACGCCGAGCTCGCCCTCCATCGCCGCAAACGCCATTTCGAGGCGCTTGGCGGGGTCGGTCTGCATCAGCATCGCCTGCTTGTCGGCGACCTTGATCTGGATGTTGGCAACGACGGCATCGGACAGCCGGGCGGCCTCGGTGATCTCGGACAGCTGGGTCGCGGTCTCGGCGGGCAGCTTGCGGTTGAGCTTTGCGTAATTCTCGAACTGGTCGACGACCGAGCGCATCAGCGCCGCGATCTCGGGACCCTCGACCTCGGCGTCGGCGACCGTCGCGACTTCGGCGGTGAGGAAGTCACCGCTCTCGTCAAGCGTCTCGAGCGTCGCGCGAACCTTGCCCTCGACCAGCACGCGTACCGTGCCGTCCGGCAGCTTGAGCAACTGGAGCACGGTCGCGGTCACGCCCATCGTGTAGAGATCGTCGCGCGCGGGATCGTCCTCGGCCGGGTCGAGCTGCGCGACCAGGAAGATCTCCTTTTCTGCCGCCATCGCCGCCTCGAGCGCCGCGACCGATTTCTCGCGGCCGACGAACAGCGGAACGATCATGTGCGGAAACACGACGATGTCGCGTAGCGGAAGAACGGGATAGTGGGTCATGCAAGCTCCGGTACCGGACCGAACAAGGTCGGCGTCAGCTCATTATATGGTGAGGATGGCGGATCCATCAATCGCCGGGCTACGTAATCGCCGAAGCGCCCCCACACACGGTCCGGGACTCCGTCACACCATGCCGTCCTATCATGGGTGCGCCTATCGCTCTTGTATCGATCCGACCGCCGCGCAACAACGCGCCGCATGATCCCGCGCCTCCTCCTCGCCGCCAGCTGCACCGCGCTGCTCGCCATCCCCCCGGCTTCCGCGCAGCTGCCGCGCAAGGGCGAACCCGCGATCACCGCGCAGACGCAGCGTTCGGGGGGCGTGCTCACCCCCGAACAGACCGCGCTGCAGTTCGACCATGCCGATCTCGCCTTCGAGGTGCTGCCCGATGCGCAGCGGCTGAACGGCGTCGCGACGCTGCGCTTCACCGCGCGGGCGCCGGTCGCGCGGCTGCCGATCGATCTCGACCGCAACCTGCCGGTGAGCGCCATCGCGATCGACGGCGTCGCGCTGCCAGCCTCCGCCTGGACCAATCCGGAGGGGCGGCTGACCATCACGCTGCCCCGGCCGGTGCCGGCGGGCGGGAAGGTGACCGCGACGATCACCTATGGGGGCACGCCGCATGTCGCGGTGAAGGCGCCGTGGGACGACGGCATGGTCTGGTCGAAGACCCCCGACGGGCGCACCTGGTTCGCGACGACGGCGGAGGGCTATGGCTGCGACCTGTTCTGGCCGTGCCTCGACTTCCCGACCGGCGAGCCTGCGCTGGTCGATCTCCACATCACCGTGCCCAAGGGGCTGAAGGCGCCGTCGAACGGCGTGCTGGTCGGCGTCGACACGTTCGCCGACGGTCGCACCACCTGGAACTGGCGCGCCAAGCACCCCAACACCTATGGTATCGCGCTCAACGTCGGGCCGTATGAGGAGGTCCGCGGCACCTATAAGAGCCGCTTCGGCAACAGCATTCCGATGTTTTACTGGTATCTGCCCGGCGAGAAGCCGCAGGCGGAAAAGCTGTTCGCCGAATTCGCGCCGACGCTCGACTTCTTCGAGAGCATGATCGGCCCCTACCCGTTCGGCGACGAGAAGCTCGGCGTCGTCGAGACCCCGCACAAGGGCATGGAGCACCAGACGATCAACGCCTACGGCAACGACTATGCCAAGGCACCCGAGGGGTTTGACTGGCTGTTCCAGCACGAGTTCGCGCATGAATGGTTCGGCAACCAGCTGACCGCCGCCAACTGGGACGATTACTGGCTGCACGAGGGCTATGGCACCTACATGCAGCCGCTGTACGGTCAGTGGCGCGAGGGGCGCGCGCGCTATGCGACGATGCTGCAGGGTGAACGCGGGGCGATCATGAACCGCATGCCGATGACCCAGCAGCGAATCACCACCGAGGAGGAGGTGTACGAGCTCGACAAGGGCGGCGCCGGGCAGGACATCTACAACAAGGGGTCGTGGATGCTGCACACGCTGCGCAACCTGATCGGTGACACCGCCTTTTTCGACGTGACGCGCCGCGCAGTCTATGGCCGTCCCGATCCGAAGCCCGGCAACTTCACCCCCCGCTTCGGCTCGACCAAAGAATATGAGGCGATCGTCCGCCGCGTCACCGGCAAGGATTATGGCTGGTTCTTCGACGTCTATCTCCGCCAGGCGGCGCTGCCCGAGCTGATCGAGACGCGCACCGGCACCATGCTGACGCTGGCGTGGAAGGTGCCGGGGAATGGCCGCTTCCCGCTGCCGGTCGAGGTGCAGGTCGACGGCAAGACGCGGACGCTGCCGATGACGACGGGTACCGCGACGCTTGCCGTGCCGAAGGGCGCGCATGTCGTGGTCGACCCCGATGCGCTGGTCCTGCGCCGGAGCATCGCGCTCGAGGAGGTGGCCGCGTGGAAATCCGCACAGGCAGCGAAGGCGAAACCGCAATGACCGACGCATCCCCGGTCCCTCGCGAAAGCGGAGGCCCAGCAGCCGCAACCGTCGCCGCGCCCGATCCTGGGCTCCTGCGTGCGCTGGAGAACCTGTGGCCCGCCCGCGCCGCGGAGATGGCGGCGATCTTCATGGTCGGCGACGGGCTGCTCGGGCTGCTCCAGCCGCGGCGCCACGTCGATCTGTGGAAGGAGGGCGCGCTCGGCACCGAGGCGCTGGTCCAGCCGTTCGTCGACCGCCCGGGCCGCCGCCGCCTCTATGCCGTCGTCCAGATCGCCGCGGGCATCGCGCTCGCCGCCCGGCAACGCGCGCGCTGACGCGACCGGCGGCGAAGCCGGCGCGCGGTCTCAGGGGAGCGTGAAGCTGGTCGTCGTGATCCGGTGGAGCGTCGTCACCGGCCCGCGCGGCAGGCTGTGCTCGGTCATATCCTTGGCGGCGGCGGACAGCAGGTAGCGGCCCTTCTCGACGAGCGGCGGCGTGATCGCACCCGCGCCATCGGTGACCAGTTCGGTCGAGACGCGCGTCGGCGAGATCAGCGTGACCTTCGCGCCCGCGACCGGCTTCCCCTCGCGCGTCAGGACGAAGCGCGTCCCGTTCGCGGTCGCGGGTGCGATCTCGAACGGCAATTTGGTGCGCGGATCGGCACGACCGGCGCGCGCGTAGTAGATGATGCCCTCGCGCTTACCCGGATCACCCCAGGGCGCGAACACGTCGTCGTCCCAGACATGCACGTCACCCGCGGGCAGCTGCGCCTCGAGGAACCCGGCCTTGCGGACCAGCTCCGCCTGCGGGCGGGCGAGGATGCGCGGCGTCTTCAGATTGGCGAATTCGGGATCGCCGCCCGCGGGCATCGGTTCGGCAGGCTCGCCGAGATAGATTCGCGCGGGTCCTGTGCCGTCGCGCTCGACCCAGACCTCATGCGCATCCGCCGCGCCTGCTGCCATCAGCGCGAGCATCGCCGCGCCCATCCATGCCGTCTTCACATCCGCTCTCCCGCTTATTGGGTCGAAACCCGCTGAAGTGATGCTAATGCAAGTCACTCGCGGATACCACCCCAGCCGTCATCCTGAAGAAAGTCAGGATGACGGAGTGGGTGACGGATAAGCGCCCCTAGGGCACGACCGTCGTGAACAGATAGGCGGCGAAGATCACGAGGTGGAGGACGCCCTGCAGCACGGTCGTGCGTCCGGTGCCGAGCGACAGCGTCGCCACGAACAGCGACAGTGCGAGCAGCGTCATCCCCTTGGCGTCGATCCCCAGCGCAAGCGGCAGGTCAAGCACCAGCGAGACGATCGCGACGCTCGGGATCGTCAACCCGATCGTCGCCAGCGCGGAGCCCAATGCAAGATTGAGGCTGGTCTGCAACCGGTTGCGCCGCGCCGCCTTGTACGCGGCAAGACTCTCGGGCGCGAGCACCAGCGCGGCGATCACCACCCCGACGACTGCGAGCGGCAGGCCCGCGCCGAGCACGGCGGCCTCGATCGTCGGTGACAGCGTCTTGGCCAGCAGGACGACCGACACCAGCGCGGCGAGCAGCATGCCGAACGCGATTCCCGTCGCGCGCTGCGATGGCGGGGCGGCGTGCGCGTGCGTCTCAAGGTCCTCGGCGGAGGGCAGGAAATAGTCGCGGTGACGGACCGTCTGGACCAGCACGAACGTACCGTAGAGCACCAGCGAGACGATGGCGACGAATACCAATTGCGACGGCGCATAGGTCGGCCCGGTCGTCGACGAGGTGTAGTTGGGCAGGATCAGCGACAGCACCGACATCGCCGCCAGCACGCCCAGCGCCGCGCTCATCCCCTTCAACGTGAAACGCTGTTCGTGATGCCGCACCGCGCCCGCGAGCAGGCAGAGCCCGATGATGAAGTTGAGGATGATCATGATCGCCGCGAACACCGTGTCGCGCGCGAGTGCCGCGGCGTCGCCGGCATCCGACAGCATCAGCGACACGATCAACGACACCTCGATCACCGTCACCGCGATCGCGAGCACGAGCGTGCCGAACGGCTCGCCCACCTTGTGCGCGATGACTTCGGCATGATGGACCGCGGCGAGCACGCTGGCGATCAGCACCACGATCGCCGCCGCCGTCCCGATCGACCCCATCTTGGCGAGGCCGAAGAGCACCGCGACGAGCCCCAGGCCGGGTGCGATCAGCGTCCAGACCGGCAATGCCAGCCGGTCCGGCATCGTCTCCACCACCGTTACCTTCGGTTGTTCAGCCACTTCGATCGTCATGCGGTCTCCCTCGTTGCACTAAGACAACGAATGCCCGACGCCCGATAAGGGTCCGTCCCGCTGACGATCCACCGCCCACGCGGCCGCGAACGCACGCCCCGTCATCCTCACGTTCGTCAGGATGACGGACAATGAAGCGCCTTCCCGGAACAAAAAAAGGGCGCCGCTCGCTCGACGCCCCTTCCTCACCAGTATCGCCGCGGATCAGGCCGCGTCGCCGGCCTTCTTCTTCTCGGCGTAGACACGAATCGGTTCCTTGCGGCCCTCGATCACGTCCTTGTCGATCATCACCTCGTCGACGCCGTCCATGCCAGGCAGGTCGAACATCGTGTCGAGCAGGATGCTCTCGAGGATCGAGCGAAGCCCGCGTGCACCCGTCTTGCGTTCGATGCCCTTCTTGGCGACCGAGACCAGCGCGTCGTCGGTGAAACCGAGCGCGACGTCCTCCATCTCGAACAGCTTCTGGTACTGCTTGACCAGTGCGTTCTTCGGCTCCTTCAGAATCTTCACCAGCGCGTCGACATCGAGATCCTCGAGCGTCGCGATCACCGGCAGACGACCGACGAACTCGGGGATGAGCCCAAACTTGAGCAGATCCTCAGGCTCGACCGACTTCAGCGTCTCGCCCGTCTTGCGCTCGTCCGGCCCGGCGACATAGGCGCCGAAGCCGATCGACTTGCCCTGCAGACGATCGCCGATGATCTTTTCGAGACCCGAGAACGCGCCGCCGCAGATGAACAGGATGTTGGTCGTATCCACCTGCAGGAATTCCTGCTGCGGATGCTTGCGACCGCCCTGCGGCGGAACGCTCGCGGTGGTGCCTTCCATCAGCTTGAGCAACGCCTGCTGTACGCCCTCGCCCGACACATCGCGCGTGATCGAGGGGTTCTCGGCCTTGCGGCTGATCTTGTCGATCTCGTCGATATAGACGATCCCGCGCTGCGCCCGCTCGACATTATAGTCGGAAGCCTGGAGCAGCTTGAGGATGATGTTCTCGACATCCTCACCGACATAGCCGGCTTCGGTCAGCGTCGTCGCATCGGCCATCGTGAACGGCACGTCGAGGATGCGGGCGAGCGTCTGTGCGAGCAGCGTCTTGCCGCAACCGGTCGGCCCGACGAGCAGGATGTTCGACTTGGACAGCTCGACATCGGCACCCTTGGCACCGTGGTTGAGCCGCTTGTAGTGATTGTGCACCGCCACCGACAGGACGCGCTTGGCGCGCTTCTGGCCGATCACATAATCGTCGAGGACGTCGCAGATCTCCTGCGGAGTCGGCACGCCGCCGTCCTTCTTGGACACCAGCGCCGACTTCGTTTCCTCACGGATGATGTCGTTGCATAGCTCGACGCACTCGTCGCAGATGAAGACCGTCGGCCCGGCGATCAGCTTGCGCACCTCGTGCTGCGACTTGCCGCAGAACGAGCAATAGAGGGTGCTCTTCGAGTCGCCACCGCTCAGCTTCGTCATTCAATCACCTCTCGCGCATGTCGGTGCGCGTGCCGTTTCCGGGGCGGTCATCGTAACGCACCCCGGATATCCTACAATCAAATAAACCCGCTAGGCTTACGATTCGCCTTATGCAGGCTTCGCCGCGTCGTCCGCGGGGGCGGGACGCTTGTCGAAAACCTCGTCGACCAGACCGAAATCCTTCGCCTCGTTCGCTTCGAGGAAGGTGTCGCGGTCCATCCGGCGTTCGATCTCCTCGATCGGCTGACCGGTATAATGCGAATAGAGCTCGTTCATCCGCTTGCGGATGCGCAGGATCTCGCGTGCCTGGATTTCGATGTCGCTCGCCATGCCCTGTGCACCGCCCGATGGCTGATGGATCATGATCCGTGCGTTGGTCATTGCGACGCGCATGCCGGGTTCACCGCTCGCGAGCAGGAAGCTGCCCATCGAGGCGGCCTGGCCGATGCACACCGTGCCGACGCGCGGACGGATATACCGCATCGTGTCATGGATCGCCATGCCCGCGGTGACGACACCGCCCGGCGAGTTGATGTACATGAAGATGTCCTTCTTCGGGTTCTCGG
Organism: Sphingomonas sp. Leaf30; assembly: GCF_001422525.1. Classification (NCBI taxonomy): domain Bacteria; kingdom Pseudomonadati; phylum Pseudomonadota; class Alphaproteobacteria; order Sphingomonadales; family Sphingomonadaceae; genus Sphingomonas; species Sphingomonas sp. Leaf30. The sequence goes on along the minus strand of NZ_LMKZ01000018.1, from coordinate 844,486 downwards.
ACTCGAGGAAGAGCAGCTGTGCGGTGATCAGCGAGGCCATGCCGTCCTCGACGCCGCCCGTCACGAAGATGATGCGCTCGCGCAGCAGGCGCGAGAAGATGTCGAACGAGCGCTCACCGCGGTTCGACTGCTCGATAACGATGGGAACAAGGCCTGCTTGCGTCTGCTGCAGGCCGAGCCCGGCGCTGGCCAACGGGCTCGCGAAATCGCCGGTCTCGAACGGATTGTGCATGGAAATCTCTCTTATGCCCCAGTGAACCGCCAACATCGGCGCTCGCACGGGGGAGTTCAAGCCCTGCTACCCGTCAGGAGAACCACCTACCCCCCGCCCCTTCCGAGAGCGGGAGTCAGACGCCAGGCGCGGGGTAGGCCAGGTAGGCCAGCCGCCGTACCTCGCGACGGCCGCGAACGACGGTGTCGAGGATCAGCCCCGTGAACACGTTCAAAGCCGCGAAGATGCCGAGCCCGGTGATCAGGATCGCGGTCGGGAAACGCGGCACCTGATGGATTTCGAGATAGGTGAGCACCAGCGGGATGCCGAGCAGCAGTGCGAGCAGCGCGAACGCCCCGCCGATCGCGCCGAAGAACCACAAGGGCCGCTCGATCCGGTACAGCGTCATGATCGTCCGCAGGATCCGCCAGCCGTCGCCGTATGTGCTCAGCTTCGATTCGGACCCCTCGGGCCGCGCGAAATAGGGCGTCTCGACCTCGCCGATCGGCATCTTGAGTTCGAGCGCGTGGACGCTGATCTCGGTTTCGATCTCGAACCCCGCCGACAGTGACGGGAAGCTCTTCACGAACCGCCGCGAGAAGACGCGGTAGCCAGACAGGATATCGGTGAAGCTGCGCCCGAACAGCCGCGCGAGCATGCCCGTGAGCAGCGCGTTGCCGAACCGGTGTCCGCGGCGATAGCTTTCCTGGACCTGGCTGATCCGCGATCCGACGACCATGTCGAGCTGCTCGTCGAGCACGCGCGCGACCAAAGCGGGCGCGGATGCCGCGTCATAGGTCGCGTCGCCGTCCGCCATCACATAGATGTCGGCATCGATATCCGCGAACATCCGCCGGACGACCGCGCCCTTGCCCTGGATGCGTTCGGTCCGGACGACGGCCCCCGCCGCGCGGGCGACCGCGACCGTGCGGTCGGCGCTGTTGTTGTCGTAGACGTAGATCGTCGCGCCGGGCAGCGCGGCACGGAACCCCGCTACCGTCTGCGCGATCGCGGCCTCTTCGTTGTAGCAGGGCAGCAGGACGGCGATTCTCGGTTCGGTCATGCCCTGCCCTGTACAGTCGAAGACGGCGTAACGATCAACGCGTCTTCCAATCAACGCAAATCCCCGGCGGCGGCAGGGGTCCAGTTGGGGAAGGTCCATAACGAAGCTTTGCGCGCCGTCACAGCAACCTTTCCAACTGGACCCCGGCCTCCGCCGGGGAAGTGGCCCGAAAACGGGGGAGTGCCTCAGCGACGAGGCACTCCGATCGGCTTACGCCTCGGTCTTGGTCGCAGCCTTCTTGGCGCGCGGCTTCTTGGCCGGCGCGTCGGCAGCTTCGGTGCCCTCGGCATTTTCAGCCGCGACCGGCGACGATTCCATCACCGCCGTCTCGGCCTCGACCGGAGCCGCCTTCTTCTTGGCGGGTGCCTTCTTGGCGGGCTTGGCTTCGTCCGCGGCGTCCGAAGCGGGCGCCTCGTCCGTCACCGCTGCGTCATCGGCAGGTGCTGCCTTCTTCTTGGCGGCAGCCTTCTTCTTCGGCTTGTGGTTGTCATGGTCATGCACGTGCGTGCCGCTGGCGAAACCGTCCTCGCTCTCGATCGCGGCTTCCAGCTCCTCGCGGGTGGCTTCGCGGTCGGTGATCTCGGCCTTCTCGAACAGGAAGTCGACGACCTTGTCCTCGTACAGCGGGGCGCGCAGCTGGGCGGCGGCCATCGGCTCGGACTGGACATACTGCATGAACTGCTGGCGCTGCTCGGCGGGATACTGCTGCGCAGCCTGTGCGAGCAGACGCTGCATTTCCTGGTTGGACACCTCGACGCCGTTCGCCTGGCCGATCTCGGACAGGAGCAGGCCGAGGCGCACGCGACGCTCGGCGATCTTGCGGTAATCGTCGCGCTCGCCTTCCATCTCGGCCATTGCGGCCTCGGGATCGGCTTCGTGCGTGGCTTCGTGCTGGAGCTGCGACCAGATCTGATTGAACTCGGCTTCCACCATCGACGGCGGAACCTCGAAGTCATGACCCTCGGCGAGCTGATCGAGCAGCTTGCGCTTCATGTGCGTGCGCGTGAGCCCGTTATGCTCCTGCTCGATCTGACCCTTGAGCAGGCCCGAAAGCTGCTCGAGGCTTTCGAGACCGAGCGACTTGGCAAGATCCTCGTCGATCTTGCTCTCGCCTGCGGTCTTGACCGACTTGACGGTGATGTCGAACGTCGCCGGCTGACCCGCGAGCGACTTCTCCTGATACTCCTCGGGGAAGGTCACGTTCAGGACCTTCTCCTCGCCGGTCTTCACGCCGACGAGCTGATCCTCGAAACCGGGGATCAGACGCCCGGCACCGAGCTCGACGCCCATGTCGGTGCCCGTGCCGCCGTCGAACGCGACGCCATCGGCGGTCTTGCCGACGAAATCGACGGTGACGAGATCGCCCATCGCCGCGACGTAGTCGTCAGCGGCGTCGTCCCACTTCTTCTGCTGGTCGGCGAACTTCTGGAGCTGCTCGGTGACCGCCTCGTCGGCGACGGGCACGGTCAGGCGCTCAAGCTTCAGGCCGTCGATCGCGGGTGCGGGGACCTGCGGCAAGACCTCCATCTCGACCTTGACGACCGCGTCCTTGCCGAGGTCATAGCCGTCTTCCAGCTCGACCGAGGGCTGCATCGCGGGACGCAGCTGCTTTTCGGCGACGAGGCTCTGCACGCCTTCCTGGATCGCGGCGTTCAGCGCGTCCTGCGTCAGCGCGGGGCCGTGCATCTTGCGGATGAGGTTTGCCGGCACCTTGCCCGGACGGAAGCCCGGCATCTTCATCTGCGGCGCGAGGCGCTTCAGCTCGACATCGACCTTCGAATCGATATCCTTCGCAGTGATGGTGAGGGTGTAGGCGCGCTTGAGGCCCTCGTTCAACGTCTCGACAGTCTGCATGTCCGGCCTTTGTCTAAAAGAGCATTCGGGAAAAATTCATCTGGCGGTCGCCCCGCCAGTGCGGCGGAGTGGTGCGGGCGAAGGGACTCGAACCCCCACATCTTGCGATGGCAGGACCTAAACCTGCTGCGTCTACCAGTTCCGCCACGCCCGCACAGGACATCGCCGTAGCGGGCGCGTCTATACCAACGTTGTATCCCGGGGCAAGCACGCAAGGTAAGTCGGTGGGCAACTCGATACGATCGTGCGCGTTGATGCAGAAGAAGGAGAGAGCATCATGGCTACCCAACCCCCAGCAGAATTCCCGACGCCCTCGTCGCCTGCCGAGCCGACGACGCCGCCGCCCGAGTTCAATCCACCCGCGCCGGACATCGACGTTCCCGATCCGGGCGCGCCCTCGACCGATCCCGCCCCCATCCAGCCAGAGTTCTGATCATGGCCGATCCCCATGCGGGCACCAATCCCAAAACCCGCCCCGAGGACCGTGACGCGGACACGCGCAGCGATATCGAGCAGGCGGTACAGTCGCGCTCCGACGCGGTCGAACGCGGCGAAGGCGGCGACGAGCCCGAGACGTTCACCAAGACGGGCATGCCCGACGGCGTCGGCGGCACCGGCGGCGTGATCAAGAACCAGGATTCGGACGCGCAATAAGCCGCGCCGGTCAGCAACCATAAATGCGGGGGTGGATAGCACAGGCTGTCCACCCCCTTCTTGCAGGAACCGCCCATTTCCACGCCCGCCAGCACCCCGCTTTTCGGGCTGCTCCCCGACCTGGCCCAGCATCAGACGCTGTACGTGGCACTCGGGGTCGCGGTGCTGGTCTTCGTCCTTGCGCAGCGGATCCCGATCCTCCGGACGCTCGTCAATCTCGTGATGACGCTCGCGTTGGTCGGTCTGCTCTTCGTCGCGATCGGCCAGCGCAGCCAGTTCGATCCCTATCTCGGCAAGATCGCCAAGCTGCTGCGGATCGAGGACCAGACGGTTGTCGGTGGCGAGGTGCGGATCCGCATGTCGCCCGACGGCCATTTCTGGGCGCGGGCGCGGATCGACGGGGTCGAGCGCCGGTTGCTGATCGACAGCGGTGCGACGATCACCGCGATTTCGACGAAGACGGCCGACGCCGCGGGGATCGATGCGCGAACGAGCGTGGTGCCGATCGTGCTCCAGACCGCCAATGGTGCGATTCCCGCGCAGTCGGGCCGGATCGGCGAACTGAAGCTCGGCGCAATCGTCGCCCGCGACCTTCAGGTGGTGGTGTCGCCCGCGTTCGGCGACACCAACGTGCTGGGGATGAACTTCCTGTCGCGACTCGCATCGTGGCGGGTCGAGGAGAATGTGCTGATCCTGGTGCCGCACCATCCGCAGAAGGTGGCGGCGTAACGCTTCCGACCTGGGCTCATGCTCTCGCCCCTAGCCTCCCAACTACCACCACCCCGGCGAAGGCCGGGGTCCAATTGGAGAGGTCTTAGTAACGGTGCACAGCGCCTGATCGGCAACGTCCCCCAACTGGACCCCGGCCTGCGCCGGGGTGGTGAGCTTCTGGACACCCGCCCCCTACCGTTCCCCCGCGAAGGCGGGGGCCCAGGAATCCAGCAGCGTCGCGCGCGGTTACCCTGGACTCCCGCCTTCGCGGGAGAACAGAGACCGGGAGAACAGGGCTTACGGCGCCACCGAGTCCCCGAGCGCGCTCTTCAGCACCTCGTTCACCACCGCCGGGTTCGCCTTGCCGCCCATCGCCTTCATCGTCTGGCCGACGAAGAACCCGAACAGCTTGTCCTTGCCGCCGCGGTAATCCGCGACCTTGTCGGCATTCGCGGCCATCACCTCGGCGATGACCTTCTCGATCGCGCCGGTGTCGCTGGTCTGCTTCAGCCCGCGATCCTCGACGACCTTGGCCGCGCCGTCGCCGGTCTCGAGCATCACCTCGAACACCTGCTTGGCAAGACTGCCCGACAGCGTACCGTCGGCGACCAGCCCGAGCAGTTCGGCTGCCTGCGCCGGCGACACCGGCGAGTTGGCGATGTCCCTGCCCGTCCGGTTGAGCGCACCGAACAGCTCCGACGTCGTCCAGTTCGCCGCCGCCGCCGGCTTCACGCCCGCATCGAGCAGCGCGTCGAACCAGCGCGCCGCCTCGACCTCGGCGGTCAGCACCGTCGCCTGATAGGCGGTGATCCCGAGCGCCTCATACCGCGCGCGCTTCGCATCAGGCAGTTCGGGCAGCGACGCCCGGCATTCCTCGAGGAACGCATCGTCGAGCACCAGCGGCAACAGGTCGGGATCGGGGAAGTAGCGGTAATCATGCGCGTCTTCCTTCGACCGCATCGACCGCGTCTCGTTGCGATCGGGATCGTAGAGCCGCGTCTCCTGCACGATCTTGCCACCGGCCTCGAGCACCTCCACCTGGCGCCTGGCCTCCTGCTCGACCACCGCCATCACGAAGCGCACCGAATTGACGTTCTTCGTCTCGGTCCGCGTGCCGAGTTCGTCGCCGGGCTTGCGAACGCTGACATTGACGTCGGCGCGCATCGAGCCCTCTTCCATGTTGCCGTCGCACGATCCGACATAACGCAGGATCGACCGCAACTTGCGCAGGTACGCGCCCGTCTCGGCCGGCGATGCGAGATCGGGCTTCGACACGATCTCCATCAGCGCGACGCCCGAGCGATTGAGATCGACATAGGACTGGGTCGGATGCTGGTCGTGCATCAGCTTGCCCGCATCCTGCTCGACATGGATGCGCTCGACGCCGATCCGCTTGCCCGCGGCGTCAGGGTTCTTCTCGTCAAGGCTGATGTCGATCGCGCCTTCGCCGACGATCGGATGATAGAGCTGGCTGATCTGATAGCCCTGCGGCAGATCGGCGTAGAAATAATTCTTCCGGTCGAACCGCGACCATTTGTTGATCTGCGCCTCGATCGCCATGCCGGTGCGCACCGCCTGGCGGATGCACTCGCGGTTCGGCACCGGCAGCATCCCCGGCATCGCCGCGTCGACGAGGCTGACCTGCGTGTTGGGCTCGGCCCCGAACGCAGTCGCCGCGCCCGAGAACAGCTTGGCGTTCGACGTCACCTGCGCATGGACCTCGAGGCCGATCACGACCTCCCACTCGCCCGTGTCGCCCTGAATGCGATAGTCGCTCATATCCGGTTCCGATGATGAATATAGTTGATCGCGGTCAGTGCCGCGTTGCTGCCGAGCAGGCCGACCACCCAGCACGCCGAAAGAATACGCAGGATCGCGCCCTCGAAACCGAGCACCAGCGCCTCGTGATGCGCGGCCGCGGCGGCACCGCCGGCCAGCACCAGGAACACCGCGCCCAGCCGGTAATCGCCGCGCAGGATCACGCTGTTGCCGACGCACAGGCACAGGATGAACACCGCGAGCCCGAGAAAGAAGCGTGCGAGTACGGCGTGATCGAACGGCCGGTTGTCGATCTCGGTCAGCGACACGCCGACATAGGCGCTGAGGATCGCCCCGAACGCAACGTTGAGCGCGTTCTGCGCCTCGCGCAGCACGGCGACGTTGCGCGTGACGAAGGCGCGATCGGTTACCACCACGCCTCGGGCCGGGCGGTGAACCCCGCCCGCTGTTCGATCGCGAGCCCTGCGTTCAGCACGCCTTGTTCGTCGAGCGGCTTGCCGATGATCTGCAAGCCCAGCGGCAGACCCTGCTTGTCGAGACCACCCGGCACCGACATCGCGGGCAGACCCGCGAGCGATGACGGCACGGTGAAGACGTCGTTCAGGTACATCGCGATCGGATCGGCCGACTTCTCGCCGAGCGCGAACGCCGCCGATGGTGCGGTCGGGGTGAGCAGGACGTCGCACGTCTCCCACGCCTCTTCGAAATCGCGCGCGATCAGCGTCCGGATCTTCTGCGCCTGCGTATAATAGGCGTCGTAGTAGCCGGCCGACAACACGTACGTGCCGATCATGATGCGGCGCTTCACCTCGGGGCCGAAACCGTCGGCGCGCGTCGCCGCGTACATGTCCTGCAAGCCCGATCCGGCCGGCAGGTCGCGGATGCCGTAGCGCACGCCATCATAGCGCGCGAGGTTCGACGACGCCTCGGCCGGCGCGATGATGTAATAGGCGGGCAGCGCGTATTTGGTGTGCGGGAGCGAGACCTCGACGATCGTCGCGCCGGCATCCTTCAGCCAGTCGATGCCCTTCTGCCAGAGTGCCTCGATCTCCTCGGGCATGCCGTCGACCCGGTATTCCTTGGGGATACCGACGCGCAGGCCCGCGAGGCTGGCCGACAGACCCGCCTCCCATTTCGGCACGTCGAGCTGAAGCGAGGTGCCGTCCTTCGCATCGAACCCGGCCATCGCCTCGAGCAGGATCGCGCAGTCGCGGACGTCACGCGCCATCGGCCCCGCCTGGTCAAGCGACGAGGCGAACGCGATCGTCCCCCAGCGCGAGCAGCGGCCATAGGTCGGCTTGATGCCCGAAATACCGGTGAAGGCGGCGGGCTGACGGATCGAGCCGCCGGTGTCGGTGCCGGTCGCGCCGGGGCACAGCCGCGCGGCGACTGCCGAAGACGAACCGCCCGACGACCCGCCGGGTGCGAGCGCGGCATTACCGCCGTCGTTGCGCTTCCAGGGGCTAATCACGTTGCCGAACGCGGAGGTCTCGTTCGACGAGCCCATCGCGAACTGGTCCATGTTCAGCTTGCCGAGCATCCCCGCGCCCGCATCCCACAGATTCTGCGAGACGGTCGACTCATAGGTCGGCGTGAAGCCTTCGAGGATATGGCTCGCCGCGGTCGTCGTGACGCCCTTGGTGCAGAACAGGTCCTTCATGCCGATCGGCACGCCGGCCAGCGGCTTGAGCGTATCGCCGGCGGCGCGTGCAGTATCGGCGGCGGTGGCGGCGGCGATCGCATGCTCGGGCGTCTCGACCAGGAACGCGTTGAGCGCCTTGGCCTGACTCACCTTGACGATGAACGCGTCGGCGACGTCGCGCGCCGAAAAGCTGCCGTCGCGCACGCCGTCGCGGATGCCGGCGATGCCGAGATCGGTAAGGTCGGTCATTATTCGATCACCTTGGGCACGGCGAAGAAGCCGTGCTCTGCCACGGGGGCGTTGGCCAGGACCTGCTCGCGGATATTGCCACCGGTCAGCGGGTCGGCGTTGACGACGTCGTCGCGCAGCCGCAGCGTGTTGGGGATGACGGCGGTCATCGGCTCGACGCCGGTCGTATCGACCTCGCCCAGCATCTCGATCCAGCCAAGGATGTTTCCGAGTTCCGGCGCCATGCGGGCGGCGTCCTCGTCGGTGATCGCGATGCGCGCAAGGCTCGCGATCCGCTTCACGGTTGCAGTATCTACGGACATGGCGCTCGGCTAGCACCGCGCGGCGCGAGCGCGCAACACCCTTCGTGTTCCCCCGCGGAAACGCACCCGTTGCAACCGCGCCGCGCATGCGGCACGGGGACGCCACCGCCTGCACGGAAGGTCCCGCTTGGCCCGCAAGTTTCTCTATTTCGTCACCGCGATGATCGTCCTCGCGATCGCCGCGCTGCTCGCCTATCGCCTGTTCGGGACCGAGCTGATGCGGATCGCTATGGTCCCGAGCGAGACGTTCCAGGCGCAGCGCAAGGCGCCCGCGAACATCTATGCGCGCAAGATCCTGTGGCTCGCGCGTCCCGACCGTCCCGGCAACCCCGCGCTCTGGACACCCGAAGGCTATGCACCCGGCACCCCGGGAACGGGCGCGGCGATCTTCTTCATCCACCCGACCTCGTACATCAGCCGCGACCACTGGAACGCGCCGATCGACGATCCCGAGACCAATGCGCGTGCCGAACTGTTCCTGCGCGGCCAAGCGAGCGCGTTCAACGGCGCGGGCGACATCTGGGCGCCGCGCTATCGCCAGGCGACGTTCGGCGCGTTCCTGACCAGCGAGGCCGACAGCGAACGCGCGCTCGCGCTCGCATACGGCGACGTCACCGCCGCGTTCGACCGGTTCCTCAAGGAAGCCGGCCCGACCCGCCCGATCATCCTCGCCGGACACAGCCAAGGCGCGCTCCACCTCACCCGGCTGCTGCGTGACCGGATCGCGACCGACCCGAAACTGCAGGCACGGATCGTCGCGGCCTATGTCGTCGGCTGGCCGGTCTCGCGCGTCACCGACCTGCCGCGGATGGGCCTGGCCGAATGCCGCACCGCCGACCAGACCGGCTGCGTCCTGTCGTGGGAAAGCTTTTCCGAGCCCGCCGATCCGTCGCTGGTCGTCGAGACCTATGACCGGACCACGGGGTTCGACGGGCAGCCGCGCAAGGGCACGCCGATGATCTGCACCAACCCGGTGACCGGCACCGCCGATGCCAGCGCGCCCGCGACCGCCAATCTCGGCACGCTGGTCCCCTCCGCCGACCTGTCGAGCGCGACGCTGTCGGTCGGCAACGTGCCCGCGCGCTGCGGCGACCGGGGTATCCTGCTGATCGGTGAGGGCCCCGATCTCGGGCCTTACGTGCTCCCCGGGAACAACTACCACGTGTACGACTATCCGCTGTTCTGGGCGAATGTGCGCGCGGACGCCAACCGCCGTCTTGCGGCGTTCACGCGATGATCACGCTCTCCCCCGCGCAGTTCCGTGATGCGCTCCCTAATGGCGGACGGCTGATCGGCCTCGACGTCGGCACCAAGACGATCGGCACCGCGCTGTGCGATGCCGGCTGGAGCTTCGCGAGCCCCGCGCTGCTGATCCGCCGCACCAAGTTCCAGAAGGACAAGGCCGCGCTCGCCGAGATGATCGCGGCGCAGAAGGTCGTCGGGCTCGTCATCGGCCTGCCGATCAACCTCGACGGCAGCGAAAGCCCGCGCTCGCAATCGACGCGGGCGTTCGCGCAGAACCTCAAGGACATGGGGTTGCCGATCCTGCTGCAGGACGAACGCTGGTCGACCGTCGCGGTCACCCGCACGCTGATCGAACAGGACGCCAGCCGCGCCAAGCGCGCCGAGCTGGTCGACAAGATGGCGGCGGCGTATATCCTCCAGGGCGCGATCGACGCGCTGGTGACCGCGCAGATCTAGCGGACGACGCGGTAGAGTGTCGACGTGCCGTTCGTCCACACGACGCGCAGGTCGCTCGCCTGCGCCACCCCTGGCGGAAACCCCAGCGTCCAGACATGCGTGAACGCCGTACGAGGAAACCGGGCGATCGCACGGTTGAAGCCGGAGGGCGTCGTCGCGCAGTGCATCGCATAGACGCTCTGCGACGGATCCCGGGCATAGGGCTCGGCCTCGACATAGCGGATCCTGAGCAACTGCTGGCCGGCCAGCGCCCATTGCGAATTGGTGAACACGTCGCGGCGGACGATCGCCATTCCAGGAAGCTGGTCGGTGCGCTGCTCGCTCCACCCATTGTTGCAGGGCCGTGCGACCAGCGACAATATCGCCGCACCGCGGGGCATCGCGGCGATCGCGCGCAGCTCGCTCTGCTGCTCGCCAGAGCGCAGGACGAAGCTCAGCGTCGTCCCGCCGAGCCGCAAGGCGCAGAAGAGCAATCCGGCGAGCGCGAGCGCACGACCGAACCGCGCCTCTGCGACCGGCGCCACCGCGATCAGCGCAAGCATCAGTGCGGCAGGCGCCATCCGCATATCGACATACGCCCCGCCCATCATCCGCTGGGGCAAGGCGAGAAACGCGACCAAACATAGGACCGCGGGCCAGCCGAGCAGTGGGGTGAAGCCGAGCCTGGGGCTGCGCGCCGCGCCGTACAGGAGTATGGCTGGCGCGAGCAACGACCCCACATCGAACCACTCCCAGCGATCGCGCAGGATCGACAGCAGGTACACCGTTTTCGCGGGCAATGCGAACCAGCCGTCAATCGCCAGTTCGGCCCCCGGTTGCCTAACCATGATCATGGCCGCGATCGGAAGGGTCAGCGGCAGGCACTGCAAGACCACGCCCGGCACCGCGTCGCCCCATCCACGCCCCGTCTCGCGCTGTCGCGCCAGCTCGGCGCCCGCTGCCATCAGCCCGAACATGCCCCAGCCGAAACTGTGCGTCGCCCAGAGCATCGCGCCGATCGGCCCGAACAGGACCGCGCGCACTGCGAGACGGCGCTGACGGCCGAGCCGGATCGACCCTGCCAGCGCGCAGAATGCCAGCGCCTGCGACAAGGCGAAGTTGACGAAACCGAACTGGAACGGCCAGGCATAGGTAAGGGGCAGCACGAAAATGGCGGTGGGTGGAAGTCGTCCATGCGCCTCACGGGCCGCCCATAAGAGTCCCGTTGCCGTCAGCATGGGAATGGCGATGACGGCAACCTTGGCGGCGGGTTCGAGACCGAAAACGCGCGCCAACGCGGGCACCAGCAGATCCATCCCCAGATTGGGGATCAGCGACCAGTCAAAAGCATAATATCGGGCAAGATAGGGCGAGCTCGGCAACGCGGTCGCGATGTGCCAGCGCCCCATATGCCCCGGCAGGTCGCCGAGCGGCGGTAGCGCCGGCCACAGCAAAGGCACCGCCGTCACGAGCACGAGCGCGGTGGCAAGCCATGCGGTTTCCCACCACGACCGCGGGCGCAGGGTCGTATCACCAGTATCGGTAGGATGGCCGTGCATGCCGCCCCCTTGCCACAGCCCGACTAAAGCGAGGTTAACCATGCGTGCCTCGCCCCGCACATGCACGCGAACGAAGCCAAACCTTGCCCCCGCCGCTGCACCGCACTACCCAGCGCGCTTGATGCAACGTTCAGATCACCGCCCCGCCACCCTCATCGAGGGCGGCGCCGTTTTCCCGCACCGGCACCTGACCGGGATCGACGGGCTCCAGCCGCACGAGATCGCGTTCCTGCTCGACGAGGCCGAAACCTGGGTCGAGGCGAACCGCACCCATGCGACGCCCGACAAAAGGCTCGCGGGCCTGACACAGATCAACGCGTTCTTCGAGAACAGCACGCGGACTTTGCTGTCGTTCGAGATCGCGGGCAAGCGGCTCGGCGCCGACGTCGTCAACATGCACGCCGCGCAGTCGAGCGTGAAGAAGGGCGAGACGCTGATCGACACCGCGATGACGCTGAACGCAATGCGCGCGGACGTCATCGTCATCCGCCACATGGCGAGCGGTGCGGTGCGGCTGATCGCCGACAAGGTCGACTGCCCCGTCCTGAACGCAGGCGACGGCCGCCACGAACATCCGACCCAGGCGCTGCTCGACGCGCTGACGATCCGCCGCCGGCGCGGATCGATCGCGGGGCAGCGCGTCGTGATCTGCGGCGACGTGCTGCACAGCCGCGTCGCGCGGTCGAACATCCTCGCACTCACCGCGCTCGCCGCCGAGGTCCGCGTCTGCGCGCCGTCGACGCTGATGCCCGCGGCAATCCACAAGATGGGCGTCACCCCGTTCACCGATTTCGATGCCGCGCTGGAGGGCGCCGACGTGGTCATGATGTTGCGCCTGCAGAACGAGCGGATGGACGGCGCGTACGTCCCCTCCACGCGCGAATACCGGATGCGCTACGGCCTGACGCTCGAACGGCTCGCGCGCGCGGCGCCCGATGCGCTGGTGATGCACCCCGGGCCGATGAACCGCGGCGTCGAGATCGATTCGGCGGTCGCCGACCATGCCCGATCGGCGATCACCGAGCAGGTCGAGATGGGCGTCGCGGTCCGCATGGCGTGCCTCGACGTGCTGACCCGCCGGGCGCGCGGCGTGGAGGGCTGGGCATGATCCTTGCGCTCACCAATGCGACGCTCGTCTGCCCGGTCGGCGGCGTCAACAAGGGCAATCTCCTGATCCGCGACGGCGTCGTCGTCGCGACCGGGCTGGTCGATATCCCCGCCGATGCGCAGACGATCGACTGCGCGGGCAAGACGCTCGCCCCCGGCATCGTCGATCTGGGCGTGGCGAAGATAGACCGGGCCGCGTTCCGCGCGGGCGGGATCGTCCGCGTCGGGCTGATGCCCGACCAGTCGCCCGTGCTCGACGATCCCGGCATCGTCCAGCGCGCCGCGCTGATCGGCAAGCCCGACCTGTGGATTCACCCGATCGCCGCCGCGACTCAGGCGCTCGCCGGTGATGACCTTGCCGAGATGGCGGTCTGCCTCTCGGCGGGTGCGCGCGCGGTCGGCACCGGCAAGGGCTGGATCGCCGACAGTGGCGTGATGCACCGCGTGCTCGCCTATGCGCGCGACCTCGACATCGCGGTCGTCACGCATGCCGAGGATGGCGGACTGACCGCGGGCGCCGTGGCGACCGCGGGCGAGACTGCGACCCGGCTTGGCCTGCCCGCCGCCCCCGCGATCGCCGAGGCGCTCGCGATCGCGCGCGACCTGATGCTGGCCGAGGACACCGGTGCACGGCTTCACATCCGCCAGGTGACGACGGCCGCGGGCTTCGACCTGATCCGTGCCGCCAAGCGTCGCGGCGTGGCGGTGACCTGCGGCATCACGCCCGCGCATCTCCATTTGTCCGACATCGCGGTCAGCGACTTCCGCAGCTTCGCGCATCTCTCGCCGCCATTACGCGCGGAGACCGATCGCCAGGCGGCGCTGGCGGCGGTCGCCGACGGCACGATCGACGTGATCTGCTCGGCGCATGATCCGCGCGGACCAGAGGAAAAGCGCCTGCCCTTCGCCGATTCGAGCGCCGGGATGGCGGGGGCCGAGACGCTGCTGCCGCTCGCGCTGATGCTGGTGCGCGACGAACGGGTGACGCTGTCGCGGCTGTTTACACTGTTGAGCCGCAACCCGGCCGCGGTGCTCGGGCTCGACACCGGGACGCTCGAGGTCGGCAAGCCCGCCGATCTGCTGCTGTTCGATGGTCAGGCGCCGTGGCAGATCACTGGCGACGCGTTCGCCGCCAGCGCGAACAACACGCCGTTCGACGGCCTGCCGGTGCAGGGCAAGGTACTGCGCGTCTGGAAAGGCGGCCGCGAGATCTGACGGGCATCGCGCGCCGGATCTCGCCTGTCAGTCAGCGGGTGGCGACCTCGACGCCGCCGCCGCGCAGCCACTGCGCCATCTGGTCGCCGGCCCCCTGCCGGACGAAGCACGCGCCGCCGGTCGCGCGGTAGCGCCGGCAGACCTGGTCCGCCTCGTCGCGACCAAACCCGCCGACCGAAAGGCGGTAATAGGCCTCGCCATTCGTCCGGAACGCCATGCCGTTGGGTTGGCGGCCGGAGAAGCCGTCGAAGCGACGCGTCGCCTGGCTCCAGGCGGCCTTGGCGACGCCGGCATTGTCATAGGCGCCGATCTGAACATACCAGTCGCCCGTCCCCGCCGGGATCGCGCGCACGCCGCGTTGCGCACGCGCGGCCAGCACGGCGCCCTCACCGCGGCTGGCGAGCATCGTCGGCATGCCGCCGGGCAGGGCCTGGACGACTTCGCGCGGCGCGGCGAAGGTGATCCTCGACGGGGCCAGAGCCGATCCCGCTTCGGCCAGTGCGACGGGACGCGCGCTGCGTTCGACCGCGGCCAGCGCCTCGATCGGCGAGACCGTCGGCATGAGCGGTGCGCGGTTGAGCGCGAGCGCGGCGGGCTGGCCGGCATCGGCGATCGCGCGCACGCCGAGCAGGCCGGCGACCTGATCATATGACGTCGTCGGCTGTGCGAAACGGGCCCATTGTTCGAGCCTCGCATCGACCTCGGTCGGCGCGAGGTCGGCGGCGGCGACGACGCGCGCGGCCTGCCACTGGCCCGCCAGCGCGAGCGCGAGCGCGAGGTTCTGCCGGGCCTTCGCATTGCTCTCGGACGAGCGTGCGACCTCGGTCAGCAGCCCGATCGCGCCGCCTGCATCGCCCGCCAGCGCCAGCGCGAGGCCCCGATCGCTCGGCGGTATGATCGATGCGTTGCGTTCGAGCGTCTCCCGCGCGCCCTGCGTGTCGCCACCGGCGATCTGCGTCAGCGCCAGGTTGAGGGCCGCCTTCCCGTCCGCCGGCGACAGCGCCAGCACATCGGCAAACCCCTGCCGCGCCGAGGTGAACCGCCCCGCCTGGAGATAGCTCTGTGCGAGCAGCAGCCGATACGCCGCCGATTGCGGCATCATCGCCACCGCCGCCTCCGCGAAATAGACCGCGGCGCCGCCATCGTGCCGGGCCAGCGCGACCTCGGCACGGTGCGCGTTCACCGCGCCCGCCTTGGCCTCGAGATCGGCGTTGCGATCGCTCGCCGAGGCGAGACCGCGGCCGGTCTCGCCCGCACTGCACCCGACCATCGTGCCACCCAAAACAAGGGCCGACAGCCCCATCGAAAGAAGGATTCGTGTCGTCATCGGCTATGATCCCACCGGTTCATTTCGGGGCCCTGGTCACGGGAAGCTGCGCAACGAGCGCGTCGACCTCGGGCAGATTTTGAAGAAAGGCATCGAGCGCGAGCGTCACGAGGTATTGCGACGAATGCCGCGTCATTGCACTCGCGAGTCGAAGCCGGACATGACGATCGCTGTCGAGGCGGAGCGTGAAGGCGGCCTTGCCGGTGCGCGTTCTGGTTGCGCTCTCGCGCGCGATCCGGCGTGCGGTCGCTAGCGTCACCGACGTCACAAGAGCGGCATCATCCTCAACTGGCACGACCGTGGCCGTACCGAGCGCGAGCGGTCGCATCGCCGGGCGGGCGTCGCCCTTGCGCGCCAGCAGCGACGCCGACAGCGAGCCCAGCGGCTTCGGCACGTCGGCCGATTCGGGATGCGGCTGAACGGGCGGGCGGGCGGGCATCGCGCTCATCCGACCACCCGCCGGCCGAAGCCCGGCGCGGGCCCGCGCTGCCCGAACCCCGCGCCTGCATTGGGCACGCTGAACACCGTGCGCCGGAAATTCTTTTCGAGCCGGTCGGTGACATAGGTCCAGAGCGCTTCGATCTCCGCCGCGGACTTGCCCTTGGGATCGACCTCCATGACCGTGCGGCCGTCGATCATCGAAGCGGCGAAATCGGTGCGCTGGTGGATCGTCATCGGCGCGACGGTGCCGTGCTGAGAGAGCGCGACGATCGCCTCGGCCGTGATCCGCGCCTTGGGGGTCGCGGCATTGACGACGAAGATCAGCGGCTTGCCCGCGCGATCACACAGATCGACGGTCGCGCCGACCGCGCGCAGGTCATGCGGGCTCGGCCGGGTCGGGACGACGATCAGCTCGGCGATCTGAATCACCGTCTGGATCGCGACCGTGATCGACGGCGGCGTGTCGATCACCGCGAGCTTGAACCCCTGCTGGCGAAGGATTTCGAGATCGGCGGCGAGCCGCGCGACCGTGGTCTGCGCCAGCGCCGGCGCCCCCGCCTCGCGCTCGTTCCACCAGTCGGTCAGCGACGCTTGCGGATCGATATCGATCAGCACGACCGGCCCCTGCCCGGCGCGCTCCGCCTGTACCGCGAGATGCCCGGACAGAGTCGTCTTTCCCGACCCGCCTTTCTGCGATGCCATCGCCAGAACGCGCATAAGCCCCCTTACGTCTCGTCAACCAAGGCCCGCGATGCCATGCCAGCGGATAAGAAGCGGTTAACGCGTGGTTCCCAAGCCGTTACGACGACGTGCCGCACCCCCGCACCCGACCGGCGCACGGCTTAACCCGATCTTTGCCTTCGCCGGGCTATCGCGACATGACGATCATCATTTGGCTTTAACGAGGTACTCGATGCGCAACCTGATTCTGGGCGCGGCGGCGACGGTAGCGGCGCTGGGCGCGGTGCCGGCCGCGGCGGACGTGAAGGCCGGCGTCGATGCCTGGAGCCGCGGCGACTATGCGACCGCGATCGACCAGTGGCGTCCGCTCGCGATCGCGGGCGACGCCGATGCGCAGTTCAATCTCGCCCAGGCCTATAAGCTCGGCCGCGGCGTCACGCTCGACCCCGCGCTCGCCGAAAGCTGGTTCCGCAAGGCGGCGCTGCAGGGTCATGTCCAAGCGCAGGACAATTACGGCCTCGCGCTGTTCCAGGCCAACAAGAAGGCGGACGCGCTGCCCTGGCTCGAAAAGTCGGTGGCGCGCGGCGAACCGCGGACGCAACTCGTGCTCGGGACGATGTTGTTCAACGGCGACGCGGTGCCCCGCGATTACCCGCGCGCCTATGCGCTGATGTCGCGCGCGAGCACGTCGGGATTGCAGTCGGCCTCGCAGACGCTGGCGCAGATGGACCAGTATATCTCCCCCGAAGACCGCCAGCGCGGCACGGCGCTCGCCGAGCGCTATGCAGCGCAGGAAAAGATCGCGCGGTCGGGACTGTCGCCTGCGTCGCCGCCGCCGATCTCGGCCACTGGCCCTGCCAGGCCCGCTCCCCAGCCCGCTCCCCGGCCGGTGACGCCGGTCGCGCGCACCACGGTCCCCGCCTCATCCGTGTCCCCCGCGCCGGTGCCCCCGCGCGCTGCGCCGGAGCGTGCTGCCTCGCAAGCCGCGACCAGACCCGCACCGGTCACCCCGCCCCGGCTCGCGTCCGCGCCCAAGCCGGCGCCGAAGCCCGTGCCGAAGCCAGCAGCGAAGCCGGTGGCCGGGTCGGGGAAATGGCGGATCCAGCTTGGCGCGTTCCGCGATCGCGGCAATGCCGAGACGCTGTGGGGCAAGGTCAAGGGCAGGCTGGGCGGCGCGCAGCCCAGCTATGTCGCGGCGGGACCGGTGACGCGGCTGCAGGCGGGCGGATTCGCCAGCCGGGCGGACGCGACGCGCGCCTGCGCCGCGTCAGGCCAGCCCTGCGTCATCGTCGCCCCCTGACGCATCCCGACACGCCCGGCATTCAGCCGCGCCGGCTCGAGATCCAGCTCGTGTCGCGTTCCGGACTCTGCGGCAACGCGGCGAGGACCGCCAGCGCGTCGCGGTCGTCGATCGTGATGACCCCGCGCCGCCACGTCGCGATCCCCGAGGTCCGCAGCTGGCGCAGCGTCCGGTTGACATAGACCGGGGTCAGCCCGGTCATGTCGCCGATATCCTCCTGCGTCAGCGGCACCGGCACGACATTCTCGATCGTCGGGTCGTTGCGCCGCAGCCGGGTGCGCAGTTCGAGGATCAGCGCGGCGATCCGGCTCGCCGCGCTGGTCCGCCCGATCGACGCGAGCCGCTCCATCAGCAAAACGCGCTCCTGCTGCGAGACGAGGAACAGCAACGCCGCGAGCCGCGGGTTGCTGCTGAACACCTGCCCGATCGCTGCGGTCTCGATCACGCCGAGCTTCGCCGCCGAGACCGCTTCGATCGTGTCGCACGCGGTCGGGGCGGCAAGGCTCGGCATCCCGACCAGATCGCCGGGCAGATGAACCTTGACGATCTGCCGCGCGCTCTCGCCGACGATGATGCTGCACGCAACCCAGCCGCTCAGCAGTATATAGACCTGTGGGTCAGGCGAGCCCTGCATCCGCAGGGTATCACCACGCTTCAACCCGATCGTCGGCCCGGCGAGCCGCCGGAAGGTATCAATGTCGTCGTCATCCGCACAGGTGAACGCCTTGAAGCGCTCATAATCCCAGCCAGCATCCATTCGTCTCAGCCAATCGATCGTAAGTCTTTGGCGCGACCCCTAAATTTTGCGCGTGACTTGGCAAGCTGAGATATGGTGCACGGCCTTAACCTGGATCACCAAAGTGGGACTCGGCGGCCTACGGACGCGGTGACGGGGGTTAATCGTTTACCCACGCCGCACGGGGCAGCCCCTGTGCGTAGAGCAGCGTCGTCAGATCGCCATGGTCGATCCTCGCCGCCGCCGCCGCCGCGACGATCGGCTTGGCGTGATACGCGACGCCCAGGCCGGCCGCTTCGATCATCGCCAGGTCGTTCGCGCCGTCGCCGACCGCCAGCGACTGTCCCTCGACCAGCTGCCCGTCAGCGATTGCCGCGCGCAGCGTCTTCAGCTTGGTCTGCGATCCGACGATCGGCTTTTCGACCGCCCCCGTCAGCACGCCGCGCTCGACCTTCAGGACATTGGCGATCGCGCGGTCGAAACCGATCTCGCGCGCGACCGGCTCAGCAAAACGCGTGAACCCGCCCGAGACGAGCACCGTCGCGGCCCCTCGGGCGCGCATCGTCCGTACCAGCGCCTGCGCACCCGGCATGATCGTTACCCGTTCGGCGAGGCAGCGTTCGATGTCGCTCTCAGCCAGCCCCTCAAGCAGCGCGACGCGCGCATCGAGTGCCGCCTCGAAGTCCAGTTCGCCGCGCATCGCGCGTTCGGTGATCTCGGCGATCTGCGGCTTGATGCCCGCATAGTCGGCGAGCTCGTCGATGCACTCGACGGTGATCATCGTCGAATCCATATCCGCGATCAGCAGCGCCTTGGTCCGGGTCAGGCTCGACTGCACGACCACATCGGTTTTGCCGAACGCCCCCTCGAGCGCGGTCCGCGCCGCGTCGGGCGCCATGCCGAAGATCAGGTCGGCGGCGTCGCCTTCGTCGATCCAGCCGCTCGCACCCGGCGCGCAGCCCGCATCGCGGAGCCGGTCCATCGCGGTCGAAATATCGCCTGCGGTCAGCGTGCCCGAGGCTATAAGCGTTGCCGTGAACATCAATAATCTCCCGAAGGTCGCGCTCATCGCAGGGCCGACCGCGAGCGGCAAGTCCGCGCTCGCGCTTGCCATCGCCGCGCGCCACGACGGCGTCGTCATCAATGCCGATTCCGCGCAGGTCTATGCCGATCTGCGCATCCTCACCGCGCGTCCTTCGGCCGAAGAGGAAGCGAGCGTCCCGCACCGCCTGTTCGGCCATGTCGACGCCGCTGACGCGACCTATTCCGCCGCGCGCTGGGCCGCCGAGGCGACGCGCGCGATCGACGCCACGCTCGCCGAGGGCAAGCTGCCGATCCTGGTCGGCGGCACCGGGCTCTATATCCGCACGCTGCTCGACGGCATTGCCCCCGTCCCCGCGATCGACCCCGATCTGCGCGAGCAGGTCCGCGCGCTCCCCGTCGCCGAGGCGCATGCCGCGCTCACGCTGCTCGACCCGCCCGCCGCCGCGCGGCTCAACGCCGCCGACACCACGCGCGTCGCGCGCGCGCTCGAGGTGGTCCGCGGGACCGGCCGCACGCTCGCCGACTGGCAGACCGAACGGGTGGGCGGGATCGGCGACCGGCTGGACGTTCGCGCGCTGATCCTCATCCCCGACCGCGACTGGCTGAACGCACGCATCGACCAGCGCTTCGCCGAGATGGCCGAGACCAGCCAAGCGGAAGTCACCGCACTCCTCGCCCGCACCGACATCCCGCCGGACGCACCGATCCGCCGCGCGATCGGCGTTCCCGAGATCGCCGCGCTCGTCCGCGGGGAAAACTCGCTGGCCGAGGCGATCGCCGCCGGATCGCTTGCCACGCGGCGCTATGCCAAGCGGCAATATACCTGGCTTCGCCACCAACCGCCGGCCGCCTGGACGCGCACGGACGCGCTCGATTTCTCAACGCGCTTGCAGCAATTTGAAACTATATTGCTAAAATGATGTTTGACACGCATCTTTTATATCGGTAGCCGCCCCCTCCACGAGGCGCTAAAGGCGGCGCATTCGAAAGGATTTTGACGTGATGACCGAGAAGAGTGGAGCCGATATCCTGATCGAGGCGCTGTGCGATCTCGGCGTGGAGGTCGTGTTCGGCTATCCGGGCGGTGCCGTGCTGCCGATCTACGACGCGCTGTTTCGCAGCGGCCGGATCAAGCACATCCTGGTGCGCCACGAACAGGCGGCGACGCATGCGGCGGAGGGCTATGCCCGCTCGACCGGCAAGCCCGGCGTGGTGCTCGTCACCTCGGGGCCCGGCGCGACCAATGCGGTCACCGGGATCACCGATGCGCTGATGGATTCGATCCCGATGGTGGTGATCACCGGTCAGGTGCCGACCGCGCTGATCGGTACCGACGCGTTCCAGGAGGCCGATACCGTCGGCATCACGCGCCATTGTTCGAAGCATAATTATCTCGTGAAGGATCCGGCCAAGCTCGGCGGGGTGATCCACGAGGCGTTCCACATCGCCACCTCGGGTCGTCCGGGGCCGGTGGTCGTCGACATCCCCAAGGACGTGCAGGTCGCGACCGCGCGCTACACCAAGCCCGGCCCGATCCAGCACAAGACCTATCGCCCGCAGGTGAAGGCCGACCAGTCGCAGATCGAGCAGCTGGTGGACATGCTCGCCGCGGCCGAACGCCCGATCCTGTACACCGGCGGCGGCATCATCAATTCGGGCCCGGCCGCGAGCCAGCTGCTGTGCGAGCTCGTCCGCATCACCGGCGCACCGGTGACGTCGACGCTGATGGGCCTCGGCGCCTATCCCGCGAGCGGCGAGCAGTGGCTCGGCATGCTCGGGATGCATGGCACCTACGAGGCCAACATGGCGATGAACCAGGCCGACCTCGTCGTCGCGCTCGGCAGCCGGTTCGACGACCGCGTGACCGGACGGCTCGACGCGTTCAGCCCGAATTCGCGGAAAGTGCACATCGACATCGATCGCTCGTCGGTGAACAAGACGGTGCGCGTCGATCTCGGGATCATTGCGGACGTCGGCCATGCGCTCGAGGACATGGTGCGGATCTGGAAGAGCCGCCGGCATCCCAAGCCCGACACCACCGACTGGCAGCGGCGGATCGCCGGCTGGCGTGCGGTCAAGTGCCTCGACTTCCCCGAGAACGACCCGAACGAGATCATGCCGCAGCGCGCGATCCGGGCACTGTTCGACGCGACCAAGGCACGCAACCCGATCATCACGACCGAAGTCGGCCAGCACCAGATGTGGGCAGCACAGCATTTCGGGTTCGAAAAGCCGAACAAGTGGCTGACCAGCGGCGGTCTCGGCACGATGGGCTACGGCCTGCCCGCCGCGATCGGCGCGCAGCTTGGCAACCCGAACGCGCTGGTGCTCGACATCGCCGGCGAGGCGTCGATCCAGATGAACATCCAGGAGCTGGCGACCGCCACCCAATACCGGTTGCCGGTGAAGATCTTCATCCTCAACAACCAGTATATGGGCATGGTCCGCCAGTGGCAGGAGCTCACCTATGAGAGCCGCTACGCCGAGAGCTATTCGGATTCGCTGCCCGATTTCGTCCGGTTGGGCGAGGCTTATGGCTGGAAGGGCATCCTGATCGAGACGCGCGACCAGCTCGACAGCGGGATCGCGGAGATGCTGGCCTATGACGGCCCGGTGATCGTCGATTGCCGCGTGTCGCAGCTGACCAACTGCTTCCCGATGATTCCGAGCGGTGCTGCGCATACCGACATGATCCTGCAGGCGAACGAAGTGTCGGGCACGATGGACGACGAAGCGAAGGCGCTGGTTTGATGCATATTTCCCAGGAAAAGGCCGAGCGGCATACGCTCGCCGTGATCGTCGACAACGAGCCGGGCATCCTCGCCCGGATCGCCGGCCTGTTCACCGCGCGCGGCTATAATATCGAGAGCCTGACCGTGTCGGAGATCACCGCCGACAAGGCGGTCAGCCGCATCACGATCGTCACCAGCGCGTCGCCCGCGACGATGGAGCAGATCCTCGCGCAGCTCGACCGGCTCGTCCCCGTCCACAAGGTCACCGACCTGACCGCGCAGGGCGCGCATGTCGAGCGCGAGCTGGCGCTGGTCAAGGTGCGCGGCACCGGCGACCACCGGATCGAGGCGCTCCGCCTCGCCGACGTCTACCGCGCGCGCGTGGTTGACGCGACGACGTCGAGCTTCGTGTTCGAGGTGACCGGCGGGATCGACAAGATCGACAAGTTCGTCGAACTCATGGGCGAAGTCGGCCTGATCGAAGTCGCCCGCACCGGCATCGTCGCGATCGCCCGCGGCAAAGAGCCGGCGTAAGTTTACCCCGTCATCCCGACGCAAGTCGAGACACAGAACCACGAACGGCGCCGCCTGGAACCCTGGGTTCCGGCGTTCGCCGGAATGACGAGAGAAGGAAGAATATAATGCGTGTCTATTACGATCGCGACGCCGACCTGAACCTGATCACCGACAAGAAGATCGCGATCGTCGGTTACGGCTCGCAGGGCCATGCGCACGCGCAGAACCTGCGCGATTCGGGCGTCAAGGACGTCGCGATCGCGCTGCGCGAGGGCTCGCCGACCGCCAAGAAGGCGATCGAGGCGGGTTTCGCGGTCAAGTCGAACGCCGAGGCGGCGGCCTGGGCCGACATCGTCATGATCCTCGCGCCCGACGAGCATCAGGCCGCGATCTACGCGACCGACCTGCACGACAATCTGAAGCAGGGTGCGACTATTGCTTTTGCTCATGGCCTCAACGTCCATTTCGGCCTGATCGAGCCGCGCGCCGATCTTGACGTCATCATGATCGCGCCCAAGGGCCCCGGCCACACCGTGCGCAGCGAATATGTCCGCGGCGGCGGCGTCCCTTGCCTGATCGCGATCGACCAGGACAAGTCGGGCAACGCGCACGACATCGCGCTCGCCTATGCATCGGGCGTCGGCGGCGGCCGCTCGGGCATCATCGAAACCAATTTCCGCGAGGAATGCGAGACCGATCTGTTCGGCGAGCAGGCGGTGCTCTGCGGCGGCATCACCCACCTGATCCAGGCCGGGTTCGAGACGCTGACCGAAGCCGGCTACGCGCCCGAAATGGCCTATTTCGAGTGCCTGCACGAGACGAAGCTGATCGTCGACCTGCTCTATGAGGGCGGCATCGCCAACATGCGCTATTCGATCTCGAACACCGCCGAATATGGCGACATCACCACGGGTCCGCGGATCATCACCTCGGAGACCAAAGCCGAGATGAAGCGCGTGCTGGCCGACATCCAGTCGGGCCGTTTCGTGAAGAACTTCATCCTCGACAACCGCGCCGGTCAGCCCGAGCTGAAGGCGGCGCGCAAGCAGGCGCTCGCGCATCCGATCGAGAAGATCGGTAGCGAGCTGCGCGGCATGATGCCGTGGATCGGGAAGAATGCGCTGGTGGATCGCGAGCGCAACTAAGCGCGAGCGCGGCCGGCACGACGGAGCCCGCCCATAGGGCGCGGCTTCGCCGTGGCCGACGGGCGGGCGTGGGGATTGCGCGTCGCTCGCCCAGCACTATGCGACGCCACCCCGGCGAAGGCCGGGGCCCAGTTGGGAAGGCCGGAGTAACGGAGCACTGTCTTCCGTCAGCACCGTCCCCCAACTGGGCCCCGGCCTTCGCCGGGGTGGTGGCGTTTTGGGGTGAGTGCTCTTCTCCCCCGCCACTCCCTTTCCTACCCTACTCCCGTTCCCCGCTACTCTCGTTCCTGAAAGCCACTTCCCCCGCCCACTGCCGTTCCCCCGCGAAGGCGGGGGTCCAGGGTCTCGGGCGGTGATCGTGGTTCAGCTGGGCCCCCGCATCCGCGGGGGAACACGCGCGCCCCCACCGACCCAAATCCGAAACACAGCGTTGGCATAACATCATTTGACGCGCTCCCTCCGCTCGGCCAGCATCGCGCGTTCAACAGGAGACCCCGCATGCGCCTAGCCCTAGCCACCATCCTCGCCCTCACCGCCGCTCCCGTATTGGCGCAGACCGCCGCCGTCCCCGGCGCCCCCGTCAAGGCGCGCGTCGCCGCCGGTACCTATGCGGTCGATGCAAACCACACGCAGGTGACGTGGCAGCTCAACCATATGGGCTTCTCGATGCTCGAGGGGCAGCTCGGCGCGTCGGGTGGCAGCATCACGATCGATCCGGCCAAGCCGAACGCGACCAAGGTCGAGGTCAATTTCGCGATCGACCAGCTGTCGGTCACGTCCGCGCCGTTCGCGGGTCATCTGAAGTCGAAGGACTTCTTCGACGCCGCGACCTACCCGACCGCCAAGTTCGTCTCGACCAAGGTCGTCGCGACCGGCGATAAGGCCGTGATCACAGGTGATCTCACGCTCAAGGGCGTTACCAAGCCGGTCGTGCTGCAGGCGACGTTCGTCGGCGCGGGCGCGAACCCGATGAACAAGAAGCTGAACTTCGGCTTCCGCGCGACGACCTCGATCAAGCGCAGCGACTTCAACATCGGCGCCTATGCCCCCGTCGTGTCGGACAAGGTCGACCTGACGATCAACGCGGCGTTTGCTGCGCAATAATACGTACGCCGACCCTATCGCGCTGGACATTTACCGTGTCCGCGCGATAGGGAAGACGCAATGTCTCACGGTCGCCTCCTGCTGCTTCGACTTACGCGCCCTTAGGCGCGCCGATCGTTTGCGTGGTGGCCAGCCCCCGCGCCTCGCGCCTAAGGGCTGACCCGAACGCTCCCGATCACGAGAGACACGAGCCATGCTGCGCGACCCATCGACCAAGTACCGACCCTTCCCGCAAATCGACCTGCCCGACCGCCAATGGCCGTCGAAGACGATCGTCAAGCCGCCGCGCTGGCTGTCGACCGATCTTCGCGACGGCAACCAGGCGCTGATCGACCCGATGGATGCCGAGAAGAAGACGCGCTTCTTCGACCTGCTCTGCAAGGTCGGGCTGAAGGAGATCGAGGTCGGCTTTCCGAGCGCGGGCGCGACCGAATTCGATTTCATATCCGGCCTGGTCAAGACCGGCCGCATTCCCGACGACGTGTCGATCCAGGTACTGACGCAGTCGCGCCGCGACCTGATCGAGACGAGCTTTGCCAGCCTCGTCGGCGCGAAGACCGCGATCGTCCACCTCTACAACGCGGTGTCGCCGGCATGGCGCAAGATCGTGTTCGGGATGGACCGCGCGCAGGTGAAGCAGATCGCGATCGACGGCGCCAAGGTACTGCGCGACGAGGCCGCCAAGCAACCGAACGTCCGCTGGCAGTTCGAATATTCCCCTGAGACCTTCTCGACCGCCGAGCTCGAGTTCAGCCTAGAGGTCTGCGAGGCGGTGATGGACGTCCTGATGCCGACGCCCGATAATCCGATCATCTTCAACCTGCCCGCCACCGTCGAGTGCGCGACGCCGAACATCTATGCCGACCAGATCGAATGGTTCGGCCGCAATATCCGCAACCGTGACTCGGTGGCGATCTCGCTGCACACCCACAACGACCGCGGCACCGGCGTCGCCGCCGCCGAACTCGGCATGATGGCGGGCGCGGACCGGGTCGAGGGCTGCCTGCTCGGCAATGGCGAGCGCACCGGCAATTGCGATCTCGTGACCGTCGCGCTCAACATGTACACGCAAGGGGTGGATCCGAAGCTCGACCTGTCGGACATCGACGCGGTCGTGAACACGGTCAACTACTGCACCAACATCCCCGTCCATCCGCGCACGCCCTACGCGGGCGACCTCGTCTTCACCGCGTTTTCGGGGTCGCACCAGGACGCGATCAAGAAGGGATTCGCCGCGCAGGAGGCGAAGAACGAGACGTTGTGGGAGGTGCCGTACCTGCCGATCGACCCCGCCGATCTCGGCCGCAGCTACGAGGCGGTGATCCGCGTCAACTCGCAGTCAGGCAAGGGCGGCGTCGCCTGGGTGATCGAGCAGGACAAGGGGCTGAAGCTGCCCAAGCGGTTGCAGGCGGACTTCAGTCGTCACGTGCAGGCCTATGCCGACGAGACGAGCCGCGAACTGAATGCGGCGGATATCTGGAGCCTCTTCGAGCGGACCTACCTGCCGCACGCCGACGATCGCGTGGAGCTGCGCGACTATGAGGAAAGCGGTACAGCGGGGCAGCGCGTTTTCATCGGCCGCGTCGCGATCGATGGCGAGGAACGGTCGATCTCGGGGCGCGGTAACGGGCTGATCTCGGGCGTGATCGCGGCGATCGCGGAGTCGACCGGGCCGACGCTCGATGTGGTGGATTATAACGAGCATGCGATCGGCCATGGTGCGGACGCGCAGGCGGCCGCCTATGTCGAATGCCGGACCGCGGCGGGCAAGACGGTGTTCGGTGTCGGCATGGACACCGACATCGCCACCGCATCGGTCCGTGCCGTCCTCAGCGCCGCCAATCGCGCCTGAGGACCAGAAGGGCGGCCACCGGTCAAGCCGGTGGCCGTTCTCTCAGGCGAGCTTCGCCAGCAGCGTCTGTGCCGCCTTTTCCGACGATGCGGGGTTCTGCCCGGTGATCAGCAGGCCGTCCTCGACGACATGCACGCCCCAGTCGGCGGTCTTCGAATAATTTCCGCCCTGCTGCGCGAGCATGTCCTCGACAAGGAACGGCACGATATCGCTGAGCCCGACCGCTGCCTCTTCGCTGTTGGTGAAGCCGGTGACCGTCTTCCCCTTCACCAGTGGCGAGCCATCGACCGCCTTCACGTCGCGCAGCACGCCGGGCGCATGACAGACCAGCGCGACCGGCTTGCCCGCGCCGATGGTCGTCTCGATCAGCGCGATCGACGCCGGGTCGTTGGCCAGATCCCAGAGCGGACCGTGACCGCCTGGATAGAACACCGCGTCGAAATCGGCGATCTTCATCTCGGACAGTTTCCGCGTGTCGGCGAGCGCGGCGCTGGCCTCCGCATCGCCCTCGAACCGGCGCGTCGCATCGGTCTGCGCGTCGGGCTTCGCGCTGCTCGGATCGAGCGGCGGCTGGCCACCGGCCGGCGAGGCGAGCGTGATGGACGCGCCGGCATCCTTGAACACATAATAGGGTGCGGCAAGCTCTTCGAGCCAGAAGCCGGTCTTGCGGCCGGTATCGCCGAGATCGGCATGCGAGGTAAGGACGACGAGAATGTTCACCATAAGTCTCCGGATGAGGGGGTTATGGGCAGGGAACGAGCCGGCGCCGGGATCGGCGCCGCTCATGGGCACCAAATGCGCCCGGTCGTGGGACTATTGCCTCCACTAGATCGCACGCTCCCGCACGATCCGGCACCCGATCGCGGCATCGGGGTAGATGTTGGTCTTCATCGTCTCGACCTCGACCCGCCTCACCCGCGCGTCACCCAGGCACAGCGCCGCAATCGCCTCGCACACCGTCTCCTGCAACGCGAACGGACGCTCCGCCGCCATCGCCAGTATCCCGGCGCGGACGAAGTCGTAATCGAGCACCTCGCCGATCGCGTCCTCGCCAAGCGGCCCCGGATATACGACCGTCATCTCGACCGAGACGACGACGCGCTGCGGTGCCACCTCGTGCGGATAAATGCCCAGCCGCATCATCACCTCGAGCCCGTCGAGGATCGTCGTAAACTCAGCCATTGCGCTCCCCATGATGCCGGTCGAACATCACGTCGCCGTCGCGCGCCAGAAACCGCTGCCCGCAATCGACGAACAGGTTCTGTCCGGTCACGCCCTTCGCACCCAGCAACCACGCGACCGCATCGGCGACCGCCTTCGCCCCGACCGGGCGCTGGAGCAGATTGTCGCTCGCCACTGCCTCGAATTCCGCGTTGGTCTGGTCGCCGCTCGGCAGCGTCAGCCCCGGCGACACCGCGTTGACGCTGATCCGGGGCCCCAGCGCCTGCGCCAGCATCACCGTCGCCCCCTCCAGCGCGATCTTGCCGCAGCTGTAGGAGAAGAAGTCGGGATTGAGGTTCGCAACCTTCTGGTCGAGCAGATTGACGATCGCGCCGTCACGGACATCCTCCTGCGACGCGAGCGCCGAGGCGAGCAGCACCGGCGCGCCGCAGTTGATCGCAGCGAGCTCGGCGAACAGCACCGGGTCGACCGCGGGCGGCCGATCGAACGCGAACTTCGACGCGCAATTGACCAGCCCGTCGATCGGACCGCCGATCGCGCCCCGCGCCGCCGCGAACAGATCGCCGACCCCGTGCAGATCGCTCAGATCGCCCTCGACCGCCGCCGCGCGGCCGCCGATAGCGACGATCTCGTCGACCAGCGCATCGGCTTCCTCGGGCGAATGCCCCTGATGCACGACCACCGCATGCCCGTCCGCCGCCAGCCGCCGGACGATCGCGGCGCCCAAGCGCTTCGCCCCGCCGGTGACCAGCACGGTTCGGATCATGCGCGCGCGCCCATCAGCGACAGCACCTCCTTGCGGCTGCGCTCATCCTCGCGGAACACGCCCATCATCCGGCTGGTGACCATCGTCACCCCCGGCGTCCGCACGCCGCGCGCGGCCATGCAGGCATGCGTCGCCTCGATCACGACCGCGACACCCTGCGGCTTCAGCTGCTCCCAGATGCAGTCGGCCACCTCCGCGGTCAGCCGCTCCTGCACCTGCAACCGGCGGGCAAAGCCGTGCAGCACGCGCGCCAGCTTCGAGATGCCGACGACATGGTTGCGCGGCAGATAGGCGATGTGCGCCTTGCCGATGATCGGTGCCATGTGATGCTCACAGTGCGACTGGAACGGGATATCCTTCAGCAACACGATCTCGTCATAGCCGCCGACCTCCTCGAACACACGTTCGAGATGCCGCGCCGGATCGTCGCCATAGCCCGCGCAATATTCCTTCCACGCGCGCGCGACCCGGCGCGGGGTGTCGACCAGCCCTTCGCGCGCCGGATCGTCGCCGGTCCAGCGGATCAGTGTCCGGATCGCCGCCTCGACCTCCTGCGGAACGATCAGCTTGCCATCCGGGCCGACGGCTGGCTCGGCATCGGCAAAAGGCGTTTCGGCGATCATCACAGCGCTCCATCATTCCGCCGCAGGCCGGCGTGCAAGGTCCTCGGTACGAAAGCCCGACCGAGGTATCATAATATCGACAATATCGCAGCGGACTCCCGCCCGCCGCGCGCCATGCGGCCGTCCGCGGCCCGAACACAAGGGCCGCATCAGTTCGCTTGCGCGACGGCGTGTCAGGCGCGCCGCAGCCGTTCCGCATGCCAGGCGACATGATCCGGCATGAAGGTCGATATGAAATTATAGCTATGGTCGTACCCCGGCTGCATCCGCACCGTCAGTTCGATCCCCGCCGCCGCGCACGCGTCCGCCAGCAGCGCCGGCTTCAGCTGTTCGTCGAGGAAGCCGTCGGCCTCCCCCTGATCGACCAGGATGTCGGCGACCCGCGCGCCATCGGCGATCAGCGCACAGGCGTCGTACGCACGCCAGTCGGCACGGTCGGGCCCCAGATACCCCGTCAGCGCCTTTTGACCCCAGGGGCAGTGCAGCGGCGCGACGATCGGTGCGAAGGCCGACACGCTGCGGAACCGGTCGGGATTGCGCAGCGCGATCGTCAGCGCGCCATGCCCGCCCATCGAATGCCCGGTGATCCCCTGCCGCGTCATGTCCGCCATCGGAAACTCCGCGGCGATCAGCGCGGGGAGTTCGTCCTCGACATAGCGCTTCATGTTGAAGTTCGCGGCCCAGGGCTGCTCGGTCGCATCGACGTAGAAGCCCGCGCCCTGGCCGAAATCATAGGCGTCGTCGTCGGGAACCTCCTCTCCGCGCGGACTCGTGTCGGGCGCGATCAGGATCACGCCGTGCTCTGCGCAGGCGCGGCGATACTCGCCCTTGTCCATGACATTGGCATGCGTGCAGGTCAGCCCCGACAGGAACCACAGCACCGGCAAGCGCGCATCCGGCGCGTGCGGCGGCACATAGACCGCAAAGGTCATGTCGGTGCCGGTCGCGGTCGACGCGTGGCGATACACGCCCTGCGTGCCGCCAAACGCCGTGCTGGTCGATAGCGTCTCCATCACGCGACCCGGTGAGCGGCGCAGAGCTTGTTGCCCGACGGGTCGCGCAGATACGCCAGATACAGGGTGCGACCCGCGGTGCCGTGCCGCACGCCCGGCGGATCCTCGCAGGCGGTGCCGCCATGCGCGAGCCCCGCGGCATGCCAGGCGTCCGCCGCCTCGGGCGAGGCCGCGACGAACCCCATCGTGCTGCCATTGCCGTGGGTGGCCGGCTGCCCGTCGATCGGCTTGGTCAGCAGGAAGCGGCCGCCAGCGTGCGCATAGACGAGCCGGCCCCACTCATCGACGACGCCCTCGGGCACGCCAAGGGCACCCAGGCTCGCGTCGTAAAACGCTTTCGATGCCGCGATATCGTCGGCGCCGAGCATGACATGGCTAAACATGGCGTATTCCTCAGTAGATCACGACGGAGCGGATGCTCTCGCCGGCGTGCATCAGGTCGAACCCCTTGTTGATCTCGTCGAGCGTCAGGCGGTGCGTGATCATCGGGTCGATCTCGATCTTGCCGTCCATATACCAGTCGACGATCTTGGGCGTGTCCGTACGTCCACGCGCACCGCCGAAAGCGGTCCCGCGCCAGTTGCGCCCGGTGACGAGCTGGAACGGCCGCGTGCTGATCTCCTTGCCCGCCTCGGCCACGCCGATCACGATCGAGGTGCCCCAGCCGCGATGACAGGCCTCGAGCGCCTGGCGCATGACGGTCGTGTTGCCCGTCGCATCGAACGTATAATCCGCGCCGCCGTCGGTCAGGGCGACAATATGCTGGACGATGTCGCCCACATCCTTCGGGTTGGCGAAATGCGTCATGCCGAAGCGGCGACCCCATTCCTCGCGGTCGGGATTGATGTCGACGCCGACGATCATCCCTGCGCCCGCCAGTCGCGCGCCCTGGATCACGTTCAGCCCGATCCCGCCGAGCCCGAACACCACGACGGTATCGCCGGGCTGGACCTTCGCGGTGTGGACGACCGCGCCGACACCCGTCGTCACGCCGCAACCGACATAGCAGGAGGTGTCGAACGGCGCGTCGGGGCGGATCTTGGCCAGTGCGATCTCGGGCAGCACGGTGAAGTTCGAAAAGGTCGAGCAGCCCATGTAATGGAAGATCGGCTGGCCCTTGTAGCTGAACCGCGTCGTGCCGTCGGGCATCAGCCCTTTCCCCTGCGTCGCGCGGATCGCGGTGCACAGATTGGTCTTCTGGCTCAGGCACGACTTACACTGGCGGCATTCGGGGGTGTAGAGCGGGATGACGTGATCGCCGACCGCGACGCTGGTGACGCCCGCGCCGATCTCGCGGACGATGCCCGCCCCTTCATGCCCCAGCACGCTCGGGAAAAGGCCTTCCGAATCAAGTCCGTCGAGCGTGTAGGCATCGGTGTGACAGATGCCCGTGGCCATGATTTCGACCAGAACTTCGCCGGATTTGGGTCCCTCGAGGTCGAGCTCGACGATCTCGAGCGGTTTTTTCGCCTCGAAGGCTACGGCGGCGCGGGTCTTCATGCATGGGTCTCCTTGGTGGCGCATCAGATGAACCGCAGCCCCTGGGTCTGCAACCGCGGATCATGCAACAAAACCCGCACCTCTGCGCTTGATCGTTGAATATCAAGGAGATGGTGTGATGAAGGATCCGAAAAAGGGCGACGAGGTAACCTGGAAATCCCCCGGCGGCACCGCGCACGGCACGGTCGAAAAGAAGCAGACCAGCGACACGACGATCAAGGGTCACACCGTCCGCGCGTCCAAGGACGAGCCGCAATTCATCGTAAAGAGTGACAATGGCGGCAAGGCAGCGCACAAGGCGGGCGCGCTCAACAAGGCGTGACCACGCGTGCAGTGCCTAACGCACGCATGCGAACAGGAAGGAATGCTTATGGCTACAGCTCCCAAGACCGGCGGCATCCACGCCCCCGTCCAGCCCTCTCCCGAGCTCGGCGAGATCGTCGGTAACGACAAGCTCCCGCGCAGCGAAGTGATCAGCAAGGTCTGGGTCTATATCAAGGCCCACAATCTGCAGAACCCTGAGAACAAGCGCGAGATCCTCGCCGACGAGAAGCTGAAGAAGGTCTTCGGCCGTGACAAGTGCACCATGTTCGAGATGAACAAGTACATCTCGCAGCACGTCAAGGCCTAAGCCTGACCGGGACGCCAGGCGACGTTGCCACCTCCGCGGAGGGGTCAACGTCGCCTGATTGCTCCCCAACGCTGCGACCGGGCCGCGCCAGACGGCACCCCCCTGTCGCCAGCCAAGCTACATCCCTGACGCGTGTCGCGATGCCCGCAGGCGGCGGATCGCTTGATAATGTCGGTGGTGGTGGTGACCCCGAGTGGATTTGAACCACTGGCCCCCAGATTAGGAATCTGGTGCTCTATCCGGCTGAGCTACGGGGCCACGCACGTGACGTCCATACTAGCCCCATTCCCGTCGGTCCAGAGTGACCATGATCGCATAGCCGCGTCACAGAGCAAAGCGGAATAGACCAGCCCCCGAGGGAGTGTCTCGAATCCCCGTCGCTGACTCAGCGGCGTTGCCTCACGCCTGTGAATGGTTGGGCCGCAGCGACCCCATCCTTAGTTGATCGTATCCGGTGGCGTGACCGGGAGCGGCAGCGGCAGCACGGCGACACCGTCGTCGACCAGCGCCCTGGCCTCGGCGAGGCTGGCCTGGCCGTGGATCGGTGCGGGGGCCTCGTCGCCCACATGCATCGCGCGCGCGCGATCCGCGAAGGCGCCGCCGACCCACCGGGATGACGCGAGCAGTTCGGCCTGTTTCGATGCCAGCATCGTCATCATCGCCTTCATCCGCGCAGGCGTCGGCCCCTCGGGCACGCGGTTGCCCTTGCCCGAGACGGCCGGCGCCATCACCGCCTTCGCCACCTCTGCATCGCCGCAGAGCGGGCATTCGACCTGTCGGGCTGCGCGCTGTGCCTCATAGGCCGCGCTCGAGCCGAACCACGCCTCGAACACATGCCCGGTGCCGCATTTCAGGTCGAAGACGATCACCGGATCACGGCCACGGAAGGGATCGGCCGCCGATGATCGAGCGCCGGGATCCGCGTGCGGACGTCCGCCACGCTGTCGGGGCTGATATCGGCATAGCCAAGACCCGCCGCCTCACCCATGTCGAGCACGACCGTGCCCCAGGGATCGATCACCAGCGAATGGCCATAGGTCGCGCGACCATCGGCGTGGACGCCGGTCTGCGCTGCGGCGACGACGTAGGACGCCGATTCGATCGCCCGGGCGCGGAGCAGGACATGCCAATGCGCTGCCCCTGTGGGTCTGGTGAACGCCGCCGGGACCGAAAGCACCGTCGCGCCGGCATCGCTCATTGCGCGGTACAGGTCGGGAAAGCGCAGGTCATAACAGATCGATGCGCCCAGCATGCCGATCGGCGTCTGCATAACGATCGCCGCGTCACCCGCCGCATAGGCGGCAGATTCACGCCAGCTTTCTCCCGTCGGCAGGTCGACATCGAAGAGATGGAGCTTGTCGTAGCGCGCGCGGATACTGCCCGCCAGATCGATCACGAACCCGCGATTGGCAAACCGCCCGTCTGCCCGGCGGACGGCGAGCGAGCCGAGATGCACCCAGATCCCCGCATCGGCCGCGGCCGCACAGACGCGCGCGAGCACTGGGTCGTCGGCCTCGGCCACGATCAACGCGGCAGCCCGCGTACGATCGCGGTCGATCAGACCCGACATTTCCGGGGTGAACAGCATCACCGCGCCCTGCCCTGCCGCCGACCGGATCGCAGAGACCAGCGTGGCGGCATTGACCGCGGGATCGATCCCGCTGGTCATCTGCAGAAGCGCGATGCGGGCCATCAGGCCAGGAGCGGGTCGAGCCCACCCCGGGCATCAAGCGCGGCAAGGTCGTCCGACCCGCCGATATGCTTCCCGTCGATGAACACCTGCGGCATGGTCATGCGACCACCCGAGCGCTCGACCATCTCCTTCTTCTTCGGCCCGCCCATCGTCACGTCGAACGTTTCCGGTTCGACGCCCTTGGCGGCAAGGAGCTTCATCGCCCGCGTGCAATAGGGGCAGAATTGCTTGATGTAGATTTCAACTTTAGCCATTATTTTCAGGTGTGGTCTGACCGCGCGCTTGTCAATAATCGGTGTCGTCTAGAACACGTGCCCAACACAGGATCGTCACCGATTCCGCCCCCGCCGCGAGCAGCGCGCCGGTGCACGCCGCGCTCGTCGCCCCACTCGCATAGATGTCGTCGATCAGCACGACCGCCCTGCCGCGCAGCCGGTCGCGCCCGCCCGCCGCGACGGCGAAGGCGCCCGCCACCGCCCTGCCGCGCTGACGCCTGCCGAGCCCGCGCAGCACCGTCGTCTGCCGCGTCCGGACGAGGACATTCAAGTCGGCGGGCACGGTCGACAGGTTCGCGAGCGTCGTCGCGATGAGCGCCGCCTGGTTGAACCCGCGCGACCAGAGCCGCCAGCGGTGCAGCGGCACGGGCACGATCAGCGCCGCCTGCTCGGGCATCAGCCGGTGCATGGCGCGCGCCATCGTCGCGGCGAACGCGGTTCGGCCGCCATATTTCAGCCGCAGCGCCAGGCCGCGCGCAACCGGTCCATAGGCGACCGCGGCGCGGACGCCTGCGTGACGCGGCGGCTGGGTGAGACACACGGCGCACAATGCGCCGTCGCCGCGATCATGCGCGAAGGGCCGGTTGCACGCGGCACACCAGGGCGGACCGAGAAAGTGCAGGCCGTTCCAGCAGCTTGCGCAGAACCGATGGTCCGCCGCCACCGGACTGCCGCAGCCGGGGCAGCGCGGCGGCAGCGCCAGCCGGATCACCGCACCAATCGGATCGAGCAACCGCATCCGCCCTTGTCGTCAAAGCATGCAGACGGCACAAGCGCGGCGTGCA
Source organism: Sphingomonas sp. Leaf30 (assembly GCF_001422525.1). Lineage (NCBI taxonomy): Bacteria > Pseudomonadati > Pseudomonadota > Alphaproteobacteria > Sphingomonadales > Sphingomonadaceae > Sphingomonas > Sphingomonas sp. Leaf30. The sequence goes on along the minus strand of NZ_LMKZ01000018.1, from coordinate 809,114 downwards.
GATCCCAGACCCCAGCCAAGGCAGCGCCCCGGAAATCTTCGACCGGGTCGCCCGCCGCCAGCGCCGCGACCGCGCGCGTGCCGCCTATGCCGACGCGGATTTCGTGCGCGCGACGATGCTCGACGGGATCGCCGAGCGGCTCGATGCGGTGACGCGGGACTTTGCCGACATTCTCGATCTCGGCTGTTTCGACGGCGCGTTCGTCGCGCCCCCGGGCGCGCGGGTCGTACGCTGCGATGCGGGCCATGGCTTTGCCGCGCAAGCGGGCGGCATCCAGGCCGACGAGGACCGGCTGCCCTTTGCTGACGCATCGTTCGACCTCGTCGTCAGCGCGGGCGTGCTCGACCAGGTCAACGACCTGCCCGGCGCGCTGTCGCTGATCCGCCGCGTGCTGCGCCCGGATGGACTGTTCCTCGGCGCGTTCGTCGGGGCGGGGAGTCTGCCGGCACTCCGCCAGGCGTTGCGGGTGGCGGAGGCGGAGCGCCCCGCCGCGCGGCTGCATCCGCAGATCGACGTCCGCTCGGCGGGCGATCTGCTGATGCGCGCGGGGTTCGCGCTGCCGGTAGCGGACATCGAGACGCTGAACGTCGGCTACCGCGATGTAGGGCGCCTGCTCGGCGATCTTCGCGGGATGGCGGCGACGAACGTGCTCGCGGGGCGTAGCGCACTCGGCCGGCAGGCGCTGGCGGGGCTCGCACAGGCCTTTGCCGAGCTCGCCGACGCGGACGGACGGACCGCCGAACGATTCGAGATCATCTTCCTCACCGGCTGGTCGCCTGCCCCGTCACAGCCCAAGCCGGCGCGACGCGGCAGCGGCACCGCCTCGCTCAGCGATGCGCTGCGGACCCGGCCACGCGACCCGGCCTGAGCCTAACGGGCGGGGTCGGCCGCTCGGCGACCCGGACCGAACGGGATGCGCAGCGTGACGACCGCCCCGGATCCGGTCGCCCCCGGCAGCGTGCTCTGGACCGCGTGGACCTTGCCCGTCCCGCCGCCCGGCAGACGGAACGTCATCGGCGCATCGGGTGCGTTGACCGGCGGCGTGGGAAGCCGTGCAAGACGCTGGTCGGTCGGCCGGCCACAGACGACGATCTCGCCACCGGGCGGCGTTACGGGACAGGGGGTCGCCGCCCGAGCGACCGGGGGGCGAAGTTCGCGCGGGAGCGGGGGGCCGGCGACGGCCTGCAGTCCGATCAGCACCGCGATCATCTAGAACCTCCGCGCCACCCCCGCATAAAGCCGCGCGTCGGGGGTATCATGGGTCAAGCCTGCCGCCCCGAAAATGTCAAACTGAAGATCGTCACGGACCATCCAGGCGAGCGACAGCGCAGCCAGTGCCTGGGTGCTGCGGCCGGCCGGGTCATCGTCGCGCAGCGCCTGCAGCTCGGCGTTCAGCGTCACCGCCTTGTCGAGCGTGAAGGCGAGGCCGACCGCGCTGCTATAGGCCAGGTGCCGGCCATGACCGTCATCGTCGACCGCGGCATCGACTTCGGGTGTCAGGTCGAGCGACACCGTGTCGGACATTTCGAATGTCACCGGCAGCAGCAACCCGCTGCCCCAGTCGCCATCACCGACCGGCGACCGGCCAACGGGCAGCGTCACGAACGGCAGGACGGCGATCGACAGGCCCTTGCCGTCGGGATGGCTCAGGCTGGCCTTCATGCTCAGCGACACGTCGCCAATGCGGTCCGCGACGTCGATCCCCGTTTCGTCGCGCGTCCGGTCATGGCCGAACGGCGTCCATCCCACCCGTGCCTCGACCGTGTCGCTGACCCCGACCCGGACCAGCGTATCGGCGATCAGGACACTGTCCTCACGCGAGCCTGCCCCGTCGTCGCGCGTCCAGTCGGCGAGCGCGGTTTCGACCGAGACACGGCCTTTTTCCATGGTGCAGGCGGGCGTATCGATCCCCGGGCGTTCAGGGCAATAGTCGCGCTCCTGCGCACAAACCTGAGTCGAACAGGCCAATAGCAGCGTCGCCAGCACACCCGCGGCAAGCCGTGTCGCAGGCCGCCCCGCCGATGCGTTCATCGCAGGCGGACCCAGGTCGGGGCATGATCGCTCGCCTTTTCGCGGCCGCGATAGGCCTTGTCGACACCGGCATCGATCATCCGGTCGGCCGCCTGCGGGCTGAGCAGCAGATGATCGATCCGGAAGCCCGCGTCGCGCTGCCACGCGCCCGCCTGATAATCCCAGAAGGTCCACACGCCTCCCTTGGGGAATTGCGTTCGAAGGGCATCGGTCCAGCCCTGCCCGAGCAGCGCACGATAGGCGCTCCGGCTTTCGGGCTGCATCAACGCATCGTCCTGCATCCGCGACACCGAAAACGTGTCGTCGTCATTCGCGATCACGTTGTAATCGCCCGCGAGGATGGCGGGTACCTCCTCGGCCAGCAGCACGCGCGCGCGCGCCGCAAGCCGCGTCATCCAGCGCAGCTTATAGTCGAATTTCGGGCCGGGCTGCGGATTGCCATTGGGCAGATACAGCGCGGCGATCGTCAGCCCGTCGACCTCGGCCTCGATATAGCGGCTGTGCTCGTCCTCGGGCTCGCCTTCGAGGCCGCGCTGCCGGAGTCTGGGGGTCTGGCCCTTGGCGAGGATCGCCACGCCGTTCCAGGCCTTTTGCCCATGCCAGACAACACCGTACCCCGCCGCCTCGATCTCCGCGGTCGGAAAGGTTTCGTCGCTGGTCTTGAGTTCCTGCAGACAGACGATCTCGGGCTGCTCTTCGGCAAGATATTCGAGCAGCCGCGGGAGACGGGCCTTGATCCCGTTGATATTGTACGTGACGATCTTCACCGGGCGTCAGACCGAAAAGCTCGAGCCGCAACCGCAGCCCGAGGCTGCATTGGGATTCTCCACGCGGAACGCCGCGCCGGCGAGCGATTCGACATAGTCGACCGCGCAACCGCGGACGAGGTCGATGCTGATGCTGTCGACGACCAGCCGGACGCCGTCGCGTTCGGCGACCACGTCATCAGCCTCGGCCGCATCGGCGAACCCGAACTTGTACTGAAAACCCGAACAGCCGCCGCCATCGACCGAAAGGCGCAGGATCGCGGGCTTGCCCTGTCGGGCAGCAATTGCGGCGACGCGCGCCGCGGCGGAGGGGGTCAGGATGATGTCGGGAGCCAGGGTTGCCATGGTCCCGAGATAGGCGGTCCCGCTATCCGCGGCAACCTCGCCCTGCCGCGGAGAACCACGGACAGGGCTTGATAGAAAAGCGTGCGCCTCAGTCCTGCGCCGCCGGACCGTCGGTCGAGACCGGGATCGCACCGACCGAGCGATCCTGCGCGGCGAGAAGGTAGTCGGCGGTCGTGAGGAACGGGATCGGGTTCACGGCATGACCATCGATCCGGACTTCATAATGAAGATGCGGGCCGGTCGAGCGACCGGTCGAGCCCATCAGCGCGATCAGCTGGCCGCGCGTCACCCGGGCATTGTCGCCGACGAGGATCTTCGAGAGATGGCCGTACCGGGTCGCGATGCCCTTGCCATGATTGAGCTCGACGAGATTGCCATAGCCGCCCTGACGACCGGCATGCGAGACGATGCCGTCAGCCGTGGCGTAGATCGGCGTGCCGACCGGACCCGGAATGTCGACGCCGGCATGCATCGCAGCGGTTCCGCGGAACGGATCCGAGCGGATGCCGAAATTGCTGGTGAACGACAGCAGATGGACCGGCTGGACCGAAGGGATCGCGATCACCCCCTGCTGCAGCGTGTCGAGCTTCTTCCAGGTCTGGAACAGCGTGCGGAACTGGGCGTCGGCGCGGACATCGGCCAGCGCCTCGGGGCTGTCGGCGGCGACCAGCGGTCCGCCCATGGCGGCCTGCTTGCTCGCCTGGGTGCGCTTGGCCGCGGCAGCGACGCGTTCGGGGCGCAGGCCGAGCTTGCGCACGGTGTCCGTGGTGTCGGCATAACGCTGATCAAGGATGGTCTGGGCAGCGTCAGCGAGAACGCGCTGGCGGCCCTCGACCTTGACCAGCGGCTTGACGACATCGGCGGCCAGCGCATCGGGCGCGGGGTCGATCGCCAGCGTGGCCAGCGCCATCGCCTTGGCGTCGCCCTTGCCGGTCAGGGCGGCGGTGATCAGCTGCTGGCGCTGTTCGACCCGCGCGGCGTGTGCTGCGGCGGTCTCGCGAATGGTCGCGACGCGCGCCTGCATCTGACCGATGCGGCGCTCCATCTGCGCGACCTGGAGTTCGGAATCGGGTGCGGCGACCACGCCGGTCGCGGCTGCGGCGCCATAGGCTGCCTGCGCGGCACCATAGCCGGAAAAGCCGAGCGTCACGGCGCTGAGTGCCGCCATCGCGGCCTGCTTGCGGCTGCCCAGGCGAACCCGGCGGACCGAGTGGCCGTCGTGAACCGTCAGGTCCCGCGCGGCGAAGAGCGTCTTGATACGAAAGGCTGCGCGGTTGGCTAAGGCTGCAGCGGAAACGGTGATATCGACCATTGGTCCCCGACAAAAAACAGGAGCCGGATCGCAAACGGGCCCGGCGCCAAGACTCTGTCCTGAACCGCAGCCCCTCCGCGTCCCAGACAAGTCAGGATGTGTGCCGATTTGACCCACTTCGGCAAGAGCCGCGCCGCTAACTTGGGGTGGACCGGGACGCGCGTGCGTCGAGCCGTTGAAACCAAATGGTACCGGTAAAAAGGAATCGCCCCACCAAGCGACTCCGCGCCCTGCCCCGTGGAACGGTCTTTATCGCGCGGTCAGCGCCTTGGCGGCAGCAAGAACGGCCTCGGCATGGCCGGGGACCCGGACCTTGCGCCACGATGTCGCCAGTCGGCCGTCCGCGTCGAACAGGAAGGTCGCGCGCTCGATTCCCATATATTTGCGGCCGTACATCGCCTTCTCGACCCAGACCCCGAAGCCCTCGCAGACCGTGCCATCGACGTCGGTCGCCAGCGAGACGGTCAGTCCGTGCTTGGTGCTGAACTTGGCATGTGCGGCGGGCGTGTCCTTCGACACGCCGAGCACGCCGACCCCGATCTCCGCGAAGGCCGACTCGAGCGCGGAAAAGTCCTGCGCCTCGCGCGTGCAGCCGGCGGTATCATCCTTGGGATAGAAATAGACGACCAGCGGCCGCGCCAGCGTCGTGAGCGCAACGGCCGTGCCATCGGGCATCGTCACCGCGACGTCCGGGATCATCGCACCGTCATCCATCCTGCTCTCCTGTCAGTTCGTGCCAGAACGCGGTCACCTGTTGCCGGACCTCGGCGAGGCCCGCAAGAACCGCAGGCCAGTCATGCAGCCCGAGCGCGCGCGCTATCAACGCCTGGGTCGGCGGGCCGGGCGGCGCCGCGTCGGGCGCGACGAGCCGCAGCGTCACGAGCAGGCGGGTCAGCATATCATGCGCGGCGAGCATCGTCGCGGGCATCCGCCCTTCGGCGACGAGCTGCCCGATCGCACGCCCCAGATTGGCATCGAAGCCGCTGCGCTCAACGAGTTGTACGACATGCGTCGCAAATTCCAGATCGACCAGACCACCCGGCAGAAGCTTCGCGTCGAGCGGCCCCTTGGCGGGCTTGTGCGCGGCCATGTCGGCGCGCATCCGCGTCGCATCGCCGACCACGTCGCGCTCGGTCCGTGCGCCGGTCAGGACATCGGCGATCACCGCGGACAGCGCCGCCCGGGCGGGCGCGGATCCGAAGACCGGCCGCGCCCTGGTCAGCGCCATATGCTCCCACGTCCAGGCTTCCTCATGCTGATAGCGTGCGAAGCTGTCGAGCGTCACGACCAGCGGCCCCTGCGCCCCCGATGGCCGCAGCCGCGTATCAATCTGATAGAGCGGCCCGGCCGCGGTCGCGACCGACAAGGCCGCAGTCACCCGCTGCGCCAGCCGGTTGTAGTAGAGCGTCGCGCCAAGCGGTTTGGCGCCATCCGACTCGGCGGTGAAATCGCCGGTGAACAGATAGACGAGGTCGAGATCGGACGCATGCGTCAGCATCGCCCCGCCCATCCGGCCAAGCGCGAGGATCACGAGTTCGCTACCCGGCACCTGGCCATGGACGTCGGCAAAGCTGCGAATCGTCGCCTCCGCCAGCACCGCGATCGCCGCCTCCGCCACGCGCGCATAGCCCGCCGCGACGTCGAGCGGATCCGACGTCCCCGCAACGATCTGCGCACCCAGCGCAAAGCGCAGTTCGCCGACCACGCGCCGGACGTGATCGAGCCGCCCCTGATAATCGAGCCCCGCCTCGCCCGCGCGCATCCGGTCGATCAGCGCGTCGACCGCCGCGACCGGGGCGAGCGCCGTCGCATCGATCAACCCGTCGAGCAGCGCGGGGCGCCGCGCCAGTTCCTCCGCCAGCGTCGGCGCGTGGCTCAGGATCGCCGCGAGCAGCGTGGCGAGCGCCGGTCGTGCTTCGAGCAGTCGGAATACGTTGATCGCGCTCGGCAGACGCTCGAGCATCGAATCGAGTCTCAGCATCGCGGCCTGCGGCTCGGGCGCGGCGGCGAGCGCCGGGACCAGCGTCGGCAGGACCGCCTCGAGCGCCGCCTGCGCGGCACTGCTGCGCAGTGCGGGATAGGCCCCTGCCCGCCACGCGGCGATCCGCTGGCGCGCGGGTTCGGGTTCGGCAAACCCCGCCTCTGCCAGCTCGGCGTCGAGCCGCGTCGGATCATGCGAAAGCCCGGATGCCGCGCCATCGTCGAGCGCGTCGTAGATCCGCCCGGTCGCCGCCACATGCGGGGCGAGCAGCGCCAGCAGCGCCGCGCTGCCGTCGAGCCCGTGCAGCCACGCCACCCGCTCGAGCGCATCGCCGGTCGGCAAGGCATGCGTCTGCCGGTCGTCAATCATCTGCACCCGGTGCTCGATCGTCCGCAGCAGCGTATAGCTGTCGATCAGCGCGCGCGCCTCGTCACCGCCGATCCACCCCGCCTCCGCCAGCCGCGCAAGCGCGACGCGCGTGGCCGGCGCGCGGAGTAGGGGATCGCGACCGCCATGGATCAACTGATGGATTTGCGCGAAGAATTCGGCTTCGCGAATCCCGCCGCGGCCGCGCTTCAGATCGTAACCCGGCCCGAAGGCCTGACCCTGCGCATGATGATCGCGGATCCGTCGCGAGATGCCGCGAATCTCGCCGATCGCGCCGAAATCGAGCGCGCGCCGCCAGACGAACGGGCGGACCGTGTCGAGGAACTGCCTGCCGAGTGCGATGTCGCCCGCTGCGGCGCGCGCGCGGATGAAGGCGGCACGCTCCCAGGGGAGCGCCTGCGCCTCGTAATAGCTGATCGCCGCATCGATCGGCAGCGCGATCGGCGTGATCTCGGGAGACGGCCGCAGGCGGAGGTCGACGCGCAGCACATAGCCGTCGCCGTCACGTGCCTGGAGCAGTTCGACGACGCGCTTGCCGATCCGCACGGCGGCGGCTTCGGGTTCCTCGCGCGGGCGGAGCGGCAGGGTGTCCGGATCGTAGATCAGGATCGGATCGATATCCGACGAATAATTGAGTTCGCCACTCCCCTGTTTACCGAGCGCGATCGCGGCGAACCCGCGCGCTTCGGCGCCGGGCGTGCGTTCTTCGATCGCGGTGCGGATCGCCGTGTCGAGCGCGTGGTCGGCAAACCCGGTGAGCCGCTGCGTCACGGCGCTGAGGTCGAACACGCCGGCCAGGTCACCGATCGCGACCCTCAGCGCGAGCGCACGCCGTTCGAGGCGGAGGCGTCGTGCGACCGGCATGTCGAGGTCGAGCGAAGCCGGGATCGGATCCAGCCGCCCCTCTGCCAGCTGCGTGGCAAGCACAGGCTCGCGGTCGAGGAGCATGGCGAGGAAGGGGGACCAGCGTCGCGCGCGCTGCGTTGCGGCGATGATGTCCGACGCCCGATGCGCGTTATCCATGCCACACCCCACAATTCTTTTATAAAGTCAAGCCAGGGTAGCAACAAAAGCTCTTGAGGCTCGTTGACCCTGCATGACCCATCTGCACCCGACTATTCGCCGTGACCAGACCGATCATCTGGTCGTTCGCGCGCCTCGCAAGACGGATGCGATCGGACAGTCGCTGCGCGGTGCGTTCGATCGCGACTCCGGAATGCCCGACGAGTTCATGTCTTTGTTGCGTGAACTCGACACCATGTCGCCACGACCGCACTGATCCAAACGCCAGCCGCGGCAGACGTCTATTTCAACGCCCGCGGCTCAGTTCCTCGACATCACCCATGATCGAATCGAGTGCTGTCTTGGTCGTATCGGTTTCATGATCACGGCGCGACGGCAGCGATCCATCCGTCAGAATGGTTTCGAGCGCGACACGGCCACGCGCGACACGGCTCTTGATCGTGCCGACCGCCACGTTGCAGATCTCCGCTGCCTCTTCATACGCGAACCCGCCCGCGCCGACGAGGATCAACGCCTCGCGTTGCGGCTGCGGCAGATGCATCAATGCGCGCTGCATATCGCCCAGCTCGACATGCCGGTCCTGGCTCGCGGGTGCCGCAAGGATACGATCCGCCACCAGATCGTCCCACTCACCCTTGAAGCGAGCGCGGCGCATCTGTGACAGATAGAGGTTGCGCAGGATGATGAACGTCCAGGCGCGCATGTTCGTACCGGCCTGGAAGCGCAGCCGTGCGGCCCACGCCTTCAGCAGCGTCTCCTGCACCAGGTCGTCCGCAAGGTCGCGGCTGCCAGACAGCGAACGCCCGAACGCACGGAGGTGCGGAATCACCTGGGCAAGCTGGACCTTGAACTCGGCATCGGAAAGCGAGACGTGCTCAACGGGCGCGACCTGAGGCTCGGCGCCGTCGACTTCGTCGTCACGCTGGGCGGGCTGTACCATGAAATTCCGATCGTTCCCGAATGACGACCGCCGCCCAGAGGACGGCGATCTTGAGCATACGGATCGGCATCAACCGGTCCGCCACGCCACGCATATGCTATCGAATGACGAGAAATGCAAAAATGGCGATAACCAGGACCAGTGATATCACAAGGATATAGCGGGTCATATGCGGTGTTGCGCCGGCGCGGGCGTCTTCGCCGGCGACGTGGATCTGCTCTTTTGGGTCAACCATAAGACTGAAACCCCCGAACGCCGTTTTGGGTCCGTAACTATCAAAAACTTGATGCCGGGGTTGCTGACGATATCGTCGACGGCAACCCCGGCCCAAGTCTAGCGGCGCATCAGGCGCCCGGAACGGTCGTCTGATCGAAGAACAGTGCCTGGCTGATTGCCGCCTTCACTGTCGAACGCTGGAACGGCTTGGTGATCAGGAAGGTCGGCTCGGGACGCTCACCGGTCAGGAGACGTTCGGGGAACGCGGTGATGAAGATCACGGGAACCTCGAATTCGGCAAGGATGTCCTTGACCGCGTCGATACCCGAACTGTCGTCAGCCAGCTGAATATCGGCGAGCACGAGACCCGGACGCTCTTCCATCGCGAGGGCCACGGCCTCGTCGCGGGTCACCGCAACACCGGTCACGTCGTGACCCAGGTCGCGCACGATCGTCTCGATATCCATCGCGATGATCGGCTCGTCCTCGATGATAAGGACGCGCGCGCGGGTCTGACCTTCGATTTCCGCCAGTGCCGCGGCGACGAGCTCGTCGACCTCGTTCGCATCGACGTCGATCAGATAGGCCGCGTCTTCGGGCGTGAAACCCTCCATCGCGGTCAGCAACAGCGCCTGACGCGACAGCGGCGTCATCCGCGACATACGTGCGCGAGCAACTGCGGCGTGGCCGTCGGTGTCGCCGACACCCTCATCGCCCATCTCGTCATAATTCGCCGACGACCAGATCGCCTGGAACATCCGATAAAGACCGAGACGCGGATCGACGTCCTTCGGGAATTCATCGGGCGCCGCGACGATCGCCTCGAGCGTCGCGCGAACATATTTGTCGCCATGACTCTGGCTGCCGGTCAGGGCCCGGCCGTAGCGCCGCAGAAAGGGAAGATGCGGTGCGAGTTGCTGTCCAAGCGACATGGGTATTGGTAACTCCCTGATCGTTACGCCGGCCCGGTGAGGACGGCGATACTAGAATATGACGCGACCGACCGATTGCCAGACCCTCGGAACCTTTTGGCCCGACGCCCACGACAATATCGATTTTTCGCTCGAACAGGGAACTAACGAGAGGCTATTTGGTTTCACGGACAATCACCGCGAGTGTATGACGCAGGTCTAGCTGTGTCATGTGCCGCCCGCGGCCTATGGTAAACATCATCTTACGTGCGTCGTGCAGGGGGAAATTTTGAGTTTGGGCCACGACACGCAGAACGAAACTCCCGCCGGCACTCCCGCCGGCAAGGGCACAGGCAAGCCGCGCGACACGGCCCGCGATCGGCAGATGGGAACGGCATTGCGGTCGGTCTATCAGCAGACCGTCGAGGAAGCCGTTCCTGACGAGTTTCTGGCGCTGCTCGGCAAGCTGGACTGAGGGCGGGCCGCATGGCCTCGCCAACCGGTTCCGTGAGCAAATCCGGCACCCCGTCACCTGCCGCCCCGGGCTCCACGGAGACCCCGATCGACACCAGCTCTGTTGACGCCAATGCGACGGCGGCTCGTCCACCGTCGCCGATCGCCACCGCGATCGGGCGGCTCCCCACCGGTGCCAAGCTTTTCCTCATCCTCAGTGCAGCGCTTCTGCCGCTCGCGCTGATCGCGATCTTCGCGACCCTGCAAACGACGCGTGTCGCCGATGCGGAAGCCCGTGCACGGTTGCGGGTCGCTGCGGCAGAAAGCGCACGATCGATCGCCATCGAACTGATCGGCGACATGACCGCGTTGCGCGTCGCGGTGAACGCGCTGGGCTTCGACCCGGCCGATGCGCCGAGCTGCGCCCGCGCACAGGGCGTGTTCGCGCAGCAGGCCTCCTCGGGTACGCGATTTGTCATCACCGACCGCGCCGGCCGCGTGTTGTGCGGGCGCGCGCTGCCCGAAGCCGTCACGCTGGATTCGACCAGCAATCCCGTTGCCGCCGCGATCGTCCCGAACCGCGGCCTGGTCCTCGCGATCACCGGCCCCGGCGGCGAGACGTCGGCACGCGCCTATTTCCCACAACCCTTCATCGAACGGATCGGCCGGCCGTCCAACCAGACCCTGGAATTCAACAGTGCGCTGATGCTCGGACAGGACGCGCTGCTCCTCGAATCGATCGACGACGAGGCACCGCTCGACCGGCTGGAGACGATGCGTACGGACCTTGGCGTCGCGGGCCTTGCGCTGCGCACCAGCATCCGCAGCGCACCAATTACCTCGTCGCTGATCATCGCGCTGCTGCTGCCGCTGCTGATGTGGGCGGCGGCAGCGGGGATCGGGTGGTTCGTCGTCGACCGCCTGCTGATCCGTCCCTTGCGGCAATTGCGCGCCGCGGTCGCTGCGTTCACGCCGGGCGAGGTCATTGATACCGGCACCGTCCGCACCATACCCGCGCAGGAGATCCGCGAGCTCGGCGATACGTTCCAGGTCATCAGCCGGACCGTGGCGGCGCACGAAGCGGGCCTGGCGGCCGGGCTCGTGCGACAGACCAAGCTGACGCGCGAAGTGCATCACCGGGTGAAGAACAACCTGCAGGTGATCTCCAGCCTGATCAACTTCCACGCCCGCAGTGCACGCAGCGCCGACGCGACCGAGGCCTATTCATCAATCCAGCGCCGGGTCGACGCGCTGGCGGTCGTTCACCGCAATCACTTCGCCGAGCTCGAGGAAAATCGCGGGCTCAACATGCGCACGATGCTCGGCGAGCTGTCCGCCAACATCCGCGCCACTGCCCCCGATCGCTCGCACGGTCTGGGCATCACGCTCGACGTCGCTCCGTTCCTCGTCAATCAGGACGTCGCCGTCGCGGTCGCGTTCCTTGCGACCGAGACGATCGAGCTGGCGATGACCTGCGATCCCTCGGCACAGATCCGCGTGTCGATCCAGCCCGGTGCCACGCCCGATCGCGCTGTGCTCCGTGTCGTCTCGCGGGCGCTGATCGAGAGCGACGCGTTGCGCGAGGCAGCAACGCGCTATGGCCGTGTAATGGAAGGCCTTTCGCGCCAGTTGCGCTCGGCGCTCCATCATGACCCGCTGGTCGGCGCGTATGAGATCGCCTTTGCCGTCATCGGGCGCGATTGAGCACGACAAAACACCTCGTCGAAAAAAACTTGAAAACGGCAGGAACCACCTTTCCCGATCGCCGTTCTATAGTTCGGATAGCGACTTTATGCCCCCCCGCTCTCGCTATCCAAGTGACAGGCCCGGAAGCATCACCCTCCCCCCCCCGGTGACGCTTCCGGGCCTTTATCATTCCAAATCAGACGCGTGCCTGGTTGCACCAACGGAACGAAACCCGCGCCCGTACATTTCTCCCCTCGGTGGCATTCAAGCCCTTCTAGGAGGAAGTATTATGCGTAAGTTGGTTGGATTGGCCGTTGTGGCCAGCGCGCTCATCGTGTCGGCATGCAACACCGTCGAAGGCGCCGGCAAGGACGTGAGCTCGGCCGGCCGCACCGTGGCGAAGACCGCGAGCGACGCCAAGTAAGCCTTTGCGCTTGAGATACGAAAACGGGGCCCGGTGCAGCTGCACCGGGCCCCGTTTTTACGTCTGGCGCCGTTCGCTCAGTGCGTTTCGGCGATATCGGTGGAGTCCGACGTCTCATCCTGCGCCTTGGCCTTTGCCCGGCTGCGCTCGGTGAACCAGATGCCGATCAGCGCGAATTCGTAAAGGATCGTCAGCGGGATCGCGAGCAGCAGCTGCGACCCGATATCCGGGGGCGTCAGGACCGCAGCAATCGCAAACGCCGCAACGATGGCGTAGCGCCGCGCGCCGACGAGCTGCTTGCGCGTGACGATCCCGGCGCGCTCGAGCAGCATCAGCAGCACGGGCAGCAGGAAAGCGATCCCGAAGCCGAACAGGAACTGCATCGTGAACGACAGGTAGTTGCCGATCGCCGGCAGCGCCTCTCGCTTCACGCCGCCGACCACGCCGTCGAATCCCAGCAGGAAGTGGAGCGCCATCGGGATCGCGACATAATAGGCCATGGCCGCGCCTGTGAGGAACAGGACGGGGGTGGCGAGAATGAACGGCAGGAGCGCGTTCTTCTCCTTCTTGTACAGGCCGGGGGCGACGAACTGCCACAGCTGGTTGGCGATGACCGGGAAGGACAGCATCATCGCCGCGAAGAACGCGACCTTCACCTGGACGAAGAACGCCTCGAACACTTCGGTGTAGATCACCGTGTCCTGCCCCGCCGCGAGCAGCGGGTGGACGAGAAAGCCGAAGATATCCTCGGCAAAATACATCGCCACGGCGAACGTCACGACCAGCGCGGCGATGCAGTAGAGCAGCCGCCGCCGCAACTCGATCAGATGGTCGAGCAAGGGGGCCCGGCTCTCGTCGATCTCACTCATGACGCTATGCTCTCGGCAGTCTGGAAATCGGTCACGACGACGCTACGTCGGACTTGCCCGTCCGCGCGTCGGACGGCGTGGCAGCCGGTACGGCGTGTTCGTGTCGATCCTGCCCGGGTGTCGCGTCGACGCTGTCCCGGTGATCCGGGGCCGGCGCTTCGATATCGAGGCCGGCCGGCGCCGGCTTATCACCCGAGGACCCGGATGCCGGGAGCACGACGGGCTTCTCGACCATCACGGGTTCGGACGACGGCAGATCGTGATGGATGTCGGGTTCGGGCGAATGGACGATCTGCGCGGTGTCGGTCGGCGGGTGCTCCCGCATGATCCGCTCATTCTCCGACGCCCAGCGCTTTTCCATTTCCTCGAGCTCCGCCTCGCGGACCATCGAGTCGAAGCCCGACCGGAATTGGCGCGCGACGCCGCGCGCCTTGCCGACCCAATAGCCGACGACGCGCATCGCCTTGGGGAGGTCCTTCGGACCGATCACAACGAGCGCGACGAACGCCACGAGCAGGAATTCGGACGGAGCGATATCGAACATTCAGGCGCGCCTATCTGGACCCGTCGAGTCTGGGAACGTCAAGCGCGGCTCAGCGGTCTTCGCGGACGCGATTGCCGTCGCGATCGAAGGCCGGATCGGCGGTCTTCTGAGCTTCGATACGCGCGGATGGCTTGGCCGGCGTCTCGTCGTCAGGCTCGGCCATGCCCTTCTTAAAGTTCTTAACGCCCTTGGCAACGTCGCCCATCAGGCTGGAAAACCGACCGCCGCCCAGAAGGAGGATCGCGACGACCGCAAGAACGAGCAGATGGATCGGGCTGAATCCGCCCATGACAATTCTCCTGAAAACCTACCTCTATCTAGGCGTCATCGTCACGCTTTGCCACAGTGCTTTCGTGGCTGCCGCGATCTGTACGGTCCTCGACGTCGACATCGACCGGATCGAGCAGCCCCGCAGCGCGGAGATCGTCGATCCCCGGCAGGTCGCGACGGGTCTTCAGCCCGAAATGCACCAGGAACGCGGCCGTCGTGGCATAGAGCAAGGGTCGCCCCGGGACCTCGCGCCGCCCCGCGGGCCGGACCCAGTCCGCCTCCATCAGCACGTCGAGCACGCCCTTGGAGATCTGGACGCCGCGGATCGCCTCGATCTCGGCGCGGGTGACGGGCTCGTGATAGGCGATGATCGCCAGCGTCTCGATCCCCGCCCGGCTCAACCGCCGCGGCTCTTCGGATTCGCGACGCAGCACATGGGCAAGGTCGGGCGCGGTCTGGAACTGCCAGCGATCGCCGCGCCGGACGATATTGAAGCCGCGCCCCGCATAGTCCTCGACCAGCACCTCGATCGCGGCGCGGACGTCGCGCGCCGTCGCGATCGCCCCGACATGCGCGCGGATCGCGTCGAGCGTGAGCGGGGCGTCGGCGGCGAACAGCACCGCCTCGACCGCGCGGACGAGCGCATCGGGCCGCGTCATGCCGGCGTGGCGCGCAGATAGAGCGGGGCAAAGGGCGCCGCCTGTCGCAGCTCGACACGCCCCTGCCGCGCCAATTCGAGTGCCGCGACGAAACTCGACGCCAGGGCCGACCGACGAAACCGCTCCGCGCCGGGCGCGACCGCGGACGCAGGCAGGAACGCCTCAATCCTGCTCCAGTCGAGCCGCTCGCCGACCATTATCGACACGCGCTCGAGCGCCGCCTCCAGCGTCATGACCGCGCGGTCCACCACCACGTGCATCACCGGCCGGGTGCGCCCCGATACACGCCCATAGGCCGCGATCAGGTCGAAGATCTCCGCCGTCCAGACCGCCTTGCGGACCGTCCGCAGCCCCTCGGGCGCGCCGCGAACGAACACGTCGCGCCCCGTCCTGTCGCATGCCATCAACCGCGCCCCCGCCTCGCGCATCGCATCGAGCCGCTCGAGCCGGTGCTGGAGCCGCCGCGCGAGGTCGTCCGGATCGGGCTCGACCGACGGATCGCGGGGCAGTAGCAGCGCCGACTTCAGATAGGCCAGCCACGCCGCCATCACGAGATAATCCGCGGCGAGTTCCAGTTTCAGCGTGTGCGCATCATCGACATAAGCGAGATACTGCTCGACCAGCGACAGGATCGAGATCGTCCGCAGATCGACCCGCTGCGCCCGCGCAAGCGACAGCAGCAGGTCGAGCGGTCCCTCCCATCCATCCAGATCCAGCGTCAGCTGTGCATCGTCCATCCGCGCTGCGTACAGCATCCGCGCATCCGTCGCAGCCCGCTCGTGAAGCGATCAGGCTCCGGCAGGGTCCTGCATGGCCCGATCGAGCAGCGCATCGCGGGTCGCGATCAGATCGTCGAACCGTCCCTGTGCGGGGCCCACCGACGCCATCGCGCGATCGAGACGGGCGCGCGCCACCGCGGAGATCGGACCCAGCCGGCCGGCAATCTCGACCATCTCGTCCATGCGCGCCCAGCAGTCGAGTACCAGGTCACATCCTGCCGCGATCGCGCCCGCCGCCTTGTCGCCCGCGGTGCCCGACAGCGCCTTCATGTCGATGTCGTCGGTCATCAGCAGCCCGTCGAACCCGATGCGGTCGCGGATGATCCGATCGATCACGACCGGTGACAGTGTCGCCGGGCGATCCGCGTCCCACGCGTCGAAGACGATATGCGACGTCATGCCCATCGGCGCCTGGTTGAGCGTGCGGAAGGGCTCAAGATCGACCTCCAGCTCGGCATCGGTGGCGGTGACGGTGGGCAGGTGATGATGCGTATCGACGCGCGCGCGGCCATGGCCGGGCATGTGCTTGACGACCCCGACGACCCCGCCCGCGGCCAGCCCCTCCAGCGTGGCGCGTCCAAGCGCTGCGACGCGCATCGGATCGGACCCGAATGCGCGCGAGGCGACCGCCTCGGTCGTGTCGGGTTGCGCGACGTCGAGCAGCGGCAGGCAGTCGACCGTGATCCCCACCTCGCTCAGCATCACCCCGAGCGCCTGGGCATTCGCCCGGGCCGCCTGGATCGCGGTCATCGGCGCGCGGTCATAGGCCGCGTCGAATACGGGTCCGGCGGGAAAGCTCGGCCATTCAGGCGGCCCCATCCGGGCGACGCGCCCGCCCTCCTGATCGATCAGGATCGCCAGATCGTCGCGCCCCGCCAGCGCGCGCAGCGACTCCGTCAGCGCGCGCAGCTGGGCACGATCGACGACGTTACGTTTGAACAGGATATATCCCGCCGGCACGCACTCGGCAAAGAATGCGCGTTCCTGCGGGGTGAGCACGGGGCCGGACAGGCCGAAGATGACGGGCTTCATGCGCCTCGCCTAGCGAACCGCCCCCGTGTCGTCACGTTCAACCTGCCGCAGCGCGACGATCAGCTGGCGACGAAGCAGGTTTCGCCGGCGACACGCAACCGTCCGCAGATATCGGCGGCCTGGTTCGCGCTGCCCGCATCGACGCGCAACCGGTACAGCGTGTTGCCACCGCGTGCGACCGGCTCAACGAACTTGTTCAGCGGCGCGAGATAGCTGAACCGCTTGGCGAAGTTGGTCCACGCCGAATTGGCCACCGCAGTACTCGGAAAGGCACCGAGCTGGACGAGCGATCCACTCGCGACGGGGCCCGCCGCTGCCGGCCGCGCCTGAAGCGGGGGTGCCGCGACCAACCGGCCGCCCGATGCGGGCACCTGCGCCACCGCATTGCGGCCGGCGGGATCGTCCGCCCCCGTCGACGTCGCTACTGCACGGCGACCGGCAACCGGCGCCTCGGGCACGCCCGTCAGGTCGATCGCACCATTGCCGGCGCCCTTGCCCGCGCTGGTCGCGATCGCGCTATCGCCCTCGCCATTGACCTTCAGGCCGCCGACCGCATCCGGCTTCACCTTGTACGGCGTCGCCGGCGCGGCGATCAGCTGGCCGTCGCCGGCCGGGACCCGGTTCTGCAGCGTGTAGACCCCGAAGATGATCGCCGCGAGCAGACCCAGCCCCAGCACGACCAGCGCGACGACACGCGCGATCGGCGGGCCGTCACGATCGTCCGACTCGATCGTCTCCAGCCAGGGCAGTCGATCTTCCTCGCGCAGGTTCATCTCGTCGGCCATCAGTTCAACTCCGAAACCGCCTCGACGCCCATGATGGCAAGGCCGTTGCGGATGATCTGCCCGATTGCGTCCGCCAAGAAAAGCCGTGCCGCCGTGGCGCCGGGATCCTCGACCACCAGGAAGCGCCGCTCGGGCCGATCGTTGCCGACATTCCACAGCGCATGGAACGCTGCGGCCAAGTCGTAGAGATAGAACGCGATCCGGTGCGGCTCGCGCGCCGTGGCGGCAGTTTCGACGATTCGCGGAAACTGGCTGGCGAGCTTCATCAGCGCGAGCTCGTCCGTATCAAGCCGGGACAGGTCCGCCTCGATCGCGGCGATTCCCGCCTCGTCCGCGCGCCGGTGCAGCGACGCGATCCGCGCATGCGCATATTGGACGTAGAAGACCGGATTGTCCTTCGATGCCTCGACCACCTTGGCGAAGTCGAAATCCATCTGCGCGTCAGACCGCCGCGTCAGCATCGTGAAGCGCACGACATCCTTGCCGACCTCGTTCACGACATCGGCGAGCGTGACGAAATTGCCCGACCGCTTCGACATCTTCACCGGCTCGCCATTGCGCAGCAGCCGGACCATCTGGACCAGCTTCACGTCGAACCGCGTCTTGCCGCCGGTCAGCGCGGCCACACCCGCGACGATCCGCTTGACCGTACCGCCGTGATCCGCACCCCAGATGTCGATCAGCTGGTCGGCGGTCTGGCTCTTCTGGAAATGATAGGCGAGATCGGCACCGAAATAGGTCCAGGACCCGTTCGACTTCTTGATCGGCCGATCCTGGTCGTCGCCGAACTGCGTCGAGCGGAACAGCGGCAGCTCGACCGGTTCCCAGTCGTCCGCCATCTCGCCCTTGGGCGCCTCGAGCACGCCGTCATAGACCAGATCACGCGACCGCAGCTCGGCCTCCGCCGCCTCGGGCTTGCCGAGCGCCTGCAGCTCCGCCTCCGAGGAGAATACCTCATGCTCGATCCCGAGCAGCGCGAGATCGGCGCGGATCATCACCATCATCGCCGCGACCGCACGCGTCCGGAACGTCGCCAGCCAGTCGCTTTCGGGCGCGCCGACGAACCGGTCGCCATATTCGCTCGCCAGCGCCTGCCCGATCGGCACGAGGTAATCGCCGGGATACAGGCCCTCGGGGATCGTCACCGTCTCGCCCAGCGCCTCGCGGTACCGCAGGTGCACCGACCGCGCGAGCACGTCGACCTGGCCGCCGGCATCGTTGACATAATATTCGCGGATCACCCGGTGCCCGGCAAATTCGAGCAGGCTGGCCAGCGCGTCGCCGACCACTGCGCCCCGGCAATGCCCCATGTGCATCGGGCCGGTCGGGTTCGCCGACACATATTCGATGTTGACGGTGATCCCGTCGCCCAGCGTCGAGCGCCCGTAATCGGCGCCCGCGACCGGCACCGCGGCCAGCTCGCCGCGCCAGGCATCGTCGGTCAGCTTCATGTTGATGAAGCCCGGTCCCGCCACGCTCGCGCTGTCGACGGACTCGATCTTGCCGAGTTCGACGACCAGCGCATCCGCCAGCACGCGCGGGTTGGTCTTGGCGGGCTTGGCCAGCACCATCGCCGCGTTGGTCGCGAGATCGCCGTGGCTTGCATCGCGCGGCGGCTCGACCGTCACGTTTTTGCGGTCGAGCCCGGCCGGCAACAGTCCCGCCTCGGTCAGCGTGTCGAGCGCCGCATCGATATGCGCGGCGAAGCGGGTATAGAGCGTCATGACAATTCCGGTATCGTAAGGAAGCGGGGGCTCTAGCCCAAAGCAGGGCCGGGCTCAATTCATCCCGCACCGGCCCGGTCAGGTGCGGACCAGCCCCTCGATCGCCAGGGTCCGGGCGCTGGCCGGGAACAGCGTCGCCATCGCGCGGCCGGGCTCGACGCCGAAATGCGCGGCGACCGCACCGCCGATGAACGCGTCGAGCGCCATGGTCGGTTTGAGGTCGCGCCCGTCGTAGAGCGCCCCTGCCCCCAGCCCCGGCCAGTCGGCGATCACGCGCCCGCCCGCGACCCCGCCGCCCAGCACCATCGCCGATGCGCCCGTCCCGTGATCGGTGCCGCCGGTCCCGTTGACCGCGACGGTCCGCCCGAACTCGGTCGCGACCAGCACCATCGTCTCGGCCCAGACCGGCCCGAGCCCCGTCTGCAACGCGCCGATCATCGCATCGAGACCCTTCAATTGAGCCGCGAGACGTCCGCGCTGGCCGGCATGCGTGTCCCAGCCGCCGGTCTCGATCATCGCGATCCGTGCGCCGTTCGCCGGCGCGATCAACCGTGCGGCGAGCGTGCCCGTCGCTGCCGCGTTCTGGCCGTTCGCCGCGGCGAGGTCGCTGGTCAGGGTTCGCGTCGCCATCGCCTCGCTCCACAGGCCATGAAGCTGCGCGTCGCCCTGATACAGCATCGCGACGCGCTGTAGCAGATCGTCGGACGCATCGGGCAGGTTCGACGGCGCATAAGAAGCAACCTCCCGACGACCGCGCAGCGCCATCGGCACGGTCGCGGCGACCGCGATGCCGCGCGCGGAGTCCGCGGGCAGCAGGTCGAGCAGGCGATTGAGCCACCCGTCCTTGACCTGATAGGCCGTGGCGCCGCCCGTCTCGAGGACGTTCTGGCCATCGAAATGCGATCGGTCGCGATAGGGGGACGCGATCGCATGCGCGAACACCGCCTCCTTGCGCGCATAGAGGCCAGCGGTCGTCGCAAGCGCGGGATGCAACGCGAACAGGCCGTCGAGCCTGGTGCCGGACGCGAAGTCCGCGGCGAGATCGCCGCGGGCGCCCGCGAAGGCCGGGTCGCCGACCGCACCGATCGTCCCCAACCCGTCGGCCGCACCACGCTGGATGATGAAGACGAACCGCTTGGCGGTGGCGGCGCGGGCAAAGGCCATGCGCGGAGCAAAGGCGCTGGCGAGGCCACCGAGCAGGGCGGAGGTGATGACGTGACGACGGTCGAGCATGGCTTATCTCCGCATCGATTCGGGTGCGACGAGCAGCAGCGCGAGCGCCTGTCCGGGGCTTTCGGCGCGCGCCAGCGCCGCGGTCGTGGCGGCGCTCACTGATCCGGGGAACAGCGTCGCCGCCAGTCTGCGGGCATCGATCGCCCCGCCCGCGCGCGAGGCGAACCGCTCCGCCGCCTCGACCCGGCGCATTATCGCATCGGGCCCCGCCCAGCTCGCGGCGATATCGTCATAGCCGGCCGGCTGTCCGGGCTTCCACACCGGCTGGCCAAGCTGCGTCAGCAGGCCGGCGATCGCACCCGGCTGAACGCTGGTCATGCCCAGCGCCCGCATCGCCGCGATCGACCATTCCCAGGGCGTCTTGAATTTCACCGGCGTCTCGATCCAGGCCTCGGGCGATGCAATCAGCGCGCGGTACACGCTCGGCAGGTCGCCGCCCGTCTCGAGGAAGACGGTCCGCAAGCGCGCGACCATTGCCGGCGGCGGCACGTCACCGGCGAAGTGCCGGGCGAGCTTGGTCGCGACATGCGTCGCAGTCGCCGGGTTCACCGCGAGGTCGCGCAAGACAGCCCGCGCCTGGTCCTCGCCATCCTCCCCATAGCGTTTGCCAAGCACGGTTCGCACGCCGGGTTCGTGGACCGCCGCCGCGAACCGGAACCGCCCCGCCGGGCCCTGATCCCGCCCGCCGCCACGTCCCAGGCCCGCCACCGTCCACCCCGTCATCGCCCGCGCGAGTTCGGTAACGTCGTCCTGACCATAGCCGGTGCGCACGCCCAGTGTGTGCAGCTCGAGGATCTCGCGCGCGAGGTTCTCGTTCAGCCCGACCTTGCGCCCGCCCCGCGCCGCGACCCGCATGCCGAGTGCGCTGTCCGGTCCGACTGACACCGCCTGGTCGAGATAGAGGAGCATCGCCGGGTGCCGTTCGACCGCGGCCAGCATGTCGCCGAACCGACCCAGCACGTGCGGCCGGATCGCCTCGAACTCGAGCGTCCCCGCCAGCCCGACCACCGTCAGCCGGTCGGCCGACACCGCAAAGTGATTCGCCCAGAAATGCACGAGCCGCTCGACGAACGGAGTCTGCGTGGTGAGCGCGGCGATCGCCCGGGCGGCGACCGCAGCGCCGTAATCGTCCCGCGCCTGCTTCCCCATCGCCTGTCGTGCAGCCCGCACCGCGTCGCTCCGCACCGGCTTTGTCGCGGCCGCGGTGCGGCTGCCAGCCGGCGGCGGTGCTGCCGCGCGAGCCGCGCGCTGCGCCCGCTGATAGCTGGCAAGATCGGCGGCGGCGCGCGCGCTGTCAGGGGCGGCGGCAATCGCCGGCGGGCGGATCGCGAACGCCGGCATCTGCGCCGATAGCCAGTCCCTGCCGTTACCGACCACGTCATCGGGTCGCGCACCAATTCCGAACCGGTTCAATGCGATGCTCGCCTGCGTCATCCGTCATCTCCTGCAGTCTCGTCCTAGCACGGGAGTGTCGCAGGATTATGCCAATCGCGGCGCCAGTGGTTGCCGTGCGCGCCGTGCAAGTGCGACGGACTCCTTTGCAATTGCTGCTTATGCTGCACCGCAATATCTTCCGGGCATCAAAGCTGGGTGACCACCCGATTGCGCCCGGTACGATCTTTCACTGCGGAGCACATATCATGCGCAAGACCGTATACGTCCTCGCCGCCGCGGCGGCCGCCCTCACCTCGACGATCGGCATGGCCAAGGAAGCCAAGCAGTCCTTCGAGTATGAAGGCAGCACCTATGTCTACACCAGCAGCGTCGAGAACGGCCGCCAGGTCATCAACGGCCGCCGATTCCCGTCCGGCCAGGCGTTTCACCTGATCGTGCGCGGCGACCGCGTGTCGGGTACGGCAGGCGGCGTGCCGGTCGCCTTCGCGACGACCGAAGCATCGGGCGCGGCCGGCGGTATCGCCGCCGTCGCACGCTAAGGCACTGGCGGCTCGGCCAATTTCGCGCGGACATTGATCCCGCGAAATCGGCCGGGCTTCAGAACCCCTCGGGCAGATCGATCGGCCCGACCAACTCGCGGTAGCGCGAGATGGCATAGCGATCGGTCATGCCGGCGATGAAGTCGGCGATGTGCCGGCTGCGATCCGGGTCCGCCTCGGGCAGGCGATCGCGCCATTCCTCGGGGATCGTGCCGGGATCGTCGCGATAGATCGCAAACAGCCCGGTCACGATTACGTGTGCGGCATCGGCCGCCGCGATCTGGCGCGGATGATGATACAGGTTCGCGTACATGAACCGCTTCAGATCGCGCTCTTCCTCGCGCATCGAGTTGGAGAACCCCACCAGGCATTCGCCCGCGTCGCGCACGTCCTCGACGCTGGTGACACCGCTCGCCGCGATCCGGCGACGCGTTTCGGCGATCAGGTCGTTGGCCATCGTGCCGATCTGCGAGCGCACCAGTTCCCCCATCAGCCGCTTGGGCTCGACATCGGGGAAGCGCGCGCAGGTATCGTCCCAGCCGCGCGCGATCAGCGGGACCGCCATCAACTGATCGAGCGTCAGCAATCCTGCGCGCAGCCCGTCGTCAATGTCATGATTGTCATAGGCGATGTCGTCGGCGATCGCCGCGACCTGCGCCTCGAGCGACGAGAAGCTCGTGAGCGCAAGATCGAAGGCCGAATCCGCGGTGCGCAGCGCCCAGCCGGGATGCCGCACCGGACCGTTATGCTTGGCCAGTCCTTCGAGCGTTTCCCAGGTCAGGTTCAGCCCATTCCAGCGCGGATAGGGGCGCTCGATCTCGGTGAGCGTGCGCAGTGTGTGGCCATTATGGTCGAACCCGCCCTGCCCGGTCAGCGCGATCTTGAGCGCATCCTCGCCGGCATGACCGAAGGGCGGATGGCCGATGTCATGCGCCAGGCACAGCGCCTCCGTCAGATCCTCGTTGAGCGCGAGCGTGCGCGCGACCGCACGGCCGATCTGCGCGACCTCGAGACTATGGGTCAGCCTGACGCGAAAATGATCGCCGTCGGGCGCCATGAAGACCTGTGTCTTGTGGCGCAGCCGGCGGAAGCTGATCGAGTGGATGATCCGGTCGCGATCACGCTGGAATGCGTCACGCGGGCCGCGGACGGTCCCGTTCTGTTCCTCGTGAAGCCGACCTTTGCTCCGCGCCGGGTCCGAAGCCCAGGGCGCACGCGCGCTCACTTGGCGGGCAACTTCGTGACGACCTGACCGGCATCGCTGGTGAAGGAGAAGGTCGAGACGCCCTCCTTGGCGAGCGCATTGACGAAGGTCCGCGCCTCCGCGGCGGTCTTGAACGGCCCCGCCAGCACGCGGTTCGTCGCGCCCCACGGCGCCGTCCAGCCGCCACGCGTTCCGACGACGGTCGGCGCCTTCGCCTTCACGCCCTTCCACGCCTTGGGCAGGTCACCCTCGGTCGCGCCGGTCGACACCTGGACCCAGATGCGCTCGGGGTTGGCGCGCGCGATCCGCTTCTCTTCTGCCGCGGCCTTGTCGGCGATCGCCTTCTTATCGGCGGCGGCCTTCTTCTCGGCGGCGAGCTTCCTGTCGGCTATCGCCTTGCGATCGGCGATCTTCTTGTCCGCCGCCAGCTTCGCGCGCGCCGCCTTCGCATCGGCAAGCCGGGTCGCCGCAAGCGCGTCCGCCTCGGCTGCGGTATCGCGCTCCGCCTTGGCCTTGGCGTCGGCGAGTGCCCGTGCGCCAGCGTCGTCGCCCGCACCGACCCCGGCGGTCGTTGTCGGCACCACGGGTGCAGCCCGAGCGATCGGCGCGACGCCGAGTTCGGATGCCGGGATCGACAGCCCGGCAATGATCCGTGCGAGGATCGAATCCTCGCTGACGGGGATGGTCCGCCCGGTCGGAGCAGGCGCGGCGGCGACCGCGACCTGCGTCGGGGTCGACCCGATGCCGGGCGCGACGGCGGCGGGCGTCGCCGGGACCGTTGTAGCGGCGACACCCGCCGCCGCTGGCGTGGTCGGGACAGACGACGACACCGTGACCGGGGCCGTCGTGGTCCGCGGCATCACCGGCGGCGTCGTTCCGGCGGTCGTCGCCGAAGCTGTCGGCAACGCCGCCATCTGCGCGACGATCGCAGAGGGCAGCGCACCGGGCGTATCGGGCGCGCGGGTCGGAGTAGACGCCGCCACGCTTGCCTGCGAGACCCGATTCGCGTCCGCCGCCGCACCCGACGTCGTCCGGGCCGGCAAGGGCTGGACGAAGGTCGATGTAGGCGCGGACGGTGCGGGCGTCGTGGCGGCTGCAGGACCGGTCGGCCGCTGGACCGCCTGCGTCGATGCCAGCACCACCGGGGGCTTGGGCAGCGGCTGGACCATGACCATCGGCGCAGACGCCTGCACGGTTGCAGTCGGGCGGACGGGCGAAGGCGTTGGGGCCGGAGTCGGCGCAGGGGTCGGCGTCGGCGTCACAGCGGCGACTTCGACGCGACCCGACCGTGCGGTCTTGTCGCGGCGGGTGGCCGATCGATCGGCGGCCGCCTTGGCACGGCCCGTCGGCTGGGGTGCGAGCTGCGGCTCGGCCGCCGCGAGCATCACCGGCGCGGTCGGATCGGCACCCAGTTGCGGCAGGACGGGCGTCATCCGCGCATCGGCGATCCGCTGCGGAGTCGCATGCACTTCGCCGAAATGCACCGCAAAGGCGCGGTCTGCCGGGGCAAGCAATGGCAGACGCTGGAAGAAGGGCTGCAGACCGCGGGCCGCAGCCCCGGGCATCATCGTCGTGACGATCGTCTCTGCGCCGCGCACGTCATTGTTCATCGCCAGGATGAACGCACGCGCGCGCCACGCCCCGCGGTCCTTCTTGAGGACCAGCGGGTCGAGCTGCTGCAGCGCCAGATCACGCTTGCCGGATATGCCGAGTGACAGCGCATAACGCCGGACAGTCTCGTCATCGGGGGCATCGCGCAACGCGACACGATAGTCGCGCTGCGCCCGGTCCTGTTCGCCGATCAGGTCATAGGCCAGCCCGCGATCCGCGGCATAATAGCGCGGCTGGAGCCCGAACGCCTCGGCCTGCGCAAAATAGCGGAGCGCCTCGCCCGGTCGCTCGGAGCGGACCAGGATCGAGGCCATGCCGGCCTTCACCCGGCCGTTGCGCGGATCGACCTTCTCGGCGCGCGCGAACAGTGCCGCGGCACCGCTCAGATCACCGAGCCCGATCGACAGATCCCCCGCGCGGACCAGTGCATCGACGTTGCGGGGGTTTGACGCGAGCTGCCGCATCGTGTCGCCGAGACGATCCGCGTCGGTCGTTCCGGGCAAGGGCTGGACGACTTCCTGCGCCCGCGCGCCGCTTGGTACGGTGACCAGGACCAGCGCGAGCGCGGCGGTCAGAAGATGATGGGTCGGGAAGATCATGGGTGCCCGTAGCTAGACCCGAGCGCGCGAGAACGGGCAACATGTCGCGGCGCGCTACGCGCCAGGACGGGGCGCGCCGGCGACGAACCGGCGCGCCCCTTTGTGCAGGCCGTTACTGGTTGTTCTGGCGGTGCAGGAAGCGCGGAATGTCGAGCGGATCGGTCGGGGCCGCCTCGCCGTCTTCCTTGGCCGCGCCGCGCGCCGCATTCGACATGCGCTCGAACAGCGTACCGCCGAGTTTGACGCGCGGCGTCGCCGGTGTGGCGGCCTCGGGCGCAGCTTCCGCACCCGGAGCGAGCCAGCGACGGCGTGCACCACCCTCGTCCGCAGCCGGCATCGGCGCCGGGGCCGCGGGCGTGGGAGCGGCATAACGATCGTCCGCGTAGGAGCGCGGCGGAGCCTGATAGGCAGGCGCCTGGGGCGTACGCGCGGTCGGCTGCGGCGCAGGCTGAGCCTGGACCGGCGGCTGCACCGGGGCGGGTACAGGTGCCGCCTGGGTCGGCGCAGGGGCATAGGACTGCGGTGCGGCCGGTGCGGCGGGGACCATCTTGTCCTGACCCAGAACAAGTTCCTCGTCGGTGGTGCCGGACTGTACCGCGTCCGCGCTCGACAGGTCGAGCGGCTCGTCGCCCGTGCCGGTCGGTGCCGCGGGCTCGCTCGGACGGAACGACGTCGATTCGTCGTTCTTGCGGCCCATGCCGAAGCTGAACGAGCGCGTCGGTTCGGGCGCGACGGCGGGCTTGGCGTCCGCATCGATCCCGGTCGCGACGACCGAGACGCGGATCTTGCCCTCGAGCTCCTGGTTGAACGCCGAACCCCAGATGATGTTGGCATCGGGATCGACCAGATCGCGAATGTGATTCGCGGCTTCGTCGACCTCGAGCAGGCGCATGTCGTCGCCACCGGTGATCGAGATGATCACGCCCTTGGCACCCTGCATGCTGACGCCGTCGAGCAGCGGGTTCGAGATCGCCTTCTGCGCTGCCTCGAGCGCGCGGTTGTCGCCGCTCGCCTCGCCGGTGCCCATCATCGCCTTGCCCATTTCCTGCATCACCGAGCGGACGTCGGCAAAGTCGAGGTTGATGAGGCCGGGCATGACCATCAGGTCGGTGATGCTGCGGACGCCCTGCTGGAGGACCTCGTCCGCCATCGAGAACGCTTCCTTGAAGGTCGTGTTCGCGTTGGCGATGAGGAACAGGTTCTGGTTCGGAATGACGATCAGCGTATCGACGTACTTCTGCAGTTCCTCGATGCCGCCATCCGCCGACTTGGCGCGCCGATTGCCCTCAAACGCGAACGGCTTGGTGACCACGCCGACGGTCAGGATGCCCATGTCACGCGCCGCCTTGGCGATGACCGGGGCGGCACCCGTGCCGGTGCCGCCGCCCATGCCGGCGGTGATGAAGCACATGTGCGCGCCTTCGAGCATCTTGGCGAGCTGGTCGATCGTCTCCTCGGCGGCCGCGCGGCCGATCTCGGGACGCGAGCCGGCACCGAGGCCCTGCGTGATCTTGGTGCCCAGCTGGATCCGCTGCGGCGCGGTCGACTGCTTGAGCGCCTGCGCGTCGGTGTTGGCGACGAGGAAGTCGACGCCCTGGACGTCGGCCCTCATCATGTTCGCGATCGCGTTACCGCCCGCGCCACCGACCCCGATCACCGCGATGCGGGGGGCCAGCTCGTCCACTTCGGGACTCAGAAATTCGATGCTCATCGCCTGCTTCTCCGCCCATCCCGGTGATACGCTACGGCCGGGCCCCTGATTAACCTGTGTGCACCAACGCTACCGGCTGTTCCAGCCGAAATAGCGTCAGCCGTTTCGAAACTCTCAATAATTCGCGCGTGCCGCCTGAATCAACTTGCGGACCATGCCGATTCCCTTCGGCCGGTGAACGATCGTCCGCTGCGGTGCAATACCGCGCAGGTCGATCGGATCGGTCGCCGCATAGAAGGCCAACCCCGCTAGCGTCGCAAATGCCGGTCCGCCATGCGCCTCGGGCAGAGCGGTCAATCCGCGCGGTCGGCCGATCCGGACCGACCGCCCCAGCGCCTGTTGCGCATAATCGGCAATGCCCTTCAGTTCCGCGCCGCCGCCGGTCAGCACGACCTGGCGCCCCACCGGCCCCTCGAACTTGAGCGTGCTCAGCGCATTGCGCACCTCGCCCATCTGATGTTCGAGCCGCTGGCGGATGACGCTGATCAGCTGCGCCTTGGTGATCTGCGCGCCCTCGCCCGCACCATCCTCGGCCGAGATCGGCATGACCGGGATCATGTCGTGATTGTCGCGGGGGGAGGCATTGGCGGATCCGTGGAAACACTTCATCCGCTCGGCATTCTGCCGCCGCGTGCCGAACGCGCTGGCGATGTCGTCGGTGATGTCCTGCGCACCGATCGGGATCGAGGTCAGCCCGACGAGCATGCCGCCCGCGAACAGCGAGACATTGGTGATCCCCGCCCCCATCTCGACCAATGCGACGCCCAGCTCGCGCTCCTCGTCGCTGAGGCACGCGAGCCCGGTCGCCACCGGCGAGGCGATGATCGATTTCACCTCGAGATGCGCCGAACGCACGCACAGATCGAGATTGCGCACCGGCGACCCGTCCGCGGCGACGACATGGATATGCACGCCAAGCCGGTCGGCATGCAGCCCGAGTGGCGTCTTGACCCCCGTCAGCCCGTCGAGCGTGTAGAGCGCAGGCTGCGCGTGCAGCACCATCCGCCCCTGCGGATCAATCGAGTTGCGGCCCGCCGCGAGCAGCGCGTCGATATCCTGCTGCTCGACGCGGTGGCCGCCCAGTTCGAACTCGACCTCGGCGACGTCGGACACCAGCCCGCCGGCCGAGAAACCGACCCAGACATTCTCGATGTTGATCCCGGCGATCCGCTCGGCCTGCTCAACCGCCTCGCGTACCGCCGCCTCGGTCGTCGCCATGTCGGCGATATAGCCGCGCTTGACGCCGCGGCTCTCGCGCTGGCCGGTGCCCAGCACGATCAGCTCGCCGCCATCCCCCTTTTGCGCGATCATCGCCGAAACCTTCGACGACCCGATATCGAGCGCCGTGATCAGCCCTTCCGGTGCCACCTTCGCCATGTCATCCCTCCCCGCCCGTTACGTTCGCGTCCGCCGTCTGCGACGGTATAGTCGTCTGTGGCTCGCTGGATACCGGCGCGGGCACGTCGACGCTGTGCGCCAGGCTCGCGCCCGGCTTGCGCGCGACCAGCTTGGTCGGATCGCGCATGTCGAAGCGGATCCAGCCGCGGCCGAGCAGCGGCCGTGCGCCATCGAGCTCGGCAAACTTCACCAGCGCCCGCGGCGCCCCGTCCTCGGGCAATGCCAGCGTCTCGCCGCTCTCGAAGGTCAGGTCCCAGCGCCGGTTGCCGACCCAGGTCGCCGCCTTCACGCGCGGCTTGAGCGCGGGGGCGGCGGCGAGCAGCGCCTGGTAGGACGCTTCCTGCCGGTCCGCGCCGGGCCCGATCACCAGCGGCAGGTTCGGGATCGCATCGGGCTGCACCGGTTCGAGCAGCACGCCCGACGCATCGATCAGCGTCAGATTGCCATTGTCCTGCCACACCGCCGCGGGGGTCCGCTCGACGATGTCGACCAGCAAAGTATCGGGCAGCCGCCGCGACACATGCGCGTCCGCGATCCAGCCATAGCGCAGCAATTTCTGGCGCACCGCCTCGAGATCGACGAGCGGCATCGCGCGGCTCTGCTGATCGAGCGCGACCGCATAGACCGACATCCGGTCCATCCGCTTCAGGCCGGTGACCTCGATCTGGTCGACCTTGAACCCCGCGCGCCCGGCGCCTTCGGCCATCGCGCCGCCGATCATGCCGGGGATGCCGATCCAGGTCGCCGCCGCGATCACGACCGCGCCGCCCGCGCCGAGGATCGACCAGGTCGCGATCTTCTTCAGCGTCTCCTCGCTGACCGGGAGCATCCCGACCAGCCGGTCGAGCACCGACACCTTCTTGACCGCGACCTTGCGCCGCGGGGCGGGCCGCTTGGGTGGCGGGCCGCGCTTGATCGTCCGGCTCATGGCGCCCCGCCCGGCGCGAGCGGGTGATCCGACAGCGCCTCGTCGACGATCGCCTGGACGAGCTCGGCATAGCTCATGCCGATATGCCGCGCCTGTTCAGGCACGAGGCTGAGCGGGGTCATGCCCGGCTGCGTGTTGACCTCGAGCAGGAACAGCCCGTCGACCCCGCGCTCGTCGTCCCAGCGGAAGTCGGATCGCGATGCGCCGTTGCAGCCGAGCAGCCGGTGCGCCTCGAGCGCGAGGCTCTTGCAGGCGTCGGCGATCTCGTCGGGAATGTCCGCCGGGCAGACATGCTCGGTCATTCCGTCGGTATATTTCGCGTCGTAATCATACCAGCCGCTCTTGGGCTTGAGTTCGGTGACGCCGAGCGCGCGACCGCCGAGCACCGCGGTCGTCAGCTCGCGACCGCGGATATACGGCTCGGCAAGCAGCTCGTCGAAGTCGATCCACGGCCCGACCGCGTCGCGTGCGATCGGATTGCCGTAATTGCCGCTGTCGGTGACGATCGCCACGCCGACCGACGACCCCTCGTTGACGGGCTTGAGCACATAGGGACGTGCCATCGGATCCCCCTCGAACAGGTCGACCGAGCGGACGATCCGCCCGCCCGGCATCGGCACACCGGCCGGGACGAGCAGCAGCTTGGTCAGCACCTTGTCGATCGCGATCACCGAGGTCGCAAGCCCCGAATGCGTATAGCGCAGACCCATCAGATCGAGCAGCCCCTGCACCGAGCCATCCTCGCCGGGGGTCCCGTGCAGCGCGTTGAACACGAGATCGGGACTGGCTTCCGCGAGCCGGGCGGCGACGTCGCGCCCCATGTCGATCCGCGTGACGCGGTGGCCAAGCGATTCGAGCGCATCGGCGCAGCCATTGCCCGACATCAGCGAGACCTCACGCTCCGCCGACCAGCCGCCCATCAGCACGGCGATGTGAAGAGGACCGCTCATTTCGCCACCCCGACCCGCTGGATTTCCCATTCCAACGTCACCCCAGAATGCGCCTTCACCTTGGTCCGTACCTCTTCACCCAGCGACTCGATCTCCGCGCTCGACGCGGACCCGAGGTTCAGCAGGAAATTGCAATGCTTATCGCTGACCTGTGCGTCGCCGCGAGTCAGCCCGCGGCACCCGGCGGCGTCGATCAGCGCCCAGGCCTTGTGACCCTCGGGATTCTTGAAGGTCGATCCGCCGGTGCGCGACCGCAGCGGCTGCGACGCCTCGCGCTCCGCGGCGATCCGGTCCATCTCGGCTCCGATGACCGCCGGCTTGCCGGGCGTGCCCGAGAACACGGCCTCGACCACGACCGCCCCCGCCGGCAGGTCGGAATGCCGATACACATAGCCGAACCGCGCCGCCGGCCATGTCTCGACCGCGCCGTCGCGCGTGACGACGGTCGCCTCGATCAGGATATCGCTGACGTCGCGCCCGTAGGCACCCGCGTTCATCCGCACCGCACCGCCCACCGTCCCCGGAATCCCGCGCAGGAACTCCAGCCCGGCGATCCCCGCATCACGCGCCGCGCTGGCGACGGTAATCCCCATCGCCCCCGCCCCTGCGCGAACGCGACCGTCCTGGACCGACACCTTCGCCATTGCCTTGGGCAGCCGCACCACGACCCCCGGCACACCCCCGTCGCGGACGATCAGGTTGGAGCCGACGCCGACCGGCAGGACCGGCGTCGACGGATCGAGAGTCTTCAACAACCCGGCCAGATCCTCGACATCCGCAGGTCGCACCAGCCACTCGGCAGGCCCGCCGGTCCGAAACCAGATGAAGTTCGCGAGCGAACCCCCGGCCTCCACGCTCCCCCTGATGGTCTCCCGCGAAGGCGGGAGCCCAGTCCGGGTCGCCGCCTTCGCGGGGACACAAGGGGTTGCAGAGCTCACGCCGGCACCTTCGCGCGCTCGACCGCGATCGCATCGGCGAGCCCGGCCGCCCACTTGGTAATGTCACCCGCACCAAGGCAGACGACCATGTCATCCGCCTCGATCGTCGCCGCCAGCTCGGCCGCCAGCGCATCCGCATCCGCGACCACGCCTGCAAACCGGTGGCCGCGCCGCTTCAGTCCCTCGACCAGAGCCGCCGCGTCGACGCCCTCGACCGGTGCCTCGCCCGCCGCATAGACCGGCGTCACCAGCACCCGATCCGCGTCGTTGAATGCGGTCTGGAAATCTTCCATCAGATTGCCGAGCCGCGAATAGCGATGCGGCTGCACCACCGCGATCACGCGCCCCTTCGCGCCCTCGCGCGCGGCGGCCAGCACCGCACGGATCTCGACCGGGTGATGCCCGTAATCGTCGATGATCGCCACGCCGCCACCCTCGACCGGAACCTCGCCCACCTTGGTGAAGCGCCGCTTCACGCCGCCGAACTTGGCAAAGCCCTGCTGGATCGTCGCATCCTCGATCCCCAGCTCGAGCGCGACGCCGATCGCGGCCAGCGCGTTCTGGACATTGTGCCGCCCGGGCATCGGCATCTCGATTCCCGCAATCGTCCGCGTCGCGCCATCACGCGTCCGCACCACGCAATCGAAGCGATTGCCGCCCGGGATCGGCGTAACCTCGACACCGCGGACATCCGCCTGCGCCGAGAAGCCATAGGTCACGATCCGCCGATCGCGCACGCGCGGCAAGATCCCCTGCACCTCGGGATGATCGAGGCACAGCAACGCCGCGCCGTAAAAGGGCACGTTCTCGACGAACTCGACGAACGCATCCTTCACCGCGTCGAACGATCCATAATGATCGAGATGCTCGGGATCGATGTTGGTGACGACCGCGATCGTCCCGTCCAATCGCAGGAAGCTGCCGTCGCTCTCGTCCGCCTCGACCACCATCCAGTCGCTCGCGCCCAATCGCGCATTCGATCCGTAGGAGTTGATGATCCCGCCATTGATCACGGTCGGGTCGACACCGCCCGCATCGAGCAGCGCGGCGACCATCGACGTCGTCGTCGTCTTGCCGTGCGTGCCTGCAACCGCGACGGTCGACTTCAGCCGCATCAGTTCGGCCAGCATCTCCGCGCGCCGCACCACGGGCACGCGCGCGTTGAGCGCCGCCTCGACCTCGGGATTCGAGCGAACGATTGCAGTCGAGACGACCACGACCGCAGCGTCACCAATATTCTCCGCGGCATGGCCGATCGCGACCGGAATGCCCTTGTCGCGCAGGCCCTGCACGACATAGCCCTCGGCCACGTCAGACCCCTGCACACGGTAGCCGAGATTCTTCATCACCTCGGCGATGCCCGACATGCCGATCCCGCCGATGCCGACGAAATGGATCGTGCCGATATCGGTCGCTACACCCTTCATGCAAATTGTACCTTTGGCTTGGATGGGCGCCCGACCGGCAGTCGCGACACCGGCGCATCGAGGCTTTCGACAAGGTCGGCCAGATCGCTCGCGGCATTGGGCCTGCCGCAACTGCGCGCGCGTCCCGCGGCATTCTGCAATGCGGCCGGGTCGAGCCCGAGCTTCTGCATCTGCTTGGCGAGTTCGACCGCGGTGAAATCGCCCTGCCGGATCGTCCGCGCGCCGCCGGCGCGGGTGATCTCGCGCGCGTTGACCGTCTGGTGATCGTCGGTCGCGCCCGGCAGCGGCACCAGGATCGCCGGCCGCCCCGCCGCGGTCAGCTCCGCGATCGTCGAGGCGCCCGCGCGCGCGATCACCAGATGCGCCCAGGCGAGCTGTTCGGGCATGTCGGGCAGATAGGTGGCGAGTTCGGCCGGGATGTGGTGCTCGGCATATTGCGCGCGCACCGCATCGATATCCTCGATCCGCGCCTGGTGCGTGACCTGCAGCCGCCGCCGGAACGTCACCGGCAGCATCGCCAGCCCATCGGGGACGACCTGAGACAGGATGCTCGCGCCCTGGCTGCCACCGGTCACGAGCACGCGGAAGATGCCGTCCTCTTCAAGCAGCGGATAGGGCCTTGCGCGCAGTGCGAGCACCGCCTCGCGGACCGGATTGCCGACGAGATGCGTCTTGGCAAGGAGCCCGGACGCGAGCCGTTCGGTCGGTTCGGACGAGGTTGCAATCGCGTCGACGCGGCGCGCCACGAGCCGGTTCACCCGCCCCAGCACCGCATTCTGCTCGTGCACCGCGGTCGGGATCCGATTCGCAAACGCCGCCAGCAGCGCGGGCAGCGCGGGATAGCCGCCAAAGCCGATCACCGCCGCCGGCTTAAACGTGCGATAGAGTTCGCGCGCCATCATCCGCCCGCGCCACATCGATCGCGTCGCCTTGGCCCAGCCCAGCGGTCCGCCGGTGAAGCGCCCGGCGGGAAGGACATGCGTCTGGATTCCCTCGAACAATCCAGGGAAGCGCACGCCGCGCTCGTCGCTGACCAGCGCGACGCGGTGGCCACGCCTCGTCAGCTCAGCGGCAAGCGCCGCCGCCGGCACCATGTGACCGCCGGTCCCGCCTGCCGCGAGCACGAAATGCCGGGGACGTTGATTCACAGTCATTCACCACTCCAGCGGACGACATAGGGGCTCCGCGTGAGAAACGGATTGCGCCGGGTAAACGCCAGCAGCAACCCCATGCCGACCGACAAGGCGATCATCGACGACCCGCCATAGCTGATGAACGGCAGCGTCATGCCCTTTGACGGTGCGAGGCCGGTGTTCACCGCCATGCTGACCAGTGCCTGTGCGCCGAACTGCGTCGCCAGCCCCGCCGAGGCCAGCAGCTTGAATTCATCCTGTTCGTCCAGCAGCTTGACGAACACGCGCACGACGATCGCAAGGAAGATCACCGCGATCACCGAACAGGCGATCAGCCCGAATTCCTCGCCGATCACCGAGAAGATGTAATCGGTATGCGCCTCGGGCAGCCCGAACTTGGCGATGCCGCCGCCGGGCCCCGTGCCGGTCCAGCCGCCCGCGGTCAGCGTGTTGTGCGCGGCATTGGTCTGGAAGTGATCCGATGCGCCCTCACCCTCGATTCCCGGGAACAGGAACGCGTCGATCCGCGACCGCGCCGTGCCGTAGAACATATAGGCAGCGACCAACCCGACCGGCACGCAGCCGACGAGGCCTGCCATCACGCGCATCGGCGTTCCCGCGATCATCAGCAACGCCATCCACACGGTGCAGTAGATGATCGTCTGGCCGAAATCGGGTTGCAGCATCAGCATGACTGCGATCGTGCCGGTCAGCCCACCTGTGATGAGAACGGTCGGCAGTTCGGGATCCTTCGCGCGCAGCGACAGGAGCCAGGCGACGGTGACGATGAAGACCGGCTTCAGGAACTCGGACGGCTGGAACTGCGCGAAGCCATAGCCAATCCAGCGGCGCGCACCGTTGACCTCGGATCCGACGAACGGCGTCACCGCCAGGATCAGCAGCAGCACCGCCGCCGCGGTCAGCGCCATGCGCCGGGCCATCGCGACGGGCATCATCGACACCCCGAACAGCACCGGCATCGAGACGCCGACCCACATCAGCTGACGCCAGAAATAATAGAGCGGCGTCAGCTTGTGATGCTCGCCCGAATAGCGCACCGCGGTCGCCGGCGACGCCGCGGCCACCGCGATCAGCCCGATCGCGATCAGGAACAACGTCAGCAGCAGCAGCATCCGGTCGATATCCCAGAACCACGTGCCAAGCGGCGACTGATCGCCACGCCCGCCGCGCCGCTTCATCTTCGCGACGATCCCGGTCTTCTGCCCTGCGCTCATCATCGGTGTCCGCATATCGCTCATGCCAGCGACTCGACCGCAGCGCGGAAGGCCGCGCCGCGCGCTTCGTAATCGGCGAACTGGTCGAAGCTCGCACAGGCGGGCGACAACAGGATCGTGTCGCCGGGCCGGGCATTGGCCGCCGCGCGGCGGACGGCCGCGTCGAGCGTGCCGACATGGTCGACCGGCATCGACCCGGCCAGGATCTCGGCGAACCGCGGCCCGGCCTCGCCGATCGTATAGGCGTGAACGACATGGCCAAAGCCGGGCCTGCACGCATCGAGGTCATCCCCCTTGGCGCGCCCGCCGACGATCCAGTGGACCCGCTCGAACGCCGCCAGCGCGGGCGCCGCGCTCTCTGGATTGGTCGCCTTGCTGTCGTCGACATAAGCGACGCCGTCATAGGAGGCGATCTGCTGCATGCGATGCGGCAGGCCGGTAAAGCTGACCAGGCTGCGATCGATATCGACCTCGCTCAAACCGAGCGCGCGCGCGACCCCCACAGCGGCACGCGCGTTCAGCGCATTGTGCGGCCCCTGCAGCGACGGCCAGCCGGCCTGGTCGCCGATGTCGATATGGTCGATGAACTCGACCGGAAGGTCAGCGGGCGCATCACCCAGAAGACGATGCTCCGCCTCTACGCCGTGGTCGACGATCGCGAGATGCGGCGCCGTCTGCATCGCGAACAGCCGCGCCTTCGACGCCGCATAGCCGGCAAAGCCGTCATAGCGATCGAGATGGTCGGGGGTGATGTTGAGCAGCACCGCGACGTCGCAGTCGAGCGTCTGTGTCAGGTCGATCTGATAGCTCGACAGCTCGAGCACATAGACGCCGCCCTCGGGCAGCGGATCCTGCCCCAGAATCGGCAGCCCGATATTGCCGCCCATCAGCGTCGGCACGCCCGCGGTCCGCAGGATATGATGCACGAGCGCGGTGGTGGTCGACTTGCCGTTCGTGCCCGTGATCCCGACGACCTTGTGCGGCGGCAGGTCGGCGCGGGCTTGCGCAAAGAGCTCGATGTCGCCGATGACGGGAACGCCCGCCGCACGCGCGGCCGCGGCGAGCGGATGCGTGTTGAGCGGCACCCCTGGCGACACGATCAGTGCGTCGAACCCCGCCAGATCGTCCAACGGATCAAACCGAAGATCGACGTCATCGAGGGTGACCGACAGGTCTTGAATGCTCTCGGCCAGAGCCGCGCGCTTCGTTTCGTCGTCGTCCCACGCGACCACGCCCGCGCCGCCAGTGACTAGCGCCTGGACGGTCGCCGCACCCGATCGCGCCAGCCCCAGCACCGCAAAGCGTTTTCCGCGCCAGGCCTCAGCGACGATCACCGCAGCTTCAACGTCGACAGGCCGACCAGCGCCAGGACCAGCGCGATGATCCAGAAGCGGATCACGACGGTCGGCTCGCTCCAGCCGAGCTGTTCGAAATGATGGTGGATCGGCGCCATCCGGAACACCCGCTTGCCGGTCCGCTTGTAGAAGAACACCTGGATGATCACGCTCATCGCCTCGGCGACGAACAGCCCGCCGATGATCCCGAGCACGATCTCGTGATGCGCGACGACGGCGATGGTGCCGAGCGCGCCGCCGAGCGCGAGGCTGCCGGTGTCGCCCATGAACACCGCCGCGGGCGGCGCGTTGAACCACAGGAACGCCAGACCGCCCCCGACGACCGCGCCGCAGAAGATGGCGAGCTCGCCCGCGCCGGGCACGTGCGGGATGCCGAGATAGTCGGCGAACTTCACATTGCCCGCGAGATAAACGATCACCATGAACGCGACGCTCGCGATGATCACCGGCATCGTCGCCAGCCCGTCGAGCCCGTCCGTCAGGTTCACGGCGTTGCCGAATGACACGATGGTGAAGGCGGCGAAGACGGGGAAGAACCAGCCGAGATCGATATACATGCGCGACGTAAACGGCAGGTAGAGATGCGGCCCATTCTGCGACATGATGATCGTCGCGGCGATCCCGGCAATCGCGAATTCGAGCAGCAGCCGTGTGCGTCCCGAAATGCCCGCGGTGCTCGCCTTCCGCACCTTGTCATAGTCATCCATGAACCCGATCGTGCCGAAGCCCAGCGTCACGAACAGGCACGACCAGACATAGGGGTTGCTGAGGTCCATCCAGAGCAGGATCGCCAGCGTCATGCTGGTCAGGATCATCAGCCCACCCATCGTCGGCGTGCCGCGCTT
This sequence comes from Sphingomonas sp. Leaf30, assembly GCF_001422525.1. NCBI lineage: Bacteria > Pseudomonadati > Pseudomonadota > Alphaproteobacteria > Sphingomonadales > Sphingomonadaceae > Sphingomonas > Sphingomonas sp. Leaf30. The sequence continues at coordinate 771,475 of NZ_LMKZ01000018.1, read as the reverse complement.
GGCGAGATGCGTCTGCGGGCCGTCGGCGCGGATCGGCTGGCCCTTGCCCTGACGTACGCGCAGCCAGCCGATGAAGCGCGGCCCGATGATCAGGCCGATGATCAGCGCAGTCGCGACCGCCCCGCCCGTCCGCGTCGACTGATAGCGGAGCAGGTTCAATATTCCCGGGAAACCCAGATGTGCGGCGATCCAGTACAGCATTTACGTCTTCCCGCCCCCGAGACTCGTCACGACCCGCGCGAGCCCTACACCGTTCGATCCCTTGATGAGAACCGCATCGCCCGGCGCCAGGATCGTCCGTAACGACGTCAGCGCGGCCGCAGCGTCGCCCACATGGACGGTTTCGACTTTACCCTCAAGCGCTTGCGCAAGCGGCGCCATCGCTTCACCGACCAGCAGCGCCATTTCGACGTTTGCCGCGAGGATCGGCTCGGCAAGCCCGGCATGATAGTCGGCCGACGCCTCGCCCAGCTCGCGCATCTCGCCGAGCAGCGCGACATGCCGCCCCGGCTCCTTGGCCAGCACGGCCAGCGTCGCACGCATCGACGCGGGGTTCGCATTATAGCTTTCGTCGATCACGAGCGCCTGCCCGTCCGCGAGCGGCGTCATGAACCGCGCACCGCGTCCCTGCAGCCCGCCGAGTTCGGCGAGCGCCAGTCCCGCCAGCCCGAGATCCGCGCCCGCCGCCTCGACGCACGCGACCACCGCCAGCGCGTTCGAAACCCAGTGCATCCCCGGCTGCGCCATCGTGAAGCTCAGCTCACGGCCGTCCTGCTGGACCGTGACGAACGTCGCGCCGGTCGCCAGCCGAACCGTCTCGATCGCGCGGACATCGGCACCCTTCGCGATGCCGAAGGTCACGATCCGCGCCGCATGCGGCGCCGCCGCCGCGGTCAGCCGGTCGCGATGCGGGCTGTCGAAGGGGATGATCGCAACGCCGTCCGGCTCGAGCCCGGCGAAGATCTCGCCCTTGGCGTCGGCGATCGCGCTTTCGTCGCGGAAGAATTCGGTATGCGCCGGCGCGATCGCGGTCACCACGGCGATATGCGGACGGACGATCTGCGTCAGCTCGGCCAGCTCACCCGCATGGTTCATCCCCATCTCGAAGACGCCGAAACGCGCGTCGCGCGGCATCCGCGCGAGGCTCAACGGGACGCCGGTATGGTTGTTGTAGCTCTTGACCGAACGATGCACCGCCCCCGGCGCGCCGCGATCGAGCGCCGCGAACAGCGCCTCCTTCGCGCTCGTCTTGCCGACCGATCCGGTGACGCCGATGATCGTCGCGCCGCTGCGCACCCGGCTTGCGCGCCCGAGCATCTGCAACGCGGTGAAGCTGTCGGCGACCAGCACATGCGGATGCGCGCAGGGTTCGGAGACGATCGCCCCAGCGGCGCCCTGCGCGAACGCCTGGTCGAGATACAGATGGCCGTCGCTCGCCTCGCCCTTCATCGCGACGAACAGGTCGCCCGGACCGACCTCGCGCGAGTCAAACGCGACGCCCGTCACGGCAAATTCGGCCGACGCGATCCCGCCGGTCGCCGCAGCAATCTCGGCAGACGTCCACAGGGGCACCGCACCGTTCATGCCGCACACTCGCGCGCGACGCCGACGTCGTCGAACGGCAGCACCATGTCGCCGACGATCTGGCCCTGTTCGTGGCCCTTGCCGGCGATCAGCACGATGTCGTCGCTGCCCGCCTCGTCGATCGCCGCCTGGATCGCCGCGCGCCGGTCGCCGATCTCGATCGCGCCGGGCGCGCCCTTCAGCACGTCGCGGCGGATCGCGGCGGGATCTTCGGTGCGCGGATTGTCGTCGGTGACGATCACGCGGTCGGCGTAGTGCATCGCGACCTGCCCCATCGTCTCGCGCTTGCCGGTATCGCGGTCGCCGCCCGCGCCGAACACGACGATCAGCCGGCCGCCCGCATGCGGCTTGAGCGCGGCGATCGCCGCCTCCAGCGCGTCGGGGGTATGCGCATAATCGACATAGACCGGCGCGCCCGAGCGCGCGATCACCGCACGCTCGAGCCGCCCGCGCACGGGCTGCAACCGTGCCAGATTGGCGATGGTCACCGCGATATCGCCCCCGGTCGCGATCACCAGCCCCGCCGACACCAGCGCATTGGCGGCCTGATATCCGCCGATCAGCGGCAGCGTCACGCGGTAGGTCTGGCCCCCCGCCTCGATCGTCAGCCCCTGCCCCAGCAATGTCGGATCGCGATCGACCAGCCGCAGCGTATCGCCGCGCGTGCCGACGGTCACGAGCCGGTTACCCCGCTCCCGCGCAAGGTCGATGACGCGCGCCGCCTGCGGATCGTCGGCCCACACCACCGCCGCCCCATCCGGGCGCAGTACTTCCGAAAACAGCCGGATCTTGGCGGTGAAATAGGCCGCCATGTCGCCGTGATAATCGAGATGATCACGGCTGAGATTGGTGAAGGCGGCCGCCGATACGGGCAGTCCCTCGGTGCGATACTGGGTCAGCCCGTGGCTCGACGCCTCGAAGGCGAGATGCGTCACGCCCTCGCGCTCGAGCCCGGCGACATTCGACAGGAAGGTGACGACGTCTGGCGTCGTGAGGCCGGTGGTGACGCGCTCGTCGGCGGTCGTGACGCCCAGCGTCCCGATCGATGCGGCGTGATGGCCGGCCATCCGCCACAATTGGCGGGTCATCTCGACACAGCTCGTCTTGCCGTTGGTGCCCGTAATCGCGACCGTCGTCGCGGGAAAGGGTGCAAAGAACGCCGCCGCAAGCTGCGCGAACCGTTCGCGTGGGGTCTCGTCGGCGATGTACGCTGCACCCTCGACCGCGAGGCCCGGCCGCGCGACGATGCCGATCGCGCCCGCGCGGATCGCGTCGGCGATATAGTCCTCGCCATTGACGCGGGCGCCCTCGAACGCCCCGAAGATCGTCCCCGGTGCGACCTTGCGATGGTCGATCGCGAAGCCCGTGACGTTGCCGTCATACGCCTCGCGCGGTGCAGATCCGTGCACTGATGCCCCGCCATCGCTGACGGGGCCCTTACCGATCAGCGTTGCCAGTTTCATGCACCGATCCTCATGTATCGCCCCTCATTCCGCACCGGACGTCGGCTTTGCGCCAAAGGCCGGCGTGCCCGGCGCATGCCACAACAGCGGCAACAAGTCGCTTTCGTCAATGTCGCGGTTCGCGTCAGGAATGACGCCGAGCATCGATCCGGTCCGGCTGATCACGCGCGATACCACCGGCGCCGCGGTCCAAGCTGCGGTGGTGAAGCCATAGGATTCCTTATTACCCTTTGCGGAATCAAGGGTAACCACAACGACGTAGCGCGGCGCGTCCATCGGAAACGCGGCGGCAAAGGTCGAGACGTTGGTGTGCTTGTTATAGCCCCCCGCCTGCGCGATCTCGGCCGTACCGGTCTTGCCGCCGACGCGGTAGCCGGGCGCCTCGCCCTTGCGGCCCGTGCCATATTGCACGACCAGCCGGAGCAGCTGCCGCATCCGGGCGCTCGTCGTCGTGCTGATCACGCGTCGCCCGGCGGGAATATGCGCCGGATCGATCTTCAGCAGCGTCGTCGGGCGCCAGATGCCGCCATTCACCAGTGTCGCATAGGCGTTGGCGAGGTGCAGCGGCGTTACCGCGATCCCGTGCCCATAGGCCGACGTCATCAAGGTCGTGCGGGCCCAGAAGGTCGGCCAGATCGGCCGGCCCTTCTCGCGCAGTTCGATATCGGGCTTGGTGTCGAAGCCCAACTTTCGGAACATGTTCTGCATCCCGGCCGCACCGATCTGATCGGCGATCCGCGCGGTCGCGATGTTCGACGAATAGATCAGCGTCTCGGGAATGTTCAGCCAGCGCTTCTCTTCATCGCCCGGATCGTCGTGGATCGTGTAGCCGCCGACGCGCAGCGGGACGGTCGCGTCGAAGCGCCGCGCCATCGAGGTGACGGTGCCCGAATCGATCGCCGCCGCCATCGCGATCGGCTTGAACACCGACCCCAGCTCGTACACGCTCTGCGTGCCCATGTTGCGCAGTTGCTCGGTGCCCGCCATGCCGACCCGGTTGGGGTTAAAGACCGGCATCGACGTCATCGCGATCACTTCGCCGGTGTCGACGTCGAGGACGATGCCCGCCGCGCTCTTGGCTTGGAACGACGCGACCGCACGCGCAAGTTCGCTTTCCATCGCCGCCTGGACGCGCGTGTCGATCGACAGCGCGACCGGCGCGCCGTTCAGCGCGGGGTTGGTCAGCCGCTCGTCGAGCACGCGCTCCATCCCCGACATGCCGTGGCCGTCGGTCGACAGGAACCCCAGCGCATGCGCCGCCATGGTCGATTGCGGATACAGACGCTGCGTCTCGCGCGCGAACACGATCGCAGGTTCGCCGATCGCGTTGACCTGCTCGACCAGAGCGGGCGACGCGCGGCGTTGCAGGTAGCTGAAATTCACATCCTTGGTCAGCAGACCGTAGAAGAAGGCCTGGTTGCCGCGATCTGGCATCAGCGCCGCCAGCCGCGCGGCGATCTCGGTCGGATCGCCGATCATCTTCTTGGGATGCACCGCGATCGTCCAAGCGTCGATCGTCCTGGCCAGCGGCGCGCCGTTGCGATCGACGATATCGCCGCGCGCCGCGATCGCCGCGGCGCGGGCGCCGGGATCGCTCAGCGACGACTGGATCGCGAGCACGCCGAGCCGGCCGATCACGACCAGCACCGCGGCCCCGAACAGGAACATCAACATCATCAGGCGCGTGTGCGCGGTCGCGACCAGCGCGTGGCGCTGCGTTGCGGTACGCCGCTCGGAAACCGGCCGGGCGACGAGGGTGGTCAACGCAGACGCCCTGCCTCGGCCCGCGCGCCGCTCAGGATCGAACCCAGCGTGTTGTCGGACAGCAGCTTGCGGTCGAGCATCGCGACTGCCTGCGGACGGACCTTGGCGACCGCGGCGAGGCGCTCGGGGGCGGCTGCGCGGACGATCGCCGTGTCGGTGGCCCGGGCGGTCTGGACGGTGGCGCGGACGGTGACGGGCTTGAGCGGCGCTGCGGCAGCGACGGCCTGCACGGCGACGTCGACCGCCTGCGGTGCCGCGGCGGCGGCAGCAACCGGCAGCGACGGCACGAGCAGCTGCGCGGTCTGGACGGCGGCGCCCGCGGGCCCGCCGATCTGATTCACGTCGAGGCTGGCGAGGGCCGATTCGCTTGCGACGAACTGCCCCGCAGTCGGCGCGGACAGCGCCAGCGTATCGCCGTTCCAGCGCTCGAGCTGTGCGAGGTTCGCACGCGTGTCGAACTCGGTCTCGAGCGCGCGGATATCGCGTTCGGCCGACCGGATCTGGCCGTTGACGGTCTCAAGCTTCTTGCGCTCGGCGGCCACCTGCAGCGAAACGAGGTAAAAGCCGAGCACGACGGCAACGCAGCCACCGAACCAGCCCACACCCTTCAACCGATACGCCGCCGTCATGTCGTCACCTCTTCCGTCCAAGGTTGCGCGGAGGTCCGCCGCGCCGTTCGTAAAGTCGCAGAGCGTGCTCGCGGATTGCGCGCCAGCTCGTCCTCGCCGGCGCGCACGGGGCGGCCGACATCGGTAAAACTCGGTTCTACCACGGTTTTTGCCTGTGGAAGATGACGGGAACCTGAAGGCGCACTGCCCGACCGCGTGCGCAGGAACCGTTTCACCATGCGATCCTCCAGGCTGTGGAAGGTCACGATGGCGAGCCGTCCGCCGGGCTTGAGCGCACGCTCGGCCGCCAGCAGGCCATCGGCGAGCTCGCCGAGTTCGCGGTTGATATGGATCCGGATCGCCTGGAACGCGCGCGTCGCGGGGTCCTTCTTGTCGTGCGCCTTATACCCCAGCGCGCGACGGACGACATGCGCGAGCTCGCCGGTACGCGTCATCGGTCGTGCGGCAACGATCGCCCGCGCGACGCGACGCGACTTGGGCTCGTCGCCAAAATGATAGAGGACGTCGGCGATCTCGTCCTCGTCGGCCTCGTTGACGAAATCGGCGGCGGTCATGCCGGCCTGCGCCATCCGCATGTCGAGCGGTCCGTCCGACTGGAACGAAAAGCCGCGCTCGGCCTGGTCGAGCTGCATCGACGAGACGCCGATGTCGAGCGTGATGCCGTCGACGGGCAACGCGTCGCGTGCCTCGAGTTCGGCGACCATCGCGGAAAAGTCGGCGGCGACCAGCGTCAGCCGCTCCTCGCCATCGGCCCAGTCCTGTCCGGCCGCGATCGCATCGGGGTCACGATCGAAGGCGATGACGCAGGCGCCGCGCGACAGCAGCGCACGCGTATAGCCGCCCGCACCGAACGTCCCGTCGACGATCGTCTCGCCGGGCGCGGGGGCCAGCGCGGCGATCACCTCGTCGAGCAGGACCGGAATGTGCGGGGCGGCGGGGATCGTCTCGCTCACAGCGAAATCCCCTTTTCGGCCATGTAGAAGCGCGCCATTTCCTTGACGACGGGGGGCATGTCGTCGGTCGCGACCAGCGCGGCGGGGTCCCAGATCTCGATATAGTCGAGGACACCGTAGAAGAATGCGTGCCCCTTGATCCCGGCATAGAAGCGCGGGAAGGCGGGCATGATGAAGCGCCCCGAGCCATCGAACGGCACGGCCTCGCCCGACGCCGCGCGACGCTTGATATTATAGTCATATTCGCCGTCTTCACGGGTATTCTCGGCCTCGCGGCGGTCGAGCTTTTCGGCGAGCAGCGCGACATAACCCGGATCATAGGCGACCAGGCAGCGGTTCTTCTGGTGTGCGCCGATGATGATGGTTCCGCCGTCCTTGCCGTTCGCCTTGGGGGCATTTGCCGACAAGATCGTCCGAAGGGCGGAAGGGATGGCTACCCGACCCTTGTCGTCGACAAGGCCGATGCCATCTCCTTGATATCGCCCTCTTTCCGACACGCCAATATCCCGCGAATGGCGCGCACGTCTTCCCGCCTCGAACCGCAGCCTTCGCCGCGGCCCGGCCGCGCAATCGCGAACGGTGAACGTGCCCCTGTGTTAATCTCCGTCTATCACAGCGGAACGGGGACGCAACGGGATATTTGGGGATTTCCGGGAATCAAGCGCTGTATTGCCCTTGATCCGGGACCATGTGCCCTGCCGGGACGACGCGGCGCGCACATTGATCCACAGCAAGGTCGAGTCGCGCCTGGCATGCGGACGCGCTGCACGTCAGCGTGGTCCCGTGATTTCCCCGGCGCGGCAGCGGCGGGAAGCCCGGATCAGTTCGGAGTAGCGGGTGCCTGTACATTGACGCTGGGCGCCAGGCCCATTTCCGCCAGCGGTTCGTCGGCGCCGTCGGCGGCAGCGGTCGTATTCGACACGGCCATGTTCGCGACGACATCGGCCTGCGCAGAGCCGGCGGCGACCACGGGTCGTTCGCGCGTCGCCGACCCGATAATCGCACTGGCGAGCCCGATGAAGATCACCACTGCGGCAAGCCCGATCATGCCGACCTTGATCCGCTGCATGGTTTGCGAAGGTGCGCGTTGCGTCTGCATCTTGTCGCGCGCATCTACCCGATCATCGCGCACTTGTCGAATTTCACCATCCCGCGGCGCGCCGCCGCCCTCGCTCACACCAAGCCCTTGGCCGCGCGCCACTCGGGATTGTACAGCGTCGAGAGGTAGCGGAACCCCGTATCGCACAGGATCGTCGCGATCCGCTTGCCCGGCCCGAGCTGCCGCGCCAGCGCGACCGCGCCCGCGACGTTGATCCCCGACGACAGGCCGAGGCACAGCCCCTCCTCGTCGAGCAACTGCCGGGTCCAGGCATAGCCTTCCGCGTCCGAGATCCGGAACTGCGTGTCGATCGGCGCGCCATCGAGATTGGCGGTGATCCGCCCCTGCCCGATGCCTTCCGCAACCGAGGACCCTTCGGACTTCAGCTCGCCATGCGCGTAATAGTTATAGAGCGCAGCACCATGCGGATCGGTCAGCGCGATGCAGATCGCCTCGTCCTTGGCCTTCAGACCCAGGCCGACGCCGGCGATCGTCCCGCCCGTCCCCGCCGCGCAGGTGAAGCCGTCGATCCGCTCCTCCATCTGCCGCCACAGCTCTTCGGCGGTGCCGATGATGTGCGCGTGGCGATTGGCGGTGTTGTCGAACTGGTTCGCCCAGATCGCGCCCGGCGTCTCCTCGGCGATGCGCCGCGACGTGTGCACGAAATGGCACGGGTTGGAAAAGGCGGCGGCGGGCACCAGCACGAGTTCGGCACCCAGCGCGCGCAACGTGTCCATCTTCTCGCGGCTCTGCGTTTCGGGCATCACGATGATCGTCTTGTAGCCCTTGGCATTGGCAACCAGCGCCAGCCCGATCCCGGTATTGCCCGCGGTCCCCTCGACGATCGTCCCGCCCGGCTGGAGCAGGCCGCGCGCCTCGGCGTCCTCGACGATGAACAGCGCGGCGCGATCCTTGATCGACGCGCCCGGATTGGTGAATTCGCACTTGCCGAAGATATCGCACCCCGTCGCGTCGCTCGGGCCCTTCAGTCGCACCAGCGGCGTATTCCCGATCAGGGCAAGCGTATCGGGGGCGGTCAGCGTATCGGATCTCATCTGCATCGCCTGTAGATGGCGCCACTCCCGGTCCGCCACAAGCGCGCTAAAACTTTCCACCGGACAAGCCGGCGCACCAAGCCCCGTCAGGCCGCCCCTTTCACGCCGCGTCGCTCCTCACCGTTTCGATGCGGGCCTGGACGCAATCCAGTGCGTCGGACAATTTGGCGCCGAGCAGCAATTCGCCCCCCTCGTCGGCCAGGCAGAGCGCCTGGGTGATGAGCGTCGATATCGCCGACAGGCGCTCGGCGGCAGGAATTTGGCCCGGCATGCAACGTCCTCTTACAACGGTTCCGTGAAATATAGTGGCAGATGCGTGACATCGGACGACCCCGGTGCCTTTATTCCCCCGCCGCTACCGGTCGAATGTGGTGGCCCAACACTGCCGGACGCCATCGCCAATGCGACGAAGCGGCGCATCCCGGGGATGACCCGTCCCGCCGCGCGCGCATCGCGGCCGCTACGGCTTGACGCGATTTGCTGCATGCGCGAAGCCCCGACGATATGAAGAAGACGCTCCCCCTCACCGCCGTGGCTGCGCTGCTCGCGCTGGCTGCCTGCAACTCCAAACCGGCTGCACCCGAGGTGGTCGACAGCAATCCCGATCCGATGGCGAACCAGCTCGCCAATGCGGCGCCGGTCGAGCTGCCGCCGTCGATCAAGTCGGAGCAGACGATGCGCTGCAAGGACAACAGCCTGGCCTATGTCACCTTCTTCCAGGGGGGCAAGCAGGCCGTGGTTCGTCTCAAGGAAGGCGGTCCGGCCACGACGCTCAAGGCGCCTGCCGAGGGTGAGCCACTGGTCGCCGACGGCGGCTGGTCGATGACGGGCACCGAGAAGTCGATCGAGCTGACCCAGCCCGGCAAGCCCGGCCAGACCTGCCACACGTGATCCTTCAGCCGGCTACGGCCGGATGATCCCGCGCCCCGGACGACCGCCAGCGTCGCCCGGGGCGTAGTTTTGCCGCGATGCCTTGCCATCGGCGGCGCGCACCGGCACGCTGGCCGGCATGGCAACCATCGCGATCTACAGCCTGAAGGGCGGCGTCGGTAAGACGACGCTGGCGGTCAATCTCGCCTGGTGTTCGGCAACCCGGTCGGCCCGCCGCACGATTCTCTGGGACCTCGATCCGCAGGCCGCGAGCAGTTTCCTGCTGCACGGTACCGCAGGGCGGGATCAGGCCCAGGCGATGTTCTCCCGCGATATCAGCGTCGCCAAACGCGCTCAGCCGACGCCGGTCGCGAAGCTCGACTTGATCACCGCCGACGCCTCGCTCCGCGGTCTCGACCAGCTGTTTCACACGCTCGACAAGAAAAAGAGGCTCGGCAAGCTGATCGGCGCGCTGACCGATTATGATCGCGTCCTGCTCGACTGCCCGCCGGGTCTTACCGAAACCGCCGATCAGGTGATGCGCGCCGCCGATCTGATCGTCGTCCCCGTCATCCCCTCGCCGCTGTCGCAACGCGCCTATGAGGAGGTGATCCGCCATCTCGGCGGCAAGGTGCCCGTGCTGCCCGTCCACGCGATGGTCGATCGCCGGCGGCGCCTGCATGCCGACGCGCTGGCCGCCAACCCCGACTGGCCGGTCATTCCGATGAGCAGCGTGATCGAGGCGATGACCGTACAACGCGCGGCGGTCGGGGCCTTCGCGCCACGCTCGACCGCCGCGGCGGCGTTCGATCAGCTGTGGCGGACGATCGAACACCGGCTGGCGGCGGGGTCGGCAGCGGGCTAAGGCGCGACCGATGGACATTCTCGATCCGCGCCTCGTGCTTGGCGGCTATGCGGCCGGCGTCTTCCCGATGGCCGACAGCCGCGACGCGATCGACGTCTACTGGGTCGAGCCGCGCCAGCGCGCGGTCCTGCCGCTCGACGGGTTCCGTCTCTCGCGCTCGCTGCGCAAGACCATCGTCGCGGACCGCTTCCGCGTCACCGTCGACACTGCGTTCGGCCAGATCCTCGCGCTCTGCGCCGAAAGCGTCGAGGGCCGGCCCGAGACGTGGATCAATGCGGGGATCGAGCGGGTCTTCCACACACTGCGTCTGATGGGCTTTGCGCATTCGGTCGAATGCTGGGACGGCGACCGGCTCGTCGGCGGGCTATACGGGCTGGCGCTCGGGCGGGCCTTTTTTGGCGAAAGCATGGTCAGCCGCGCGACCGACGCGTCGAAGGTCGCGCTGGCGCATCTCGTCGCGCGGCTGAAGGCCGGCGGCTTCGACCTACTCGATTGCCAGTTCCAGACCTCGCATCTCGAATCGCTCGGCGCGATCGAGATCGAGCGTGCCGATTATATCGCGTTGCTCGCCGCGGCGCTCGATGGGGTGGTCGGCTCGACCGGCTCGTCCGGTGCGGCTGCATCATTGGTCGCCACCGGGGATTTCTTCGCACTCGACCGCGCTGCCGCGGGTGCGCCGGACGATGCCGTATCCGGCCCGGTCGCGGGGAAGGTCATCGCGCAGCTTTTGGTCCAGACGTCGTAGATCGGATGCTGCACCGCGTTCAGCGCGGGGCGCTCCTTGTACAACCAGCCCGAAAATGTCCGCCGCCATTTCTTGTCGACGCCGCGGACGATCACCTGGACAAAGGCCCCCGTCAGCTGTTCGGGTTCCCAGGGGGCGGTCTGTTCGCAGGCGCGCAGGCGGAGGACGACATCGCCCATCCGGGTTGCCTGTCCTGGCTTCAGCATGACGTCGCGCGTCACGCCGTTCCGCTTGTTGAGCAGGCCGATCACCGCGACGCGCTCTGCCATCGGCGTCCCGCCATTGGCGAGCGCCGCGCCGCCCGTGTCGATCGTCTCGACCGACCCGTCACCGGCCTGATCGCCGCCCGGCAGATCCTGCTGGACCACGACGGTCGTATCGGCCTTGCGGTTCGTCCAGGCGCGATAGCCGAACCAGCCACCGAGCGCGAGAACCACGACCAGGATCGCCGCAGCGATCCGGCGCTGCATCACTCAGGCACCCACGCTTCGTAATCGCCGGTCGCCGCGGCGCGCTGACCACCCTTTTCCATCGCGCCCGTCGGGCGATAGGCGAGTGCAGTACCCGTCAGATTCGGCAGGGCGGGCTTCTGCCAGGGGCGAACCGGCGGCAGGGCACGATCGGGCACGTCGGCGACCTGATGGTGCAGCCAGCTGAACCAGGCGGGCGGTACCCGGCTGGCGTCGGTTGCACCCTGATAGATCACCCAGCGACGCGGATTGCCCGCGGTATCCTTGCCGCCTTCATAATAGACGTTGCCGAGCGCGTCCTCGCCCATCCGCGTCTTGCCGCGAAGCCCGAATTTGGTGCCGAGCGTGGCGCCGTTCCACCAGGTGAAGGTCGATGCGAGAAATCCCATAGCCGCCGCTTAGCGGGTGGACGCCGCGCCATCAACCTCGAACGCAGTGTCGGCGCCATGGCAAGACGGCGCTGTGTCGTGGATATGGCGGTTCAGCCCGGCGCGCCCGGCCATTCGACGCGGTCGCCCTCGGCGATGCCGAGTTCCCCGGCACGCCCGCCCATGATCTCGAGGACCGCGCCGACGGGTTCGCCCGACGGGATCGGCGTTTCGGAGAAGGGGATCGTGTTCTCGGCGATCCGCGCGATCGTCCGGTCGGTGCGAATATAGATGATGTCGAGCGGGCTCGGCGTGTTCTTCATCCAGAAACTCGCCTCGCGCGGCCCGCTACCGTCGGTCGGATAGGGCCAGAACAGCATGCCCCGATTCGGCTTGAGGTCGGTCCGGTACATCAGCCCGCGGGCCTGCTCCGCCTCGGTCTTGGCGCTCTCGACCGTGAACACATGCGCGCCGTTCGCGCTGTGGATCGTCACGGCCAGCGTCGCGGCAGCCTGACCCGGTGCAGCACCGGTGCCCGTGCCGGTCGCCGTGTCCGCGACGGTAGCGTCTGGGGCGGCGGCGTCGCCCGCCCGGGCGTCGCCGTTCGAACACGCGCAGAGGCCGAGCGCCAGAAGCGCGGCGAAGACGGTTTTACTCATTACATTTATCCCCGGTTGCGGCGGGCCGGTTACCACGCCGGCGCGGATCGCTCCACCGTGACGGCCAGCGGTCCCTTGCGACCGGTCACGATTCGGGCCTGCAACGGCTGATCGGGCTCGACGACGTCGATCCCCGCCCGCCGCAGCGTTTCCATATGGATGAACACGTCACTGTCGTCGCTTGCCCGTACCAGGAAGCCATAGCCCTTGAGCCGGTTGAACCACTTGACCACGACGGGTTCGAACGGGCCTGCGGCATCGATCAGCGCGACCGGATCGATCCGGTCGACCGGCGCCGCCGTGCCCGGTCGTGCCGCCGTCTCCTCTACCGCGCCGCTCAGATCGATCGACAAGACTTCGCGCGCCTGGAAGCCCCGCCCGCGCTGCACCGCGACCACGTCGACCCGCGCGCCCTCTGGCAGGCTGCGCCGGCCATGCGGCTGGAGCACCGAGAAATGGATCAGGATATCGCCGATCGCCGTATCGTCAGCGACCGCGAAGCCGAAACCGCGCGTCACATCGAACCACTTGATCACCCCGCCGAGGACGGATGCCTCCGCAACAGCCTGTGCAGTCGCTTGTACAGCGGGCTGATCGACGCCTTGATCGATGTCCGGCACTGCGCGCGGTCCGGCAGCCGCAACCGCGTCCGGTACCGTGGCCGGCCTGTCCCCGTCATATTGCGCTTCACTACGCATCGTTACGCACCCCTGCACCTTGCTAGCACGCTTCGTCGCAGCCGCAACAACCTGCAATGCGTCTTCAGTCAAAATCTGTCGTATCGATTGTTTCAGACGGGGACGCGGCAAGAATTTTGCGTGCCAGATCGAAACCGTGCCCGGCGCGCACCATCGCGCTGAGCTGCTTTTGCCGCAGCGCACGATTCTCGGCCCCGCCCCCGTCGCTATTCTCCGACCGGGCATACGGGCCCAGCCGCTTGCGCTTCGCATAGGCCAGCGCCGCATCGACGTCGCGCGCCGCGATTTCGGGGGCGAGCGCATCGGCATCGGCCTCGTCAATCCCCGCATCGCGAAACGCCCCCGCGACACGCCGCGCACCCAGGCCGCGGCGCTGCATCGCTGCCGCCCGCGCTTCGGCAAAGCCGCGATCGTCGATATAGCCGAGATCCGCCAGTTTCTGTGCCAACCCTTCGGGATCGGCGGGCGGCACCGCCGGGCCGGTTTCGGGCGCCTCGACCCAGCCGCGCTCGCGTACCTTGCGCCGCAGATAGTCGCTCAGGCGGCCGCGCGTGGTCGCGAATCGCTCGACATAGCGCAGCGCCAACCCCTCCAGTCCCGCGGCATCCAGCGGTTTTGGCGGGCGTTTCTCCTGTCTTTCTCGGCGGCGATCCTGGGTCACGCCATCATTGTGCCACACTGGGATAGGATTTTGAACGCCACGACCGTGCATGGCTGGCCTTTGCACGGTCTCAAGCGGCGGATGTCCCCGGACAGGCCGCGACGTGGAAGACAGGACGCACATGACGATCGACACCTTTCAGACGACGGCGACGAACGGGCTGGTAAAGCCTGCGGTCGCACCGTCGGCCGATCCGATGCCGGCGCAGCGCACGGCGACCCCCACCGCGGACACGCTGCCGCGCCGCTTTGCCGACTTCGCGACACTTGGCGAGGCGCTGGACTATGCGGCGACGGGGCAGCGCGGCCTCAACTTCCATGACGCGCGCGGTACGCTTAGCCAGCCCTATCCCTATGCGACGCTGCGCCGCGACGCGCTGGCGATGGCGGATCGGCTGATCGCCGCCGGCGTAGCCCCTGCCGACCGCATCGCGCTGGTCGCCGAGACCGGCCCAGAATTCGCCGCGTTGTTCTTCGGTGTCGTCTATGCAGGCGCCTGGCCAGTGCCGCTGCCCCTGCCGACGTCGTTCGGCGGCCGCGATTCCTATATCGAACAGCTCCGCGTCCAGCTTTCGAGCTGCGATCCCAAGATGCTGATCTTTCCGCCGGAGCTCGCGCAGATGGCGAGCGAGGCGGCGCGTCTGGCGGGCACGCACGGGATCGACTGGTCCGAATTCGCGACCCGCGAAGCCCCCGCCGCCACTCTGCCCGAGGCACGTCCCGACGACATCGCCTATCTGCAATATTCGAGCGGCTCGACGCGGTTCCCGCACGGCGTCGTCATCACGCACGAGGCTCTGCTCAACAATCTCGCCGCGCACAGCCACGGCATGGAAGTCTGCGACACCGACCGGTGCGTGTCCTGGCTGCCCTGGTATCATGACATGGGGCTGGTCGGCTGCTTCCTGTCGCCGATCGCCAACCAGGTCTCGACCGATTACCTCAAGACCGAGGATTTCGCGCGCCGTCCGCTCGCCTGGCTCGATCTCATCAGCCGCAACACCGGCACCACGCTCAGCTATTCGCCGACCTTCGGCTATGACATCTGCGCGCGCCGCATGTCGTCGCAGACCAAGGCGAGCGACCGGTTCGACCTGTCGCGCTGGCGCGTCGCGGGCAATGGCGCCGACATGATCCGTCCCGACGTGATGCAGTCGTTCGTCGACGCCTTTGCCGATGCCGGATTCCAGGCCTCTGCCTTCCTGCCCAGCTACGGCCTTGCCGAAGCGACGCTGGCGGTATCGCTGATGCCACCGGGCGAGGGGATCCGTGTCGAGCTGGTCGAGGAAACCCAGCTGTCGGGCGGTGCACGCGGCGAGGACCGCCCGCAGCGCTACCGGGCGATCGTCAATTGCGGCAAGCCGGTGCGCGACATGACGATCGAGATTCGCGAAGAGGACGGCACGCCCCTCCCCGAGCGCGCGATCGGCAAGGTCTGGTGCAAGGGCAAGTCGGTGATGGTCGGCTATTTCCGCGACGACGCCGCCACCGCGGCGTGCATGTCCGACGGCTGGCTCGATACCGGCGACATGGGCTATATGTCGGATGGCTATATCTACATCGTCGGCCGGGCGAAGGACATGATCATCGTCAACGGCAAGAACCACTGGCCGCAGGACATCGAATGGGCGGTCGAGCAGCTGCCCGGGTTCAAGGCGGGCGACATCGCCGCATTCGCGATCACGACCCCGGGGGGCGAGGAAACCCCCGCCGTCCTCGTCCAGTGCCGCAGCTCCGACGAGGGCGAACGCCTGCGCCTGCGCGACGAGATCCGCGAACGCGTGCGCTCGGTAACGGGCATGAACTGCGTGATCGAACTGATCCCTCCCCGCACGCTGCCGCGCACCTCGTCGGGCAAGCTCAGCCGCGCCAAGGCGCGCAACCTGTATCTGAGCGGCGACATCAAGCCCTATGACATCGCCGCCTGACGTTGCCTGCCCCGCCGCACCGTCCCGCCAGTGCGGCGGGACGGTCGCGGCCCCTGCCCCCAACCCGGTTATTTTTCACAACGCGGGGGATGGGAACGTTGCGATAACCAACGTGCATTAAGCCCGGCGGTGTGAACAGCCAGTCGCCTTCCGGATCCGATACGCCCCCGCCGACCATGCCGGCGCGTACACGAATGTCGACGCATCACATGCCCATCGACATGCGCGCGCTGCTCGCGCTGTCGGAAGGGTGCGATCCCAGGGAATGGGGCCGGCTTCGCGCGGCGCAGCTCGACGCCGGCCGGCAACTCGCCTGGTTCGCCCTCGCCGCCAACCTGCTCGCGACCGCCATCTGTGCCGCATTGCTCTATCCCCGGATGCCGTTCTGGCAGGTCGCGTCATGGTCGACGCTCCTGATCGCCGGCACCGTGTGGGTGACCATCCGCCGCCGCCTCGCTCCCTCGCGCGCTGCCGGGCATGGCGGCAGGACGGATATCCGGGCAACCTTGTGGGAGGGGGGCAGCCTCGCTCTGGCCTGGTCGGTCATCCCGGTTTTCTTCTGCCCGCAGGTCCCGGTCGCAACGAGCATCGGGCTCGGCCTCACGCTGATGATCGTGATGACGGGGGCAGCCTTCGCGATGGCGCCGCTGCCGCTCGCCACGCTCATGTTCATCGGCACACTCGGGTTCGTATCGTGCGTCCAGCTCATGCTGATGCACGCGAGTGGAATCGCCGGGGGGGTGCTCGCCTTCACCCTGTTGCTGATGACCGCCTGCCTCAGCCGGACGCGCGCGCTGGTCACGATCCACAATGCGCAGGCGGTGCTCGACGAACGCGACGAGACGATCAGCGTGCTCCTGCTCGAATTCGAGGAGAGCGCTGCCGAATGGCTGTGGGAGACCGACGCGACACGACGCGTGATCCGGCCCAGCGCCCGCTTCGCGCGGGCGTGCGGTCGCGCGCCGGCGGATATCGACGGCATGCCGATCCTCCAGCTGCTGGCCGGGCCGTCCTGGGACAGCGGCACGTTCGCCGCCGGGCTACGTGCTCTTGCCGAAAAGCTGCGCAACCGGGACAGCTTCGTCAACCTGAGACTGCCGATCCGCTTCACCGAACAGGAGCGCTGGTGGCAGCTGGCCGCCGCGCCGCGTTACGACGACCGCGGGATATTCTGCGGTTTTCGCGGCGTCGGTGCCGATGTCACGGATCAGCGCGCGTCCGCGGACAAGATCAACCGCATGGCGCGGTTCGACACGTTGACCGGGCTGCCCAACCGCCGGCTGATCACCGAGACGCTGTCCGACGCGATGATCGCGGCGGAGGACTGTGGCGGACGCTGCGCGTTCATGATGCTCGATCTCGACCGGTTCAAGGCGGTCAACGACACGCTCGGCCACCCGGTCGGCGACCGGCTGCTGTGCCAAGTCGCGGAACGGCTCGGCCACATGATGAGCGCGAACGAATCCTGCGGGCGGCTTGGCGGCGACGAGTTCGCGCTCGTCGTCCGCGACGCCAGCGATACCGGCGCGGTCGAGGAGCTTGCCGGACGCATCATTACCGCATTGTCGCGGCCCTACGACGTCGATCACTATACGCTGCATATCGGCGCCAGCATCGGGCTTGCCTTCGGGCCGCGCGACGGGCGCACGTCGGAAATGCTGATCCGGTCCGCAGATCTGGCGCTCTATCGCGCAAAGGATGCCGGTCGCGGCGTGTTCCGCGTCTACGAGCCCGCGCTTTACGTCCAGGCGGAGGAGCGGCGGGTGCTCGAGATCGCGCTGCGCGGCGCACTCGATCGGGGTGAGATGTCCCTCGCCTATCAGCCGATCATCGACACGCAGGGCGGCATGCTGCGCGGCTTCGAGGCGCTGCTGCGCTGGGAAAGCCCGGAGTTCGGCACGGTCCCGCCGTCGCGCTTCATCCCGCTCGCCGAAGACGCACGGATCATCGCGCAGATCGGCGCCTGGGTTCTGCGCACCGCCTGCGTCGAGGCCGCGAGCTGGCCGGAGGGTCTGCGCATCGCCGTCAACGTGTCGCCGGTCCAGCTGCAGAATGACGGTTTCGTCACGACCGTCGCGACCGTGCTTGCCGACAGCGGACTGTCCGCCGACCGGCTCGAGCTCGAAGTTACCGAGGGCGTCTTCCTGCGCGAGGATCGTGGCGCGACGACGACCCTCGCGCGTATCCTCGACCTCGGCGTACGCCTGAGCCTCGACGATTTCGGCATTGGCCACTCGTCGCTGGGCTATCTCAGCCGCACCCGCTTCTCCTCGATCAAGATCGACGGCAGCTTCGTCCGTGCCGCAGCGCGCGGCGGCCGCGAGGCGCTGGCGATCATCCGCGCGGTGGTCGCGCTGGCGCAAAGCCTCGACATCGCGACCATCGCCGAAGGGGTGGAGACGCAGGACGAGCGTCAGCTTGTCGCGGCGCTTGGCTGTACGCACGCGCAAGGCGATCTGTTCGGCCGCGCCCTCCCCGTCACCGAAACCCGCACGCTGGCAGAGCGCGACTGGACTGATTCGGCCGCGGCCTGACGTTGCAATGACGCGTCAGCCGAGCATCCCGGCATAGCTTTGCAGCGGCGGCGGCAGGTTCACCCGGGCCAGACCACCCCCGACGACGACGACCAGCGCGCACAGGCTGATCTGCATGGACCTGCGCCGGTCGTCCACCCGATCAGCGCCAGAACGCTTTCCGGTCGAGCAGCGCCGAGTGCGCCGCGGCAGCGCGGTCGAGCCGCTTGGCGTGTTTGCGATCGTCGACCAGTGCCGCTTCACTGTCCTCAATCCCCAGCCGGGCAAGGATCGTGGGCACCGTTGCCGCGTCGTTCAGCGTGCCGAGCCGGTCCTGCAGCGTTTCGAGCGTCGAGACGAACTTGGCCTGCCGCTTTTGCTGCACCGCATCGGCGAACAGGTCCGCGAAGAATTCCGTCGCATAGCGCAGCGTCTTGGCGTCCTTGCGGATCGCATGGCGTTCGTCGTCCGTCAGCAGCCTGAGCGAGGGCGCGTCGATCTTGAGCGCCTTGCGTCGCTTGCGGAGCGCCGCCGCTGCAAATTCGCGGGCGGGCGCCTCGCGCACCTCCCGCGTCGCGTCCCCCGTCGACCAGTCGCCGACCGCGAGCCACTGCGTCAGATCGAGCATCACCGCCCGCACGCGCGACGACTCCAGCGCCACATCGACCTCGTCATAGGCCAGACCGCGCGCCGCCTCGATCCGGTCAAAGACGTCGCCCGCGCCCAGCTTCGCCGCCGCCGTGTCCGCCAATACGTCGAGATCGCGCGCCTGCCCCAGCGTCTGCGCCAGCCAGCGCAGCTCGGACCGGAAATGCGCCGTCTGCTCGCGTCCCAGCACGCGCTTGAACAGCCCGAGCGCGGCGCGTGTCCGCCGCAATGCAACTCGCGCCTGGTGCAGCGCCTCCGGCGCGCGCGTCTCCAGCAGGATCGTCTCGTTTAGCCGATAATGCCGCAGGCAGACGCCAACAACCGTCCGGAGCGCCTCGATCGTCGTCGCGTCGACATCGAGCGACACCGGCTCGGCCTTGAAGGCGCGACGCACCGGCCCGGTCAGGCCGTAACCGCGCTCGGACTTGGTCACGACGCCGAGCCGCAGCGGCACCATATCGGCGATCCGGCGGGCCAGCGTGAACAGCGCGATCGGGTCGCCGCGCTTGAGTTCAATCTCGACTTCGCAGACCGGCGACTGCCGCTCGCCGACCCGGACCATCCCGCGGTCCAGCACGAGTTCGATCTCCGCCCCGTTCTCGCTGATCTCCCAGCTGCGTCGTTCGACCGACACGGTGAAGGCCGGCGCGAGCCGTTCGGTGGTCCCGTCGAGCAGCGCGAAGACCGGCGTGGTGTCGTCGAGACGCGGACGATCGTCCGTGACCGGCCGTTCCCATTCGGGGCGCGAGAACAACCCCGCGCCCTTTGCCGGGTCGATCTTGATCGTCTGGATCCGCCTATCGCCCGCGCGCCGGATCCGCAGCGACGCGCCGTGCTCCCGCAACGTTTGCACGGGCGTATCGAAATAGATCGCCTCGAGCATCGTGGTACGGGTCGCGTCATCCGACGGCAGTTCGCGCGCGACCTGGTCCGCGGCGTCCGCCGTCAGGACGAGCTTCAATTCAACTTCCTGCATCATCCGCGTGTCCGATCTGCGTCACCCTCGACATAACGCATATCGGCGACCGAAGGGCCAACCGGATGTGCCGCTGCGGCTAGCTTGTCAGCTCGTCGCGGCGGCCACGGCCGTCATGTACGGTGCGGATGATGCTGCTGACACTGACCGGGGGCGTCGGGATGTGCAGCGCCTGCGTCGGCGTACCGATCACCGCCGCGCGAGCACGCAGGCTGGATTTCAGGAACAGCGTCTCCGATGCGAGGAAACGCCGCGGCGTCGTGCCGAGGAACGTCGTCGCGTCGCGCAGGAAATGCGACGCGTCGAAATAGCTGCTGTCGATCGCTGAATAATCGACATGGCCATCGGGCCGGATCAGCCGGATGAACGACCGCAGGAAGCGCGCACGCCGCAGCAGCATCTTGGGCAGCATGCCGAAATGGCGGGTGGCAAGCCGCCTGAGCGCATGCGTCTCGATCCCCAGTCGGTCGGCGACATCCTGCATCTCGATCACCCCGTCGGTCACCGTCAGCGCGGCAAACGCACGGATCAGTTCCTCCTGCGGGTGCCGGCGCTGAAACAGCGGTTCCAGCACGTCGTCGAGGAACGGCTTGATCATCGCATCGTCGGACAGCGCGTCGAGCCCCGTCGTCAGCCGGCGCGACACTTCCGGACCGAGCAGCGTCTCGAGCGGCACGATGCGGTTGCGGAAGTCACCCGCCAGCCGCGACGTCATCCGGGACCAGCCGATCGCGCTGATTCCGATCCCAACGGCGACGCCGCCATGTGTGACGGTGCGAAACGCGCGGCTGGTCGGGCCGTAGAGACTGGCACGCTCGAGCGGCCCGAACCGGTGATTGCCGATCGCGACGGTGATCGGCCCCGCATCCGCCAGAATAGAAATCATAACTGGTGCAGGTAGATACCAGTTGACGAGCGGATTGCGATCACTGGCCGAATAGATTGCATATCCGGTCAGGCATTCGGCAAGGCTTGCCTGAGGCAAGTCATACCGCATCCGCATTCCCGGTGGCATCGCAAATTTTTCCGGCGATACACCCGGAGAGTGTGTTCCACCAAAAACTTGATCTACGTTCATACCATCCACTCGCTTCTGTACGGAAGTATCCGCGCGCTTGCGGCCTATGGCTATACTGCTTTGCAGCGAAATGCTAGTTGTCCTATAATCTCTCCCAGTATTGGTTGGATTCAATACTTTGCCCTTTCTTTGCCGGGTCTCGACATTGAAGACCGGCCACCGCCGCCGTCCCGATGATGGACGTCGCGCTCGCGCCACCTCGCGCGGCACAGCAGGGATGCAGAATTGATGGGGTTGACACTGGTACCGACATCGCTTCTCGGTGCCGCCGAACCCATCAGGAAAGAACAGCGATGACAGTGATCGTAACCGGCGCCGCCGGCTTCATCGGCATGCATGTCGCGGACGCGTTGCTGGCACGTGGCGAAACGGTGTTCGGCATCGACGAATGCAACGCCTATTACGACCCCGCGCTCAAGGCGGCGCGGCTCGCCTATCTGCGCGACCGGCACGGCGCGGCCTTCACCTTCGCCAAGCTCGATTTCGCGGACACGCCCGCGCTCGACGCGGCGGTGGCAGGGCTCGACATCGACCGGATCGTCCATCTCGGCGCGCAGGCCGGCGTCCGCTATTCGATCGAGAATCCGATGGCCTATGCCCGGGCCAATCTGGTCGGGCATCTCAACATCCTCGAACTCGCGCGCGCACGGCAGGTCCGGCACCTGGTCTACGCCTCGTCCTCGTCGGTCTATGGCGGCAATGACAGCGTGCCCTTCCGCGTCGAGGATCGCACCGACCGCCCGCTGTCGCTCTATGCCGCGACGAAGAAGTCGAACGAGCTCATGAGCGAGAGCTATGCGCATCTCTATCGCCTGCCGCAGACCGGGCTGCGCTTCTTCACCGTCTACGGCCCCTGGGGTCGTCCCGACATGATGATGTGGATCTTCACCAAAGCGATCCTCGCCGGCGAACCGATTCCGGTGTTCAACGCAGGCCGGATGGAGCGCGACTTCACCTATATCGACGACATCGTTGCCGGCATCGTCGCCGCGCTCGATGCCCCGCCCGCGGATGACGGCCAGGCGAAGCCCGGCGGCAGCATGGGGCCGCACCGCGTCTACAATATCGGCAACAGTCGCGCCGAACAGCTGGGCGAGGTCATCGACGTGCTCGAGCAGGCGATCGGACGCAAGGCGATCCGCCAGGACCTACCGATGCAGGCGGGCGATGTCGTGCGCACCTGCGCCGATGTCAGCGCGATCGGCAACGATCTCGGCTTCGCTCCCACCACCAGCATCACCGAGGGCGTGCCACGCTTCATCCGATGGTATCGCGACTATCACGGCGTCTAAGCGTTAGGATCGTCGAGACCGAACCCGAGCCCACCCTATCGATGCACGGAGCAGCCCGATGACCGACGCCCCGACCTATACCCCCCCGGCAATCTGGACCTGGAACCGCGACAATGGCGGCCGGTTCGCCGCGATCAATCGCCCGGTTGCCGGATCGACGCATGACAAGGAGCTACCGGTCGGGCGCCACCCGTTGCAGCTTTATTCGCTCGGCACACCGAACGGGGTGAAGGTCACGATCATGCTCGAGGAGCTGCTCGCGCTCGGCCATGCAGGCGCCGAATATGACGCCTGGCTGATCCGGATCAACGAAGGCGACCAGTTCGGCAGCGGCTTTGTCGAGATCAATCCCAATTCGAAGATCCCGGCGCTCATGGATCGCAGCGGCACGGCGCCGCTGCCGATCTTCGAATCCGGCGCGATCCTGATGCATCTCGCGGAGAAGTTCGGCGCGTTCCTGCCGACCGAACCGGCGGCGCGCGCGACCTGCCTGTCTTGGTTGTTCTGGCAGGTCGGCAGCGGCCCGTTCGTCGGCGGTGGCTTCGGCCATTTCTACGCCTATGCGCCGGTCAAGATCGAGTACGCGATCGACCGGTTCGCGATGGAGGCCAAGCGTCAGCTCGACGTGCTCGACCGCCGTCTCGCCGACAGCGCGTATCTGGCCGGCGCCGCCTATACGATCGCCGACATGGCCGCCTGGCCCTGGTACGGGGCGCTGGTGCAGGGGCAGCTCTACGACGCTGGTGAGTTTCTCCAGGTCCAGGACTATCCGAACGTGAAGCGCTGGGCGGATGCGATCGGCGCACGCCCCGCGGTCCAGCGTGGCCGCATGGTCAACCGCGTCATGGGCGATCCTGCGAGCCAACTCCACGAACGCCATGACGCCACGGATTTTGCGACCCGTACACAGGACAAGTTAAGCCCGCCATCCTGAATGGTGCTATAAATGCTGTGGTGCAGCATTACTGAAAATATTGCGCGCGATTAGTGTATTTGGAGAAGTTTGCCCAAGTATCCCATTTAGTTGCAACTTTATCTCCCAGCTCCCGTTTCTTGAACCGTTGTGCACACAGGATCGCCCGCCAGAGGCGATCGAGGCCGACCGTGTGCCGACGTGCCTGGTTCAGGGAGATGAAGCCAATGACCCAATCAACCCATCTGATCGATGCCCTCGATGCCCGTGTCGAACGGCGCAACGACCGGCGTGAGTTCTTTAAAAACGCACTTGGTGCCGCTGCGATCACGGCAGCCGGCGCAACCGCTTTATCCCTTTCGAGCGCCGCCGCAGCTCAGTCGGTGACCGACGCCGACGTCCTGAACTTCGCGCTCAACCTCGAATATCTCGAGGCGCAATTCTACTCCTATGCGGCCTATGGCACGGGGCTCGACAACGCTCTGCTAACCGGCAGCGGTACGCAGGGTGCCGTTCGTGGCGGCCGCAAGGTCGCGTTCACCGATCCCATCGTCGAGCAATATGCACGCGAGATCGCACAGGACGAAATCGCGCATGTCAGGTTCCTGCGCACTGCGCTCGGCAGCTCGACCGTGTCACAGCCGGTTATCGACGTCAGCGTCTCGCCGACCAGCGCCTTCTCGGTCGCCGCGCAGGCCGCCGGGCTCGTGCCGGCCGGCACCGCCTTCGATCCCTATGGCTCGGACGAGGCGTTCCTGCTCGGCGCGTTCATCTTCGAGGATGTCGGCGTCACCGCCTACAAGGGTGCCGCCCCCTTGCTCACGAACAAGACGTTCCTCGATGCCGCGGCCGGCCTGCTCGCGGTCGAGGCCTATCATGCCGCGATCGTCCGCACGACGCTGTACGGCAAGGGTATCGACGTGCCGTCGTTGCGGACCTCCGCCGATGCCATTTCGCGCGCGCGCGACAGCCTCGACGGCGGTGGCGCCAACACGACGATCTTCGGCGCAAACGATATCGACCAGGGCATCTCGTCCTACAGCGCGACTCCGATCAACCTGTCCGCCACCCAGGCGGCGGTGACCGTGTCGAACATCGTGCCGCTCGACGCCGACGGTGTCGCCTATAGCCGCTCGGTGAGCCAGGTGCTCAACATCGTGTACCTGAACAGTGGCGCAGTGGCCGCGGGCGGGTTCTTCCCGGCAGGCATGAACGGCAACATCAAGACGAGCACCGCAGCAGCCTGAACCGCTTCAGCTCTGCCGTAAGCTTTCTTTGCTATTCAGGGGATTAACCCAATGACCGACCTCAATACCAAGCTCGAAATATTCGACGCCATCGCCGCCCGGCGCAACGAACGCCGCGGCTTCCTGCGCTTTGCCGGTGGCAGCGCGCTTGCCGTCGGCGGTGCCTCGCTGCTCGCGGCCTGCGGCAATGACGATGCCGATCTCGCGCCGTCGCCGACGCCCACGCCGACACCCGCAACGGGATCGGCCATCACCGATGCCGACGTGCTGAACTTCGCGCTCAACCTCGAATATCTCGAGGCGCAGTTCTACGCATTCGCGACGTTCGGCGTTGGCCTCAACGCCAGCCTGCTGACCGGTACCGGGACTCAGGGCGCCGTGACGGGTGGCCGACAGGTGCCGTTCCAGGACGCGATCGTCCGTGAATATGCACGCGAAATCGCCATCGACGAAGTCGCGCACGTCGCCTTCCTGCGCCGGGCACTCGGCACTGCAGCGGTCGCACAGCCTGCACTGGACATCTCTGCCGGCACCGCGGCTGCGCCGGGCGCCTTCACCTTGGCCGCACGTGCGGCAGGGGTCGTTCCGTCCACGGGCGTGTTCGACCCGTATGCCGACGACAACAGCTTCCTGCTCGGCGCGTTCATCTTCGAGGATGTCGGCGTCTCGGCGTACAAGGGCGGCGCCACGCTGATCGGTAACAAGACCTATCTCGAGGCGGCCGCTGGCATCCTCGCGGCAGAGGCGTATCACGCTGGCCTGATCCGCACGATCCTGTACCGCAAGGGGCTACAGACGCCGTCGCTGCGTACCGCCGCAAACCAGATCAGCGACGCACGCGACAGCCTGGACGGGACCGTCACCAACGCCACGACGGGCATCATCGGCGACATCGATCAGGGCATCACCGGCACCGATCCGACCGTGTCGAACATCGTCCCGACCGACGCCAACGGCCTGGCGTTCAGCCGGTCGGTCGCACAGGTGCACAACATCGCCTATCTGACCAACACCGCAAAGATCGGCGGGGGCTTCTTCCCCAACGGCACCAACAACCGCACCGATGCACTGCGGACCAGCGGCGCCAACGCGTGATCGTCGTCACGAACTGAAACAGGACAACCTGGGCCGCGGCGCACATTGGGCGCGTCGCGGCCCCTCGTTTGGGGAACGACCATGAAGCATTACATGAAACTGACCGCGCTCGCCGGCCTCGCCGTCGCGGGCCTTTTTGCCGTTCCGGCCGCCGCGCAGGAAACCACCGAAGATCGTCCGTTCTCGGGCGTCTATATCGGCGCGGCCGGTGGGTATGACGTGCAGGGCAACGACGTCGGCTCGTCGATCCTGTTCGACCGCAACGGCGACGGCAACTTCAACGACAGCGTCAACACCATCACCGGCGCCAACGCCTTCTCGCCGGGCTTCTGCAACGGCTCGGCGCGGACCGGTGCCGCGGCTTCCGGTTGCCGTAACGACGACGATGGTTGGGCCTATTATGGTCGTGCGGGCCTCGACGTTCAGCGCGGCAACATCGTCGTCGGTGTCGTCGGCGAATTCGGCACGAGCGACATCACCGACAGCACGTCGGGCTTCTCGACCACGCCTGCGAGCTACACGATGGCGCGCAAGCTGAAGTGGGAAGCGTCCGCCCGCGGCCGTCTGGGCTATGCTGCCAACACCACGCTGTTCTACGGCACGTTCGGTGCAGGCTATGCCAAGATCGACAATCTGTTCTTCACGACGAACACGGCGAACGCGTTTTCGGCGACTGGCTCGAAGAACCAGTGGGGCATTCTCGGCGGCGGCGGCATCGAGCAGAAGCTGACCAAGAATATCTCGATCGGCATGGAATATATGTTCCACCAGTATCAGGATGACGATGCGCGCGTTCGCGTGACCGCGGGCACGGCGCTGGCCGGCAGCCCGGTTCTGCTGGCGAACAACCCGTTCCTGATCGCGCCAAACACCAGCGGCACCGATTTCCGCCGCAGCGACGAGAAGTTTCGCTGGCACAGCCTGCGCGCCACCGCGGCGTTCCGGTTCTGAGCCCATGCGCTGCCAGCATTGCATGATGCTGGCAGCGTAGAGCGTCCGGCGAGCCTAGAGCCCCTCGCCGCCTACCCATTGCGCGTTCGACAAGCGCCTCGCCAGATCCCAGCTCTGCTGACGGATATCGGGGACCGCGACGACCTCCCACAACCCCCCGCGGGTCATCGGCCCGATACAGTGAAGCCGTTTTTCGGCATGCCCGTCGCGGCCGATGGCTTGTGACTGGGCATCGACGTCGACCCCCAGGCGAAGCGGGTCGGGCCGGATCGCCCCGTCGGCGATCAGATGCCGGATCAGCGGCTCGCTCGATCGCATCAGGTCGCCCTGCGGCCCGGTGCAGTTCACGATCCGCGCCGCCCGCGTGACGACCGCCTGGTCCGAACCGCGGGGCCGCCAGCTGAGGTCGGCGGCATCACCGGCTGCCGCGGCGGACACGATCTTTCCCGCTGTGAACCGGAGCCGCCCGGTCGAGACCAGCGCATCGACCCGGTCCGCGACCTCCGGCGCCAGCCGATGCCGGTGGACGTCCCAATAGGGTCGCGCGTGCCGCAGGAACCGTGCGCGCTGCTGCGTCGGGGCGGCGGCCCAGAGCATCTGGGTCACGGGGCGAAGCTCGTCGACCGCCGCGCGCCAGCCATCCGCCTTGGCACGGTCGCGGACGTGCCGGACGATCGCCGACACATCCCCCTGCGGCTTGTCGAGGACGCGCGCGGGCGGCGCGCCATCGACATGCCGCCGCGGTGAGAGCCCGCGCCGCGACACTGCCAGGATCTGCCCCGAAAATCCGCCGGCATCGAGCAGCAGCGCGGCGTCGATCGCGGTCAACCCGGTCCCGACCAGCACGACCGTGTCGTCCGGCCCGAGCCCCTCGCCAATGTCCGACGCCCAGGGATCCGCGCTATAGCGTCCGGGCGGAAGGTCGTCGGGGTTGAGCCCCGGCGGCGTGTGCGGCGGCAGGTTGCCGAGCGCGAGCACCGCACTGTCCGCGGCAATCGCGCTGCCATCCGCCATCGTCACCGCAAGCCTGTCGGTCCCGGCGAAGTCGATCGCGCAGACCTCCCCTTGCGCAAGCACCAGCCGTCCCGCCGCCTGCGCGATCGTCGCGTCGAGCATCTCGCGCAGATACAGGCCGTAGGTCGTGCGCGGCACGAACGTCTTGCGGTCGCCGTCACCGCGCGCTTCGAGCCAGCGGACGAAATGGTCGGGATCGTCGGGGAGCGCGCTCATGTTGCCCGCGCGCACGTTGAGCAGGTGGCTCGGATGCGCTGCACTATAGGCGACGCCGCGTGCGAGCTGGCGCTGGCGTCGCTCGACCAAAGTCGCGCGCGGCCCGCCGTGCCGCATCAGGTTGATCGCCAGCAACGTGCCCGAAAATCCGCCCCCGACGATGACGACATGATCGTCCGGTCCCGCGATACGTGTCATCCTGCCCCCATTTGCCGCAAAATCATCGTGCCCGCTCGATAGGCGCAAAGCAGCCCGGCGCACAGCCGGCACGCGCAACGCACGGGGAACATAGAAGGATTGCACAAACGACAGCGCTGTTGCACTTTCTCGTCCATGGCCTGCCGGTCCCGGTCTGGCCCTCCCCCGGAGATCGCCTTGTGAAATCGAAGTTCGCCGTTCTTGTCTCGCTGATCGCCATTGCCGCCGCCACGCCCGCCACCGCGCAGGACCTTCACGCCTGTATCGACGAAGCGTGCACGCTCGAATCGATCCTGCCGCAGGACGCGGCATCGGGCACGCCCGCAGCCGATGCGGCCGCCGCGACGCGCTATGGCCGCTGGGGCTTCGACCTTGCCGGCATGGACAAGAGCGTAAAGCCCGGCAACGACTGGTTCGACTATGTGAACGGCAGCTGGGTCAAGACAACGCAGATCCCCGCGGACCGCTCGTCCTATGGCGCGTTCGCGGTGCTGCGCGACCTGTCCGAGGCACGCATGCGCACGCTGGTCGAGGGCTATAAGCCCGGCGACGCCGCCAACCCCGATCGCGCCAAGGTCGCGACGCTCTACCAGGGCTTCATGGACGAAGCCGCGATCGAGCGTGCCGACGCCGCACCGCTGTTGGAGCGGCTCGCCCCGGTAAAGGCCGCGACGACGAAGGACGATGTCGCGGTGCTGATGGGCAAGTCGATGGGCGGGTTCGGCGCCAGCTTCTTCGGGCCTGGCGTCAATGACGACGCCAAGCAGCCCGATATCTACGCGCTGTATCTGCGCCAGTCGGGCCTCGGGCTCGGCGATCGCGACCTCTATCTCGATCCGAAATTCGCTCCGCAGGTCGTACGCTACCAGGCCTATGTCGCGCAGATGCTCGGCATGGCGAACTGGCCGAATGCGCAGGCCGCCGCGGCAAAGATCGTCGCGATGGAGACGCGGATCGCGCAGGCACACTGGACCCGCGCGCAGAGTCGCGACCGCGACAAGACCTACAATCCGATGACGCTCGCGCAGCTTCAGGCGCAGGCGCCCGGCTTCCCCTGGGCCAAATTCTGGACCGCCGCGGGCATCGACAAGGCCAACCGCGCGATCGTCGCGCAGAACACGGCTTTCCCGAAGATCGCCGAGGTCTTCGCCACCACCGATCTCGACACGCTGAAGGCGTGGCAGGCGTTCCGCACCGCCGACGACATCGCGCCCCTGCTGTCGAAGCGGTTCGTCGACGCGAATTTCGACTTCCGTTCGAAATTCCTCAACGGCCAGCCGCAACAGCGCGATCGCTGGAAGCGCGGGATCAACGTCACCGAACGCGCGCTGGGCGAGGCGATCGGCCGCGATTACGTCGCGCTCTATTTCCCGCCGGCATCGAAAACCAAGATGGACGAGCTCGTCGGAAACTTGCGGATCGCGCTGCGCGGGCGGATCGACGGCCTGCCCTGGATGGGTGCCGCGACCAAGCAGGAAGCGCAGGCCAAGCTCGCCAATTTCAGCGTGAAGGTCGGCTATCCTGACAAATGGCGTGACTATAGCGCGCTGCAGATCACCCCGGGCGACCTGATCGGCAATGTCGAGCGCGCCGGGCGGTTCGAATGGGACTATCGCCGCAACCGCATGGGCGGTCCGGTCGACAAGGCCGAATGGGGCATGACCCCGCAGACCGTGAACGCCTATTACAACTCGGTGAAGAACGAGATCGTCTTCCCCGCCGCGATCCTCCAGCCGCCGTTCTTCGATCCCGATGCAGATCCGGCGGTCAATTATGGCGGCATCGGCGGCGTGATAGGGCATGAGATCAGCCACGGGTTCGACGATCAGGGTCGCAAGTCCGACGGCAAGGGCGTGCTGCGCGACTGGTGGACCGCGCAGGATGCCGCCAAGTTCGAGGCACAGGCAGTCAAGCTCGGCGCGCAGTACGAGGCCTATACGTTCGAGGGTCTGCCCGGCGTGAAGATCAACGGCCGCGCCTCGATGGGCGAGAATATCGGCGATCTCGGTGGCGTGCTGATCTCGCTCGACGCCTATCACACGTCGCTCGGCGGCAAGCCTGCTCCCGTGCTCGACGGCTATAGCGGCGACCAGCGCTTCTTCCTCGGCTGGGGTCAGGTCTGGCGTACGCTGTTCCGCACCGAGGCGCTGCGCCAGCAGCTCGTCAGCGATCCGCATTCGCCGGGGCAGATCCGTGCGATCAACCCGCTGCGCAACGTCGACGCCTGGTACAAGGCGTTCGACGTGAAGCCCGGGGACGCGCAATATCTGGCGCCCGCGAACCGCGTCCGAATCTGGTAAGGCCGCAAGCCCGCCGCCGGACACAAAAAAGTCCGGCGGCAGGTCAAGGTCGGGGCGGCAGGGCTCCGTCCTGTCAACGAGGGTGGCGGTGTTCTTGCTCGTCCGTCGTCATCCTCGCCCCCCGTAGCTCGGACAATCGGATGCGGTCAGCGCATCGTCCGGTTCAGGAATGCCACGCTGTCCGCCAGCACTGGCGCCTTGCCGCGGAACGGCTTGGACAGCGCCATCGCCACATCCTCATGGCTGAGCCCCGGATAGTCGACATGCCGCACCGGTGCACCGAGCGCGGTCAGCTTGGCCGTCAGGTTGTCGGCATTGTGCGCCTTCACCTGCGTGTCGTCGCCCGCCGACACGAGCAGCATCGGCGGCGCATCGCGTCGCGCGAAGTGGATCGGCTGGGTCATCACGGGATCCGCCGCCCCCTGCATCGCGTCGATCGCGCGCCTGGCGGTGAACGGGTAGAAGTCATAGGGCCCGCACAAGCCGACCGCGGCCTTGATGATCCGCGGATCGACACCTTCCGCACGCAACCAGCGCGGGTCGAGCGTCAGCATCGCGACCGTGTACGCCCCTGCGGAGTGACCGGCGACTGCGATCCGGTTCGGGTCGCCGCCCGACGCCTCGATATGATCGCGCGTCCACTTCACCGCCTCGGCGCCATCCTGCAGGAAGGCGGGGAAGCGGACGTCTGGCACCTTGCGGTAATCGGGCATGACGACGACGTAGCCCGCCTTCGCATAGGCCCGCGCGGCAAACGCATAGGCGCTGCGCGACCCGTGCACCCAGCCGCCGCCATACCAGAAGATCAGCACCGGCAGCCCCGTCTTCACGCCGCCCGATGGCCGCCACACGTCGAGTTTCTGGCCATGCGTGCCGAACGGAACGCCCTCCCGCACCCGCGCAGTGCCGCGGCCGCCGCCCATCACGCCATCTAGGAGGCTGAGCGTGCCGGGCCCCGCAGTGAACGCCGTGCCCGCAATCAGGATCACGACCAGCGCGATGACAATGGCAACGCGGCGCATCAGCGGCGAAAATCTGCGGTAATCGATCCGCTCGCTGCCAGTTCGGCCTCGTGCCCTGCCTCGCGCCACGTCTCGCCGAGCGCGGCGTCTTCCCATTCGCGCATCGCCGGATGCGCGATGATCCGCTCGACCCACGCAAGGCCCTGCGGACCGACATCGATCCCGTAGGTGCGGACGCGAAACGCGACAGGCGCAAAGAAGGCGTCGACGGCGGTGAAGTCGGCGCCTGCGAGCCAGGGCCCGCCGAACCGATCGAGACCTTCCGCCCAGAGTTCGGTGATGCGCGCGACGTTGCGGTCGAGCGCGTCACTGCCGCGGACCGGATCGACGCGGACGCCGACGTTCATCGTCCGCTCGTTGCGCAACGCCGCGAACCCGCCATGCATCTCTGCCGCCGCGCAGACCGCCCATGCGCGCGCGTCGTGATCGGACGGCCAGACGCCATCGTGCCGCTCGGCGAGGTAGAGCGCGATCCCCAGCGAATCCCACACCGTCCGCTCGCCATCGATCAGCACCGGCACCTGCCCGGTCGGCGAGAACATCCGGAACGCGTCGTAATTTTCGGGCGCGAGAAAGGGTTCGATCCGATCCTCGAACGCGATCCCCAGCGCCCGCATCAACACCCACGGACGGAGCGACCAGCTAGAATAATTCCGGTTCGCGGTGACAAGCGTATAGCCCATCAGGCGGTATAGCGCGCGGTGGTCTTGGCCGCGACCTCGTCCGCGGTCACGCCGGGCGCGAGTTCGACCAGCCTGAATGGCGAATCATGGTCGCTACGCTGGAACACCGCCAGGTCGGTGACGATCATGTCGACCACGTTCTTGCCGGTCAGCGGCAGTGAGCAGGACGGGATGAACTTCGGCGTCCCGTCCTTGGCGGTGTGATCCATGACGACAATGATCTGCTTGACGCCCGCGACCAGATCCATCGCGCCGCCCATGCCCTTGATCATCTTGCCAGGGATCATCCAGTTGGCGATATCGCCGTCTTCGCTGACCTCCATCGCGCCGAGCACCGTCAGGTCGATATGCCCGCCGCGGATCATCGCGAAGCTGTCGGACGAGCTGAAATAGACCGACGACGGCAGTTCGCTGATCGTCTGCTTGCCCGCGTTGATCAGGTCGGCATCCTCTTCGCCCGCATAGGGGAACGGCCCGATCCCGAGCATCCCGTTCTCCGACTGGAGCGTGACGGTCATGCCGTCGGGAATGTTGTTCGCGACGAGCGTCGGGATGCCGATGCCGAGATTGACGTAATAGCCGTCTTTCAGTTCCTGTGCGGCCCGCGCCGCCATCTGGTTGCGATCCCACGGCATCAGTTGAGCGTTCCTTCCTGGATGGTGGTGATGGTCGTGACCTGGTCGCGCAGTTCGGCGCTGACGCCGTCGACGATCGCCTGCAGCGCGGCATCCTCGGCGATGCCCCAGGTGCCCGCATAGGCGCGGGCGGCGTGACGGATCGTGTCGGCGAGGAGGTAGCCGAACACGGTCGGATCTTCGAGGATGCCCGCGTCGATCAGTACGTTGCTGCCTGCATTGTTGGTGATCCAGATCCGCGCGACCTCGACCGATTCGTCCGTCAGCGCGGCGCCGGGATCGAGTTTGATCGCGTTGGGGTGGTCGGTCATCAGTGGATTCCCTGTGTCGGCGCCCAGTGGATCGCGGGTGGAAAGACCTCGTCACGGCTGCCTTTCAGCGCGGTGCCGTAGACGGGGTTGGGCAGCACGAACCACCCTGCCCCCCATTTCGCGGTGATCGCGGGCGACTGCACCACCGCACGCCGCGCGGCGGGGGTTTGCCCTGCGTTGAATAGGTCGCTGAAATCGCCGAGCTGGTCGCCGCCCATCGCGACGACGCAATATCGGGCGGCGATCGTCGCGCGGCGGCCGTCCTTCTTTGATCCGGTCGCGTCGTCGCCGGCTAGGAACAAGGTCTCGCCGTGGCGGGCGGGGCCAAGCCCTGCAGCTTCGATCGCCGCCTGGGTCTGCGCGGCATTGGCGGCGGCGCGGTTGGAGTTGAAGACCACCGTCACGCCCATCGCGCGCAACTGCGTCAGTGCGGCGAGCGCGCCAGGAACGGGCGCGACCTGCTTGATGCCGGTGCGCTCCCACTCCTGCCAGCGCGGTTCGGACCAGGGCCGCCCCGTCGACGCATCATATTCGAAGCCGAGATTGAGCAGCACGGTTTCGTCGACGTCGAACACCGCGGCCTTCGCCTTGCTGCCGCATGCGGTCCAGCGCGGCGCGGCGAGCGTCGCGCCGGGCGCTAGGACGACCGATGTCGGCGTGCGCTGCGCCCGGACATAGCCGACGAGCGCGTTCCATGCCTGGATGCTGGCAGCGGCGGCCTCGCCCGAGGCGTAGAGATACTGCATGCCCGCCGGGACGCCGTCGACGGTCACCGGTGCGGAGACGATCGCGGTCGGCGAGGTCACGCTGACGCACCCTTGCAGAACCAGTGATCCTGCGAGCGCAGCGGTCCAGGGAAAATGGCCGCGCTTGCGGCGCACTATCGGGTTTGGTTTCACGCGGAGACCCGCTCGCGAACGGTGCGAAATTCGATCTTCTTGTCGTAGGGTGCGCCGACGATCATCCGCTTCACATAGATCCCCGGCAGGTGGATCGTATCGGGATCGAGGCTGCCAACGGGGACGATTTCCTCGACCTCGGCGACGCAGATCTTGCCCGCGGTCGCCATCGGCTGGTTGAAGTTGCGCGCGGTCTTGCGGAAGATCAGGTTGCCGCTCTCGTCCGCCTTCCAGCCCTTGATGATGCTCAGGTCCGCACGGATGCCGCGTTCGAGGATATAATCCTGCCCGTCGAAGCTCTTCACCTCCTTGCCCTCGGCCACCAAAGTGCCGACGCCGGTCTTGGTGTAGAAGCCCGGGATGCCCGCGCCGCCCGCGCGGCAACGCTCGGCAAGCGTCCCCTGCGGACAGAACTCGACCTCGAGTTCGCCGCTCAGATATTGCCGCTCGAATTCCTTGTTCTCGCCGACATAGGACGAGATCATCTTTTTCACCTGGCGCGAACGGAGCAGCTTGCCGAGACCCTGCCCGTCGATCCCGGCATTGTTGCTCGCGATCGTCAGGTCCTTGACGCCCGACGCCTCGATCGCGTCGATCAGCCGCTCGGGGATGCCGCACAGCCCGAACCCGCCCGCGCAGATCGTCATCCCGTCGAACAGCACACCCTCGAGTGCCGCCGCCGCGTCGGTGTAGCGCTTGTTCGCCATGCATCCTCCTATCGTCTTTACCGCGGCATAATGCGCCGGGCAGTGGACGGCAATGTCGGGCGGGCGTTCTCGACTTGGTGACGATTGCCGGGCTACGGTGGCGGCAGGAGATTGTCATGACCCAGCGTACCGGCGGCCAAATTCTCGTCGACCAACTCGTCGCGCAAGGCTGCGACCGTATTTTCACCGTGCCCGGCGAAAGCTTCCTCGCGGTGCTCGACGCGCTTCACGACACGCCCGCCATCGAGACGGTGGTGTGCCGGCAGGAAGGCGGCGTGGCGTTCATGGCGTGCGCGGACGGCACACTGACGCACCGCCCCGGCATCGCCTTCGTCACGCGCGGGCCCGGCGCGACCAACGCGTCGATCGGCGTGCATGTCGCGATGCAGGATTCGCAGCCGATGATCCTGTTCGTCGGCGATATCGACCGCGGCACGCGTGACCGCGAGGCGTTCCAGGAAATTGATTTCCAGGCGATGTTCGCGCCCATCGCCAAATGGGCGGCGCGGATCGACGATGCCCGGCGGATCCCCGAATATGTCGCGCGCGCCTATGCGACCGCGATGTCGGGACGACCGGGGCCGGTGGTGCTCGCACTCCCCGAAGACATGCTGCTCGACCTGGTCGAGGCGGTCGATCGGCCGCGGGTCGAGCGCGTCGCGCAGGCGTGCGACGCGGACATAATGGACCTGCTCGCGGATCTGTTGACGACCGCCGAACGGCCCGTGGCGATCGTCGGCGGCGCGGGCTGGGATGCGGCGGCGTCGGGGGCGTTCTCGACCTGGGCGGATCGCAACGGGATTCCCGTCGCCGCGGCGTTCCGGCGGCAGGATGCGATCCCTAACGCCTGCCCGGTCTGGGCGGGCAATCTCGGCTATGGACCCAATCCGAAGCTGGTCGAGCGGGTAAAGACGGCGGATCTGCTGCTCGTCGTCGGCCCACGGCTCGGCGAGGCGACGACCGATGGCTATGCGCTGGTGACGCCCGATCATCCGGGGCAGCGGATCGTCCATGTCCATCCCGATCCGGAAGAGCTGAACCGCAGCTATCACGCCGACGTCGCGGTGTGTGCGGGGATGGCCGAATTCGCAGAGGCGCTGCTCGCGGTCGACCTGCCGCCGCGGACCGCGGGTCAGGAGGCGCATGCTGAGTGGCGCGCCTGGTCGACGCCCGCGCCGCGCGATCTGGTCATGGACCTGGGGCCGTGCGTCGCGGCGATGCGCGAGCGGCTACCCGCGGATGCGATCATCTGCAACGGCGCGGGGAATTATTCGGGCTGGTGGCATCGCTACTGGGCCTATGCCGGGCCGGGAACGCAGCTCGCGCCGACCGCCGGAGCGATGGGTTACGGCGTACCCGCCGCGGTCGCCGCGTCGCTGCGGCATCCCGAACGAACCGTGGTCGCGCTGGCGGGCGACGGCTGCTTCCTGATGAACGGGCAGGAACTGGCCACCGCGGTCGCGCAGCGTGCGGACATGCTGGTGCTGGTCGTCGACAATGGCGGCTACGGCACGATCCGGATGCATCAGGAGCGCGAATATCCGGGGCGGGTGTCGGGAACCGCGCTGCGCAATCCCGACTTCGCCGCGCTTGGCCGGGCCTATGGGTGCTGGGCGGAGACGGTCACCAAGACCGAGGATTTCGCCGCGGCGCTGGACCGGGCGATGTCGCGCGGCGGGGTGCGGTTGCTGCACCTGGTCACGGATATCGAGGCGATCACCGCCGGGACGACGCTGGCGGCAGTGCGCGGGGCGGCGTGATCCTTATCGGGTGAGGACGCCACCAGCCCACCTCATACCCCACCCCGGCGAAGGCCGGGGCCCAGTTGGGGGACAGCAGTAACTACGGACGGTCCTATGTTACCTCGGCCTTCCCAACTGGGCCCCGGCCTTCGCCGGGGTGGTGTGGGGGCATTTGACAACTCTCTACTCACTGTTCCCCCCGCGAAGGCGGGGGGCCCAAGGTAGCGGGCGCTGCCGGTACTTAGCTGGGCCCCCGCGTCCGCGGGGGAACGGCCCAGAACAAAAGCCCCTCAGCCCGCCAGCTTCGCCCGCACCGCCGCGACCGCATCCGCCGCCTTGTCCCCATCCGGCCCGCCGCCCTGCGCCATATCAGGACGGCCACCGCCACCCTGCCCGCCAAGCGCGGCTACCGCGATCTTCAGCAGGTCGACCGCATTATGGCTCGCGACCAGATCCGCGGTCACGCCGACCGCGACCGAGGCGCGGCCGTCGTTGATCGCGACGAGCATCGCGATCCCCGACCCCAGCCGCTGCTTGGCCTCGTCGACCGCGCCGCGCAGGCCCTTCGCCTCGAAATCATTGAGCACCTGTCCGATAAAGGCCACGCCGCCGACCTGCTCGGGTCCCGCCGCCTCACCGGAACCACCGCCGCCGAGCGCCAGCGCCTTCTTCGCATCGGCCAGCTCACGCTCGAGACGCCGGCGATCCTCGATCAGCGCCGCGACGCGCGCAGGCACCTCGTCGGGGGTCGATTTCAACGCCGCTGCCGCCTCACGCAGGCGATCGTCGCGCCCGGTCAGATAGGCACGCGCGGCCTCGCCGGTCAGCGCCTCGACGCGACGCACGCCGCTCGACACCGCGCCTTCGCCGACGACCTTGAACAACCCGATATCGCCGAGCGCGGTTACGTGCGTGCCGCCACACAGTTCGATCGAATAGGTGCCCTCGTCGGTCGAGCCCATCGACACGACGCGGACCTCGTCGCCATATTTCTCGCCGAACAGCGCCATCGCACCCATCGCGATCGCGTCGTCGGGGGTCATCAGCAGCGTCGTCACCGCGCCATTGCCGCGGACCTGCGCGTTCACATCGGCCTCGACCTGAGCGATGTCGGCGGGCGTCATCGCGACCGGCTGTGAGAAGTCGAAGCGCAGGCGATCGGGCGCGACCAGGCTCCCCTTCTGCGCGACATGCTTGCCGAGCCGTTCGCGCAGCGCTTCATGCAGCAGATGCGTTGCGGAGTGGTTGGCACGGATCTCCGCACGACGCGCGACGTCGATCTGCAGCTTGACCGTATCGCCGACCTTGATCCCGCCCGACTCGATCATCGCATGATGGACGAACACGCGGCCGAGCTGCTTCGACGTCTCGGTGACGTTTGCGCGCAGCCCGGTGTCGGTCGAGATGTGCCCGGCATCGCCGACCTGCCCGCCGCTCTCGCCGTAGAAGGGCGTCTGGTTGACGACGATCGACACCGTATCACCCGTCGTCGCATGGTCGACGCGCGCGCCGTCCTTGACCAAGGCGACGACCTCGCCCTCGCCGGTGTCCGAGGCATAGCCGAGGAACTCGGTGCCGCCGCTCTGCTCGACGATATCGAACCAGATATCGTCCGAGGCCTTGGCGCCCGACCCCTTCCACGCAGCACGCGCGGCGCGCTTCTGCTCGGCCATCGCGGTGTCGAAGCCTTCGCGGTCAACCGCGAGCCCGCGTTCGCGCAGCGCGTCCTCAGTCAGGTCGTAGGGGAAGCCATAGGTGTCGTAGAGCTTGAACGCGACGTCACCCGCGAGCGTCCCCTCGGTCATGTCCGCGGTCGCCTCGTCGAGCAGCTTCAGCCCCTTGTCCAGCGTCTGGCGGAACCGCGTCTCCTCCTGCTGCAGCGTCGCCTCGATCAGCGGCTGCGCCCGGAACAGCTCGGGATAGGCCGCGCCCATCTCGGTGACGAGCGACGGCACCAGCCGGTGCATCAACGGCTCCTTCGCGCCCAGGATATGCGCGTGGCGCATCGCGCGGCGCATGATCCGGCGCAGCACATAGCCGCGGCCTTCATTCGCAGGCAGCACGCCGTCCGCGACCAGGAAGCCTGCGGTGCGCAGGTGATCCGCGATCACGCGGTGGCTGGCTGTGTTCGCGCCGTCGGTCGCGGTATGCGTCAGCGCGCCGGAGGCTGCGATCAGCGCCTTGAACGTGTCGGTATCGTAATTGTCGGTGACGCCCTGCATGACCGCGGCGATCCGCTCGAGCCCCATGCCGGTGTCGATCGAGGGCTTGGGCAAATTGCCGACGATCTCGGCATTTTCCTGCTCATATTGCATGAACACGAGGTTCCAGATCTCGACGAAGCGATCGCCGTCCTCGTCGGGGCTGCCGGGAGGGCCACCGGGGATGTGATCGCCGTGATCGTAGAAGATCTCCGAGCATGGCCCGCACGGCCCGTTGTCGCCCATCGACCAGAAATTGTCCTTGGTCGGGATGCGGATGATGCGGTGCTCAGGCAGCCCGGCGATCTTCTTCCAGAGATCGAACGCCTCGTCGTCGGTGTGATAGACGGTCGCGGTCAGCTTGTCCGGCGACAGGCCCCAGTCCTTGGTCAGCAGCGTCCACGCATGCGTGATCGCCTGTTCCTTGAAATAATCGCCGAACGAGAAATTGCCGAGCATTTCGAAGAAGGTGTGATGCCGCGCGGTGTAGCCGACATTGTCGAGATCATTGTGCTTGCCGCCCGCGCGGACGCACTTCTGGCTGGACGTCGCGGTCGTATAGGGGCGCGATTCGAGGCCGGTGAAGACGTTCTTGAACGGCACCATCCCCGCATTGACGAACATCAGCGTCGGGTCGTTCTGCGGCACGAGCGGCGCAGAGGGCACGATCTGGTGTCCCTGCGAACCAAAATAGTCGAGGAAGCCGCGGCGGATGTCGTTCGTCGATGTCATGCCGCCGACTTAGGCGAGCAACCGGGTTCGCTCAAGTGACCGCGTTACGCGGATTGTGGCAGGGCCGCCGCCAGCCAGTCATCGGCGTGAAGCCCGTAGATCAGGCTGTCGCGCAGCCCCATATGCGTCTCCCATTCGCCGCGCAGCAGCCGTTCGCGCCGGAACCCCAGCCGTTCGAGCAACAGGATCGACGCGCGGTTCTCGCTGTCGGCATCGGCGAACACGCGGTGCTGCCCCTCGGCAAACAGCTGATCGAGCACCGCCGATACCGCCTCGCTAGCCAGGCCGCGGCCCCAGTGCGCGCGCGCGAGGATGAAGCCGATCTCGGTCACCCCCTGCCCGCGCATCCGCCCGCCCGACACCCAGCCGATCGCCCGGTCGTCGCCGTGCCGGGTGATCGCCCAGGCGCGCCAGTTCACGTCGGCGGCATCCTCGACCAGATAGAGCCGCGTCGCCTCGATCGACGTCAGCGGACCATCCGCGGAATAGGTCATCAGGTCCGCGTCGGCGAGCGTCGGGTGCAACGCGACCGCGTCCGCCTGAACGAGCCGACGCAACCGGAGCCGCGGCGTCACCAGCACCGGATGGGGCAGCGCGCGACGCCTCAAGCGATCAGCGCATCGACGAGCGCGCGCACTTTCTTCTGACGCCACTGCGGCAGCGGCGCGACGAGCCAATAGCCGCCACGCGACGGCTGCGCGTCGCCGATGATCCGGACCAGCCCCGCATCGAGCCCGCGCCGCGCCAGCAGTTCGGGCACGGTTGCCCGCCCGAGCCCCGCCGCCGCCGCATCGATCGCAAGCCCTGCATCACCGACGCGGACGAGTGCCGTGGCATCCCCCGCCGCCGGGTCGAGCGCGGGCGCGCCGGGCCAGGCGATGATCGCCTCGGACGCGCTGCCGGTCGCGGCGATCGTGACGAGCCCTTCGGATTCGAGCGCCTCGCCCTCATTCTCGCCAGGACCATCGCCCCAGCGGATCGCGAGGTCGAGATTGGCCTCGGTAAAGTCGACCGTCTCGTCCGCGGTGATCAGGACGAAGCGCAGGTCGGGATCCGCCGCAGCAATCTCGGCGAGCCGCGGCATCAGCCATTTCTCGGTCAGGTCGCGCGGTGCGGCGATCGTCAGCGACTTGGACGTCTGCCCCGCCTGCATCGCACGGACCGCCTCCTCGAACTGGAGGAAGCCGTTGCGCAACGGACCGAGCCCCGCCTCGGCCTCGGGCGTCAGCTCGAGCCCGCGCGTGGTCCGCCTAAACAGCACGACGCCCAGCGTGTCCTCGAGCGCGCGGATCTGCTGCCCGACCGCGGCGGGGGTGACCGCGAGCTCATCGGCGGCGCGCGTGAACGACAGGTGGCGCGCCGCCGCATCGAGCACGCGCAGCCCGTTCAGCGGCAGGTGCGTACGCTTCACGAAATCACCGCCGGGGCGCTGAGCGAGAAATGCGGGATCGCCACCTCGAACACCGCACCGGTATCATCGACCATCCGGTAGGATCCACGCATTGCACCCGTCGGCGTCGCCAGCGGGCAGCCCGAGACATAGTCGAAGCTCGCACCCTGCTCGATCAGCGGCTGTTCGCCGACCACGCCCTCGCCCTCGACGGTGTGGCGCGCGCCATGCCCGTCGGTGATGATCCAGTGTCGCGTCAGAAGCTGGACCGCGCCGGGCCCGTCATTTTCCAGCCGGATATGATAGGCCCAGAACCAGCGCCCGCGCTGCGGCTCGGACTGTTCGGGCAGATAGCTGACCGAGACGCGCACCGTCACCCCGCGCGTCGTCGCCGCACTGGGGAACAGCGCCTTCACAGCCCGACCTTGCCCAATGCCCGGTCGAGATCGTCGATCACGTCGCGCACGTCCTCAAGCCCGACATTGAGCCGCAACAGCCCCTCGGTCACGCCCATCTCAGCCTGCTTGTCGGGCGAGACGCTGGCGTGCGTGGTCGAGGCAGGATGCGTCATCAGCGACCGCGAATCGCCGATATTGTTTGAGATATCGACCAGCTCCAGCGCATCGAGCAGGCCATGCGCCTGTTCACGCCCTTCGACCTCGAA
Organism: Sphingomonas sp. Leaf30; assembly: GCF_001422525.1. Lineage (NCBI taxonomy): Bacteria > Pseudomonadati > Pseudomonadota > Alphaproteobacteria > Sphingomonadales > Sphingomonadaceae > Sphingomonas > Sphingomonas sp. Leaf30. The sequence continues at coordinate 730,238 of NZ_LMKZ01000018.1, read as the reverse complement.
CGCGAAGATCGGGCCGCACGCGTCCATCTGACGCATCGCGAGCTCGTGCTGCGGATGGCTGGCGAGGCCGGGGTGCAGCATCCGCGGTACGCGCGTCTCCAAAAACGCGCCGACCTTCTGCGCATTCTCAGACTGGCGGCGGATACGCAGGTCGAGCGTCTCGAGCCCCTTGAGCACGACCCACGCATTGAACGGCGACAGCGTCGGCCCGGTGTTGCGCGTGAAGGGCAGCAGCGTGTTGGTGATGAAATCCTCTGTCCCGCACACCGCACCCGCGAGCACGCGGCCCTGCCCGTCCATCATCTTGGTCGCGCTGTACGCGATGACGTCCGCGCCGAACTCCATCGGCCGCTGCAACGCCGGTGTCGCGAACGCATTGTCGACGACCGTCGTGATCCCGCGCTCGCGCGCGATGTCGCACACCGCCTTCAGGTCGACGATGTCCATCGTCGGATTGGCAGGCGTCTCGAAGAAGAAGACCTTGGTTTCGGGCCGCACCGCGTCGAGAAACGCCTGCGGGTCGCGCGCATCGACGATCGTCGTGGCGATCCCGAACTTGGGTAGCAGCGTATCGGTCAGCCAGCGGCACGATCCGAATGCCGCGCGGCCGCCGACCAGGTGATCGCCGCTCTGCAACTGGCACAGCAGCGCCGCGGTCATCGCCGCCATGCCCGTCGCCATCGACCGGCATGCCTCGGCCCCCTCGAGCAGCGCGATCCGCTCCTCGAGCATCTGCACCGTCGGATTCTGGAGCCGGGAGTAGGTCATCCCGTCCTGCTCGCCGGCAAAGCGCGCCGCGGCGTCACCGGCCTTGTCGTAGCAATAGCCCGAGGTAAGGAAGAGGGCTTCGGACGTTTCGCCATATTCGCTGCGGGCGGTGCCGCCGCGGATGGCCTGCGTCTGCGGACGCCAGTTCTGGGTGATCGAACGATCTTGGCCGGTCTTGCGCTTCATGGCGACGCTTTGCCGGGGGCGGGCGGTGATGACAACCCCCGCGGAGGGTCGCGTGCGCTAGTAGCGCCCCCAGGTAAACCTGGATGACAGCGCATAATTCCACACCGCGCCGACCAACACGCCGATCATCGCCGACACCGCCCAGGCGTCGTTGCGCACGTCGTGCATGAACGCTGCAATCCCGACATTGGCGATCGCGCCGACCGAACAGATCAGCGCGAACGATACCCAGCCATCGGCGAGCTGCCGCCACCCCTTCAGCCGCCGGTCGCGATAGGTCAGCGCGTTGTTGAGGAAGAAGTTCATCGTCAGCGCGGCCAGCGTCGCGCCGATCTGCCCGATCAGGAACGACGTCCCGATCCCGAGGAACAGCGCGCTGAGCACCGCCATATGCACGCCGATGCCGAGCACGCCGATCGCCGAGAACATCGCGAACCGCACCGGCACGAACCGCCCGAACATCCGGTCGTACAGCGCGATCAGATATTCCAGCGCGACGACGTGATCGAGCTTGCTCTCCCCTTCGGTCCGGCAGCGGAAGGTATAGGGCAGCTCGGCGAACCGCAGCGGCTCGGGCGCGGCGGTCAGGAGGTCGAGCAGGATCTTGAACCCGATCGCCGAGAGTCTGGGCGCAAGCGCGCGCGCGACGTCGGTACGGATCGCGAAGAAGCCGCTCATCGGATCGCTCAGATCCGCCTTGAGCACGCGCCGCGACAGCCGCGTGGCGAGCGCGGACTTGGCGACGCGGTCGCGATCCCAGTCGCCGGTCCCGCCGCCGCTGACGAAGCGCGATCCGATCACGACGTCGTGATCGCCCGCCTGAAGGAGGTCGAGCATCTTTGGCAACAGCGTCTCGTCATGCTGCAGATCGCCGTCGATCACCGCGACGACGGGCGCGGCGGTCGCGCACAGCCCCTCGATACAGGCCGAGGACAGCCCGCGCCGGCCGATCCGCTGGATCACGCGGACGCGCATGTCGCTCCGCCCGAGCACGCGCGCAGCCTCGGCGGTGCCGTCCGGGCTGTCGTCGTCGACGAAGATCGCCTCCCAGCGCCGCCCCGCCAGCGCCTGGTCGAGCTTGGCGATCAGCGCCGCGACGTTCGCCTTTTCGTTGAACGTCGGGATGACGACCGCGATCTCGAGCGTGTCCGCCCCCGCGCCCTTCACCGGGTCCAGCTCGACCGGACTCACCCGAGCGATGCGATCACCGCGTCGCCCATCGCGCGCGTCGTCAGCGTGCCGCCGAGATCGGGGGTCCGCGCGCCGGCCAGGATCGCCGCTGCCACCGCCGCCTCGATCCGGTCGGCCGCCTCGGCCTTGTCGAGCGAATGCCGCAGCATCATCGCCGCGGACAGGATCGCGGCACAGGGGTTCGCCTTGCCCTGCCCGGCAATGTCGGGCGCGCTGCCATGGATCGGTTCGTATAGACCGTGACCCCGTCCATCGAGTGCGGCGGACGGCAGCATGCCGATCGATCCCGCACACATCGATGCCTGGTCGGATAGGATGTCGCCGAACAGATTGCCGGTGACGACCACGTCGAACTGGCCGGGATCGCGCACGAGCTGCATCGCCGCGTTGTCGACATACATGTGGCTGAGCGCGACGTCGGGATAATCGGCCGACACCTCGATCACGACGTCGCGCCACAGCTGCGACGTCTCCAAGACGTTGGCCTTGTCGACCGACAGAAGCTTGCTCTTGCGGGTGCGCGCGGTCTCGAACCCGACGCGCGCGATCCGGGCGATCTCCGCCTCGTCATAGCGCATCTCGTCATGGCCTTCGCGCAGGCCCTCGGCGGTCGTCCGGATGCCCTTGGCGCCGAAATACACGTCGCCGGTCAGCTCGCGGACGATCACCATGTCGATGGTCCGCGCGATTTCGGGGCGCAACGACGACGCATCCTCCAGCCCCGCGAACAACTTGGCCGGACGCAGGTTGGCGAACAGCCCCAGTTCCTTGCGCAGGCCCAGGATCGCCTGTTCTGGTCGCAAATGCCGTTCGAGCCGATCGCAATCGGGGTCGCCGACCGCACCGAACAGCACGGCGTCCGCGCGCCGCGCGAGCGCCAGAGTCTCGGGCGGCAGCGGATGCCCCGCCGCCTTGTACGCCGCACCACCGACCAGCGCCTCGTCGAAGCTCAGATCGAGGTCGAGCCGGTCGAGCACGCGGCGCGCCTCGGCAGTCACTTCGGGTCCGATGCCGTCGCCGGCCAGTATCGCGATCAAGGGCATGTGCGTTCCTCCGCCGCCGCCCTTGCCGGGCAAGCCGCGCTCACGCAACCGCCCTTTTGAGCCGATCGACGAGGCGAGCCCGCGCTGCGAGCGGTTCGGCGCGGCGTTCGACCAGGACATCGCGCGTCAAAAAATGCTCGGTCAGGCGCAGCCCGTCGAAGATGTCCGGCCACCCCGCCTCGCCGCCAGCGGTGAGAAACGCGGGCAGCGGCAACAGCTTGGCTTCATAGCCCTGCGCCGCGCCGCGCGACACCGCCGCGCCGGTGCGCGGGCTGACGAATGCGAGGTCGTCGACCGCACCACTCGCGACGCACTGGTCGAGATCGAGACCGAATCCCAGTTCCGCGAGCAGCAGCAATTCGTACCGCACCAACGCCGCCGCCCAGCCTCGGGCCGAAGGCGCCGCCTCGATCGCGCCGAGGACGCCGTCGAGCGCATCGTGGATATGCGGATAGGGCTGCGCCTCCGGCAGCGCGACCGCGGCCAGCGCCGTCGCCCATTCGAGCGCACCCGCCGCGAGCGGCTCGCCGTGCAGCGTCGCGCGGCTGTGGATCAGCTCGGCGGTCAGCGCGGCGAGCTGGTCACCGGTCCGCGCGCGCCATTCGCCCTGGATCACGTTCGCCGCGAGCAGCACCGGCCGCATCGCCCGCGACCGCCCGCCGCGCACATAACCCGGCTGCACGCCGTCCTCGCGCGTCAATGCCCGCACGATCGCGCCATGCTCGCCATGCTGGCGAACGGCGACGACGATGGCGGACGCGCGGAGATGCATCGCCCGTTCTTACGCGCGCGTCGTGACGAACGGGAGCCTCGAAAACCGTCGCTGATCCAGATCCGCCTGTCAGGCGCGCTCAGCGCCGGATCCCGCGCATCATGCGTGCGAGCCGCGGATGCGACAGCGTCCGCTTCGCCCAGCCCGCCGCGCCATCGAACGCCCCCAGCGCGGCCACCGTCGCGCGGTTCGCCAGCGTCGGCCGCAACAGCAGCAGATCGACGCACGCCGTCCCCGTCGTCGCGAACTGCCGCTTGTGCTGCCCCTCCCCCTCGGTGAAATCGAACCAGGCGAAGCGGTCGTCGAACAGCTGCCGCATCGCCTCGACCTGTAACACCGCACCCGGCGACAGAGCGTTCTCGGCGGGGTCATGCCCGACATGGTCATAGCGCAGCGTCCCGCCTTGCGCGGTACAGCAGAGATAGGCGATCGGCCGGCGCTCGATGAACAGCAGCCAGGCCCGCACCCGGTCCGCCGCGGCGAGCGTCTCGAAACCCTGCAGCGCCGCCTCACCGTCAGGGAGCCCCGATTCCAGCAGCCGCTCCTGATAGGTCGTCGCCGACACCGTCCGCGCCAGCGGGTGAAACACCGCGATCTCGGCAGGGGTCCGATAGCCGCGGATGTCGAGCGTACCGCCCGACAGCGTCGCCAGCCGCTTCGTCTTGCGCCTCAGCCCCGACCGCGCACTGCCCGACAGCGTCGCGAGCCATGCCGCCTCGCCGATCCGCAGGTCGGCGTGATACCGGACATAACGCTGCCGGACGACGGTCAGCAGACCACGCGTCTCGAGCGCGTCCATCCGGTCTGCGGGCAACGAGGTGATCACATAGCCATCGGCCTGTGTCGGCAGCGCGGGCAGGATCGGCACGCCGCCCGCCAGCACATCGTCGAGCGACAGCGCGACGCGCACCAGCCGGCGCGGGATCGTCGCCAGCGTGCGCGCGCCGAGCTGGAACTTCAGGCGGACGCTGACCGCGGTCATCAGGCGCGTTCTTCGACCCAGTTCGACCAGAGCTGCTCGGCCTGGCGCAGTCCCCGCCGGATCGGATCGCGCGCCAGCGGCCGGTCGTACTGGCCAAGGGCCAGCGGCGGGCGATCGCGGAAATGCCGGGTCGGCAAGTCGGTGCGCAGCTCCGCCAGCGTCGCGCACAGCGCCTCGAACCGGCGGACATGGACGGCGTTCGCGCGCGTGCCCTGCCGATTCGCCAACTCGAAACCATGGCTGACGATCGTCGCGGCGACATGCCCCCGGGCCGCGGCGTGCTCGAGCGCATCGCGGCTCTCGTTCGCGGACAGGGCGCAGAGCTGCAGCGTGCGCAACTGACCCGGCCGATCCTCGATCACGGTCACCGGGATCTCGATCAGGCCGTGCGCGGCGATTGGCGCGATCTGACGCGGCGACAGCGAGATCCTGCTCGCATCGCACGCCGCCGCACCGTTATGGCTGCTGTCATAGGCGAAACCCAGCGCGGCGAGCGCGGCGAGCGTATCGTCGTTCGCGGCATAGCTGCCCGCGCGAAACGCGATCGGATCGGGCGCACCCGCGTCGATCAGCAGTTCAGTGGCGCGCAGGATCAGCGCGTATTGTTCGGCCAGCGGATAGTCGGACAGGTCGAATTTTGCGTGATTCGCGCCGCGGTCCCGCGCGATCGCGGCGGTCCAGGCGGGATGGAGATGCAGCTGAACCTCCTGCCCCGCGTCGAGGATCGTCGCCACCATCCGCCGTACCGGCTCGATCCCGAAGGTCAGCGCGGGCATCGGGTCGACGAAGAAACACGCCTTCAGCCCGTACCGCCCCAGCTTGGCGAGCTGATAGCTGACACCGACGCCCGCAGGCTCGACCGACCGGTGGTAGATCGCATCGCTGCCAAGACCCGCGCGGTGGTGCCGCCAGGCAAATTCGGTGTCGATCGTCAGGAAAACTGCCGTAGTCACGTCACTGGCCTAGTGTCCCGTGGTGAAGATAAGGTTTCCGCCTACGAGACAGGCGTGACCCGACCTCCGCAATCTATCGGCCTCAGCCGAAGATTGATCAACATTATTAAACTGAATTATCTTGAATGGTAAAAGTCGTACACCTGCTGTGCGACCGCTGCGGACACGCCCGGCGCCTGCTGCAGATCCTGCAGGCTGGCGTTGCGGACCGCGCGGCCGGTGCCAAAATGCATCAGCAGCGCCTTCTTGCGCGCCGGGCCGATGCCGGGGACCTCGTCGAGCGGGCTCGCGCCGATCGCCTTGCTGCGCTTGTCGCGGTGGACGCCGATCGCGAAGCGGTGGACCTCGTCACGTAAGCGCTGGAGGTAGAACAGCACCGGCGCGTTGACGGGCAGCTGGAATTCGCGGCCGTCGAGCATGTGGAATACCTCGCGCCCGTCACGGCCATGCTGCGGCCCCTTCGCGATCCCGACGAGGCACACGTCCTCGACGCCTAGCTCCTCGAGCGCGGCCTTCACCGTATTGAGCTGCCCCTTGCCGCCGTCGATCAGCACCAGGTCAGGCCATTCGCCCGAGTCGCGATCGGGATCCTCGGCCTGCGCGCGCGCGAACCGCCGGGTGAAGACCTCACGCATCATCCCGAAATCGTCGCCCGGGATGGTCTCCTTGTTCTTGATGTTGAACTTGCGATACTGGCCCTTGCGGAAGCCTTCGGGGCCGGCGACCACCATCGCGCCGGTCGCGGCAGTGCCCTGGATATGGCTGTTGTCGTAGATCTCGATGCGCTGCGGCGGCTCGGCCAGGTCGAACAGGTCGGCGACCTCGCGCAGCAGCTTGGCCTGCGTCGTCGACTCGGCCTGACGTCGCTCGATCGCCTCGACCGCATTGCGCTTGGCCTGGTCCATCAGGCGACGGCGATCGCCGCGCTGCGGCACCTGCACCGCAACCTTGTAGCCCGCGCGCTCGCCCAGCGCCTCGACCAGCAGCGCGCCTTCGGGAAGCTCGCGGTCGAGCAGGATCTGGCGTGCGGGAGGCACGTCCTCGTAGAACTGGCCGAGGAAGCTGGTCAGCACCTCGTCCTCGGGCACGTCGTTGGTGTGCTGCGGGAAGAAGCTGCGATGCCCCCAATTCTGGCCGCCGCGGATGAAGAAGGCCTGGATGCCGATCAGCCCGTCCTTGCACGCCATCGCGAAGATGTCGGCGTCGCCCACCCCTTCCGCGTTGATCGCCTGCGTGCCCTGGATGAACGTCAGCGCCTTCAGCCGGTCGCGCAGCAGCGCGGCGAGTTCGAAGTCCATGTTTTCGGCGGCAGCCTGCATCTGCGCGCCGAGCTTGGCCTGCACGCCGGTCGACTTGCCCGCGAGGAAGCTCTTCGCGTCCTCGACCAGTTCCTTGTACGCGCCCTCGTCGATCCGGCCGACGCACGGCGCGGAGCAGCGCTTGATCTGGTAGAGCAGGCACGGCCGGTCGCGGGTCTTGAAGAAGCTGTCGGTGCAGCTGCGCAACAGGAACAGCTTCTGGAGCGCGTTGAGCGTGTTGTTGACCGATCCGGCGCTGGCAAACGGGCCGTAGTAATTGCCCTTCGCGCGCCGGGCGCCGCGGTGTTTCTGGACGCGCGGGAACTCATGGTCGTCGCGCAGCAGGATGAAAGGGAAGCTCTTATCGTCGCGCAGCAGCACGTTGTACGCGGGGCGATAGCGCTTGATGAGCTGCGATTCGAGCAGCAGCGCCTCGGCCTCGTTGTTGGTCGTGACGATCGTCATCGACCGGGTCTGCGACACCATCCGCTGGAGGCGCTTGGTGAGCCGTTCGACCTGGACATAGTTGGCGACACGGTTCCTGAGCGCCCGCGCCTTGCCGACATAGAGCACGTCGCCGCGCGCATCCTGCATCCGGTAGACGCCGGGGCGGATCGGCAGCGTGTCGAGCACGTTGCGGATCGCCGCGACACCCGCCGCAAGATCGGGCGCCTCGCCGCCGCCGCGGACGGCGAAGGTGGATTTGTCTTCGTTGAAACGGTCTGGGGAATTGGGGGAGGACATCGCTGGGGAATCTAGGGAGTCGGAGGGGGTTATGCCAGCCGAGGACAGTGATGTTCACGCGGAGACGCGGAGGCGCGGAGAGAAGATTGGGGGAGAGCGGCGCCCGTTCTCAAATCGCCGAAGGCTTAAACTCACCCGGCACTGGCCAAGACGCCAGCCCGGCATGCAGCACCTCCGCGTCTCCGCGTCTCCGCGTGAACCATCCTTCTCTTCGCGCCATAGCGCCTTCGCGTGAACGAACCTTCTGAACGCCCTGCGGGCAAAGGCAGAAGCTCAGGTCTGTGCGAACACCTTGGTGCCGACGATACCGACTACGGTCAGTGCCATGAAACACGCCTGGACCCCGCTGACCTTGTCGCCGAAAAGAATCACGCCACCGATGATCACGCCGATCGCCCCAGCGCCGGTCCAGATCGCATACGCCGTACCCGCCGGCAGCCCGCGCATAGCGAGCGCGAGCAGGCCCATGTTGACGAAGCTCAACACGATCGGAACCGAAGACGCCTGCCACGTGGCAACGGTCGCTGCCCATTTGAGGCTGAGCGCCCAGGTGATTTCGGTGATCACGGCAACGCCGAGGATGAGCCAGGACATAAGGGTATCTCCAACGGGCTCAGATTGGAGACGCAGCCGCCGGAAACCCGGGAAGAGACGGCCGCCTGTGAAAAACGAAAAAGGCGCCGAGCGAACGACCGTTCCCCCGTCGAAGCGGGGGTCCAGAGTTGCGGGCGCCGTGTCGTGGGAACCTGCCCCCGCTTTCGCGGGGGAACAGGCGATTAGTTCAGGCGGCCAAGCCCCGAGATCGACCGATCGACCATCGCGCGGTCGGCGGCGGCATCGTGATGCTCGGCGATCAGGATACCGGCGGCCTTGGCAGCGGCGTCAGCGGCCCGCGCACGGACCTCGGCGATCGCGGCGCGCTCTGCGGCGGCAATCTTGTCCTCCGCCATTTTGGCGCGACGCGTCATCAAATCCTCGGCACCCGCCTTGGCCTTGGCGATGATCGCCGCGGCTTCGGTATGCGCATGCGCCTTCATCGCTTCGGCTTCGAGATGCGCGGTCTTGGCCTTGGCCTCATACTCCGCACGGATCGCCTCGGCTTCGGCGCGCAGCGCCTTGGCCTCGTCGAGCTGCGTGCGGATCCCGGCGATCTTGGCGTCGAGCGACCGCCCGATCATGCCGGGGACCTTCTTCCACACCATCAGCGCCAGGACGATGATCATCGCGATCGCGACCCAGCCGGTCGAGTTGACGCCGAGCGCGGTCGGGTCGACGACATGCTCGACGGTCCCAGGCGCGACGGTGTGACCCTGCAACCCCTGATTGTCGATCGAGCCTTCGGGCGCCATGCCCTCGGCCGAGATCACCTTGGCCGGTGCGTCCGGGTTGGCGGCGGGGGTATTAGCCATGAGCCATCGTCCTGCGTACCGCATCGCTCGCCGAGTCCAGGCTCACCTGAAGTCCGGCGACCTTGTCGGCCAGTTGCTGTGCCGCTTCGGCTGCGACATTCTGAAGATTGGCGAGGGCCTGCGCCTTCGCATTCGCCACGGCGAGATCGTGATGACCCAGACGCTCGGCGATGTCGGCATCGGCCGCATGGACCTGCTGCTCGAAGGCCATTGCCGCTCGCTTGGCCGCGGCCGCGGTCTCGGCCTGCGCCGCAACGCGGGCCGCATCCATTTCGGCCTGCCAGGTCGCCTGGACCGTATCGGCCTGCGCCCGTGCAGCGACTGCCGCTGCCAGATCGCCCGCGATTCGGCCTTCACGCGCGTCCACGGTCGACACGATCTTAGGCACCATCCCCTTGCCGATCCCGAAATACAGGATCCCGAAGGTGAGGAGCAGCCAGAAGATCTGTGAAGCGTAGGTGGCGGCTATCTGGGCAATCTGGGGCATGGCAGTCCTTCGTGATACGGCCGGACGGGATATCGCCCGGCCAGATCAGCGCATGTTAGGCGACGAACACCAGGATGATCATCGTGACGAATGCGAGCAGACCGAGAAGCTCGGCAGCCGCGAAGCCGATGAACAGACGGCCCTGCTGGCTGTCTGCAGCGCCCGGGTTGCGCAGCGCGCCAGCGAGGAACTGAGCGAAGACGTTACCCACGCCGAGTGCGGCGAGGCCCATGCCGATCGCTGCGAGGCCGGCACCGATCATCTTTGCTGCGTTGACGTCCATGTTAAAACTCCCTTGGAAAATCAGTAGTGGTTCGAAAGAAAACTTAGTGAAGGTTCACGGCGTCGTTCAGATAGACCGACGTCAGCAGCGCGAACACATAGGCCTGGATCGCGGCGACCAGCAGCTCGAGCAGCGTGATGCCGATCATCAGCAGCATGCTCGGCGCGGTCACCAGACCGATATAGACGCCGCCCAGGTTGATGCCGTTGATCACGAAAGCCGCCAGCACCTTCAGCAGGATATGCCCCGCGGTCATCGCCACGAACAGTCGCAGACCCAGCGAGAACGGACGCACCAGGAACGACATCAGCTCAACGACGAAGATCAACGGGATCATCAGCGCGGGCGTGCCGCTCGGCACGAACAGCGAGAAGAAGTGGAAGCCGTGCTTGCCGAAGCCGACGATCAGGACGATCGCAAAGCTGATCAGCGCCAGCACGCCGGTGACGGTCATGTGGCTGGTCACGGTGAACGGGTGAACGCCCGGCACGATACCGAACGGCAGCAGGCCGATGATGTTCGCGAACAGGATGAACATGAACAGCGAGAAGACGTAAGGAATGAAGCGCTTGCCGCCGGGCCCGACATTCTGCTCGAGCATGCCCGAGATGAAGCCCGTAAAGCCCTCGACCGCGGCCTGCCAGCGACCGGGAACGAGCTCGCGCTTCATCCCGCCGATCATGAAGGCCCAAAGTGCGACCAAAGTCACCACCATCCACATCGCGGAATTGGTGAAGGACAGGTCGTAACCACCTACGATCCAGTGCGAGCCGAACGCCGGCTCGATCAGGAACTGGTGCATCGGATCGATCTTGCCGCCCTGTTCTGCCGCCACGTGGAATCCCTGCCGTCTTGAAACGACAAACGCCCGGCTACTCCGGGCGTTCGCCTGAAATTCGAATGATTTGCCTGAACGCAACCGCAATTCCGAGGAACAGCAACACGATCAGACCCCAAGGCCCAGTGCCGACCCAATGGTCTATCAACCATCCGATCAGCGCACTGCCGACGAGACTCCCGATCAGGGCGGAGATGACCCGATTGCCCTGCGAGTAACCCCGCTCGGCATCCGGCCCTCCCTGCCCCTTTTTCAGCGTCTCCCGAGCCTTGACCTCCCTCAATCGCTCATCGAGCGCGGAAAGTCGCGGATCTTCAACACCGTAGGGGTCCTGTCCGGGTTCGATCTCCGCCACGACATGCTCTCCACCTGATACGACACCGGGGAGATATACGCAGCGACGAGCGATCCCGCCAAGGCGCGGTCCGTTTAGAAAAGGGGGGGGGCCAAGTCAACCGGTGTGACAGTATCGTCATCAATGTGGTGACTGCGGGGCGCGTTACGCCCTGTCCCATCCGTCATCCTGACGAAAGTCAGGATCCAGAGCTGCAGGCGGACCGTGTACAGCTCTGGATCCTAGGTCGAGCCCAGGATGACGGAGGGCATCAGGACGGCATGCTCAGACGCAGCGCGAATCACGCTCCGGCGCGGCGGCGGTGCGCGTCTTCCACACACCACCCGGCGTCTTGTACTTCTCGCCCGGATTGGTCCCCGCGATCAGGTTGCAACCGCTGGTGAACGCCAGCTGCTCGACCGTCGCGCCGCTCGCCTGCGCCTTGGCGGTATAGGCCGACTTGCGCTGGATGTTGATGCTGTTGACCAGCGCGCGCAAATCGCCGCTCGCCGCGCCGACCAGCCCGAGATAGCCGTCGGGCTGCTCGCCGACCTCGCCGCCCGCGCGCGCCGCGGCATAGGCGGGGTCACGCTGCGCCGACGCGGCAACCGACAGGCCGCCAAGCACAGCCACCGCCGCGATCATCGTCAAAGCCTTGATCTTCATCTCAGAATATCCCCGGATTCTGCTGGATCAGCGATTTCGCCTCGCCATCGAGACGATAGACCACTTCCTGCGTCACATTGATGTTGAGGTTGATCTCGATCGGCTTGTCCGGCGCCGACACGTTGATGCAGCCCGGCAGGGCGGCGGCGGTCGTGACCAGAAAGACGATCGTCCTCATCCTGTGCAAGATCGGTCTTTGCTCCAGCTTGTTCAATCCTGTTTCGGTCATGGCACGATCCTGCTTTCGGCGGGCTGAATGGATGGGGCTGCGGGAACGGCAGGCCCGGGGGATGGCGGCGCGGACTGCTGCTGGATCAGCGCGGGCAGGTTGCGTTCGATCAGCCGCTTCGGATCATAGAAGCTCTGCGCCGAATCGAGCAGCCCGCGAAACGGCGCCTTGATCCGGATGTTGAACACGAAGGGCAGCTTCTGCAGCCGGCGGACGATGAAGTTCGACTTCGCCCCCTCGCCCTGGCTGATCCCGGCAAAGCGCACGTCGGTCACCATCTCGCCCGCGAGCGGCCCGTTCATGCCCACGCGGAGCGACTGATAGCGCAGCGACTTGAGCGCCTGGAAGGCGATGTTCGCCCAGATGCCGAGATCCTTCTGGCTGAGATCGCCGACATAGGCGAGCGTCCCTCCGCCCGGCCGGACGCGCAGGTCGCCGCCCTCGATCCGACCGCCCGTCTCGTCGAAGATCATCGGCAGCACGCCGTCGAATATGCCGGTCGCGTCGAGATTCTTGAAATCGAACTGCTGCAGGAACTGGTCGGCGGCCATGTTGGCGATGTGGAACGTCATCCGCCGCTCGCTCTGCGCGGAGAAATCGAGCAGCGTCTGGTCGAGCGTCAGCGATCCGCCCGCAAACGGCCACGCCCCGCCCTCGACCCGCACACGCGCGCCCGGCAGGGTCTGATAACGGACCGTCCCGTCGCTGACCGGAATGCCGGGGTTGAGCGTCCGGATCGTCGCGACCTGCCCCGGTGCGCTTTGCAGATTGAGCAGGTCGGTGAAGCGGATCTCGGTCGCGATCCCGGTCACCGGGCCGAACGCGGCGGCAAGGTCGGTGCCCGCGGTTCGGAACACCCCGGTGCTCGTTACGCCGTCAGGGGTCCACGCGATGTGCCCGTCGCCGCTGACCGAACCGTTGACGTCGGCGATCACGCCGAACGTCAATGGCGTCAGCGCCTCGGGTTGCAGCGCGTCCTTGGCGAACACGATCCCCGGTACCAGCAGGTCGGCGCGGCCGATGCCCGTGCTCAGTGCATGGACCAGCGTGACGTCGGCGACCTTGGTGCTGCTGACCGGTTCGTACAGCGTCCCCGCCGCGGTGATCGTGCCGCCGACCAGCGACAGCGTCACGCCGCGCGCCGCGACCGGCTTGAACCGCGCGGTGGCGGCGGCGTCGCTGACACCCATCGTGCCGTCGAGCGCCAGCGCACCGCCGATCAGCGTCCAGTCGCCCGCCGCCTCGTTCAGCAGCAGCGGCACATTGCCGATCTGCCCTGCCCCGCCGGTGAACGCGCCGGCGATTCCCTGCGTCGTCATCCGCCCGGTGATCGTCGCGAAGTCCAGCCGCGTGACCCGCTCGGGCGCGCCGATCCGGGTCTGCACGCCGTCGATCGCAAAGCCCCGGTCGGCCAGCCGCAGCGTCGCGCCGCTCGCGTTCAGCGTCAGCGGCGTCCGCCCCAGCCGGCCCGACAGCGCTGCCGCCGCAATCCGCGCACCACCGCGCAGACGTCCGCGATCGATCTGCACCAGCGCTCCGTCGATCGGACACAGCGACAGCCGCGCGGGGTCGAGCACCAGTCCCGACACCGCCAGCCGCTGCACCGCAAGCGGCGTGCAGCCAGTGTTCACGACGAGCCGCGTTTTCCCGTCCCAGCGGGCATCGATCGGCATCGACAGGCCTTCGACCCGGTCCTTGCCGCTGCTGCCGATCGGACCGTCGAGTGTCACCTGCGTCGTGATCGCGGTCGCCCCGCCGGGCGTCGCGCTGAACCGCACCGGGGTCACCGCCAGCCGCGCGCCGTCCACGACATAAGGCGCGACCGTCGCGACGCCACGGACGGGCGCACCCGGCCGGGCCTGGGCGAGCGCGATGCGCGCCTGCGGCAACCCGCCACCCCGCGTCGCAAGAGTCGTATCAAGCGTGACGCCTCCGCCAGACGCACCGCGTCCAGGCCATGCGAACCGGAGCCCCTCCCCGCCATCAAGCAAAATCCTCGCGCCGCTCGCCGAAGCGAGCGCGAGGCGTGACAGCACGGCCTCGCCGCGCCCGCCGCGCTGCTGAACGGCGATCACCGCATCGGCGGCAAAGCCCTTTGCGGCCCGCGTTACGGCCTGCACCGCTGCGTCCATGAGGGGCGCGACCGGCGACCCTGCTGCCGATCCCTGCAACGCCTCCACCCCGGCAAGCCGGCGTGGGGCCACCGCGGCACCCGCCGCGCGAACGCGGCCCTCGAACGCGATCGTCTCGCCGAACCGGTAGGATCCTGTGATCGCCACGCGGCGTGCGCGGCCCTCGGCCGTCCGCACGGTATCCGCTGCGATATCCGCCATGCCCGAGGTTCCCGCGGCAGTGCCCGCGAAGTCGACGTCGCCCTTGGCCGCGGCGAACGTCGCTCCGGGCAGGACGGCCGACCCGGTCGCCAGCGCGGCCCGCCCCTGCCAGCGATCGAGCGCCGCACCGAGCGTCAGGTCGAGCGTCGCGGCGACGCTGTCCGCGCGCGGATCGCCGCACGTCAGCTGCCCTAGCCGCACCGGGCCCTTCAGGATCGGTTTCGCCGCATCGATCCGCACGCGGACCGTCGCGGCAAGGCGATCGCCCGTACAGCCGCCGACGCTCAGCCGGTCGCTGACCGCAACAAGCGAGCCCCTGAAACCGTCATCGAGCTTCCCCGTCCCGGTGAGTTTCAACCCGACCAGCCCGTAAGGCGTCTCCAGCCGCATCCGCGCATCGTCGACGGTCGCGTCGAGCGCGGGCAGCGCGAACGGCTTGCCCGAGGGGGCGGGCAGAAGGCGGTCGATCGCCCCCAGCGACAACCGCCCGTCGACCAGCCGCCCGCGCAGCCGCACCCGCCCTGCGCGCACCGCCTCCAGATACGGTCCCGACAGCCCGATCCCGGTCCGCGTCTCGACCCAGTCTGCGACCAGATCGGGATCTGCCGGATCGCCGAGCACGACATTGGTCAGCCTTTGCCCGCCAAGCGCCAGGTCGGCGATCTCGTAGCGCGCAGGCACCTCGGCCCGCGCGAGTTCGCGGTCGATGAAGCCCGTAGCGATCTGCTTGCGGAGTACCCAGACTCCGATGAGCAGGGCGAGCAGGACGAGTGCTACGACCAGCACGATTCGCTGAATCCGCGCAAGTCCGCCGCGACGGCGGGCCGGCGCGTGACGGCGAGGGTCGGGCCCTGTCTCGCTCGTCTCCGTCAACCGCTTACTCCGTCACGCTTTCCCGGCCTGCATAGGCGGTAGCGGGGGCGTCATGCAATTGCGGCTGGATGTGCTAGCATCCGGCCATGGCGGGGGCAGACGATATAGCCGACGAGCGCAAGGGGCACCGGGCGCGGCTGCGCAAGCGGCTGTTCGAGGGTGGCGGAGAGGCGCTGCTTGATCACGAGCTGATCGAATATCTCCTCGCCGTCGCGATTCCCCGTGCCGACACCAAGGCGCTCGCCAAGGCGCTGATGCGCGAATTCGGCGGGATCGGCGGCGTGCTGACCGCCGATCCGGCGGCGCTGGCGCGCGTCGATGGCATGGGCGAGATTTCGACCGCCGCAGTCAAGATCGCGCACGCCGCCGCGCTTCGTCTGTTACAGGCGCGTGTCGGCGAGCGGCCGGTGCTCGCCAACTGGCAGGCGCTGCTCGACTATCTGCGCGCGGACATGGCGCACCACGTCATCGAACGGTTCCGCGTGCTGCATCTCAACACGCGTAACATGCTGATCCGCGACGAGGTGATGAGCGAGGGTTCGATCGACCAGGCCGCGGTCTATGTCCGCGAGGTGATCCGCCGCGCGATCGATCTCGGCTCGGCCTCGATCATCCTCGTCCACAACCATCCCAGCGGCGACCCCTCCCCCAGTCGCGCGGACATCGAGATCACCCGCACGATCGCGGAGGCGGGCAAACGGCTGGGGGTCGCCGTGCACGACCACATCATTATCGGCACTGCCGGCCACGTAAGCCTCCGCGCGCAGGGACTGATCTGACGGACGCATGACACGAAAAGGCCGCCGGGGTCAGCCGGCGGCCTTGAGGTCGCGAGGGTCCTCCCGCGCGTTTGGTTCAGCCGGCCTGGGTCAGGAATTTGGTCAGCTCGGCCTTGGTCAGCATCTTGTTCTTGTCGGCATCCGCCTGCGCGAACGCTCCATCGACCCATTTGCGCGTCTCGGGCGCGGCCGCGACCGTGGTCGGGTCCGACTGCGTCTTCAAGGCGACCATCCAGGCGCCGAATTCGGATGTGCTCAGCAGATTGTCGCCATTCTTGTCATATCCCGGAAATTCCGCATCGACGACCTGCGCCACCTGCGCCCCCGTCACCGGCTGCTGCGCAGTCGCTCCCGCAGGATTGCCCTGCATCGTCGAAGGTGACGGCGACTGCGGCGAAGATTCCGTCTGCGCCATGGGCTGCGTCGATGAGTTGGGCGCCCCGCCGGGCATGGTCTGCGCGGATGTCGGCGTCGCAAGCGCGATCGCACCGATAAGTAGAGTAAATTTCAGCATGTCTTCTCTCCTGCTGCGACCTAGGTGGCGACTTTCCAGTCGCGAAGGTCGTTCGGTCGGATAGTAGGCGACACCAATGCATGACTGCCGCGCAGGGTTCCGTCGGCGTCGCCCGATCCCCCCGGGGTTGGGTTTGAACCTTGCCGTCCGGCCTGCTACCGCGCGACCGATTGCCGCCGTGGGTCCCGCCGGGGCGCGCGTCGCGCCTCCTTTCCCTAGCCACAGGAAATCCCGATGGTCCCCCGCTATTCCCGCCCCGACATGGTCGCGATCTGGACGCCCGAAGCGCGCTTCAAGATCTGGTTCGAAATCGAGGCGCACGCCACCGACGCGCTCGCCGAACTCGGCGTCGTGCCGAAAGAGGCCGCGGCCGCGATCTGGGAAAAGGGAGCGTTCGAAGTCGACCGGATCGACGAGATCGAGCGCGAGACCAAGCATGACGTCATCGCCTTCCTGACCAACGTCGCCGAGCATGTCGGCCCCGAGGCGCGCTTCATGCATCAGGGCATGACCTCGTCCGACGTGCTCGACACCTGCCTCGCGGTCCAGCTGGCCAAGGCGAGCGACATCCTGATCGCCGACCTCGACGCGCTGCTGGTCGTGCTCGAACGCCGCGCGCGCGAGCACAAGATGACGCCGACGATCGGCCGCAGCCACGGCATCCACGCCGAGCCCGTCACCTTCGGCCTGAAGATGGCGCAGGCGCATGCCGAGTTCGCGCGCAACCGCGCCCGACTGGTGGCGGCGCGCGCCGACGTCGCGACCTGCGCGATCTCTGGCGCGGTGGGCACGTTCGCCAACATCGACCCGTTCGTCGAGGACTATGTCGCGGGCAAGCTCGGCCTGTCGGTCGAGCCCGTCTCGACCCAGGTCATCCCGCGCGATCGCCATGCGATGTTCTTCGCGACATTGGGCGTGATCGCCAGCTCGATCGAGCGGCTCGCAACCGAGATCCGCCATCTCCAGCGCACGGAAGTGCTCGAGGCGGAGGAATATTTCTCGCCCGGCCAGAAGGGCTCGTCGGCGATGCCGCACAAGCGCAACCCGGTGCTGACCGAGAATTTGACCGGCCTCGCGCGCATGGTCCGTGGCTATGTCACCCCCGCGCTCGAGAATGTCGCGCTATGGCATGAGCGCGACATCTCGCACTCGTCGGTCGAGCGCTATATCGGCCCCGACGCGACGATCACGCTCGACTTCGCGCTCGCGCGGCTGACCGGGGTGATGGACAAGCTCGTCGTCTATCCGGCGCGGATGGAGAAGAATCTCAACAAGATGGGCGGGCTCGTCCATTCGCAGCGCGTCCTCCTCGCGCTGACGCAGGCCGGGGTGAGCCGCGAGGACGCCTATCGCCTCGTCCAGCGCAACGCGATGAAGGTGTGGGATTCGGACGGCGCACTCTCGCTGCTCGACCTGCTCAAGGCCGATCCCGAAGTGACGCTGAGCGATGCCGAGCTCGAGGACAAGTTCGACCTTGGCTATCACCTCAAGCACGTCGACACGATCTTCGCCCGGGTGTTCGGCGCGGCCTGACGGCGGGAGTTAGACTAACCCCCTCGTCATCCTGACGAAAGTCAGGATCCAGAGCCAAGCAGCGCCGCACCGCGTTACTCTGGATCCTGACTTTCGTCAGGATGACGGGTGGGGGGAGAGGCTAAGCACACCAAAGTGCACGAAACGCAATTACGATTTCATGTTACAAAGTTGCGACAGCTCGCAACTATCGCCATATCACCGATGCCGGATATTACTCCGGCATCGGAGACCTACCCATGCGCATGTTCGAAACCGTGACCAGCTCGATGCTGGCAATCGCGGCTCAAGCGCTGGTGGTCGGGGTGGTCATTTCCACCCTCTGATCCATCGGCCCGCCCGCCCCTCCAAGGAGGGGCGCGGCTAGGGCGGACGCTTCCAAAGCGTACAGCGTATTCTGCACCAGATTTCCGGATTTCTCACCTACTACCGGGATAATTGCACAGGATCCGAAAACAGCAATAGCACGGCGATCCAAGGCTTTAGGTGTTTGGCATCATTAATGCACTGACACACTCGTCATGCCAACCGGCATGGGTTTCGTGAAAGGCCAGACATGCTCGCTTCCACCAAGATCCGCCCCGCCCTCGCTCTCGCCAGCGTCGGCGCCGCCACCTTTCTGTTTACTGCCGTTTCCGCGCAGGCCGCCGGCGCCAAGCCGATCAGCGTCACCCTGCCCGCCAGCGTCTTCAAGGACGATACGAGCCGCGTCTGCATGCCGCGCACTGTCCTTGGCCGGAAGGTCGACAAGACGCTGCCCGAGACGATCTGCGAGACACGGTCGCAATGGAGCGCCCGCGGCGTCACCATCATCACCAAATGACGCTAGTGGAGACGGCCCGGACGGCAGCGCGTCCGTCCGGACCATCCCACAAGGACTAAACGCGCGGATAACGCGCGGCGAATTCCTCATCCGACATCATCAGATATCGGACCATGTCGATAAAGGCCCAAGGGAAAGTGACCGCCAGCCCGATCAGCGTGATGCTGAGGACCAGCATCACGATGCCCGATCCCGTCCGCCCGAGATAGAAGCGGTGAATGCCCAGCGTTCCGATCAGGAACGAAATGAATGCGGCAACATATTTGTTGCGATCGCTGGCCGCGGTAGCACGCGCCGACGGCACGGCCGGCCCGGCGCGCCTGGGACCGGGCGCCACCGCCGACGGCAGTGGAAAGACGCTGAGCGCCCGGTCGTCAGCGGTTTCGAAATCGACCCCCTCCCCGATCACAGGCTCGCCGCGGTGCGCCCAGTCCTCGGACGTGAAACGATACCTTTGGCCATCCTGCCCCGCCACAAGGCCTTCGCCCGTGCGGACGTCGACACCCAATACCTGCCCGCGCATCTCGTCCCCCAACTTATGGTTCTTATCCAAGCACCGACTGGAACGGGTGCCTGCCGCGGCCTATTCCGCGGCGAAGACGCCCTTCAGCTTGGCGAAGAACCCCTGACTGTCGGGGCATTCGTCGCCGGTCTCGGTTTCGCGGAACATCTCGAGCAGTTCCTTCTGCCGGTTCGACAGGCGGGTCGGGGTCTCGACGTCGATCTGCACGACCAGATCGCCATGACCACGCCCCTGCAACACCGGCATGCCGGCACCGCGCTGACGCAGCTGCTTGCCCGACTGGATACCTGCCGGGATCTTCACCTCATGCGTGCGCCCGTCGAGGCCGGGGATCGACAGCGATCCGCCGAGTGCCGCGACCGTGAAGCTGATCGGTGCGCGCGCGAACAGCGTCGTGCCTTCGCGCTCGAACAGATTATGCTTGGTGACGTGGAGGAAGATATAGAGGTCGCCCGCCGGTGCACCGCGCGCGCCGGCTTCGCCCTCGCCCGTCATCCGGATCCGCGTGCCTTCATCGACACCGGGTGGCACGTTGATGCTGAGCGTCTTGGTCTTCTCGACCCGGCCTTCGCCGCGGCAATCGGGGCATGGATCGGCGATCACCTGACCCGCGCCGTTGCAGACCGGGCAGGCGCGCTCGACCACGAAGAAGCCCTGCTGCGCGCGGACCTTGCCGTGACCGCCGCAATGCTGGCAGGTCTTGGCACGCGTACCGGCCTTCGCGCCCGACCCGTCGCACGTGTCGCACACGGCCGAGACGTCGACGGTGATCTCGGTCGCCTTGCCGTGGAACGCCTCTTCCAAGCTGACTTCCATGTCGTAGCGCAGGTCGGCGCCGCGACGTGCCGACGATCGGCCACCACCGCCGCGCTGCGCGCCGCCCATAAATTCGCCGAAGACGCTTTCGAAAATGTCGCTGAAGCCGCTGAAATCCTGCGCGCCGCCGCCATGACCGCCGCCCCCGCCATTCTGGAACGCGGCATGGCCGAAGCGATCATAGGCCGCGCGCTTCTGGGGATCCTTGAGGCAGTCATAGGCCTCGCTGACCGCCTTGAACTGGGCCTCCGAATCCTTGCAACCGGCATTCTTGTCCGGGTGATATTTCATCGCGAGCTTGCGGTAGGACGACTTGATCGTCCCCGCATCCGCGGTCCGCTCGATCTCGAGCAGTTCGTAATAGTCTGTCTGGGTACTCATAGCGGCCCTCTTAGCCC
>NZ_LMKZ01000018.1:642724-709403 GCF_001422525.1 Sphingomonas sp. Leaf30 | reverse complement strand
CGTTCCGGGCGACAGCGCTCGGAACTGCCCCTCACCCCGGCCCTCTCCCCGACCGGGCACCCATGAAAATATTACTTTCATGGGCCCCTGGGGAGAGGGAGTTTCAGTTACGCCTTCGGGTTCTCGTCGACTTCCGAGAATTCGGCGTCGACGACGTCGTCGTCCTTCTTCGCCGCATCGCCATCAGCCGACGGCGAGGCATCCGCCTGAGCCTGCTTCTCGTAGATCGCCTGGCCGAGCTTCATCGCGACCTGGGCGAGCGCGGTGCTCTTCTCGGTCATCGCGTCCGCATCGCCGCCCTCGACCGCTGCCTTGGTCGCGTCGATCGCGGCCTGGATCTCGGTCTTGAGCGCGTCGTCGACCTTGTCGCCGTTATCGGCAAGCTGACGCTCGGTCGTGTGGATCAGGCTCTCGGCGTTGTTCTTCGCCTCGGCGCCCGCACGACGCTTCTTGTCTTCCTCGGCAAAGGTCTCGGCATCGCGGACCATCTGGTCGATGTCGCTGTCCGAAAGGCCACCCGAGGCCTGGATGCGGATCTGCTGCTCCTTGCCGGTGCCCTTGTCCTTGGCCGAGACGCTGACGAGGCCGTTGGCGTCGATGTCGAACGTGACCTCGATCTGCGGCACGCCGCGCGGCGCCGGCGGGATGCCGACGAGATCGAAATTGCCGAGCATCTTGTTGTCGGCCGCCATCTCGCGCTCGCCCTGGAACACGCGGATCGTCACCGCGCCCTGGTTGTCGTCCGCGGTCGAATAGGTCTGCGACTTCTTAGTCGGGATCGTCGTGTTGCGATCGATCATCCGGGTGAACACGCCACCCAGCGTCTCGATGCCGAGCGACAGCGGCGTCACGTCGAGCAGCAGCACGTCCTTGACGTCGCCCTGCAGCACGCCGGCCTGGATCGCGGCGCCCATCGCGACGACCTCGTCCGGGTTGACGCCGGTGTGCGGCTCCTTGCCGAAGAACTGCTTCACGACTTCACGCACGCGCGGCATGCGCGTCATGCCGCCGACCAGCACGACCTCGGAGATGTCGTCGGCCTTCAGACCGGCGTCGGCGAGTGCCTTCTTGCAGGGGTCGAGCGTTCGCTTGACCAGATCCTCGACCATCCGCTCCAGATCGGCGCGGGTGATCGACTTCACCAGATGCTTCGGGCCGTTCTGGTCCGCGGTGATGAAGGGCAGGTTGACCTCGGTCGACTGTGCCGAGCTGAGCTCGATCTTCGCCTTCTCGGCCGCTTCCTTCAGACGCTGCAGCGCCAGCTTATCCTTGGCAAGGTCGATGCCCTCTGCCTTCTTGAACTCGTCGGCGAGGAACTGGACGATCTTGTTGTCGAAATCCTCACCGCCCAGGAAGGTGTCGCCGTTGGTGGCCTTCACCTCGAACACGCCGTCGCCGATCTCGAGGATCGAGATGTCGAACGTGCCGCCGCCGAGATCGTAGACCGCGATCGTCTTGCCGTCCTGCTTGTCGAGGCCGTAGGCCAGCGCCGCTGCGGTCGGCTCGTTGATGATGCGCAGCACTTCGAGACCGGCGATCTGGCCGGCGTCCTTGGTCGCCTGGCGCTGTGCGTCGTTAAAGTATGCGGGAACTGTGATGACCGCCTGCGTGACCGTCTCGCCGAGATACGACTCCGCGGTCTCCTTCATCTTTTGCAGCGTGAACGCCGAGATCTGCGAGGGCGAGTAATCCTTGCCGCCGGCCGAGACCCATGCGTCGCCATTCGGCCCGCGCGAGATCTTGTACGGGACCAGCTCGGTGTCCTTCTTGGTGATCGGATCGTCGAAACGACGGCCGATCAGGCGCTTCACCGCGAAGATGGTGTTGTCGCCGTTGGTCACTGCCTGGCGCTTGGCCGGCTGGCCGACCAGTCGCTCGCCGTCCTTGGCGAATGCGACGATCGACGGCGTGGTGCGCGCGCCTTCGGAATTCTCGATGACCTTGGGCTTGCCGCCTTCCATGACGGAAACGCAGCTGTTGGTCGTGCCGAGATCGATACCGATTACTTTAGCCATGAGTTTAAATAGCCCCTCACACATCGTAAAAAAGTCTCGGGCTCCACCCCGTTACGGCAGTGGAACCTTTCGATTGATGGGCGCGATATAGGTTGGCTCGCGCTTGCCGCAAGATTGTACGGCTCGTAGAGATCGCAAGAGGGGTATGAAGTGGCGATGATGACGATGCGTGGTATTTTTGCCGTGACGGCCCTGGTCGGGGTGGCGGCCTGTGCACAGCCGCAACAGCTGTCCGTCGAGAAGGCGTGGGTCCGGCTCGCTGCGGTCAAGGGTGGACCGGCAGCAGGCTATTTCACGATCCATGGCGGGCCGAGCGATGCGACGCTGATCAACGTCACCACCGACGTCGCGATCCGGAGCGAGATGCACGAGAGCATGTCGGCCGGCGGCGTGTCGTCGATGAAACCGATCGCGCGCGTCGAGATCCCGGCCAAGACCGATGTCGTGTTCGCGCCGGGCGGCCGTCACGTGATGCTGTTCGACGTAAATCCCGGGATCAAGCCCGGTGAACGCACCATCACCTTCACCCTCACCTTCGCCGACGGCACTAGAATCCTGCAAAACGCGGCCGTCGTCGGCGCCGGCGACACCGGAACCAAGTGAGCGTTCGCGATCGGTCGACGCGAGCGCTGACCCCGGCCGAGACGAGGCTCGCGGCGTCGGTCTTCGGCGATGCGATCGACTATGCGCCGGTGCGGCTGGCACGTCGCAAATGGGCCTTCTTCCAGCCGCGCGACACGGTGATGGCGCCGCGCGGGTGCATCCATTTCCACCCCAAGGGCGATCTGTGGTGCGACGATTTCGCGCATGCCCATCTGACGTTGCAAGGGCTGTTCATCCACGAGATGACGCATATCTGGCAGCACCAGCGCGGCATCTTCCTCCCGCTCGTACGGCATCCCTGGTGCCGCTACGACTATGCGCTGCGCCCCGGCGTCGCTCTGCACCGCTACGGTATCGAGCAGCAAGGCGAAATCGTCCGCCACGCCTTCCTTTTGCGTGCCGGCGCGACGGTCGCAGGCGCCCCGCCGCTCGCGCAGTACGAGACGCTGCTTCCGTTCAAGCGGCGGGTGTCGGCCTAGTCCGCCCCTCCCCAAACCGTCACCCCAGCGAACGCTGGGATGACGTGGGCTAGGGCGATATCAGAGCCAGCTGCGCCCATCCGGTCCCGCACAGCCATAAGGCGGCAACTGCCCGAAGAACCGTTCCTGCATTTTGTGACAGCCCCAAGCGCGCAGCGGCGCGGGCGCATAACCGTTCAGCGCGATGCCGACCTCGTCATACGGGGTCTCGCCGCGCGCGACATACATGTACCAGCGCCCGCCGAACATGACCGCCGCCGCGACCAGCACGACACACACGACCTGAAGAATCTTCTGCATTTCCGCCCTTTTCGTGATGAAGGGCGCCCCGTTGCAGATAACATGGATTAATATCAACCACCGGAAGGACAGTCGCGCCGGTGGCGATTCCCATCCTACAATGCGTCGAAATCGATAGCTTGTGTTCTATCAAGCGCTTGCGGCGCTTCGGGCATCGGATATTTCAGCCCGGTCGCACAATTAAAAAGTACGACGCGGTCGTCTTCGTCGACCAGACCGGTGTTCAGCGCATGGGTGTAGGCCGCAAGCGTCGCGCCGCCTTCCGGGCACAGCAGCAGGCCGTCCTGCTTCGCGGCAGCCTCGACCGCCTTGAGGATCGCGGGATCGCCGACCGCCATCGCCTGCCCGCCGCTCTCGCGGACCGCGCGCAGGATCAGGAAGTCGCCGACCGCCTTGGGCACACGAATGCCCGCCGCGACGGTGCTCGCATCCTCCCAGCGCTCGGCATGCTCCTCGCCCGCTTCGAACGCGCGGACGATCGGCGCACAGCCGCTCGCCTGCACCGCAAACATCTTGGGTCGCTCGGAGCCAATCCAGCCGAGCTGCTCGAGCTCGTCGAACGCCTTCCACATGCCGATCAGCCCGGTGCCGCCGCCGGTCGGGTAGAAGATCGCATCGGGCAGTTTCCAGCCGAACTGCGCGGCCAGTTCCAGCCCCATCGTCTTCTTGCCCTCGATTCGATAGGGCTCCTTCAGCGTCGAGAAGTCGAACCAGCGCCCCTCGGCGGCGCCCTTGCCGACGATCGCGCCGCAATCGTCGATCAGCCCGTTGACGCGCCAGACGCGCGCGCCCTGCATCGCGATCTCGCGGACGTTGATCTCGGGCGTGTCGTCGGGACAGAATACGATCGTCTCGATCCCGCAGCGCGTGGCGTAGGCGGCCAGCGCCGCGCCGGCATTGCCGTTGGTCGGCATCGCGATCCTGGTGACGCCGAGCTCCTTCGCCATCGCCACCGCCATGACCAGCCCGCGCGCCTTGAAACTGCCGGTCGGCAGACGCCCTTCGTCCTTCACGAGGACGTTGGGGCCACCGGACTTGGGGATCGGCACCAGCGGCGTCTCGATCTCGCCGAGGCTGACGATATTGGACGTCTGCCGCACGGGCAGCAGTTCGCGCCACCGCCACAGATCGGTGGGACGCGCCTCGATCGTGTCCCGCGAGATCGTCGCCCGCACCGCGTCGAGGTCGTAGCGGACGAGCAACGGTCGGCCCGCGCGCGAAAGGCCATGAAGCTGGTCCGCCTCATAGCGTTCGCCGGTGATCGAACATTCGAGATGCGTGACGAACGTCTCGCGATCGGTGGTCAGGTTCTCGTTCATGGCGTCATCCCGGCGAGGCAGAAAGTTGAGCGCCGCCTCCTGCCGTTCCCCCGCGAAGGCGGGGGCCCAGGGTCACAGGCGACAGCGTTTGAAACCCTGGGCTCCCGCCCTCGCGGGAGAACACCAGCCCGACAGGCTCACCCCGCCTTGGCGACGCCCACCATCGCAGGCCGCAGCAGGCGATCCTTGATCATGTAGCCCGCCTGCATTTCCTGGACGATCGTGCCGGCCGGCTGGTCGCTCGGGATCTCCAGCATCGCCTGATGCTTGTTCGGGTCGAGCATCTGGCCCTCAGCCGCGATCTTCGTGATGCCGTGACGCTGGAACACGCTCTCCAGCTCGCGACCGGTGGCTTCGAGCCCGGTGACGAGGCCCTTCATCTTGTCGTCCGCACGCAGGTCCGCCGGGATCGCCGACAGGCCGCGGGCGAGGTTGTCGGCAACCGACAGCACGTCGCGCGCGAACGCGGTGGCGGCATAGGCGCGCGCGTCCTGCGCTTCCTTCTCGGCGCGGCGGCGGACATTCTGCACCTCGGCCTGCGCATAGAGGACATTCTGCTTGGCCTCGGCGAGCTGGTTCTCCAGCTCGGCGACGCGATCGTTCGAGGCCACTTCGGGTGCGGCTTCGGCGGTCTCCTCGCGCAGGTCGGCAGGCGTGTTCTGATCGATATCGGACATTGTTTTCCCTATAAGTTGGGCCGGCTCAACCCATCAACCGGGCGAGCGTTGCAGCCGTGAAATCCACCATGGGCACGACGCGCGCATAGTTCAACCGCGTGGGGCCGATCACGCCCACCACGCCGACCACTCGGCCGTCCAATCCGCGGAACGGTCGCGCGATCACCGACGAGCCGGACAGGGCGAATAATTTGGTCTCCGCGCCGATGAAGATCCGCGTCGAATCGCCCGCCCGCGCGCTGTCGAGCAGCGATGCGACCTCCTGTTTTCCCTCAAGATCGTCGAGCAGG
Organism: Sphingomonas sp. Leaf30; assembly: GCF_001422525.1. Lineage (NCBI taxonomy): Bacteria > Pseudomonadati > Pseudomonadota > Alphaproteobacteria > Sphingomonadales > Sphingomonadaceae > Sphingomonas > Sphingomonas sp. Leaf30. Next base: position 703,720 of record NZ_LMKZ01000018.1, on the reverse strand, counting down.
TCGCGGACCCGGTCGAGATCGGCGGCGGCGGCGGCATCGATCAGCCTCCCCTGCCCGCGCACGATCAGCACCGGGCGGCGATCCGCATCCTCGCTCCACACCGCGATCCCGCCCTCGACCAGCATCCGCGCCGCACCGTCGAGCGCCGCCTGCCCGTCCGCCAGCTCGCGCTCGATCCGCAGCCGCGCCTCGGCCAGCGTCAGCCCGCCGAGCGTCGCCGACATGTAATTGCCCGCCTCGACCAAGGTCGACGGCGACATGCCCTTGGGCAACGCGATCACGCGGTTCTCGACCGAGCCGTCCTCGCTGACCAGCACCGCGAGCGCCTGGTCGGGCGACAGCGCGACGAACGCGATCTGGCGCAGCGTCATCTCGCGCTTCGGCACCATCACCAGCCCCGCGCACGCCGACAGCCCCGACAGCGCGAGCGTCGTGGCGGCGAGCGCCTCCTCGACCGGGCCGCCGACGCCGGCGCGCGCCTCGATCGTCTGGCGCTCCTCGAACGACGGCTCCATCGCCTGCATCATCCCGTCGACGAACAGCCGCAGGCCGCGATCGGTCGGCATCCGCCCCGCGCTAGTATGCGGACTGGCGAGCAGTCCCAGCCCCTCCAGCTCTCCCATCACCCCGCGAATCGAGGCGGGCGACAGGCTGAGCCCGGCCAGCTGCGCGATCGTCTTCGACCCCACCGGCGTGCCGCTGGCGAGATAGCTGTCGACGACCGCACGGAAAATATCGCGCGCGCGGTCGGTCAGTTCGGTGACAGGGGGCGTGGCCATGCGGCTGATCTAGGCTGGCGAGCCCGAATGCGAAAGGCTAGGCAGCGCTTATTGCCCACCACCCGTTCGTCCTGAGTAGGGACTGAGCGAAGTCGAAGGCCCGTATCGAAGGATGTGCCCCAAGCGGGCCGATCCTTCGATACGCCGCTTCGACGAGCTCAGCAGCTACTCCGGACGAACGGAAGAAGTTTAGGAATACATCATGCGCCCATCCGGCCGTGCCCCAGACCAGATGCGCAGCATCACGATCGAACCCCGCTTCACCAAGCATGCCGAAGGCTCCGTCCTGATCGGCTTCGGCGACACCAAGGTGCTTGTCACCGCCAGCATCGAGGAAAAGGTCCCGCCGTTCCTGCGCGGCAAGGGCGAAGGCTGGGTGACCGCCGAATACGGCATGCTCCCGCGCTCGACCAACACGCGCAACAACCGTGAGGCGGCCAAGGGCAAGCAGTCGGGCCGCACGCAGGAAATCCAGCGCCTGATCGGCCGTTCGCTTCGCGCCGTCACCGACCTGAAGCTGCTCGGCGAGCGTCAGATCGTGCTGGACTGCGACGTGCTTCAGGCGGACGGCGGCACGCGCACAGCGTCGATCTCGGGCGCCTGGGTCGCGCTGCGGCTCGCGATCGACGGGCTGCTGGCCAGCGGCAAGCTGACCGCCGATCCGCTGACGCAGAAGGTCGCCGCGATCAGCTGCGGCATCTATCAGGGCAATCCGGTGCTCGACCTCGATTACATCGAGGATTCGGGCGCGGACGCGGACGCGAATTTCGTCCTGCTCGAAAACGGCAACATCGCCGAGGCGCAGGCAACGGCCGAGGGCGCGACCTATGACGAGGAGGCGCTGCTTCGCCTGTTGCGGCTCGCCCGGATCGGCTGCGCGGACATCTTCGCGGCACAGGCCAAGGCGGTCGCCAAGTGAGCGGCGAAGGCAGCACCCCCCAGGCGATCCGCAAGCTCCAGCCCGGCAAGCTCGTCATCGCGAGCCACAACAAGGGCAAGGTGCGCGAGATCGCCGACCTGCTCGCAGGGCGCGGGTTCGACGTCGTGTCGGCGGCGGATCTCGACCTGCCCGAGCCGGTCGAGACGGGGACGACCTTCTTCGCCAATGCCGAGCTGAAGGCACGCTCCGCCGCCGACCTGTCGGGCTATCCCGCGCTCGCCGACGACAGCGGACTGTGCGTCGATGCGCTGGGCGGCGATCCGGGCGTGTACACCGCCGACTGGGCGGAGACCCCGAACGGTCGCGACTGGTCGATGGCGATGCAGAAGGTCGAGGACGCGCTCGCCGCCAAGGGTCCCGACGCGACCCGCGGCGCGCATTTCGTCAGCGTACTCGCGCTCGCCTGGCCCGACGGCCATGTCGAATGGTTCGAGGGCCGCGCCGAGGGCACGCTGGTCTGGCCGCCGCGCGGCAAGGTCGGCTTCGGCTATGACCCGATGTTCGTGCCGCTGGGCCATGACCAGACCTATGCCGAGCTGCCGCACGAGACGAAGAACGCGATCAGCCACAGGAACGAGGCGTTCGAACTGCTGAAGGCCGCCGTGTTCTGAAACGCCGCCGGACCGTCACCCCCGGTGACGGTCCGGCACTCTCGGGTGCCTAGTAGCTACGCTCGCCCACCACATTGCCCGGCGGCGAATAGCGGCACACCAGATAATCGTCGCGTTCGTTGCTCGCCATCGCGCACCCCACCGCGGTCGAATTGCGCCAGACGATCTGCGTGTAGTGCGCGACATCCTCATATTTGCCGGTCCGGCTGAACGCGGGCGTCACGCCGTTGACGAAATCCTTCCGTTCGGCAACCCAGTGGCCGATCATCTCGGGATAGGCATAGGCATAGCGCGTGCCGGTCCACAGATTCTCGCCCTCGCGGCCGGGCCCCTGAACCTGATGGGCGTGCGCAAATTTGCGCGTATTGGCCATTTCCTCGGCATAGGCGTGCGCGGTCGTCGCCAGCGTATCGCTCCACACCAGCGGCGGGACACCTACGGCCGCCCGCGCGGCATTGTGCCCGTCCATCATCGCCGCCTTGAGGAGCGCGGGCCCGCGCGGCGCCGGCGCCTGTGTCTCGCGACGCTCCACGACGCGTTCCGGCCCCTGCGCGCAAGCGCCGGCGAACAACGCCGCCGCAACTGCCAGACCCAACCGAACCGTCATTGCGCTTCCTTCTGTCGCTCCGTGCGACCATATGCGCGAGATAATGCCCCCGATCGAAACGCCAAGCCCCGCCCCGCCGCCCTCGGGGGACCTCGCACTCTACGTCCATTGGCCGTTCTGCGTGTCGAAATGCCCCTATTGCGACTTCAACAGCCATGTCCGCGAGGGCGTCGACCAGGCGGCATGGCGCGCGGCGCTGCTCACCGACCTCGCGCACGAAGCGGCGGTGCTGCCGGGACGCAAGCTCCAGTCGATCTTCTTCGGCGGCGGCACCCCCTCGCTGATGCCGCCCGCGACCGTCGCCGCGATCCTCGACGCCGCCGAACGCGCCTGGGGCTTTGCCGAGGGGATCGAGATCACGCTCGAGGCCAATCCCTCCTCGGTCGAGGCCGCGCGCTTTGCCGACCTCGCGAGCGCAGGCGTCAACCGCGTGTCGCTGGGATTGCAGTCGCTCGACGATCAGGCGCTGAGATTCCTCGGCCGCGCGCATGACGTGAACGAGGGGCAGGCCGCGCTGGCGACCGCGCAGAGCGTCTTTCCGCGTGTGAGCTTTGACCTGATCTATGCGCTCCCCGGCCAGCGCCTCGCCGACTGGCGCGCCGAACTTGCGCGCGCGCTGAGCTTCGGGACCGAGCATCTGTCGCTCTATCAGCTCACCATCGAACCCGGTACGCGGTTCGCGACCGAAGCGCTGGCGGGCCGCATCGTCATCCCCGACGGCGATAGCGCAGCCGACCTGTTCGAGGCGACGCGCGCCGACACCGCCGCCGCCGGGCTCCCCGCCTATGAAACCTCGAACCACGCGCGACCGGGGTCGGAGAGCCGCCACAATCTCGCCTATTGGCGCTATCAGGATTATGCCGGGATCGGCCCCGGCGCGCATGGCCGCCGCGGTGGCCTGGCGACGGTGCGTCGCAAGAAGCCAGAAAACTGGCTCGCCGCGATCGAGCGCAACGGCCACGGCATGGAGGTCGAGGACCCGCTCACCCCCTCGACGCGCGCGACCGAGGCGCTGCTGATGGGACTGCGCCTGGCCGAGGGAGTCGATCTCGACCGGATCACGCGGCTCAACGCCGGCGTGGTGCCGGTAGATCTCGCCGCGGTCGCACGGCTCGAGGATCTCGGCCTCGTCGCCCGCTCACCCGGTCGGCTGCGCGTCACCGAAGCGGGGGCGCTGCTGCTCGACGCGATCCTGCCCGAGATCGTGACGGCGTAACCCTGCCGGCCTCTCCGCCTGGGCGGGAAGGCCGGTAGGGCTCGGACCTTACTTTCCGAAGCCGGTCGGCGCCGGCGACACCACGCTCGTCGTGCCGCCGCGGATTTCCTTCACCTCCAGCGCACGCTCGGCGACATTGTCGCGGCCGAAGCGGAACGCACCGTCGATGCCCGAAAACCCGTCGCCATCGCGCAGCCGCAACACGGGGAACGCGGTCCCCGGCTTCCAGTCGCGCGCGATCCGCACCGTCAGAAGCACCGAATCATAGCCGAGGCTCGACAGGCGGTACGGTCCGCTGCCGAAGCGTGCACGGTATTTGGCGGCATATTGCCGGTACAGCGTATCCGACACGCTCGCATACCAGGCGCCGTTCAATGCCGGCTTGGCGGCGACGCTCGATTCGGAATTCCACAGCTCGGTGCCGAGGATCCGGGTCGATGCGCCCGCGCCGCGCTTCACCAGCGCCGCCGCCGACGCCGCGGTCGAACCACTGTCGGCGATCAGCACGGCGTCATAGGGTGCCTTTGCGGCGAGCCGCGTGACCGCGCCCGACACACCACCGGCGGTCCGGCCATAGGTCTGCAGCGACACGACCTGGCCGCCCGCCCCCTCGACCGCGCGGAGGAATGCGGTCGAGGCACGCTCGCCATACAGCCCGTTCGGGACCAGCCCGGCAAAGTTCGACACGCCGCGCTCGCGCGCAAAATCGACGACGCGCGAAATCGACTGGGTTGGCACATAGCCCATCAGATAGGCGCCGTTGCCGGCCACCCCGAGATCGTTCGAGAAGCTCAGCACCGGCACGCCCGCCGCGCGCGCGATCGGCGCGACCGTCCGCACGTCCTCGGACAGCAGCGGCCCCAGGATCAGCTGCGCGCCTTCCGCGATCGCGCGCTGAGCCGCAGCCGCGGCACCCGTCGCTGTATCGTAATTGGTGATCCGCACGCGCTGGTTCTGCGTGTCGAGCAGCGCCATCATCGTCGCATTGGCGATCGACGTGCCGACGCCCGCATTGCTGCCGGACAGCGGCACGAGCAGCGCGACGCGATTGCGCTCGGCATCGCGCGGGATGCCGGTCTCGACCCCGATCGTGGGCGTGTCGGTAGGACGGGTGGTCGGGCGCTGCTGCGACGGCTCGACGGGACCGCGCGGGACGATCGTCTGGCACGCGCCCAGCAGGCAGGCCAGCGTGAGTGCGGCCGAGCGCCCAAACGCGCGCATCCGGTGCCGGGCCGATTGCCCTATCGTCGCTGCGTCTGCCATGACAATCCCCATGAACCCTGAAACTCCACTGAACCCCGGCCTTTACATCGTCGCGACGCCGATCGGCAATCTCGGTGATCTGTCGCCGCGTGCCGCCGATATCCTCGCGCGTGCCGATGTCGTCGCGGTCGAGGACAGCCGTGTCACCGCCGGTCTGCTCCGCCATGTCGGGACCAAGACGCCGATGGTCCCCTATCATGATCACAGCGCCGAGGGCGTCCGCCCGGCGCTGATCGCGCGGATGGCGACCGAGGCGGTGGCGCTGGTGTCCGACGCGGGCACGCCGCTGATTTCCGACCCCGGGTTCAAGCTGGTGCGCGACGCGCGCGCGGCGGGGCATCTCGTGGTGACGATCCCCGGCCCCTGCGCCGCGGTCGCCGCGCTCACGCTGGCGGGACTGCCGACCGACCGGTTCCTGTTCGTCGGCTTCCTGCCGTCCAAGGCGCATGCCCGGTCGGAGGCGATCGCCGAGATCGCCACGATCCGCGCGACGCTGGTGCTCTACGAATCGGGTCCGCGGCTCGGTGCCAGCCTTGCCGCGCTCGCCGAAGGACTCGGCGACCGTGAGGCGGCGGTCACGCGCGAGATCACCAAGCGGTTCGAGGAGGCGGTGACGGGCACGCTGACGACCCTCGCCACCCGCTACGCCGACGCCCCGCCGCGCGGCGAGATCGTCATCGTCATCGCGCCGCCCGGCGACGCCCCCCCGGCCAGCGCGGCGGATGCCGACACGGCGCTGGCCGATGCCCTCACCCGCCTCTCCACCGGCCAGGCCGCGAGCGAGGTTGCGAAGGCACTCGGGCTCGACCGCAAGACGCTCTACGCCCGCGCGCTCGAACTGAAGGCGAAGGGGTGACCCTCCCGGCCCCCCGCCCCTCCCGCAGGCGGACGGCGAGCACCGCCGATCGACAAGTCGCGGAAGCTGCGGGGCGGCGCGGGGAGCGGCTGGCCGGCTGGTGGCTGCGACTGAAGGGCTGGAGCATCCTCGACCGTCGCGTCCGGACGCCTGCGGGCGAGGTCGACATCGTCGCGCGCAAGGGGACGCTGGTCGCGTTCGTCGAGGTGAAGACGCGCGCGACCGCCGCCGAACTCGACTTCGCGATCGACGAGCGGCGGCTCGCGCGGGTCGCCGCGGCGGCAGAGTTTTTGATGCCGCGCTATGCCGGACCCGGCGACGATATCCGCGTCGACGTGATCCTGCTCGCCCCCGGCACACGCCCCCGCCATATCGAGAATGCATGGATCGGCTGAGCGGGTCGGGTGACTTGCGGCCCGCGCGCACCTACATGCGCTCGACCGCATAGAAGGAAGACGCATGAGCCTCACCGTCGCCGTCCAGATGGACCCGCTCGACAGCATCAATATCGCGGGCGATTCGACCTTCGCGCTGATGCTCTCCGCACAGGAGCGCGGGCATCGCCTGTTCCATTACGCGGCGGAGGATCTCAACTACCGCGACGGCCGGGTCTGGGCGAAGGCGCACCCTGTCACCGTGCAGCGCGTGACCGGCGATCACTTCAGCGTCGGGCAGCCGGTGGACCTCGATCTCGGCGACGAGGCCGACGTCGTGCTCATGCGGCAGGACCCGCCCTTCGATCTCGGCTACATCACCGCGACGCATCTGCTCGAGCGGATCGCCGGCAAGACGCTGGTCGTCAACGACCCCGCACAGGTCCGCAACGCACCCGAAAAGGTGTTCGTGCTCGACTATCCGCAGTTCATGCCGCCAACGCTCGTCACGCGCAGCCTCGACGAGGCGCGCGCCTTCCTGGCCGAACACGGCGCGATCGTGATCAAGCCGCTCCACGGCAATGGCGGCAAGGCGATCTTCAAGGTCGAATCGGACGGCGCCAACCTGTCCGCGCTGATCGAGGTGTTCAACATGACGTGGCGCGAGCCGCACATGGTCCAGGCGTTCCTTCCCGACGTGGCCAAGGGCGACAAGCGCATCGTGCTCGTCGACGGCGAAGTCGCCGGCGCGATCAACCGCCTGCCGGGCGAGGGCGAGATCCGCTCCAACCTCGCGGTCGGCGGCTCGGCGGAAAAGACCGAGCTGACGCCGACCGAGCGCGAGATCTGCGCGGTCCTCGGGCCTGAACTCAAGAAGCGCGGGCTGCTATTCGTCGGCATCGACGTGATCGGCGGCAAATGGCTGACCGAGATCAACGTGACCTCGCCCACCGGCATCGTCGCGATCGAACGGTTCGACGGCACCGACGTCTCCGCGATGATCTGGGACGCGATCGAGGCGAAGGTCGCGGCGCGGTAGGAAAACCACCATCCCGGCTCAGGCCGGGATGGTGCGACCGCACTGTCGAGGGAACACATGAGGCTCCCCGGAAGTATCGGTTAGCCATGACCGAATTCATCATCAACCTGATCGCCTGGGGCGGCTATTTCGGCATCTTCCTGCTGATGGCGCTCGAGAATATTGTGCCCCCCGTGCCGTCCGAGGTGATCATGGGGCTCGGCGGCATTGCCGTCGCGCGCGGCCATATGGCGGTCGTGCCGCTGATCGTCGCGGGCACGGTCGGATCGGTCGCGGGCAATTACTTCTGGTATTATATCGGCCGGAACATCGGCTACGAGCGCTTCCGCCCGTTCGTCGAGCGGCATGGCCGCTGGCTGACGATCGAATGGTCGGATATCGAGAAGGTCCACCGCTTCTTCGTGAAGCGCGGCGGCTGGGTGATCTTCGTCTTCCGCTTCATGCCGACCTTCCGGACGATCATCTCGCTCCCGGCCGGCATGACGTACATGCCGTTGTGGAAGTTCGTGATCTGGACCGCTGCGGGCAGCGCGATCTGGAACACCGTGCTCGCCTATGCCGGCATCCTGCTCGGCTCGCGGTTCCAGCAGCTCGACCGCTATGTCGGCCCTGTCTCGGTCGCGACGTTCGTCATCATCGCGCTGGCCTATGGCTGGCGCGTGCTGACATGGAAGCCGAAAGGCTGACCCTGCGCTACGCCCGCGGATGCGCGTTGCGGTACACGTCCATCAGATGCGCGGCGTCGACCTGCGTATAGATCTGCGTCGAACTGAGGCTCGCATGGCCGAGCAGCTCCTGCAGCGCGCGCAGGTCCGCCCCGCGTCCCAGCAGATGCGTCGCAAAACTGTGGCGCAGTGCGTGCGGCGTCGTCCGCTCGCCAAGCCCGAGCCGCCCGCGTGCCCCGCGGACCGCGCGGCGCACGATCGCGGGGGCGAGCGGGCCACCCTTCGCGCCCCGGAACAGCGGCTCCCCCGGCACCAGCGCCCAGGGGCACGTTGCGACATAGGCCTCGACCGCGGTCCGGACCTGCGGCAACAGCGGCACGATCCGCGTCTTGGCGCGCTTGCCGGTTACCGACAGCGTCTCGCCGAGCGGCAGGATCGCTGGCGTCAGCAGCAATGCCTCGCCGATTCGCAGCCCGGCACCGTACAGCAGCATCAGCACCGCCCAGTCGCGCGCGCCGATCCACGGCTCGGCAGCATCGTCGGCGACCTCCCCGGCCAGCGCCACCGCTTCGGCCGGCGAGATCGGCCGCGGCACGCCGCGCTGGACCCGCGGCCCCTTCAGCCGCGGCGGCTCGGCATCCGCATTCGCCCATGCGAGGAAACCGCGCACCGCGGACAGCTCGCGCGCCGCCGATGCATTCCCCAGCCCCTGCCCGCGCCGATAGGCCAGATAGGCGCGAAGATCCGCCGTGCTCGTCCGGCCCAGCGCCGCGCGGTCGACCGCCCCCGCCCAGTGCCCGACGAGGAACGCCGTCAACCGCTCGGCGACTGCGCGATAGGCGCGCACCGTGTGCACCGACCGCATCCGGTCCCGCGCCAGATGCGTCGCCCAGAGCATCGACGGGGTAAGCGTGTCGGGTGAGGTCATTCCGGCATGCTAGAGCGTTTGAACGACAAAGAAAATTAACTAACGCAGGCCTATTCGAAGACATGTCGCTCCCCGAGTCCACCCCTCGCGAAATGCCCGGATCACCATCGCGTTTTGCCTCGGCCGACGAGGAACGCCGGGTGGCGACGCTCAACGCGCTCGCGCTGCTCGATACCGAACCGGAGCGCGAATTCGACGCGCTCGTCGCGCTGGCGGCCGAAATGCTCGACTGCCCCAGCGCAATGATGACGCTGATCGATCGTGACCGCTTGTGGATCAAGGCGGCCAATGACGGCGAACGCGGCGAGATCGCGCGCGACGTGACCATGTGCAACGTCACCATCCAGGGATCGGCGCCGCTGGTCGTGGAGGACCTGTCGGGTGATTCGCGATTCGCTGCCAACCCCCTGGTTGCCGCATCCGACGGGGTGCGATTCTATGCCGGTGCCCCGATCCACGCGATCGCCGACGACGGACGACGTCACCCGATCGGCGCGCTGTGCGTGCTCGACACCCATCCGCGCAGCCTGAACGCAGCAGGGCGGAAAGCGCTTGTGCATCTCGCCACGCTTGCCGAGGCTGCGATCGCCGCGCGGACCGCGGCAATGCAGGCGCTGGCGATCGCGGTGACCGCGGATCGCCAGTCGTCCGTTCTCGCTCGCCAGGATCGCATCTTCCGCCAGGCGGAACGGATGGCGGCGATCGGATCGTGGCGGGTGCTGTGGCCCGACGGTCCGCTCGAATGGTCCGACGGCGTCTTCCGGATCCACGAGCTGCCGCTTGGCGCGCAACCCGACCCGTCGAAGGCGATCGATCACTATCCCCCCCATGCCCGCGAACAGATCGCGCAGGCGCTCACCGACGTCATCCGGACCGGTGTGCCGATCGATCTCGAACTCGATTTCACCACTGCACTGGGCAATCCACGACGCGTGCGCGTGCAGGGCGAGCTCGAACATGCGGCCCAGCGGAACGTGGACGGTCCCGTCGCGATCGTCGGCATCTTCCAGGACGTGACCGAGCGTCACGCGCTCGAACTCACGCTGCGACGCACGGCCGAAACCGATGCGCTCACCGGTCTCGCCAACCGGGCCGCCTTCGACCGGGCGCTCGACGCGGCCATCACGCGCGCGCGTACAGCGGCAACGCCGTTGCTGCTCGCGCTGGTCGATCTCGACGGGTTCAAGGCGATCAACGACACGCTCGGCCACAACGCGGGCGACGACGTGCTGCGCGGCGTCGGCCAGATCCTGCAGGCGCCATGGCTTCGCGGCAGCCTAGCCGCGCGGCTTGGCGGTGACGAATTCGCGGTGATCGTCGACGACCCCGCGCTGGTCGGTGCACCCGAAGAGATCGTCAGCCGCCTGCAGGAGGCGTTGCAGGTGCCGGTCTCGGTCGACGGCCTGGCGATGATCAGCGCGGGCACGGTCGGCATCGCCGCGCTCGAAGCCGATTGCCAGACGGTCCGCGATTTCGTCCACCGCGTCGACATCGTCCTCTACCGCGCCAAGCGCGAACGGATCGGCGAACGGCGCCGCGCCGCCTGATCGGGTTCAGCCCGATGGGCGCCGCGACAACGACCACACGCCGCTAAAAGGTTTCCGTCGAGTCGATCTGCCCCCATATGCATCGGCCATGTCGTCGCGCGCCCGTGTCCTGATCCTCAACGCCGCCCTTGGGCCGCTCGACTATCGCGTGCCCGCGGGCATGGACGTCGCGCCCGGCTCGATCGTCGTCGCGCCGCTCGGCCCGCGCCAGCTGCTCGGCGTGGTGTGGGAGGCGGAGCGGATGCCGTCCGATGCGGAGGTCGGCGACAACCGCCTGCGCAATCTGCTCGCGGTTGCGGACGTACCGCCGCTCGGTGCGCCGCTTCGCCGGCTGATCGAATGGACCGCCGATTATTATCTGGCGCCCCCCGCCTCGGTGCTGCGGATGTCGCTCGCCTCGACTTCCGCGCTCGAGGGCGCGCGCACCGCGACCGAATATCGCGCGACCGGCACGATCCCCCCGCGCCTGACGCCGCAACGCGAACAGGCGCTCGAACGGATCGGCGATCGCCAGGGCCTGATCCGTGAACTGGCGCAGCTCGCCGAGGTAAGCGACGCGGTCATTCGCGGCCTCGTCAAGGTCGGCGGGATCGAAGCGGTCGAGGTGGATATCGACAGCCCTTATCCTGTCCCCGACCCGCTGCATCACGTTCCCACGCTGTCGCCCGATCAGCGCGCGGCGGCGGACTCGCTCGTCAAAGGCGTCGCCGACCACATCTTCACGCCGACTTTGCTCGACGGCGTGACCGGTTCAGGCAAGACCGAGGTCTATTTCGAGGCGGTCGCGCAGGCGATCCGCGACGGCCGCCAGACTCTGGTGCTGCTGCCCGAGATCGCATTGACCGAGCCCTTCCTCAAGCGCTTCCACGACCGGTTCGGCTGCGAGCCGATCGCGTGGCATTCGGGGCTGCGGTCGACCCAGCGAAGGCGCGCGTGGCGTGCGATCGCGAGCGGGGAAGCGCTGGTGACGGTCGGCGCACGATCCGCGCTGTTCCTGCCCTATCGCGATCTTGGCCTGATCGTCGTCGACGAGGCGCACGAGACCAGCTTCAAGCAGGAAGAGGGTGTGCATTATCATGCGCGCGACGTCGCGGTGATGCGCGGCAAGTTCGAGGGGTGCCCGGTCATCCTCGCCTCCGCCACCCCCGCGATCGAGACCCGCCAGCAGGTCGCGACCGGCCGCTATGCCGAACTGAAGCTGCCCGGCCGGTTCGGCGTGGCGGAGATGCCGACGATCGAACCGATCGACCTGATCAAGGAGCCGCCCGAGCGCGGTCGCTGGCTCGCCCCGCGACTGGTCCAGGCGATGCAGGCGACGCTGGAGAAGCGCGAACAGGCGCTGCTGTTCCTCAACCGCCGCGGCTATGCGCCGCTGACGCTGTGCCGCACCTGCGGGCACCGGTTCCAGTGCCCGAACTGCACCGCATGGATGGTCGAGCACCGGCTGACGCGGCGGCTTGCCTGCCATCATTGCGGCCATGCCGAGCCGACGCCGCGCGTCTGTCCCGAATGCCAGGGCGAGGATACGCTCGTCGCCTGCGGTCCCGGCGTCGAGCGGATCGCGGACGAGGTCGCCGCGCTGTTTCCCGAGGCGAAGACCGCGGTCGTCACCTCCGACACGATCTGGTCCCCCGCCAAGGCGGCGGAATTCGTCGACCGGATGGAGGCGGGCGATATCGACATCGTCGTCGGCACGCAGCTGGTGACCAAGGGCTATCACTTCCCCAATCTGACGCTGGTCGGCGTCGTCGATGCGGATCTGGGGCTCGACGGCGGCGACCTGCGCGCGGCCGAGCGCACTTTCCAGCAGATTCGCCAGGTGTCGGGGCGTGCCGGGCGCGGCGAGAAGCCCGGCCATGTCTTCATCCAGACGCACAGCCCCGCCGCGCAGGTGATGCAGGCGCTGATCACCGGCGACGCCGACGCCTTTTATGCGGCGGAAACCGAGGCGCGCAAGGATGCGGGCGCGCCGCCCTTTGGCCGTTATGCCGCGATCGTCGTCTCGTCCGAGGATCAGCGTTGCGCGCACGACACCGCCAATCTCGTCGGGCGAAGCGCGCCGCAGGTCGAGGGGATGCATGTCTATGGCCCCGCGCCCGCGCCGCTCGCGATGCTGCGCGGCCGGCACCGCTACCGCCTGCTCGTCCACGCGAAGCGCGCGCTCGACGTGCAGGACGTCATCCGTGCATGGCTCGGCACGCTCGACTGGCCGTCCAAGGTACGCGTCACCGTCGACGTCGATCCCTATAATTTTCTCTGATACGACAGCAACCGACGCTTAACCGCTAGCACGCTATCCAGGGTGGATGTCGGCGCAGCGTGTCACCCCGGTCCAATGGCTGCGCGCGCTCGCTGCAACGATCGTCGTTGCCGCGCATGCAGCGAACCTGGTCGAAGCGGGTCCGGTCCGGATCACCGGCGCGTTCATCCCGTCGGTGCCCAATCTCGCGGTGGTCGGCATCAGCGGCGTCGATCTCTTCTTCGTCATCAGCGGCTTCGTGATGGCGCAGTCGCTCGCGACCGCACCACGCGATCCCTGGGGCTTTCTCGTCCAGCGCTGGCGCCGCATCGTCCCGCTCTTCGCGCTCGCCAGCATCGCCTATATCCTCGTCGCGACCGAGCCGCAGCCGGTCGAGGCGATGCTGATGTCGATCACCGTCCTCCCGCTGCTCGATGGCGCCGACTATCATCAGCCTTCGCTCTATGTCGGCTGGACGCTGGGGTTCGAATTCGCCTTCTACGCGCTCGTCGCGCTCGCGATGACTGCCCGCCATCACAGGATCCGGTGGCTGCTGGTCGCGACGCTGGCCGTTGCGCTGATCGGCTGCATCGTTCAGCCCGGCTGGGCGCCGGCGCGGCTGCTCTTCAACCCGATGCAGCTGGAATTCGCGTTTGGCCTGCTTGTCTGGATCGCCTGGCGACGGGGCATCACCGCACCCGTCGCGGCGATGGCCACGGTTCTGGGGATCGCGCTGCTCGCCATCGGCATCGCCGTCGGGCTGGGTCCCGCGGTCTCGGGCGATGTCCAGGCGGCGGTCGCCGGCATCTCCGGTCTCGCCCGCAGCTGGACCTGGGGGCTGCCTTGGGCACTCGTCCTGCTCGGGGTGATCGACACGCCGGGTGGCGGCCGGTTCGACCGGATCGTCGCGCGGATCGGCGACGCCTCCTATTCGACCTATCTCGTCCACCCCTGCCTGATCGCCCTGCTGTGGCGCATCGGCGGGGTCCTGCCGGACTGCCCGGCGGGTGTCTTCGTCGCGCTCTTCGTGATGCTGTCGACGGTCGCGGGGCTCATCGTCCACCGCTGGATCGAACGGCCGCTGCTGCAGGTGCTAGCCCGGCAGCGCAAGGCGGCGGCGCCCGTCGCTACCGACGCGGCGCTCGCCTGAGGCTGTTTACTCGCCCGCCTGCTCGGCGAGGATGGTCAGGCCCGTGGCGTTGACCTCGGCGAAACCACCGCGGATCGCGATCGTCTCGGGCGTGCCGTTCTGCGTCCGATGCACCTGTACGCTCCCGTCACGGACGGTCGACATGAACGGCGCATGGCCTTCCAGCACGCCGAAGTCGCCTTCGGTGCCGGGGACGACGACCATATAGACCTCCTCCGACCGGACGAGCTTTTCTGGCGTGACGAGTTCGAAATGCAGCATGTCTATCTTCTCACTCCCCTCCCGCATGCGGGAGGGGCCGGGGGTGGGCTCGCGCTATCGGCCTCGCGCGACGTGGAGAGCGGGTGCCCACCCCCCAGCCCCCTCCCGCTTGCGGGAGGGGGAGTCAGGTTGGCTTACGCCTCCGCAGCCATCTTCTCGGCCTTGGCGACCGCTTCGTCGATGCCGCCGACCATGTAGAAGGCGCTCTCGGGCAGGTGATCATATTCGCCCTCGACGACCGCCTTGAACGAGCGGACGGTGTCCTCGAGCTGCACGAACTTGCCGCTGATGCCGGTGAAGACCTCCGCGACGTGGAACGGCTGGCTCAGGAACTTCTGGATCTTGCGCGCACGCTGCACGGTGAGCTTATCTTCTTCCGAAAGCTCGTCCATGCCGAGAATGGCGATGATGTCCTGCAGCGACTTGTACTTCTGCAGCGTCGACTGGACCGCACGCGCGGTGTCGTAATGCTCCTGGCCGACGACGCGCGGCTCGAGCAGACGCGACGTCGAGTCGAGCGGATCGACTGCCGGATAGATGCCCAGCTCCGAGATCGCACGGTTGAGGTTGGTCGTCGCATCGAGATGCGCGAACGACGTCGCCGGCGCCGGATCGGTAAGATCGTCCGCGGGAACGTACACGGCCTGCACCGAGGTGATCGACCCCTTGTTGGTCGAGGTGATGCGCTCCTGCAGCGCGCCCATGTCGGTCGACAGCGTCGGCTGATAGCCCACGGCCGACGGAATGCGGCCGAGCAGTGCCGACACCTCTGCGCCCGCCTGCGTGAAGCGGAAGATGTTGTCGACGAAGAACAGCACGTCCTGGCCTTCGACGTCGCGGAAATATTCGGCGATCGTCAGACCCGACAGAGCCACACGAGCACGTGCGCCCGGCGGCTCGTTCATCTGGCCGAATACGAGCGCGACCTTCGAGCCTTCCGACTGCGGATTGCCGTCCGCATCCTTGGCGATGACGCCCGCGTCGAGGAACTCGTGATACAGATCGTTACCCTCGCGGGTACGCTCGCCGACGCCGGCGAACACCGAGGTGCCGCCGTGACCCTTGGCGATGTTGTTGATCAGTTCCTGGATCAGCACGGTCTTGCCGACGCCGGCGCCGCCGAACAGGCCGATCTTGCCGCCCTTTGCATAGGGTGCGAGCAGATCGATGACCTTGATGCCGGTGACCAGGATCGCGCTCTCGGTCGACTGGTCGACGAACAGCGGTGCCGATGCGTGGATCGGGGCGGTCTGCTCTGCGCCGACGGGGCCGCGCTCGTCGATCGGCTCGCCGATGACGTTGAGGATGCGGCCGAGCGTCTTCGGGCCGACGGGCACGCGGATCTGCGAGCCGGTGTCGGTGACGGTCTGGCCGCGGGTCAGACCCTCGGTCGCGTCCATCGCGATCGTGCGGACGGTGTTCTCGCCGAGATGCTGCGCGACTTCCAGGACGAGCCGGTTGCCGTTGTTATCGGTTTCGAGCGCCGACAGAATCGCGGGCAGGTTGTCGGGGAAATGCACGTCGACGACCGCGCCGATCACCTGCGAGATGCGACCCGTGTTGTTCGTTGCCGCCACTGGGGCGATGGTCTCTGGGGCGGTTGCCATTATCTGCTTCCTTGGGCTTACTTGAGCGCTTCGGCGCCCGAGATGATTTCGACCAGCTCGGTCGTGATCGCGGCTTGGCGTGTACGGTTATACTGGATCGAGAGGCGCGTGATCATGTCGCCCGCGTTGCGCGTGGCGTTGTCCATCGCGTTCATGCGGCTGCCCTGCTCCGACGCTGCGTTTTCGAGCAGCGCGCGGAAGATCTGGATCGCGACGTTGCGCGGCAGCAGATCGGCCAGGATCGCTTCCTCGTCGGGCTCATACTCGACCACGGCTTCCGCAGGTGCGTTGGGTTTTGCCTCTGCGCCGGGGATTGTCGAGAGCGGCACGGGAACGATCTGGATGCCGGTCGGCACCTGCACGAGCGCCGAGACGAACTTGGCGTAGAACAGATGCGCGACATCGAACTGACCCTCGCCGAAGCGCTTGATCAGGTCTTCGGAGATCGCCTGCGCGTCGCTGAACGCGAGCTTCTTGATTCCGCCCATCTCGTGATCGGCGAGAATGTCGTTCGGGAAGAAGCGCTTGATCACACGCCCCTTCTTGCCGGCAACATAGAATTTCACGGTCTTGCCGGCCGCGATCAGCTCCTCGGCGTTGCGGCGTGCCGCACGGACGATGTTGGTGTTGAACGCACCGGCCAGACCACGCTCCGACGTCGCAATGACGATCAGATGGACCTGGTCCTTGCCGGTCCCGGCCAGCAGCGGCGATGCGCCCGGCGCGATGCCGACGCGCCCGGCAAGGCTCGCCATCACCGCTTCGAGCCGCTCGGCATAGGGCCGGCCGGCAACCGCCGCGTCCTGCGCACGGCGCAATTTCGCAGCGGCGACCATCTTCATCGCCTTGGTGATCTTCTGTGTCGACTTCACCGAGCCGATACGGATCTTGAGTGCCTTGAGGCTCGCCATCTACGTCCCTTTGTTCCCCCGCGAAGGCGGAGGCCCAGCCTGCCCCCGCGTCAGCGGGGGCATGTTCTACTTATGCAAACGTCTTGGCGAACGCCTCGAGCGCTGCCTTCAGCTTGTCCTTCGCCTCGTTACCCAGATCGCGGGTATCGCGGATCAGCTTGAGCACATCGGCGTGGTTCGCGCGCATGTCGGCCAACAGTGCCTGCTCGTAGCGGGTCACGTCGGCGACGGGCACCTTGTCGAGGAAACCGCTGGTGCCGGCGAAGATCGACACGGTCTGCTCTTCGAACGGCAGCGGCGAGAACTGCGCCTGCTTGAGCAGCTCGGTCAGACGCGCACCGCGGTTGAGCAGCTTCTGCGTCGACGCATCGAGATCCGACCCGAACTGCGCGAACGCCGCCATCTCGCGGTACTGCGCCAGCTCGAGCTTGATCGAGCCCGACACCTTCTTCATCGCCTTGGTCTGTGCGGCCGAGCCGACGCGGCTGACCGAGAGACCGACGTTGATCGCCGGGCGCACGCCCGAGAAGAACAGGTCGGTTTCGAGGAAGATCTGGCCGTCGGTGATCGAAATCACGTTGGTCGGGATGTACGCCGAAACGTCGCCCGCCTGGGTCTCGATGATCGGCAGCGCGGTCAGCGAGCCGCCGCCATTCGCGTCCGACATCTTGGCCGCACGCTCGAGCAGACGGCTGTGGAGATAGAACACGTCGCCGGGATAGGCTTCACGGCCCGGCGGACGACGCAGAAGCAGCGACATCTGGCGGTAGGCGACGGCCTGCTTCGACAGATCGTCGTAGCAGATGAGTGCGTGCATGCCGCGATCGCGGAAATACTCGCCCATCGCGACGCCGGTATAGGGCGCGAGATACTGGAGCGGTGCGGGGTCCGACGCGGTGGCTGCGACGACGATGGAATATTCCATCGCGCCATTCTCTTCGAGCGTCTTGACGAGCTGCGCGACCGTCGAGCGCTTCTGGCCGATCGCGACATAGACGCAATACAGCTTCTTCGACTCGTCGTCGCCCGCGTTCGCGGTCTTCTGGTTGATGAACGCGTCGATCGCGACGGCCGACTTGCCGGTCTGGCGATCGCCGATGATCAGCTCGCGCTGGCCCCGGCCGACGGGAACGAGTGCGTCGATCGCCTTGAGACCGGTCTGGACCGGCTCGCTGACCGACTGGCGCGGAATGATGCCCGGTGCCTTGACCTCGACGCGGCTGCGCTCGGTCGTGTGGATCGGGCCCTTGCCGTCGATCGGGTTGCCGAGACCATCGACCACGCGGCCGAGCAGCTCCTTGCCGATCGGCACGTCGACGATCGTGCCGGTGCGCTTGACGATGTCGCCTTCCTTGATCTCCGAGTCAGACCCGAAGATCACGACGCCGACATTGTCGGCCTCGAGGTTGAGCGCCATGCCCTGCACGCCGTTCGAGAATTCGACCATCTCGCCGGCCTGGACGTTGTCGAGGCCGAAGATGCGCGCGATGCCGTCGCCGACGCTCAGCACCTGGCCGGTCTCGCTGACCTGGGCCTCGGTGCCGAAATTGGCGATCTGATCCTTGATGATCTTCGAGATTTCTGCGGCGCGGATATCCATGGTCAGCCTTTCATCGCCTGCGCGAGCGTGTTCAAACGGGTGCGGATCGACGAATCGATCATCTGGCTGCCGACGCGGACGACGAGTCCGCCCAGCAGCGATGGGTCGACGTTGAGGTCGACGGAAACTTCACGGCCGACCCGCTGGCGGAGCTGATGCTTCAGCTCGATCACCTGCTCTTCGGACAGCGGATGCGCAGAGGTCACTTCGGCTGCGATCTCGCCGCGATGCTGCGCGGCAAGCGTGCGATACGCCTTGATGATCTTGGCGAGCGCGCCGAGCCGGTGGTTCTCGGCCAGCACGCCCAGGAAATTCTTCGTGGTCGCATCGACGCCAAGTTCGTCGGCGACGGCGGAGATCGCCTTCACCGCCGTGCCGCGCGATACCATCGGGCTCGTCGTGAGGTCGCGGAGCGTGTCGGACTGCGCCAGCGCGTCGCGCACGGTCGACAGGCTCTGCTCGACCGCGTCGATCGTCTTGGCGTCACGCGCCAGTTCGAACAGAGCGAGCGCATAACGCCCACCTAAGCTCGCCTGGATAGCGCCGCCGCCGTTACCGGGAAGTGTCTCCACGGACCTGTCAATCCTCGTCTGAAACCGAATGTCGCCGTCCCACAAGGGAAGAGGGCGCGAAAGCACCTCTACCGGGACGCGGCGCGGGTAGCATCGGGTTCCACCATTGGCAAGCCGGGCGGGCGGAGGAGACGACTGGTTTGTGACTGTTTTGTCATCGGCAGATGGTTGGAGGGCCCCACCTCGCCCTCATCGTCATACCCGCGCAGGCAGGGATCCATATCCTCCGGACCCAGCGCATTCATCGCAGGGCCTTCCACTATGGGTTCCCGCCTCCGCGGGAATGACGATAATGGTCGGAACAGGATCACATGACAAGGAATCGGAATGACCGGCACGATGGAAACGATGACCATGTCCGACGGCGCGACGATCGCGGTCTATCATGCGCAGCCGACAGGAGACCGTCGCGGCGGCCTCGTCCTCGTGCAGGAGATCTTCGGCGTCACCGACCATATCCGCGATCTGTGCGACGACTATGCGGCCGATGGCTATGAAGTGCTGGCACCCGCCCTGTTCGACCGGGAGCATCCAGGCTTCGAGGCGGACTATTCGGGTGACGGCCTCGCCCGCGGGATCGAGCTTGCGCGGCAGCTCCATCCGTTCGAACTGTCGCTGACCGACGTCCAGACCTGCATCGACTCGCTCGCCCCCGCCGGGCCGGTGTTCGTCGTCGGCTATTGCTATGGGGGATCGGTCGCGTGGTTCGCGGCCACCCGCCTCACCGGCGTGGCCGCCGCGAGCGGCTATTATGGCAGCATGATCCCGGCGGCGGCGGACGAAGAGCCCAAGGTCCCCGTCATCCTCCATTTCGGTCGCCATGATCACGGCATCCCGATGGAGGGCGTCGAGCAGGTGATCGCCAGGGACTGGCCGACCGCGACGGTCCATGTCTACGAGGCGGGCCACGGCTTCAACTCGGATCGCCGCAAGGATTATCACGAGCCGAGCGCCGATCTGGCAAAGGCGCTCACGCTTGCGCTGTTCCACGCGAATGGCGGCTGAAAAGCGCGGGCATCTGCTCCCCGGTTTGACCGCAAGCCGCGGGATGCAGCGCCCCGACCGACGCGCTACACCTTGGCCATGACGCACATCGCCCCAGATCCGGACACCGCCTGGACCGCCTTTGCCAACCGGGACCGGGCGTGGGACGGTCGGTTCATCGTCGCGGTGAAGACGACCGGCATCTATTGCAAGCCGAGTTGTCCGGCCCGCCATCCCAGACGCGAGAATGTCGTCTTCCATGATGACCCGGCCAGCGCCCGGGCGGCCGGGTTCCGGGCCTGCCTTCGCTGTACCCCGGACTCCGTGGGCCGCGACCGGATCGCGGTCGCCGCCGCCGTCGCGCTGCTCGAAGCCACGGACGACCGCCTTTCGCTCGACCAGCTCGCGGCGCAGGCGGGCTATGCGCCGCATCATTTCCACCGGCTGTTCAAGCGCGCGACCGGGGTCACGCCGGCCGCCTATGCCCGCGGCCTGCGCAGCGCACGCGCCGCCGACGCGCTGACCCGGGAGGCGCACGTCGCCGCCGCGATCTACGATGCGGGCTATGCCGCACCGAGTCGCTTCTATGCCGGCGCCGCGTCGCGCATGGGGATGCCGCCGAGCGTCTGGGCGCGCGGCGGCGACGGGGTCCGGATCCGCTGGACGGTCGTCGCGACCAGTCTCGGGCCGCTACTGATCGCCGCGACCGATACGGGGCTGTGCCGCGTGGCGTTCGACGAGGACGCGGCAGCCCTCGTCGCGCGCTTCCCCCGGGCGATCGTCACGCCCGGCGATACGGCACTCGCCGAGCTCGCCGCGCGCGTTGTCGCCACCGTCGAATCACCCGACCGCCAGCACGACCTCCCGCTCGACGTCCGCGGCACCGCGTTCCAGGAGGCGGTCTGGCAGGCGCTTGCCCGCATCCCCGCGGGCGAAACGCGCACCTATACGCAACTCGCCGCTGCCGCCGGCACCCCGGCCGCGGTTCGCGCCGTGGGCAGCGCGTGCGGCGCCAATCCGATCGCCATCCTCATCCCCTGCCACCGCGCGCTTCGCACCGACGGGACACTTGGCGGCTATGCCTATGGCCTCGATCGCAAACGTGCGCTGCTGGCGAAAGAGGCTCCGCGCGAACCCGCCATGTCGCCAGCACATTCAGGCGATCCTCAAACGTCGACATCGTGACGACGGTGGGGTTGGCGCCCTCCCGCTAATTCGCCGGTGTCGGCCCAGACGGCGTTGCCGCCACCGTCTCCCCCCGTGCCTTCGCAAGCGCGAGCATCGCCGCGGGCCCCGTCACGCCGGTATCGAGGATCGCGATCAGCCGCGCCGCCGGGTTGTCTGCCGACTGGTGCGGGTCATAGGCGAGCGGGCGCAGTGCGCGTCGGGCAGCATCGGTCTGACCATCCAGGATCGCCTGCGCCGCGACCTTGAAGCGCAGCGCCGGGTCCTGCGGCACCAGCTCGAGCGCGCGACCGATCCCCAGGATCGCAGCCGCGCTAGGAGCCTCGCCTGCCGCGGCGAAGCTGTCATAATAGAGCGACAGCGCCTCGGCATCGTCCGGCGCCTGGCGATTGGCCGTGACGATCCAGCGCCGTGCCGCACTCCATGCTGAAGCATCGCGCGGTGTCGCCGCAGCGGCGCGCCGCATCATCACCTGCGCCTTATACAGCATCGCCTGCCGGGACGTCGGATCGGCGGCGAGCGCGCGGTCGGCAGCACCCAGCGCCACATCGTCCTGCCCCGCATCATACGCCATCTCCGCCAGCCAGCCCTGCGCGAGCGCATCGTCGGGATAGGCCGCCGCGATCCGGGCGGCGCGCGCAAAGATCGGTGCGGCGGTGGCACGATTGACGCCGCGCTCCGACTGCATCCGCAGCTCGACCATCGCCGCGGCGCCCGGCGGCAACGGCGTCACGGCCACAGGCGCGACGGGCAGCTTATCGTACGCGATCCGCAGCCCCGGGATGCGCGACTGGCGAAGATACGCATCGAGCGCCTTGTCGAGCGCGCGCAGGTCGCCGAACGCCGCGGTGGCCGCGGTTACGCTCGGCGTTCCCGCGTTCAGCGCGGTCAGATACTGCTGGAGCTGCCGGCCGCGCGCCGCGTCGAACATCAGGTAGTGCGTCAGCAGCCATCCGCGCCCGTACATCACCCCGCGCTGCTCGTCGGTCAGCTGCTGCCCGGTCGCGAACAAAGTCGCCGCGGGCACCGGCTTCGCCGCGAGCAGGCTGTACGCCCGGTGCTGCGCCGCGCCGCCGAGCTGGACATACTCCTTCTCGAACGCGGCGGTCGAGACGAACTCGGCATAGCCCTCGGAGAACCATGCCGGATAGGCGGCGGCGTAATTGCCCAGCAGGAAGTGATGCGCATATTCGTGGAACAGGACGATCTGCGGAATTCCGCCGCCGCGCGTCGAACGGCTGCCGTCCCCGCCCTCGTCGATCCGCGGGGTGAAGGCGACCGACCCGCTCGCGCGCGGCAGGTAGAATCCGGCGATGCCGCGATCGCCCGACAATCGGCGGATCGCCGCGACGTCGTTCGCGACATAGACGGTGACGCGGTTCGCGCCCTTCGCGTCGGTGCCCTCCGGCGTACGATGGAGATGGCGGATCGCCCCGTCGAACTGCTCGAGCCGCGTCGCCATCGTCGTGAGCGCGGCGGGCGACATGTCGGCATAGATCTCGAAATGATCGGAGGTCGCGTGCGCCCATTTCGCCGCTGCCGGCGTCCAGGCCGCGACCAGTCCCGCCATGATCGTGACGCTCCACGCCACCCCATGCCTAACTCTGTGCATTACCCGCATCGCCATCCCCCTCAACACCGCCATCCTGCCATGCGGATCGGCGCGTGCCGAGGGGGTAAACGAGCCTCGATCAGTCTGCCGACGTGCAGGAATAGACGAGCTTCTCATTGGGCAGCGGCGGCAGCGTGGCCCGGACTGCAGACTGCTGGCCGACCAGCCGCGTGATCGCCGCCGGATCGGTCGTGCACTGCCCCGGCGTGTCGCCACGCGCCGCCCGCGCCGCGGTCATCCCCGCCGCCGACATCAGATAGCGCGTATTGGCGTAGGTGCGCGTCGCCGGGTCGAACGACAGCAGCGACACCGTCTGTTCGGCCTCGGGCACCAGCACGCGTTCCCACCGGCCATTGCCCGCGACATATTGGGTCTTGCCGTTGACGCAGCCACCCGCGCCCCAGCTGAGCGGCACGTCTTCGCTCGACGAGATCGTGATCCGGCTCCGTTCGGGGATCAGCCGGCACATTAGCCGGCCGAGCGCCTTGTCCTCGACCACTGGCCCCGAGCGCGCGACCGACGCCGCGGGAAGGTCGACCGCGCCCGACGGCCTGGCCACGAACACGACGACCGCCGCGACTACCGCGACGCCACCGCCTGCTGCCGTCCAAATCGCCGCACGCCGCCGGCTGCGCGATTCGAGCAGCCCCGCCGCACCGATCCCGAGCGCGCCTGCGACCAGCAGCAGCCCCGCGATCGCCATGACGTTCTCGCGCCGGCGCTCCGCCTCGATACGCGCCTGTTCCAGCGCGCGTTCGCGCGATAGCGCCGCCTGCGTCGCCACATCACGCCGCGCCGCCGCCGCATCGGCCGCCGCGCGCACGTCTGCGTCGCTGTCCTGCCGCAGCCGCTCCTCGATCGAGGTGCACGGCGTTCCGACCGCGCTATAGGGCTGCTTCGCCTCGCGCAGGAACGCGGCGAGCTCGGTATCCGCGATCGCGAAACCGAACGTCGAATCACCCTCCTCGCCGCGCGTGACCGCCGAATTGACGCCGATCACCCGCCCGCACCGGTCGAGCAGCGGGCCACCCGAATTCCCGCGCGCGATATTGGCGGTGTGCAACAGCACCTCAACATCGCTCAGACTGCGCCGGCCCGAGAACACGCCCTCCGACCGCACCGGGCTGGTCGGCCGGATATAGTCCGCGGCCGAGCGCGCGGTGGCGAGGTCGACATTGCCGGGAAAGCCCAGCGACACCACCGCCCCGCCCTCATCGATCGGTCCCGTATACAGCGCGGTCTGCGGCAGGCGCGCGCCGGTGAACTCGATCAGCGCCAGATCGCGCTGCACGTCATAGGCAATCACCTTGCCCTGATAGGATTTGTCCCCCTCAGTCGGCACAACGCCCACGACGACATTGTCGGGATAGCGTTCCGCCAGCTCGACGACATGCGCGTTGGTGACGATCCGGTTGGGCGCGACCGCGAAGCCGCTGCCATGACCGAAGCCGACGACCTGATCGTCGACCACCGCGATCGTCACGACACGCACGACCCCTCGCCCGGTCGCGCTGATGTCGTCGGCGCTGGCGGGGGCGGCGATGCCGATGAGCGCGGCGAGCGGAAGGACGAGCAGGGTTAGCAGGCGGATCAGCATGCGCCCCCCTTATCCGCCCGCGCGCCGCGGCAGAACCCGTTTCCGGACGCCGCGCGGTCGCCGACCGATTGGTTAGCGAATTGGCAAGGCTTCGCCGGTAACCCCGGCATTAACGATCGAGGGACTGGTGCATGAGCGCGTTCGGACGACGCAGTGGGATGAGTGGCGGAACGGCAGCGCGGCCCGCGTTCGGAGTCGCGCGACCGATGCAGGGCGGTGGCCCCGCCCCGCGACCCGATCCCGAGGGCGGCGCGCAATTCCCTGCGCTCGACACCCTCCTGCCGATGCCCGGCGAGACCGAGGGCGGCGTGCCGATCGGCCAGGTCGACGCGATGCAGCGACTCGCCGATCGTCAGGCCGCGTCGGGCGATGCGGGCGCGAGCAAGGTCGAGGGCTTCGAACAGTCGATCCACAAGATTAAGGAACAGGTACTCCCCCGCCTGCTCGAACGCGTCGATCCCGAGGCTGCGGCGACGCTCGGCAAGGACGAGCTGGCAGAGGAATTCCGCCCGATCATCGGCGAGGTGCTCGCCGAGCTGAAGCTGACGCTCAACCGCCGCGAACAGTTCGCGCTGGAAAAGGTGCTGGTCGACGAGCTGCTCGGGCTTGGGCCGTTGGAGGAACTGCTCGCGGATCCGAACATCACCGACATCATGGTGAACGGCCCCGAACAGACCTATGTCGAGCGCAAGGGCAAGCTCGAACTCGCCCCCATCCAGTTCCGCGACGAGGAGCATCTGTTCCAGATCGCGCAGCGGATCGTGAACTCGGTCGGCCGCCGCGTCGACCAGACCACGCCGCTCGCCGACGCCCGCCTCAAGGACGGCAGCCGCGTCAACGTGATCGTGCCGCCGCTGAGCTTGCGCGGCACCGCGATCTCGATTCGTAAGTTTTCGGCCAAGCCGATCACGCTCGACATGATGGCCGGGTTCGGCAGCATGAGCCCCAAGATGGCGACCGCGCTGAAGATCGCGGGCGCGTCGCGCTTCAACGTCGTCATCTCGGGCGGTACCGGCTCGGGCAAGACAACGATGCTCAACGCGCTATCGAAGATGATCGACCCGGGCGAGCGCGTGCTGACGATCGAGGACGCGGCCGAGCTTCGCCTGCAACAGCCGCACTGGCTGCCGCTCGAGACGCGGCCCGCCAATCTGGAGGGCCAGGGCGAGATCAGCATCCGCGATCTCGTCAAGAACGCGCTGCGTATGCGCCCCGACCGGATCATCCTGGGCGAAATCCGTGGCTCCGAGTGTTTCGACATGCTCGCGGCGATGAACACCGGTCACGACGGCTCGATGTGCACGCTCCACGCCAACTCCCCGCGCGAGGCGCTCGCGCGTATGGAGAACATGGTAATGATGTCGGACATCAAGGTCCCGAAGGAAGCGATCAGCCGCCAGATCGCCGATTCGGTCGAGCTGATCATCCAGGTGAAGCGCCTGCGCGACGGCTCGCGCCGCGTCACCAACATCACCGAGGTGATCGGCATGGAGGGCCCCGTGATCGTCACGCAGGAGCTGTTCAAGTTCGAATATCTCGACGAGAGCGCAGACGGCAAGATCCTCGGCGAATACCGCTCGATGGGCCTGCGCCCCTACACGCTCGACAAGGCCAAGCAGTTCGGCTTCGATCAGGCCTATCTGGAGGCGTGCCTCTGACCCCTGCCGGCTGCGTCAAGGGCAGGTGGTCGAAACCGTGCTAAAACTGGCCGGTCCGCTTACGCCCAGTTTCGACCGTCCCGGAACTTGATCCACGTTCCTGATTGCGGCCATTCATTCAGGTGCTAAAGACGAAGGCGAAGCCTGAAACATGGGTATGCGGTGCCATAAAGGCGTCAGTTTGGTGGAGTTAAGCCCTGCCCTTCGATTTCACATACCTAAAGTCGATCGCGCACGCTCGATCTCAGCGGTTCCGCTTTTCCGCCGACACTAGAGGTTGGCCGTATCGAATTTTTGATCTGGATTGGCGAGAGTGATAACGCTGCAGAAGCTGCCTATGGTTCACGATGTGGAGGAACTCTTTTGAAGTACCGCGTCCTGTTGGTTGCCGTTGCGTTGACGAGTTGGCCGGCGTCGTCACAAGTTCAGCGGCCCATGCCATATCCGACAACTGCGCAGCTTAACGCAGCCGGCGATAATTATCAGTCGCGAACGCTTCGGGATGGTCGTTCGCTAACTGATTTTTCCAAAGATCGGCGTGAATGCCTAACCCGCCGCAAGACGGGGCGCGTCGAATGTAGGACGCGCGAGCAGTGGCAGCGGCTTGCGGCCCATATGGGGACTAAAGATCGTTAAACGCGATTTTTTCATAGGCGGGCCTATCGACGCGGGCGTCTCGATCGCCATTCTCTACCGACATTAAGGCCGATCCGGTCCGTTCTTTGATTTAAACAACCGACGTACTTGGTAGAATATGGAGTGCCAGCTTTCTTAAAAGAGACCTCGAAAGAGGAAGGTCCGCTTTCCACCATCAATGGTCCATCTGGGGCAGGCGAGCACCGCACCAAGGGCAGAAGGCAATTTCAATAGCGCTGCTACCGCCATCGTGAAGCCGTAGCCGCCGTTCATTTCTGTAACGAAGGCATCGGGACAGTCCGTACGATCCGCGTGGACGACGCGAACCCGGTTCAAATTGTCGTCCATTCGAGCGCAGCATGGGATCGAAGTCATGGCGCAAAGTGGCGCTAACGCGACCAAAAGCAATGTCCGCTATCCTCCCCATACCAGACATTCCGCTTACGCCCACTTGCAGACGTTCAGATTCGCACTCGCCTTCCCTGAAAACAGCCGTTCGTTAGGAATGTACGCCTCTTAGTTGGCAGATTGCCGGCGCGTACGTCTGTATTCCACAATACCGAGTGTCAGGAAGAGGATGGTACCTATTCCAAATACCGCCGCCCTTGTGGTTTCGCCGCGAATTCACCCCCCGTGTGCCATCCAGAGATGCAAAACTGCGAGAAGCAACGTGCCAAGCCAACCCCACCTTGCCAACGCCGGTGCCAAGCGGCTCCAGTTCTGCACGCTGATGATGATCGCTGCTGCGAGTCCGATTGCGAGTAGGGAAGATATAAACAGCGCGGACCAAGTCATAAGGTAGATCTAGCCATAATATTTGACAGAACTATTGCTGGTACCGAGGATTTTCCCCCGGTGGCTGCCCTCACGTGTAGCCCTTAGCCCTCGTTGGCGTTTGCCAAGAGAATGCCCGCTATCTCATGCCCGGCTCCCGAAAGTCGTCTGACCGCTTACCACCACAAGCCGCCTGCTCGACCCTGCGCACGCGTAGCTTGTAAGGCCCCGCCAACGCGCTAGGGACGATTCACATGCGTTTGCTTATTCTCGCCATCGTCCCGCTGTTGGCGGCCCTGAGCATCACGACGCGGCAGCCGGCATCGCAGGCCGCGGCCGCGCCCATCCAGGCGAGCTCTACCCCAAGCACCTCGCCCGCCGACCGCGACCAGGGCGTCGCCCGGCTCGCCGCCGATACCGAAAGTCGCTGGGTGCCGTTCAACCTGACGCCGGGAAACCAGATCCGGTTCGCGATGCAGATTGACGGGCGCAGCATCACCGCGATCCTCGACACGGGGGTCAGCTACACGTTGCTCGCCGACACCTCCCCCGCGGTCGTCCGCCGCGCGCTGAAGCCCGGCGGGCGGGCGAGCGCGATCGGCGGGTCGGTTGCGCTGCGCTGGATGCCGACGCGGTCGATCGTGCTGGGCGGCCTGACCCGCAGCGGCGGCGGTGTCAGTGTCGCCGCCCTCCCCGCGCTCGCGACCGGCAGCGCGACGGCGGTCGACCTGCTGGTCGGGCGCGACCTGCTCGCCGCGCACGCGCTCGACATCGATTATGCCGCGCGCCGCTTCCGGCTGATCCCGACCGGGCGGCTGCCGTTCGCGGGCGAGACCGCGCCGCTGACGATCTCGTCCGATCGGCGCGTCTATGAAAGCGCGATCCGGATCGGCACGCACGCGCTGGCGCCGATCGTCGTCGATACCGGCGACGGATCGGCGATCACCGTAACCGCCGCCGGCTGGCGCCGTGCCGCGCCGCCGGGGCTGCCGACCACCACCGCGATCGCCTATGGGCTCGGCGGCTCGGTCGTCAGCGGCCTCGCGATCGCCCCCGAGATCCGCGTCGGCACGCTCGTCGCGCGCGACACCGAGGTGCGGATCGAACCCGAGGCAGGCTTTTCGCAGTCGATCGGCGCCGCCGGGCGGCTCGGCTCGGGGTTCCTCCAGCATTATCGCGTGCTGCTCGACCCGAGCGCAGCACGGATGGTCCTGCGCCGCGGTGACGTCGCCGATCCCCGCCCGATCCGGTCGACCAGCGGCCTGCTGATGGGGGTCGAAAGCAACCGGCTGAAGGTCCTGCACGTGATGCGCGGCGGCCCGGCCGAGGCGAGCGGGTGGCAGGTCGGCGACCTGATCTGTTCGATCGACGGCCAGCCCATCCCCCGCGACTATCCGACCAGCCCGCTGGCGAACTGGACCATCCGCCCACCCGCCAGCGTCGTCCGACTCGGGCTGTGCGACGGGACGACGCGCACGCTGACGCTCAGGACCTTCTACTGATGACATCGGCCACGACTGCACCGCCCGGATCCCGCTGGACGCCCGCGCTGATCCTGCTCCTGATCGCGCTGGCCATCCGCGCCTGGGATTTCGGCAATCCGGTGATCGCCGTCGACGAGCAATATTATCTGCTGGTCGGCGACCGGGTGCTGCACGGCGCGATCCCCTTTGTCGACATCTGGGATCGCAAGCCGATCGGGCTGTTCCTGCTGTTCGCGGCGATCCGGCTGCTCCCCGGCGACGGGATCCTCGCCTATCAGCTCGTCGCGACCGGCTGCGCCTGGCTGACTGCGGTCCTCGTTCATCACGGCGCGATGCGGATCGGCGCGACGCGGCGTGGTGCGCTGGCGGCGGGAGCGACCTATCTGGCCGGGCTGTCGCTGCTCAGCGGCGGCGGCGGGCAGGCGCCGGTCTTCTACAATCTGCCGATCGCCATCGCCGCGCTGCTGACCTTCCGCCTGCCCGCACTCGCGGCGGCGAACGACCGCCGCGCGATCGTGCGTGGCGGCGCGCTGGCCTGCCTGCTCGCCGGGATCGCGATCCAGATGAAATACACGCCCGCCTTCGAGGGCGCGTTCTTCGGGCTGGCGCATCTCTGGTTCCACCGCCGCACCGGCGCGCCGGTCTCAGCGACGCTGGGCGCGGCGCTGCTGTGGATCGCCGTCGGGCTCGCGCCGTCGCTCGCCGCGCTTGGCTGGTACACCGCGCACGACCTGTTCGCGACCTTCTGGTTCGCCAACGTCACCTCGATCTTCCTGCGCCCCGGCTATCCGCTCGCGCAGGTGGTAATGCGGCTGCTCGGCATCCTCGTCCAGCTGCTCCCGCTGATCGCCGCCGCGGCGATCACCTGGCATCGCCGCGCGCATCTCGGGACCGACCGCGCGGTCGCGCGGCTCGCCTTTGGCTGGCTGATCGCAGCGTCGCTCGGCTTCCTCGCGATCGGTACCTTCTTCGATCATTACGGCCTGCCGCTGATCGCCCCGCTGGCGATCGCCGCCGCGCCCGCGCTGTCACGCCATGCCAAGCTGCTCGCGATCGCGCTGATCGTCCCCTTCACGATCCTCGCGGTCGAACGCGTCGTCCGGCGCGACGACGCCGCCGGCGCCTATGCGCTGGCCCGCATCGTCCAGGCGAACAGCGGCGACGAATGCCCCTATGTGTTCCGCGGCGACACCGTCACCTATCTGCTCGCACGGACCTGCGTACCGACGCCCTACGCCTTTCCCAACCTGCTTAGCCTGTCGACCGAACAGGGTGCGACCGGGATCGACGAGGCGGCCGAGGTTCGCCGCATCCTCGCCAACCGCCCGCCGGTGATCGTCACCTCGACGCGCCACCTGTCGATCTGGAACGTCGGCAGCCTGCGCGCGCTGAAGGCGACGCTCGCGAGCGACTATCGCCTCGTCTTCACCACGCGCCGTCTGAAGGATCGCAGCGCCGTCTATCTGCGCAACGACCGCATGTTCGTCGCCCCCGGTCAGCGGGCTCCGTCGAGCCCCGTGCCCACCGCCGCCGACGGCAGGTAACGCGGCGCGCTCCGCGCCTTGGCCCGCTGTTCATAGGCATAGCCTGCGTTCAGCACGGTGCCGTCGCCGTAGCGCGTCGCGATGAACGACAGCCCGACCGGCAGTCCGCGGACCAGCCCCATCGGCACGGTCAGGTTGGGATAGCCGGCGACCGCGGGCAGTTCGCTCGCGCTCGGCCCGCCATATTGGTCGCCGTACACTGGCTCGCTGAGCCAGGCGGGACCATAGGTCGGCTCGACCAGCACCGTCGCCCGTGCGGTCTTCAGCATCGCGTCGATCCCCTCCGCGCCTGCCAGTCGCAGCGATTTCGCACGTGCCGCCTTGTAGGCCGGGTCGTCGAGCCCCTTGGTCTTGGCCGCCGCCTCGAACGTCTCCTGCGCGAAGAACGGCATCTCCGTTGCTGCATTGGCGCGGTTGAACGCGATCACCTGGTCGAG
This sequence comes from Sphingomonas sp. Leaf30, assembly GCF_001422525.1. Classification (NCBI taxonomy): domain Bacteria; kingdom Pseudomonadati; phylum Pseudomonadota; class Alphaproteobacteria; order Sphingomonadales; family Sphingomonadaceae; genus Sphingomonas; species Sphingomonas sp. Leaf30. The sequence goes on along the minus strand of NZ_LMKZ01000018.1, from coordinate 672,644 downwards.
CGTCCGGGTCCGCACCGCCGCCGGGGTGGTCGCCAGATAGGTGTCGAGATCGGCCTTCAGCTCGGTCTGGAGTACCAGCAGCTCCGCCTCGCCGATCCCGTCGAGCTTGGGCTGCTTGACCTCGACGAGCACCGCGCCCGCGGCCTTGAGCACGCCCAGCGCGACCTCGTACCGCGCCGCGACGTCCGCGGTCATCTCGGGCCGGACGACCCCGATCCGCAACCCCGAGAGTGCGCTGGTCGACAGGGCGGCGGCATAGTCGCGCTTGTACGCGCCCGCCCCCGCGGTCGCGGCATCCGCCGGATCCGCCGCGATCATCGCCGAGAACATCGTCGCCACGTCGCGCACGCTGCGCGCCATCGGCCCTGGCGTGTCCTGGCTATGGCTGATCGGCACGACATGCGTGCGGCTGACCAGCCCGATCGTTGGCTTCAGCCCGACCAGCCCGTTGATCGATGACGGGCACACGACCGAGCCATCGGTTTCCGTGCCGATCGCGGCTGCTGCAAAGCTCGCCGCGATCGCTGCGCCCGACCCGCTCGACGATCCGCACGCGGTCCGGTCGAGCGCATAGGGATTGCGGACCAGCCCGCCGACTGCGCTCCACCCGCTCATCGACCGCGTCGAGCGGATGTTCGCCCATTCGCTGAGGTTGGTCTTGCCGAGGATTACCGCCCCCGCCGCGCGCAGCTGCGCGACCACGGGCGCGTCGCGGCGCGTCATATTGTCCTTGAGCGCCAGGCTGCCCGCGGTGGTCGGCATCGCGTCGGCGGTCTCGACATTGTCCTTGATCAGCACCGGCACACCGTGCAGCGGTCCGCGCACCCGCCCCGCCCGACGCTCGGCGTCGAGCGCCTTGGCCTGGGCCAGCGCGTCGGGGTTGAGCGCGATCACGCTGCGCAGCGTCGGCCCCTTGCGGTCCATCGCCGCGATCCGCGCGAGATACGCCCGGACCAGATCGACACTGCTCGCCGTCCCCGCCGTCATGCTTGCCTGAAGCTGATCGATCGAGCGTTCCTCGACCGCGACGGTCCTGGCCACCGCCGCCATTGGCATGGCGGCGGTGGCGAGCAGGATTCCGGTGATAATCTGGCGCATTTTCAGTCCCCTTTAGCCTGACGCTATCGGGGATCGGACGGCGCGCCAAGCGCCCTGGCGGGTCAGCCGACGAAGGCGCGCTCGATCACGAACGTGCCGGGCTTGGAATTCGCGCCCTCCTCGAAGCCCTGCGCCTCGAGCATCACCGCGAACTCCTTGATCATCTCGGTCGATCCGCACAGCATCGCGCGGTCGGTCTCGGGGTTCAGCTTCTGGTCGCCGCGCACCGGATGGCCGAACAGCGACGCGTCCTCGATCAGCGCACCGATCCGCCGCGTGGTACGGAAGGGCTCGCGCGTCACGGTCGGGATGTAGTGGAACTGCGTGGCCGCCTCCTCGGCGATTAGCGGATCCTCGGCGAGCAAGGCGACCATCTCGTCGTGATAGGCAAGGTCGCTGACGCGGCGCACGCTGTGCACGACGATCACCTGCTCATAGGCCGAATAAACGTCGGGATCGCGCATCAGGCTGAGGAACGGGGCAAGGCCGGTGCCCGTCGAGAACATGAACAGCCGCTTGCCCGGGAGCAGCGCGTCGAGCACCAAAGTGCCGGTCGGCTTCTTGCCCAGATACACCTCGTCGCCCGGCTGGATCAGCTGGAGCTTCGAGGTCAGCGGGCCGTCCTCGACCTTGATCGACAGGAATTCGAGCTCTTCCGAATAATGCGGGCTCGCGATTGAATAGGCGCGCATGATCGGCTTGCCGCCGTCCTGGGGGAGGCCGATCATCACGAATTCGCCCGAGCGGAAGCGGAAGGTCGACGGGCGCTCGATCGCGAAACTGAACAGATGCTCGTTCCAGTGGCGCACCCACAGAACCTTGGCGTTGAGGAACGCGGGCGTCTCCGGGATGAGCACAGGCGCGCGGGTTTCGAGGGTTTCGGCGGTCATGCGTCTATTCCTTGGCCGCGCGGAGTCGCGCCGGCGGGTCGATGGCTTGCGAAACGGTCGCATTATGGATGCGCGTGCAGTGGGTCAACATTAGCAAAGCTTGGGGCCGCACAATGCTCGCCGCATTAGAACGGCCGTCATTGGTGCGCAGGCGGGAATCCCTACTGGCAGCGCTCTCCCTTAAAATGCTGGCGGGGTAGGCTATGGATCCCCGCCTTCGCGGGGACGACGGGTGGTTTGCGGATTGACGAATGCCGGCAATGGCGGCGTTGTCGTCGTGCCACCTGTTCCCCATATTCCCCCTCGATGGCCATCCAGATCCGCACCAGCCTCGCCGAGCCCGAAACCGGCGACACCTTCGTCCCGCACCGCCCGACCGCGCGCCCTGCAAAGGTCGAGGGCGGCAAGCGGTTCAAGCTCGTCAGCGACTATGCGCCTGCGGGCGACCAGCCGACCGCGATCGCCGAACTCGTCTCGGCGATCGGCGAGGGCGAGAAGGATCAGGTGCTGCTCGGCGTCACCGGTTCGGGCAAGACCTTCACGATGGCGAGCGTGATCGAACGCGTGCAGCGGCCTGCGCTGATCCTCGCGCCGAACAAGATCCTCGCGGCGCAGCTCTACGGCGAGATGAAGTCGTTCTTCCCTGACAACGCCGTCGAATATTTCGTCAGCTATTACGATTATTACCAACCCGAGGCGTATGTCGCGCGGTCGGACACGTATATCGAGAAGGAATCCTCGACCAACGAGTCGATCGATCGGATGCGGCATTCGGCGACTCGCGCGCTGCTCGAACGCGACGACGTGATCATCGTCGCGTCGGTTTCGTGCCTGTACGGCATCGGCTCGGTCGAGACCTATTCGGCGATGATCTTCGACTTGAAAAAGGGCACGACGGTCGACCAGCGCGAGATCGTGCGCAAGCTCGTCGCGCTCCAGTACAAGCGCAACGACGCGGCGTTCCAGCGCGGCAATTTCCGCGTGAAGGGCGACACGCTCGAGATCTTCCCGTCGCATTACGAGGACAGCGCGTGGCGCATCTCGTTCTTCGGCGACGATATCGAGGAGATCACCGAGTTCGACCCGCTGACCGGCAAGAAGGTCGCGTCGCTCAACTCGGTGCGCGTCTATGCCAACTCGCATTACGTGACGCCCGGCCCGACGCTGAAACAGGCGGGCGAGGCGATCAAGCACGAGCTTGCCGAGCGGTTGAAGGAACTGGTGCTCGAGGGCAAGTTGCTCGAGGCGCAGCGGCTCGAGCAGCGCACGAACTTCGATCTCGAGATGATCGCGGCGACCGGCAGCTGCGCGGGGATCGAGAATTACTCACGCTTCCTCACCGGCCGGATGCCGGGCGAGCCGCCGCCCACTTTGTTCGAATATCTGCCCGACAACGCGCTGCTGTTCGTCGACGAGAGTCACGTCACGATCGGCCAGATCAACGGCATGTCGCGCGGCGATCACCGCCGCAAGCTGACACTTGCCGAATATGGCTTCCGCCTTCCCTCGGCGATCGACAACCGGCCGCTACGGTTCAACGAATGGGACGCGATGCGCCCGCCGACGACCTATGTCTCGGCGACGCCGGGCAGCTGGGAGATGGAGCAGACCGGTGGCGTATTCGCCGAACAGGTCATCCGCCCGACCGGGCTGATCGATCCGCCTGTCGAGATCAAGCCGGTCGAGGAGCAGGTGCAGGACCTGATCGTCGAGGTCGGGAAGACCACCGCGCTCGGATACCGTACGCTCGTCACGACGCTGACCAAGCGGATGGCGGAGGATCTGACCGAGTATATGCACGAGGCGGGGATCAAGGTCCGCTACATGCACAGCGACGTCGAGACGCTGGAGCGTATCGAGCTGATCCGCGACCTGCGGCTCGGCGTGTACGACGTGCTGATCGGCATCAACCTGTTGCGCGAGGGGTTGGACATTCCCGAATGCGGGCTGGTCGCGATCCTCGATGCGGACAAGGAGGGCTTTCTGCGGTCCGAGACCTCGCTGATCCAGACGATCGGTCGCGCGGCGCGTAACGTCGACGGGCGCGTGATCCTGTACGCCGATCGTGTCACGGGCTCTATGGAGCGCGCGATGAACGAGACGGCGCGCCGTCGCGAGAAGCAGGTCGCATACAATACCGAGCACGGCATCACGCCGACGACGATCCGCCGCAACATCGGCGACATCATCGCGCACGTCGCCAGCCAGGATCAGGTCACCGTCCCGATAGACGAGGACCGCCCGCACATGGTCGGACATAACCTGCGTGCGTATATCGAGGATCTGGAAAAACAGATGCGCAAGGCCGCGTCGGATCTGGAGTTCGAGACCGCCGGGCGGCTGCGAGACGAGATCCGGCAGCTGGAGAATGAGGAGCTTGGCCTGCCGGTGGACCAGCAGAAGGCGCCGGTCATGGGCCGTTCGAACGAGGGCAAGCCAGGCACCCGAAAAACGCGCTACGGGAAGAGCCAGAAGATGCGGATGGGTGGCTCGCGGTCTCGCTAAGGTCGCGCCTTGCTGCCGTTTTAAACGCCGGTTAAGGCTGGTAACCCTGGATCCTGACTTTCGTCAGGATGACGAGGAAGGGGTGGACAGCGCAAAGCTTAAATCCATTCCGTCATCCTGACGAAAGTCAGGATCCAGAGCCGCAAAAACCGCCCCTTCCCCGCGCTCGCGTCAGCCGACGACGAGATCCTCGCTGCTCGACCCGTAATAGCTCGCCACCCGGTCGGCATAGGCCTGATCGAAGACCGGCGCGTTGTTCGACCAGCTCGGGCCTCCCTCGAGCACGCGCTTGTCGATCGTCACCACATACAGATCACGCACCGCGTCGAACTGGAGCAACGCGAACGGCAGCGGGTAGAAGCTCTTGCCCATGCCCAGGAACCCGCCAAGGCTCAGCACGGCGTGCGTCGCGCGCCCGGTACCCTTGTGCACCATGAAGGCATAGACCGTCCCGACCGCGTCGCCGTCACGGCTCTCGACCTTCATCGTCCCCGAAATATTGGCCTGCACGAGCAGCTGGGTTGGGGTCTGGGCAACGGTATCGGACATGGATCGTCTCCTGATTTACAGTGTTCCGTCGCTGAACCGGTAGCAGCGTGCGCCGGTTCCCACGCGATCGCCGTCCTCGCGCCTTGAGCGGCCGCCGGGCGTGCCGCATAGCGGGTCATGCGCGCCCACACCCCTATCGCACCCGGCTGGCCCATCGCCGCCGGCCTCGCCACGCTGACGCTGATCGCCGGTTGCGTCGCGCCGCCCCGCGCCGAACCGACGCCGCCGCCGCCGCGCGTCGAGGCGCCCGCCCCCGCCCCACGCCCCGCCCCGCTCGCGGCGGATTGGCGCGACTGGCCCTATACGCCGGGAAGCTGGACCTATCGCCGCGATCCGCGCGGATCGGTGGCGAGCTTCGGAACGCAGGCGGCGCTGCCAGTGCTCACCCTGCAGTGCGATACCGGCACGCGGCAGATCCATCTGTCGCGCACCGCGGCGGCCGCCACGCCGATGACGATCCGCACGTCGAGCGTCACGCGCGCGCTGTCGGTCCAGCCCGGCAGCACGCCCGGCACCGTGACGGCGACACTGCCGGCCAGCGATCCGTTGCTCGAAGCGATGGGGTTCAGCCGCGGTCGGTTCGTGATCGACCAGCAGGGTCAGCCCGCCCTCGTCATCCCCTCATGGGCGGAGATCGAACGCGTGACCGAGGATTGCCGCGGGTAAGGGCGGGCATTCGCCCAGCGTGCCGCACAGCCTTTGAGGATTGCGCGAAATCTTCTGCAAAACAAGACTTGTATCAACAGGGCGCCCGGCACACATTGCGGTTGCGGTCAGGCTTGGCCGCGTTTTTTCAACAAGCGAAAGGAGGTGATCCGATGTCTCATGGTTCAGCAGTGAGTTCGGTTCGGTTCGTTCGGGGGACGCGCTACTGATATCCGACGGCATGTGCGGGAGGTATCGCCCTCCAATCAACGCACATGGCACAGGATGAGGTGGTACGCATGGTCCTCCGGGCTGGAGCTCTCCGGCCGCTGACCATGTCAGGAGGTTGTCGGGTCGTCGTGAGACGCCCCGGCAACCTCTTTTCATTTCCGGGTGGTTTTGTTTGGAGGATGCGGACGTGGCCCCACATCTTTAACAGAACGGTCCTCCCCCAACCCACACCGTCATCCTGACGAAAGTCAGGATCCAGAGCCACGCAGGTTGCCCCTAATTACCCTGGATCCTGACTTTCGTGAGGATGACGGGACGGGCGATGGCTAGCCGCCCTAGCGCACGCGCCGGTTACAGAAACGCCTTGGCCCGGTTGAGCACGAGGCTGCACATCTTCGTCTTCACCTGTCCGCCGAGATTGTCGAGCGACAGCCCCTGACCGTTCGGCGCCTGAAGCTCCCCCGCCTGTCCCGCTGCAAAGCCGGGCGACGTCCGCACGCCCTGCCGCCCTGTCAACCGCTGCAGGATCGACTGCGCGCCCGCTGCCTGGCCCGTCGCAGGAGCCTGCGTCCGGGACTGGGGCGCCGTTTGCCGCCCGGTTAACGCGCCAAGTGCCCCGCCCTGACCCAGCAGGTTGTTCTTGAGGCAATAGCCGAGCAGACCTGCCGCGTTGCCCGCACCGATCGAACCGATGCCCGACGCGCCACCGCCAAGCAGGCCGCCCAATCCGCCACCCAGTCCGCCGCCAAGCCCGCCGAGACTGTCACCCAAGCTGCCGAGGCCCCCGCTGGACGTACGGGGCGCGGGCGCAGGTGCCCCGCTCTGGGCAACGGCGCTCGTCGTCATCAATGTTGCGACCGCGATCGCGACGACGGGGTTGGCGGGCTTGAACATACGAAACTCCTCTGGTTCGCAAGCTCAACGGAAGGGCCGCCCTCCCCGTTCCACGTCATCAGGACGAACGGTCACGCCGGCGCGAGCAGCCCCTCCCGCGCGATCTTCTCGCGCCAGACGAGCGGCGCCAGCTGGTGGACGTTCTCGCCCGCCGAATCGACCGCGACCGTCACCGGGAAATCGGCGACCTCGAATTCGTAGATCGCTTCCATACCCAGATCCTCGAAGCCGACGACCTTCGATCCCTTGATCGCGCGCGCTACCAGATAGGCCGCACCGCCGACCGCCATCAGATAGGCCGACTTGGCCTCGGCGATTGCCTTGGTCGCATCGCCGCCGCGCTCGGCCTTGCCGACCATCGCGAGCAGGCCCTGGTCGAGCATCATGCGCGTGAACTTGTCCATCCGCGTCGCGGTAGTGGGGCCCGCGGGCCCGACCACCTCGTCGCCGACCGGATCGACCGGCCCGACATAATAGATCACGCGACCACGGAAATCGACGGGCAGCTCCTCGCCCCTGGCCAGCATATCCGCGATCCGCTTGTGCGCGGCGTCACGCCCGGTGAGCATCTTGCCGTTCAGCAGCAGGCGGTCGCCATGCTTCCACGTCTGCACGACCTCGGGCGTGAGCGTGTCGAGATCGACGCGGATCGCGGCCTTGTCGGGCGTCCAGTTGACGTCGGGCCACTCCTCGAGCTTTGGCGCCTCCAGATAGACCGGCCCCGAGCCGTCGAGCACGAAATGCGCGTGGCGCGTGGCGGCGCAGTTCGGAATCATCGCGACCGGCTTTGACGCGGCATGGGTCGGCCAGTCGAAGATCTTGACGTCGAGGATGGTGGAGAGTCCGCCTAGCCCCTGCGCGCCGATGCCGAGCGCGTTGACCTTGTCGTAGATCTCGATCCGCAGCGCCTCGATGTCGTTCTTGGGGCCCCGTTCCTTCAGCTGCGCCATGTCGATCGCGCCCATCAGCGACTGCTTGGCGAGGATCATCGACTTTTCCGCGGTGCCGCCGATGCCGATGCCGAGCATCCCCGGCGGGCACCAGCCCGCGCCCATCTGCGGGATCATCTCGAGCACCCAGTCGACGATCGAGTCGCTTGGGTTCATCATCTTGAACTTGGACTTGTTCTCGCTGCCGCCGCCCTTGGCCGCGACGTCGATCGACACCGTGTTGCCGGGCACCATCTCGACATGCATCACGCTCGGCGTGTTGTCCTTGGTGTTGCGGCGCGTGAAGGCGGGATCGGCGAGGATCGACGCGCGCAGCTTGTTCTCGGGGTTGAGATACGCCTTGCGCACGCCTTCATCGACGACCTCCTGCAAGGAACGGGTCGAGTCGAGGCGGCAGTCCTGGCCCCATTTGACGAAGATCGTGACGATGCCGGTATCCTGGCAGATCGGGCGATGACCCTCCGCGCACATCCGGCTGTTCGTCAGGATCTGCGCGATCGCATCCTTGGCGGCGGGGCTCTGCTCGGCTTCGTACGCGACGCCCAGCGCACGGATGTAGTCCATCGGATGGTAGTAGCTGATGAACTGGAGCGCGTCGGCGACGCTTTCGATCAGGTCGGCTTCGGTGATGACGGTCATGCAGCGCCTTTACGGATACGGGTTTGCAGGCGTCTTAGCGGCGATCGGGTGATTTATGAAGATAGGGTCGGCCGGGCGATCGCCGCGCGACCCGCCACGACGTCCGCGCCTGCACGAGGTCCGACGTGTGAGGTTCTCCAAACAAAAGGGGCTGGAGTGGACACATCACCACTCCAGCCCCTCACTTTAATTACGTGCAGCAGTCTTACATCGGCGGCGTCAGGCCATCCTTGCCGACCGCGACGGACCTCGCCCCCGACGCGCCGGTCGAGGTGATCGCGAACAGCTTCTGGCCCTTTGCGAAGATCGAACGCTCGGCCGGCTCGAACCGGACGATCGGCGTGCCGACGGGCACGACGACCTGCGCCTTGCCGCCCTTGTACGAGATGCTGAGCTTGGTTTCGCCGGCCTTGCCCGCGCCGCCGGTTACCGTCCCGTTGGTCATCCCGCTCTGTTGGTCGACGGTGCCGTTGGTCATCGCGCTCTGCCCGTCGACGGTGCCGTTGGTCATTGCACTCTGCCCATCGGCCGCGCCGCCGCCAGCGGCCGCGACCACGCCGGGAACGTCCCAGGGATAATGGCCCTCGCCGGTCCCGCGCATCGCCTCGGGGAAGATGACGAGCTCGACCGCGCGCAGCGCGTCGTCGGGACCGGTCGTCGCGGTGCCGATGAAGTCCCCGTCCTTCAGCGTCGACAGATCGGACTTCACCACCCAGGCGACCTTGGTTTTGGCGTCGAGCGGCACGCTGACCGACTTGCCGTCATAGGTCTGGACGGTCACTGTATCGGCGCCGACCGCGGTGATCACGCCGCGGACGCGGGTGACGTCGGGCGCTGCGCTCGCCGCCGCGCTGGTATTGACGGTGGCAGTGTTGGCGCCAGTCGATGTCGTGTCGCCACAGCCGCCAAGGACCGCGATCACGCCACTCAACAGCATCAGTTTTTTGGTCACCATCGCATTGGATCCTTCGAATATCATGGCGCGCGGTGCCATGACGGCATCGGCGAACGGTGTGCGGCCGGCCACAAAGACATGGTCGGTTCGGTTCAACGCCGTAAACGAGCAACCGGGCGCATCCCGCCGACCCGATGCTCGGAGACGCGAGATATCGGCGTGACTGCGGCTATCCTGGCGACAGCGCCATACGTAGAGGGTGACGATGCAGGATCTACGAAACATCGTCATTCTGACGGGTGCAGGAATTTCTGCCGAAAGCGGCATCGCGACGTTCCGCGGCCCGGGCGGCCTATGGGAAGGACACCGGGTCGAGGACGTCTGCACCCCCGAGGCACTCGCGGCGGATCCGGAGCTGGTGCACCGCTTCTACGATCTCCGTCGGGCGGCGCTGGCGACGGTCGAGCCCAATGCCGCGCACCGTGCGCTGGCGCGGCTGGACGAAGCGTGGGGCGGCGGATTGCTGATCGTCACGCAGAATGTCGACGACCTGCATGAGCGGGCGGGCGCGACGCGGATGCTGCACATGCATGGCGAACTGCTTTCCGCGCTATGTGCCGTTTGCGGTGCGCGCGAGCCTTGGACCGGCAGCTTGCCGGAGGGGTCGATATGCGGCGCCTGCGGGTCGGCGGCGCTGCGGCCTGACATCGTGTTCTTCGGCGAGATGCCGTACCAGATGGAGCGGATCGAGGCGGCACTGGCGCAGGCCGATCTGTTCGTGTCGATCGGAACGTCGGGCGCGGTCTATCCGGCGGCGGGGTTCGTACAGACCGCGGCCTATCACGGCGCCGCTACCTTGGAGCTGAACCTCGACCCTTCGATGGGGAGCGTGTTTTTCGAGGAGACGCGGATCGGCGCGGCCGGAATACTGGTGCCGGCCTGGGTCGATGAGGTGCTGGGGCGATAGTCACGGGGCGACGCGCGCGCGCTTGAGCGACCGGACGTAGAACCAGATGCCCGCGCCGATCATCGGCACGCTCAGCGTCTGCCCCATCGTCAGCCCCCACCACAGATGGTCGAGCCCGGCATCGGGCTGGCGGACGAATTCGAGCAGGAACCGCGCGGTGCCGTACAAGATCAGCCCCGCGCCGAGCAGGTGGCCGGGACGAAGCCGCGCGTCGGTGCGCCAGAACAGATAGGCCAGGACGATCATGCTGAGTCCGCCCTCAAGCGCGGCTTCGTAGAGCTGGCTCGGGTGCCGGGGGATGCCGTCATGCGTGCCCGGAAAGATCACCGCCCAGGGAAGCGAACTCGGCCGGCCCCACAACTCCCCGTTCACGAAATTGGCGATCCGCACCAGCACGAGGCCGAACGGCGTCGCGCAGGCGACGTAATCGCACATCCGGAGCAGCGACAGCCGATGACGCCGTGTGAACAGGACCGGGCTGACAATCACCCCCAGGAACCCGCCATGCAGCGACATGCCGCCCTGCCAGAGCTTCAGCACGTCGAGCGGCGCGCGCCAGATCTCGGGCCGGTAGAACACGCAATAGCCGAGCCGACCACCGATGATGATGCCCAGCGTCAGGTAGAAGACGAGATCGTCGACATGCCCCGCCGTCATCGGCGCACCGGACCGGCGGAGCATCCTCCGCAGACACGACCAGCCCAGCGCGATCATCGCGATATAGCTGAGCGCGTACCATCGGAGCTGGAACAGGCCGAAATCCAGCGCCACCGGGGACAGATGCAACTGGTCGTAGCGGATCGCGGACGTCGCATCGATCAGGGTCGGCATCGCGTGGTCCTCGTCCGGGTCAGCCGGTGAGGTCTACGGTAGCATCAATAGATTTCAGGAGGTCGCGGGTTTGGTACAATAGGCGTCGGTGTGACGCAGTGCCGAGCCAAAGCCTGCTCTCCCGCGAAGGCGGGAGTCCAGTCTGGGCCACCGCCTTCGCGGGGGAACATCCTTTTGCATCGAACACTACCACCCCGGCGGAGGCCGGGGCCCAGTTGGGAAGGCCCGAGTAACGGAGCGCTGTCCGTCGTGACCATCGTCCCCCAACTGGGCCCCGGGCTTCGCCGGGGTGGAGCGTGGTGGTCGCGGGTCAGTCGACCCAGTCTAGCCCGATATCGCGGTACACTTCCCGGTCTTCGTCCCAGCCCGGCTTCACCTTGACGTGCAGATACAGATGCACCGGCTTGCCCGTGATCGAGGCGAGCTCGATCCGTGAGCGCGCGCCGATTTCCTTGATCCGCACGCCGCCCTTGCCGAGCACGATCGCGCGCTGCGTCGGGCGTTCGACGAGGATCTGCTGGTGGATTTCCAGCGACCCGTCCTGGCGCTCGATATACTGCTCGGTCTCGATCGTGCTCGCATAGGGGAGCTCGGCGTGGAGCTGGAGATAGAGCTGCTCGCGCGTGACCTCGGACGCCAGCGCGCGCTCGGTCGAGTCGGACACCTGGTCTTCGGGATAATGCCACGGACCTTCGGGCATCGCCTTGGCGAGCTGCGTCTTGAAGTGCGCAAGGCCGTCGCCGGTGCCCGCGCTGATGAAGAACGTCTCGGCAAATGGAAGCAGTGCGTTCAGCTTTTCTGCGTGGATCAGCAGCTTGGTCTTGTCGGCGAGATCGACCTTGTTGAGGATCAGCCAGATCGGCTCAGGTCGACCGACCAGCGACTCGACGATCGTCGTGACCTTGCCGCCGATCCCGCCCTTGGCGTCGACCACCAGCGCGATGATGTCCGAGCCCTCAGCGCCGCCCCAGGCGGCGGCGACCATCGCGCGGTCGAACCGGCGCTTGGGCTCGAAGATGCCGGGGGTGTCGACGAGCAGGATCTGGGTGTCGCCCTCAATCGCGACGCCCATCAGCTTGGCGCGCGTAGTCTGCGCCTTGGGGCTGACGATCGCGACCTTCTGGCCGACGAGCGCGTTGACGAGCGTCGACTTGCCTGCGTTCGGGGCGCCGACGATGGCGACTAGGCCGCAATGCTTTGGATCGGGCTTGGTATTCGTTTCAGTCACATATGCTCTTTTCGAACTGGTGTTGCGGACACCTGTACAGCGAAAACGGCTGTTCGTCATCGCGTCGCGACAAGGCAGTTTGGTTCACGCGGAGCCGCGGAGGCGCGGAGATGATGTGGATGGGGATCGCGCCCGCTTCGATCATACGCCGCCGATTATCTCGGAGTCGTTCGGAGCGAGATCGGAGTTCCACTCGCTGCCGCCTCCGCGGCTCCGCGTGAACCATTCTTGTCAGCCCAGCTTCTCCAGCAGCGCCTTGGCCGCTGCGGTTTCGGCTTCCTGTTTGCTCGATCCCATGGCGGTCGCTTCGGCGAGCTTGCCGATCGAGACGAGGATCGTGAATTTGGGGGCGTGTCCGGGGCCGGAGCGTTCGACGACTGTGTATTCGGGGGGCTTGCGGTTATGCGCGGCCGCCCATTCCTGAAGCGCGGACTTGGGGTGCTGCGGCGCCTTGGCGCCGGCCTGGACGCGGTCACCCCATGCGCCGCGGACGAACGCACGTGCGGCGTCGAGCCCGGCCTCCTGGTACCAGGCGCCGATCAGTGCCTCCATCACGTCGCCCAGCACATTGTCGCTGTCGCTGGCGCCGTCGTCGCGCGCCTGCTTGCCGAGCTTCAGATGCGCGCGCACTCCGAGCTCACGCGCCACCTCGGCGCAGACCGGGCCCGTGACGAGCGCGTTCAGGCGTTTCGAGAGCGACCCTTCAGGATCAGTCGCGAACAGTTCGTACAACCATTCGGCGACGATTAGCCCCAGGACGCGGTCGCCGAGGAATTCCAGCCGCTCGTAATTCGCCTTCGCCTGGCTGCCATGCGTCAGTGCGCGCTCATAGGGTGCCAGATCGCGCGGCCGGCGACCGAATACGCCCGCCAGCCAGTCGCCGAGATCGCTCAAAAGCCTTCCCCGATCCGCTCCCAGCGCGCGGCGCTGACCCAGGTCCAGGGTTTCAGCCATTCGGCATTACCGTCGGTCGAGAAGAAGCTGACGACCGCCTTGCCCTCGACATTCTCGAGCGGGACATAACCCATCCCGCTTGGTGCGGGGAACCGGCTGTCACCGCTGTCGTCGCGGTTGTCGCCCATCACGAAGATATGGCCGGCGGGTACCGTATAGACGCCCGTGTCGTCGCGATCGGGCAGCTGCGCCTGGTCGAGCACGGAATAGCTACGGCCGCCGGGCAACGTCTCGCGGTAGCGCGGATAGCGACAGATCTGGACGCCGTCGGCGACGTCGACGAACGGCGCGCCGCATTTCTCCGCATCGAAATTGGCGGTCAACGGGATCGTGAAGTCGGCGATCCGCGCCTTGGGGATCGCGGTGCCGTTCAGGTACAGCGTGCCCTGCCGCATCTGCACCGTCTCGCCGGGCAGGCCGATCACGCGCTTGATGACGTCATGGTCGAGCACTTCGGGCGCGCGGAAGACGACGACATCGCCGCGCGTCGGCGTGCTGGCGAAAATCCGTCCCGGGATCAACGGCACGCCACCCGGCAGCGACCAGCGCGAATAGCCATAGCTCCACTTCGACACGAACAGATAATCGCCGATCAGCAGCCGGGGCAGCATCGATTCGGACGGAATGCTGAACGGCGCGAAGATGAAGCTGCGCAGGATCAATACGACCACCGCCAGCTTCAGCAGGAAGCGGAACGTCTCTGCGGTTTCGGATCGGGCCGGTTTGGTCTTCGCGTCTTTTGCCATGGCCGCGGGTTTGCTCAACCGGCGCGCGCCGTCAAGCATATGCAGCATCCGCCATGTCCGGAGACGATCCGGACACCCCCGGAGACCCAATCGCCTCCCGGGACGTTATGGTGTTCTTGCTCGCGTCGCCGTATCGGTGCGCACGAATTCCAAATCGGAGACTTTGCATGACCGCCGACTGGTCCAAACTCGAAGCCCTGCCCGCCGCCAAACTCACCGACCTGTTCGCCGCCGACTCTGAGCGGTTGTCCAAGCTGAGCCTCGACGTCGCAGGCATCCACTTCGACTGGTCGAAGACGCACCTGACCGCGGACATGGTCAGCGCGTTCGAGGAGATGGCCAAGGCGCAGGACCTGTCGGGCAAGCGCCAGGCGATGTTCGCGGGCGAGATCGTCAACGTCACCGAAGGCCGCGCGGTCGAGCACACCGCCGAGCGCGGCGAGGGCAAGCCCGAGAGCGTCGCGATCGCACAGGCGAGCCATTCGCGGATGCGCACGCTGATCGACGCGATCGAGGCGGATGCGCTCGGTCCCGTGCGGCATATCCTGCATGTTGGCATCGGCGGGTCCGCGCTGGGGCCGCAATTGCTGGTCGACTCACTCGGGCGCGACGACAAGCGCTATGATGTCGGGATCGTCGCCAATGTCGACGGCGTCGCGCTGGAGGATGTGTTCGAACGCTTCGATCCGGCCGCGACGTTGCTGGTGGTCGCGTCGAAGACCTTCACCACAACCGAGACGCTGATGAACGCCGAAGCGGTGCTTCAGTGGATGAACGAGCATAATGTCGAGGATCCGTACGGCCGCGTGATCGCGCTGACCGCCGCGCCCGAAAAGGCGATGGAATGGGGCGTCGACGAGACGCGGATCCTGCCGTTCGCCGAGAGCGTCGGCGGGCGCTATTCGCTGTGGTCGACGATCGGTTTTCCGGCCGCGATCGCGCTCGGCTGGGACCGGTTCGAGGAACTGCTCGAGGGGGCGGCCGAGATGGACCGCCATTTTCGCCTCGCCGCGCTGCACGAGAATGCGCCGGCACTCGCCGCGTTCGCCGACCTCTATTACACGCAGATCCGCCATGCCGAGACGCGTGCGACCTTTGCCTATGACGAGCGGTTGCGGTTGCTGCCAAGCTATCTCCAGCAGCTGGAGATGGAGTCGAACGGCAAGTCGGTGACCGCGGATGGCCAGCCGCTCGGGCGGCCGTCGGCGGCGATCACCTGGGGCGGGGTCGGCACCGAGGCGCAGCATGCGGTGTTCCAGCTGCTCCACCAGGGCACGCACCTGGTGCCGGTCGAGTTCGTCGCGTCGATCGAGCCGGGCGATACGTTGCCCGAGGAGCATCACAAGGCGCTGTTGCTCAACGCCTTTGCGCAGGGTGCGGCGCTGATGGCGGGTAAGCAGGTCGAGGATCCCGCGCGCAGCTATTCGGGCGACCGGCCGTCGTCGACACTGCTGCTCGACGATCTCGACGCGCGCACGCTGGGCGCGCTGATCGCGTTCTACGAGCACCGCGTGTTCGTGAACGGCGTGCTGCTGGGGATCAATTCGTTCGACCAGTTCGGGGTGGAGCTGGGCAAGGAGATGGCGAAGGCAGCGGAGAAGGGCGGGCAGACGTTCGATCCTTCGACCGACGATTTGATCAAGCGCGCGTTCGGGTAAGGGGGGGGCGTGCGCTGAGTGCGCCCCCCCCCCACTCCGCCACCCCGGCGAAGGCCGGGGTCGAGTTGGGCGAACCCCAGTTTATCACAGTGAGGCCTTCCCAACTGGGCCCCGGCCTTCGCCGGGGTGGTATTTGGGGGGACCGTGCGCGCACCTCGAGCGTTACCGCGGTATGGTCATCCTCCTCGCCGTAGCGCTCGCCGCCTCCCCTACCCTCGCGCAGATGCGCTGGGATCGCCGTGTGTTGATCGTCGCGGCCCCCTCCCCGCAGGACCCGGAACTTGCCGAGCAGCGGCGCATCCTCGACAATTGGACCACGAAACGCGACGAGCGCGACCTCACCGTCGTCGAAATCGTCGGTGATCAGGTTCGCGGCGCCGGTGACAACGCCCCCGCGCTGCGCCGCAAGTTCCGCCTTCCCCCCACCTTCACCGCGATCCTCATCGGCAAGGATGGCGGCGAGAACCTGCGCAGCGCACACCCCTTCCCCGCCGTCGTGCTGGAGCGGACGATCGACGCGATGCCGATGCGGAGGGCGGGTCGGCGATAGAGCCAGCCGATCACCCTGATCGCCGCATCGGTCTTGTCCGCGCATCCCCCCTGCCCCAGATGGCATCCAAAGCCGCAGCGCGACGTACAAGGATAGCCCGTGACCGATACCCAATTCGACTATGACCTCTTCGTCATCGGCGCCGGCTCGGGCGGTACGCGTGCATCGCGCGTTGCCGCCGCGCATGGCGCGCGCGTCGCGGTCGCCGAGGAATATCGCGTCGGCGGCACCTGCGTCATCCGTGGCTGCGTGCCGAAGAAGCTGCTGATCTATGGCGCCCATTTCGCCGAGGATCTGAAGGACGCCAAGCGCTTCGGCTGGCAGGTGCCCGACGATTGCGCGTTCAGCTGGCCGACGCTGCGCGACAACGTGATGGAGGAGGTCGACCGGATCAACGGCGCCTACACCCAGACGCTCGAGAACAACCATGTCGACATCATCCACCAGCGCGCGGTCGTCTCGGGCCCCAACGAAGTCACGCTCGCCGACGGCAGCAAGAAGACCGCGGCGAAAATCCTGATCGCGGTCGGCGCGCACCCGCTGGTGCCCGACTGCCCCGGTGCCGAGCACGGCATCACCTCGAACGAGGTGTTCCATCTCGACGACGTGCCGAAGCGCGTGCTGATCGCGGGCGCTGGCTACATCGCCAATGAATTCGCCGGCATCTTCCATCAGTTCGGATCGCACGTCACGCTGATCAACCGCACCGACGTGATCCTACGCGGCTATGACGAATCGATCCGCGATCGGCTGCTCCAGATCTCGATGAGCAAGGGCATCGACTTCCGCTTCAACGCGGCGTTCCAGGGAATCGACAAGGGCGAGGACGGTTGCCTGACCGTGCATACCAGCGGGCACGAGCCGATCGTCGTCGATCTCGTCCTGTTCGCGACCGGCCGCCTGCCGAACACCAAGGGCCTCGGGCTCGAGACGGCCGGGGTCGAACTCGACGCGGCGGGCGCGGTGGTGGTCGACGAGGACAATCGGTCGAGCTGCGACAGCATCTTCGCGGTCGGCGACGTCACCAACCGCATCCAGCTGACCCCGGTCGCGATCCGCGAGGGACAGGCGTTCGCCGACACCTTCTTCGGCAACAAGCCGACCCGCGTCGACTACGCCAACGTCCCCGCCGCGGTATTCAGCCACCCGCCGATGGCCGGCGTCGGCATGACCGAATCGCAGGCCAAGCAGGCGCTGGGCTCGGTGAAGGTCTACACGTCGGACTTCCGGCCGATGAAGAACGTGCTGGCAGGGCGCAACGAGCGCTCGCTCTACAAGATGATCTGCGACGGCGAGACCGACCGCGTTGTCGGCATCCACATGATCGGCCCCGACTGTCCCGAGATCCTCCAGTCCGCCGCGGTGGCGGTGAAGGCGGGGCTCAGCAAGGCCGATTTCGACGCGACGGTCGCGCTGCACCCGACGATGGCGGAAGAGCTCGTCCTGATGAAGTAGCGCCTAGTCGACGAACACCGCCGCGCGCTTTTCGAGATTGGCGCGGACCTGTTCTATCTGATTGGGCTTGCGCATGACCTTCCCCTGCACGTCGCTTTCGGCGCGCAGGATCGCCACCGAGTCCGCATCGGCGGCGAGCGTGTAGAGCGCTTTCGACCCCCGGATCGCCTGCGGATTCTTCGCGGCGATCGCACGTGCCATCGTCATCGCCGTGGCATGGGGATCCTCGTCCAGCCGGGTGACGAAGCCGTGGTGCAGAGCTTCCGCCCCGTCGAACTCGCGCGCGGTGTAGGTCAATTCGCGCAGCACGTCGTCGCGCGCCAGCGTCCGCCACAACGCGATCCCCGCCATGTCGGGTACCAGTCCCCAATGCGTCTCGCGGATCGCGAACCGCGCCTGCGGGTGGGCGATGCGGATATCGGCACCCGACATGATCTGGAACCCGCCGCCGAACGCCACGCCGTGGACCGCGGCGATCACCGGCATCGGCAACGTTCGCCAGCCCCAGGCGACCTGCTGCACCAGATTGGCGTCGCCATACGCCCGGTCGTCGAGTGACAGCCCCGACCCGCCGCCCGCCATCGACGCCATGTCGAGCCCCGCGCAGAACGCCCGCCCCTCGCCCGACAACACAACGACGCGCACCTCGGCCATTCCCGAAAGCCGATCGATCGCGGCGGCGATCCCCTCGAACATCGCCGGGTCGATCGCGTTCATCTTGTCCGCGCGGTTGAGGCGGACATCGGCGATCCCGTCCGCGACGGCGATGGTGACCCGGTCGTTCATGGCGATCCTCTCTCCTGATCTCGTTGCGCCCGATGCTAGCCCCGCCCCGCATGTGCGGCAATGTTGCGTGGCGGTCGCTGGCGTGTAGAGGTCGGGGCATGGATGGCTTCGACGCAGAGCGGTTTACACGACACGGGTTCGGCGGGCACGGCGCCGCGCTGGGGATGCGCTATCATGCGCATGGCGCGGACTGGGCTGAGCTTGCGCTGCCCTATGACGAAAAGCTGATCGGCGATCCGGCCAGCGGCGTGATCGCGTCGGGGCCGATCATCACGATGATGGACATGGCCGCCAGCATCGCGATCTGGATCCGCCGCGCGGCGTTCGTGCCGTACGCGACACTCGACCTGCGCGTCGATTATCTGCGCCCGGCGACGCCCGGCAAGACGGTGATCGGGCGCGGCGAATGCTACCGCATCACCCGGTCGATCGCGTTCGTCCGCGGCCAGGCGCATGACGGCGATCCCGCCGATCCGCTTGCGCATGTCGCGGGCACGTTCATGGTGCTGGGGTCATGGTGAGCACCCTGCCACCCTATGCCGCAACGCTGGGCGTCGAGATCGAACGCGACGCGGAGGGTTGGCCGGTGCTGCTGATGCCGTTCGGCGACGACGTGATCGGCCGCCCCGGATTCCTCCACGGCGGCGCGATATCGGGGCTGCTCGAGGTCGCGGCGATCGCCGCGCTCTACCATGCGATCGAGACCGAGGGGCCCGACGACGCCAGCGTACGGATCAAGCCGGTGACCGTCACCGTCGATTTCATGCGGGGCGGCCGCGACAAGCCGACGCGCGCGGCGGGCGTGGTCACCCGGCTCGGCACGCGCGTTGCCAATGTCGAGGCGATCGCGTGGCAGGACGACCGCGACAAACCAATCGCGGCCGCGAGGATGAATTACCTGATCGTTCGCGACTGACCCCGCCCCCCGCCCGTGGTCGGGGGGCGGCACAGCCTTACCGCGCCGTCAGCTTGATCAGACGTCCCTGCGATTCGCCACCGTCCTCCAGCACCCAGATCGCGCCGTCGGGACCCTGTTCCACTTCGCGAATACGCGCCCCCATGTCCCACTGGTCGCCTTTGGCGGCATTGCTGCCGTTCAGATCGACGCGGACGAGTGATTTTGACGACAGCCCGCCGATGAACGCATCGCCCTTCCACTGGGGGAACATGCTGCCCGAATAGATCATCAGCCCGCCCGGCGAGATCACCGGATTCCACGACACCTTGGGCGCTGCATAGCCGTCGCCGGGCTTGTGGTCGGGAATGTCGCGCCCGTCATAATGGCTGCCGTTCGACGCTTTGGGCCAGCCATAATTCTGGCCGGGCGTGATCAGATTGACCTCGTCGCCGCCCTTCGGCCCCATCTCCTGCTCCCAGAGATTGCCCTGCGCGTCGAATGCGATGCCAAGCAGGTTGCGATGGCCATAGCTCCAAATCTCGGGTGCGAAGCCCTTGGCCGCGAGCGGATTGCCGGGCGCGGGCTTGCCGTCGAGCGTCAGGCGGAGGACTTTCCCCAACGTGACCTTGGGATCCTGCGCCGGGGTAAATTTCTGGCGGTCGCCATTAGTGAAGAACAGATATTTGCCGTCCGGCGAAAACGCGATGCGGCCCGAATAGTGACCATTGCCCTCGACGAACGGCCGCGCGTTGAAGATCACTTCGATCTCGCCGAGCCGCTCGCCCCCACCACCGTCGGGCCGCAACCGACCCCGCGCGAGAACCACGCCCTTGCCGCCAGCACCCGCCGACGAATAGCTGAAATACACACGCTTGCTCGTCGCGAAGTCGGGCGCGAGGACGACGTCCATCAACCCGCCCTGCCCTGCCGAATCGACGGTGATCGTCGCGACCGTCTGGCGCTGTTTTCCATCGGCCGAGACGAGGAGCATTTCACCGGCCTTCTCCGTCACCAGCATCCGCCCGTCGGGCAGCACCGTCATCGCCCAGGGTGACTCGAAATCGGCGACGACCGTTTGCTGGAACGGCATATTCCCCGGCGCGGGCTGTGCGGAACAGGCGGCCGCGGCGAGCAAAGTGGCGGATATCAGGCCGGTGGCGGCCAATGTGCGACGGATCATGATCTTCTCCCGGAAATCCCTGCGCCAACGCGGCGTGACGAACGAAGGTTGCTCCCGCTTGCGAAGCGTTGCCATCGCGGGTATGGAGATCCTACTTTCTCTACATCGCCAGATGAAGAGGCTGCGGGGTTCGCTCCGCGGCGCTGATCACCTGTGCTTTGGCCCTGTTTGGAATTGCGATGGCGAATATCGCCCTGTTGACCGAATTGATCGAACCCGAAGCCAAGGCGCTCGGGCTCAGCCTCGTGCGCGTGCGCATGCAAGGCGGCAAGTCCGATCCGACGCTGCAGGTGATGGCCGAGCGGCCCGACACCCGCCAGCTCGTGATCGAGGATTGCGCCGAGCTGTCGCGCCGCATCTCGGACAAGTTCGATGCGCTCGAGGCCGAGGGCAAGGACCCGGTCGGCGAGGACGCATATCGTCTCGAGGTGTCGAGTCCCGGTATCGACCGCCCGCTGACCCGGCTCCAGGACTTTGCCGACTGGGAAGGCCAGGAGGCGCGCATCCGCCTCGTCGAGCCGTTCGAGGATCGCAAGCAGATCTCGGGCAATCTGATGGGCGTCGAGGGGACCAAGATCACCGTCGACGTGAACAAGCACAAGATCATGACGATCGACTTCGCCCAGGTGGCCGACGCCAAGCTCGTCATGACCGACCGACTCATCGCCGCGACCGCGCCGCTTTCGACCGAAGGCGCGGACGAGGTTTTCTATCAAGATACGTCCGATGAGCCTGATGCTCGCGGCGTCGAGACCGAAGAAGGACAGCATTGATGGCCACGGCAGTCACCGCAAACCGCGCGGAACTGATCGCGATCGCGAATTCGGTCGCGTCGGAGAAGATGATCGACAAGGCGATCGTGATTGAGGCGATGGAGGACGCGATCCAGCGCGCCGCCCGCTCGCGCTACGGCGCCGAGAACGACATCCGCGCCAAGCTCGATCCGAACACCGGCGATCTGCGCTTGTGGCGCGTCGTCGAAGTGGTCGAGGCCGTCGATGACTATTTCAAGCAGGTCGACGTCAAGGGCGCACAGAAGCTCCAGAAAGACGCAGCACTCGGCGACTTCATCGTCGACCCGCTGCCCCCGATCGAGTTCGGCCGCATCGCCGCCCAGGCCGCCAAGCAGGTCATCTTCCAGAAGGTCCGCGACGCCGAGCGCGAGCGCCAGTTCGAAGAGTATAAGGACCGCGCAGGCGAGATCATCACCGGCGTCGTCAAGCGCGTCGAGTTCGGCCATGTCGTCGTCGACCTGGGCCGCGCCGAGGGCGTTATCCGCCGCGACGCGCAGATCCCGCGCGAAGTGGTGCGCGTCAACGACCGCATCCGCTCGCTGATCCTGAACGTCCGCCGCGAAAACCGCGGGCCGCAGATCTTCCTCAGCCGCGCGCACCCCGACTTCATGAAGAAGCTGTTCGCGCAGGAAGTCCCTGAAATCTACGACGGCATCATCGAGATCAAGGCTGCGGCGCGCGATCCTGGCAGCCGCGCGAAGATCGGCGTCATCAGCCATGATTCGTCGATCGATCCGGTCGGCGCCTGCGTCGGCATGAAGGGGTCGCGAGTTCAGGCCGTCGTGCAGGAAATGCAGGGCGAGAAGATCGACATCATCCCCTGGTCGCCCGACATCGCGACTTTCGTCGTCAACGCACTGCAGCCGGCTTCGGTCAGCCGCGTCGTGATCGACGAGGAGGAAGAGCGCATCGAGGTGGTCGTTCCCGACGACCAGCTTTCGCTGGCAATCGGCCGTCGTGGCCAGAACGTCCGCCTCGCGTCGCAGCTGACCGGCAAGGCGATCGACATTCTTACCGAGGCCGATGCGTCCGAGAAGCGCCAGAAGGACTTTGTCGAGCGCTCGGCGATGTTCGAGAAGGAGCTCGATGTCGACGAGACGCTCGCACAGCTGCTGGTCGCCGAAGGGTTCACCAGCCTCGAGGAAGTCGCCTATGTCGAGGTCGAGGAGATCGCCGGCATCGAGGGCTTCGACGAGGATCTGGCGGGCGAGTTGCAGAACCGCGCGACCGAGGCGCTCGAGCGTCGCGACGCGGCCAGCCGCGAAGAGCGTACCGCGCTCGGCGTAGAGGACGCGCTGATCGACATGCCGTATCTGAACGAGGCGATGCTCGTCACGCTCGGCAAGGCGGGCATCAAGACGCTCGACGATCTCGCGGATCTCGCGACCGACGAGCTGGTCGAGAAGAAGCGCGCCGAACCGCGCCGCCGTAACGACGATGCGCCCAAGCGTCCCGAGCCCAAGGGCGGGATTCTCGCGGAATATGGTCTGAGCGACGAGCAGGGTAACGAGATCATCATGGCCGCGCGTGCGCACTGGTTCGAGGACGAGGCCCCCGAGGCTGACGCCGTCGAGGCGGACGAGGCTTCGGTGGAAGAGGCTTCGGCCGAGGACACTGCGGCTGAGGACGTCGTGGCTGAGGACACTGCGGCGGACGACGTCGCGGCGGATGACGCTGCGGACACGACCGACGCGAAGAGCGAGGACGACAAGGCCTGATGCCGTTTGTCAGCATCCGCATTTCGGGGTCCGCCACCAAGGACCAGAAGGCCGGCATCGTCGCCGACGTCACCCAGTCGCTCGTCGAGCGGCTGGGAAAGAACCCGGCTGCGGTGCAGATCGTGATCGAAGAGGTGTCGACCGAGAATTACGCCGCGGGTGGCCAGCTGCTGGTCGACCGCGACGCCCCGAAGACGACTCCGGCGCAGGAGGACGCACATGCGGAACCCTCCCGATGAGACGCTAGGCGCTACCAACGGCCTTCCTTCCTCCCTTCCCGCAAGCGGGAAGGGACCGAGGGGTGGGCGCCCGGCTTCGGCCAAGGGCGATGGCGGCAATGGGGGAAAGCGCGTGCCCACCCCTGGCTCTTCCCGCATGCGGGAGGGGGACGAAGACTCGCCCGTGCGCAAGTGCATCCTGTCCGGCGAGCGTGACGTGCGGCCGCATCTCGTGCGACTCGCGCTTGCGCCCGACGGGCAGATTCATCCCGACGTGCGCGCCAAGGCGCCCGGGCGCGGTGCGTGGATCGGCGTCACCCGCGTCGAGCTCGAGGCTGCGATCAAGAAGGGCAAGCTGAAAGGCGCGCTCGCGCGTGCGTTCAAGACCGGCGAGTTCGCAATTCCCCCCGAACTGCCCGCGCAGATCGAAGCCGCGCTTGAGCGCAACGCACTCGACCGTCTCGGCCTCGAATCGCGCTCGGGCACCGTGCTGATCGGTTCGGACCGGATCGAGCAGAATGCGCGCCAGGGCAAGTTGAAGGCGCTGTATCATGCGTCCGACGCGGCCGAGGACGGCAACCGCAAGCTCGACCAGGCGTGGCGCATCGGCAACGATGTCGAAGGCTCGGGCCTGCGGGGGTTGGCACTGCCTGCGTCACGTACCATATTGGCATTGGCGCTGGGGCGGGAGAATGTGGTACACATTGGCCTGACTGACCGCGCTGCAGCAAAGCGGGTGAGCGAAGCGCTCGACCGTTGGCTGCATTTTATCGGCCCCGAACCTTCTCCCGTGTCTTGCGAAACGGCCTCGCAGGGCGCATCGGCGTCTCAACAAAACGGGACGTCACCCATAACAGGGGCGTCCGGATCGACCGGACACAGCCCGGCCGTGGACATGACTGAGGAATTTGAGTGAGCGACACGGACAACGAGAAGCCGAAACTTGGCATGCGCGCACCTTTGGGTGTGAAGCGCACGGTCGAGACCGGCCAGGTGAAGCAGAGCTTCAGCCACGGCCGATCGAATACGGTAATCGTGGAAACCAAGCGTGCGCGCGTCCTGCGCCGTCCGGGCGAGCCCGACGGTCCGGTCGCCGATGCGCCGGTTGCCGCGCCCGAGCCGGTTGCGGCCCCCGCACCGGCTCCGCAGGCGCGTGCGCCGCAGCCCGCCCCCGCACCGGTACGCCAGCAGGCACCGAGCAACCTGTCGCCGCAGGAGCGGCAGGCCAAGCTTCTCCGCGAGGCGGAAGAGCAGCGGATGAACACGCTCGAAGAGGGGCGTCGTCGCCAGGAAGCCGAGCGCGCCAAGGCCGCCGAGGACGAGCGCAACCGCATCGCCGAACGCGCGCGTGCCGAGGCGGAAGCCAAGGCTGCACCGGCGCCGAAGCCCGTCGAGGCGCCCGCACCTGCACCGGCACCCGTCGTCGAAGCAGCGCCGGTCGTAGCGCCGACGCCTGCGGCCGCGCCGGTTGAAGCTCCCGTTGCGGCGGCCCCTGCCCCCGCTGCGGCCCCGGCACCCGCGCCGACCCCGACGCCAGCTCCGGTGGCGGCACCAGCACCGGCCCCCAAGCCGGCGCCCGCGCCCGTCGCACCGCCGGCCCCGCCGCCGATTCTCGAATTGTCGCGCGATCCGTCGATGCCGGCACCCCGCCGGTTCTCGCCAGTCGCCCGTCCCGAGCGTCCTCCGCCGCCGCCGAAGCCCGTCCCGGCACCTGCACCTGCAGCGCCGGCGACGACCGCCAATGCCGGCACGACCGCAGCGCGCCCTGGTGCAACCGGTGCCAACGCGCCGGCTGGTGGCGTCCGTCGCGACGCACCCCCGGCACGGCCGCAGCAGCGTGACCGCAAGGGCGACGATCGTCGCACCTCGGGCAAGCTGACTGTCAACCGCGCCCTCGGCGATGGCGATGGCGCCCGCGCCCGCTCGCTCGCCGCGCTCAAGCGTGCGCGTGAGAAGGAGCGTCGTGGCACCGGTGGTCCGCGCGAGCCGCAGGCCAAGCAGGTCCGCGACGTGGTCGTCCCCGAGGCGATCACCGTGCAGGAACTCGCCATCCGTATGGCAGAGAAGGGTGCCGACCTCGTCAAGGCGCTGTTCAAGATGGGCATGCCCGTCACGATGACGCAGACGATCGACCAGGATACGGCCGAGCTGCTCGTCACCGAATTCGGTCACAACCTGACGCGCGTCAGCGATGTCGACCAGGATCTGGCGAACGACACGATCGACGATGCCGAGGAGACTCTGCGTCCGCGTGCCCCGGTCGTCACGATCATGGGTCACGTCGATCACGGCAAGACGTCGTTGCTCGATGCCCTGCGCGGCACCGACGTGGTGCGCGGCGAAGCGGGTGGCATCACCCAGCATATCGGCGCGTATCAGGTCACGCTGAAGGACAAGTCGAAGATCACCTTCCTCGACACGCCGGGCCATGAGGCGTTCACGCAGATGCGTGCGCGCGGTGCGGACGTCACCGACATCGTCATCCTGGTGGTGGCGGCGGACGACGGCTTGATGCCGCAGACGGTGGAGGCGATCGCTCACACCAAGGCGGCTGGCGTGCCGATGATCGTCGCGATCAACAAGATCGACAAGGAAGGCGCCAATGCTCAGAAGGTGCGCGAGCGCCTGCTGAGCGAGGAGATCGTGGTCGAGGACATGGGCGGCGACGTCCAGGACGTCGAAGTCTCCGCGACCAAGAAGATCGGTCTCGACACGTTGATCGAGAAGATCCAGCTCCAGGCCGAACTGCTTGAACTGCGCGCCAATCCGGATCGTGCGGCCGAGGGTACGGTGATCGAGGCCAAGCTCGACAAGGGTCGTGGCCCGGTCGCGACGATCCTCGTCAATCGTGGTACGCTCAAGGTCGGCGACATCTTCGTCGTCGGCGGCGAGAGCGGCAAGGTCCGTGCGCTGGTCGACGACAAGGGCAAGCAGATCAAGGAAGCGGGTCCGGCGATGCCGGTCGAGGTCCTCGGTCTGTCGGGCGTGCCGTCGGCGGGCGATCCGTTCCAGGTGGTCGAGAACGAGGCACGGGCCCGCGAAGTCGCGGAATATCGTCGCAGCGTGAAGACCGACAAGCGGACCGCATCGGTTCCGGCCAGCCTCGAGAGCATGTTCTCGGCGCTGAAGGAAAAGCAGGCAATCGAATATCCGCTGGTCGTGAAGGCGGATACGCAGGGCACGGTCGAGGCAATCGTCGGGGCGATCAACAAGATCTCCACCGATCTGATCAAGGCGCGCGTGCTGAGCTCGGGCGTCGGTGGCATCACCGAATCGGACGTCACGTTGGCGGCGGCATCGGGTGCACCGATCATCGGCTTCAACGTTCGTCCGAACGCCAAGGCCCGCGAGATCGCCGAGCGCCAGAAGGTCGCGTTCAAATATTATGACGTGATCTACGACCTGATTGACGAGATCCGGGCGGGGATGGCCGGCGAGCTTGGGCCGGAAGCGTTCGAGACGGTTGTCGGTCGTGCCGATATCCGCGAGGTCTTCTCGGCGGGCAAGCATGGCAAGGCGGCGGGTCTGCTCGTCACCGAGGGCAATATCCGCAAGGCGCTCAAGGCACGTATCACGCGCAACGACGTCATCATCTACCAAGGCGAAATCGCATCGCTGCGTCGCTTCAAGGATGATGTCGCCGAAGTCCGCGCCGGGCTGGAGTGTGGCGTGACGTTCACGTCGAACTTCGTCGACATCAAGGCCGGCGACGTCCTCGAGACGTTCGAAGTCGAGATGCGCGACCGCACGCTGTAATACTGAAACCCTCTCCCCCTCGGGGAGAGGGTTGGGTGAGGGGCAGTACCGGGCGGTAACGCCTGCGGCCGCCCCTCATCCCCACCCTCTCCCCGGAGGGGCGAGGGAGTTAGAAGAATGAAGACCGATACCCCAGAGATCAAAACCGTCCGCGCGCTGCGCGTGGGCGAGCAGGCGCGTCACGCGCTCAGCGACATCCTCGCGCGCGGCGACGTGCATGATCCGGTGCTCGAAAAGCACCTCGTCACGATCACCGAGGTGCGCATGTCCCCCGACCTGCGTCACGCCACCGTCTTCGTGAAACCGCTGCTCGGCAAGGACGAGGAAAAGGTGCTGAAGGCGCTGCGGACGAACACCGCCTATCTCCAGCGCGAAGTCGCGACCCGCGTGCAGACGCGCTATGCCGCCAAGCTGAAATTCGTCGCCGACGAGAGCTTCGACGAGGGCACGCACATCGACACACTGCTGCGCGATCCGCATATCGCGCGTGACCTGTCCGAGGATTGACGCCGCCGCGCGACGCGTCTTTGGGTTGAGCCGATGGCCAAGCTGTATTTCTATTATGCGTCGATGAACGCGGGCAAGTCGACCAACCTGCTCCAGGCGGACTTTAACTACCGCGAGCGCGGGATGCGGACGATGCTGTTCACCGCCGCGATCGATGACCGCTTTGCGGCGGGCACGATCACGTCGCGGATCGGGCTGGAGGCACCGGCGATCGCGTTCGACGCGGAGACCGATATCGGAGCCTGCATCGCCCGGCAGCACGCCGAGGATGCTATCTCCTGCGTGCTGGTGGACGAGGCACAGTTCCTGACTGCGCCTCAGGTCGACCAGCTCGCGCAGATCTGCGACGTGGTCGGCATCCCGGTGCTCGCCTACGGCTTGCGGACCGATTTCCAGGGCGCGCTGTTCCCCGGCTCGGCGCGGCTGCTCGCGCTGGCGGACTCGCTGGTCGAGATCAAGTCGGTGTGCATGTGCGGGCGCAAGGCGACGATGAACCTGCGCGTCGACGCGAACGGCCGCGCGATTGCCGAGGGGCTGCAGACCGAGATCGGCGGCAACGACCGCTATGTCGCACTGTGCCGCCGGCATTTTACCGAGGCTTTGGGGTAGCTCCCTGCCCTTCGCCCCTTCCCGTCATCCTGACGAAAGTCAGGACCCAGGGTACCAAACACCGTCTCTCGTGGCTCTGGGTCCTGACTTACGTCAGGATGACGGAGTGGGTGGGGCTCGCCCTGCCCCGATATTCAAGGACCCAACGACATGCATGGCTGGATCATACTCGACAAGCCGCTGGGGCTGGGCTCGACGCAGGGCGTATCCGCGGTGAAGCGCGCGCTGCGCAACGGCGGCTATGGCAAGTTCAAGGTCGGCCACGGCGGCACGCTCGATCCGCTCGCGACCGGCGTGCTGCCGATTGCGGTCGGCGAGGCGACCAAGCTTGCCGGGCGGATGCTCGACAGCGACAAGATCTATGATTTCACCATCATGTTCGGGGTCCAGACCGACACGCTCGACGCCGAGGGCGTTAGCATCGCCACCTCCGACGTGCGCCCGACGAAGGCGGCGGTCGAGGCGGTTCTGGCGCAGTTCACCGGCCCGATCGCGCAGGTGCCCCCCGCCTATTCCGCACTCAAAATTGATGGCGAGCGCGCCTACGACCTCGCCCGCGCCGGGCAGGAGGTCGTGCTCGCAAGCCGGAACGTGACGATCTACGCACTCACCCCCCACCCCACCCGTCTTTTGGATGACGAGGTCGGGGAGGAACTGGAGGCGGTCACCCTCACCGCGCACGTCTCCAAGGGCACCTATATCCGCTCCCTCGCGCGCGACATCGCGCTGGCGCTCGGGACCGTCGGCCACGTCACCATGCTACGCCGCGTAAAGGCCGGTCCGTTCGACCTCTTATCGGCGATATCGCTGGACAAACTGGACGAACTCGCTAAGGCCTCCGCGCTTGAAGATGTACTACTGCCCTTGAGGGTGGCGCTGGACGACATCCCGGCTCTCTCCCTCACCCCCGACCAGGCAGGGGCGCTCCGACAGGGGCGTATCTTGGCCGGGATCGCCGCAGACGATGGCCAATACTTCGCCGAACTGGACACCGTCCCGGTCGCGCTGGTCGAGGTCGAGGACGGAGACGTCCGGGTCGTTCGCGGTTTCAATCTGTGATGTCGAAGGACTGAGAATTCATGACGATTACCGCTGAACGCAAGACCGAGCTGGTCAAGATCCACGCACGCCAGGACGGCGACACGGGTTCGCCCGAAGTCCAGGTCGCGATCCTGACCGAGCGGATCAAGAACCTGACCGAGCACTTCAAGGGCCACAAGAAGGACAACCACTCGCGTCGTGGTCTCCTGATGATGGTCAACAAGCGCCGGTCGCTGCTGGACTATCTCCGTCACAAGGACGGCCAGCGCTATCTGGATCTGATCGCGAAGCTCGGTCTCCGCAAGTAAAACGAACGGCTCCCTTCGGGGGGCCGTTTTTGTATATACGACTTTGATTCCGCGCCATCGCGCGCGGAGGCAAACGCCAGGACGCAATTCGGTGGACTGGCAAGGAGCGACAACTCGCTCCACACCGCCGCGAGCCGGCTTAGCTCGCACATAGGCCCCGGTCGGCATCTGGCCGCCGGAGTGAAGGAAATGAAATGTTCGATACCAAAACCGTAAGCGCCCAGTGGGGCGGCAAGACGCTGACGCTCGAGACCGGCCGCGTGGCCCGTCAGGCAAACGGCGCCGTGCTCGCCACCCTCGGCGAGACCGTCGTTCTGTGCGCCGTTACGGCTGCACGGACCGTCAAGGAAGGGCAGGATTTCTTCCCGCTCACCGTCCATTACCAGGAGAAGTTCTCCGCGAGCGGCCGCATCCCCGGCG
>NZ_LMKZ01000018.1:564623-642648 GCF_001422525.1 Sphingomonas sp. Leaf30 | reverse complement strand
CCCGATCCGTCCCCTCTTCCCAGAGGGTTTCTACAACGAGATCAACGTGATCTGCCAGGTTCTGTCGTATGACGGCGAGAACGAGCCGGACATCCTCGCGATGGTCGCGGCGTCGGCTGCGCTGACGATCTCGGGCGTGCCGTTCATGGGCCCGATCGGCGCAGCACGCGTCGGCTATGTCGATGGCGCGTACATCCTCAACCCGACGCTCGACGAAGCCAAGGCGGGTGACCTCGACCTCGTCGTCGCCGCCACCGGCCAGGCCGTGATGATGGTCGAATCGGAAGCCAAGGAGCTCTCGGAAGAGATCATGCTCGGCGCGGTCCAGTTCGCGCACAAGGCTTGCCGCGAAGCCGCCAACCTGATCATCGATCTGGCCGAGCAGGCTGCCAAGGATCCTTGGGAAATGGCCGAGCAGGCCGACCTGTCGACCGCCAAGGACAAGCTGAAGAAGCTGATCGGCAAGGACATTGCGGCTGCCTACAAGGTGACCGACAAGTCCAAGCGTTCGGACCTGCTGAACGCCGCACGCGCCAAGGGCAAGACCGCCTTTGCCGATGCGACCCCGCAGGACCAGATGGCGGCCGGCAAGCTGATGAAGAAGCTGGAGGCGGAGATCGTCCGCGGCGCCATCCTCAAGGACGGCACCCGCATCGACGGCCGCACCACCACGCAGATCCGTCCGATCGAAGCGATGGTCCACTTCCTTCCGCGGACGCACGGCTCGGCGCTGTTCACGCGCGGCGAGACGCAGTCGATCTGCACCACCACGCTCGGCACGCGCGACGCAGAGCAGATGATCGACGGCCTCAACGGTCTGTCGTACGAAAACTTCATGCTGCACTACAACTTCCCGCCCTACTCGGTCGGTGAAGTCGGTCGCTTCGGTGCGCCGGGTCGCCGCGAAGTCGGCCACGGCAAGCTCGCCTGGCGCGCGCTGCATCCGGTGCTGCCGTCGAAGGAAGAGTTCCCGTACACGATCCGCGTATTGTCGGACATCACCGAGTCGAACGGCTCGTCGTCGATGGCGACGGTCTGCGGCGGTTCGCTGTCGATGATGGATGCGGGCGTTCCGCTGAAGCGTCCGGTGTCGGGCATCGCGATGGGCCTGATCCTCGAGGGCAAGAACTTCGCGGTTCTGTCGGACATCCTGGGCGACGAGGATCACCTCGGCGACATGGACTTCAAGGTGGCTGGCACGTCCGAGGGCATCACCACGATGCAGATGGACATCAAGATCGCCGGCATCACCGAAGAGATCATGGGCAAGGCGCTGGCACAGGCCAAGGAAGGCCGCGCGCACATCCTGGGCGAAATGGCCAAGGCGCTCGACCATACGCGTGAGGAGCTGTCGGCACACGCACCGCGTATCGAGACCTTCACGATCGAGAAGTCGAAGATCCGTGAAGTCATCGGCACCGGCGGCAAGGTGATCCGCGAGATCGTCGCGCAGACCGGCGCCAAGGTCGACATCGACGACGAGGGCGTGATCAAGGTGTCGTCGTCCGACCCCGCGCAGATCGAAGCCGCGATCAAGTGGATCAAGGGCCTCGTCGAGGAAGCCGAAGTCGGCAAGGTCTATGACGGCAAGGTCGTCAACCTCGTGGACTTCGGTGCGTTCGTGAACTTCATGGGTGGCAAGGACGGTCTCGTCCACGTGTCCGAAATCAAGAACGAGCGCGTCGAGAAGGTCTCGGATGCGCTGAGCGAAGGCCAGGAAGTCAAGGTCAAGGTCCTCGAGATCGATCCGCGCGGCAAGGTTCGCCTGTCGATGCGCGTCGTCGATCAGACGACCGGCGAAGAGCTGGAGGACACGCGTCCTGCCCGTGAGCCGCGCGAAGGCGGTGACCGTGGTCCGCGCGGTCCGCGTCGCGATGGCGATGGTGGTCGTGACGCCGGTAACGGCGGTGGCGGTCGTGGCCCGCGCGGCGAAGGCGGCGGCGGTGATCGTGGTCCCCGTGGCCCGCGTCGTGACGGCGATGGCGGTCGTGATGGCGGCAACGGCGGTGGCCGTGGCCCGCGTCGCGACGGCGGTGGCCAGGGCGGCGAACGCGCTCCCCGCGCCGAGCGTTCGGACGGCGACAAGGCCCCCGAGTTCGCTCCGGCGTTCCTGACGGGCGATCGCGACTAAGCGATCTTGCCGACGGGCAACTAGCGAAAGGGGATCCGGGAAACCGGATCCCCTTTTTCGTGGCGATCACGATTGCGGAAGCCGGCGGCGCGCTGCCGCGGGATCCGCGTTCTACAATTTGTACGAGAATGACGGCCGGACACGCTGCTATC
This sequence comes from Sphingomonas sp. Leaf30, assembly GCF_001422525.1. Classification (NCBI taxonomy): domain Bacteria; kingdom Pseudomonadati; phylum Pseudomonadota; class Alphaproteobacteria; order Sphingomonadales; family Sphingomonadaceae; genus Sphingomonas; species Sphingomonas sp. Leaf30. The sequence goes on along the minus strand of NZ_LMKZ01000018.1, from coordinate 640,365 downwards.
GGCTTGCGGGGTCCAGCCTGCATGCGCATTCTCGGCCAAGGCAGCAGAGATGCGGGGGCATCATGGCAACCTTGGCGACCAGCGTGTCGGCGATCACCGTCGAGCGGCGTTTCTATCTCATGCTGGCTGCGATCATCGCGGTCACCGTCTTCGCGGGGTTCGGGCTGGACCTGCAGCGGACGGACTGGAACATCGTCGGGCTTCCCGCCCAGGTCCATCTGCACGCTGCCGTTTTCTTCGGCTGGATCATCCTCTACGTCGCGCAGAACTGGCTGGTCGACCGGGGATCGATCGCGATGCACCGGCGACTGGGCGTCGCGACCGCATGTCTGGTCCCGGTCATGGTCGTGGTGGGCGTCGCGACGACGGTCATGGCCGTCCGGCTAAACCGCGTCCCGCCCTTCTTCACGCCGGGCCTTTTCCTCGCGCTCGATCTTCAGATCATCGGCTTTGCGATCCTGGCGGGCTGGGCGATCCAGCTGAGACACCGGTCCGACTGGCACAAGCGCCTGATGCTGTGCGCGACGATTCTGATCATGTCGCCGGCGCTGGGGCGCATTCTGCCGATGCCGCTCATGGGCCCGTCCGGCACATGGGCGATATTCGTCGCCACCATGGTCTATCTGGGGGCTGCGATGCTGTTCGATGCGCAACTGCGCGGGCGGGTGCACCTAGCCTATTGGTGGGGCGCGGGAATGCTGACCCTCGTCCAGCTGCTGATCGGCATCGTCGGGTTCAGCCAGCGGCTCGACAAGCTGGTCGCGCAACTTGCCGCCTAACGGCGGGCACGCGCTTGAGTAGAATTTGAGTGGGGAGCTTCTGTTGCTCGGTGCCCCCCGTACCGCCGGTTTCCACTTCTGTTGCCCGGTGTGGCCCGAACCGCGCTTTCGTCCGTATAACTTAGGTCGTTAGACCGTCAGTTATGCGGCAATTGCGAGTGCTTCGTTATCGTTGGCACTTGTGTATGGGCCGTTGCGGTGGTCCCATTCCGAGCGAAACATAGCGTCGTTGAACACACGTCGATCCTAGTTCGACCCCGTCATCGTCCCCCTCTCGCGAAGAGGGCGGTGGTGGAGTCGCCGGGTACTGCCCCCGGGTCCGCTGTGTCTATGACACGCCACGGTTTATCGCCATAGTCACCAAGAGAGAATTCCCCCGATGACGCTTGCGATATAGAGCGGCGGTCGGCCGATTAAAAGCCCGTGATTTTGCCCTTTGCGGCCTTTCGCTCGCCACAAACCGCGTGCATAGAAATCTGTATTATGTTGACGCAGCGCTCTCGCTACGCGCTTCGCGCGATGATCTTCCTTGGCGGCGCCCCGGTCGGTGGTCCACCGATCCCGATGACCCGCATCGCGGCCGAAGCCAATGTCCCGCGCAAGTTTCTCGAGCTGATCCTTGCGGACCTGCGCGAGTCCGGCTTGCTGCACAGCCATCGCGGCAAGATGGGCGGCTATCGCCTGTCGCGCCCCAGCCACCTGATCTCGCTCGGCGAGATCATCCGGATCATCGAGGGTCCGCTCGCGCTGGTGCCCTGCGTCAGCCGCACGGCCTATCGGCCCTGCCTCGACTGCAAGAGCGAGGCAGACTGCGCGATCCGCTTTGCGATGATGCGCGTCCGCGACGAGACTGCGCGGATCCTCGACGGCACGAGCCTGGCGGATGCCAACGCCGAGGATCTGGCCGCAGCCTGATCTCCCCCTCCCCCCGGGGGAAGGGGGGCAGGACGTTCAGCCGCGTGCCTTGAGCTCGTCGCGGATCTCCCGCAGCAGCGCGATCTCGACCGGCTCGGGCGCCGGCGCGACCGGAGTCGCCTCTTCTTCACGCTTGAGCCGCGCGGTTTCACGCTCGATCAGCGCCGCCGCGCGGTTCACGACGCGCAGGATCATGAAGATGATGAAGGCGACGATCACGAAGTTGACGAGCTGCGTCGCGAACGCGCCATAGCCGAGCAACGGCACCCCCGCCTTCTTCAACGCCGCATAGTCGCTGAGCGACCCGACATAGTTTGCGGGGACAGGCCCCATCCGCCAGAAATAGCTCGAAAAGTCGAGCCCTCCGAAAATCTTGCCGATCACCGGCATCAGCACGTCGTCGGTCAGCGAGGTGACGATCTTGCTGAACGCCGCCCCGATGATCACCGCAATAGCCAGATCAAGCACGTTGCCGCGCATGATGAACGCTTTGAATTCCTTGAGCATTTGCGCCCCCTTTTCCAGTCCCCCGCACGCTAGCCATCGATTTCGGTTTCGCCAAGCCGGTCCGCTGTCCTATGGGGGTGATACAGACCAGCAGGAGAGCCCCGATGTCGTCCTATGCCCAGATTCTTCGCGGATCCGCCGTCGTTGCGCTCGCGGCGACGCTTGGCGGCTGCGGGATCAACAGCATCCCGACCGCCGAGGAAAATGTGAAGGCGCGCTGGGCCGATGTCCAGAACGACTATCAGCGCCGCGCCGACCTGATCCCCAACCTCGTCGCGACGGTCAAGGCGGCCGGCGCGCAGGAAAAGAGCATCCTGGTCGAGGTGACGCAGGCGCGCGCCGCGGCGAGCACGGTGCAGGTCTCGGGCGACGACCTGACCGACCCTGCGAAGATCGAGCAGTTCTCGCGCGTGCAGGGTGCCGTCGGGCTGTCGCTGCAGCGACTGCAGGAAGCCTATCCCGAGCTCAAGAGCCAGGCCAATTACACCACGCTGATGAGCCAGCTCGAAGGCACCGAGAACCGCATCACGATCGCACGGCGCGACTATAACGGCGCGGTCCAGGCTTATAACACCAAGATCCGCACCTTCCCCGACGCGGTCGGCGCGAAGATCTTCTATGGCGCAAAGCCGATGGTGCCGTTTGCCGCGACCACGCCGGGGGCCGAGACGGCGCCGACGGTGAATTTCGGCAACGCGAGCTGATCGCGGGGCCGGCGGCATGATCCGCGTCCTCGCGGCGCTCCTCTTCGCGGTGCTGCTCGGCAGCGGCACCGCAGGCGCCCAGACTTTCCCGAAATTTACCGGCTTCGTCGTCGACGCGGCAAACGTGATCCCGCCCGAGCAGGAAGCGGCGCTCACGAAACGACTCGACGATCTCCAAAAAGCGACCGGCAACCAGCTGGTCGTCGCGACCATCGCCGATCTGCAGGGCTATCCGATCGAGGATTATGGCTATCGCCTGCTGCGGAACTGGGGGGTCGGGCTGAAGGACGCCAATAACGGTGCGATCCTGCTCGTCGCGCCGAACGACCGCAAGGTGCGGATCGAGGTCGGCTATGGGCTGGAACCGGTCCTGACCGATGCGTTTTCGAGCGTCGTGATCAACCAGCAGATCCTGCCGCGCTTCAAGGCCGGCGACATGACCGGCGGGATCGTCGCGGGCACGAATGCGGTCGCGGACCAGCTCGCTTTGCCCGACGCAGAGGCCCGCACGAAAGTCGGCGCGGCGGCGGCCGAATATGACAAGACGCATCGCCGCGCGCCGTCCGGCAACGGTGGCGGCGTGCCGATCGGGCTGATCATCTTCGGGATCGTGGCCGCCGCGATCGTCATTCCGATGATCTCGCGGCGTGCCGGTGGCACCCGCTATTCAAGCGGTGGCGGCGGCAACGGGACACTGCCGATCGTGTTGTGGAGCATCGCCAACGAGATGTCACGGCGCGGCGGCGGCGGTGGCAGCAGCTGGGGCGGCGGTGGCGGCGACAGCGGCGGCGGTGGCTGGATGGGCGGCGGTTTTGGCGGCGGCGGCGGCGGCTCTGCCGGCGGCGGCGGCGCATCGGGGAGTTGGTGACATGCGATTGAGCGAAGCCGATCACGGCCGCGTCACCGCCGCCGTTACGCAGGCCGAAACCACGACGACGGGCGAGATCGTCACGATCGTCGCGCGCCAGTCCGACGCCTATCACGACGTCTCGCTGCAATGGTCCGTGCTTGCCATGCTGCTGAGCCTTGCGGTGCTCGCGCTGCACCCGCTGGCGGCCGACCAGATCTATGCGCGGCTCGTCGACCCGTGGGCGCAGTCGGCACCACAGGGCGCGTTGTTCGCGATCGCGCTCGTCCTGATGACGCTGGTGTTCCTGGGCATGCGCCTGCTGCTCACCATCCCCGCGCTACGGCTCGCGCTGACGCCAGGCGCAACGAAATCGCGCAGGGTGCGCCGGCGTGCAGTGATGCTGTTCCGGGCGGGCGCGGAAAAGCGCACGCGCGGCGCGACCGGCGTGTTGCTGTACCTGTCGCTTGCCGAACACCGCGCGGAGATCGTCGCGGACTCGGGCATCCATTCGCGCGTGCCGAACGAGATCTGGGGCGCGGCGATGGCGGCCGTGCTCACCGCGGTGCGCGACGACCGGCCGGCAGACGGCATGGCCGATGCCGTCGCGCAGATCGGCACGGTACTCGCCGAGCATTTCCCGCGAACCGGTGCGGCGATCAACGAACTTCCCGACAGGCTGATCGAATTATGAGCACGACCGTATGGGCGGGCAAGTTCCTGACCGTGCAGACTGAAGGCACCTGGGAATATGCGGAACGTCGCGGGCAGATCGCCGCGGCCGTGATCGTCGCGATCGACGCCGGCAACGTCATCCTGGTCGAACAGTTTCGCGTACCGCTGGGCCGCGCCTGCCTCGAACTGCCCGCCGGGTTGGTGGGTGACGAGACCGCGGGCGAGAGCGTCGCGGTCGCCGCCGGGCGCGAGCTCGAGGAGGAAACCGGCTACCGCGCGGCTGCGATCGAGGATCTGGGGCTTTTCTATTCGTCGCCGGGGATGACGTCCGAATGCTTCACCCTGGTTCGTGCGACCGGCCTGACCAAGGTCGGCGATGGCGGCGGCGATGGTGACGAGAACATCACCGTGCACCGCGTACCGCTCGCCGACATTCCCGCCTTCATCGCGACGAAGCGCGAGGCGGGCGTCGCGATCGACGCGAAGATGCTGCTGATCCTCGCGGGATCGATCCTCTAGCGACGCTCGCGCTCAGCCGATTTTAACGCCGTTGCCGGAACGGCGTCGGGTAGTCGCTTATTTGAAGTTGTCCGCGTAGCTCTGCAGCTTCAGCGTCTTCTGCGGCGCCGGTACGACCGTGTAGCCGAACCCCTCACGCTCGCAATGCGCGATCGCGGCCTCGGCGGTCGGGAAGAACAGGCGGAGCTGGTCGCGCGTGTCGCCGCTGCCGGCCCAGCCGGTCAGCGGGTCGGGGCGCTTGGGCTCCGAGGGTTCGAATTCGAGCTGCCAGCTGTCGGTCCGGTGCTTGCCGGACTGCATGGCGTTCTTGGGGCGCTGGAAGATACGGGCGGTTGGCATGGGCTCCCCTTATCGCGAAGTTGCGCCCCTTGCATCCGCCTTTTTCGTGCGCAGCGTCGCCGACGCAGCGGCGGGATCGTCGGGCCAGGGATGCTTGGGGTAGCGACCGCGCATTTCCTTGGCGACCGCGACCCAGCTTCCCGCCCAGAAACCGGGCAGATCGCGCGTCGTCTGGATCGGGCGTCCCGCCGGTGACGTGAGGCTCAGCACCAGTGGGACGCGCGCTTCGCCGATGGTCGGGTGCACGCCGAGCCCGAACAGCGCCTGGACGCGCAGCTCGACACGCGGCCCTCCCTCGGCGGCATAGTCGATCGCGTGCGTGCTGCCCGCGGGACTCGTGAAATCGGGCGGCGCGAGGCGGTTGATCGTCTGCATCGCATCCCAGCCGAGCAGGTTGCGCAACGCCTCGACGAGTGCCCCCGGGGCGATCGCATCGAGTCGGCGCTTTCCGACGAGCAGCGGCGCGAGCCATTCGTCCAGACGGTCGAGCAACGCCGCATCGTCGAGCGGCACGCCTGCATAGGCGGCGCGGTCGCGCAACGCCTGCCCGCCGTCGCTCCACGGCAGCAGCGAAAGACCGTGCTCGCGAACCGCCTCCAGCAGCGCAGCGAGGATCGCGTCGGGATCAGCGCCGCTGTCCGGACCGCTCGACAGCCGGATCGCCCCGAGCCGCCGGTCTCGCAGCGCCTGAATGCCGCCGGTCGCTGGGTCGAAGCTGACCGTGCGGCGCGATTCGATCCGATCGGCGAACAGCGCCTCGACCGTCGCCTGATCGATCACCGCCGCAGACAAAATCCGCGCGCCCGCCGCGGCCCCCTGCGTGTCGGCCACTGCAAGCCACTCCGCACGCGCCAGCGGCGACGTCGGATCGAGCCGGAACCCGCGCCCGCCAACCGATGCCCAGGTTTCGCCGGACGGATCACGCCGCCGGGCGACGCGGTCGGGATAGCCAAGCGCGATGCAAGTGGCGACGCCCCCGTCTGGCTGTGAGAGGACTCCGGGCGACGGCGCGAGGCGGGCCCACCGCTCGGCCATCCCGCGCGCGGCCTGCGCCTTCACGCCACGTTCGGTCTTCCAGCGGCGCAGACGGGTTTCGACATCGACATCCTGGCCGCCGATCCCACGCTCGCCGAGCAGCACCGCGACCTGCGCGGCGACCTCGGCCAGCCCCCGCTCCCCGGCGCGCAACAGCATATGGGCAAGGCGCGGCGGCATCGGCAGCTTCGCGATCGCGCGGCCATGCGGCGTCGGGCGACCGTCCGCGTCGATCGCCTCAAGCGTCGCCAGCCGGCGCAGCGCCTCGTCGATCGCCGCAGCGGGCGGCGCATCGATCCAGCGCAGGTCGCGGGGGTCGGCGACACCCCACAAGGCACAGGCGAGCACCAGCGCGGACAGATCAGCCTCGAGGATTTCGGGGGGATCATAGCGCGGCAGCCCCGCGGTCGCGGCCTCTTCCCACAACCGGTAGGCGGTGCCTGGGCCCAGACGCGCGGCCCGGCCGGCCCGCTGCGTGACCGCGGCCTGGCTCGCGCGTTCGGTGACGAGGCGGGTCATGCCCGCCGCGCGATCGTAACGCGGACGCCGCGCGAGACCGGAGTCGATGACGATCCGGATCCCGTCGAGCGTCAGGCTGGTCTCGGCGATGCTGGTCGCCAGCACGACCTTGCGACGGCCATCGGGTTCGGGAAGGATTGCCGCACGCTGCGCGGCCGGATCGAGGCTGCCATGGAGTTCGTGCACCACGATGTCGTCGGGCAGGTTCGCGAGCCGGTCTGCGGTCCGTTCGATCTCCGCGACGCCGGGCAGGAAGGCAAGCACGCCGCCCTGCTCCTCGCCAAGCGCGCGGCGGATCGCCGCCGCCATGCCATCCTCGATCCGCGCCTCGGCCGCGCGACCGATATGCCGCAGCGTCAGCGGATAGCTCCGCCCCTCGCTCTCGATCACCGGCGCGTCGTCCATCACCGCTGCGAACCGCGCCCCGTCGAGCGTCGCCGACATCGCGACCAGCCGCAGGTCGGGACGGAAGCCCGCCTGCACATCGAGGGCGAGCGCGAGCCCGAAATCGCCGTCGAGGCTGCGTTCGTGCACCTCGTCGAACAGCACCGCGGACACCCCCGCCAGTTCTGGATCGGACTGGATCCGCGCGACGAAGATGCCCTCGGTGACGACCGTCACGCGCGTCGCCGCGGATCGCTTGCTGTCCATCCGCGTCGCATAGCCATAGGTCCGGCCGACCGGCTCGCCCGCCGTCGCCGCCATGCGCTCCGCCGCGGCACGCGCGGCGAGGCGCCGGGGTGAGAGCAGCAGGATCTCGCCGGTGCACCAGGCTTCCGCGAGCAGCGCAGGCGCGACCGCCGTCGTCTTGCCCGCGCCCGGCGGCGCGACAAGCACGGCGGAGGACCGCGCACGCAGCGCAGCGAGCAGGTCGGGCAGGACGGCAAGGATCGGAAGCGGCGGCGGGGTCATCGCCGCCTGCTGCCACAGATCGATCGTGGCGCAACCGCTTTTCAGGGGTCCGCGCACCACCGCGACCGTCGTGTCCAGCCCCCACCCCGCCGAACGCGGCTGGCAAGGACGCGCGAACCTGCTAGACGCGGGGCACAAATATGGCGTCCGATCCTTCCCCAAACTCCTCGACGGCGACCCGCCGGACCACCGACAGGCTGCGCGGCAGTGTCGCGCGCGTCTGGGCGAGCCGCTGGACCAAGGCGGCGCTCGCGTTGTTCGGCCTCGGGCTGATCGCGCTGTTCGGCTTCTGGCTGATCGTCGTCCGCGACCTTCCTTCGGTCGATACGCTGCGCACCTACGAACCGCCCTTGCCGACCAATGTGCGCGGGATCGATGGGGCGCCGATCCACAGCTATGCGCGCGAACGTCGCGTCGAGCTCAGCTTCGCCGAATATCCGCCGATGCTGATCAATGCGTTCCTGGCGGCGGAGGACAAGTCGTTCTTCGAGCATCACGGCGTCGACTTTCCGGGGCTCGCCGGCGCGGTCTTTGACTATGTCTCGAAGATCGGCAGCGGCCGACGCGCCCGCGGCGGATCGACGATCACGCAGCAGGTCGCCAAGAACCTTCTGATCGGCAACGAATATTCGCCGACGCGCAAGCTTCGCGAAGCGGTGCTGGCGTATAAGATCGAGGATACGCTGACCAAGCCGCAGATCCTCGAACTCTATCTGAACCAGATCGCGCTTGGCCGGAACGCGTTCGGCGTCGAAGCCGCCAGCCACGCCTATTTCGACAAGGACCTCGACCAGCTCGATCTCGCACAGATCGCCTATCTCGCGATCCTGCCCAAGGGTCCGTCGAATTACGATCCCGTGCGCTATCACGACCGCGCAATGACGCGGCGTAACTATGTGCTCGACCGGATGCTCGAGAACGGGTTCATCACCCGCGCGCAGTTCGATGCGGCGAACGCCGAACCGCTCGGCGTCGTGCTGCGACGCACGCCGCGGTTTGAAAGCGTCGGCGGCTATTTCGTCGAGGAAGTCCGCCGCCAGCTGATGGCCAAGTTCGGCGAAAGCGCGAAGGACGGCCCTTACAGCGTCTATTCGGGCGGCCTTTGGGTGCGGACCTCGTTCGACACGCGGTTGCAGGATCTGGCGCAGCAGGCCTTGCGTGATGGCCTGGTCCGCTTTGACAGCGGGCGCGGCTGGAACGGGCCGATCCGCCATGTCGAGATCGAGGACGACAACTGGCTCCAGCCGCTGCTCAACAGCAATATCGCGCTCGATTACCGCAACTGGGTCGCGGCGATCGTGACCGGCAAGGACGGCAATAGCTGGAACCTCGGCTTCCGCACCGGCAAGACCGGCACGCTGCCGCGCTATGCCGCGCAGATGGCGGTGCGCGGCAAGGGCGGCAATGCGTTCGGGGCGATCAAGACCGGCGACATCATCGCGGTCGCGCCTGAAGGCGGCGAGTTCGCGCTCCGGGCAATCCCCAAGGTTTCGGGTGCGTTCGTCGTCGAGGAGCCTGCCAGCGGCCGCGTGCTGGCGATGCAGGGCGGCTTCGACGACCGGCTCCAGGCGTTCAACCGCGCGACCCAGGCGATGCGCCAGCCCGGATCGACGATCAAGCCGATCGTCTATTCCGCCGCGCTCGACAACGGGATGACGCCCGCCTCGATCATCGTCGACGGGCCGTTCTGCGTCTATCAGGGCGCGCGACTGGGGCAAAAGTGCTTCCGCAACTTCGGCAATTCGCGCGGCGCCGGGCCGCACACGATGCGCTGGGGCATAGAACAGTCGCGCAACCTGATGACGGTCCGCGCCGCCGCGCAGACCGGCATGCCCAAGGTCGTTGCCACCATCAAGAAGATGGGCGTCGGCGATTACGCGCCTTATCTCTCCTTCGCGCTGGGCGCCGGCGAAACCACCGTGGGGCGGATGGTCAACGCCTATTCGATCCTCGCGAACAACGGCAAAGGCGGGCCGCCGTCGCTGATCGACTTCGTCCAGGATCGGCACGGCAAGGTAATCTGGCCCGAGAAATGGCGCGCCTGCGACCGGTGCAACGCCCCCGACTGGGACGGCAAGTCGATGCCGCGTCCGGTCGCGCGCCAGCGCCAGGTGCTCAACGCGATGACCGCCTATCAGATGGTCCACATCACCGAAGGCGTGGTGCAGCGCGGCACCGCCGTGACGCTGCGTGATCTCGATCGGCCGATGTTCGGCAAGACGGGCACGAACAATGGCCCGACCGACGTCTGGTTCATCGGCGGAACCCCGCAATATGTCGGCGGGCTGTATATCGGCTTCGATACGCCGCGGAACCTTGGCAGCGCAGCGCAGGGCGGCACGCTGGCGGCGCCGATCTTCAAACAGTTCGCGGTCAAGGCCTATGCCGATCTGCCCAAGCTGCCATTCCGCGCACCCGCGGGCATCCGGATGGTCCGGATCGACCGGGGGAGCGGCCGCCCGGTCTATGGGACATGGCCGAACACCGATGATCCCAAGCCGGGCGTCATCTGGGAAGCGTTCAAGCCCGAAAGCGAACCGCGGCGTGCCGCGCGCCGTGCGGGCCCCGCCCCCACCACCACCACCGCGCCGACCGCCGCCCCCAAGGCAGAGGCTCCGCGCGACAGCGATTTCTTGCAAAGACAGGGCGGAATCTACTAGCCGTCCCCATATTCCGGGTCCGGCTGTTCATGCCGGTCCCAACACTGGAGAATACCCATGCGCGCCGAAGCGCAGGCTCACGTTGACACCATCAAGGACGCGCTGGCGCTGTTGCGCCGTTTTCTCGACTGGGACCGCGCACTGCGTCGTCTCGACGAGCTGAACGCGCGCGTCGAGGATCAGGCGCTCTGGTCGGACCCCAAGGCTGCGCAGGAGGTGATGCGCGAGCGTCGTCGTCTCGACGAGGCGATCAGTGCAACGCGCGCGATCGAAAGCGAGCTCAGCGACACATCCGAGCTGATCGAAATGGCCGAGGCCGAGGGCGACACCGCGATGGAAGCGGACGGCGTCGCCGCGCTCGCCGAACTCGCCGCCCGCGCAGACAAGGACAAGATCAAGGCACTGCTCGCGGGCGAGGCCGATGCCAACGACACCTATATCGAGGTCAATGCCGGCGCGGGCGGGACCGAGAGCCAGGACTGGGCGGGCATGCTCAGCCGGATGTATTCGCGCTGGGGCGAACGCCACGGGCTGAAGGTCGAGCTGGTCGACCAGCATTCGGGCGAGCAGGCGGGGATCAAGTCCGCGACGCTGCTGCTGAAAGGCGAGAACGCCTATGGCTATGCCAAGACCGAGAGCGGCGTTCACCGGCTGGTGCGGATCAGCCCGTATGATTCCGCGGCGCGTCGTCACACGTCGTTCGCCAGCGTCTGGGTCTATCCGGTCGTCGATGACAATATCGAGGTCGAGTATAACGAGAGCGACCTGCGTATCGATACGTATCGCGCATCGGGTGCAGGCGGCCAGCACATCAACACGACCGATTCGGCCGTGCGCATCACGCACGTCCCGACTGGCATCGTCGTCCAGTGCCAGAACCAGCGATCGCAGCACAAGAACAAGGCCGAGGCCTATAACCAGCTTCGCGCGCGGCTCTATGAACGCGAGCTCGCGATCCGCGAGCAGGCGGCCAATGCCGAGAATGCGTCGAAGACCGATATCGGCTGGGGCCACCAGATCCGGTCCTATGTGCTGCAGCCGTACCAGATGGTGAAGGACCTGCGGACCGGCGTGGTCTCGACCAGTCCGTCGGACGTGCTCGACGGCGATCTCGAGGCGTTCATGGCCGCCGCGCTGTCGCAGCGTGTGACCGGCGAAGCGGTCGAGGTGGAGGACGTCGATTGAAGATGACGCGCGTCCTGGCCCTGCTGCTGTCTCCGTTCTGGCTGCTGGCGGCATGCGATGGCAGCAAACCACTGATCCAGCATGAACCCAAGGATGCGGACTCCTTCCCCGCCGCCGACCGGCCGGTCGCGTCGATCGTCTCCGCGCGCTGGTCGAACGAGGAGGCGCGCGACCGGCTGAACGAAGCGGGCGAGGTCATGACCAAGGCGGATATCCGCAAGGGCATGACCGTCGCCGATATCGGCGCAGGCGAGGGCTATTACACGATCCGCGCCGCCGCGCGGGTCGGCAAGGACGGTCGCGTTCTCGCAGAGGACATCGTCGCGAGCGTGCGCGACCAGCTGGCGGAGCGCGTCGCGCGCGAAGATCTCGCCAATGTCAGCGTGCGGCTCGGTGAAGCCAATGATCCGAAGCTGCCCCCGGCGAGTTTCGACCGCGTGCTGATGGTGCACATGTACCATGAGATCGAGCAGCCCTATGAATTCCTGTGGCGGCTTCGCCCTTCCCTGAAACCCGACGGACTCGTCGTCGTCGTCGATGCCGATCGCGAGACGCGCAACCACGGCACGCCGCCCGCACTGCTCAAATGCGAGTTCGCGGCGGTCGGCTATACGCAGGTCGACAGGGACGAGATGCCGTCGGCGGGCGGCTATATGGCCATGTTCCGCGCGACCGGCCCGCGCCCCGCGCCCGAGGCGATCCGCGCCTGCCGGACGAGATAGCGCCACCGGGTGGAGCAGGTGTTGCTCCGGACCGTCAGACCACCCCCATCGCGCGCAGGCTCGCCACCCGGTCGCCAGCGATCACCACGTGATCGAACAGCACGACCTCCACGGTCCGCAACCCGGCCGCCAGCGCACGGGTAAACGCCACGTCGCGGGTACTCGGGGTCACGTCCCCGCTCGGATGATTGTGCGCGATCACCACCCCCTGCGCCGCGAACGCCAGCGCATCGGCAGCGATACTGCGCACCGCGATCCGCACCTGATCGCGCCCGCCCGCCACATGCCGCATGCCCAAAAGCCTCCGATTCGGATCAAGATAGGCGACCGCCACCGCCTCAGTCGGTGCATGCCCGAGCCTTGCGAACAGCGCGCATGCCGCTGCAAGGTCGGCAATGATCGGAGCGGAGGCGGGCGACGCGGGCACCACCTCGACTGCCGCATCGCCGCCCCTGTCGCATCCACAACTGCATCCGCTTGAGCGATCCGCCCCGCACCGCTAGGCCGTCGCGATGCGCCAATATCTAGACCTCATGGACCGCGTGCTCTCGACCGGAGTCGAGACGATGGACCGCACCGGCACGGGGACGCTCAGCGTCTTCGGCGCGCAGATGCGCTTCGATCTCGCGCAGGGCTTCCCCGTGCTGACGACGAAGAAACTTCACCTCCGCTCGATCATCGTCGAACTCCTGTGGTTCCTGCGCGGCGACACCAACGTCCGCTGGCTGCAGGATCGCAAGGTCGCGATCTGGGACGAATGGGCGGACGAGAGCGGCGATCTCGGCCCCGTCTATGGCAAGCAATGGCGCGACTGGGTGGCCGGCGACGGTCGCCATATCGACCAGATCGCTGAGCTGGTTGACCAGATCAAGACCAACCCTGCCTCGCGCCGCCAGATCGTCTGCGCGTGGAACCCGGGCGATCTGCACGCCATGGCGCTGGCCCCCTGCCACTGCCTGTTCCAGACGCATGTCGCCAACGGCAAGCTCTCGCTCCAGCTCTACCAGCGCTCGGGCGACATCTTCCTTGGCGTGCCCTTCAACATCGCCAGCTACGCGCTGCTGACGCATATGCTCGCGCAGCAATGCGGGCTTCAGGTCGGCGAGTTCATCTGGACCGGCGGCGACTGCCACCTCTATTCGAATCATCTCGAGCAGGCGCGACTGCAACTCGGCCGCACCCCCGGCCCGCTCCCGCGGCTCGAGATCGCGCGCACGCCCGACTCGATCGACGCATATGAGTATGAGGATTTCGTACTCCACGATTACATCGCGCAACCGCACATCAAGGCGCCCGTCGCGGTCTGAACAGAGAGCGAATCGCAATAGGAACTGGGTGCCGTCCGCGCGGTTGACCGTCCGAACCCATTCGGAAGGCCTATCATGGACATCACCCAGCTCATCCTCGACGAACATGCCCAGCAGCGCGCGCTGTTCGCCCAGATCGACAGCATCGACGCCAAGGACACCGAGGCGCTTTCGGCACTGTGGACCCGCCTCAAGAACCTGCTCGACGCGCATGCCGAGGCGGAGGAGCGCTTCTTCTACCCGCGGTTGATGAAGATCGGCACCGGCGGCAACGACGCCGACTCGGCCGCCGAGGAGACCGAGGATGCGATCGAGGATCACAACGACATCCGCGAAACCGGCGAAGCGGTCGACAAACACCCGGTCGGCTCGGACGCGTGGTTCGAGGCGGTCGGCGAATGCAACAAGGCGAACAGCGATCACCTCGCCGAGGAAGAGCGCCAAGGCCTGACCGACTTCCGCAAGCATGCGACGCTGGAAGAGCGGCACGAGCTGGGCGTCCGGTTCGCGGCGTTCGAGGCGAACCACCTGAACGGCGTGAAGGTCGTCGAGAAGGATCCCGAGGCGTACGTCAAGGAACACGCCCCGAACTGATCCACCCGCTTCTTACCACCTCGGCGAAGGCCGGGGTCCAGGTGGAAAGGTGGTCGTACGGAGCGCCGTCTTTCACCACCGACGTCCCCCAACTGGGCCCCGGCCTTCGCCGGGGTGGTGATACAGGCATAGCCCCCCGCCCCCCGATCCGGCATGATACGCGCATGATCACCTTCTACCTCGCCCGCGCCAGCAACGGCGTCATCGGCCGTGACGGCCAGCTCCCCTGGCGCCTCCCTGCCGATCTCAAGCGCTTCAAGGCGCTGACGATGGGCAAGCCGATGGTGATGGGCCGGAAAACGTTCGAGAGCTTCCCGAGCCCCCTCCCCGGCCGCCGCCACATCGTCCTCACCCGCGGCCACTGGCACGCCGACGGCGCGGAAGTGGCGCATTCGATCGACGAGGCGCTCGCGATGGCCGGCGACGACGTCGCGGTAATCGGCGGCGCGCAGATCTATGCGCAGCTGCTCCCGCGTGCAGACCGGATCGAGCTCACCGAAGTCCATGACGAACCCGAAGGCGACGCCATCGTCCCCGCGTTTGACGGCTGGCACGAGATCGCCCGCGAAGACCATCCGGGCGAAAAGCAGCGTCCACCCTACAGCTTCGTCACCCTCACCCGCCGGTGACGACCGTTCCCCCCGCGAAGACGGGAGCTCGGACTGGACTCCCGCCTTCGCGGAAGAACAAGGAGGCGCGGGAGACAACGACACGGAAGGACTATCGTCATCCGCGGCGTCTGGGTACTGACCCGTGCATGCAACGGCTCGACGGTGGCGCATCCATCCCTTCGCATCTGGCGGACGGGATCGTGGCGCTGGGTAATTTCGACGGATTCCATCTCGGTCACCAGGCGGTGGTCGCGCGCGCGATCGCGTGGGCCAAGGCGGAGGGTCGCCCTGCGCTGGTGGCGACGTTCGATCCGCATCCGGTCCGCCATTTCCGCCCCGATACGCCCGCCTTCCGCCTCACCACGCTCGACCAGCGCGAGCGGCTGTTCGCAGACGCTGGCGCCGATGCGATGGTGGTGTTCCATTTCGACGGCGATCTCGCCGCGCTGACCGCCGAGCAGTTCGTCGCCGACCGCCTCGAACGCAATCTGCGGATCGGCGGCGTGGTGACGGGCGAGGACTTCACCTTCGGCCATGCCAAGAGCGGCACGGTCCACACGCTCGCCGCGCGCGGGCCGGTCCACGGTTTCCGCGCGGAAACCGTCGGCGCGGTCGCGCTGGATGGCGAGACGGTGTCCTCGACCCGGATCCGCGAGGCGCTGCGTGCCGGCGACATGGCGACCGCGACCCGGCTGCTGACGCGTCCGTTCGCGATCGAGGGCGTGGTGCAGCATGGCGACAAGCTCGGCCGCACGATCGGCTATCCGACCGCCAATCTCGACATGGGCAACTATCTGCGCCCCGCCTACGGGATCTACGCGGTGACCGGCCGGCTGAAGGACGGCCGCGTGCTCAAGGGCGCGGCGAACCTTGGCATCCGCCCGAGCTTCGATCCGCCGAAGGAACTGCTCGAGCCGCATTTCTTCGATTTTGCCGAGAACCTGTACGGGCAGACGATCGAGGTCGCGCTGATCGACTATCTGCGCCCCGAGGCGAAGTTCGACAGCCTCGACGCGCTGATCGCGCAGATGGACATCGACTGCGACCGCGCACGCACCATTCTAGGCTGATTGCCGCGGCGCCGTTGCGTATGGGAGGGGGGATGGCAACGGGCTCCCGGCTCGGCTACAGCCCGGCCCACTTATGACCGATACTCCTGCGCCCGCCCGCGATTACCGCGACACCGTCTTCCTGCCGAAGACCGACTTCCCGATGAAGGCCGGTCTCGCCGCCAAGGAGCCGGCGATCCTCGAGCGCTGGGCCAAGCTCGGCATCTACGACCGGCTGCGCGAACAGCGGCTTGGGCGCGAGCGGTTCATCCTGCACGACGGCCCGCCCTACGCGAACGGCGACATCCACATGGGCCATGCGATGAACAAGGTCCTGAAGGACATCATCGTCCGCTCGCAATCGCTGATAGGCAAGGACGCGCCCTACGTCCCGGGCTGGGACTGTCACGGCCTGCCGATCGAGTGGAAGGTCGAGGAAGCGTATCGCGCGAAGAAGCTCAACAAGGACGACGTCCCCGTCGACCAGTTCCGCGCCGAATGCCGCGCCTATGCCGAAAAATGGGTCGAGGTGCAGAAGGGCGAGTTCGAGCGGCTCGGCGTGATGGGCGACTGGGCCGATCCGTACCTGACGATGAAGTACGATGCCGAGGCGACGATCGTCGGCGAGCTGCTCAAGTTCGCCGAGAGCGGCCAGCTGTATCGCGGCGCGAAGCCCGTGATGTGGTCGCCGGTCGAAAAGACCGCGCTCGCCGAGGCCGAGGTGGAGTATGAGGACATCGTCTCGACGCAGATCGACGTCGCGTTCGAGATCGTGGAGGCGCCGAACGCGCCCGAACTGGTCGGCGCGCATGCGGTGATCTGGACGACGACGCCGTGGACGATCCCGGTGAACCAGGCGCTGAGCTATGGGCCTGGCATGCACTATCAGGCCTTTCACGCAGCTGATGGTCGCCGGTTCCTCATCGCCTTCGACCTCAAGAACGAGTTTGAGCGTCGCACCGGCATCATGTTAGACTCAGGTGATTTGCAAGAGATCACAGATCGACAGATCCTCGGTTCGCAACTCGAAGGCGCCACCGCACGCCACCCGATGCACGCACTCGGCGGGTTCTTCGCCAAGCCCCGCCCGTTCCTCCCCGGCGACTTCGTCACGACCGACGCGGGCACCGGGCTCGTCCACATGGCGCCGGATCACGGCGAGGACGATTTCGAGCTCTGCAAGCAATACGGCATCGATCCGGTCTTCGCGGTCGACGGTGCGGGCATGTATCGCGCAGACTGGGCCTGGCTGGGCGGGCAAGGGTCCGTCATCAACAAGAAGTTCGTGGCCGCCGACGGCCCGATCTGCACCGACCTGCGCGCGACCGGTGCGCTGCTCGCGGCGAGCGACGATTTCAAGCACAGCTACCCGCATTCGTGGCGTTCAAAGGCCAAGGTGATCTTCCGCGCGACGCCGCAATGGTTCATCCCAATGGATGCGGCCACGTCGGTCGGCACCCAACGTGCTTCGACTTCGCTCAGCACGAACGGGGTTGGGGATGCGGCCGCACCCCCGTTCGCCCTGAACGAAGTAGCAGGGCCTGGGTCGAGCAACGGCGCAACCCTCCGCGAAATCGCGCTCGACGCGATCGCCGCGACCACCTGGATCCCTGCGCGCTCGGAAAACCGGATCACGTCTATGGTGCAGGGCCGCCCCGACTGGGTCATCTCGCGCCAGCGCGCCTGGGGCGTGCCGATCGCGCTGTTCGTCAACCGCGTCACCGGCCAGTACCTCAACGACCCCGCCGTCAACGCGCGCATCGTCGAAGCCTTCCGCCAGAACGGTGCGGATGCGTGGTACGCCGACGGCCACCAGGCGCTGCTCGGCCCCGACTATGCGCTCGCCGACTATGAGGTGGTGAAAGACATCCTCGACGTCTGGTTCGATTCGGGCTGCACACACGTCTTCACCGTCGAAGCGCGCTACGGCGAAGGCACCCGCGCCAACCTGTATCTCGAAGGATCGGACCAGCATCGTGGCTGGTTCCAGTCGAGCTTGCTCGAAAGCTGCGGCACGCGCGGTCGCGCACCCTATGACGCGGTCCTCACCCACGGCTTCGCGCTCGACGGCCAGGGCCGCAAGATGTCGAAGTCGCTCGGCAACGTCGTCGATCCCCTGAAGATCATCGGCGAGAGCGGCGCGGACATCCTGCGCATGTGGGTCGCCTCGACCGATTATTTCGACGACGTGAAGATCGGCAAGGAGGTGCTCGCCACCGCGTCGGATTCCTACCGCAAGCTGCGCAACACGTTCCGCTACATGCTCGGCGCGCTCGAGGGCTTCGACGAGTCGGAACGCGTCGCGGTGTCCGACATGCCCGAGCTCGAGCGCTATGTGCTCCACCGTCTCGGCATGATCGACACCGAGCTGCGCAAGGCGGCGGAAGGCTATGAGTTCAACCGCTATACGCGGCTGCTGACCGACTTCGCGAACGAGGACCTGTCCGCGTTCTTCTTCGATATCCGCAAGGACTCGCTCTATTGCGACGCGCCCGGCGACGTGAAGCGCCGCGCGTACCGCACTGTCCTCGACGTGCTGTTCCACGCGCTGGTCCGCTACGCCGCGCCGGTGCTGTGCTTCACAGCGGAGGAAGTCTGGCAGTCGCGCTTCCCGAGCGACGACAGTTCGGTCCACTATCTCGAATGGCCGTCGCTGCCGTCGCTCGACGCGGACGACGTGGTCGGCGCCAAGTGGCAGGAGATCCGCGCGCTGCGCGTCGCCGTCACCGAGGCGATCGAGCCGTTGCGCCGCGAGAAGACCGTGCGGTCCAGCCTCGAGGCCGAGATCACCGTCCCGTCTATGCTGCTCGACGCCGACGCGCTGGCCGAGGCGTTCATCGTCGCCAAGGTCACGCCGGGCGATGCGGTCACCGTGACGCGCACCGACTTCCACAAATGCGGCCGCTGCTGGCGCCACCTTCCCGAGGTGACCACCGACGGCGAGCTTTGCGACCGGTGCGAAGAGGTGGTGGCGCATGCGTAACCTGCCAAAGGCCGGCTTCGGGGCGGCGATCGCGCTGTTCCTCGCCGACCAGCTCAGCAAATGGGCCGTAACGCGCCCGCTCGGGATCGATTCGCTCGGCGATGCGCAGACGATCACGTCGTTCTTCGACCTGCGCTTCGTGCCAAATATCGGCATTTCGCTCGGGTTGCTGCCCGCCGATGGCCATCTGACGCGCTGGGCGCTGGTGCTGCTGACGGGGGCGATCTCGGTCGGGGTCGCAATCTGGATGACGCGCGAAAAGAACCGGGCAGATCAGATCGCGCTGGGCTTCGTGCTCGGCGGTGCGGTCGGCAATATCCTCGACCGGATCCGGCTCGGCTATGTCGTCGATTTTGCCGACCTGCATATCGGCGAGTGGCGCCCGTTTTTGGTCTTCAATGTCGCGGATGCAGCGATTACTGTCGGCGTGCTCGTCCTGCTTGTCCGGGCGCTGCTCGTGCGCGAGAAGCCCCCTGTGGAGAATTCCCATGCGTAAGTTTGTGCCCCTGGCTGCCGGTCTGGCGAGCGTCACGTTGCTGTCCGGCTGTGGCGCCGGCAAGAGCCTCGATCGTGCGCGGCCGGACGAGTTCGCCGTCGCCCGCCAGGCTCCGCTGGTCATCCCGCCCGATTTCGCGCTGGTCCCGCCGCAGCCGGGTGCCGCACGGCCGCAGGATACCGCCGCGAACGCCCAGACGCTCGACGCGCTGTTCGG
This sequence comes from Sphingomonas sp. Leaf30, assembly GCF_001422525.1. Lineage (NCBI taxonomy): Bacteria > Pseudomonadati > Pseudomonadota > Alphaproteobacteria > Sphingomonadales > Sphingomonadaceae > Sphingomonas > Sphingomonas sp. Leaf30. The sequence continues at coordinate 620,791 of NZ_LMKZ01000018.1, read as the reverse complement.
CGGCACCGCTGCGCGCAGCCCCGCCGAAGCCGGCGTGCTGAGCGAAGCTGGCCCCAGCGCCGCCGATCCCGGCATCCGGTCGAGCGCGGGCGATCCCGGCACGACCGTGATCGACAAGGGTTCGACCACGCGCGACATCGTTGCCGCCCCCGAAGGCGACGGCCAGGATGCGCGCGCAACCGCCAACTGAGCGGCTGCCGCAAGACGCGAAAAAGGGCGGCTCCCGCAGGGGGGCCGCCCTTTTTCGTGTTCGGTCGATGGCCACCCCGCCCGCCCCTGTCCCGTGGATACCCCAGCTTCCGCTGGGGTGACGAGAGGTAGGCAGGAAGCGGCGGTGCAAAGTGCCGCAACCGCGCGCTCCCGCCGTCCCAGCCGAACGCCAGGACGACGACAGCACCCGCGCTACGTCAGAACGCGGCGGTCAGCGACGCCAGCACCTTCCCGTTGGCGATCGAACCGACGCCGTCCTGCCCACGGCTGAAGCTCGGCTGGAGATACGCCGACTCCGCCTTGCTGATGTCGGTATCGACATAGGCGACGCCCAAGGTCAGCGGCATGCCCGGAATCACGTAATCCGCACCCACCAGCCAGTCGAAATATTCGCCGGTCGGCGACACGCTGGTGGCGAATGGCCCGAGCCCCTTGTTGCCGTTCGAATAGCCGACATGCGCCTTCACGGTCAGCCCGGTATCGGGAATGCCGCTGCTGACATCGCCCCACAGGTACAGGTTCGAATCCTTCGCGTTGACGCGGTCATAGACCCCGTTGGCGGCCGAGGTGCCGTTCGAATACCAAGGCCCCAGCGCCTGCTGCTTGGGCGCATAGGCGACGCCCGCGGTCAGCGCGACCGGGCCGGCGGTGCCCGAGAGCTTGGCATAGGGCTCGATGAAGTCGGTATTGTCGAAGCCCGACGGGTACATGTACCACGTCGCGCCGACGTCGAGCGTGCCGCCACCGACGGGAAGCTTGTACCCGGCGATCAGGTCGAGCTCCATGTTGGCGCCGCCGAAAGTACCCCAGCCGGCGAGGTTCGACCCCCAGGTGCCGATATAGACGCCGCTCTTGTGCGCGATCGTGATGCCGCCCTGGACCGCGAGATTTTCGTCCGACTGCGACACGCCGCGAAAGCGATAGTCACTGACAAGTCCGACCGATCCGCTGACCGTGACGTCCTTGGGTGGCGCCGTATCCTGCGCGAACGCAGGGGGTGCGGCAGCCAGCGCGAGGCCGCCGAAGAGGATAGTGGAGAAGCGCATCGTTTCCCTTTCGAAACTGGAAATTCGATGTCCCCGCCTGCACCCGCGGACGCCGCATCTATCGAGGCATGGCCTCCGAGCGCGGTCTTTCCTGCGGTGACAAATGAATGACAGTCGTTGATGCACTGCACAAGCGATTATTGCGCCAAGCGCGGTGTTGACGCCATGGATGTTGCGCACCGGCCACACCGTCTCGGTTGCAACGCTCTGGTGCGCGCCGGCCTATCGACGCAGGATCGGCGTGCGACGCGGCGCTTCCCAGCCCTCGCGCGCCAATTCGGGCATGTCCGCCTCGCGTTCTGGATAACCGAGGCAGAGATAGCCGACGAACCGCCATCCCTCCGGCACGCCCGCAATGTGCGCGATCCGCGCGGGGTCGAGGATCGAGACCCAGCCGAGCCCGATCCCCTGCGCGCGCGCCGCCAGCCACAATGTGTGGATTGCGATCACGGCGGAATAGGCGACGCTTTCCGGCATGGTCTGACGCCCCAGACCATGACCCTGGCTAGGATCGGGTTCGACGAACACCGCGATGTGAACGGGCGCCTGCTCGAGCCCGGCGAGCTTCAACCGGGCGTAGAGCGCGGCACGCGCCTCGTCTTGCCCAGCCAGCGCGGCGGCGTTGCAGGCGGCAAAGTCCGCGCGGATCGCGTCGCGCCGCGCGGGGTCGTCGATCGTGACGAACCGCCAGGGCTGGCTGAGCCCGACCGACGGCGCGGCGTCGGCGATCGCGAGCAGCGCGTCGACCGCGCCCGCGGGCAGCGCATCGCGCCGGAACCGGCGGACGTCACGGCGCCAGCGGAACAGCAGATCGAGCCTGGCCTGAAACGCCGTATCGAAGACCGGGCCTTCAGCGTCGGGCGGTTCTGTCTGCATGACCGGCACGCTGTACCCGCTCACGTCCGGCGAGCAAGGTCGCTAGCCGCGCACCACCCGAAAGGCAGCAAGCCCCGCGTCGAGATCGGCGATCAGGTCCGCCGGGTCCTCGAGCCCGATCTGAAGGCGGATCATCGGCCCGGCGACCTCGCGGCGGGTGACGCTGCGATAGCGGTGCGGATCGACCGGCAGCGCCAGGCTTTCGAACCCGCCCCAGCTATAGCCGATCCCGAACAGCTCGAGCGTGTCGATCAGCGCGGCCCGCGACGCCTCGTCACCGCCGTCCAGCACGAACGAGAACAGCCCGCTCGATCCCTTGAAATCGCGCACGAACAGGTCGTGCCCCGGGCAGCCAGGCAGGGCCGGATGCAGCACCTGCGCCACCTCCGGACGCGCCTCCAGCCACTGCGCGATCGCCAGCGCGCTCGATTGATGCTGGGCCAGCCGGACCGCCATCGTTCGCAGCCCGCGACTGCCGAGCCAGCAGTCGTCGGGACTGGCGATCTGCCCCAGCTGAAAGCTCGTCTCGCGCAGCGCCTTGAAATGGCCGGGCCCTGCCGTCACCGATCCGAGCATCGCGTCCGAATGGCCGACGACATATTTGGTGCACGCCAGGATCGTCAGATCGACGCCGTGGCCGATCGCCGGAAAGAACAGCGGCGTGGCCCAGGTATTGTCGAGCAGGGTCGTCACGCCGCGCGCGCGCGCGGCCGCGACAATGGCGGGGATGTCCTGCACCTCGAAGCTGAGCGAGCCGGGACTTTCCATGAAGATCGCACGGGTCTTCTCGCCGATCAGGTCGGCGATCCCCGCACCGATCAGCGGGTCGTAGAAGCGGGTCGTGATGCCGAACCGCTTGAGCAGGCCGTTCGCCATCCCGCGCGTCGGGTCATAGGCGCTGTCGACCAGCAGCAGTTCGTCGCCCGGCGACAGCACCGAGAGCAAAGCCGCGGCGATCGCCGCGACGCCCGATCCATAGAGAAACGTGCCCTCCGCCCCGGGCTCGAGCGTGGTCAGCGCATCCGCAAGACTCCACTGCGTCGGCGTGCCCTTGCGACCGTAGAACAGCCGGTGATGCGTATCGCGGGTCGCGCTTGCGCGAAGATGGCCAACGGAATCATACAGGATCGTCGACGCCCGCCAGACCGGCGGACTGACGATCGCCCCTTCCCCGACGCCACGAGTCCATTCCGCGCGACGACCGGCGAGCACCACCTTGGTGCCGTCGCCGACCGGCCTTGTCGTTTCGGTCATTGCGTTCCTGTCGCCTTCGCGCTCATTGCCTTCGGAGTCGACGGATCGCCGCCCCATTCCGACCAGCTGCCGTCGTACAGCGCGGCTTCGTTGCCAAGGAGGTGCGCGCCGAACGCCAGCACCGCCGCGGTGATTCCCGATCCACAGGTCGTCACGATCGGCCTGGCGAGATCGATGCCCGCGCCTTCGAATGCCGATCGCAGCGCGTCGCCGGTCTTCCACGTGCCGTCCGCGTTGAACAGCGTGGCATAGGGCAGCGATTTGGATCCGGGGATATGCCCCGATGCGGTGCCAGGTCGCGGGTCCGCCTCGGCACCGGTGAACCGGGGGGCGGAGCGTGCATCGACGACCTGTTCGGCGCCGCTCGACAGGTTCGCGGTCATCTGGTCCTTCGTGCGAACAGCCTTGTCGTCGGCCCAGATGGTGAAGTGGCGATGCCGCACCGCCTGTTTGCCCGACTCCGTCTCGCGCCCTTCGGCCTGCCATTTGGCCAGACCGCCGTCGAGGATCGCGACATTGTGCGCACCAAAGGTCCGCAGCATCCACCAGGCGCGCGCCGCCGTGCGCCAGGGCGAGCTGTCGTACAGCACGATGCGGCTGCCGTCGCCGAGCCCGAGCGACTGCATCCGGCTGGCGAACTTGGCAGGCGACGGCAGCATGTTGGGCAGGTCGCTGTCGGTGTCGCGAAGCTCGGCGAGGTTCATGAATACAGCGCCGGGAATATGCGCCGCCGCATAGTCCGCCGCGGCGTCGCGACCTTCGGCATAGGTTGCGTCGACGACCCTGAGATCGCCAGCGCCCGCGACGCTGGTCTCGAGCGCGTTCGCCAACCATTCGGTGCTCACCAGCGTGTCCATGCCCTGCCCTCCTGACGGTTGGCGCGGATAGTAACCGGCGCACGGCCGAACGTCGAGGCCGCGGCTCGGCCGCCGTTCCGCCAGCTAGGTCTTGAACGCCAGCCCGATCGTTACCGCCAGCCCGATGAGCGAGAACATCTGGACGGTCGGCCAGTCGACCCAGCCGACCGCGTCGGGATCGCGCCGCCGATGGCGACGGCGGGCGCCCAGACCCGATGCGATCGCGAGCGCCGCAAAGCCGCCGCTCGCCGTCCACAGCAGCGGTGCCATGTCAGCTCCCGAGCTTTTCCACCTTGTCCTGAAGACTGGCGAGTTCGGTGCGCAGGGCAGCGATCTCCTCGTCCTTCGTCGCCACCGGCCTGGCTGCTGGTGGCGGGGATGCTGCACCCGCAGCATTGCCGGGGGCAAAGGCCTGCGCGGCAACATCGAACATCGCCAGATTACGCTTGGCAATGTCAGCGAAGGGCGAATGGGCAAACGCCCCCTCGACCGCGGTCTTGAACTGTTCCTGATTGCGGCGGAAGCTGTCCATCGATGCCTCGAGATAGCCGGGCACCATCTTCTGCATCGAATCGCCATACATCGAGATCAGCTGGCGCAGGAAATTGACCGGCAGCATTGTCTCGCCGCGGCTTTCCTCCTCCATGATGATCTGGGTGAGGACGTTGTGCGTGATATCCTCTTCGGTCTTCGCATCGACGACCTTGAAGTCACGGCCCTCGCGAGTCATCGTCGCGAGATGATCGAGCGTGATGTAGGATGATGTTTCGGTATTATAAAGCCGCCTGTTGGCGTACTTCTTGATGATGACAAGCCCGTCGACCGTGCTTTGCTTCTTCATATGCAGCCCCTCCACGTGACCGGGGCAAACGCTACGCGCTTTGACATTGCGCCGCAACATGGTCCACGGCCGTTGCCGCTGTTCCTGGCCATGTTGCGCAACGAAACCGCAGCATCGCCCGACCGCCGCGCGCGGGCGCTGGCCGGGCTTGACCGCTATCAGGCCGCGCCCCGGGACCTGCCCCTGCCACCCCGCCCCATCCGCGCGTCGGCCGGCCGGGCGATCCTGCGCGACTATGGCGGTGGCACAGCGGGCAAGCCGGCGGTCATCGTCATACCCTCGCTGATCAACCCGGCGACGATCCTAGACCTTTCCGCGGACACGTCGCTGATGCGGTGGCTGGCCACGCGGGGATACCATGCCTACCTGCTCGATTGGGGATCGCCGGGACCCGAGGACAGGGACCTCGACCTCGACGCGCATGTCGCGCGCATCCTCCTGCCCCTGCTGCACGGATTTGCCGAACCGCCGATCCTGGTGGGCTATTGTCTGGGCGGCACCCTCGCCGTCGCCGCTGCCGCCTTGACGCGGGTGGCGGGGCTGGCGACGATCGCCGCACCCTGGCATTTCGCCGGCTATGGCGAGACCGCGCGTGCCGAGATGGCGCAACTGTGGCGCGCCGCTGCGCCGTTTGCGCGCCAAACGGGGCTGTTGCCGATGGAAGTGCTGCAAAGTGGATTCTGGCAGCTCGCGCCCGCGCAGACGATCGCGAAATACGAGACGTTCGCCGATCGCGATCCGACCAGCCCCGGCGCGCGCGCGTTCGTCAGGCTGGAGGACTGGGCGAATGCGGGTGCGCCGCTCCCAGCCGCTGCCGCCGCCGCGCTGTTCGGGGACATGATCGCCCGGGACCTCCCCGGACGCGGTCTTTGGCGGATTGCCGGTCGCGCGATCGCCCCGCGGGCGCTGTCCTGCCCCGCGGTCGAGTTCGTCGCGCGCAACGACCGGATCGTGCCCGCCGCGACTGCGATCGGACTGGCGGACCGGCGCGACGTCGATGCCGGCCATGTCGGCATGATCGTCGGCCGCCGTGCCCGCGCCCAGCTCTGGGAGCCGCTCGCGAACTGGATAGATTCGCTCGGCTAGCGTATTGCATCCTCGAAACGAGAGGACCCGTCATGACCGCCACCCACCCCAGCGACATTGTGATCACCGCCGCCAAGCGTACGCCGGTCGGCAGCTTCCTCGGGGCCTTCGCCACCGTCCCCGCGCATGAGCTCGGCCGCACCGCGATCGAGGCGGCGCTCGCGCAGGCGGGTGTCGACGGCGCCGATGTCTCCGAAGTGATCCTCGGCCAGGTCCTGACCGCGGCGCAGGGGCAGAACCCCGCGCGTCAGGCGTCGATGGCGGCGGGCGTTCCCAAGGAAGTCCCCGCCTGGGGCGTGAACCAGGTCTGCGGCTCGGGGCTGCGCGCGGTCGCGCTGGCGTGTCAGGCGATCCAGACCGGTGACGCGACGATCGTCGTCGCGGGCGGACAGGAATCCATGTCGCTGTCCGCGCACGCCCAGTCGATCCGCGGCGGGCAGAAGATGGGCACTCTCAGCCTCGTCGACACGATGGTCAGCGATGGCCTGACCGACGTGTTCAACGGCTATCACATGGGCATCACCGCCGAAAATCTCGCCGAGCAATATCAGGTGACGCGCAGCGAACAGGACGCCTTCTCGGTTGGTTCGCAGAACAAGGCGGAGGCCGCCCGCGGGTCTGGCCGGTTCAAGGACGAGATCGCGCCGGTGACGATTGCGGGCCGCAAGGGTGACACGATCGTCAGCGACGACGAATATATCCGCGCGGGCGCAACGATCGAGAGCGTGTCGGGCGTCCGGCCGGCGTTCAAGAAGGACGGCACCGTCACCGCGGCGAATGCGAGCGGCCTCAACGACGGCGCCGCCGCGCTGGTGCTGATGCGCCGCGACGAGGCAGAGCGCCGCGGCAGTCCGGTGCTCGCGACCATCCGCAGCTGGGCCTCGGCCGGCGTCGATCCGTCGATCATGGGCATCGGCCCCGTCCCCGCCACGCGCCGCGCGCTGGAGAAGGCCGGCTGGACGATCGCCGATCTCGACCTGATCGAGGCGAACGAGGCGTTTGCCGCCCAGGCGTTGTCGGTCGGCAAGGAGCTCGGCTGGGATGCCGACAAGGTCAACGTCAATGGCGGCGCGATCGCGATCGGCCACCCCATCGGCGCCAGCGGCGCGCGTGTGCTGACGACGCTGATCTACGAGATGGAGAAGCGTGACGCCCGCAAGGGTCTCGCGACGCTCTGCATCGGCGGCGGCATGGGAATCGCTATGTGCCTAGAAAGGCAACGTTTCGTACCAGTTGTTGCATGAATGTGACAGCCAATGTACAAAAGTGACATCGAGCCCTCTGGATTGTAACAAACTTATTGATTGGCTCCGTCCGCACCGTCAGCTTGCCCCAATAACAAGGCGAATGCGCCGAACATTGGGGGTTTTTAATGAAGCTATCGGGACTTTTGGGTGCGACGGCGCTAGCGAGTGCGTTTGCGATGATCCCGGGCGTTGTGGCCGCGCAGACTGCCGCCTCGACGCCTGCCGCCCCTTCGGACGAGACCGTGCAGACCGATACTCCGGCCCCGGTCGCCCAGGGGGAAGAGATCACGATCACCGGCTCGCGCATCCGGTCGCCGAATGCCACGTCGGTCGTTCCGGTCACGACCATTTCGGCCGCGGACCTGACCCAGACCGCGCGCACCTCGATCGGTGACGTCCTTAACGACCTGCCGCAGCTGGTCAGCACGTTCAGCCAGTCGAACTCGACCCGCTTTCTCGGCACCGCCGGCCTCAATCTGCTCGATCTGCGCGGTCTCGGGGCGCAGCGGACGCTGGTGCTGGTCAATGGCCGCCGCCATGTCGGTTCGGACATCCTGAGCAACGCCGTCTCGGTCGACGTGAACACGATTCCGACCGACCTGATCGAAGCCGTCGACATCGTGACGGGCGGCAATTCCGCCGTTTACGGCTCAGACGCACTCGCAGGCGTCGTGAACTTTCGCCTGAAGTCCAACTTCGACGGCCTGCAGATCCGCGGCCAGGGCGGCGTCAGCGACGAGAAGGATGCCGGTTCGTATTTCGTCAGCGTGACGGGCGGCAAGAATTTCGCCGATGATCGCGGCAACATCGCGGTCAACCTCGAATATGTCCGGACTGAGGCGTTCTTCGCCTCGCAGCGCAAGGAATATCGCCAGAACGATGCGTTCATCACGACCAACATCGATGCCGCCGGCGCCGGGTTGAACGGCAATCTGAACTTCGACGGCGTCCCGGACGCTAGCTTCTTCCGCGACGTCCGCGTCGGGACCTTCTCGGATGGCGGCCTGTTCGCCTTTGCCGGCGCTGGCGCAGGCGCCGCCGCTGGTGCCGGTTGCGGCCGCGACCCGCTCGGCCGCGCCTATACCTGCAACTATCTGGTCCAGCCCGGCGGCGGTCTTGCCCTGCAGACCGGCACGCGCGTCGGCATCGCAGGGGGTACCGCCGCGAACCCGTCGACGACCCCGGCCGGCGCGTTCCTCGGCGGCAACGGCAACACGCGCCGCGAGGGCGTCCTGTTGCAGCTGCTGCCGCAGCTCGACCGCTATTCGGCCAACCTCATCGCGCATTTCGAGGTGTCGCCGGCTTTCGTGCCGTTCGTCGAGGCGAAATATGTCCGCGTCGACTCGGTCGGCCTCGGTGGGTCGGGTCCGGCATTTTACACGGGCTCGACGATCGACGGCTTGTATGAGCGTCCGCGTCTGGACAACCCGTACCTCAACGCCGGTACGCGGGCCGCGCTGACCACCCAGGCACTGGCGTCAGCGAACAACTTCATCAACCCGACATCGGGGGCGGTGATCGGGCAGACGCTGAACACCGACGGTTCGGTCCTGCGTACGCGCGAGCAGAACCGTGACATCCTGATCAACCAGATCAATGCCGGTACGACCCGTTTGATCATGCGTAAGAACCTGACCGATCTCGGATCGCGTCGTGAGGATGCACGGCGCGAGACCTATCGCTTTGTCGCCGGTGTTCGCGGGGACTTCAACGACACCTGGAACTACGAGGTCTCGGCGAATTACGGCGAATTCACGGAGCGGACCCGGGTCCTCGGCAACGTCGATACACAGCGTCTGGCGCTGGCGCTCGATGCCGTGCGCAACCCGGCCGGCCAGATCGTTTGCGGTGCGCAACTTGATGCAAACCGTGCAAATGCCGGCCTTGGCATTCCTGGCCAGGACGTCAATGGCAATGCCGCCAACCTCGCCGCGGATATTGCCGCATGTCAGCCGCTGAATCCGTTCGGCACGGGCAGCATCTCGGACGCCGCACGCAGTTATGTGCTGCGGAACACCGAGTCGGCGGGCAAGATCACCCAGCTCGACCTGATTGCGACGATGTCCGGCGACACGTCGAAGTTCTTCAACCTTCCCGGCGGGCCGATCGGCTTCTCGGTGGGCGGCGAATATCGCCGGGAAACTAACTTCTTCGAGGCCGATCCGTTCGTGTCGGGCGGCTATACCTTCTACAATGCGCTGGCGACATTCGACCCGCCCTCGTTCGAGGTGAAGGAAGCTTTCGGCGAAGTCCGCGTGCCGCTGCTCAAGGATCTTCCGCTGATCCAGAACCTGACGCTCGGCGCCGCCGGTCGCGTATCGGACTATAAGGGGTCCGCAGGAACGGTGTACACGTACAACCTGAACGCCGAATATTCGCCCGTTCAGGATATCCGCTTCCGTGCCAATTACGGCCGCGCCGTGCGCGCACCGAACCTGTCCGAGCTCTACTCGGCAGCGGGGCAGAACTTTGCGTCCGTGACCGATCCCTGCTCGTCGGACAATCTGGGTCGCGGCACGCAGTTCCGTGCGGCGAACTGCGCAGCCGCGGGCATTCCGACCAGCTACAACTTCATCTACGGCCAGACGCTCGAAATCATGACGGGCGGCAACCAGAACCTGAACGTCGAGAAGTCGGATTCCTACACCTATGGTGGTGTCATCACGCCGCGGTTCATCCCCGGCCTGACGCTGTCGGTCGATTACTATAACATCAAGGTCAACGATGTTATCACGGCCGTCAGCGCACAGGGCATCATCAACAACTGCTACGACTCGCCCTCGATCACCGACAACCAGTTCTGCGCGCAGTTCCAGCGCGTTGCCGCCGGTGGTACGGGACCAAACGGTGAGCAGGCCTATCGCATCATCGAAGGCAGCCTGCTCCAGTCCTCGCTCAACTTTGCGAGCCTGAAGCGTCGCGGTATCGATGCCGATGTCAGCTACCTGCGGACGGTCGGTAACACCCGCCTGTCGGCCCAGGTGATCTACACGCACATCCTCGAGAGCAGCAGCTTCCTGAACCCGCTTCAGCCGAGCTTTGCAGACACGACGGTTGGCGAGCTGGGCTATCCGAAGGATCAGGTCTCGGTGAACCTGGGCGCCGACTTCGGTCAGGTGACCTTCAACACGCAGTTCCGTTATTTGTCGAAGCAGTCCGTCGGGGCGATCGAGAACCGGATCGCCTTCCAGGATCGCGCACCGCAGAATCTCGACGACTTCAGCATCCCCTACTATCCCGATGTGCTCTACATCGGTGCCAAGCTGGGCGTGGACATCGGCGAACGTTCGAACTTCTACGTCGGCATCGACAATCTGACCGACCGCCTGCCGCCGCTCGGCGCGACGGGCACCGGCTTCGGCAGCGGCATCTTCGACAATGTCGGCCGCCGCTTCTACGCCGGCATGACCGCCAAGTTCTGATCGGACCTGGTATGACTAGCGAGGGCCGGTGTTTCACCGGCCCTCTTTTTTTTGCCTATGGCAGCAGCGGTGCCGGTGACCGCATGTGAAACCCGACGCTAGGACCAGCAGCGGCTGAAACGCGTACCCAGGCTGGTCAGAAGCTCATATTGCGACATGCCCGACCGTGCCGCCGCGCCGCGCAGATCGGTATCGAACGACAGCCAGTCTGCTTCGGCCAAAGGCATTCCGTCGAGCAACGCCACCGCTACGAGATCCATCGAAACGCGGCCGATGACCGGAAGCGAAAGCGCGTTGGACGAGGCGATCCCACGGTCGGAGAAGCCCCGGAAATAACCGTCTGCATAACCGAGATTGACGATCGCGATCTCAGTGTCGGCCTTCGCCGTCCAGGTCGCGTTATAACCCACGCTCTCCCCAGCCCGAACGAGGCGACGCTGAAGGACCTGCGCTTCCATCGTCACGACGGGCACGACCGCATCGCCCAATTCCCCTCGCGGCACCCCGCCATACACCGCCAATCCCGGCCGGGTCAGATCGAACGCATAGTCGTACCCCAGCGCGATGCCGGCGGAATTGGCGAGACTCATCCGCCGCGCCCCCGTCGTGCCCTGCAACGCCGCGAACCGATCGCGCTGCACCACGTTCATCGCCGCGTCCTCATCGGCGCAGGCGAGATGGCTCATCAGCGTCTCGATTTCGAGGCCGTCGAGCAGCCCGTCGGCAATATCCTTCGCGGACACGCCTAGGCGGTTCATCCCCGTGTCGACCATGACGTCGCACGCGCCGCCACCCGCCGCCTTCCAGCGCGCGACCTGTGCCGGCGTGTTGAGCACCGGGCGCGCGATGCCGGCGCGAGCCGCCGCCATGTCCTCGTCGCGGACGCCGTGCAGGACCGATACCGCGAGGCCAAGCGGCGCCAGCTCGACCGCCTCACGCCAGTTGGAGACAAAGAAGTCGCGACACCCCGCCCCCGCGAGACGCTGCGCGACCTCGACCGCGCCCAGACCATAGCCGTTCGCCTTGACCGCCGCACCGCACGCGGCGCGGCCGCTCATCCGGTCGAGCGTCTGCCAGTTGCGGACGAGAGCGTCGCCGTCGAGGCGCAGGCGGAGCGGGGCGGGGATATCGGTCACCCGCGCGGGATAGAGCGCTCGCGCGGCATCGTCGATGACCTTCCCGCCTGCCCGCCCTCGCCCGGCCCCGATCCGTCTGTTACCGCATGGCGTAGCGCAGCCCGATCCAGAGCGTGCGCGGCGTCGCACGCTCGACGATCGTGCCGCTGCTGATCCCCGCCTCGACAGTTTCATCGAACAGGTTTTCCGCGCGCGCCTCGACGACCAGCGCGCGGGTGATCGGATAGGCCGCATAGGCGTCGAGCGTGGTTGCGGGATCGAGGCTGCGGCTGTTCTGATCGTCGTCGAACTGGCGCGCGACATGGCGCACGGTCAGCGACGCGGCGGCGGCATCGCGGCGCCAGTCGACCGTCGCCGATACCTGGTCGCGCGGCGTCTGGGCCGGACGCAGTCCGTCGAGCGCGATCGCGGCGGCCGAGGCATACACGGTCGAATTGACGTGCGACCACGAAGCCTGGACGCCGACCGGGCCGGGGCGATACGCGGCATCGATCTCGAACCCGTGCGCGCGGATCGCGTCGAGGTTGCGGCGGACGCGCGACGCGCTCGTCGCGGTCGACGAGAGGGTGACGTTGGCGATCGCGTCCTTCAGCCTGTTGTAGAAATAGGTTGCGGCGATGCTGACCCCCGGCGCGGGCGCCAGCGTGACCCCACCCTCGACCCCGGTCAGCCGCTCTGGCGACAGCAGCGCATTGGCCGCGGTCGTGTCGTTGCCGACGCGGAACGGGCGATAGAGTTCGTTGAGCGTCGGCAGCCGCCAGCCGCGATAGCCCGCAACACGCAGCGTAACCGCGTCGACGGGACGATAGGCGATCCCCGCGCGGCCCGTCGTTTCGGTGCCCTCACGATCGGCATAGCGCAGGTCGGTGACCGGCAGCCCGCCGGCAAGCGGTCGTTCCAACAGATAACCCTGGTCGATCGTCCAGCGGTCGATCCGCCCGCCAAGGCTGAACGTCACATCGCCCGCGACGAGACTGCCGTCCGCGAACAGCCCCGACGTGGTCGAACTGCCCCCCGCCTCGCGTCGCCGCGTCGGATTGCCGCCGGCAAAAAAGAACAGCTCCTGCGTCTTGCCGCTGACGTCGCGAATGTCCGCGCCGAGCCGCAGCGTTATCGCCTCACCGAGCGGCGGCAGGAGTTCGAACCGCGCACCGAGCCCGGTCGCGGGCGTATTATACTGGTCGAGCGACTGGGTCGTCGCACTGCGTGCCGCATTGATGCTGCCAAAGCTCGAGGCAAAGGCGCGGGTCTGAAGATAACCGAGCAGCGAATAGCCCCAGCGCCCCCGCCCGACCAGGCGCAGGCTGGCATCCGCGCCCTCGCTGCGATTGTCCGTGAAATCGCTGCCGCGGTCGCGCGTGTCGGTGAAGGCGCTCGCGTTCAGCTGCAGTTCGGTGGTCGCATCGACGGCGATCACCGTGCGCAACGCGCCCGATGCCTGCTCATACGGCGCCGGGCGATCGACCGCGCCGCGCGACCCAGCGACCGTCGGCGTGAAGCCGTCGCCGCGCGCATAGGCCCCCGATACGACCGCGAAACCGCCGTCGCGGACGAGCGCCGCAGAGGCCTGCGCGTCGACCGAATCGCGACTGCCATAGGTGATACCCGCCTGAAACGGGGTAAGCTGGTCGGGACTGGCGCTTTCGAGCTCGACGGTGCCGGCAAGCGCGCCCGGCCCCTGATAGCCGCTGCCGCCGCCACGCGTGACGCGGATCCGGCCGAGCCGGCCCGTCGCATAGGCGGGAAACGCGACCCAGCCGCCGAACGGGTCGGCCTGCGGGACGCCGTCGAACAGCAGCAGCGCGCGGCTCGACGCATTGCCACCGATGCCGCGCAGCGAAATGCCCTGGCTGGTCGGATTGGCGCTGCGCGAATCCGAGCGGCGGAACTGCTGCAGCCCCGCGACATCGGCGAGCACGGTTTCCAGCCGGTTGCTCGCGCTCGACTGGATGCGGTCGCGCTCGATCGTGACGATATCATAGGCCCGGTCACCGGGTGCATCCGCCAAGCCGCGGCCGGTGACGACGATCACCGGCGGCGTCTCGGTGACGGGCGATGGGGCGACGCTCTGCGCGATGCCCGGCGTCGGGAGCGCGAGCGGAAGGAGAAGGACGGCGGACAGGCGACGCGATCGCGCGATAATGGTCATCGCGGGCTCATGCCAGCATTGCACCGCCGGCGAAAAGCCTCTTTCGCCAAAGACCTGACACCAGGGCGGAGGCGGGCGCGCGCACGCGCTCCCCCGCCCCAGCCGGGCTGCGTCAGACCAGTTCGACCGCGACCGCCGTCGCCTCGCCGCCACCGATGCACAACGCCGCCACGCCCTTGCGCAGACCCCGCGCCTTCAGTGCGGCGACCAGCGTGGCGATGATCCGCGCCCCGCTTGCACCAATCGGATGGCCGAGCGCCGTGGCGCCGCCATTGACGTTCAACCGGTCGCGCGGGATTGCGAGGTCACGCATCGCGATCATCGCCACCGTCGCGAACGCCTCGTTCACCTCGAACAGGTCGACGTCCCCGACCGTCCAGCCCGCACGGTCGAGCACCTTGCGGATCGCCGAGACGGGTGCGGTCGTGAACTGCGCGGGGGCGTGGGCATGCGCGGCGGTCGCGACGATCCGCGCCTCCTGCGCCAGACCCAGCCGCGCGGCGACGCTCGCCCGCGTCAGGACCAGCGCCGCGGCCCCGTCCGAGATGGACGCCGATGTCGCCGCGGTGATCGTCCCGTCCTTGCCAAAGGCGGGGCGCAGGCCCGGGATCTTCTCGGGCTTCGCCTTGCCGGGCTGTTCGTCCTCGACGACCGCGACGTCACCGCCGCGCGTCTTGACCGTCACAGGCACGACCTCGTCGCGGAAATGCCCCCCAGTGACCGCCGCACTCGCCCGCGCCAGGCTTTCAAGCGCGAACGCATCCTGGTCCGCCCGTGTGAACTGATAGGCCCCCGCCGTGTCCTCGGCGAAGGCGCCCATCGGCTTGCCCTTCTCATAGGCATCCTCGAGACCGTCCAGCATCATTGAATCGGATACGACGTCATGGCCGATCCGCGCGCCGCCGCGATGCTTGGCGAGCAGGAAGGGCGCATTCGTCATGCTTTCCATTCCGCCCGCGACGACCACGTCGACGGTCCCGGCGGCAAGCGCCTCGAACCCCATGATCGCGGCCTGCATTCCGGATCCGCACATCTTGTTGATCGTCGTGGCCTCGACCGAATCGGGAAGCCCCGCACCGAGTGCCGCCTGGCGCGCGGGCGCCTGACCGAGTCCGGCGGGCAGGACGCAGCCCATATAGATGCGGTCGATCACCGCCGGATCGACCCGCGCCCGCTCGACCGCCGCCTTGACCGCGGTCGCGCCGAGTTCGGTCGCGGTGACCCCCGACAAGGCGCCCTGGAATCCACCCATCGGGGTGCGGGCATAGCTAGCGATGATGATCGGATCGTCGGTCATGGTGATCGTTCCTGTAAACGGCATGCGGCGTGCGCCAGTGGACCGGGGCCGGCGTCGCCGCGCACGGGCGCGGACCATACCGGATCATCCAAAGTCGCTGCAACCGACGCTCTGAGCGCCCTGCCATACCCGCCGCGAATGGTGTGTCAACACCACCGCGCCACCGTGGCGCGCTGCCCCGAATTGCCGCACGCAGGACGTCGCACCCCCGGCCCGACGCGGTACCCGCGCAACGAACCGCCAGACGCGCGCGTTTAAGAGACATGGTCAATCGACCGTGCCCAGACTTGGAAGCGTCACCGGCCAGCATAAGCCGGGACCCGAAAGGAGACGAACATGACCCATATGTTGCTCGCTGGCCTCGCGCTCGCGACCGCCGCCACCATGGCCGCACCGACCATCGAACACACGACGCGAGTCGATCATCACAGCGGCCCCGTGGAGGTCCGTTATCGCGGCGCGGTCGTCGTCGAACACCGCCAGATCGGCGCGGTCGCACCCGCCGGACAATCCTCGACGCTGCGCTGTGCCTGGACCGCCAACATGATCGTCGACCGCCATGCCAAGGCGTCTTCTGGCACGTTGATGACGCGCAACTTCGCGCGCGATGGCGTCGCGGCGGGCCACCAGCCGGGATGGTGCAGCAGCAGCCGCGCCGCGATCGCGCGCGAGGTCGCCGCGAAGACGCGCGACCTGCATCAGGACGTGACCGCGATGGCACAGGAAGACCATGACGTACTCCGCGCCGAACTCGATCAGATCCACGGAGCGTTGGCCGCAGGATGACGCGCCCCTTCACGCATACACTCGCGCTGACCCTGTGCAGCGCAGCAGCGCTTCTACCGGCATCCGTGCACGCACAGGTCGCGCCCTCCGGCGGGGTCGAGGTCGCCACCGACGAAGCACGCCGCGGGCTCAGCTGGAGTGAGGGCCGCGCGGTGCTGTCCGCGGATGCGGCGGCGTCGCTCGGCCGGATCGACGCGACCGCGCGTGTCACGACGCTCCGCAACGCTGACCGCCAGGCGGGCGCCGAAGCGGTCGTCGACGTCATGGTGGCAACGGGGTGGGACCTAGGCGCGGTCACGCTCCGGACGTCCGCGACCGGGCATCTGTTCGCCGGCGCGCGCACCGGGATGGACTATGCGGAGATCGGCGCGTCCACGCGGTACAGCTATGGTCCGGCCCGTCTGGTCGGCGGGATCGAGTTCGCCCCGTCGCAGGATGCGCTGGGGGGCAGCAACGTCTATCTTTATGCGAATGCCGATGCCGGGATCCCCGGGACGCCCTACACGCTGCTCGCAGGTATCGGGCACTCCTCGGGCACCACGACGGATCCGCTGCGCATACAGCGGCTGCGTCCCGGTGGCAGCTATACCGATTGGCGATTGGGCGTCGAACGCCAGCAGGGGCCGCTGACGCTCGGGGTCGATTATATCGGCACCGACATCGCACGCGCCGATGCGACCGGCCCGTTTGCGGATGCGCGACACAGCGGCGACCGGATCGTCGCCCGCGCGCGGCTGGGCTTCTGATCCCGCGGGAGCGCACTGATCCGCGCTCCCGAGACCGGCCCCCTTGGAGGGCCGTGCTCACGAAGATCCAGAAATGACATGATGGGGTTTGGGAAGCCCGGAAGTCCCTGAGGACATCCTCTGCTTCGAATTATCCCTACCCGGCCTTCTGTCTGCAAAGACGCGAAAGACCGGGTAGGGTCAATTCCATGGTGGGCGTGGCAAGGATTGAACTTGCGACCCCTGCGATGTCAACACAGTGCTCTACCACTGAGCTACACGCCCGCCGGAGCGCTCCACTAGCCGCGCTTATCGCGGGGCGCAAGCGCTCAATTGAAGCTTGTTGCATTATCCATCTCGAACAGCCGATCGACCTCGGCCACCAGGTCGCGGAGATGGAAGGGTTTGGACAGCACGCGCGCCTGCGGCATCGTCTTGCCCGCCTTCAGCGTGACCGCCGCAAAGCCGGTGATGAACATGACGCGGAGGTTCTTGCAGAGCTCGCCGGCACGCTGCGCCAGCTCGATGCCGTCCATCTCCGGCATCACGATATCGGTCAGCAGCAGGTCGAACGTCTCGGTCTCGAGCAGCGGAATCGCCGCGGTGCCACGGTCGACCGCGGTCACCGCATACCCCGATCGCCGCAGGGCGCGGGTAAGATATTCGCGCATGACCTGATCATCCTCGGCCAGCAGGATTCGCAACATCGATATATTCCCGTGATTTAGCGGTCCGTTACTCCATAAGCAGTTAAGATTTCCAGATCGTTTGCCCGTTCATGCAATGCGCCCTACGCTTTTCCGCATGCAGTCTCCTTCGTTCACGCGCTTCGGCGACCTGCCGCCTGCCAGCCCGGTGGTGATGTCGGTACCGCATGCCGGGCGCGATTATCCGCCCGCATTGCGCGAGGCGTTGCGCGTCCCGTTCGACACCGTGGTGGCGCTCGAGGACCGTCATATCGACATCG
Source organism: Sphingomonas sp. Leaf30 (assembly GCF_001422525.1). Lineage (NCBI taxonomy): Bacteria > Pseudomonadati > Pseudomonadota > Alphaproteobacteria > Sphingomonadales > Sphingomonadaceae > Sphingomonas > Sphingomonas sp. Leaf30. Next base: position 602,892 of record NZ_LMKZ01000018.1, on the reverse strand, counting down.
TTGCCACCCGGGCACAGACGGTCGAGACGATGATCGTGCAGACCCGGGCACGCGCCTGGATCGACCTGAACCGCAGCGAGGCCGAGCGCGATCCCCGCGTGGACGAGGGGGCGAACCCGATAGCGCAGCCTCAACCTTCCGCGAAGCTGCGAAGCGGCCTCGGCCTGGTGCCGCGTCGGGCAGCCGCCGCGCCCGACCTCTGGCGGCGCCGGTTTACAGACGCGGACATCTCCAGCCGCATCGCCAACGACCACCGCCCCTATCATGACGCGGTGCACGACGCGCTGGCCGCAGCGCAGGCGCGGTTCGGGATCGCGATCCTCCTCGACGTCCATTCGATGCCGCCGCTGTCGGCGGCGGGCGTACCGGGCGGCAGCCCGCCCCGGATCGTCCTGGGAGACCGCTTCGGCCGCAGCGCCGATCCGCGCTTCCTAGCCTGCCTCGAGGCCGAGATCGCAGATACAGGCCTGCCCTCTGCCCGCAACGCGCCTTATGCCGGAGGGCATATCCTCGAACGGCACGCGCGCCCCACTGCGGGGATCCACGCGATCCAGCTCGAATTCGATCGGTCACTCTACTTGGATCGCCAGTTCGACGGGCTGGGCACGGGTGTGGATGCGACGGTGCGGCTGCTCAAGGCCCTTCTCACGACCTTGACGAACGAGGCGCTGGCCATGGGCGCATCGGCCACCACCCGGGCCGCAGCGGCCGAATAAGGGCCAGCGCTAGCGACACCGATCACCCGCAGCGGGACCCCAGCTTGGCACATAAAAAAACCACCCCGTGCGCGAAGCACGAGGTGGCCAAGGTTCAGGGAGGAGGCACGCTAGAAGCGTGCCGTACGACGCCGCGAAAGGGGGGGACACGGTGCCGTACAGGTCTAAAATGGGCGAGCGGGATTTTGGTTCAACCCCGACGCGAAAAATTCTACGCCGCAACGATCGCAGCTCGGGATCCCGGCGCGAGCGCGCGGTATCTGGTGCGCCGACCGACCGCGCTGCGATCGGTCGGCGCGGACGGATCAGCCGCCGAGCTGCGGCAGCGGCGTCTTGCCGAGCTGAACCTGGCGCGCAAAGATGTCGCGCATCAGCGCGAGCGAGAACAGGTGTGCGTACAGCAGCGGCAGCATGCCCGACTTGCTGATCTTGCGCAGCGCATCGCCGCGCAGGTCGATCAGCTTTTCCTCGTTGACCATCTGGAACCCGCGATAGACGAAGGGCTGCTCGGCACCGTCGGGCTGGATCGAGACTTCGCCGTCCATCAGCAGGCCGAGTTCGCGCAGCTCCTTCATGAAGTTCTGCGTGCGCGCGCCGGCCTGTTCGAACGATTCGTTGAACGCCAGGATCGACTTGGTGACCTCGGTCGGCGCGCCATCCGCGAACAGCGCGTCGCCCTCGTCGAACGCACCGAGCGCATCGGAGGTCGGATCGAAGCAGAGCGAAAGCTCCTGCGCATCGGGATGCAGCCGCGCGAGCATGTACGGATAGCGGCGGATATAGGCGGGAACGTAGAAGGTGTTCTCTGTCAGCTTGCCGTCGTCGCCGATGAAGACGTTGACGCCCTCGTTGAGGCCCATCAGCGCCAGCGGGATGGCATCGTCGCCGACCGAGAAGACGATCGGCATGTGACGCTGCACCAGCGGGAATTCGTCGACGGTGATCGGGATCGCATGCTGGCCGACGAGGAACGGCGCGCTCTCCTGCGGGCGAACCTTGTAATCGGCATGCGTGTCGCTCGAAAGCGGCTCCAGGCCGTTGTAGAAGAGCGGAAGCTGCGGTGCGCTGGCCATCATGTATCTCCAGTGTTTCGTCAGAGGATCTGGGCGGCAGGACGCCGGCGATTGGCGCGAGGCTCTATGGCGTGACGCCTGCCCGTGCAAGCGTGACGAGCTTGCCGGGGTTCAGCAGCCCGTGCGGATCGAATGCGGCCTTTACCGCGCGCAGGATCGTCAGCCGTGCCGGCGACGACAACCTCTCCAGCTCGCCGATCTTCATCTGGCCGATCCCGTGCTCTGCGGAGATCGATCCTCCGGCCGCGACGACCAGATCGTCGACGAAGCGCGTCACGACCGGCGCATCCTCGGCATACCAGCGCGCGGGATCGGTGCCCTGCGGGGCGCGGACGTGAAAATGGACATTGCCGTCGCCCAGATGACCGAATCCACTGGCGTGCGTCCCAGGAAACCGCACTTCGCAGGCCCGCGCTGCATCGATCATGAAGCGCGGCATCGTCTCGACCGGGACCGAGATGTCATGCTGGGTGGCGGGGCCGAGCGCACGTTCGGCCGCGGACAGGGAATCACGGATCCGCCAGAATGCCGCGGCCTGCGCCTCGCTGGCGGCGATCACGGCATCCTCGGCCTGCCCTGCCTCAAGCGCAGTGCCCAGCAGCCGTTCGAGCAGCGCCGCGGGGGTCTCGCCGTCCATGGACGGTGCGGTTGCCTCGATCAGGACATGCCAGGCATGGTCGCCGTCGAGCGGCGCACGCGTTCCGGGGAGATGCGCGACCGCTGCCGCCAGCGTTTCGCGCGGCAGGATCTCGAAGCTTTCGACACGGTCGGTCGCCGCCTGCAAGCGGCGCAGCAGCCGAAGCGCGCTGTCGGGTCCGGAGACCCCGACCCAGGCGACCGCGCGTGCGGCCACGGCTGGCACCAGCCGCAACGTGGCTGCGGTGACGATCGCCAGCGTTCCCTCGGATCCGACCAGCAGCTGATCGATGTCGTAGCCGCGATTGTCCTTCTTCAGCGCGGACAGGCCGTCATGGACGCTGCCGTCAAGCAGCACCGCCTCGACCCCTGCGACCAGCCCGCGCATCGTCCCGAACCGCAGCACCTGCGTGCCGCCGGCATTGGTCGAGACCAGGCCGCCGATCGTCGCGCTGCCGCGGGCGCCGAGCGTCAGCGGGAACCGTTGACCGACCGCCTGTGCGGCGTCGTCGAGATCAGCGAGGATCGCGCCCGCTTCCACTACCGCAAGACCGGCTTCGGCATCGATCGACCGGATGCGGTTGAGACGGCGCAGCGACAGCAGGGCGGCACGGCCATCGGCGGGCGGCGTCGCCCCGCCGACCATCGACGTGTTGCCGCCCTGCGGTACCAGCGGGACGCGGAACGCCAGCGCGGCCTGGGCGATCGCCGATACCTCGGCGACCGACGACGGAGCGAACATCAGCGGAGCTGCACCATGGAACCGGCCGCGCCAGTCGTTCAGCCAGGGGGCGATATCTGCGGCATCGGTGACGATGGACTTGCGCTCGAGTTGCGGGGCAAGCGCATCGAGCATCTGTGTCTGTTCGGGCGTCATGACAGCGCCGCTAAGCGCAATTCACCTCCCGTTCAACGATCGCGGTTAACGCTGCTTAGCGACATCATGATTCACCCTGCGCTTCCCGCCTCCCTCCTCGCCCTCACCGCCCCCCTCGCGGCCGTGGCGAACCCCGCCGTGCCGACGCGCGCGCGCGTCGAGATCACGCAGGTCTCGATCCACGAGCGGATCATCATCCGCGTCCCCCGCATGTTCAGGCGATCGGCCCAACCCGTCGGTAGCGCGCCCTTGTCGAAGCCGCGCGAGTGGAAGGAGCGCAAGGGGCCCAAGTGCGTCGCCGTCGCGGAGATAGCGGGCGCCTTTCTCGGCCAGCCGGGCTCGGTCGATCTCGTCATGCAGGACGGCACGCGATTGCGCGCGAAGCTGGATGGCGACTGCAAACCACTCGACTATTATCCGGGCTTTTACCTGCGGCCGAGCGGTGACGGTCTGATATGTCGCGATCGCGACGCGATTCGCATGCGGTCCGGGGCACGCTGCGAAATCGATGACTTCAAGACGCTGAAGCTCAAGCAATAGACAAGACGGCAGGGGTGATGTGCGACTTTCGTCGTGCCGCCACCCGCTTTCCTTGACATTTTGCTGGAAATCCGCGAGCGGCGGGGCGCTTGAGGGAATAATGCGCGCCCTCCTTTTCCCGGACATATAAATGAGCTTTGCCGATCTCGGCCTTTCCGAAGAACTCCTGAAGGCGGTCACTGACGCCGGCTATACCGAGCCGACGCCGATCCAGGCCGGCGCGATCCCTTCGGTTCTGATGATGCGCGACATCATCGGCATCGCCCAGACGGGCACCGGCAAGACCGCGTCGTTCGTGCTGCCGATGATCGACATTCTTGCTCATGGCCGCAGCCGCGCCAGGATGCCGCGCTCGCTGATCCTCGAGCCGACCCGCGAACTCGCTGCGCAGGTTGCCGAGAACTTCGAGAAATACGGCGTCAATTCGCATCTCTCGATGGCGCTGCTTATCGGCGGCGTGTCGATGGGCGACCAGCTCGCCGCGCTCGAAAAGGGCGTCGACGTCCTGATCGCGACGCCGGGCCGGCTGATGGACCTGTTCGGCCGCGGCAAGATCATGCTCAACGGCTGTTCGCTGCTCGTCATCGACGAGGCGGACCGGATGCTCGACATGGGGTTCATCCCCGACATCGAGGAAATCTGCACCAAGCTGCCCAAGTCGCGCCAGACGCTGCTATTCTCGGCAACGATGCCGCCGCCGATCAAGAAGTTGGCGGACAAGTTTCTCTCGAACCCCAAGACGATCGAGGTCTCGCGCCCTGCATCGACCAACCTCAACATCAAGCAGTATCTGGTCCCGGTCGCCAGCCAGACCGCGAAACGCGAGACACTGCGCCGAATCCTGGCGCAGGACGAGGTCACCAACGCGATCATCTTCTGCAATCGCAAGACGACCGTGCGCGACCTCAACAAGGTGTTGAAGCAGGCGGGTTACAAATCCGGCGAAATCCATGGCGACATGGAGCAGCCCCAGCGCCTCGCCGAACTGGACCTGTTCAAGAACGGTGCGGTGACGATCTTGGTCGCCTCGGACGTCGCCGCACGTGGTCTGGACATCAAGGGCGTGTCGACCGTCTTCAACTATGACGCGCCATGGCATCCCGACGATTATGTCCACCGGATCGGCCGAACGGGCCGCGCGGGCGCGACGGGCACAGCCTATACCTTCGTCGCACCCGACGATTCCGAGAATATCCAGAATATTGAAAAGCTGACGGGCCAGACGATCGAGCGGTTGAAGCTGTCCGAGCCGAGAGCGCTGACTCCGGCGGCTACCGTCCCGTCCGATAGCAATGAAGAGCTGCCACCGCGGCGCGAGCGGTCGCGGACGCGGCGGGTGCCGCGTGCTGATGTCGTTGCCCATGCCGTCGAGGACGAAGTGATGGCCGCCGCCGAAATCGCAGCGCCCATGGCCGCTGCCACGCCGAAACCATCGCGCTGGGCTCGGACGCCGATCGACGAACCGGTCCCTGCCGCACAGCCTGCGCTTCCCCGTGTTGCTCCGGCAATGCCCATCGCGCCGGTCGCGGAACGTTCTGCCGTGGCTCCGGTGTCGACCGCGCAACCAGTATCGTCGACCGCCATGCCCGAGCGGGTAAGCGAGCCTAAGGTCGATCCGCTGCGTGCGGCCCGCCGCAGTACCGTGCCCGACGCACCGGTTGACGGGTGGAACGGCCCCTTCCCCAGCTTCCTGAATGCCGTGATTGGCGGATACGAGTGATGCCGAGAGATTAGCTTCAGGCTTGCCCACTATAGGAGCGATAGCGACACAAGCGCGCTTGCCGTTTTGATCGTTGATCCACGGAGCGATCGCCTTGGGAGTGTGGAGGTACGTGGCCGAGTCGACGAATGCCCGCGCTATGGGGTCACAGGCGCTGGCGGGGGTTGCGTTTGGGCCGCCTGATCGGTCATTCGACCTCCTAGCGCAACTTCATGACGCCATCTTGGCCATAGCGTCATCATCCAGTGTTGCTGCCCGCCGATAGGCCGCGCGTTCGGTCAGGCGGGCGGCATAGGCCTCGAATGCTGCAAGCTTCGGCATCGTGCCGAACTGTAATCCCCATATGACCTGTGCACCCACATAGACATCGGCTGCCGTGAAGCGTTCGCCCGCGATATAGCTATGAGACGCAACGGCATGCTCAAGTCCGGCGATCGCGGCCTCGAAACTTCCATAACCGACCATCCGCTGCTGCGTCTCGGTCGGGACCACGCCGAGCGATCGGTTGGTGATTGCCGCCTCCAGAGGCCCGGCCGCGTAAAATAGCCATCGATAATAGTCGGCCCGCTCGTCGGCCGTCGGCGCCAATTGCGCCTCGGGTACGGCGTCGGCGAGATAGGCGCAGATCGCGGCACACTCGGTGACGACGTTGCCGTTGTGGACGATGGCCGGCACCTTGCCCATCGGATTGACCGACAGATAGGGCGCCTCCTTCATCGTTGTCGCATAATCGAGCATCACCGTATCGTAAGCCGCCCCGGTCTCCTCGAGCATCCAGCGAGCAATACGCCCCCGCGACATCGGATTCGAATACAGCGTCAACGTCATGGCTCGCCCCTCAAGAACATAGAGTGAACGATGGTCTAATGGCGATGCCATGCCGTCAAGATGCGATCGCGGATCGCACCCAGCGGGTTGTGCCGTCGAACGAAGCGGCGATGGATCTTACGCCAGCGCGGTGGCGAACAGCGCGAGCATACGGCCCCACGCACGGTCCGCCTGCACCGGATTATAGACCTTGCTGTCGGGCGGGCACCATCCGTGCATCGTTTCCGGATAGACCTCAATTTCGGCCGGACGCTTCGCTGTCACGAAGGCCGCCCGCAGGACATCCTTCTCGGTCGGTGCGCGCGCATCGTCGTTCGCCGCTATCGCGATCAGATAGCTACCTTTCAATGCAGGGATCAGCCGATGCGGGCTGTCGGGTGTGTCGGTCACGAACCCCCCGCCGTGGAACGTCGCCCCCGCGCGGATGCGTCCCGATACCGCAGCAGCGGTGCGGATCACCATCGGCCCGCCCATGCAATAGCCGGTGGTCGCCAGCCCGCGCTTGCGATCCACCTGCGGTTGCGCATCCAGGAACGCGGTGAAGGATTTGGCGTCACGGACCGTACCCTCGGGTGTAAGCGCGTCACGAAAGGGTGCGATTCGCGCGCGGACGGCCGGCTGGTCGTATGATTCGCCGGGGCCGAGAAACGGTGCCTTGGTCGACCGATAGAATTGATTGACGACGAGGACGGCATAACCCGACTGCGCGAGTCGATCTGCCATTTGACGGAACGCCGGGCGCAGACCCATGATGTCTGGCCAGACAAGCACGCCCGGATGAGTCCCGGTGGCCGGCGCGACGAAATAGGCGTCAGCCTGACCATCGGGCGTCTTGATCGACACGTCGCGTCCGCTGATCGGCTTCGCATCGGCCGGCACGGGCAACAGCATCGCAAGGCCTGCGGCCCCGGTCATCACGCCGAACTGGCGCCGCGACATGGCGGCGAGATAGTGTTCGTTATCGTCTGCGGTATGCTCGTCGCACATTGGGCCTCTCCTGCCGGCTTTGATCCGATGCTAGCTCACGTTGCGCGCCACCACCACACGCCATCGACACTGTCCCGAACGGCGCGACCCTCGACCTCGAGCCGACGCAGATGCGCGAGCGCTTCACCCGTCGCCATGCCGAGCAGATCGGGGCCGATTGCGCGCCGGAACAGCCGTCCGAAACACTCGACCGCACGACGCGGCTCGGCGAGAAAGGCAGCGAGTTCGTCGAGCCGTTCGCGGTGCTCACGATCCATCGCGCCAAGCCTGGTATGAAGACCAGTAAACGGATCGCCATGCCCCGGCAGGACCAGCAAATCTGCGGGCAATGCCTTGAGCCGGGCGATCGCGGCAAACCATTCGCCCAGCGGATCCGCATGCGGCTCGGTGATGCCCAAAGAGATATTGGGGCTGATACGGGGCAGAACCTGATCCCCGGCAATCAGGATGCCCGATGCTTCGTTGAGAAGGCATGCATGCTCTGGGCTGTGGCCCGACCCGATCACGACCCGCCAGTCATCGCGCCCTACCGTCAACACGTCACCGTCGCTGATCCGCGTGTAACCCAACGGAAGCGGCGTGATGATCTTGCGAAATCCCGCCCACCCCTTCGCGCTGGCATGCGCGATCTGCGTACTGTCCCAGCCCGCACCGCGCCAGAATGCCCGCATTTCGGCAGGAACGGCATCCCGGGCATCAGCGGCCAGCATTCGTGCGGTCAGCCATTCGCCCCGGGTCATGACGAGGGCCGCGTCGTGCGCCTCGCACAGCCAACCAGCAAGGCCGATATGATCGGGATGAAAATGCGTGCCGATCACGCGGGTGATGCGGACGCCCGACTTCGGCCCTGCCAGGATTGCGGTCCACGCGTCGCGAGCTTCCGGCGTATTCATGCCCGTATCGACGAGCGCGTCGCCGTCGCCGTCGGCGAGCATCCAGCAGTTCACGTGGCGCAGCGGACCGGGAATTTTGAGGCGTACCCAGTCAACGCCGGGAGCGATGCGAAATACGTTACCGGGTTCGGGCTCGCGGTGGCCTAAGGGGTAGACCAGCCCCTTGTGTGTTAGCGGTTCATCCTGTGGAGCCGGCGGCGAAGTCATGTGCCGCAGGTAGCAACCACCAGGCGCCAGCGATAGTCCCCGGGCCGACACGCGCATCAGCCATGCCGCATGCCCTCAACGCCCTGTGCCGCCGGCCATCCCCGCGCCGTCAGGACCGCAAACCTATCCGATAGCCCGTACCGCCCCCGGACCGCGCCACGCGGGGACCGGGAACGTTCAGCGCTTGAAGGGGTCGTCGAACAGCGGCTTGACCGGCAGGACACCGCCCTCTGCGACGAACTGCGCGTCCGCCGCTGCCTGCGTACGCTCGTTACGAAGCTGCTCGAGCAGCGCCTCACGATCACCTTCGAGACGCGTGTCGGTCGGTGCTTCCATACCCGCCGCCTTGGCGGCCTTGGCAACCGCGGCGTCGAGCTCGCGCTGCGACGTCAGGCCGAGCGTGACCGGATCCTTTGGCGTGATGTTGGCGATGTTCCAGTGGCTGCGGTCACGGATCGCAGCGATCGTCGTGCGCGTCGTGCCGATCAGCAGCGAGATTGCGCCATCGGTGATCTCGGGATGATTACGGATAATCCAGGCAATGCCATCGGGCTTGTCCTGGCGCTTGGACACCGGCGTGTAACGCGGGCCCTTGGTCCGGCGGACCTGCTCGGGACCCTTGATCATCTTGAGCTGATAATCGGGATCGGCCGCGCCCTTGTCGATCTCGTCCTGCGTGACCTCATGCGCGCGGACGGGATCGCGCCCCGTCAGCTTGGTCGACGTGGTGTCGTCGGCGATCGCCTGGATCTCGAGAATGTGCAGACCGCAAAAATCTGCGATCTGCTCGAAACTGAGCGCAGTGTTGTCGACCATCCAGGCGGCGGTCGCATGGGGCATGAGCGGCTGGGCCACGGCGGAAACTCCGTAAAAATAGAAAGGGCCGCCCCTTTCGGAGCGGCCTGACATGACACACGACTTAGTGCGCCCATGACTAACAGGCAAGCGCGCGATCGTCGCGTCGCATCATGCCGCCATGCGCGGTCGATCGAGTGGACGGGCAAGCGGAACAAGGGCACGCAGAAACTGGCGCGCACTTGCGGGCCAGCTGTACCGGGCAGCATAGGCGGCGCAGGCGATGGGATCGCGGGTCAGTGCCGCCGCGATCGCTTCGTCGAGATCCTCATGCATCACGCCAACGCGCGGGTCGAGTACGTCGATCGGGCCGGCGATGGGATAGGCCGCAACCGGCGTCCCGCACGCGAGCGCCTCGATCATGACCAGCCCGAAGGTGTCGGTCCGGCTGGGAAAGACGAGGACGTCCGCGGTACGATAGGCCGCCGCCAGCCCTTGTCCGTCACGCTGGCCAAGAAACACGGCATCGGGGAAGCGACGTGCAAGCGTGGCGCGCGCGGGTCCGTCGCCGACGACGACCTTCGTTCCCCTATGCGCGGACGACAGGAAGGCCTCGACATTCTTCTCAACGGCGACGCGCCCGACATAGAGCAGGATCGGGCCGGGCAGCGCCGCCATCTCCGGATCGCGGGCGCCGTCCAGCCCGAATTGTGCAAAATCGACGCCTCGCCCCCATTCGCGAACCTGATGCAGGCCTTGTGCAGTAAGTGTTGCCGCGACGGAGGGGGTGGAGACCAGGATCGACTCGGCGGGACGATGGAACCAACGAATATAGCGCCATATCCAGGCGGGGTTCGCACCCGTCCGTGCCGCGATGTAATCGGGAAACTGGGTATGATAGGCAGTTGTGAACGGCAAATCTCGAGCCAGGCACCAGGTTCGTGCGGCGAGGCAGACCGGACCTTCCGTCGCGAGGTGTATCGCATCGGCGCCAAAGCTTTCGAGCAATCGTCCGACTGCACCCGACCGTGCAAAGGCCAGCCGAATCTCGGGATAGGTCGGACACGGCATCGAGGCGAACTGCGCGGGGGATATGATCAGCACTTGATGACCCGTCACTTCGAGTTCCCGCCGGACGGACTGCAGGGTGCGAACCACGCCGTTGACTTGCGGGCTCCAGGCATCGGTGACGATCGCGATACGCATCGGGGTCTCCTTGGGTAACCGCGGCATGAGCCGAATTGACGTGGGTCAGGCGGCCAGCGTGACGATGTTATCGACCTCACGCGCGGCGATTTCGTCTGCCCAGTGAAGCAGTTCCATCCGCCCGTCGAAATGCTCGACAAGCGCCGTGCAGCCTTCGACCCAGTCGCCGTCATTATAATAGGCAACGCCGGCGATATCGCGCATTTCCGCCGTATGGATGTGTCCGCACACGACGCCGTCGACCCCCCGCACGCCGGCCGCGTGCGCGACGACTTCTTCGAAATGCGATATGAAGGCGACCGCGTTCTTGACCTTGGCCTTGGCGTGTTTCGAGAGCGACCAATAGGGCATGCCGAGGCGTCGGCGCGCGCCATTCACCCACCGGTTGAGCCCCATGAGCAATGTGTACGCCGCATCCCCAATATGCGCGACCCAGCGATGCGCCAGCGTGATAGCGTCGAACTCGTCACCGTGCAGAACCAGCAGGCGGCGGCCGTCGGCGGTCTCGTGGATCGCCTTGCGCCGGATCGAGATCCCACCGAAGTCGAGCCCCGAATATTGCCGGAACACCTCGTCATGGTTGCCCGGAATATAGACGACCCGCGTACCGCGCTTCGCGCGCTTGAGCAGCCGCCACAGCACGTCGTTATGCGCCGCCGGCCAGTAGAATTTCTTCTTCAATCGCCAGCCATCGATCATGTCGCCGACCAGGAACATCGTCTCGCTGTCGACATGGTCGAGAAAGTCGTTGAGCATCGCCGCGTTGCAGCCACGCGTGCCGAGATGGACGTCGGAAATCCAGATCGTGCGATATTGCCGCCGGTCGACCACGCGTTCGGGCACAACGGGTCGCGAATGGATGAAGTCCGCGATGTCCGCCACATCGGCTATCGGCAACGCGTCGGTTGGAAACGTGACGGTGTCCATCGGCCTGCCCCGCAATTCTGTTCGTTGCAGTCCTGTCTAGCGGCGCAATATGACATGGCAGTCGCAGTCCGGTGACTGTTCTAAGTCATCGGACGACGCACAGCCTCCGTCACGAATTGCAGAGACGGCTCGGGGACAGCCTGGTCAGGCATGCCCGCGTCACGTCATGGACAGCACGATCTTCCCGACGTGATCGCCCGCCTCCATCCGCGCATGCGCAGCCGGGGCGTCGGCAAAGGCAAAGACGCGATCGATCACTGGCTTGAGCTTGCCGGCCTCGACATGCGGCCAGACCGTCCGCGCCAGTTCATCGGCCACGAGCGACTTGAATGCGGTATCACGCGGGCGCAGCGTCGATCCCGTCAAGGTCAGACGACGGCGCATGATCTCGAACAGCGGCACCGTCGCATTCGCCCCACCCTGAACCGCGATCGACACGTGCCGCCCGTCTTCGGCCAGACATTGCAGATTACGCGCGACATAGTCGCCACCCACCATATCGAGTACGGCCGCAACACCCTTGCCGCCGGTAATCTGCTTGACCCGTTCGACGAAGTCCTCGGTCTTGTAGTCGATCGCGTGCGTCGCGCCGAGGCTGAGCGCGGCTTCGCATTTCGCCTTCGAGCCCGCGGTGACGATGATGTCGATCCCGAAGATGGCACACAAGCCGATCGCCATCGTGCCGATCCCGCTCGTACCGCCATGGACGAGCACCGTATCGCCTTCAGTCGCATAGGCACGCTCGAACAGGTTGGTCCACACCGTGAACAGCGTCTCGGGCATCGCCGCGGCTTCGACCATCGTTAGCGCTTCGGGCACGGAGAGGCATTGGCCGAACGGGGCAACCGCATACTCGGCATAGGCACCGCCGGTGATCAGCGCACAGATCCGCTGCCCGATCTGTTCCTCGCCGACCCCGTCGCCGACCGCTACGATCGTCCCGGCAATTTCCATGCCCAAGATCGACGGGGCACCGGGCGGCGGCGGATATTTACCCTGCCGTTGCATCACCTCGGGACGATTGACGCCCGCCGCCGCGACCTTGACGAGGACCTCGCCGGCTCCGGGATGCGGCACGGCGCGCTCCACAAGGACGAGCACTTCAGGGCCTCCCGGGGCTTCGGGATCGATTGCCTTCATGACGTCAGGGACGATGTAACGCGGAGTCGCGGTTTTTGCAGTCATGTGATCGAGACGCCCCATTGGATTTCCGTGCCTTATTGACATCACTCCGGTGCGGGTCAACGTTACAGGCGCAATGGATCCGGATGACGCCCCCTCTCGTCCCGACGATTTCCTCGATGCGCTCGTGCGTCAGGACATCGACTCGCTCTCGGTCGCCGAGCTCGATGCGCGGATCACCGTGCTGCAAGGCGAGATTGCGCGCTGCCAGTTGAAAAAAGATCGAGCGATCAGCCACCGCGCCAGCGCCGACGACCTATTTAGACGGTGATGTCCTCGACCTCGTCTCGGCGGTCCGCATTTGGACGGTGCAGGAACGCAGGCCGGCGGGGTCAAGTGCTTGATGCGATCGATTACCGTTCCGACATAGTGGCAAAGGGCCTGCGTCTGCGTGGCCCGACAGGAGTAATGTAAATGCCGTCATTTGCACCCGCCCTCGAGACCACCCTGCACAAGGCACTCGAGGCTGCATCGTCCCGACGCCACGAATATGCGACGCTAGAGCATCTCTTGCTGGCGTTGATTGACGACGAGCACGGATCGAAGGTCATGGGAGCCTGCAACGTTGATCTGGGCGAGCTGAAAACCACGGTCGCGCATTATCTCGACACCGAGCTTGATGCGCTCAAGGTCGATGCCGCAAGCGATCCGTCGCCGACGAGCGGCTTTCAGCGCGTCGTCCAGCGCGCCATCCTTCACGTCCAGTCTTCGGGCCGCGACGAAGTAACGGGTGCCAACGTGCTCGTTGCCTTGTTTAGCGAGCGCGAAAGCTATGCCGTCTATTTCCTGCAACAGCAGGACATGAGCCGCCTCGATGCGGTCAGCTTCATCAGCCACGGCGTCGGCAAGGGCGGACAGCAGCCGACTGAAGCTTCGACACCCAAGGGTGCCGACGACGAGAAGCCGACCAAGGGACAGGAGAAGGGCAAGACGGAAAGCGCGCTCAAGCAATTCACGGTCGACCTGAACGAGAAAGCCAAGAACGGGAAGGTCGATCCCCTGATCGGACGCGGACCTGAGGTGGATCGGACGATCCAGATCCTCTGCCGCCGGTCGAAGAACAATCCGCTTTATGTCGGCGATCCCGGCGTCGGCAAGACCGCGATCGCGGAAGGTCTCGCGCGAAAGATCGTCGAGGGCGAGGTCCCCGACGTGCTCAAGCCGGCGGTAATCTATTCGCTCGACATGGGCGCATTGCTGGCAGGCACCCGGTATCGTGGTGATTTCGAGGAGCGCCTGAAGGCAGTCGTCAATGAGTTGGAGAAGATGCCGGACGCGGTATTGTTCATCGACGAGATCCACACAGTTATCGGTGCCGGCGCGACGAGCGGCGGTGCGATGGATGCGTCAAACCTGCTCAAGCCCGCGCTGTCGGGCGGCACGATCCGCTGCATCGGCTCGACGACGTACAAGGAATTCCGCAATCATTTCGAGAAGGATCGCGCCCTGCTGCGGCGATTCCAGAAGATCGATGTGAACGAGCCGACGATCGAGGATACGATCAAGATTCTGGCGGGCCTGCGCTCGGCGTTCGAGGATCACCACAACGTCAAATACACCCCCGACGCGATCAAGTCGGCGGTGGAGCTAAGCGCGCGCTACATCAATGACCGCAAACTGCCCGACAAGGCGATCGACGTGATCGACGAGGTCGGTGCGATGCAGATGCTGGTGCCGCCGAACAAGCGCAAGAAGACGATCACCCCCAAGGAGATCGAACAGGTCATCGCGACGATGGCGCGCATCCCGCCGAAATCGGTTTCGACCGACGACAAGCTCGCGCTTGCCACGCTCGAAACAGATCTGAAGCGCGTGGTATTCGGGCAGAATGCGGCGATCGAGAAGCTCAGTTCGGCGATCAAGCTGGCGCGAGCGGGTCTACGCGAGCCAGAGAAGCCGATCGGCAACTATCTGTTCACCGGCCCCACCGGCGTCGGCAAGACGGAGGTGGCCAAGCAGCTGTCTTCGATCCTGGGTATCCCGCTCCAGCGGTTCGACATGTCCGAATATATGGAGCGGCACTCGGTCAGCCGTCTGATCGGTGCGCCCCCGGGCTATGTCGGGTTCGACCAAGGTGGGTTGCTGACCGATGCGGTCGACCAGAATCCGCATTGCGTGCTGCTGCTTGACGAGATCGAGAAGGCGCATCCAGACCTGTTCAACATCCTGTTGCAGGTAATGGACAACGGACGCCTTACCGACCAGCACGGCAAGTCGGTCGATTTCCGCAACGTCATTCTTATCATGACGACCAATGCGGGGGCCAGCGACATGGCGCGCGAGACGGTGGGCTTCGGCAACCTTACGCGTGAAGGCGAGGACGAACAGGCGGTGCAAAAGATGTTCACGCCGGAGTTCCGCAATCGCCTCGATGCGATCGTGCCGTTCGGCTATCTGCCTACGACCGTGGTCGCCCGGGTCGTGGACAAGTTCATTCTTCAGCTCGAGCTTCAGCTGGCGGACCGCGGCGTCCATATCCAGCTTGATGACGAGTCGAAGGCGTGGCTCACCGAGAAGGGCTATGACAAGCTCTACGGAGCGCGTCCGATGGGCCGCCTGATCCAGGAAAAGATCAAGCAGCCACTTGCCGAGGAGCTACTGTTCGGGAAACTGGTCCATGGCGGCGAGGTGACGGTGAAAATGAAGGATGGTGCGCTTTCGTTCGCGATTGAAAGTGCGGCGCCGAAAAAGCCCAAGAAGAAGGGGAAGGCTGAACCCGTCTCTGCCAAGTAGCAGCGAGACGGCGGCAAGCCGCGTTTATGAGACCCGGCGGCAGCGCTTGCCGCCGGGTTTTTTTGTGCCATAGCCAGCCACGTTTACCGTTCTTTGCCGAACGCGCTTTACGAGGCATGTCATGGGGATACGGGCATATATGCGGTGGGTCATGGTCTTGCTGCTGTGGACGCTCGGCTTGATGACTGCACAGCCCGCCGCCGCGACCGCCTTCCCCCTGGCGACCTGTCTCGTCCGCGCAGCACCCGGCATGACGGCGCCGGCCCTGTTCAAAACGCCGGAACGATTCGACTGCACCACCCCACAGCGCCGATTTGGCCCGGGTGATTTCTGGGTCCTGTCACAGCCGCTTCCCGCGGCTCAGCTACGCGGCACCAGCGCGCGTATCGGCAGCATCTGGATGACGCGGATCACGCTCTACGTCCGCTATGCCGATGGTGCGATTCGCCATGTCGGCGTCACGCCAAAAACCGCCCATGAGATCCTGAACCTCGGCGCCGTCCTCTCGCAACCGCTGCCGCGCCATGACGCGCCACCGGTGCGCCTCCTGTGGCATGTCGAAGGCGCCACGAACCTTCGCGGCGTCATCCTGCAGCCGGTACTGGCGGATCATGGCGAGGCGGCGACGACCGAGATCGTGCGCGGCGCACTTTACGGCGCGTTTGCCGGCATGGCGATCGCGCTGATCGTTTACAATCTGGCGCTATGGGGTGCGCTTCGCCAGGCTTTCCAGCCAGTCTACTGCCTCCTCGTCCTGTGCCTGCTGGCCTATGTATCGACGTCGTCAGGTGCTGCGGGCCAAGTCTTTACGGGCCTCGACAATAACGACCGCCAGCGGCTCAACATACTGTTTCTGGCCGCATCCGCCAGCGCAGCGCTCCTTTTCGCCCGCAGCTTCTTCGAACGTGCCGTGTTCTCGAGTTGGGTACGGTCGCTCAGCAGTGCGGTGATGGTCGGGCTGGTCGGCATGGCGGGGCTTTGGGTCATGCTCGCCCCACGCGCGATCCATGTGCTCGATACCGGCATGTCGATCGCCTATCTCGGGTTCATCGGGGTCGTGGCGATCATCCTTTGGCGCGCGTGGCGCGTACGAAGCAATTATCTTTGGTTGTTTGCGCTTGCGTGGGGTGCACCGATCGTCATGTCGGGGCTTCGCATCGCCAGCAGCTTCGGGATGGTCGAGCCGAGCCTGCTGGTCGACAATTCGACGGTCATCGCGATGGCGATCGAG
The DNA here is from genome assembly GCF_001422525.1 of Sphingomonas sp. Leaf30. Classification (NCBI taxonomy): domain Bacteria; kingdom Pseudomonadati; phylum Pseudomonadota; class Alphaproteobacteria; order Sphingomonadales; family Sphingomonadaceae; genus Sphingomonas; species Sphingomonas sp. Leaf30. The sequence continues at coordinate 586,341 of NZ_LMKZ01000018.1, read as the reverse complement.
GCGCTTCTGTCGAGCACGGCGATTGCTTATCGCATCCTGTTGCTGAGCCGCGAACGCGACGCTGCGCGGGAACAGGAGATCGCGGCGCGCCTGCTTGCCGATACCGACCCGCTGACCGGCCTGCTCAATCGTCGCGCCTTCCTGGCACGCGCGATTGGCCGCCCCGGCGAGCAGACGCTGCTGATCGCCGACATCGACCATTTCAAGCGGGTCAACGAAACGATCGGTCATGATGGCGGCGACGAGGTGTTGCGGGCCTTCGCCCGTGCGCTCCGCAGCGCACTGCCAACCGATACGCTCATCGCCCGAATTGGTGGCGAGGAGTTTGCTATCCTCGTCGATGCCTCGACATCGGTTTCGCCCTGCGCAATCCGCGACCGTGTCCGCGGCCAGTCGATGCCGTATGATATCACCGTCACCGCCAGCATCGGTACGTGTACCGGCCCCCTGTTGCACGACGCCGACTGGAAGACGCTCTACCGCGACGCGGACCGCGCCTTGTTCGAGGCCAAGGCGGCGGGCCGCGATCGATCGCGAAGCGCGGTCAGCCTCGTCTCGGCCGCCTGAGTGCGGTGCCTGGTGCCGCGGCTTGTCAAAGCGGATTGACAACGTCAGGATGGAGCTTCCCCCGGGAGAATGACGATGCGCAATCGTAAGGCTGCCCTCGCTGTCGCTGCGCTGGTGCTGACGCTCGCAGTAATGCCGCGACCGACGGCGGATATCCGCCTCATCACGCATGACCCGTCCGACCCCGCGCCGCACAGGATGTAGGCCGCAGTCGACCTGGGGCTGATCGGCATATCGGTGCTTTACACCTGGACCGTCGACCGGCTGCGCTAGAATTCGCGGCAAACTCGGCGCGTGCCGGTCGCGGCATAGCCTCCGCCGTCGACGCGTCCTTGACCCCCGTCGCGCGCCTGCTCCATAGCAGCACCCATGGAAACGCCGACCGAAGACCTCTCATTCGAAGAGGCATTGAAAGAGCTGGAGACGATCGTGGGGCAGCTCGAGCGTGGTGATACGCCGCTGCAGCAGGCGATCGAGCTGTACGAACGCGGCAACAAGCTGCGCCAGCGTTGTGCCGATCGGCTCGACGCTGCGCAGGCGCGGATCGAAGCGATCCGGCTCGATGCCGAGGGTAAGCCGGCTGGGGTTCGCCCCTTCGCGGCAAGTTGAGCCGCGCATGACGGCCTTCCCGCAATCGCTGGCGGACGCGCTCGCCGAGGTTTCCGCGGAAATCGATGCACAGTTCGATGTCCTGCTGGCGATCCCCGACGATCCGCGTGCGGATCTGTATCGCGCGATGCGTCATGCCGCGATCGGCGGCGGCAAGCGGCTACGCCCGTTGCTCGTTTTCGCGACCGCCAGCCTGTTCGGGGTCGACCGTGCTTGTGCGGCGCGGGTGGCCACGGCCATCGAGGCGATCCATGTCTATTCGCTGATCCATGACGATCTCCCGGCCATGGACGATGACGACATGCGTCGTGGCAAGCCGACCGTGCACAAGATGTTCAGCGAAGCATGCGCGATCCTCGCAGGTGACTGCCTCCACGCGCTGGCGTTCGAGATCCTCGCCGACCCGGCAACGCACCCCGATCCGTTCGTGCGCGCTGATCTGGTGCTCGACCTTGCCAAGGCGTCCGGCCCGACTGGGATGGCCGGCGGCCAGATGATGGATCTCGAGGCGGAGAATGCCCGGTTCGATCTGAACACTGTCACCCGGCTTCAGCAGATGAAGACCGGTGCGCTGATTTTGGCGTCTGTCGAAGCAGGCGCCATTCTTGGCAGGATTGCGCCCGAGGGCCGGGTTGGCCTGCGCGGCTATGCGCACGACCTGGGGCTCGCCTTTCAGATCGCCGACGATCTGCTCGACGCCGAAGGCGATGAGGCGGCGGCGGGTAAACGCCTCCGCAAGGATGCCGGTGCGGGCAAGGAGACGTTCCTGTCGCTGCTCGGCGCGGATCGCGCGCGTGAACAGGCCCGCATGCTTGTCGACCAGGCGATCGCACATCTGCACAGCTATGGCCGCGAGGCCGATCTGCTCCGCGAGATCGCACGCTTCGTGCTTGACCGCGACCGCTGACCTCTTCCGGAGACACCGACCATGACGGCAAGCCACGAGACCGTAAGGGTCGGTGTTTACCCGGGTACGTTCGACCCGATCACGCTGGGCCATATGGACATCATCCGGCGTGGCGCGAAGCTGGTCGACCGGCTGGTCGTCGGCGTCACGACGAATGCCTCCAAATCGCCGATGTTTACGATCGAGGAACGCATGGCGATGGTGAGGCGTGAGGTAGACGGCGTGGCCGGCGAGATCCACGTGGTCGCGTTCGATTCTCTGTTGATGGATTTTGCCGAGCGCGAAGGCGCAAAGGTCATCGTCCGCGGTCTACGTGCCGTCGCCGACTTCGAATATGAATATCAGATGGCGGGGATGAACCAGCAGATCAATCCGCGGGTCGAGACGGTGTTCCTGATGGCGGATGTCGCGCTGCAGCCGATTGCGAGCAAGCTGGTCAAGGAAATCGCGCTCTTCGGCGGGGACATAGCCAAATTCGTGCCGCCTGCCGTCAGTGAAGAGGTCATTGCCCGCGTCAATCAGATCGGCCGCAAGGGAAGTTGACGCGCGCGGGACGCCAGTCGGCAGACGATGTTCAGTTTGGCGCAAGCACGGATTTGTTCTAAGCGGCGGGCTTCAAGGTCGGCCCCGGCCTCATGGCCAATGCGAGTAGGGATTTGATGCGCTTTTTCGCCGGTATGTTTGCGATCCTCGGGTGCCTCGTCGCGGCGCCTGCGTCCGCCCAGATCATCGATCCCGCCGTTGCCGGACGCGCTACCCCGCCGTTGACGACGGACACGCAGAACCTGCTGCTGCTTGACCTGTCGACGGGGGGCCGGGTCACGATCTGGCTTCGTCCCGACGTCGCCCCTTTGATGGTCGAGCGCATCAAAACCCTGACCCGGCAGCATTTCTACGACGGCCTGGCGTTTCACCGGGTGATCGACGGTTTCATGGCACAGGGCGGCGATCCAAAGGGTGACGGTACCGGTGGCTCACCCCTGCCCGACGTGAAGGCCGAGTTCAATTATCTGCCGCACGTTCGCGGCGCGGTGTCCGCGGCGCGTTCGGAAAAGGAAGACAGCGCGAACAGCCAGTTCTTCATCGTCTTTCAGCCGCGCCTCAGCCTCGACAAGAAATATACCGTGTTCGGCCGGGTGATCGACGGCATGCAATATGTCGACGCCATTGAGCGCGGCGAGCCGCCGGCAAACCCCTCGCGGATCCTGCACGCCTATATCGCTGCGGACAGCCCACCGGCCTATGTCGCCGCGCCCGTTACCCCGCCACCGGCACTGGGCGCGCCTGTAACCCTGCCGGGGACCGGCAGCAGCAAGTCGAGGCCAGCACCGGCGGTCGTTGCAAAGCCCAAGCTCGCCAAGAAGGCCCCCGCGAAGAAGTGAGAGTCCGTTGAACGTCGACCTTTTCGACTTCGACCTGCCGACCGATCGTATCGCACTCCGGCCCGAAACGCCGCGCGATGCCGCACGGCTGTTGGTCTTAGAAGGGGATGCAACACGCGACCTACGCGTCACGGATCTGGCTGGACAGCTGCGTCGCGGCGACCTGCTGGTGTTCAACGACACGCGGGTCATTCCGGCGCAGCTCGAGGGGCGTCGTGCTGGGATCGAGCAGGACGGGCAGCTATCGTCCGGGGCGAAGATCGGGGCGACGCTGCACAAGCGCGAAGGGCCGCGACGTTGGCGCGCCTTCATTCGAAATGCGCGCCGTCTGCGCGATGGGGATCCGATCGATTTTGGCAACGGCGTCGTCGCCCGGGCGGTCGACCGGGCAGACGACGGCAGCTACGCGCTCGAATTCGCAGGCGACGAACCGATCGAACTGCTGCTTGATCGCGCGGGGCGAATGCCCTTGCCTCCCTATATCGCGGCGAAGCGCCCGACGGACGCGCGCGACGCCGAGGATTACCAGACAATGTTCGCCGCCGAGCCCGGCGCGGTCGCGGCGCCGACTGCGGCGCTGCACTTCACCCCATCGGTGATGGCGGCGCTCGAGGCTGCGGGCATCGGGAAGGCAACGCTGACGCTGCACGTCGGTGCGGGCACGTTCCTGCCGATGAAGGTGGACGATACCGACGATCACCAGATGCATGCCGAATGGGGCCGGATCGATGCGACCACGGCGGACCAGCTGAATGCGGTGCGCGCCGCCGGCGGCCGGGTGATCGCGGTCGGCACGACATCGCTGCGACTGATCGAGAGCGCGACCGGTGACGACGGCGTCATCCGCCCGTTTGAGGGCGACACGGCGATCTTCATCACGCCGGGCTACCGCTTCAAGGGGATTGATGGCCTGATGACCAATTTCCACCTTCCGCGATCGACGTTGTTCATGCTGGTATCGGCGCTGATGGGACGCGAGCGGATGCAGGCCGGCTATGCGCATGCAATTGCGGCCAAGTATCGCTTTTACAGCTATGGCGATGCCAGCCTGCTGCTGCCATGACCGGCCCATGTTGATCCCATTGATTCTGGCCTTGCAGGTCGTGCCTTCCGCTGGGATCGCGCAACCGCCCGCAACGATCTTTGCCGAACCGGCCGCAATGCTGATCGCCGCCTGCGATGCGGATCGCGACGCGCGCGTGACCAGGCCTGAACTCGACACTTGCCTCGCGCGGAGCTTTGCGGGCGCCGAGGGCAGCACGACGGGCAAGATCGGCTATATCGCCTATGCCGACTGGTCGCTGAAATGGCTTGGCGATCGCAACGCCCTGCCCAGCCCCTTCGAAGTCGATCGCGACGGCGACAACGCGATCACCCTCGCCGAGCTTCAGGCCCGATTTGCGCAATTCTTTCTCCGCTTCGATCGCAACCGCGACGGGGTGCTCGTGCGCGAGGAGCTGCTGACGATCAGGAGCTTTGCCCCCAACGCCCCACCGCGCGGCAAGCGCCGTTAATGGATCATCCCGTGCCCCCTCGTTTCGACTTCACCATTTCTGCCACCGATGGCGCAGCACGCACGGGCCAGATCGCGATGCAGCGCGGCGTGATCCGTACCCCCGCCTTCATGCCGGTCGGCACCGCCGCGACGGTCAAGGCGATGAAGCCCGACGACGTGGCGGCCGCGGGGGCCGACATCATCCTTGGCAACACCTATCATCTCATGCTGCGTCCCGGCGCGGAACGTGTCGCGCGACTGGGCGGGCTTCACGGCTTCATGGGCTGGTCGAAGCCCATCCTGACCGACTCGGGTGGGTATCAGGTGATGAGCCTCGCGGATCTTACCAAGCGGTCCGAGGAAGGGGTGTCGTTCAAATCGCATCTCGATGGTACTCGGCACCTGCTCAGCCCCGAACGGTCGATCGAGATCCAGCGTTTATTGGGGTCGAACATCGTCATGGCGTTCGACGAGCTTGTCCCGACGACCTCGACGCGGGAGGTTCAGGCCGCCGCCATGGAACGATCGATGCGTTGGGCGAAGCGATCACGCGATGCCTTCGATGCAGGCGGTGCCCATGCGGATAACAACGCGATCTTCGGAATCCAGCAAGGCGCGCTGAACGAGTCGTTCCGCAAATCCTCGGCGGACGCGCTGATCGATATCGGCTTTGATGGCTATGCGGTCGGCGGATTGGCGGTCGGCGAAGGACAGGAGGCGATGTTCGGATGCCTGGATTTCGCGCCGGGACAATTGCCCGCCGACAAACCCCGCTACCTGATGGGCGTCGGCAAGCCTGACGATATCGTGGGCGCTGTCGAGCGCGGAATCGACATGTTCGATTGCGTCATGCCGACCCGGTCAGGGCGAACCGGCCAGGCGTTCACGCGCAACGGGCCGATCAACATCCGAAACGCCCGGTTTGCCGAGGACCAGTCGCCGCTGGCGGCCGACTGTGCCTGCCCGGTCTGCGCCACCTGGAGCCGGGCCTATCTGCATCATCTCGTCCGCGCGGGCGAGATGCTTGGCGCGATGTTGATGACCGAACACAATATCTGGTTCTACGAAACGCTGATGGCAGATCTGCGCGCTGCGATCGCCGCCGGCACATTGACGAAGTTCGCAAATGATTTCCGAGCGGAGTATGGTCGGAAATCGAGTTAGGAGAGTGACGTGACCGCCCCCATCACAACGGCTGCCGACGACGATACCCCCAACGAAATTCTCGCCGCAGCCAAGGAAGCAAAGCTTCACGCCGAAGCCGCGGCAAAGGCGACCGTCGAGAAGGCGAAGACCTGGCCGCTTGCGAAGATCGGGCTTGGCGTCGGCATAGGATCTGCCGCCATCGCCGGCGCGGTGCTTTTCAACCGCTCGCGTACCCAGAAGTAAGGACACAGATGCGCCACCTCCGCTACGCATTGCTGCTCGGTGCAGCCTGTTGTCCTTCAGCGGTGGTGGCGCAGTCCGCCCCCCCAAAGCATACGTCGAACGTGTCGGTAAAAGCGCTCGCCTTCACCGAACGCGTGCTGGCCAACGGTTTGCGTGTCTACGCCATCCGGGACACGGCGACACCCAACGTGTCGGTCCAGGTCTGGTATGACGTCGGGTCCAAGGACGATCCAAAGGGCCGGTCCGGCTTTGCCCATATGTTCGAACATCTGATGTTCAAATCGACCCGCAATCTGGTGTCGGAGCAGATGGACCGGCTAACCGAGGACGTCGGCGGCTATAACAACGCATCGACCAACGACGACTATACGAATTATTACGAGGTGGTTCCGGCCAATCACCTGCAGCGTCTGCTGTTTGCAGAGGCCGACCGGATGGCGAGCCTTGTCGTCGAACCTAAAAGCTTCGCGTCTGAACGCGACGTCGTGAAGGAGGAGCTTCGCCAGAGCACCCTGGCCCGGCCCTATGGCAAGCTGTTCTCCCTCTATTATCCAGCGCTTGCCTATGCACGACATCCCTATGCACGTGGTACGATCGGCAGCCTGGAAAATCTCGAAGCCGCCGGCATCGACGACGTCCGCGCTTTTCATGCAACCTATTACCGACCCGACAATGCGGTCCTAGTCGTCTCGGGCAATTTCGAGCCTGCACAGCTCGACCGCTGGATCGACACCTACTTCGCCCCCATCAAGAAGCCGGTCGGGGCAATTCCCCGGGTAACGGTCGCCGAGCCGGCCCGTACCCAAGCCGTGACGCGTACCGTTTACGAGCCCAACACGCCGCTCCCCGCGGTGCTGATCAGCTATCATATCCCGGCGGATCGCGCTGCCGACATCCCCGCGCTCAGTCTCCTGAAAGCGATATTGTCGGAGGGCGAAAGCTCGCGGCTCTACGAAAGCGTCGTCTACCGCGATCAACTTGCGCAGTCCGCCGACGCCATGATCGACAGCAAGCAGTCGACCGGCAATCTGGTCGTCTACGCCATCATGGCCGGGGGCAAGAGCGTTGACGCTGGCGAGGCCGCGCTCAAACGAGAGATCGCACGGCTGCGCGACGCCCCCGTCACCCCTGCCGAACTGGCCGAGGCGAAGAACGAAATCCTGACTGCATCGATCATTGCCCGGGAAACCGCCGAAGGAAAGGCGAGCACCCTTGCGTCATCGGTGATCGTGGATGGTGATCCGCGCGCCGCAGACCGCCAGCTCGCGGCCATTGCGCAGGTCACGGCCGCAGATATCCAGCGCGTCGCACGGACCTATCTGGCTGACGCGCAGTCCGCGACGATCCGTTATCTCCCGCTCGATGCCAAGCCTGCTGCGACGCCGGTCGCGACGATCGATGTGGCTCCCAGCGTCCGCGTTGCCGATCTTAAGGCGCCCGCCAACGTCGAGATCGTTACCCCCGCCGCGGAAGGACAGCGCGTCCTTCCCCCCGCCCCCGGCATACCGATATCGCCGACCCTACCCCAGCCGATCACAACGCAGCTCGCCAACGGCATGCGGCTTATCACCGTGGAACGGCACGATCTGCCGATCGTCACCGCCTATCTTGTTACCGGTGGCGGCGCGGCAACCGATCCTGCCAATCGGGCAGGCGTCAGCAGCCTGGCGGCCGAGTTGCTGACCAAAGGCACGCGCACGCGGACAGCCACGCAGATAGCACGGCAGATCGAAGGCCTCGGCGGATCGATCGGCAGCGATGCAGGCAGCGACGGTGCCTCCGTCGACGTCACGGTGAAGGCTGATCAGCTTGCCCCCGCGCTGTCGATCCTCGCCGACGTGGCGATGCACCCTGCATTCGCGCCCGACGAAATCGAACGGGCACGGACGCAGCAGGTCGACGCAGTATCACTCGCGCTTAAGACTCCGGCGCAGCTGGCCGCACTGGTCGCCGATCGGGCGGTTCTAGGCACGTCTGCCTATGGCGCGCCGATCGGCGGAACGCCGATCTCGTTGAAGGCGATCACCCGGGCCGACATCACCGCGGCCTATGCGCGCAGCTTCAGCCCCGATCAGGCTACGCTCATCATGGTCGGCGACGTCACCGCAGCGCAGGCGAAGACGCTGGCCGACGCCCAATTCGGCCCCTGGAAGAAGACCGGCGCGGCGACGACACCCGCCATGGCGATCGATTACCCGGCGCCTCGCGTGATCGTCGTCGACATGCCCGATGCGGGCCAGGCTGGCGTCGTCGTCGCCCGGCCGGCGATCGCACGTACCGACCCCCGCTATTATTCGCTGGCGGTAGCGAACACCGTGCTTGGCGGAGGCTTCTCTTCACGATTGAACCAGGAAATCCGGATCAAGCGCGGTCTGGCCTATGGCGCAGGCAGCACGCTGGACGCGGGGAAGACACAGGGAACGGTTGCCGCGCGGACACAGACCAAGAACCCTACCGCAACGGAAGTCGTCTCGCTGATCGCAGCGGAGCTGGCGGGCATGGGCAAGGCGCCCGTATCCCCGGGCGAACTGGAGACACGCAAGGCGGTACTTGTCGGGAATTTCGGGCGCGGGATCGAGACGACGTCCGGCGTGGCGGGAATTCTGGGATCCTATGTCCAGAACGGCGTCAGCGTCGATGAACTGCAGCAGTTTACGGCAAAGGTTGGCGCAGTTGATTCCGCGTCGGTCCAAACCGCAGCCGCGGCGCTGCTCGATCCCAAAAAGGCCAGTATTGTGGTTGTCGGCGATGCCAGGCAGTTCGCCCCCTCGCTCCGTCAAGCCTACCCGCAGACCGAGCTGATCCCCGAGGCTGCGTTAAAGCTCGATACCGCCGCACTTAAATGACTCTCGTCGGGAGGACCGCGGGCATTCGGTAGCGGAACGGTAGGGTTTCCTGCGATATGGCTGGCCGTCTTTGATGACGGTGGCGCAAGGATAGCGGGATTTTGAACACGACGCGCTGGGCCTCCCGGTCATCGAGACGACGATGGTTGCCGGTGGCCATATCCGGCGTGATCGCGTCGACCGCGCTGTTTGCGCACGCGGCGTTCCGCTACGCGCCAAGGGATGCCGGGACACCTCTGCGCGGCGGTGATGGCGAGGGGCCCCATAGCAATGCCCTCAAGAGCATTCCCGGGGACTTTGGGGCTCCCGTCCCCGGGGTGACGGGAACGACCGCCCTCCCCAAGGTGCCCAGTTCCGTTGATATTCGTACAGGGGATCCCGGCGTCGTGGCAGCGCGTCCCTTTTCAATGACGGGGACCAGCGCGGCGGACCGGGCCCGGGCGTTGTTCTGCCTGACGACTGCGATCTATTACGAGGCCGCATCCGAACCCGATGCCGGGCAACGCGCGGTTGCTCAGGTCATTCTCAATCGTGTCCGCCATCCCGCCTTCCCGGCAAGCGTCTGCGGCGTGGTCTATCAGGGGCCCCATTCGGGCGGGGCACCGACTGCATGTCAATTCAGCTTTGCCTGTGACGGCGCGACCGCGCACGCGCCGGCCAGCTTTGCGTGGGTCCGGGCCGAGCGGAATGCGGCGATGGTTTTGGCAGGCTATGTGTATTCGCCGGTCGGGCTGGCAACGCATTATCATACCTATGCCGTCACGCCGCCTTGGAGCCGCAGTCTGGTGATGACGGCGGTGGTCGGCGCACATTTCTTCCACCGGTGGAAAGGCTATTGGGGCACCGCTGCGGCCTTTAAGCAGCACTATCTCGGCCGTGAGCCGCTGTCAGGTAGGGCCACCGGCGCGGCATTTGCAGCACTTCCGACCACAGCGCGGCCAGACATCGCGGATGGCGCCAGAGGCGCCTCGGGTTCGGGTGTCGTGATGTCGGCTACGGTGCAAACCAATGCGGGGATCGGATCGACGCCTGCCGAGGCGGATCGATTACCACCCGCGCCGGAAATACTCGACCGGTGGAAGGATACCGGCGGGTTGCGCTGACGTTGCGGCATGTCGCCATGCCCAAACGCTGGATATGGAAACGGCCGCCGATAGCGGCGGCCGTCCAGAGCCGATCTTATTCGGCGGGAATCATGGTAGAGTTCGCCATGCGCTCGCCACCGGGAGGGGCAGCTTCGCGGGCGGCGCGCAATGTCTGCGTACGCTCGGCGCGGCTGGCCATGTCATCCCAGGCCTTTTCGGCGCGGCGGCAGCGGTCGCGGACGTTGTCGAGCGAGGCGGCATCGCCGTTGCGACGCTCTTCTTCAGCGCGGGCCCGGTAGAATTCTGGATTATCGGCCATGCTGCTGCGCTCCTGAGGAACTAGAGGAAGTAGGCGCGGCGACCAGATGGGTCGCCGCGCCGCAACCGAAATCAGTCATCGGCGGACAAGTCCGCCGACAGCCTCAGTCGGCCGGCTGGAGGTTCACAGCCGACTGCTTGCCGCGCTTGTCGGGCTCGAGCTCGTAGGTGACGCGCTGGTTCTGGTTCAGCGTGGGCATGCCGGCGCGCTCAACCGCGGTGATGTGCACGAATGCATCGTTGCCACCGCCATCGGGAGCGATGAAGCCATAGCCCTTGTCGGCGTTGAAGAACTTTACGGTGCCAGTGATAGCCATGCGATGGCTCCTTCTTTGTTATGGGGCAATCCGAGGTTCGGACCGCCCGATGCCGCGGAGCAGGGAAAGAAGGAGAAAGGTGCCGCAAAGCGCCAAGAACCGTCGATATGCGACTGTAGCAAATCTCCATATGGGCCAGACGACCCGAAATTGCAAATCTGGCGGTGTTTTTAGACGACCATTACCATAAGAAAGATCCCCCGCAGCACCAAGGCCGGCGGCGTAACAGAACGCCGCCAGCCCCGGTCATTAGCGGCAGCGTGCCGGGGTGTTGCTGCGATCGACCGCCCGTCCGGCGAGCGCGCCGCCGGCGGCGCCGAGCACGGTGCCGAGCAGACCCGAACCGCCGGGTGCGATCACGTTGCCGAGCACGCCGCCGGCCACGCCGCCGACGATCAGACCAGTCGTCCCGTCGTTGCGGCGGCAATAATAGCGGCCGTCATTGCCGCGATAGATGCGGTCGTTGTTCGACAGGCGGCGTTCGCGGTAGCGGCGGTCGTCACGGTAGTAGCGGCCGGCGTCGTAGCTGCCATAGGCAGGGTCGGGCCGGTTATAGTCGTAGGACCGATAGCGCGGGTCGACGCCGTAGCGGTCGCCGCCACCGCCGACGCAGCCGGCGATCAGGGTGGAGGCGGCCATAAGGCCCAGCGTCATAGCGCGCATTTCGTGTCCTTTCAGGGGTTTGTCGGTATCACCTCAATGCTCGGCGCCGGCCTTTGTTGCCGGCGCCGGTGCACTCAGTCTTGCAGACCTGCGGGAACGGTGCCGCCATTCTTGGCCAGTTCGCGCATCACGGCCTTGTGCAGCCAGATGTTCATCTCCGCGCTGCCGTCCTTGGCACCGGTATAGCCGAGTTCGGTGGCGAGTTCCTTGCGGTTGTCGAGGCTGGAGTCGAGGTCGAGCAGCTTCATCAGGTCGACGATCGAGCTGCGCCAGTTGAGGTCCGAATTCTTGCGCGACGCCATGCCCGAGAGCACCGCCTCGACATCGACCGGCTGAGTGGCGGCGGGGGCGGTCTGCGTAGTGGGTGCCGCCGGGGCAGCGGGGGCGGGCTTCGGGGCGATGGCGGCGGGGGCCGGCGCGGGTGCGGGGGCGGCGGGCTTGGGGGTGCCGAAATGGCCGCTGCCGAGCGGGCCCTTTTCGCCGAAGATGGCGGATTTGATCTTGCTGAAAATGCTCATGAAATTCTCCGTGAAAAAACTGAAATCAGGTGACCGGCAGCGTCGCGGGACGCAGCGAGTCATATTCCGCCTTGGTCGGGACCGCGGTGGGATCGGGGCGGAAGGCGTCGGGCGCGCGGTCGGCGGGGCCGGGATGCGGGCGGGCGGGGGCGAGATCGGGGGCGGCATGCTCGGCCGGATTGGCGGGCGCGCGGCGCAGCCAGGCCGCGAGCAGCGCGCCGCCCAGGCCGAGCGCGGCGACCCCCGCGGCGATCGCGGTGCGACCGAAGGTCTTGGGCTTGCGGTGCGGGTGACGCACGGGGGTTGGCATGACGAATGTCCTGGTTGTTGCGCAGCCTCAACGGCTTGCGTGCAACCCTGTTCCCGGATCGAGGCCGGGTTCGGCACCGGAACCGTCGCCGGGATCCGCCGACGCGGCGAGCTGAACCGTCAGGGCGGCGATCCGCGTCGTGACGCGCGCGAACCAGCGGTCGCGATCCTGCCGCTCCGACGCCGCGAGCGACGCGCGCGACAGATCCTGCGCCGCGTCCATCAGCTCCGCCTCGGCCGGCGTGAGCGCACGGGCATAGTCGTCGTCGCCATAGTCGCCGACCACCGCGCCGGCGAACCCCGCAGGCGGCGGGAAGCGGGTGCGCCATGCGCCGGTCGCCGCGCAGCGCCAGACGGGCGGGTCGAAACCGGGCAGCGCGCCCCCGACGTCCCCCGCCTCCGCATAGTCATCGTCGTCGTCATAATCATAGTCGTCGTCGTCCTCCTCCGCGGCCGAATGTTGCGAATGTTGAGACGATAGCGCGGTTTCGTCGTCCCCGGCGGGAGGGGGCGCGGGGGGCGGCGGGGCGAGCGCGACCATCCCGGCGGCCTCGGCGCGCGCCCATTGCTCGCCGCTCCAGCCGGCGCGCGCGGCGGGATCGAGATCGGCGATATCGACCTCGGCCGCGGTCGCGACGCCGGTGCGGACGAGCCGGTCGGCGGCGGCGAGCGCGTAGATCGGCCCGAGGTCATGCGCATCGCCGCCCGCGGGATCATCGGCGCCCCCCGCCCCGGCCCATGCCCCGGCCCCTGCCCCGCCGGTCCGCCGCGCGAGGAACAGCCCCGCGCGCGCCGCGCCCTGATCGCGCCCGACGAGATCGAGATAGGCGTCGAATTCCTGCGCGACGAGCCGCGCGGCCTTGGCATCCGCATCGGGCGCGCTCTCGGCCTGGCGATCGAGCCGGGCGAGCAGCGCGAGGCCGAGCCGGTTGTCATATTTGTGCCGGGTGATGACCGTCTCGCCGCGGACGATCGTGTCGACCGTCCCCTCGAGCGCGCGGACGAGCAATGTCTCGGCGATCGAATCGCGCGCGACGAGCGCGGCGGCGCGCCAGCCGAGCGCGAACACCGCGCCCTTGGCGGTGCGGCGGAACGCATAGGCCGAGGTGGCGGACACGCCGACGCGGCGCGCGGCGACATCGACCCCGTGCCCCTCGGCGAGCGCCTCGAGAAAGCGGCGCTGGTTGGCGGCGGACCAGCCGTCCTGGCGGCGCGAGCCGCAGGCGGCGTCCGGTGGCATGAGGTCGAGCGCGTCGCGCGCGGGCCGGTGCGGATCGGGGTGGTGGCCGGGCGTGTCCGGGTCGCCGGGCGCGCGGGGCGGCGGCGCGGCGGCGGGCGTTTCGAGGGGGTCGTCGTCGTCCTCCTCCGCGCCGCCGGTGACGAAGGTGGTGGGCGGCGAGGCCGTCACGGCCGTGTAGCGATCGTCGGTGCGGGGACCGCTCGCGGGGGCGCCGCCTTCGGAGATGATGGCGCGGGGGACCGCCAGCCCCGCGCCCGGGACGGCGGGGCCGGGCTGCACGCGCAGCCGCGCAGGCGTGCCGCCCCATCTGGGGGTGTCGGCGGTCGAGGTGATGCGGGGCTTTATGGGCTCGGGCGCGTAGAGCGCGGCATAGTCGGTGCCGGGGACCGTCGCGAAGGCCGGTGCGCGGGGCGGCGTGTCGGAACGTTTGTTCACGGTTTGATCCTATCCCGAGGGGAGAGGACTGATCAGATATGCTGAAACGGGGGTAGTAGGACAGCCCCCCGGGGCGGTCATTCCGTACCTTTCGCCGAGGTGTTTCGTGCAATTCGGCGGTCGGGCGGCGGTGGGGGGCCGGATCGGGCGGCAGAGACGGCGCGACTCGGCAGAGGGGTTGCGGGGTCGGGCAGCAGGTGACGTTGCGGCTCAATCCCGACGTGCTGGCGACATTTCGCGAGGGCGGGCCGGGCTGGCAGGGGTGGATCGTTACGGCGTTGCGCGCGGCGGCGGGGCTTCAGGGATAACGCTGGCGGGCGTGGAGGACAGCTAGGATCTTAACCGTTTTGGTGACGCGGTAGACGAGCAGTTGGGATGAACCACCGCCTCGCGGGTGCCGACCGTCCTGCCAGTCCGTTGGCTTTACGCAGGATTGGCGACACGATGCTTCATTTGTGAACGATCAGTCAGTCCATCGCCGGCCATTCATAACCGCCCTACTTCCGCAGATCTCGCATTTGACTTGACATGATACGCTCTATCGTTCGGGCCCTGTCGAATACACCTGCGTCCAACGCCTCGATAACATCCTCGTCGGTCAAAACGATAATCGCCCCTTGAGCAGACCGGTAGGCATCGGCACACCGGTCGGCCAACCTGCCCTTGTTCGTTACCTCGCGGCAGAAAAGCATTCCGAAGCGGCCACGACGAGGATCAAATCTGCCAATAAGCTGGTCAAGTTCGGGGTTAGCGATGTCGTGAGAGTAGTTTTTGCATTCAATCATCACTTCGCTAGACATCAGAAACGGGTGCGTCCTCACCAGACTAAAAAATCCGGCAGTAGAACTATTATCGAAAGCAATGTCTATTCTTTTACGGTCACCATTAAGTGGCCGCTCCAGCACTGGATTTGTAAGCTCAGGATAGAACATGAAATGCGCTATTCCAACAATCAGAGACTGATAATCCGCAGAATGCTTTGCACCCGACGGAAGCTTACGAAGAGCATCTATAATATGATTGGTAAACTCAATCTCTCGAAAGTCGTCACCATGAAAACCCATAAGGGAGTTTATGCTTAAAGGGTTATGTCTAAAGAATGATGACTTAAATTTATCGTAAATATCAGGATGATTGGTTGAGAATTCTTCAAGTGTTCCCTTCGTATTTGGAAATTTTCTTTCTATATCAGTTTTGAATACCTTTTTTTCTGCCGGGCCAAACTTTTTTGGTATCAGGCTAACCAAAGGTCCGTTTTTATTTAGCTGATCTTGCCTTATGTAGTTTATAAAGAATTTATTATAATATTGAGTCCCGGCTTTCGAAAAATCATAGCGCCACTTAACGAATCTTTTTGGCACAAGAAGAATTCTCCGGTCTTTAACGACAGGTATTTCGTCGAAGTCCTCCTCCCACTTGGCATCAACGGGGTCCCATAATAGTCCAGTTGGTATATTGTTATTTATTTCTAGGCCCATAAGATCGAACTGATCCTGTGTATACTTTATCAGATGCCGCCTGATAATATTTGTCGTTATATCCGATACAATATCAGGGCCCACGCCGCGGACGAACATCAGGACATCGTTCAAGTCCTGAACTAGCCCCGTCTTGAGAGCCTTACTTGTCTTAATTCGCTCGAAAATGATGCTTGCTTGGAGATGGCCCAGCCCTCGGCCTTTGGGCAGACCCTTGGATAATCCAAGGTGAATTTCGTCTGGCTCACGAAGTGCAGCGAGCAACCTTTCGCCCATTTCATCGTCGCCCTCGCCTGCCGCATGAAGCACGGCATCAAAAAAGCTAGTGATATCAGCAGCACATTTTTGCGCAAAATACCCGGGGCAATCGTGAAATGCGGCAGGGTCTATAAAAAGCGGTGTGTCCGTATCTAAGTCGATATCAACAAAGTCGAGCTGCGGTTGACTTTTTCTTAAGCCAAGAGCTTCCGAAAACAGCATATCGATCCGATCTATGACATATTACATAGTACCATTGGATCCTAAAACTAGGAACATGTAAAGCCGAGCGGGCAGACTCAATTGACCGCCTACCACCACCCTCTTTTCCAGCACCGGCGCCAGATATTTCCCGTGAAGCTCCCCTTGGCCTTCTCCAACTTATCCGACTTGCAACGCAGCTAATGCGGGAACTCGCGCGGTTGTCGTTCCGCGATCCCGATCTGTCGGTTGGCAGGCGTGGCATGCATTTCCTTGCACCCCTCTCCCCAACCCTCTCCCCAGAGGGGAGAGGGAGTTTGGGTTAGGCCGCCACCACGCGCTTCTCCAGCAACGTCGCCAGATAATGCCCCGTGAAGCTGCCCTTGGCCTTCGCCACCTTCTTCGGTTTGTAACGCCGCTAATGCAGGAACCCACGCGGTTGTCGTTCCGCGATCCTGATCGGTCGGTTGGCAGGCGTGGCAGACCTTCCCTTACGCCCCTCTCCCCAGCCCTCTCCCCTGAGGGGAGAGGGCGTTTGGGTCAGGCCGCCACCACCTTCTTCTCCAGCAGCGGCGCCAGATACTTGCCCGTGAAGCTGCCCTTGGCCTTGGCGACCTTTTCCGGCGTGCCTTCGGCGACGATCTCGCCGCCCTTGACGCCGCCCTCCGGCCCCAGGTCGAGGACCCAGTCGGCGGTCTTGATGACGTCGAGATTATGCTCGATCACGACGACGGTGTTGCCCTGCTCGACGAGCGCGTGGAGGACTTCGAGGAGTTTGCGGACGTCCTCGAAATGCAGGCCGGTGGTGGGCTCGTCGAGGATGTACAGCGTGTTGCCGGTCGCGCGGCGCGAGAGTTCCTTGGCGAGCTTGACGCGCTGCGCCTCGCCGCCCGAGAGCGTCGTCGCCTGCTGGCCGACCTTGACGTAGCCGAGGCCGACCTCGACGAGCATCGCCATCTTGTCGCGGATCGGGGGGACCGCCTTGAAGAACTCGGCGGCATCCTCGACGGTCATGTCGAGCACGTCGGCGATGCTGTGGCCCTTGAACTTCACCTCGAGCGTCTCGCGATTGTAGCGCGCGCCGTGGCAGACGTCGCACTGCACATAGACGTCGGGGAGGAAGTGCATCTCGATCTTGAGCACGCCGTCGCCCTGGCACGCCTCGCAGCGGCCGCCCTTGACGTTGAAGCTGAACCGGCCGGGCTTGTAGCCGCGCGCCTGGGCTTCGGGGAGGCCGGCGAACCAGTCGCGGATCTGCGTGAAGCTGCCGGTGTAGGTGGCGGGGTTGCTGCGCGGGGTGCGGCCGATCGGCGACTGGTCGATGTCGATGACCTTGTCGAGATATTGCAGGCCGGTGATCTTGTCGTGCTTGCCCTGGACGATGCGCGCGCCGTTCAGCTCGCGCGCGGCGGCGGCGTAGAGCGTGTCGATCGTGAAGCTCGACTTGCCCGACCCCGAGACGCCGGTGACGCAGGTGAAGGTGCCGAGCGGGATGCTCGCGGTGACGCCCGTCAGGTTGTTCGCGGTGGCGTTGTGGACGGTGAGCTTCTTGCCGTTGCCCTTGCGCCGCGTGGCGGGGACAGGGACTTCGCGCGTGCCGTTGAGATAATCCGCGGTTATGCTGCCCTTCGACTTCAGGATCTGTTTCAGCGTGCCCTGCGCGACGACCTGGCCGCCGCGGACGCCCGCGCCGGGGCCCATGTCGATGATATAGTCGGCGGTGCGGATCGCGTCCTCGTCATGCTCGACGACGAGCACGGTGTTGCCGAGATCGCGCAGGCGGCGCAGCGTCTTGAGGAGCATGTCGTTGTCGCGCTGGTGCAGGCCGATGCTGGGCTCGTCAAGGACGTAGAGCACGCCCGACAGGCCGCTGCCGATCTGCGACGCGAGGCGGATGCGCTGGCTCTCGCCGCCGCTTAGGGTTCCCGAGGTGCGGTCGAGGTTGAGATAGTCCAGGCCGACATTGTTGAGGAAGCCGAGGCGCTCGACGATTTCCTTCAGGATGCGCTCGGCGATCGCGTTCTGCTGGTCGCCGAGATGCTGCGGCATGTCGGTGAAGAACTGGAGCGCGTCGACGACCGAGAGGTGCGTGGCGTAGCTGATGTCCTTCATCGCGATCTTGACCGCGAGCGCCTCGGGTTTCAGGCGCGCGCCGGCGCAGACCTCGCACGGGGCGGCGGACTGGTATTTGTTCAGCTCCTCGCGCATCCACGCGCTCTCGGTCTGGAGCAGGCGGCGGTTGAGGTTGCCGATGACGCCCTCGAACGGCTTGGAGACGTCGTATTTCTTCTTGCCGTCGATGAAGGTGAGCGTGACGGGCTTGCCCTTCGAGCCGTGCAGGATGACGCGCTGGACCTCCTCGGGGAGCTCGCCCCAGGGGGTCTCGATGTCGAACTTGTATTCGCGCGCGAGGCTGCCGAGGACCTGCATGTAATAGGGCGAGGGCGGGTTGGATTTCGCCCAGGGGACGACCGCGCCCTTCTTGATGCTGAGCATGTGGTTGGGGACGACGAGGTCTTCGTCGAACAGCAGCTTCTCGCCGAGGCCGTCGCAGGCCGGGCACGCGCCTTGCGGGGCGTTGAACGAGAACAGGCGCGGCTCGATCTCGGAGATGGTGAAGCCGCTGACCGGGCAGGCGAACTTCTCGCTGAAGACGATGCGGCCGTCGGGGGCGTTGCTGCCGAGGATTTCGGACTTCGGCGTGTGCGGCTCGACCGGGTCGGCGGGGTCGACATAGGCGAGGCCCTCGGCGAGTTTCAGCGCGGTTTCGAACGATTCCGCGAGACGCGTCGATATCTCGCCGCCGACGACGAGGCGGTCGACGACGACCTCGATGTCGTGCTTGTACTTCTTGTCGAGCGCGGGCGCCTCGTCGATGTCGTGGATCGTGCCGTCGATGCGGACGCGGGTGAAGCCCGCCTTCTGCCACTCGGCGAGCTCCTTGCGATACTCGCCCTTGCGGCCGCGGACGACGGGGGCGAGCAGGTACAGCCGCGTGCCCTCGGGGAGCGCCATGACGCGGTCGACCATCTGGCTGACGGTCTGCGCGGCGATCGGCTCACCGGTCGCGGGGGAATAGGGGATGCCGACGCGCGCCCAGAGCAGGCGCATGTAATCGTAGATCTCGGTGACGGTCGCGACGGTCGAGCGCGGATTGCGGCTCGTCGTCTTCTGCTCGATCGAGATGGCGGGCGAGAGGCCCTCGATATGGTCGACATCGGGCTTCTGCATCAGTTCAAGGAACTGGCGGGCATAGGCGGACAGGCTCTCGACGTAGCGGCGCTGACCCTCGGCATAGATGGTGTCGAAGGCGAGGCTCGACTTGCCCGAGCCGGACAGCCCGGTGATCACCGTCAGCGTGTCGCGGGGGATGTCGATATCGACGTCCTTGAGATTGTGTTCACGCGCGCCGCGTACGGAAATCTTGGTCAGCATAGGAGAGTCTGTTCCACATTTGTTCGGACGCGACAAGCCCGGGAGGGTGCCGGGCGGGTGCTCGCAAAGATGGGTAACGCCGAACCATTGTCCAAGGTGCCGACGATAGTTACATAGTGTATTGTTAGTACAATACAGTGCTGGAGACCGAGATGGGCAAGAAGAAGGAGCGTCGCGAACGCGAGGCGCGCGAGCGCGAGGCCGAGATGGGCGCGACGAAAGGCGAGGGTTTCGAGGCGCGCTGGTCCGCCAAGGCGGGCAAGCATGGCGGCGCGGCGCCGTTCGCGGGGATCGCGGCGGCGCTGACGCGGCAGATGGGGACGCCCGCGGGACGCCAGGTGATCGCGGCCGGGCTGATGATGGCGGCGACCGCGATCACGGCGAAGGATATGCGAGGCGCGACGCCGCCGCCTGCACCGCCCGAGCCACCGAAGCCGCCCAAGCCGCCAGAACCCTCGGCCGAGGCTTCGACGGAGGCTCCGGGTGCGGCGGCGGCGGGCAGCGGGCCGTTCGCGGGCGAGACGCCGGAACCGCCCAAGAGCGACGCTGCTGCGCTGCCGCCTGAATTCGCCAAGGTGATCGACTCGTTCGCATCGGGCCTGGAGCGGTTCGCGGCGAACTTCGCCAAGCCGCCAAAGGGCTGACCCGCTTGATCCTCCCCCGCAAGGGGGAGGATGCTACGCTCAGCGCGGCGTCGCGGGCGTCGCAGGCGGCACCGGGACCAGTTCGTAGAGATCGAGGATCGCGCCCTGCCCCGCGCGCGTCATCACGAGGCGCCAGCGCAGCGGGCCGACGCGTTCGACGACGCCCGCGACGTCGCGCGAGGGGTTGGTGCCATAGGGCGGCGCGACCTGCGCGGGCGTGGTGCGGACGGTGCCGAGGAACACCTGCCGCCGGTCGGTGTCGGGGTGCAGCCAGCCACCGGGCAGCGTCGTGCCGGTCTGCTTGGTGAAGGAGAGCCCCGCGCCGTCGCCGTCGACATAGCAGAAATCGGGTGCGAAGCTCGCATAGCCCGCTCGCCCGCCGAGCCGGACCAGCCGGCAGCGATAGGAGCCGGGCGACAGCGCGGGCAGATCGAGCGCAGCGGCGGGATCGAGCAGCGCACCCTCGGCCGCGATCCGGCCCGCGAGGCGTCTGGGCACCGCAGCGCGTGCGCGCGTCCAGCTGTCGCCGAGTGCCGCGAGCCGGGCGCGGTCGTCGGGCGTCGCGATCGTCGTCCAGTTTGGGGCGGCCGGTGCGGGGTCCGCCGCCACGGCCGGGGCCTTGCCCGCGCTGCCACCCCGGGGTTGCGTCGCGCAGCCGGCGAGACAGGCCGTTCCTACCGCCAGGATCATCAACGCACGCACGGGCAGGCTCCTTGCACGGCCGGTCGCGACGATGGCGTCGCCGCGGCGTGGAGACGAGTGGCTATGCCGGGCTGGTAAACGGATTGCTAACAACTGCACTAATCTGGCTCAGTTTCGACCCGAGGTGAGGGCTGGATGCGGTGAGGTGCGGGTGAGCGGTTGGTGGAGGTTGGCAGGGTACGAGGCAACCCCCTGCCTGTCGTCATTTCGGCCCGAACCGGGACTCAGGGCAGCGGGCGGGCGCGCTTGGGGCTCTGGGTCCCGGCTTTCGCCGGGATGACGGATGGGGTGCGGGTCGTTGCGGGTTTGCCTGCCGCTACGGCCCGGCGATCGATGGCGAGAGACATGTTGCGCCCACCCCCTGCCGTCATCCCGGGCTCGACCCAGGACCCAGTGCCGCGGGCGGGTGCGCTTGGGGCTCTGGGTCCCGGCTTTCGCCGGGATGACGGGGGGGTGTGGGTCGTTGCGGGTGAGCCTGTAGCTACGGCCCGGCGGTCGACGGCGAGAGAGACATACTGCGCCCACCTCTTCCGTCATCCTGGGCTCGACCCAGGATCCAGAGCCGTGGGGGGTTACACTTGCGGCTCTGGATCCTGGCTTTCGCCAGGATGACGGGGGGGGCGGGTTGTGGCGGGTGCGGGAGCGATTTTGTGGCCCCCCTTCCCGTCATCCCGGCGGACGCCGGGCCCCATGGTCGCGGACCGGGTTATGACGGCACGGGATCGCCGGGTCCGCCGTAACCATGGGTCCCGGCGTTCGCCGGGATGACGGATGGGGTTGAAGGTCGTTGCGGGTTTGCCTGCCGCTACGGCCCGGCGATCGATGGCGAGAGACATGATGCGTTCACCTCTTCCGTCATCCTGGGCTCGACCCAGGATCCAGAGCCGCAGGGGGTTACGCTTGCGGCTCTGGATCCTGGC
>NZ_LMKZ01000018.1:564356-564541 GCF_001422525.1 Sphingomonas sp. Leaf30 | reverse complement strand
GGGAGTGGGCGGTTGTGGCGGGTGATGGAGGATTGCGGGGGGAGGGTGCGGGGGGCGGGTCGCTCATGGGGTTTGGGCTTGAGAGCGGGTATGTTTCGCGCGCGTTCGGGAGACGTGGAGAGGGCGCCGGTGGGGTTTCCACCGACGCCCTTCCGAAACGTAGCTTGAGCGGGCTTGGCCTGACA
>NZ_LMKZ01000018.1:558304-564255 GCF_001422525.1 Sphingomonas sp. Leaf30 | reverse complement strand
CGGCCGTAGCTTACGCTACGGCCTCGCCCGGTCGGACTCAGATGTGGATCGGCTTGCCCTGTACTGCCATCGCCGCTTCCTTGAGCGCCTCGGCATGCGTCGGATGCGCGTGGCAGGTGTAGGCGATGTCTTCGCTGGTCGCGCCGAATTCCATCGCGATGGCGGCTTCGGCGATCAGCGTGCCGGCGAGGCTCGAGACGATCCAGACGCCCAGCACGCGATCGGTCTTCGCATCCGCGATGACCTTGACGAAGCCGTCGGTGTCGCGGTTGGTCTTGGCGCGGCTGTTGGCGGCGAAGGGGAACTTGCCGACCTTGATGCCACCCGATTCGGCGGTCATGTCCTTCGCGGCTTCCTCGGTGAGGCCGACGCCAGCGATCTCGGGCATCGTGTAGACGACGGACGGGATGACGTCCTCGTTGACGATGCCGGTCTGGCCGGCGATGTTCTCGGCCACCGCGACGCCCTCGTCCTCCGCCTTGTGCGCGAGCATCAGGCCGGGGACGCAGTCGCCGATCGCCCACACGCCGTCGACCTTGGTCTTGAAGCTGTGGTCGGTCTCGATCTGGCCGCGCTTGTTGAGCTCGAGGCCGATGGCTTCGAGGTTGAGGCCGTCGACATTGGCCTTGCGGCCGATCGAGACGAGCACCGCGTCGGCGGTCATCGTCTCGGACGCGCCGCCGGCGGCGGGCTCGACGGTGACGGTCGCGACGCCGTTGTCGACGGTCACGCCGGTGACCTTGGTCGAGAGCTTGAGCTCCATGCCCTGCTTCTTGAAGAGCTTGGCGCTCTCACGGCGGACTTCGCCGTCGAAGCCGGGGAGGATCTGGTCGACGAATTCGACGACGGTCACCTTCGCGCCGAGGCGACGCCAGACGCTGCCGAGCTCGAGACCGATCACGCCGCCGCCGATGACGACCATGTGCTCGGGCACCTTGGGGAGCGCGAGCGCGCCGGTCGAGTCGACGACCGTGGTCTGGTCGACCGCGACGCCGGGGAGCGGCATGACGCTCGAGCCGGTGGCGATGACGATGTTCTTCGCGGTGACCGTCTGGCCGTTGACGTCGACGGTGTGCGCGTCCTGGAACGCGGCCTTGCCCTTGAGCCAGGTCACCTTGTTCTTCTTGAACAGGAATTCGACGCCGCCGGTCAGTTCCTTGACGGCCTTGGCCTTCTCGGCGTGCATCTGGTCGAGGTTGAGCGAGACGCCCTGGAAATCGATGCCGAACTTGGTGAGGTGGCCGCTCTTGGCCTCCTCGTAGATTTCGGACGCGTGGAGCAGCGCCTTGGACGGGATGCAGCCGACGTTGAGGCAGGTGCCGCCGAGCGTGTCGCGGCTCTCGGCGCAGGCGGTGCGCAGCCCGAGCTGCGCGGCGCGGATCGCGGCGACGTAGCCGCCGGGGCCTGCGCCGATTACGAGGACGTCATAGTCATAGTCAGCCATTGTCGCTTCTCTCTTACTTCCCCGGCGCAGGCCGGGGCCCAGTTGGGAGATATATGGGGAGGGCGAAGCGCTTCGTCACCGCGGCCTTCCCCACTGGGCCCCGGCCTGCGCCGGGGTGGTTAGATATTTACAGGTCGATCAGGATCCGCGTCGGGTCTTCGATCGCGTTCTTGAGCGCGACGAGGAACGTCACGGCTTCGCGGCCGTCGATCAGGCGGTGATCGTAGCTGAGCGCGAGGTACATCATCGGGCGGATGACGATCTGGCCGTTCACGACGACCGGGCGCTCCTCGATGCGGTGGAGGCCGAGGACCGCGGACTGGGGCGGGTTGATGATCGGGGTCGACATCAGCGAGCCGAACACGCCGCCGTTCGAGATGGTAAAGGTGCCGCCCTTCATCTCGTCCATCTTGAGCGCGCCGTCCTTGGCGCGCTTGCCGAAGTCGCCGATCGTCTTCTCGATCGTCGCGACCGACATCTGGTCGGCATCGCGGATCACGGGGACGACGAGGCCGCCCGGCGACGAGACCGCGACCGAGATGTCGGCATAGTCGTGATAGACGATGTCGTCGCCGTCGATCGACGCGTTGACGCTGGGGATGTCGCGCAGCGCCATGGTCGCGGCCTTCACGAAGAAGCCCATGAAGCCCAAGCGGACGCCGTGCTTCTTCTCGAACAGGTCCTTGTACTTGGCGCGCGCCTCGATCACCGCGGTCATGTCGACGTCGTTGAACGTCGTCAGCATCGCGGCGGTGTTCTGCGCTTCCTTGAGGCGCTTGGCGATCGTCTGGCGCAGGCGCGTCATGCGGACGCGCTCTTCGCCGCGACCCGAGGCTGCGGGGGCTGCGGCCGGTGCGGGCGCGGGTGCTGCGGCAGGCGCGGGCTTGCTCGAGGCGGCGGCGGTCACGTCTTCCTTGGTGATGCGACCGTCGCGACCGGTGCCCTTGACGGTGCCGGGGTCGACGCCGTGCTCGAGCACCGCGCGGCGAACCGACGGCGAGAGTGCTGCGGGCGAGTCGCTGGTGCCGGCGCCGGGCTGGTCGCCGTAGCCTGCGCCGGACTCGTCCTTGGCGGGCGCCGCGGGCGTTGCGGTCACGGCGGGCTCGGGTGCCTTTGCAGGAGCGGCAGCGGCGCCGTCGCCCGAGTCGATCGTGGCGAGCATCGCGCCGACCTGCACCGTGTCGCCGACCGCGACCGCGTGCTGGCCCATGACGCCGGCGACCGGCGAGGGCACCTCGACCGAGACCTTGTCGGTCTCGAGGCTGGCGATGGGCTCGTCGACGGCGACGGGGTCGCCGGGCTGCTTCAGCCACTCGCCGAGGGTGGCTTCGGTGATCGATTCACCCAGGACGGGGACGGTGACTTCGGTTGCCATTTTCTCGGTTCCTCCACCCCGGCGTAGGCCGGGGTCCAGTTACGAAACGCTGATTGGCCGGCGTTTCGCTCAATTATATCTACCATCCCAACTGGGCCCCGGCTTGGGTCCCATCAAAGTATTACTTTGATGGGTGCCCCTTCGCCGGGGTGGTAGAAAAGGTTCAGTTCGCGCGGGTGCGGCGGATTTCGTCGCGGACGCTGTGGCCGAGTGCGTCGGCGACGAGTGCGCCCTGCTCGGCCTGGTGACGCTTCATCAGGCCGGTCGCGGGCGAGGCCGAGGCGCTGCGCCCGGCGTAGCGCGCACGCTTGACCGGCGAATTCACGCTGGCCAGCGCCTCCTCGATCAGCGGCTCGACGAAGAACCAGTAGCCGTTGTTCTTCGGCTCTTCCTGCGCCCAGACGATCTCTTCCAGGTTCGGCATCTTGGCGACGCGCTCGGCGATCGGGTTGCCGGGGAAGGGATAGAGCTGTTCGACGCGGACGATCTGCGTGTCGGTGTCGCCCGCCGCATCGCGCGCCTCGATCAGGTCGTACGCGACCTTGCCGGTGCACAGGACGAGACGCTTTGTGTCGACATCCGCCGCACCGTTGGTGTCGGACAGGAGGCGACGGAAGTGGCTGTCGCCCTGGAAGTCCTCGGCGTTCGACACCGCGAGCTTGTGACGGAGCAACGACTTGGGCGTCATCACGATCAGGGGCTTGCGGAAGTTGCGGTGCATCTGCCGGCGGAGCAGGTGGAAATAATTCGCCGGGCTGGTGCAGTTCGCGACCTGGATATTGTCGTCCGCGCAGGACTGGAGGAAGCGCTCGGGACGGGCCGAGCTGTGCTCGGGCCCCTGCCCTTCATAGCCATGCGGGAGCAGCATCACGAGGCCGTTGGCGCGAAGCCACTTCGACTCGCCCGACGTGATGAACTGATCGATCATGATCTGCGCGCCGTTGACGAAATCGCCGAACTGCGCCTCCCAGAGGACGAGCGTCTTCGGGTCGGCGAGCGCATAGCCGTACTCGAAGCCGAGCACGCCATATTCGGACAGCGGGCTGTCGAGCACTTCGAAATTGCCGTGCTCGATTTCCTGAAGCGGCACGTACTTGTGCTCGTCGGTCTGGTCGACCCAGACCGCGTGACGCTGCGAGAAGGTGCCGCGGCCCGAATCCTGGCCGGACAGGCGGACGCCGTACCCTTCGGAGAGCAGGCCGCCGAAGGCGAGCGCCTCGCCGGTCGCCCAGTCGAAGCCCTTGCCCGACTTGAACATCTCGCGCTTGGCGTCGAGCACGCGCGCGAGCGTCTTGTGGATCTTCACGCTCTCGGGAACGGTCGTCAGCGTGCGGCCGAGCGAGTCGAACAGCTTCTGGCTGAGACCCGTCTCGACGTTGCGGCGCGCGGACGCACCGTCGGTCGGCGCGCTGAGGCCGGTCCAGCGACCACCGAACCAGTCCGCCTTGTTCGGCTTGTACGACGCACCCGCCTCGAACTCACCCTCGAGACGGAGCGTGAGCTGCTTCACATTCTCGTCGATCCAGGGCTGGTCGATGACGCCTTCCTTGATCAGGCGGTTGCCATAGACCGAGCTGACGCCGGGATGCTTGCGGATGATGTCGTACATCAGCGGCTGGGTGAAGGAGGGCTCGTCGCCCTCGTTGTGACCGAAGCGGCGATAGCACCACATGTCGATGACGATGTCGCGGTGGAACTTCTGACGGAATTCCATCGCCATCTTGGTGGCGAAGGTCACCGCCTCGGGATCGTCGCCATTGACGTGGAAGACCGGCGCCTGGACGCCCTTGGCGACGTCCGACGGGTAGGGCGACGAGCGCGCGAACTGCGGGCTGGTCGTGAAGCCGACCTGGTTGTTGATGATGAAGTGGACGCAGCCGCCGGTGTTGTAGCCGCGAATGCCCGAGAAGCCGAGGCACTCCCAGACGATCCCCTGCCCCGCGAACGCCGCGTCGCCGTGGATCAGCACGGGGAGCGAGGCGACATGGTCCTTGAGGTCGTTGTTGAGCGTTTGGATCGCGCGCGTCTTGCCGAGCACGACCGGATCGGCCGCCTCGAGATGCGAGGGGTTGGCGACAAGGCTCATATGAACCTTGTGGCCGTCGAACTCGCGGTCGGTGCTGGTGCCGAGATGATACTTCACGTCGCCCGAGCCGCCGATGTCATCGGGGTTGGCCGAGCCGCCGGCGAATTCGTGGAAGATGACGCGGAGCGGCTTGGCCATCACGTTGGCGAGCACGTTCAGACGACCGCGATGCGCCATGCCGATGACGATCTCGCGCACGCCCATCTGGCCGCCGTATTTGATGACCGATTCGAGCGCGGGGATCATCGATTCGCCGCCGTCGAGCCCGAAGCGCTTCGTGCCGACATACTTCTTGCCGAGGAACTTCTCCCACTGCTCGGCTTCGATGACCTTGTTGAGGATCGCCTTCTTGCCGTCGACGGAGAACTCGATCGCCTTGTCCTGGCCCTCCATGCGCTCCTGGAGGAAGCGGCGCTCCTCGACATCGGCGATGTGCATGTATTCGAGGCCGACATTGCCGCAATAATTCTTGCGCAGCGTGTCGACGAGCTCGCGGATGGTCGCCCATTCGAAGCCCATCGTGCCGCCGAGATAGACCTTGCGGTCGATGTCGGCGTCGGAGAAGCCGTGATATTCGGTCTTGAGATCCTCGGGCATCTCGCGCTTCGAGAGGCCGAGCGGATCGAGATTGGCGGCGAGGTGACCGCGGACGCGGTAGGTGCGGATCAGCAGCTGCGCGCGGATCGCGTCGGCCGCGGCCTTGGCGATCTCGTCCTTCGAGACGGGCGCGGGCGCGGCGGCGGCGGGCGCGGGCTTGCCACCACCCTTTGCGGGCTTGGGCGCGGGCTCCATCTGGGTCGGGTCGAGCGCCGAGGTCAGGTCGTCCGTGGTGGTCAGCGGCCAGCGCGCGCTTTCCCAGCTCGGGCCCTGCGCGGAGCCTTCGAGCCCCTCGAAGAACGTCCGCCAGCCCGATTCGACCGAGGCCGGATCGGCGGTGAACTTGGCGTAGAGCGTCTCTACGAACGCCGGGCTGACGCCGGCTGCGATATCGCTGAAATCCTGGCCTTCGTAGCCCATCGTTCTCGTCCTCAGTGCCCTCTCCCCGC
>NZ_LMKZ01000018.1:547473-558223 GCF_001422525.1 Sphingomonas sp. Leaf30 | reverse complement strand
CGGGCGGTCACGTGCCCTCACCCTTCCGCCGCCAAATGGCGGCTCCTTCCCTCTCCCCGGGGGGAGAGGGGTAGTAAGATCAACCCTTCAGCACGCTCAGCAGCGTCTCGCCGAGCAGGCTGGGGCTTTCCGAGACCTTGATCCCGGCAGCTTCCATCGCCGCGATCTTGCTCTCGGCATCGCCCTTGCCGCCCGAGACGATCGCACCGGCATGGCCCATGCGACGACCCGGAGGTGCGGTGCGGCCCGCGATGAAGCCGGCCATCGGCTTCTTGCGGCCACGCTTGGCCTCGTCGATCAGGAACTGCGCGGCCTGCTCCTCGGCGTCGCCGCCGATTTCGCCGATCATGATGATCGACTTGGTCTCGTCGTCCGCGAGGAACAGCTCGAGCACGTCGATGAAGTTCGTGCCGTTGACCGGATCGCCACCGATGCCAACCGCGGTCGTCTGACCAAGGCCTGCGTTCGAGGTCTGGAAGACCGCCTCATAGGTGAGCGTGCCTGAACGGCTGACAACGCCGACCGAGCCCTTCTTGAAGATAGAACCGGGCATGATGCCGATCTTGCACTCGCCGGGGGTCAGCACGCCGGGGCAGTTCGGACCGATGAGCCGCGACTTCGAGCCCGCGAGCGCGCGCTTGACCTTGACCATGTCGAGCACGGGAATGCCCTCGGTGATCGCGACGATCAGCTCGATCTGCGCGTCGATCGCCTCGAGGATCGAGTCGGCCGCGAAGGGAGGCGGCACGTAGATGACCGACGCGGTCGCGCCGGTGACCGACTTCGCCTCGGCGACGGTGTTGTAGACGGGGAGGTCGAGGTGCGTCGTACCGCCCTTGCCGGGGGTGACGCCACCGACCATCTGCGTGCCGTATTCCAGCGCCATCTTGGTGTGGAAGCTGCCGGTTTCGCCGGTCATGCCCTGCGTGATGACCTTGGTGTTCTTGTCGACGAGGATGCTCATCTAGTTTTCTCTCTCTCGTTCCCCGGCGGAGGCCGGGGCCCAGTTGGGAAGGCGGGTCAGTCTGGCGTCAGCGTATCAAACAGATCATCCCAGTTCGGGTTCATCCCTTCGATCGCTTTCACCTTCCAGGCCCGTTTCCATTCCTTCATCTGCAGCTCACGCTGCCGGGCGGCGTCCAGATCATCATAGACTTCGTACCAGACGAGTAGATGACAACCGTATTTCTTCGTAAATCCTGCGACGACCCCGTTGCGATGCTCCCAAGCACGCTTGGGAAGATTGCTGGTGACGCCGAGATAGATCGTGCCGTTACGCCTGCTGGCCATGATGTAGACGCAGAAGGCGGTATCCATCACGGGACTTCTCCCAACTGGACCCCGGCCTTCGCCGGGGAACAGCAGATCAGCTCATGTCCTCAAATCAGTTCAGGCTACCGTCGATACCTTTGCACGCCACGATCAGTTCCTTGACCGCGTCGACCGAGACCTGGAGGTTGCCCTTGGCTTCGTCGTCGAGCTTGATCTCGACGATCTTCTCGACGCCGCCGGCGCCGATCACCACGGGCACGCCGACATACAGGTCGTCGAGGCCGTATTCACCCGAGACGTAGGCCGCGGCGGGCAGGACGCGCTTCTGGTCGTAGAGATAGGCTTCGGCCATCGCGATGCCGCTGGTGGCGGGCGCGTAATAGGCCGAGCCGGTCTTGAGCAGCGCGACGATCTCGCCGCCGCCGCCGCGCGTGCGCTTGACGATCGCGTCGATCTTCTCCTGCGTGGACATGCCCATCGCGATGAGATCGGGAACCGGGATGCCCGAGACGGTCGAATACTGGATCACGGGGACCATCGTGTCGCCGTGGCCGCCGAGCACGAAGCTGGTGACGTCCTTGACCGAGACCTTGAACTCGTCGGCGAGGAAGTGGCTGAAGCGCGACGAGTCGAGCACGCCCGCCATGCCGACGACCATGTGATGCGGGAGCCCCGAGAATTCGCGCAGTGCCCAGACCATCGCGTCGAGCGGGTTGGTGATGCAGATGACGAATGCGCCGGGTGCGTTGGCCTTGATGCCCTCACCCACGGCCTTCATGACCTTGAGGTTGATGCCGAGCAGGTCGTCGCGGCTCATGCCGGGCTTGCGCGCGACACCGGCGGTGACGATGATGACGTCGCTGCCTGCGATATCGGCATAGTCGTTCGAGCCGGTGATCGTCGAGTCGAAGCCTTCGACCGGGCCGCACTGCGACAGGTCGAGCGCCTTGCCCTGGGGGATGCCCTCGGCCACGTCGAACAGGACGATATCGCCCAGACCCTTGAGTGCTGCGAGGTGCGCGAGCGTGCCGCCGATGTTACCGGCGCCGATCAGCGCGATCTTCTTGCGAGCCATTCCAATCCGTCTCCGTCTGATGTGCGGGGTGATTGGTGACGCCGGTTACGCGCATTATGGCGCTACGGCAACCGTTAAAGCGGAAAAGTACAGGTGTTATTGCAACTCGTTCGCAGGAGCAATAAGCTTGCCGACGTTCGCTGAACCACCCCGGCGGAGGCCGGGGCCTAGTTGGGGGACGGTGCAAACTGCGTACTGCGCGCTATTACTACGGCCTTTCCAACTGGGCCCCGGCCTTCGCCGCGGTGGTGCTTGGGGTGCGTCAGATATGCCCTTCCGCCAGATACTCCTCCGAGCGCATCTCTTCCAGACGGCTGATCGTGCGGTCGAATTCGAACCGGCCGTCGCCGCTCGCGTAGAGATCGCCCGGTTGCGCATCCGCGGCGGCGAGCAGCTTGACCTTGTGCTCGTAGAGCGCGTCGATCAGCCCGACGAAGCGCGCCGCCTCGTTGCGGTTCTCGGGCCCGAGCTTGGGGATGCCGACGAGGATGATCGTGTGGAATTTGCGCGCGATGGCGAGATAGTCGGCCACCCCCCTCGCCTCGCCGCACAGCTTTTTGAAGCTGAAGACCGCGACGCCTTTCAGCGACTTCGGCACGCGCAGGGCCCGGCCCTGGACGATCAGTTCCTCGGACGGGACATGCTCGCTGTCGTCGGGCGAGAAGTCGGTGAGGCGGAAGAACGCGGCGGAGAGCTGCACGGTGGCCTCGGGCCCGTTGGGGACGAGCCAGGTGTCCTGGCTGCCGAGCCGGTCGCGGCGGTAATCGACGGGGCCGTTGAGCGGGAGGACGTCGAGGCGCTGTTCGATCGTCGCGATGAAGGGGAGGAAATGCTCGCGGTTGAGGCCGTTCTTGTAGAGATCGGCGGGCGGGCGGTTCGAGGTGGTGACGATCGTCACGCCGGAATCGAGCAGCGAGGTGACGAGCCGCGAGAGGATCATCGCGTCGGGGCTGTTGGTGACCATCATCTCGTCGAACGCGAGCAGCCGGGTTTCCTCGGCGATCGCGGTGGCGACGGGGACGATCGGGTCGCCGACCTCCTTGCGACGCTCGGCGGCGATGCGCGCGTGCACCTCGAGCATGAACTCGCCGAAATGGACGCGGCGCTTCCGCTCGACCGCGACCTCGGCGAAGAACAGGTCCATCAGCATCGACTTGCCGCGGCCGACCCCGCCCCAGAGATAGACGCCGCGCGGGGCTGATTTTTTCGCAAAGCGCGCGAAGAAGCCGGTCGCGACGGGTGCGGCGAGTTCGGTGGCGAGCGTGTTCAGGCGCGCGGCGGCGGCGGCCTGTTCGGGGTCGGGGCGGAGTTCGCCCGAGGCGACGAGCGCTTCGTAGGCGGCGAGGACGGTCACTGGTCTTCACCACCCCGGCGGAGGCCGGGGCCCAGGAGGAAAGGTTGCCGTAATGGAGCGCTACGCTTGAACAATGATCGTGTCCCAACTGGGCCCCGGCCTTCGCCGGGGTGGTGATAGCGGTCGGGGTCAGCCCTTAGGCGGCTTAGGCGACGGCTTGCGGATCGTCGCGGAGAAGGCCGCGATCTTCGCTTCGTCGTCGCCTTGCACCACGAGGCCCCGCAGGAACAAGAGGCGGCCGGTTTCCTTGAGCACCTCGACCTGCGCCTCGATCGGCGCGCCGATGCGGCCGCCACCGATGAACTGGGTGTTGAGGTCGAGCGTCACCGCGGTGCCGGCGGTGATCAACCCGAAGCCGCGCGCGGCGGCGAACAGCGCGACGTCGATGAAGCCGAGCAGCGCGCCGCCGTGGACATTGTCCTGCAGGTTCGAATGGCGACGCTCGGGCGTGATGCGGACGCGGACGCGGTGGCCGTCGACGCGGTAGAGCATGGGGCCGAGCAGCGTGTTGAACCGGGTCGGGTCGGACAGGGTCCAGCTGCGCCAGCCGGGGTGCGCGGGGTCTTCTGCGTCGAGGAAATGGGGGGTGGTCAACGGCATGTCCTTCGAAGCTTGCGAACGGCGCCCACCCTGCCCGTTCGTCCTGAGCGAAGTCGAAGGACTTTTGGGAGCGCCACCCCCTGCCCCAGGCTTGTGCTTCGACTTCGCTCAGCACGAACGGAATTGGGGGAGCGTCGTCCCCGGCCCCAGGCTTGTGCTTCGACTTCGCTCAGCACGAACGGGAGGGGGGAGGTATCAGCGGTTGAGCGAAGAAGCTCCCCCCTCAAATCAGACGATCCGTTCGGCTTCCATCTTCTTGATCTCGGCGATCGCCTTGGCGGGGTTCAGCCCCTTGGGGCAGGCGTTGGCGCAGTTCATGATCGTGTGGCAGCGATAGAGGCGGAACGGATCCTCGAGCTCGTCGAGCCGCTCGCCGGTCATCTCGTCGCGGCTGTCGGCGAGCCAGCGATAGGCCTGGAGCAGGATCGCCGGCCCCAGGAACTTGTCGGCGTTCCACCAGTAGCTCGGGCAGGAGGTCGAGCAGCAGGCGCACAGGATGCACTCGTACAGGCCGTCGAGCTTCGAGCGGTCCTCGGGCGACTGGAGGCGTTCCTTGCCCGAGGGCGGCGGGGTGACGGTCTGCAGCCAGGGCTTGATCGACGAATATTGCGCGTAGAAATGC
Organism: Sphingomonas sp. Leaf30; assembly: GCF_001422525.1. NCBI lineage: Bacteria > Pseudomonadati > Pseudomonadota > Alphaproteobacteria > Sphingomonadales > Sphingomonadaceae > Sphingomonas > Sphingomonas sp. Leaf30. The sequence continues at coordinate 553,300 of NZ_LMKZ01000018.1, read as the reverse complement.
GTGAAGTCGGGGACGAGATCCTTGATCACGTCCATGTGTGGCAGCGGCGTGATCTGGACCTCGCCCTTGCAATCCTCGATCGCGGTGGTGCAGGCGAGACCGTTCTTGCCGTCGATGTTCATCGAGCAGGAGCCGCAGATCCCCTCGCGGCACGAACGGCGGAAGGTCAGCGAGCTGTCCTGCTCGCCCTTCATCTTGATCAGCGCGTCGAGCACCATCGGACCGGTCTCGTCGAGGTCGAGCTCGAACGTGTCGTAGCGGGGATTCTCGCCGCTATCGGGATCGTAGCGATACACCTTGAACGATTTCAGCCGCTTGCCCCCGCTGGTCGAGGCGTGCTTGACGCCCTTCTTAACGACGCTGTTTTTCGGGAGCGAGAATTCGGCCATTGCGAGCGGTCCGTCCGTGGTGTGATGACAAGGTTGTCAGAGCCGATACATGACAGGGGCCCTGCCCGCAAATCCTTAGCTTCGCGGGTGCAACATGAGTCACATGTGGGGCGCGGCACGGACCGCCGCAACCGTCAGATGATGTCGAGGATCAGCCCGAGATCGCGCGCTTCCTCCGCCTCGATATACCAGTTGGACGGCGCCTTGGCCTTCAGCTCCTCGATATCGACCTTGGTACCGCGGACGAGATCGCGAAAGCCCTCTTCCTGGATGTTGATCGAATCCTCGATCTCGTGGAGCTTGGCTTTCAGCGTGTAGGACAGCGCGTTGAGCGGGCCGTTGAGCTGGATCGTGCTCGTCATCTGGCGCTCATGGATCATCAGGCGGCTGTTGCGCGTGAGGAAGCGGCTGTCGGCGGGGAAGGCCGACATGAAGGTGGCGCCGGCCGAATAGACCGCGACCTTGCCGAGGAACAGCGTCTCGCGATCGGTATATTCGCGCAGCAGGCGGATATGGTCGCCCATCGCGCGCGCCATTTCGGGGTCGCCGCCGAGCGTGGTTATCGAGACGACGAGCGGGCCCTCGGTCGGCGCAGCCGCGACCTGCGCCTTGAAGCTGTCGTACATCGCGTCGTCGACGGGGCCGTGCAGCTGGACATGGGGGACGGCGAGCAACGGATAGTTGCGCGCGTTCGAAGCGGGGGAGGTGTCGGTCATGCGCGGGCAAACTTACCGCGGTATCGAGCGGTTCCGATGTCGTCCGCAAAAGACCGGGAGTATAGATTCTATACCGAAATTGCGGTAGAGTTGGCCATGTTCGAATTCGACCCGGACAAGAGCGCGGCCAACGCGGTCAAGCACGGGATTGATTTCGTCGAAGCTCAGGCGCTGTGGGGCGATGACGAGCGGATCGTCGTCGGATCGGCCCAGCGCCATGTGGGCGAAGACCGGCAACTGGTGATCGGCCGGATCGGCGATCGCCTGTGGACGGCGATCGTCACCGATCGCGGTACGGCGACCCGGATCATCTCGGTTCGCCGCGCGAGAGATTATGAGGAACTGGCTTATGAACGCGCCCGCACCGGCTAAATCCGTGCTGCACAAGGCTATCTCAGCCGACGAACTCGACCGGCGGTTTGACGAGGGCGAGGATGTCAGCGCGTATTTCGACTGGTCCAGCCCACGCAAGCCTGCGCTGGAGGCCAAGCGCGTGAACGTCGATTTCCCCACGTGGATGGTAGAGAGTCTCGACGTGCAAGCCCGCAAGCGTGGCGTCACGCGTCAGGCGCTCATCAAGATGTGGCTGGCAGATCGTCTGGAAGCGGCAGCGAATGCGCCCGCCGCCCCCTGAGGTCAGACGTCCCGGTCGAGTGCCGGATCGGCCTGTCGCTTGTGCTGGAGGATCCAGCCGACCAGGCCGCCGGGGACGCCGCCGGCGAGCGAGAAGAGCGCGAAGAAGGTGATGGCGATCTTCTGCGGGTCTTCGCCGGGGGCGCGCGTTTCGATGCCGTAGATATAGATCGCGGTGCCGATCGCGACGATCGCCGGCCAGAGAAAGCCGGCGATCATCGGCGGGAACCGCGTCAGCAGCCCCACCGCGACGGGCACGAGGAACCCGATCGCGATGATGGCCCAGATCATCAATAGACCCGCTTCTTGGGCTTGATGTAGTCGACGTCGTCGGTGAGCGTGTAGTCGTGCACCGGGCGGAAATCGATCTTGGTCTGACCGCCCTTGCCGCCCCAGCCGTCGAAGGTGGTGATGGTGTGCTTCATCCAGTTGGCATCGTCACGCTCGGGGAAATCCTCGTGCATGTGCGCGCCGCGCGACTCGGTGCGGTTGGCGGCCGAGTTCATCGTGACGACGGCCTGGCCGATCAGATTGTCGAGCTCCATCGTCTCGACCAGATCGGTGTTCCAGATCATGCTGCGATCCTTCACGGCGACGTCGGTCATCCGGTTGTAGATGCCCGCCATCTTCTCGACGCCCTGGTTGAGCAGTTCGGTGTCGCGGAACACGGCGCAATGCTTCTGCATCGTCTGCTGCATGTCGAGACGGATCTGCGCGGTCGGCGACCCGCCGCTCGCGTTGCGGAACGTGTCGAGACGCGTGAGCGCGAGATCTTCCGACCCCTTGGGCAGCGGCGCGTGCGCGGTGCCGGGCTTGAGCGTGTCGCGGATCCGCAGGCCGGTCGCACGGCCGAACACCACGAGATCGATCAGGCTGTTCGAGCCGAGACGGTTGGCGCCGTGAACCGAGACGCAGGCGGCCTCACCGACCGCGAACAGGCCGGGGACGACCGCGTCGGGGTTGCCGCCGACGAGGTTGACGACCTCGCCGTGGAAGTTGGTCGGGATGCCGCCCATGTTGTAATGCACGGTTGGCGTGACGGGCAAAGGCTGGCGCGTGAGATCGACGCCCGCGAAGACCTTGCCGGTCTCGGTGATGCCGGGCAGGCGCTCTGCCAGAACCTTCGGATCGATGTGATCGAGGTGCAGGAAGATGTGGTCGCCGTTCTTGCCGACGCCGCGGCCTTCGCGCATTTCGAGCGCCATCGAGCGGCTGACGACGTCGCGCGAGGCGAGGTCCTTCGCCGACGGGGCATAGCGCTCCATGAAGCGCTCGCCCTCGGAGTTGGTCAGGTAGCCGCCCTCACCGCGCGCGCCCTCGGTGATGAGAACGCCCGCGCCGTAGATGCCGGTCGGGTGGAACTGGACGAACTCCATGTCCTGGAGCGGCAGCCCGGCGCGGAGCACCATCGCATTGCCGTCACCGGTGCAGGTGTGCGCCGAGGTCGCCGAGAAATAGACGCGGCCGTAACCGCCGGTGGCGAGCACGGTCTGGTGGCTCCGGAAGCGGTGGATCGAACCGTCTTCCATGCACAAAGCGATCACGCCGCGGCAGACGCCGTTCTCCATGATCAGGTCGAGCGCGAAATACTCGACGAAGAAGTCCGTATTGTACTTCAGGCTCTGCTGGTAGAGCGCATGGAGCATCGCGTGGCCGGTGCGATCGGCGGCAGCGGCGGTGCGCTGGACCGGGGGGCCCTCGCCCATGTTCTGCATGTGGCCGCCGAACGGACGCTGATAGATCGTCCCGTTCTCGTTACGGCTGAACGGCATGCCGGCATGTTCGAGCTCGTACACCGCCTGCGGCGCCTCGCGGCACAGATATTCGATCGCGTCCTGGTCGCCGAGCCAGTCGGAACCCTTGACGGTATCGAACATGTGCCAGGTCCAGTGATCCGGCGAGTTGTTGCCGAGCGACGCGGCGATGCCGCCCTGGGCGGCGACGGTGTGCGACCGGGTCGGGAAGACCTTGGTGATGCACGCGGTCTTCAGCCCGCTCTCGGCGATGCCCATCGTGGCGCGCAGGCCCGAGCCGCCGGCCCCGACGACGACCGCATCATAGGTATGATCGATGATCTTGTAGGCAGCTGACATTACGCAGGAGCTCCGGAGAAGGCGACCTTCAGGATCGCGAACAGGGCGATGCCGCCCAGCGTGAAGGTGAACAGGTTGAGCAGGATCATCGTCACGACGCGGCTTTCGCCGTGCATGTAATCCTCGATCACGACCTGAAGACCGAGACGGAAGTGGTAGAAGACCGACAGGATCAGCAACGCCATCGGGATCGCCGCCCAGGACGACTGGAGCCACAGATGCACCGAGGCATAGTCATAGGCGGGCATCCGCGCGACCGCGACCATCAGCCAGGCCATCAGGAAGATGTTGGCGCCGGCGGTCAGCCGCTGCTGCCACCAATGCTGCGTGCCGTGCTTGGCGCTGCCCAGACCGCGGACGCGGCCGACTGGCGTACCCGAACCCATTACTTCATCCCCATGTAGAGCCAGAAGGCGACCGTCAGCAGCGTGCTGGCCAGGATCGTCGCGCGCGCACCCATACGGTTGCGCTTGAGTTCGAAACCGGCGCCGGTGTCCATCACCAGATGGCGGATGCCCGTCATCATGTGCTGGAGCAGCGACCAGGTCAGGCCGATGCCGATGACATAGCCCAGAATGTTGAGCCCGCCCGTATCGGTCGTGAACACGTCGACAAAGGTCGCATAGGCCTGATCCCCCGACGCGATCGCGGCGAGCCACCAGACGAGCAGCAGGCTGCCGACGGTCGCCATGCCGCTGCCGGTCGCGCGGTGCAGGATCGAGACCAGCATGTGCGGGCCCCATTTATAGACCTGCAGATGGGGAGAAAGCGGGCGTGCCGGGTTGCGCGATGCCAAGGGCTGTGTCCTCGAGTACGAAGGGCGAGTAACGAACGGTTTGCCGGTCTATTAGACGCCATGTGCTGCGATGCAACCCATCGCCGCCCGGCTTGATAACCCAGGGCAATGCACAGGGGCCGCCGGACGGTTGGTCGGGCGGGGCGGCGGGCGCCCCCTGCCCCGCGGCATCGATCCCTAACCTGGCCTTAAGGAATCACCGTTAGCGCTGGCCGGGCAACGCGATCCGGAGTTTACCCTTTGACCTCACTCGACATGCCGGCCCCCGGGTCGATCGCCACCCAGATCGACCTGGCCGCACGGCTGCGCGCGTTCGACTTCGACGGCTCGCTCGCGGCAGCCAGCCGCGAGCTCTGGGCGCTGATCGAACCGCATGTCGTCACGATCTCCCAGGCCTATTGGGAACAGTGGCAGCGCTGTTTCAGCAACGAGCGGATCTGGTCGCCGCACGAGGCCGACGCGATGATCGAGGTCGGCTGCAATTTCCTGCGCGACCGCTTCCTCAACACCAATGCGCGCGGCTGGGTCGAATCGGTCGAGCGGTCGGTCGCCGCGGCCTATGCCGCCGACGTGTCGCCGATGGCGTTGCTGTCGATGATCAGCGCGAGCGACCGTGCCGCGCTCGGCGTGCTGATGCAGAGCGTGGCGCGCGACAATGACCGACTTTCCTTGTATATCGACACGCTGATGAGGCTGTCGGCGCTGGAAGGTGAGATCACCGTGGCGATCTATACCAAATATCGCAACTTCTCGGCGCAGGGCGCGCGCGACACGCTGGCGGTCGAATTCCGCGACGGAATCGCGACGATGGTCGAGACCGCGACCGACGAGGGGCATGTCCTGCGCGAGCAGGCGGTGCGCAGCTCGGCCTCGACCCGCGCGGTGCTGGGCAAGGCGAGCGAGGTGGCGGCCGCCGCCGAACAGTCCGCGGTGGCGATGCGCGAGGCCGCGCAGACCGCCGCGGGGCTGATCCGCGCGATCGAGGATGCGCGCAGCGAGGTCGAGGCCGCGGCCGAGATCGCCAATCGCGCATCCGCGCAGGCGACCGACGCGGTCGGCATGTCCGAGGCGCTGAGCGATCACGCCAAGTCGATCGAGTCGATCCTGGGGCTGATCCGCGACATTGCCGGCCAGACCAACCTGCTCGCGCTCAACGCGACGATCGAGGCGGCGCGCGCGGGCGATGCGGGACGCGGCTTC
>NZ_LMKZ01000018.1:546009-547423 GCF_001422525.1 Sphingomonas sp. Leaf30 | reverse complement strand
GGTGGTGGCGCAGGAGGTGAAGAGCCTCGCCAGCCAGACCGCACGCGCGACCGACGACATCGCCGCCAAGATCGCCGCGATCCAGTCGGCGACGCGCGGCACGGTCGCGACCAATGCGAGCATCAAGGCGACCGTCGCCGAGGTGCAGGACAGCGCCGACCGGATCCGGCACGCGATGGAGGCGCAGGCGCAGACCGTCACCGCGATCACCGCCGCGGTCGACGAGACCGCGCTCGCCGCCGATTCGATGTCGACGACGATCGCGGCGATCAGGGCGGATACCGAAATGGTGGCGACCGAGATCGACGGCGTCGGCCGGGGCTTCGACATGCTCGACAGCCGGCTGAGCAATCTGAAGACCAGCGCGGGCGTATTCATCGCGAAGGTGGCTGCATAACGGAGGGCACAAGGGGGGAGCATGACCGCGCCAATCGACCGCATGAGCAATGGCGTGCCGCACGGCACGCTGGACTGGGGCAATGATGGCCGGCCGCTGTACGAACGCGTGCGCGACTATGATTGGGACGGCGCGATCGGGCCGAGCTGCGCGACGCTGACCGCGATGCTGGATGCCGCCGACCACCGGCTGATCGCGGAGACGTTCTGGCGGCATTACCTCTCGCTCGAGAGCGCGCTTCATGTCCGGCCCGCCTTCACCCCCGAGCGACTCGAGCGCAGCATCGTCGCGAGCGCGGACTATGTCCGGCTGAAATATCTCTCCCCCTATGACCTGGCGTGGCGGGACATCGCGATCGACCATGCGGTCCAGTCGCGCAAGGCGAACATCCCCCTGCCCGCCTTGCTCGCCGCGCTGGCGTTCGCGCACAGCGTCACGCTCGGGCTGATCGCCGAACGGGTCGGCACCGACACCGCGTCGATGCGGATGCTGGGCGACGTGATCCAGCGGCTCGCGCTGATCGAGGCGGACATCATGGCGTCGCATCTGAGCGCGTCCGATGCCGAGGCGGCGCGGATCGCCCGCAGCGCGCGGGCGGCGGCGTTCCGTGAGAGCATCGCGACGTCGATCGAGGACACCGCCGAGCTGGGCGCGCGGATCCGCGTCCAGGCGATGGGCGCGTCGAGCTCGACCCGCAGCGTGCTGGGCAAGACGAGCGAGGTCGCCGCCGCCGCCGAACAGTCGGCGCTGGCGATGCGCGAGGCCGCGCACACCGCCTCGGGACTCATCTGTGCGATCGAGGGCGCGCGGATCGAGGTCGAGGCGGCCGCCGAGATCGCCAACCGCGCGTCGGCACAGGCGACCGACGCGGTCGGGATGTCCGAGACGTTGAGCGCGCATGCCCAGTCGATCGAATCGATCCTGGGGCTGATCCGCACGATCGCGGGGCAGACCAACCTGCTCGCGCTCAACGCGACGATCGAGGCGGCGCGCGCGGGCGATGCCGGGCGCGGCTTT
>NZ_LMKZ01000018.1:433359-545960 GCF_001422525.1 Sphingomonas sp. Leaf30 | reverse complement strand
GGTGGTGGCGCAGGAGGTGAAGAGCCTCGCCAGCCAGACCGCACGCGCGACCGACGACATCGCGACCAAGATCGCCGCGATCCAGGCCGCGACGCACAGTTCGGTGACGACCAGCGTCGGCATCCGCACGACCGTCGGCGAGGTCCAGGACAGCGCGCTGCGGATCCGCCAGGCGATGGACGCGCAGGCGCGGACCGTCGCGTCGATCACCGCCGCGGTCGACGAGACCGCGCTGGCCGCCGACACGATGTCCGCGACGATCGACATGATCCGCGGCGATGCGGAGGCGGTCGCCAACGAGATCACGCTGCTCGGCCAGGATTTCGGGCTGATCGACGACAAGCTGAGCGTGCTGCGCGGTGCCGCCGACGGGTTTTCGTCCAGCGTCGCGTGAGCGACCTCACCGCTGTGCAATCGGGCAGGTGACGGACCCTTACCGGGCGCGCTAAGGCCCCGGGCATGACCATCCTACTCACAGGGTCGAGCCGGGGCATCGGCGCGGCCATTCACCAGGCGCTGACCGACGCAGGCGCCACCGTCATCGGGCACAAGAGCAGCAACGGGGGCAGCGCGAGCGGGCTCCCCGCCGACTTTGCCGATCCCGCCGGGCCGACCGCTTTGTGGACCGCCGCGCTCGAGCAGGCCGGCGGCACGATCGACGTGCTGATCAACAATGCCGGGGTGTTCGAGGCAAGCCCGCTGGGTGACGGCGACTGGACCGCTCAGTGGGAGCGGACGATGCGGATCAACCTGACCGCGTCCGCCGAACTGTGCCGGCTCGCGGTGCTGCACTGGCAGGCGCGCGGGTTTGCGGGCCGGATCGTCAACATCGCCAGCCGCGCCGCCTATCGCGGCGATTCGCCCGCGCACTGGCATTATGCCGCGTCGAAGGCGGGAATGGTGGCGATGACCAAGACGATCGCGCGCGGCTATGCCCGCGAGGGGATCCTCGCCTTTGCGATCTGCCCCGGCTTCACGATGACCGGGATGGCGGAGGAGTATCTGTCGAGCCGCGGCGGTGATGCGCTGCTCGCCGACATTCCGCTCGGCAAGGTCGCGGACCCCGCCGAAGTCGCCTCGGTCGCACGCTATTGCGCGCTCGAGGCGCCGGCCTCGATGACCGGCGCGGTGATCGACGTGAACGGGGCGAGCCATGTCCGCTGAGAGCTGGAAACTGACGCTGCCGTGCACGCGCGCGGAGGCGGAGGCGATCGATGCGAGCGGCGATCTGGGCGACGCGATCCCCGGCGACGCGGTGCTGATGACCACCGAGGAGATCGAGGACGACGTCGAATCCTGGCGGCTCGACGCGTATTTCGAGCATGAGCCGGGCGCCGACACGGTCGCGGCGGTGCGCGCGCTGGTGCCGAGCGCGGCGGGGGCCAGAATCGCGGTCGAGCGGCTGGCCGCGGCGGACTGGGTGACGATGAGCCAGGCGGGGCTCGAGCCGCTGTCGGTCGGGCGGTTCTTCGTCCACACCCGCGCGCATGCCGATGCGGTGCCCGAGGGCAAGCGCGCCTTCCTGATCGAGGCGAGCCGCGCGTTCGGGACGGGGCATCACGAGACGACCAGCGGGTGCCTGGCGATGCTCGACGGGCTGGCGGATGCGGCTTTCGGCAACGTCATCGATATCGGCACGGGGACCGGGCTGCTCGCCTTTGCCGCGGCGCATCTGTGGCCCGATGCGGCGGTGATGGGGACGGATATCGATCCGATCTCGATCGAGGTGACGCAGGAGAATGCGGACCTGAACGGCGTCGCGGGGATCGACCTGGTGGTGGCCGACGGCACGCTCGACGACGCGATCGTCGCGCGCGCGCCCTATGACCTGGTGATCGCGAACATCCTGGCGGGGCCGTTGGTGTCGATGGCGCCCGAGATCGCGTCGATCGCCGATGCGGGGGCGACGATCGTGCTGGCGGGGCTGCTCGAGACGCAGCGCGCGGGCGTGGTCGCGGCGTATATGGCGTGCGGGTGCTCGCTGGAGGCGGTCGACCGGCGCGGGGACTGGAGCGTGCTGCGGCTGCGCGCGGGGGCGACGCGGTTCGTGGCGGACGGGCCGTTCGATCCCAAGGGGCGCGACGGGTGGGCGCTGGATATTTGATCGGCCTGCGCATCGCCTCCCACCTGACGCCACCCCGGCGGAGGCCGGGGCCCAGTTGGGATGGCGGTTCGGTTCCATCTCCGGGGTTCGCCCAACTGGGCCCCGGCCTTCGCCGGGGTGGTTCGTGGGTGGGGGGCGTTCGGTTTCACGAAGTGATACGGCCCCGCGCTGGATATCTGAAAGCCCCTCCCCAGGAAGTCTGTTCCCCCGCGAAGGCGGGGGTCCAGTCTGGGCCCCCGCCTTCGCGGGGGAACATGGGGGTGCGGCCTGCGCCTTGCCTCACACTTTACACCACCCCGGCGGAGGCCGGGGGCCAGTTGGGTGAAGCTTCGCGCATGAATCGCACCGCTATCCCAACTGGGCCCCGGCCTTCGCCGGGGTGGTGGCTTTATGCGGCGCCTGTGGCCTTGGCGTTCGCATAGGCCTGCGTGCCGTGCGTCAGCACGACGTCGCCGGGTTCGATCCGGGCGACGGGGATGTCGGGCTGGGCCTTCAGTTCCTCGTACAGCGGTGCGAAATCGGTCTCGACCGTCAGGCGCAGCAGTTCGTCGAAGCTCGGGATGACGAAATAATTCTGCTGGAAATCGTCGATCCGGTACTCCGTCCGCATGACACGCGCGAGGTCGAGCGCGATGCGGTTGGGGCTGGGGTCGTCGAGCGCGAAGCGGGTTTCGGCGAAGCTCGAGACGATGCCCGAGCCGTAGATGCGAAGCCCCTCGGGCTCTGCGATCAGGCCGAATTCGACCGTGTACCAGTAGAGCCGGCCGAGATATTTGAGCGCGTCGAGCCCGAGCGCGCGCTGGCCGCCGCGGCCATAGGCCGCAAGATAGTCGGCGAAGACCGGGTCGGCGAGCATCGGCACATGCCCGAACACGTCGTGGAAGACGTCGGGTTCCTGGAGATAGTCGAGCTGGTCGGGACGGCGGATGAAATTGCCGGCGACGAAGCGGCGATTGGCCATGTGATCGAAGAACACGTCGTCGGGGACGAGCCCGGGCACCGCGACGACCGACCAGCCGGTGAGCTTCATCAGCCGTTCGGACAGTTCCTCGAAATCGGGAATGCCGGGCTTCGACAGTTTCAGCACGTCGAGGCCGCGCAGCCACGCGTTCGACGCGCGGCCGGGGAGCAGCTTCGACTGGCGCGCGAACAGCGTGTCCCAGGTCGCGTGATCCTCGGCGGTATAGCTCGACCAGTTTTGCGGGATCGTCCAGTCGGGTGCCCCTTCGGGCGGCGTGCTGAGCACGTGCGTTTCTTCTAGCATGGCCATCGTCTAGCATGACCGAATGACAACGGAAACGCGCTGGATTCATTGGTCGTTAAGGATCCTTGCGGTCGTCCTCGGGCTCGTTGCAGCCTATGCGGTGGCGGGGCTGGTTGGCGGGGCGATCCCGGCCAACCGGGACTGGCGCCCTCCCCCGCGCGGCATCCGCATCTTCGTCGAGAGCAACGGGGTGCATACCGGGATCATCGTGCCGAAGGTCGCGGCCGGGGTGGACTGGCGCGGGTTTGCCCGGCCCGCCGACCTGCGCGACCCGCGTTATGCCGCGTCCGATCACCTGGCGATCGGCTGGGGGGAGAAGGCGTTCTTCCTCGAGACGCCGACCTGGGCGGACGTGAAGCTGCGGACCGTGCTGGCGTCGGCGACCGGCAGCGACGCGGTGCTGCTGCATGTCGAGCATCTCGCCGCGCCGGTGCCGGGTGGCGACGTGCGGCCGGTGATGTTGAGCGAACGCGAGTATCGGCGGCTGGCGGGGTATATCGCGGCGACGATCCGGCCGGGGGGACGGGCCTATCCGGGCTATGCCGGTTATGACGCGTTCTACGATGCGCGGGGGCATTATAGCGGGGTGGCGACGTGCAATGCGTGGACGGGGGATGCGCTGCGGTTTGCAGGCGTGCGGGTCGGATGGTGGACGCCGTTTCCGGCTACGGTGATGTGGTGGTTTTGAGCTGAGATTCCAGCGATTTTCTGCTTACCCACCCCGGCGGAGGCCGGGCCCAGTTGGGGGACGGCGATAACAGCGCGCTGCCCCTTGCCAGCAGCGGCCCCCAACTGGGCCCCGGCCTTCGCCGGGGTGGTATTGAGCGTTGGGGGTGCCCCCTCCCCTCACTCCCCCGCGCGGTACCCCTGATATTGCCCGCATTCGCCGCGCCGGGGGTCCTTCTTGCAACGTTTGGCGAGTTCCTTGCGCTGCTTGCCCTCCTCGGCCTCCTGCTTGCGCATCTTGCGGCCGTAATTGCGGTCCGATTCCTCCTGGCTGGTGGTGGTCCAGTCGACCGCCTTGCCGGCGACCTGGAACGGCGCCTTCACGATCGACGTCGCAGTGCTGATGCAGCCCGCGGTCATCAGGGGCAGGATCGCCAGAACGGGAAGAACCTTACGCATCTACTTCACTCCCGCGCGCAGCCGATCGCGCGCCTGCGCTCCGTATAGCGGAAAATCGGTGAAGAATCCGTCGATACCTTGCGCGAGCCCGGCGTCGATCTCCGCGGCGATGTCGCCCTGCGCGGCGGGATCGGTGCCGCGGCGGAAGCGGTTGGGGAGGAACATGTTCTCCGCGCGGTAGGTCCAGGGATGGACGCGCAGCCCCGCTTCATGCGCGTCGGCGACCAGCGGCGACGGCGTCGTGCCCGCCCACAGCATGCCCTTGTTCGGGCCGATGCCGTACGCATAGCCCGCCACCGCCTTCAGGCCCGCGGGCGTGATCATCGCCGCATAGCTAGGCTGGGCGGCGTCGGCGGGGCCGCCCTCGCCGTCGATCAGCTGGATCAGGCGCACCCGCGTCACCGCGTGGAGCCGCTGGAGGTTCTTCACCTCGAACGACTGGATGAACACCGGTGCCGTCGCCGAATCCCAGCCCGCCGCCTTGAGCTGCGCGACCAGCAGCAGGTCGGTCGGATGGCCGATGCCGGCGAAATAGGTTGGGTGCTTGGTCTCGGGATAGATGCCGATCGTGCGGCCCGTCTCGGCGGAGCGCCGCTTGGCGAGTGCGATGATCTCGGCGAGCGTCGGGATCTCGAACCGGCCGTCATAGGCGGTGTTCGCGGGGCGGAGTTTCGGCAGCCGCTCCTTCGCGCGCAGCGTCTTCAGTTCGGCGAGCGTGAAATCCTCGACGAACCAGCCGGTGAGGTTGTGCCCGTCGATCGTCTTGGTCGTGCGGCGGCTGGCGAATTCGGGATGGTCGGCGACGTCGGTCGTGTCGGCGATCGCGTTTTCGTGCCGTGCGACGAGCACGTCGTCTTTCGTCGGGACGAGGTCGGGCTCGATGAAGTCCGCGCCCTGATCGATCGCGAGGTCGTAGGCGGCGAGCGTATGTTCGGGCCGGAGCCCGCTCGCACCGCGGTGCGCGATCACGATCGGGGGTGTCGAGGGAGGATTTTTCGGTGTCATCGCAACAGATTGCCCGCCGGCGACGCCAAGTACCAGCGCGGCGATTCGTGAGAGCCAATCGCAATAGGAAACCATTCGACGCATCGGCGTTCAGTCCTCATATTTCCCGGATCCAGAAGGGGCGACCCCATGCATTTCACGATCAATGGTCAATCATATGACGCCGAGCCCGATATCCGCACCTCGGTGCTCGACCTGTGCCGCGAGCATCTCGGCCTCACCGGCTCGAAAAAGGGCTGCGACCACGGCCAGTGCGGGGCGTGCACCGTCCTGATCAACGGGCGCCGCGTCAATTCCTGCCTGACGCTCGCGGTCATGCACCAGGACGACGAGATCACGACGATCGAGGGGCTCGGCCAGCCGGGCAACCTCCATGCGCTGCAGGATGCGTTCGTGCGGCATGACGGTTACCAGTGCGGCTATTGCACGCCTGGCCAGATCTGCTCGGCGGTCGGCATGCTCGACGAGGTCAAGAAGGGCTGGGCCAGCCACGCCTCGGGCGACCTGACCGATCCCAAGTTCGACGATGCCGAGATTTCGGAGCGGATGAGCGGCAATCTGTGCCGTTGCGCCGCCTATCCGAACATCGTCGATGCGATCCGCGAAGTCGGTGACACCGCGCCCAAGGGCCGGTCCGCGGACGAGAAGGACGCCGCGATGGACGCCGATGCGCGCGGGGAGATGGTGGCATGAAGACCTTCACCTATGAGAAACCAGCGACCCCCGAGGCCGCGGTCCGGGACGCCGGGACGACCGGCGCGCGGTTCATCGCGGGCGGGACCAACCTGCTCGACCTGATGAAGCTGCAGGTCGAGACGCCCGACACGCTCGTCGACATCAGCCGCCTCGATCTCGCGAAGATCGAGGAGCGCGAGGATGGCGGGCTGACGATCGGTGCGCTGGTGCCGAACAGCGACCTCGCCGCCGACCGTCGCGTTGTCGCCAAGTACGAGGTGCTGAGCCGCGCCCTGCTCGCGGGCGCATCGGGCCAGCTGCGCAACAAGGCGTCGACCGGGGGCAACATGCTCCAGCGGACGCGCTGCTATTATTTCTACGACACCGCGGCCGCGTGCAACAAGCGCGAGCCCGGCAGCGGCTGTTCGGCGATCGGCGGCTTCAACCGCATCCTCGCGGTGCTCGGCACCAGCGAGCAGTGCATCGCGACGCATCCGAGCGACATGGCGGTGGCGATGCGCGCGCTCGACGCGACGATCGTGACCTTGAAGGCGGACGGCGATCGCCGGCGCATCTCGGTGCACGAATTCTACCGCCTGCCGGGATCGACGCCCGAGATCGAGACCGTGCTCGAGACGGGTGAACTGATCACGCATATCGAGCTGCCCGCACCGCCCAAGGGCAAGCAGGCCTATCGCAAGGTGCGCGACCGTGCGTCCTATGCGTTTGCACTCGTCTCGGTCGCGGCCGTGGTCGACGTGAAGGACGGCGTGATCGCGTCGGCCTCGCTCGCGTTCGGCGGGCTCGGGCCGATGCCGTGGCGCAATCCGGCGGTCGAGGCCGCTCTGGTCGGCAAGGCGCCGTCGGACGAGGCCTTCGAGGCCGCGGCGACCGCGCTGCTCGCCGATGCCAAGGGCTATGGCTCGAACGACTTCAAGATCCCCCTCGCGCGTCGCACGCTTATCGCGACGCTGCGCACCGTAACGGGAGCATAAACATGTTCGGTTTTGGAACCACCAACAGCCTGACGATGGACAAGCCGCATCCGGACAGTCTTCTGGACAGCGGCGTTCAGGGCGTCATCGGCAAGCCGCTCGACCGGATCGACGGTCCGCTGAAGGTCAGCGGCACCGCGACCTATGCGGCGGAATATCAGTTCGACGACATGGCCTACGGCGTGCTCGTCGGCACGAAGATCTCCGCGGGCAAGGTCGTGTCGATCGACGTCGATGCCGTGAAGAGCATTCCCGGCGTGCTCGACGTCGTCACCGACTTCGACCAGTTCATCCGCGTGTCCGCACAGGGCGGCGCGACCGATGCACCGACGCAGGGCGTCAAGGACATCGCGTTCTTCGGCCAGATCGTCGCGATCGTGCTCGCCGAGAGCTTCGAGGTCGCGCGCGATGCGGCGGCCCGCCTGCCGATCGTCTATGACGAGGCCGAGGGCCAGTATGACTTCGCCGCGCACCGCGACGAGACGCGGACGCCCCCCGACGATGCAGCCCCTGCGCATTTCAAGCAGGGCGATGTCGACACGGCGATGGCCAATGCGGCGGTGACGGTCGATTCGACCTATGTCACGCCGAGCCAGAATTCGGCGGCGATGGAGCCGCACGCCTCGACCGCGGTGTGGGAAGAGGACGGCTCGCTGACGCTGTACGGCGCCTATCAGATGCCGACGTCAGACGCGCAGCAGCTGGCAAAGTCGCTCGGCCTGTCGGAGAAGAAGGTACGGATCGTAGCGCGCTATATCGGCGGCGGTTTCGGGTCGAAGCTCGGCATCGCGCCCGAGAGCGTCGCGGCGGCGATCGCCGCCAAGCAGCTCGGCCGTCCGGTCAAGGCGGTCATGTCGCGCCCGCAGGTGTTCGAGGCGACCGTGCGTCGCTCGAACACCGAGCAGCGCGTCCGGCTCGCGGCAAATGCCGAGGGCAAGTTGACCGCGATCGGGCACGAGACGCTCGCGTCGAACCAGTCGACCGAGGATTATTTCGAGCCCGCCGGCATCGGCACGCACCTGCTCTATGGCGGCGAAAACCGGCTGATCACGCATGAGCTGGTCGACGTGAACCTCGTCCTGTCGGGCTCGATGCGCGCGCCGGGCGAAGCGGTCGGGATGCTCGCGCTCGAGGGTGCGATGGACGAGCTCGCCGAAAAGCTCGACATGGATCCGATCGAGCTGCGCAAGCGCAACGATCCGCGGATCGATCCGGAGAAGGACGTCCCCTATTCGTCGCGCAACCTGACGCGCGCGCTCGACGAGGGTGCCGTTCGGTTCGGCTGGGACAAGCGGCAGAAGGCCGGCACGCGCCGCGAGGGCGAGTGGCTGATCGGCATGGGCGTCGCGTCCGCCGTGCGCGGCAACATGATGATGGAATCGTCCGCCAAGGTCGAGATCCATCCCGACGGCACCGCGACCGTGTCGTCGGCGATGACCGATATCGGCACGGGCAGCTACACGATCCTCGCGCAGATCGCGTCGGAGATCCTGGGCATCCCGGTCGAGAACATCACCATGTCGCTGGGCGATACCAATGATCCCCCCGCCGCGGGGTCGGGCGGGTCCTGGGGTGCGGCCTCGTCGGGGACCGCGGTCTATCTCGCCTGCGAGATGCTGCGCGGCAAGATCGCCAAGGCGATGGGCGTCGACGAGGACGGCCTGACGCTGAAGGACGGCAAGGCGATCGGCGACAACCGCTCGACGCCGATCGGCGAGCTGGTCGGCAAGGGCCTCGAGGCGACCGGGCATATCAAGCCGGGCAAGCAGGAGAAGGAAACCTCGCAGGCAGGCTTCGGTGCGCACTTCGCCGAGGTCGCGGTCAACGTCATCACCGGCGAGACGCGCGTGCGGCGGATGCTCGGGTCGTTCGCGGCGGGGCGCGTGCTCAACGCGAAGACCGCGCGGTCGCAGTGCCTGGGCGGCATGACCTTCGGCATCGGCACCGCGCTGACCGAGGATCTGATCCACGACACGCGCACCGGCAAGCTGGTGAACCACGATCTCGGCGAATATCACGTGCCGGCCAATGCGGACGTGCCGCAGATGGACGTCCACTTCGTCGACGAGCGGGATATCCATGCGAACCCGATCCACGCGAAGGGGATTGGCGAGCTGGGGATTTCGGGCGCGGGCGCTGCGGTTGCGAATGCGGTGTATAATGCGACGGGGATCCGGGTGCGCGAGTTCCCGATTACGTTGGACAAGCTGCTGGATCAGTTGCCGGCGGTCTGATCTGCTCCTCCGCGAAAGCGGGGGTCCAGGGGTCACGGGCGGTGTCGCTTGTGACCCTGGATCCCCGCCTTCGCGGGGAAACAGGTGGGGGTGGGCGCCACCCTCCTTACTACAACCCCGGCGAAGGCCGGGGCCCAGTTGGGGGACTTTCCTGACAGGGGATCGTCCTTCGTCACGACGGCCTTCCCAACTGGGCCCCGGCCTTCGCCGGGGTGGTGGTGGTGGGGTGGCTGCGGCCTGCGCTGGGGCGGCGTTGAGACCACGCCGCCACCCTCGTCAAACACCCCCGCCCCCCCTATCTCAGACCCTCCACACCCGAGGACGAGCCTATGACCGACCACGTAATGGACGCCGCGTTCCGCCCGGCCGGGCTCGACCGCGCGACGCAGGGGGTTCTCGGGCGCGGGATTGATCGGGTCGAGGGGCCGGCGAAGGTCACCGGCGTTGCCGATTATGCCTATGAGGGCACGCCCGAGCGGGTCGCCTATGCCGCGATCGTCGGTACGCCGGTCGGCAGCGGCCGCATCCTCAGCATCGACGCGCGTGCGGCCGAGGCGATGCCCGGCGTGATTGCGGTGCTCCACGGCGATCCGCGCATGCCTGCGGGCGAGTCCAATTCCAGCGCGCTGCCGCTGTTCGACACCGACGTCATCCTCCATCTCGGCCAGCCCGTCGCGGTGGTCGTCGCCGAGGACCAGGCGATCGCGCGCGACGCCGCAG
This sequence comes from Sphingomonas sp. Leaf30, assembly GCF_001422525.1. NCBI lineage: Bacteria > Pseudomonadati > Pseudomonadota > Alphaproteobacteria > Sphingomonadales > Sphingomonadaceae > Sphingomonas > Sphingomonas sp. Leaf30. The sequence goes on along the minus strand of NZ_LMKZ01000018.1, from coordinate 535,838 downwards.
CACTCGTCCGCGTCGAGACCGAAGCGGGCGAGGACCGGTTCGATGTCGAAGCGCAGCCAGTCGATACCGATCCCGCGATCGGCTTCGTGCCGCCGGTCGACATGGGCGACCTTGATGCGGCGATGCGCGACGCGGCCGTGACGCTCGATGCGACCTATACGACGCCGGTGCATTTCCCCGCCGCGCTCGAGCCGCATGCGACCACCGCCTGGTGGGACGGCGACCGGCTGACGGTGCGATCGAGCAACCAGGTGATCGGCGCCGCGCGCAAGACGATCGCCAAGGTGCTCAAGATCGACGCCGACAAGGTCCGCGTGCTCGCGCCCTATGTCGGCGGCGGCTTTGGCGGCAAGACCGGCGTCGGCCCCGAGGCGATCCTCGCCGCGATCGCAGCGGAGGCGGTCGGCCGCCCGGTCAAGATCGCGCTGCCGCGGCGCCAGACCGCCTATGTCGTCCACCACCGCTCGCATACGACGCAGCGCATCCGCATCGCCGCCGACGAACGCGGCGTGATCCAGGGCATGGGGCATGAGAGCGTCGCCGCGCAGAATGACGACGCGCCGTTCCTCGAACCCGTGCCGTTCGGGACGATCCCGCTCTATCGCGGGGAGTCGCGGCGGTTCAGGACCGACCTCGTCCGCGTCGACCTGCCTGCGAGCGGCGCGGTCCGCGCGCCGGGCGAGGCGGTCGGCACGTTCGGCGTCGAATGCGCGATGGACGAGCTCGCGGTCCAGCTCGGAATCGACCCGATCGAGCTGCGCCGCCGCAACGAGCCCGACTGCGATCCGGGCAGCGGCAAGCCCTTCTCCACGCGGCGCATGCTCGACTGCTACACGCAAGGGGCAGAGCGGTTCGGCTGGCCCGCCGCCGTCCCCGCGCCCGCATCGGTGCGCGAGGGGGAATGGCTGATCGGGATCGGCATGGCGGCCAGCCTGCGCGGCAATTTCACCGTGCAGGCGCAGGCGCGCGTGCGGCTCGAGGCGGACGGCCGCGCTGCGGTCGAATGCGACATGACCGATATCGGCACCGGCACCTACACGATCCTGGCACAGGCCGCGGGCGAGATGCTCGGGCTGCCGGTCGCGGATGTCGACGTCCGGCTGGGCGATACCGACTTCCCGCCGACCGCAGGGTCGGGCGGGTCGTTCGGTGCAGGGAGCGCGGTGTCCGCGGTGGTGCTGGCGTGCGAGGACATCCTGGCCGAGCTCGCGCTCCGGATGAACGCGGCGCCCGAGGAGCTGAGCCTTCGCGACGGGTGCGTCAGCGCGGGCGGGCGGCAGGTGAAGCTTGCCGACCTGCTGCGCGGGGCGCCGATCGTCGCGATGGGGAAAACCGGCCCCGGCAAGGAGAGCAAGCGGACCAGCCAGGCGAGCCACGGCGCGCATTTCGTCGAGGTCGCGGTCAACGCGGTCAGCGGCGAGGTGCGGGTGCGGCGGATGCTCGGCGTGTTCGACGTCGGCCGCGTGCTCAACCGCAAGACCGCGACCAGCCAGATCATCGGCGGCATGGCCTGGGGCATCGCCTATGCGCTGACCGAGGAGGGCGTCGTCGACACGCGCACCGGCGCGTTCGTGAACCCCGATTTCGGCGAATATCACGTCGCGGTGAACGCCGACATTCCGCAGCTCGAGGCCTATTTCATCGAGGAGATCGACGATTCGGCGAACCCTGCGGGCGCCAAGGGGGTCGGCGAGCTCGGCATTTCGGGTGCGGGCGCGGCGGTCGCCAACGCGATCTACAATGCGACCGGTGTGCGGGTGCGCGATTTCCCGGTGACGCTCGACAAGCTGCTCGAGGGCTTGCCCGCGCTGTAACGTCTGTTCCCACGCCGATGCGGAGGAACGAGAAGAGAGAGAAGACATGGCCGAAAACGATAGCGTGATTGCTGCGGCGAAGACCTGGAAGGGCGAGAAGATGGCGATCGCCACGGTCGTCTCGACCTGGGGCTCGGCGCCGCGCCCCAAGGGGAGCCACATGCTCGTCCACGAGGACGGCCGGTTCGAGGGCTCCGTCTCGGGCGGCTGCGTCGAGAGCGACATCCTCGCCACCGCCGCCGACGTGATCGCCGGCGCGCCGTTCCAGCTGCGGAACTACGGCGTCGCGGATGCGGCCGCGTGGGAAGTCGGGCTGCCCTGCGGCGGCGAGATCGCGGTGATGGTGCAGCCGGTCTCGGCCGAGGGGTTCGACCCCGAATTGTTCGACCGAATCGCCGATGCGCGCGACCAGGGCGATGCGCTGACGGTGACCACCGACCTCGCCACCGGGCACAGCGATGCGCGGCCGGCGGAGACGGGCGAGGTGTTCGTCAACCGCTATGATCCGCCGCGCCGCCTGCTGATCGTCGGCGCGGTGCAGATCGCGCAGGCGCTGGCGGGTCTCGCGCGCGAGCTGGGGATCGCGACGGTCGTGATCGACCCGCGTGCGCGCTTCCTGACCGACGAGCGGTTTCCCGGCGTCACGCTCGACGACCGCTGGCCCGACGAGGCGATCGCGGCGCTGCGCCCGGGTCCGTCGACCGCGGTCGTGACGCTGAGCCACGACATCAAGATCGACGACCCCGCGCTGATCGCTGCCCTTGCGACCGACGCTGCCTATGTCGGTGCGCTCGGCAGCCGGAAGAGCCATGCGGCGCGGCGCGAACGGCTGGCCGCGGCGGGGGTGACCCGTGAGAATATCGACCGGATCGACGCGCCCGTCGGGATCGACATCGGCGCGATCGGGCCGTCCGAGATTGCGCTGTCGGTCGCCGCCGCGATGATCGGAGCGTTCCATGATCGCGGCTGAAGACGTCGTCCTCATCCTGCTCGCCGCGGGCCGATCGCAGCGGTTCGGCATCCCGAACAAGCTCGAGGTGCCGTTCCTCAACAAGCCGGTCGGGCTGCACGTCGTCACCGCGTTCGAGGCGATCCCGTTCCGCGACCGGCTGGTCGTCACCGATGGCTGCACGCTCGATTTCGCGAGTCATGGCTATGCGGTGGTGCATAATGACGATCCCGCGGCGGGGATGGCGCAGTCGGTCAAGCTGGGCGTGCAGCGCGCCAAGGACGACGGCGCGCAGGCGGTGCTGATCGCGCTGGCCGACATGCCGCGCGTCACCGCGGCGCATGTCTACCGGATGCTCGATGCCGCCGACAGCGCGGATGCGGTGGTCGCGTCGAGCGACGGGGTGAAGCCGTCGCCCCCTGCCCTGTTCGGGCGCGACCGGTTCGACTTCCTGCTGTCGCTCGACGGCGATGCGGGCGCGCGCGACCTGGTGCGCGCGGGGCGGCACGTGGTGACCGCGCCGGCCGAGCTGATCGACATCGACACGCCCGAGGATCTGGAGCGACTGCAGGCGCTGGTCCATGACCCGCGCGCGGCGATCACTCGTGCCTTAACGCGTCGATAGGGTTCATCGCGGCGGCGCGGCGTGCGGGGAAATAGCCGAAGACGACGCCGATCACCGCCGAGATGCCGAACGCGAACAGGTTGATCTCGGGCACGAACAGCCACTGGACCTTGATCAGCGGCGCGATGATCGCGATCGCCAGCTGCGCGATCACCAGCCCGATCAGCCCGCCCAGGCACGACAGCACGATCGCCTCGACGAGGAACTGCAGCAGCACCTCGCGCGCGACCGCGCCGATCGCGAGCCGGATGCCGATCTCGCGCGTGCGTTCGGTCACCGACACCAGCATGATGTTCATGATCCCGATCCCGCCGACGACCAGGCTGATCCCCGCGACCGCCGCGACGATGCCGGTCAGCAACGTCGTCGTGCCGGTCAGCGTGTCGGAAATCTGCTTGGTATCGAAGATGTTGAAATCATCCTCCTTGCCCGCGGTGATCGTCCGGCGTTCGCGCAGCAGGTCGGTGATCGACGCCTGCACGGTCGCGGTCGAGAATTTCTGGTCGACGCCCACCAGCATCAGCCGGATGTCGCGATTGCCCGTGAAGCGGCGCTGCACCGCCTTGATCGGCATGATGACCACGTCGTCCTGATCGCCGCCGAACCCCGCCTGCCCGCGCGTCGACAGCACGCCGATCACGTCGCAGCTGATCGCGCCGATTCGCATGCGAAGGCCGACCGCGTCGCCGCCGCGGAACAGGTTGGTGCGCACGGTATTGCCGATGATGCACACCGCCTTGCCCGACGCCTCCTCGACCGGCGTGAAGATCCGCCCGCTCGCCAGCGGCCAGGGCTGGACCTGGAAATAGGCGCTGGTGGTGCCGTTGATCGTCGTCGACCAGTTCGCGCCTTCGTAGATCGCGGTGGCGGTAGCCTGCGCCTGGGGGGCGACCGCGGTGACGCCGGCGATCTGGTTGGCGACCGCAGTGACGTCCTCGGGCTTGAAGTCGGGCGGCCGCGGTCCGCCGCCGCCACGACCGAAGCCCTGACCCGGCCGGATCTGCAGGATGTTGGTGCCGAGCGCGGAGATCGACTGCTGTACCGCCGCGGTCGTCGCCTTGCCGAGCGTGACCATCGTCACGACCGCCCCGACGCCGATGACGATGCCGAGAATGGTCAGGAACGACCGCAGGATGTGGCGGCGGATCGAGCGCAGCGCGAGCGAGAGGGTGGTGCCGAACATTAGACGTTATCCCCGCGCAATGGTTCGTCTCCCCCGCCCGCTTGCGGGAGGGGGTCGGGGGGTGGGCTCGCGGGTTCGGCAAACACCACGATCGAGGCGTGACCGACTATCGCCGCCGGTGCATGCGACGTGAGCGCGTGCCCACCCCCGGCCCCTGCCGCTTGCGGGAGGGGGGAAGACGGGGCCATCACGACTCGACCCTTTCGCCTTGCTCGTGGCGGCTTTCGATGCGTTCGACGAGGCCGTCCTTGAAGTGGACGACGGTGCGCGCGAAGGCGGCCATGTCGGGTTCGTGGGTGACCATCAGGACGGTGATGTTCTGCTCCGCGTTGAGCCGGGTCAGCAGCTGCATGATCTCGACCGAGCGTTCGCTGTCGAGGTTGCCGGTCGGTTCGTCGGCGAGCAGCACATCGGGGTTCGTCACCAGCGCGCGCGCGATCGCGACGCGCTGTTGCTGGCCACCCGACAGCTCGGCGGGGGTGTGGTCCCACCAGTCCGCCAGCCCGACCGTGTCGAGGCTCGCCATCGCCGCCGCACGCCGCGCGCGCTTCTCGTCGCCGCGATAGAGCAGCGGCAGCTCGACATTCTCGAGCGCGGAGGTGCGCGACAGGAGGTTGAACCCCTGGAACACGAAGCCGAGATATTTACGGCGGAGCAGCGCGCGCTGGTCGCGGTCGAGCGTCTCGACATGATGACCGCGGAACAGGAACGTCCCCGCGCTCGGCACGTCGAGACAGCCGAGGATGTTCATCGTCGTCGACTTGCCCGACCCCGACGGCCCCATCACCGCGACGAAATCGCCGCCGGCAATGTCGAGGTCGACGCCTTTGAGCGCCTGGAACATCGTCGCGCCCGCGCCGTACGTCTTGGTGACGCCGCGCAGCGAGATCAGGGGCGGATTACTGGCCACCGCCCCCGCCCTTGCTCGCGCCACCACCGCGACGGCCACCGCCGCCGCGCTTGGTCTCGTCCGAGCCGCTGGCGAGCTGGCCGGTAATGACCTGCGCGCCGGGCTGGAGATTGCCCGACAGGACCTCGGTCATCGTCCCGTTGGTGTCGCCGGTGGTGATCTGCACCGGCTGCGGCGTGCCGTCGGCGCCCTTCACATAGATGGTCTGCTGCGCGCCGCGGCCGAGCGTCGCGGTCCGTTCCGCCCCGCCGCCGCGCCGCGGCCGGAAGGTCAGCGAGCCGGCAATGCCGCCGCCCGCATCGCCCGACGCGGCGGTCGGCTTGAACCGCAGCGCTGCGTTGGGGACGAGCAGCACGCGCTGCCTGTCCGAGGTGACGATATCGGCGGTCGCGGTCATTCCCGGGCGCAGCGTGAGCGACGGATTGGCCACGGTCAGGTCGGCGGCGTAGGACACGACCTGGCCGGTGGTGGTCGTCGTGCTGGTGCTCGAACTCGACGACGTCGCCGAGCTGACCGTCAGGTTCGAGCCGAGATCGACACGCGTGATCGTCGCGGGGAAGGTCTTGCCGGGAAAGGCGTCGACGGTGAAGTTGGCGCGCTGGCCGATCTTGACCTCGCCGACGTCCGCCTCGTCGATCGCGACCTCGAGCTTCATCTTGGTCAGGTCCTCGGCGATGACGAACAGCGTCGGCGTGTTGAACGACGACGCGACGGTCTGGCCGGGATCGATCTGCCGCGCGAGCACGACGCCGGTCACCGGCGAGCGGATGATCGCACGCGCGCGCTGCGTCTGGCTCTGCGCGAGTGCGGCGCGGCTGGCGACGACATTGGCCTCGGCGACCTTCTGCGCGGCGAGCGCGCGCTGATAGTCGGCGCGGCCGGCCTGAAGCTCGGTCTTGGACGGCACGCGCCCGCCCGACAGTCGCGCGACCTCCTCGAGCCGGTTGAGCTGTGCGCGCGATTCGGCGACGGTCGCCTGCGCCTGGTTCACCTGCGCCTGGTTGGCGGCGAGCTGTGCATTGCCCTGGCGGATCTGGTCGTCGAGCTGTTCGGGATCGATCAGCGCGAGCGGCTGGCCCGCGACGACGCGGTCGTTGACGTCGGCGACCACCTTGGTGACCAGCCCCGACAGCTGCGACCCGACCGTCACCTGGTTGGTTGGCGCGAGCTTGCCCGTCGCGGACACCGTCACGGTCAGGTTGCCGCGCTCGGCCGCCTGGGTCGAATATTGCGTCTGCTCCTTGGCGCCGAAGCACTTGGCGAGCAGCAGGCAGAGCAGCACGACGCCGACCGCGATCGCGACCCATTTGATGTAGCGTTTCCAGGGGGCCTGCGGCCTCACGCCCAGAAAGTCGTCGATCGATGCGTCGGCCATCAGCGTGCCTCTGGATTGGAGATGGGCGCTTGCGGGATCACGGTCGCGTCCCAGCCGCCGCCAAGCGCGGCATAGAGCGCGACCAGCGCGGTCGCCGCGTCGGCGCGCGCCTGGGTCGCGCCGTTGCGCGCGGACAGGAGCGCGACCTCCTGCTGGTTGAGCGTGGTGAAGTCGGTCAGCCCGGTGCGATACTGGCTGCGGCTGAGGATCGCGGAGTTGTTCGCGGCATCGAGCGCGATGGCGAACTGGCGCTCACGCTCCTGCGCGGTCTGGAGCGCGACGACCGCATTCTCGACATCCTCGAGCGCGGTCAGCACGGTCGACTTGTAGAAGGCGAGTGCGCCGTCGGCGGCGGCCTCGCTGGTCCGCACCTGGCTGCGCAGCCGGCCGCCGTTGAAGATCGCCTGGGTCAGCCCCGCGAACAGCCCGCCGGTGATCGCATCGCCGATATTGCCGATCGAGGTGGCGTTGGTGTTGATGTTGCCGGTGATCGCGAGCGCGGGATAGAGCTGTGCCTTGGCCACCCCGATCCGCGCGGTGGCGGCGGCCAGCGCGCGTTCGGCCGAGCGGATGTCGGGACGCTGGCGCAGCGTGTCGCCGGGAATACCGACGCCGACCGCCTTCGGCCCGACCGGGATCGGCTTGACCGGCGCGAGCAGCGGCCGGAGCGCGCCCGGCGCCTGCCCGGTCAACACGCCGATCCGCGCGACCGCGGCGGCATATTGCTGGTCGAGGCTCGGGATCGTCGCCGCGGTCTGGGCCCGCTGCGCGCGCGCCTGTTCCTGGTCGAGGCTGGAGACGAGCCCCGCCTGGACGCGGAACCCGGCGATCTCGAGATTGTCGTCCTGGATCGTCAGCGAGGCGCGCGCATTGGCGAGCTGCTGCTGATACAGCCGGGCGAGCACATAGTTGCGCGCGACCTCGCTCTCGATCGAGATCAGCACGGTCGCATAGTCATAGCCTGAGGCTGCGTACTCGGCGCGGCTAGCCTCGATCGTGCGGCGGATCTCGCCGAACACGCCGACCTGGTAGCTGGCGCTCGCGCCGAGCGTGAAGCTGTTGGTGCCGCCGCCGCCGGTGTCGACGACGGTGCCGTCGGGCAAGGTGAACGACCGCCCGCCGCCGCGCAGATTCTCGTTGCGCTGATACCCGCCCGAGCCGCTGAGCGTGGGGAGCAGCAAGGCGCGGTTCTGGATCAGGCTCTCGCGCGCCTGGCGGAGGCGGGCGACGCTCTGCGCGATGTCGAGATTGGTCGCCGCCGCCTGCTCGACGAGCTGGCCGAGCACGGGGTCGTCGAACCGCTGCCACCAGCGCGTCAGGTCCTCGGGGCTGGTCGCGGGGGTGACGGAATAGGCGTCGGGCACCCCCAGCTCGGCCGCCGCCTTCGGACGGTAATCCGGCCCGACCGAGCAGCCGGCGAGCAGGACGGGCATGAGGAGGAAAGCTCGGACGCGGGACATGGGCGGTAGGCATGACGCAATGCCCCTTCCCTCGTCCAGTGGTTTCGTGTCGCAACCTGTCGCAACCGGGGCGAGCTGTGGGTGGGTGCGTGCGGCCGTGCGGCCTTGCTGCGCTGTCGCCATCCCTCTCTTCCGTCATCCTGACGAAAGTCAGGATCCAGGGTAACACAGGGTGACGCTCGTGGCTCTGGATCCTGACTTTCGTCAGGATGACGGTGGGGGTGGGGTGGCGCTCGTGGCTCTGTGTCCTGACGTTCGTCAGGATGACGGAGGAGGGCGTGACGGCCCCGAAGCATCGCCCCGATGCCCAACGCCTGCTATGACGGCAATCGAACCGCACCCGTTCCAATTTTGCAGTGCAGCGGAACGGAGCGTCACAGCCGGGGGTTAGACGACCATGCTTGCCGAACGCCAGCCTGCGACTGAAGTCCTCGCACCCCCGCCGCACGTCCGCGACGACGCCAGCCTGTTCTTCGATTTCGATGGCACCCTGGTCGATCTGGCCCCGACCCCCGATGCGGTGGTCGTCGATGCCGGCTTGCTAGACCAGCTCGACCGGCTCGCCCTGCGCTTTCCGGCGCGCGTCGCGATCATCAGCGGGCGGTCGATCGCGCAGCTCGATGCGATGCTCGGCCAGCATGCGCGGCGGTTCGCGGTCGCGGGCAGCCACGGCGCGGAACGCCGCACGCCCGAGGACGGCCATGTCGCCGCCGAACGCCCCGCCTCGCTCGAGACCGCCGCCGAGGCGCTGCGCGCCTATGCCGAGGCGAACGCACTGGTCTATGAGGCGAAATCGCTCGGCGCCGGGCTGCATTACCGGATGGCACCGGCGTTCGAGGCGGATGCGGTCCGCCTTGCCGAAGATCTCGCGCGCACGCACGGCCTGACGCTCCAGCGCGGCAAGATGATGGTCGAGCTGCGCACGCCCGGCGACAAGGGCGCGGCGTTGCGCGACCTGATCGCCGCGCCGGCGCTGGTCGGCAGCCGCCCGTTCTTCTTCGGCGACGACGTCACCGACGAGGATGGTTTCGTCGCCGCACACGCTCTGGGCGGCGCCGGGATCCTGATCGGCCCCGAACGCCCTACCGCCGCCACCTACCGCCTCGACGATGTCGCGGCCCTTCGCGGCTGGATTGCCGCCATATTGGAATCATGATGACCGCTACCCCGCTCGCCCCCCGCCCATTTGACAGCAACCCGACGCCGGACATGAACCTGTGGCCGATCGGCAATTGCCAAGTGTCCGCGCTGATCGACCGCACCGGCACGTTCGTCTGGGGCTGCGTGCCCCGCGTCGACGGCGACCCCGCCTTCTGCGCGCTGCTCGGTGGCGACGCCCCCGAGACGGGGCTGTGGGCGATCGAGCTCGAGGGCAGCGCGAAGACGACGCAGGCCTATATCCGCAACACCCCGATCCTGGTCACCCGGCACGAGGACGAGGCGGGCAACGCGGTCGAGGTCACCGATTTCTGCCCGCGCTTCGTGCGCGAGGGGCGGACCTATCGCCCGACCAGCTTCGTGCGGATGGTGAAGCCCGTCGCGGGCAGCCCGCGGATCCGCATCCGCCTGCGCGTCGCGACCAACTGGGGCCAGCCGACCACGCATACGCAGGGGTCGAACCATATCCGCTTCCTGATGGACGACCAGACGCTGCGGCTCACCACCGACGCGCCGGTCGGGCATATCGTCGGCGAGCGCTGGTTCCGGCTCGAACGGCCGATGCACCTGTTCCTGGGGCCCGACGAGAGTTTTGCCGGCGTGCTGCACGAGGCGGCCGAGGCGATGCTGACGCGGACCAAGGACGAATGGCGCCACTGGGTGCGCGGGCTGGCGACCCCGGTCGAATGGCAGGACGTCGTCATCCGCGCGGCGATCACGCTGAAGCTTTGCCAGCACGAGGAGACCGGCGCGATCGTCGCCGCGCTCACCACCTCGATCCCCGAACATGCGGGGTCGGAGCGCAACTGGGATTACCGCTATTGCTGGATCCGCGACGCCTATTACACGGTGCAGGCGCTCAACCGGCTCGGCGCGCTCGATGTGCTCGAGGGGTATCTCGAATATCTGCGCAACATCGTCGACGCGTCGAAGGGCGGGCATGTCCAGCCGCTCTACGGCGTCGGCGGCGAGGCGACGCTGGTCGAGCGAGTCGCGCCCGCGCTGCCGGGCTATCGCGGCATGGGCCCGGTCCGCGTCGGCAACCAGGCGTATGAGCAGATCCAGCACGATGCGTACGGCCAGATCATCCTGTCCGACGTCCAGGCGTTCTTCGACCAGCGGCTGTTCCGCATGTCGAGCCATGAGGATTTCAAGAGCCTAGAGCTCGTCGGCGATCGCGCCTGGGAAACCTATGACAAGCCCGACGCGGGGCTGTGGGAACTGCGCACCAAGGCGCATGTCCATACCTATTCGGCGGCGATGTGCTGGGCGGCGTGCGACCGGCTCGCCAATGCGGCGGGCGTGCTCGGGCTCGAGGATCGCCGGACGTTCTGGAACGCGCGCGCGGACACGATCCGCAAGACGATCGAGACCTCGGCCTGGCGCGAGGAGACGCAGCGCATCTCCGCGACGTTCGGTGGCGACGATCTCGACGCGAGCCTGATCCAGCTGCTCGACCTGCGCTTCTTCGCGCCCGACGATCCCCGTTTCCAGTCGACGCTGAAGGCGGTCGAGGAGGGTCTGCGCCGCGGCAGCCACATGCTGCGCTATGCGACCGAGGATGATTTCGGCCTGCCGCATACCGCGTTCAACGTCTGCACCTTCTGGCTGATCGAGGCGCTGCACGCGACCGGCCGCACTGCAGACGCCTGCGCGCTCTTCGCCGAGATGGTCGCACGGCGTACCCCTGCGGGCCTGTTGTCGGAAGATATCGATCCGAACACCGGCGAGCTGTGGGGCAATTATCCGCAAACCTATTCGCTGGTGGGGCTGATCAACTGCGCCGTCCTCCTCAGCAAACCCTGGAGCGCCGTACGATGAGTCGCCTGGTCGTCATTTCGAATCGGGTGCAATCGGTCGACGCGCCGTCGGGCAACCAGGGCGGCCTCGCGGTCGCGCTGCTCGCAGCGTTGCGCGAAAAGGGCGGGGTCTGGTTCGGCTGGTCGGGCGCGACCACCGAGACCTTTACCGGGCATATCAATTTCCAGCAGGGCAAGGGCGTCACCACCGCGACGATCGACCTCGAGGAACAGGATTTCGACGAATATTATAACGGCTATGCGAACCGGACCTTGTGGCCGCTGTTCCATTACCGGATCGACCTGACCGAGTTCGAACGCGATTTCTCCAGCGGCTATGCGCGGGTGAACAAGCGCTTTGCCGAGACGGTGCTGCCGCTGATCGAGCCCGACGATCTCGTCTGGGTGCATGATTATCATCACGTCCCGCTGGGCCGCGAGCTGCGCAAGCTGGGGGTCGAGAACAAGATCGGCTTCTTCCTCCACATCCCCTGGCCGCCGATGGCGATGCTGCTGTCGCTGCCGAGCCACCGCGCCCTCGTCGAATCGATGTTCGCGTACGACGTGGTCGGGTTCCAGACGCAGGACTGGCTCGACAGCTTCCTGCACTACGTCACCAGCCAGCTCGACGGCGTGGTCGGCGAGGATGGCTGGGTGACGGTCGGCGACCGGACGATCAAGGCGATCACCACGCCGATCGGGATCGAGACCGCCGATTTCGAAAAGTCCGCGAGCAGCGACACCGCGCGCCACGCGAAGGAGCGGATGTACATGTCGGCGACCGGGCGCAGCCTGATCGTCGGCGTCGACCGGCTCGATTATTCAAAGGGGCTGGCCGAGCGCTTCTCGGGCTATGAGCGGTTCCTCGCGTCGCACCCCGATCACCGCGGGCTGGTCTACATGCTCCAGATCGCGCCGCCCTCGCGCGAGAAGGTCGACACCTATCAGGAGATCCGCGCGAACCTCGATTCGATGTCGGGGCGGATCAACGGCGAGTTCTCGGACATCGACTGGACGCCGATCCGCTACGTCAACCAGGGCTTTCCGCGCGACGTGCTGGCGGGCATCTACCGCGCGGCGCGGGTCGGGCTGGTGACGCCGCTTCGCGACGGAATGAATCTGGTCGCGAAGGAATATGTCGCGGCGCAGGATCCCGAGGATCCCGGCGTGCTGATCCTGTCGCAGTTCGCGGGCGCGGCAGCGCAGCTGTCGGATGCGGTACTGGTCAACCCGTACAGCCCGGAGGAAATGTCCGACGCGATCGCGCGCGCGCTGAAGATGCCGCTGGCGGAGCGCAAGGCGCGCTGGGAGAAGCTGATCGACAACGTCCGCAAGGAGGACGTGATGTGGTGGTGCGAACTGTTCATCACCGCGCTTGAGGATGCGCCGGAGCATGTCGAGGCGTAACGACACTTAGCCTTGGTTGGCCTCGTCATTCAACCGCCGCCCCGTCATCCCCGCGCAGGCGGGGATCCCGACTGGCTACCCCCGCGAGTCCCCTCCACGGCCAGCCAATATGGATCCCCGCCTGCGCGGGGATGACGGCTTGGGTTGGGATGGCGCGGAGCGGTGATGGGTTTTCCCCAAGACCCGTCATCCTGACGACCGTCAGGACCCGGAGCCATACAGAGCAGCGCCCGTGACCCTGGGCCCTGACTTTCGTCAGGGTGACGGGTGTCCTACGCCGCGCCAGCGTTACGGCGCGACACCCCGCACCGGGTCCGGCGCCATCAGCAGGCGGCCGCGGGGCATCGCCTCGGGCATTTCCGCCGTGATATACGCCAGCATCGCCTCGCGGACGTCGCAGCGCAGGTCGAACGCGACCGAGGCGTTCTTGGCGGTCATCAGCGCGCGGAGTTCGACCGCGTCCGCCTTCATGTCGGTGACTTGGAGGTTGAAGAACCGCCCGTCCCAGCGCGGATTGGCCTTCACCACCTCGGCGAGCTTCTCGCGCAGGCGGGGCACGTCGGTCGACGGGTCGACATACCAGAAGACCGAGCCCATCAGCTGGCTGGTTTCGCGCGTCCAGTTCTGGAAGCTCTGTTCGAGGAATTTCGACACCGGCACGACGAGGCGGCGTTCGTCCCAGATCTTGATGACGACGAAGGTCAGGTTGATCTGTTCGACCCGCCCCCATTCGCCGTCGACGATCAGCACGTCGTCGAGCCGGATCGGTTCGGTGAACGCCATCTGCACGCCGGCGATCAAATTCTTCAGCGCAGGCTGGGCGGCGGCACCGACGACGAGGCCGGCGATACCCGCCGAGGCCATCAGCGTGACGCCGATCGAGCGGATGCCGGGGACGCTGAGCAGCATCAGGCAGACGCTGATGAAGATGATGAAGAAGGTGCCGATCCGGCCGAGGATCGCCGCGCGGGTGCGCTTGCGCCGCGCGCGCAGATTGTCCTCGACGGTGATGTCCGAGCGGATCTCGATCACGTCCTGGAATGCGCGCAGGGCGGCGACCGCGAGCCAGCCGAGCAAAGCGGGGACGAGGAAGCCGAGCAGCTGCTTCCACAATTCCTCGATATCGTCGTCCATCGGCAGGATCCGCGCGACGAATGCGACGCTGACCGCGACGAACACCGCGCGCAGCGGCCGGCGGACGCGCGCGAGGACGAGTCCGTCGGTCTTGGCGGTCGACCGCCGCTGTGCATGGCCGGCGATCCGCATCGTCAGCCAGTGCGCGACCAGCGCGAAGAGCACCGCCGCCGAGACCACGGCGACGCTTTCCAGCCAGACCCATTCGGGTGGTATGTTGAGCGATCTGAATATGCGCATGACAGCGCAACGGTGCGGGTGCGGGGATGTTCCGCTGCGGTGCAGCATGGGGGGGGGACATCCACCACGATGGCGACCACCCCGGCGGAGGCCGGGGCCCAGTTGGAGAGGTCGCAGTAATGGAGGGCGGCCCGCTGTTACCGCCGTCCCCCAACTGGGCCCCGGCCTTCGCCGGGGTGGTGTGCTTTTCTGACGCGGGTCGCTCGCCGCGAACCCTGTTCCCGGATGACGTGCCCCCGTGATCATGCCACAAGACAGCGACCATGATCGCCCGGAGAATCAGACGCTTCCTGAGCGAGGAAGACTGGACGTTCGCACCGCACGAACTGCCCGTCCTTCCCGGCTCGCCGGGCTCGCCCGCGCATCCGCGGCATCGCCAGATCGCCTATGCGCTGATCGGCATCCTCCTCGGGCTGACGGTCGGGTTCGGCAACGCGCTGATCAGTGCGAACACCTACACGCTGCAGGGCGCGCTCGGGCTCGATCCGGCGGAGATCGCGTGGCTGCCGACGGTCTATGTGATGACCAACGTCAGCATCAACCTGCTGATGATCAAGTTCCGCGCGCAGTTCGGGCTCAGGCCCTTCGCGCTGATCTTCCTCACGCTCTATGTGCTGGTGACGCTCGCGCATCTGTTCGTCCACGGGTTCGCCACCGCGATCGCGGTGCGGGCGATCAGCGGGATGGCGGGCGCCGCGCTCAGCAGCCTGTGCCTCTATTATGTGATGCAGTCGCTGCCCGCGAAATGGCGGCTGAAGGCAGTCGTGCTCGGCATTGGCATCCCGCAATGCGCGACGCCGCTCGCGCGGCTGTTCTCGCCCGACCTGCTCGCCATGTCGCAGTGGCGGACCCTGTACCTGTTCGAGCTGGGCCTCGCGCTGCTGTCGCTCGCCGCGGTCGCGGCGCTGCGCCTGCCGCCGACGACGCGGAGCAAGGCGTTCGAGCCGCTCGACTTCCTCACCTTCGTGCTGTTCGCGGGGTCGACCGCGCTGTTCGCCGCGGTGCTCGGGCTCGGGCGGATCCTGTGGTGGACCAATGCGCCGTGGATCGGGTGGGCGCTGATCGTCGCGATCCCGATGTTCGCCGCCGCGATCGTCGTCGAGCATCACCGCGTCAACCCGCTGCTCAACACCCGCTGGCTCGGCAGCGCGGACATATTGCGCTTCACCGTCGTCATCGTGATGGCGCGGATCGTGCTGTCCGAACAGACCTATGCCGCGGTCGGGCTGCTGACCGTGCTGGGGCAGAACAACGACCAGCTCATCCCGTTCTTCCTGATCATCTTCGTCGCCTCGGTCGCGGGCGTGATCGCGAGCGCGGTGACGCTCGACGTCGAGCGGCTCGGCCACCCGATCATGCTTGCGATCGGGCTGGTCGCGGTGGCGGCGTGGTTCGATTCCTACGCGACCAGCCTGACGCGCGCGCCGCAGATGTACGTGACCCAGGCGATCATCGGTTTCTCCGCGACCTTCTTCCTCGGCCCGGCGCTGCTGTTCGGGATGACTCGCGCGCTGAAGGAGGGTGCGGGGCACATCATCAGCTTCATCGCGCTGTTCGGGATCATCAACTCGCTCGGCGGGCTCGGCGGCACCGCGCTGCTCGGCAGCTATCAGGTGATTCGCGAGAAGGCGAACAGCGCGGCCCTCGTCCAGCAGATCTCGCCGACCGACCCGATCGTCGCGCAGCGCATCGCCGCGGGCGGCGCCGCGGTCGGCCGGGTGATCGTCGACCCGACGCTGCGCAGCGCGGAAGGCGCGGCGATTTTGTCCCAGACCACGACGCGCGAAGCAAACGTGCTTGCCTATGCCGACGTCTTCCGCTTGGTCGCGATTCTCGCCGGAGGGACGTTCGGGTATCTCGTCTTCCTGATGGTGCGGCGCCAACGACGCGAACGCCGTGCGCGACTTGAGAGGACGACATGACCGACGCCCGCAGCCCGGTGGCAGAAGGACCCGCGACGGAGGAGAAACAGGCGGAGACGGCCACCGCGCCTACGGCCGCGCCTGCGCCCGCCGCGACGC
This sequence comes from Sphingomonas sp. Leaf30, assembly GCF_001422525.1. Classification (NCBI taxonomy): domain Bacteria; kingdom Pseudomonadati; phylum Pseudomonadota; class Alphaproteobacteria; order Sphingomonadales; family Sphingomonadaceae; genus Sphingomonas; species Sphingomonas sp. Leaf30. The sequence goes on along the minus strand of NZ_LMKZ01000018.1, from coordinate 519,763 downwards.
CCGCCACCCCGGTCGGCTCGGGCTGGCGACCGCAGCCGCCGAGCCCGCGGGTCATCGGCGTCATCGTCCTGCTCGTGATCGCGGGTGTCTGCGCGGTGCTCGCGGCGTGGCGGCTGCCGCCGTTCGCGACCAGCTACCAGTCGACCGACAACGCCTATGTCCGCGGCCGCACCACGGTGATCAGCCCGCAGGTCAGCGGCTATGTGACGCAGGTGCTCGTGCGCGACTTCGCGGATGTGAAGGCGGGCGATCCGCTGGTGAAGATCGACGACCGCATCTATCGCCAGCGGATCGACCAGGCGCAGGCGCAGGTCGACGCGCAGGCGGCGACGCTGTCGAACAGCCTCCAGACCGCGCGCAGCCGCCAGGCGAGCCTTGCCGCGCAGGACGCCGCGGTCGCCAATGCCGCGGCGCAGCTGATGCGCGCGCAGGCGGACATGGCGCGCGTCAACGACCTCGTCACCGACGGCTCGGTCAGTCTGCGCGAACGCGACCAGACGCTCGCCGCGCTCCGCCAGGCGGAAGCACAGGTCCAGCAGGCCAAGGCCGCGCGCGAGATCGCCCGCCAGGACATCCGCACCGTCGAGGTCGGACGCGGCGGCCAGGAGGCGGGCGTCTCGGGCGCGGAAGCGGCGCGCCAGCTCGCGCGGATCGACCTTGCCAACACGGTGATCCGCGCACCCGAGACGGGGCGGCTGAGCGAGGTCGGCGTCCGGCTCGGCCAATATGTGACCGCGGGGTCGCAGCTGATGTTCCTCGTGCCGCCCGAAACCTGGGTGATCGCGAACTTCAAGGAAGCGCAGACCGCGCGGATGGCGGTCGGCCAGCCCGCGTCGTTTACGGTCGACGGGCTCGCGAACGAACGGCTGACCGGGCGCGTCGAACGGATCTCGCCCGCGGCCGGCTCGGAATTCGCGGTGCTGAAGGCGGACAATGCGACAGGCAACTTCACCAAGGTGCCGCAGCGAATCGCGGTCCGCATCCGCGTCGATCCGGGCCAGCCGCTGAGCGCGCGGTTGCGGCCGGGGATGTCGGTGCAGGCGCGGGTCGATACCGCCGGCGGGCCGGGGCCGCGGTGATGTTGCGCCGGTTCGACGTGTCCTGTTCTCCCGCGGAGGCGGGAGCCCAGCCTGGGTCCCCGCCTTCGCGGGGAGACATTTTGGTAGGGGCGGTAAGCCAAGCCAGGATTTCCACCCCGGCGGAGGCCGGGGCCCAGTTGGGGGACGGCGATGACGTAGCGCTGTCCGCCGTTACTGTGGCCTTCCCAACTGGGCCCCGGCCTTCGCCGGGGTGGAGACAGGGGGTGCGGGTGATACCCGACGCCGCGCGCGCGTCCTGTTCTCCTGCGGAGGCGGGAGCCCAGACTGGGTCCCCGCCTTCGCGGGGAAACATTTTGGCAGGGGCGGTAAGCGAAACCAGGATCCCCACCCCGGCGGAGGCCGGGGCCCAGTTGGGGGACGGCGATAACGGAGCACTGTCCGCCGTTACTGCGACCTTCTCAACTGGGCCCCGGCCTTCGCCGGGGTGGTGGCAGGGGGTGCGGGCGGTGCCCGACGCCGCGCGTGCGTCCTGTTCTCCCGCGGAGGCGGGAGCCCAGCCTGGGTCCCCGCCTTCGCGGGGAGACATCTTGAGGGAGGGCGCTGCGCCGACCCACGCCGCCGCCCCAATCAAAACCGCTACCCCGGCGAGAATCCCCACCCCGGCGGAGGCCGGGGCCCAGTTGGGGGGCGGCGATGACGTAGCGCTGTCCGCCGTTACTGCGGCCTTCCCAACTGGACCCCGGCCTTCGCCGGGGTGGTGGTTAACAGTGCGGGTGCGGCGCGGCGTGCCGGGGTGTTGGCCAGCAGTGCGAGCGTGGGGCGGCGTGCGGACGTGGCGGCGCAAACACGCATGGCGGACCGCCGCCGCCCTCCCCCTCGCGCTGCTCGCCTCCGCGTGTATCGGCCCCCGCCCCGAGGCGCCCGCCGCTACCGCGGTCGCGCCGCCGCCGGCGTGGCGGACCGCGCTGGGGCCGGGTACGCCGATCCGGGCGGACTGGTGGAGCGCGTTTGGTGATCCCGCGCTGACGAGCCTCGTCGCGCGGGCGCTTGCCAACAGCCCCGATCTGGGGGCGGCCGCCGCGCGGATCGACGAGGCGCGCGCCGCCGCGCGGCTGGCACGGGCGCAGCAGACGCCGCTGGTCAACGGATCCGCGCCCGGTACCACCGGGCAGACCGTCAGCGCGCTCGGCACGCCGTCGGACGCGATCGGCGCGCAGCCCGCGGTCAGCATCAGCTATGATCTCGACCTGTTCGGCCGGCTCCGCCAGGCGAGCCGCGCGGCACAGGCGCAGTTGCTCGCGAGCGAAGCGGCGCGCGACACCGTCCGCCTTGCGATCGCGAGCAGCGTCGCGACCGGCTACATCACGCTGCGCGCGCTCGACCAGCGGCTCGCGGTCGCGCGCCAGACGCTCGACGCGCGCGCCGAGGGGCTGCGCATCGCCCGCCGCCGCGCCGAGACCGGCTACACCTCGAACCTCGAACTGCGTCAGGCCGAGGCGGAATATCACGCCACCGAACAGCTCGTCCCCGCCGCCGAACTGTCGATCAGCCGCCAGGAAAACGCGCTTAGCCTGCTGCTCGGCGATGTCCCCGGGCCGATCCCGCGCGGCCTGCCGCTCGACCGGCTCGCCGCGCCCGCGATCCCCGACGGGCTGCCCGCCGACCTGCTGCGCCGCCGGCCAGACCTGTATCAGGCGGAGCAGACGCTGGTCGCGACCGACCGCTCGCTCGACAGCGCGCGCGCGGCGATGCTGCCCAATCTCGCACTCACCGGCTCGGCGGGCGTCGTGCTGTCGAGTGCGCTTGCCGATCCGATCGCGGTGTTCTCGATCGGCGCGAGCGTGCTCAGCCCAATCTTCGACGGCGGCCGGCTGGGCGCGCAGGCCGATGCCGCCACCGCGCGTCGCGACCAGGCGGCGTTCGCCTATCGCCGCACCGCGCTGCAGGCGTTCCGCGAGGTCGACGACAGCCTTGCGGGTGTCCGCCGCTCGGGCGAACAGGCCAATGCGTTCGCGGCACAGCGCGATGCGCTCGCGGGTGCGCTGCGCAACGCGTCGAACCGCTACCGCGCGGGCTATTCGGCCTATATCGACCAGCTCGATGCGCAGCGCGGGCTGCTGACCGCGGAGCTGTCGCTGGTCCAGGCGCGCGCGGACCGGCTGACGGCCTATGTGACGCTCTACCAGGCGATGGGCGGCGGCTGGTCGCGCGACGATGCGGCGGTCGTGCGGCGCTGAGGAGGGTTACGCAGGACACCGCCTGCGGCCCTGCCCCCGCATTCGCACGCGAAGATCTGCATTTTCCTGCCACAGTTGATGCATAAGCGGGTGCCATGAAGGCCATCATCCTTGCCGCGGGCCACGGATCGCGGCTCCTGCCGCTGACGCTCAGCACGCCGAAATGCCTGGTGCAGGTCGGCGGGCGGGCCATCCTCGATTCGCAGCTCGACGCGGTCGCGGCGGCGGGGTTCGATGGCGCGGTGATCGTCGGCGGGTACCGCATCGACCAGATCGCCGCGCATCTGGCCGGGCGGCGCGGCGACCCGCCGACGACGCTGATCTTCAACCCCTTCTGGTCGGTCGCCAACAGCATCGGCAGCGTCTGGGCGGCGCGCGCGCATCTGGGCGCCGCGTTCGCACTGATGAACGGCGACACATTGTTCGACGCCGCGATCCTGCAGGCGGCGCGTGCCGAGGCCGGGCCCGGCGTGACCCTGGTGGTCGAGCCGCTCCACGAACCCGGCCTCGACGACATGCTGGTCGAGGCGGACGGCGAGCGGGTGATCGCGGTCGGCAAGCATCTTGTCGGGCATCAGGCGACCGACCGGTCGCTCGGGCTCATCCTGTCGGGCGGCAGCACCGCCTATGCCGACGCGCTGCGCGCGGTGATCGGCGAGGACGAGGGGATCCACGCCTATCACCACGCGGTCGTGCGCCGCGTTGCCGAGGGCGCCGGCGTCCGCGCGCTGCGGATCCCCGCCGGCGCGCGCTGGCAGGAGATCGACCGGCCCGAAGACATTGCGCATTGGCAGGCGTCATGAGCCGGAAGGTCGCGTTCCTGTTCCTCGGCGAGACGCTGCTGATCCCGCATCTCTATCCGATCGTCGAGGCGCTCGCCGCCGCCGAGCCGACGCTGCCGATCGAATTGTGGGTCAGCACCTCGGTGCACGAGGCGCTGCTTGCACGCTGGAGCACGGGGCTTGGGCAGGTCACAATCCGGCGCGCACCGGGGTTTCGCGCGCTGCCCGGCCATGCCGAGGGCGACAATCCGCCGCTGCCGCCCAAGCTGCCGACGCTGTTCCGCCTCCTGCCGCATCTGCTGCGCACGCCGGTGGTGGTGTGCGCCGAACAGACCAGCCTGTGGCTGCCCGCGACGCTGCCGCTGCGGACGCGGTTCATCGACACGTTCCACGGCGCGGGGTCGATGATGGCGCGCGGGCACTGGCGGCGGCGCGCAGGGTGGCGCACCTTGGTCGCGGCCGAGCGCGACCGGCAGGCGCTGATCGACGGCGGCGACGCGCCCGAGCGGATCGTCACCACCGGCTATGTGAAGGCCGCGTTCCGCCAGCGCACCCCCGCCGCGCGGCTGTTTGCCGATCCGCGGCCGGTGATCCTCTACACCCCGCACTGGCAGGCGCACCGCTCGTCCTGGTGGCGCTGGGGGCCCGAGGTGGTCGACCGGATCCTCGCCGATGGCCGCTACAACCTGATCTTCGCGCCGCACCAGCGGCTGGTCGAGCGCGCGCCCGAGCTGCGCGGCTTCGTCGCCGGGCTCGCCGGCCGCGCGGGCGTGCATGCCGATCTCGACAGCTTCGCGATGGTCGATGGCAGCTACACCGCCGCCGCCGACCTGTATCTCGGCGACACGTCGAGCCAGGTGGTCGAATATATGATGCGCCCGCGGCCGTGCGTGTTCCTGAACGCGCTGGGGGCCGACTGGGTGGGCGATACCTCCTATGCGATGTGGGGCGCAGGCGCGGTGGTCGGCAGCCTCGACGCGCTGATCCCGGCGATCGACGCAGCGCCCGCGCTGCATCCCGGATATCAGGATTTCCAGACGCGGTTCGTCGAGACCGCGCTCGGCGACGTGGCGGGCGGCGCGCCCGCGCGCGCGGCGCAGGCCGTGCTCGCCGCGCTGCGCTGAACCAGCCCGGGCTCGCAATCCGCGCGCAATCGGCTATCGGGCAGCGGATGCAAGACATGCCAGCACTCGTGCCCCTGGGCGACAATCCGACCCTGCTCTGGGGGATGCGCAACGACGAGCGGCTGCGTCGGATCGGCGTGGCGCAGGGCTTTGCCGGACGCGACGCGGCGGACGGCCCCGCGATTCTCGCCAACATGGCGTTCGCGTTCGACCCGGTCTGGACGGCGCATCTGAAATCGCGCCCCGGCACCGTGATGACGCGCGCGGGCGTTCCCGTGCTGGCGCATGTCCGGACCGCCGAGGAGCGCGCGCGGGTCGCCGCGGCGATGCACGCGGACGCAGCCCTCGACGCCGCCAGCGGGCTGACGCTCATCGCCGCCGAGTCGGACGAGGGGATCCTCAACGAGGCGCTGCGCAAACGCGAAAAGCCGTTTGCCGAGCGGCTCGTCCCCGCCGCGGTCCCCGCGATCGAGCGGGCGAGCTATGTCGGGGCGTACAAGGGCGTCACCGACCTGCTGACCAAATATCTCTGGCCCGAATGGGCGCTGGCGATCACCCGGGTCTGCGCGCGCGCGGGGATCACGCCGAACCAGGTCACCGCGATGGGATCGGTCCTGTGCATCGTCGCGACGATCGCCTTCTGGTATGGCTGGTTCTGGACCGGGCTTGCCACCGGCCTCGTCTTCATGGTGCTCGACACCGTCGACGGGAAGCTCGCGCGCTGCACGATCACCGCGTCGAAGCTCGGCAATGCGTGGGATCACGGCGTCGACCTGGTCCATCCGCCCTTCTGGTGGTGGGCCTGGGCCGCGGGCTGCGCGCCCTATGGCCGGCCACTCGACGATGCGACCTTCTGGGCGGTGATCGGCACGATGCTGTTCGGCTATGTCGCGCAGCGGCTGATCGAGGGCGCGTTCATCGTCCGGTTCGGGATGCACATCCATGTCTGGGAACGCTTCGACAGCTGGTTCCGGCTGATCACCGCGCGACGCAACCCGAACATGGTGATCCTGTTCGCGGGGCTGGTCGTGACGCGGCCCGACTGGGGGATCATCGGCGTGGCGGCGTGGACCGCGATCTCGCTGATCGTCCATCTCGTCCGGCTGTTCCAGGCGATGGCGCGGCGCGCGAAGGGCGGCACGATCACGAGCTGGCTCGCCTGACCGCGCCACACGCCCCGACCCGCCAGCCGCGACTTGCCGCACCGCACCGCGCGCTTTAGGGGCCGCAGGGCGCATGACCCAGGCCCCCGCCCCTTCCCCCACGACCAAGGATTTCGGTGGCGTGCTGCGTTCGGCGGCGCGCAACCTGGGCTGGCTGCTCGCGAGCCGCAGCGTGCTGGCGATCCTGTCGCTCTTCTATCTCGGCTTTGCGACGCGGACATTGGGGGTCGTCGATTTCGGCCGGTTCGCGCTGATCACCGGTGCGGTCCAGGCGCTGACGACGTTCGTCGGCTTCCAGACGTGGCAGATCATCGTCCAGTACGGCGTCCAGCCGCTCCACGACGGTGACAGCCCGCGGCTCGCGCGGCTGTTCCGGCTGGCGGCGCGGCTCGACCTGTCGAGCGCAATCCTCGGCGCGCTGCTGACGATCGGCATCCTCCAGATCTGGGCGAACGCGTTCGGCATTCCGCGCGACCTGATGCACTACACGCTGGTCTTCGCGGTGATCCAGCTGCTGACGATCCGATCGACCCCGCTCGGCATCCTGCGGCTGCGCGACAAATTCTCGCTCTCCGCGCTCGCCGACAGCATGACGCCGGTGATCCGCTTCGTCGGCGCGGGCGCGGCGATGCTGTTCGACCCGACGATCCGCGGCTTCATGATCGCCTGGGCCGCGGCCGAGCTGGTCACCGCGGCGACCTACTGGATCATGGTGTGGCGCAGCGGCGACTTCGCGCTGATGCTGGGCGGCCGCAGCGGCTGGCGCGCGCTGGTCGCGGAGAATCCCGGCGTGGTGAAGTTCGCGCTGAGCACCAACGCGAGCGCGACGCTCGGCCTGTCGAGCAAGCAGATCCCGCTGCTGCTCGTCGGTGCGTCGATCGGCCCCGCCGCGGCGGGTGCGTTCCGGCTCGCGGCACAGGTCGCGCAGGCGCTCGCCAAATTGTCGCAGCTCCTGTCGCGCGCCGCCTTCCCCGAGATCGTCCGCGCGGTGCGGACCGCGGCGCCCGAGCGGCTGCGGTACATCCTGGTGCGGACGATGCTGGCGAGCAGCGCGGCGGCGCTCGCGATCCTCGCGGTCGTCGCGCTGATCGGCGAGCCGATGCTAAAACTGGTCGGCGGCAAGTCGTTCGGCAGCGCCTATCCGGTGCTGTTGTGGCTCGCGGCGGCGGGGTGTTTCGACCTTGCGACCGTCAGCCTCGACACCGTGCTGACCGCGGTCAACCGCGCGGGCACGGTGTTCGCGATCCGCGTCGTCGGCGTGGTTCTGCTGTTCATCGGCGCGTTCGCGCTGATGCCGCTCTATGGTTCGTCCGGGGTGGCGATGGGCGTCGCGATCGGTTCGGTCGCGGTCGCGATCCTGCTCGGCTTTGCTGCGGCGAATCTGACGCGCAGCCGTCCCTGAGGGCGGCACGCCCCGCCGCGGTCGATAAAGCGCGGGTTCACAGAGCCGACGTCATTGGCCTCCAAATTGCCGTTATGCGATTGCAAGGGTCCCCCATGACGAATCTACCTCTCCTGCTCGCGCTCGCCGCGGGTGCAACGCTCGCCTCGACGTCCGCGGCCGCTGCGGAGACGTGCGTCGGCACGCCCGGGAACGGCGCGGCCAAGCTCGTGCTTGAGGCGACCACGCTGCACAATGCGGTCGGCGAGGTCGCGTTCACCGTCTATCCGGACGACAAGGGCCGGTTCCTGTCCAAGGGCGGCAAGCTGGCGCGCGCGCGCGTGTCCGCCGCGCAGCCGCATGCCTGTTTCTGGCTGAAGCCCGGTTATTACGCGATCGCGCAATATCATGACGAGAACAGCGACCATGATTTCAACCGAACGCTGTTCCTGCCCAAGGAGGGGTTTGGATTTTCGAACGACGCCCCCACATCGGTCGGCCTGCCCTCCTTCGCGTCGGCGCGGGTGGCGTTGCCGGCCGGGGGGACGGTCGTGCGGATGAAGATGCGGTATCGGCGCTAGCGTCGATCAGGGGCAGACGTGCCATAAAAATGTAGCGATACTAGCCTGCGACAGGTAGCCAAGAGTGTGAGCGACGCCGTTTCCAATTTCCAGGCCTTTGATGGCGTGCCGTTTCCAGCGGCCAGACGCGGCGCGGCACCGGACGTGACCGCGCGCAGTGCTGCGTCGCAGATCCGCACCGGGATCATCTGCAACCCCAAGAGCCACCGCAACCGCAGCAGCGTCGAGGCGACGCGGCCGTTCGTGTCGGGCACGGTGCTCGCGGTCACGCCGCGGACCCAGGCCGAACTGGCCGCGGTGCTGACCGATTTCGCGCAGCACGGGATCGAGCTGCTGGTGATCGACGGCGGCGACGGCACGATCCGCGACGTGCTGACCGCGGCGGCGACGGTGTGGACCGGCGCGATGCCGCGGGTCGCGATCGTCCCGTCGGGCAAGACCAACGCGCTCGCGCTCGATCTCGGCATTCCCGATCACTGGACGCTCGACCAGGCGCTCGCCGCGGCGCGCGACGGCGCGAGCATCGTCCGTCGCCCGGTCGAGGTCGAACGCGCCGGCACCGGCCAGAAGCTGCGCGGATTCCTGTTCGGCGCGGGCGCGTTCGTCGAGGCGACCGGGCTCGCCCAGCGCGCGCACCGCGCGGGCGCGTTCAAGGGGTTCGCGGTCGGCGTCGCGCTGAGCTGGGCGATCGTCCAGACCTTGTTCGGGCGCGCGTCGGGGATGTGGCGCGCGGGCAACCGGATGCACGTCCGCTACGATTCCGCCGCCGATGCCGGCCGGGTCGCGGATACCGACACGCATCGCTACATCCTGCTCGCCTCGACGCTGACGCGGATGCCGCTGGGCGTCCAGCCGTTCGGCCCCGCGCGCGACGGGCTGAAGACGCTGCTGGTCGATGCGCCGCCACGCTGGCTCGCCGCCGCCGCACCGCTGATCGTAGCGGGGTCGCCGGCCAAATGGCTCGACCGGGCGGGGTATCACCGGATCGACACGCCTGCGCTCGACGTGACGATGGAGGCGGGCTTCATCCTCGACGGCGAAGTCTATCCGGGCGGCGCGCTGACGATCCGCCAAGCGGCGCCGATCAGCTTCGTCGTTCCGTGAGCGCGACGCTCGGCGCGCTCGTCCGCGACCAGCTCGCCACCCCGGTGATCCCCGCGGTGCGGCACGTCGCCGAGGCGCTCGCGGCAACGCCCGGCGCAGTCGGCATCCTGTTCTACGGCTCCAACCTGCGGACCGGCGCGACCGAGGGGGTGCTCGACTTCTACGTGCTGACCGCGGGCGCGCCCGAACGCGGGATCTGGCCGACCGTCAGCTACCGCGAGTTCGACGAGGCGGGCGAGACGCTGCGCGCGAAGATCGCGACGATGCGGCTGTCGACCTTCGCCAAGGCGGCGGACGCGGGGACGCTCGACACGACGATCTGGACGCGCTTCGTCCAGCCCTGTGCGCTGGTGTGGTCGCGCGACGAGGCGACGACCGCGCGGATCGCCGAGGCGATCGCCGCCGCCGCACGTTCCGCCGCGCGGTTCGCCGCCGCGCTCGGCCCCGAGACGGGGACCCCGCGCGACTATTGGCGGGCGCTGTTCCGCCAGACCTATGCCGCCGAATTCCGCGTCGAAAAGGGTGGGCGCGAGGATCAGATCATCGGTTTCGACCCCGACCGCTATGACCGGCTGCTCCCGCTCGCCTGGGCGGCGGACGGGATTGTCGTGACGACGGAGGGCGCGGCGTTGCGCCCTGCCCTGCCGGCCGCACGCCGCGCCGCGGTGCTGCGCGCGTGGCGGCTGCGGCGGCGCGCGGGCAAGCCGATCAACATCGCCCGGCTGATGCGCGCCGCCTTCACCTTCGACGGCGCCGCACGCTACGGCGCGTGGAAGATCGAGCGGCATACCGGGATTGCCGTGCCGCTGTCGCCCTGGGCCGAGCGGCATCCGATCCTCGCCGCGCCCGGCGTGCTGTGGCGCGTCTGGCGCGCGCGGCAGGCGGCATGACGGAGATGCCTAACCCGTTCAACGCGCTGATCCTCGCCGGGTCGCGCGGCGGCGTCGATCCGCTCGCGGCCTATGCGGGCGTCGCGCACAAGGCGCTCATCCTGCTCGAGGGGCGGACCTTGCTCGCGCGGGTCGCCGACGCACTGCGCGAGGCCGGCGCGGACGTGATCGCGGTATCGGTATCGGACGACGCGGTGCGCGATCATGCGGTCGCGCTGGGGCTGCGGGTGCTCGACGCCGCGAGCGGCCCGAGTCTCAGCGTCGGCGACGGGATCGCCGCGCTCGGCACCCCGTTGCTCGTCACCACCGCGGATCATGCGCTGCTCCGCCCCGAATGGATCACGCGGTTCCAGGCCGACATTCCCGCCGACGCCGATGTCGCGGTGCTGCTCGCCCGGCGCGATGTGGTCGAGGCGGCGGCGCCGGGGACGCGGCGCACCTATCTCCGCTTCGCCGATGGAGGCTGGTCGGGGTGCAACCTGTTCCGCTTCGCTACCCCCAGGTCGATCGCCGCGATCGATCTGTGGCGGCAGGTCGAGGCGGATCGCAAGCGGCCGTGGCGGATCGTCCGCCGGCTCGGCCCGGGGCTGTTGCTACGCTATGCGCTGGGCCGGCTGACGCTGGGCGATGCGATCGCGCATCTCGGGCGCAAGGCGGGGCTGGTCGCGGCAGCGGTCGCGACGCCGTACGGGCTGGCCGCGGTCGATGTCGACAAGCCCGCCGATCTCGACCTCGTCCGATCGCTCCCGCCCGTCCCGCGATAACGCTATCGCGCGGATTTGGGGTCTATTCGCGACCCCCCGCTTCGTGCGAAAGCGCGCGCATGATTGCACCGACCTCGCCTCCGTCCGCCCCCCGGGCCCGCATGACCGCGATCGGCATTTATGGCAGCGCCGGCCGGATGGGCCGCGCGATCACCGACGCGATCGAGACCGCGGGCGCGACGCTCGCGGGCGGCGTCGATGCGGGCGACGACCCCAGCCCGCTCGCGGCCGCCGCCGACGTGCTGGTCGACTTCTCGACCCCCTCGGCGATCGAGGCGCATCTCGCCGCCGCGCGCGCGGCGGGCACCGCGCTCGTCATCGGCACGACCGGCCTGACCCCGCAGCACCAGTCGCTGATCGACGCGGCGGCTGCCGACATCGCGATCCTCCAGACCGGCAACACCTCGCTCGGCGTCACGCTGCTCGGCATCCTGGTACGCGAGGCGGCGGCGCGGCTCGGCCCCGACTGGGACGTCGAGATCGTCGAGATGCATCACCGCCACAAGGTCGACGCGCCCTCGGGCACAGCACTCCTGCTCGGCGAGGCCGCCGCCCGCGGTCGCGATTCGACGCTTGCAGAACTGCGCGTCGACAGCCGCGCCGGGCTGGTCGGCGCACGCAGCGAGGGGACGATCGGTTTCGCGTCGCTGCGCGGCGGGTCGGTGATCGGCGACCACAGCGTGATCTTCGCGGGCGAAGGCGAGCGGATCGAGCTCAACCACCGCGGCGACGATCGCAGCATCTTCGCACGCGGTGCGGTGCGCGCCGCGCTCTGGCTCGCCGACCAGCCCGCCGGCCGCTACCGGATGGGCGACGTGCTGGGGCTGTGAGCCAGTGAAGAAGGCCGACGTCGTCGACTTCTATGCGCGGCTCGCCGAGGCCGATCCGCATCCCGAGACCGAGCTCGAATTCGTCAATCCCTACACGCTCGTCGTCGCGGTCGCCTTGTCCGCACAGGCGACCGACATCGGCGTCAACAAGGCGACGCGCGCGCTGTTCCGCATCGCCGACACGCCGCAGGCGATGCTCGCGCTCGGGATCGACGCGCTGAAGGAGCACATCAAGACGATCGGCCTGTTCAACACCAAGGCCAAGAACGTCATCGCGCTGTCGCAGATGCTCGTCGACGAGCATGACGGCATCGTCCCGAACGACCGCGCCGCGCTCGAACGGCTGCCCGGCGTCGGCCGCAAGACCGCGAACGTCGTGCTCAACGTCGCGTTCGGCGCAGAGACCTTCGCGGTCGACACGCACATCTTCCGCGTCGGCAACCGCACCGGTCTCGCGCGTGGCAAGACCCCGCTCGCGGTCGAACTGAAGCTCGACGCGGCCACCCCCCAGCCCTTCCGCCTCCACGCGCATCACTGGCTGATCCTGCACGGCCGCTATGTCTGCAAGGCGCGCACCCCGGAATGCTGGCGCTGCCTCGTCGCGGACCTGTGCGCGTTCAAGCCCAAGACCCCGCCGCCCAAGCTCGCCGCCAAGATCGGCACGGCCAAGAAAATGGCTGGCGCACCCGACTAGGCTTTGCTACGCGCACGCCTCAGGCACCCGTAGCTCAGCTGGATAGAGCGCTGCCCTCCGAAGGCAGAGGCCACTGGTTCGAATCCAGTCGGGTGCACCAAACTTCATTTATTTTCCCCTGATTTTAATGTCTTAGCGGCATCTTTGGCTAACCTTTCTGCAAGGTTAGCCAAAAGCTTGTTTGCAGCAGTGTCTGAAAGCGTGCGCTGATCGGCGGCGGCAGTGTACCGCGCAACCTCGCTGTCGGTCGTGTGACCGGTCCACGCCTTGATCTCCTGATTCGAGCAGCCGGCCTCGGCGAAGCGGCGCGCGGCGGCCTTGCGCAGCCCGTGCGCCGAGCAATTCGGCAGGCCGGCCTCGTCGCACCACTGGCGGAACTTGTTGCCGAAGCCTTTCACCGAAAACTGCCTGCCGAACTCGGTGACGACAAAGAACGCGCCGACTGTCGGCGTTGCCAGGATCGATTCCGCCAGGCCGGGCATGATCGGCAGCGACACGAAGACCTTCGTCTTTTCCTGCGTCAGTTCGAGCCTGGTGTCGCGGACGCTGGCGGGACCCATCTTGCGGGCATCACCGCCGCGCTGGCCGGTCCAGATCATCAGATCGAACGCCAGCCGGGCGACCGTGCCGATCGCGTGGCGCCGTTCGTACGCGGCGATCTCTTCCTCGGTCCAGCTGTGGAACCCGCCCCCGCTGACCTTGAACGGACGCGTGACGATGACCGGGTTCGAGCCGGCCATGCCGATGCGCATGGCGAACTTCATCAGCGCGGAGAGCCGCTTGCGTAGCATGTTCGCCGACGTCCGGTGCGGCAGCAGCTCGGCGAGCATTGCCTCGACGTGCCGCGGCTGCAGCTCGCGCACCATGATCTCGCCGTACCGCCGCCCCTTGCGGGTCCGCGAGCGCCAGCGCTCGAGCGTGCCGCGATAGACGACGCGCGTGCGCTCGCCCGGATCGAGAAAGTCGGGCGAGCGGTAATAACGGGACAGCAGGTCGTCGAACGTGCCGACCGCGGCGCGATTGGCGCCGGCCTCGATCGCAGGCGCGCTGACGCCTTCGTTGCACGCGCGCAGCTCGGCCAGAAATGTGTCGGTCCCCGGCTCGTTCTTAAAATAATAGGTGACGAAGCCCGTCCGGCGGTAGCGATAATGGGCCTTGCCATGCCGGTCGCGGAACGTGCTGACGTGCTTCGGAAGCCAGCGCCGCTTCACGCGAACATCTCGTCCAGGCTGTTCGCGCCAGCGGGTACGACCCCTGCCCCGGTCGTGACGATGATCCGGCCAGGTTCGATCTCGACCCGCACGGGGATGCCGACTTTCGCAGCTGCACGGAACACGCGCGCGAGATCAGCTTGGCGAACGAGGGCGCGCGCGCTCATGATTGGGCCGACTCGAGCGGAGTATCAGCGAGGACCGCGCGCAGCTTTGCAGCGTGCTGCATCATTTTCGCAGCGCGCGTTTCAAGCGTCCTGGCGGTCACGAAGAGGTCAAGATTCGACACACCGCGATCGGCGTTGAGTTTGTGGTTCAGGCTTCGGACGCCGACCCCGAGCGCATCAGCCAGCGCCTTTTTGCCGCCGAGGATCTCGTATGCGGTTTGGAGCCCCATCATCCGCGATATCTCGATCGGGAGGCCGCGCTGTTCCCGCTTTGAGGAACGCCTTTCAAGGGCTGCGGACGTTTCGATCTCGCGTGCTTCGGGGGGAGCGGTGCTGATCACCATGGAATTCCTGCAGATGCTGGGGAGGCCAGAGGACGCGCCAGTGGGCGTTCTTGTACAAAGCGATTCGCCAAGACCGGCGAACAGGGGCGGCGGGCAGCGTCAGCGAGGACGTCGCACGGTAGGTCGGCCGCGGCAGACGGCGACGTCCGCGACCTCACAAAGCCCACCATGCGACAATGGGCATCCAGCCGAGCAGCGACGCCGTGCCAATTGAAAGGACTCGATAGCCTCGAGGCAGACGCTGCTGTGCGATGCGGTTCACCGGCAGGCCTCCTCGACGGACGCCGTGATGGCCGGCTCGACGTTGCCGAGGGCGAGGCGGCAGATGCGCTGCCATTGCGGTGCGACCGACCCGGCGATGACACCGAGCGCCGCAGCGCCACCGCCCGCGAGCAAGCCGATGCCGAAGCCGTGGAGGATGTGCTGGGCCATCAACCGCGCCGATCCGCCATGCCGGCGGCAAGCATGATGATCGCGACCGGGACCCAGATCACGGCGAGCGCGATCGCCACGACGACCTTCGCCACGCGGCGGTGACGCATGCGGCGCTCGATGCGCGAGCGGCTGGTTGCAGCGGCGGCGATCACTGGAGCACCGCCGCTGCAGGATCCGAGACACAGCGCGAGCACGTCGCCGGCCCGCGCCAGCCGCACGTGTGCGAGCCGTCGCCCGCGACGCACGGATCGCTCTCGCTGCACCCGCAGCCGCGGCAGATCCGGGGATGTTCCTCGGCCGGCGTGTCGCGCAGCTGAAAGTACACGTCGATATCGATTGGGAAGGCATCGGCGAATGCGTCGACGGTCTCGCGATAGCGCGCCGTAGACCCCTCGGTTTCGAGCAGCATGACGAGCGCCCGCGCCTCGGCCTGGTTGTTCGCGCTGATGCTGCGTGCGATCGCGTCGACCGACAGGCCGGCGGCAATACGGCGCAGACGCAGATAGCGCGCAGGCGTCAGCGGCAGGAGAACCGAGGGCGCCGGGCGGCGGCGTTCGGTGGGCATCCCGACATGGATCATGGGGCAATCCTTCCAGACAAAGGGGTGACGGCGCCGGAAGCGGGATCTTCCGGAGTGACGGGGGGGATGGTTCAGGAGGCTGGCGGCGGATCGGCCGCGGAGGTCAGATCAGGGGATCAGCCAGGGGCTGGCGAGACCTCCGCCGCGTCGGGCTGGTCGTCGTCATTGGCCGGCACGCGGTTGTCGTCGTTGGCGGGCTTCGAGCGCCACTGGCCGTGCGGCAGGCGGATCGCCGGGTTCGGGATCATGCTCGGTCGCACCGTGCGGAATATGCCGAGCTGCGCCACGAAGGTGTGGCCGCAATCGGGGTTCTGGCAGACATAGCGGATCTCGCGCGTCAGCCGGTCGATCTCGACCGAGTCATAGGCGATCGATCGCGTCAGGCAGTGCGGGCACACCGTCGCGGGAACGCGGGGCGTGTAGTTTCTCTTCTTCGTCACTGATGGGTCCCCCCGGCATTCCCCGGCCCCGTCGACATGGCGGGACGAAGGAAATTGGGCAGGCGCCGGCGGATGCGGCGCAGAACGCCGTCAACCTGCTGCGCCTCGACCAGCGCGCGATGATGATCGAGCGGGGAGGCGCCGGGTTGGGAGACGCTGAAAAGGGCGGAGGTCAGTTCACCTGCCTCACGAACGAAGTCGATCGAGTCCGCGACCAGCTGGCGTCTGCAGGCATCCTCCTGCTTCACCTTGATACCGAGCTGATGGCTGAACGCGTCACGGAACGGCGCACCCTCACCACCAGCAAGCCGATGCGCAGTGTCGAGCGCAAGGGCTTCGGGAAGCGACGGCAACGTGTCGCTGTTCGGGTTGGCCCACGCGTACACGGTGCTGACGGCTTTGCCGACTGCGGCAGCGGCGCCTTCCCCTTTGATCTGCGCGAGAACCTTGATCATCGCGTCGGGAAAGGTGTCGGGGATGCGAGGCTTGGTCACAGCGAAGCCCTCCGCTGGAAAAGCGCGGATCGATTACAATCGACGAGGGTACCCTGCGCAGCTACCTCTTGAGTCTCGGGATAGATGTCGGGACGAAGAAGATGCTTGGAAACGCCGGTCGCCCGCTCAACCTTGAGCACATGCTCAGCGGGCAGGCGCTTCGCGGATTGCAGCCATTTCCAGACGGCGGTCTGCGAAACTCCGCACAGCCGTGCAAACGCAGATTGCGAACCTGATTTGAGAACCGCGGTTTTCAGCGATGCAGAAGGGGATGCGATATCCATACCCTTCGACTACACATATGGTTGTAGTCCAGTCAACACATATTTGTCTATATGCAACTACACCATTGGTTGTAGCGTGCTGATATGATTGACGGTGAACGATTAGCTGAGCGGCTAAAAGCCAATGGACTGTCGCAGTCCGAACTGGCGCGACGCGTGGGCATCAGCCAGCAGACCATCCATAAGCTGGTCGTCGGGCAGTCTCGTGGCTCGACGCATATTGCGGCTATCGCGAGAGAACTGGCGACGTCGCCCGCCTATCTCACAGGCGAGATCGATGATCCCCATGAAGGCGCCGCTCCCCCGCGCCCTAGGCCGACCGTGCAGGTCGCCACCATGCAGGTGTTGCTGCCTGATCAGCGGGCCTTGGCCCGAATGTTTCTTGGCATTCTGAAGGCGTCTGAGGGGATGTCTCAGGATGCTCTTTCTGATGAGCTTGCACGGATGCTGCCCAAAGGGCTCGGGCTTCTGCAAGGGCCGCTTGTGTTCGAGGACTCGGACGATGGCGATGCTCCGCCAGGCGAAACTGAAGGCGGTCATGACGATCGTCCCGCACGGCGGCGAGCATAGCGCAGGTGGTTTCACACCGAACACATCCGCGCTCACATCGAGGCTGAGACTGGAACACTGACACCATATCGCCGACTCATATCGTTCTTATTATGTTCCGCTCCGTACGGTACGATTCCCAACAAAAATAGGGGGTGCTTCGGCAAAACCGAGCATATAACCCGACAACGAGATGCTCGCAGCGGCTGGCTCCAGATTGCAGATAGGTCGCTTTGCGCGAGGCGGCCCCCTGATAACTGCCATTCAGCCGAGACTGAATGGCGGTCACATTTTCGATCAGACGAAACGTTCTGTAAGCAGTCGCTCCGAAATATCACGTAGGTCCCAACCAGCACGCGTAGATGTTTCCAGGGCATCAAGGCGTTGAAGGGGTATCATCTTATGAATGTCTTCTACCAAGCCGATCAGCTCGTCACGTATCTGGGACAAGGCATTTGAAGATGCGTAAAAGATTGACTTATTTGGGCTAGCCTTTGCCGATACGGTTGTGGGCTCACCTATAAGCAGAACGCCAAGGCTATCTTTTCCGATAATTTTGTCGTTCATCCACTCCAAGTGGTTTAGACACTGACCGATATCTTCTTTATTATATTGCGACTCTTCGTTCTTATCGGTTTTGAGCTCTAGTCCAAGAACAACATCCTGTCCCGGGTCAGCCCAAAGGACATCTGGTCCGGTACCAAGGTCGTTGTCAGGCCGCGTCGATTCAAATCCAAGTAGCTCGCCGAGATACCTTGCGGCTTCTTCCATTTGTCGAGGTGAGGCGCCATCGAGGGGGGCAAGGGCAGACCGGATCTTATTTAGCTGGCGATTGTAGCCTTCATGGGCCAGCGACACGATCTGGTTGAGGCTCTCTACTATCCGTGAGCGTATAATCTCTACGTCATTCTCTCGCCCAATCGGGCCTGTGTAAACGATGAGATTGTAACCTAGCTGCCCACGTGCTCGCGCATAATAAAAGCGCCCCTCGTCGATATCACCTTCTTTGTGCAGGCATGCCCCAATCCACAAATTATGCCACCCGGCCAACTTTTCGTCCGCACGAGCCGTCTCTGCGACGATGCTGTCCAAGGCGTCTCGCGCTGATTCGTAGTCGCCTTCCCAAGCGTATTTCGCAAACTGCGCTTCTGCGGCTGCCGCTGCGAGGTTGCGAGCCTCCATTTTTCGCGCTCGGTCAGTTATGTCGGCGTCAATCTCAGAAGCCTCCAGAAAGTCGCTATAGTAATTAAGCCACTTTTGATCACGGGGCCTTGAAAGAAGGACCTTGGAAAGAAGCTCCTGGACCTTCACCGTTGTCGAAACGTCCATGCCTTCCTGAACGTGTCGGCCGAGCAGAATTTGGTTTTGAAGAAGCGGCGGGAGCAGTGCGACGTTTTTATCAGTGTTTAACCAGCTGTTTAGTTTGCGTCCCGTAATCAAGAACGCCCCAAAATCGCTTCGACCGCGATTTATCCGGCCGAATAGCTGTACAATGCGGTTAGCCGTGCGCGACGCTGAAAACGACCGCATATTGAGCAGGTCGAACTGAAAGCGCTCAAGCAAGCTATCGCCGATAGGAATGCCATCGATAACCATAAGGCGACAGGTGTCGTGTGGAAGATCGATGCCATCAACACGGGATACCAAAACAAAAGCTCCAGATTTCGCATTTCGAAAATTATCCAGAGCGTCAGAGAAGTCCTTCGGTGCTGGCGGCGTGGCTATGGAAGCCCAGTTTTCACTCGCTTTGTAACTAGGAACTGCGATCAGTGTTTTGTGGGTTTTTGATATCGTGCTAATGTATTCGGTGCTAAAGGTCTTGGCTGCCAAGCCTCGTTCGAAAATGATCAGCCGCTCACCATTGCCAGCATCATTGTCAGGCTCGATTACAATGCTCGGTTCTTTACCAAATGCACGGATTATATCCGCTTTGTTGTGCAGAGTCGCTGACAGATAAACTCGCCGTACAGACCGAGAAAATATGTTTAGAGCCAGCGACGGAAGGAAGGGAGGCGTTATCTCTATCGATCCGTTTGAAAGAACGACGGCGCAGCGATCTAGTTTGTCTTTAAGATGCTGGTACGAGTATTTTAGGTTTTCATCCGTCGGAGCTCCGTTGCCGTTTAAAGCGGCGGATAACTGCCCGGCAGTAGAGGCAGAAATGTCTGGCGGGATCAGCATGCTCTGCGATGTGCCTGGCAGCTCGCCGATGGCTTCCTTGTATTCGTTATCGTGGCCAATATTGGCCATCTGCTGTCGATAGATGGCGACGACCGCGCTGTATAAGTCCGGGTGGCTATGCTTCGAAAAGCGGATTGAAAAGGCATCTCTCATCATCGCTTCCGCGACATGAGCGTCATCAAATATTACCGCCTGAGGGAAGTGCTGTCGTTGAATTGATGAGTGACCGGAAAATAGTGCCTGATAGGTAGTGATGCAAAATGACTTGCCCGTCTCAAACAGGTCGTTGTCGTAGCCTCCCCGCACGCGAGTGGTTGTTTCTATACCAATCGCGCGGGCCTGTTTTGCCGTCTGATTGACGAGGTCAATCGTGGGACACACATAAATGACGTTCTCTAAGCCCTCGTTGCAAAAGCTCTTTGCAATTAAGAGACCAACGAGCGTCTTTCCGGCGCCAGTATTGAGGCTTACCAAAGCGTCTTTGGTTTTGCGGTTTTCGTGCCATTGAGTGAGCGCTTGAGCTTGTCCCCGCCACAGATCGTTCGGCGCGTTTTCGATGCGAGGGAGTGAGGCGAATATCTTAAAAGGATCAGTCTGCAAGCCAGCTTTTTTTGGAATCGACAGGCGAGAAAAGTCCAACGTCATATAATCCATCTCCAGTTCGGAGGTAGGGTGGACGCGACGCTTCATCCTTGTCGAGAACTAAAGCATAAAAGGTTCAATATGGATCTAATTGCTTTAACACTGAAAAATCGGAAAAAATTGCGAATAACGTATTTCAACCAGGCCGAATCCAGCGAATTCTACTGAGACAGCGAAGTAGAAAGTTGATCAGACGATCAACATCAAGCCGCTTCCAGCTTGATGACCGTCGAATAGCCTCGATCGCCAAACGAGTGCGCGACCTCCGCCACCAGCCAAGCGGCACCATTGATCGGAGCTTTGTAGCCGCTGACGTCCGCCTTCGTCTCAACGTGAATGTCGGGCCGCCCCAACGCGAGCGTAAGGCTAAGCGAAACCGGCTCCCGCCTCGCGCGACCATTCGCCGCATTGGCAGCAGCCTGCGCGTCCGCCTCGTTGGCGTAAACGCGTGATAGCGTCTTTGCCCCCTCCGCCTCCCCGGCCACGAGATGCTCGCGCTTGCCGGACTTGCGGTCGTGCCATGTCGCCTTGACCCCCGGCACGTCGTCCCGCCTTTGGCGGCTGAACTGGTGGGCATCGCCGTCACGCCGCGCGATGGTAACGGTTGCAATCGTTTTGCCGGACGGCGTCGTGCCGGCGGAGATCGGCGAGAAGATCAGCACACCGCGCGCGATCTTCGCCACCGCGCCGCGCTCGCGGCCGAGGCGGCGGAGGAAGGCGAGGTCGCTTTCGCGGTTCTGCGCTTTTGCCGTGACCGCGATGTCGGCGAGGCTGGCCGCGCAGTGCGGCGTCAGCTGGTGGCGCTCGGCGATCTCAGTCACGATCGCGCCTAGCGTCGTGCCGTGCCAGCTCTTTTCGCGCCTGGTCTTCAGGTCGCTGGTGAAGTCGGCCGAGCGCGCGCGGATCGTGATCAGGTCGGGCGGGCCGCCATGCGCGACCTCGTCGACGATGAACCACCCTTTGTCGACCAGACCGGGCGTGACGTCGCTGCCCTGCTTCCACCCAAGCCAGACGTGGATCTTCGCGCCTGTCGGCGGAAGCTCGACGGCGCCGTCGGTGTCGTCGATGACGAGATCAAGCTGGTCGGCTTCCTCGCCGCGCTTTTCGGTGATGTTGAGCGAGACGAGGCGGCGGCGCGGCGGGCGGCCACCCCCTTGCGCGACGCGGCCTTCGAGCAGCGGCGTGATGTCGGTGCCGTCGACGACGACGCGGACGGCGGCAATGTTGGCGATCATGCGACGTCGCTGTCTACGCGCAGGAGATCGATCGCGAAATCGATCTGGCGCGGCGTGCCGTCGGGAAAGAACGCCTTTGCACGATCGTCGATGCCGGTGATGACGAACGCGCCATAGACATAGCCGAGCCCGTCGACGAGCGACCAGGCGTCGCCGCTGTCCGCCATGCGGCGCAGCTCGTCGATCGACACGCGGCCGTCGGCGATCTCGGCATAGACGGTGCCGGGCAGCGTGATCGTCTCTTCGCCGGGGCCGGTATATTGGGTCGCGTCGCGCGCGCCGATCCGCGTGGACGTGGCGTGGCGCCAGTTCGCGCGGCGTGCCAGCTCGTCAAAGGCGAGCGTCTGGATCGAGAAGGGGAACAGGCCAAGCGCGAGCAGCATCAGACGGTCTCGTAATCGGGGGTGTCGGCAAAGGACGATCGGCGACGCGCGGCCGTTTCGCGCTCGCGGCGGTCCAGCTCGTCGGCGACGGCGCGGGCAAGGGCTTGCGCGTCCTGGCCCGGCTGCTGGTTGATGTGGATGGTGTAGCTGCGGGGTGCGGCGCTCACCGCGCCAGGCGATGCGGAGGCGGGCCCGGCGGCGCCGCCAATTGCCAGCGCCGGGATCGCGCTGCCGGTGACGATCGCGGACGTCAGGCGGCTGGAGAGGCGATCCATGCGCCTGACCGGCTCGCCCTCCTGCGCGGCGATGCCGTTGGTCAGCCCGTCGACAATATTGCCACCGAAGCCGGCGAAGACGCGGCTTGGCGAATGGATGCCGAGCTTCGCCTTGAACCATCCCGCCGCGGACGAGGCGACGCCGACGATCGTGGTTTTCAGCGAACCGAACATGCCGAAGATCCCGCGGATCAGCCCGGAGATCATGTCGCGGCCGATCTGTGCGAACCGGGTCGGCAGCGACGCGAACCAGTCGACCGCGCCCGCGAACGCCCCCTTGATCCCCTGCCAGAGCCCGGCGAACCATCCGCTGATCGCGCCCCAGTTCGCATAGATCAGATAGGCCGCGGCGCCGATCGCGACGATGCCGGCGACGACCGCGAGCGCGATGCCGATGACCGGCAGCATGCCGATCCCGAGCGCGCCGGCCGCGAACGCCAGCGCCGAGAAGGGCGCGACCAGGCCGGCAATGACGATCGCGCCGCCCCCCAGCACGAAGAACAGCCCGGCGAACGCCGCGGCGCCGATCGCCACCGCCTTGGTCGCATTGGGATAGCGGTTGGCAACGTCGCCGATCCACGTCGCGAACGCATTGGCGCGTGTGACGATCGCGTTGATGGTCGGCAGCAGCTGCGCGCCGAGCGTGATAGCCAGCGTCGTCGCGTTGACCTTCAGCTGTTTCGACTGCTCGGCCGAATCCTTCATGCGGTCGGCGAAGTCGCGGTCGGTCGTGCCCCCGGCCTTGCCCGCCTCGGCGCGGATCTTGCGAAATTCTTCCATGTTCTGGATCAGCGGGCGCAGACCCTGCTGCACCTGGGCATCCTCGAACAGATAGCCGAGCTTCGACAGGTCGCCCTTCAGCGTCTTGTTGGTCAGCTCGGCAATGGCTTCGAGGGGCGTCTTTCCTTCCGCATAGGCCTTCTTCAGCGCGGCCGGCAGATCGACGCCCATCTTCTCGAACGCCTTGTTGGTGGCGGGCGATGCGATCTTCTGCAGGATGTTGGCGAGGTTGCTGCCGGCGCTGGCGGCGTCCCCTGCCCCCTTGCGCGCGATCTGCAACCCGGCCGCCAGATCCGCGACGGCGCCGACGCCCGTCTGTCCGAGCCCCTGATAGGCAGCGGTGAGCGCGGGGAAATATTGCGCCATGTCCTTGATCTCGAACGCGCCCGCCTTGCCGGCGCTGGCCATGACGTCAATGATCTTGCCGGTCTGCGCGACCGGTACCTTCAGATTGTCGGTGGCGGCGAACGCGGCGGCGGAGAGGTCCGCGATCTCAGCCTTGTACGCGGTCGCGGCACGGCCGATCGGCTTCATCATCGCGACCGCGTCGGGCACCTTCGCGCCGAGTCCGGCGAGCGCATCGACGCCGGCTTGCAGGTCCGCTGGCATCTGGTTGGCGGCGCGCGCGGACACGAGCAGGTTGCGGCCGAGCTGCTCAGACGCGGCGCGCGACAGGTCAGCCTTTTGCCCGATGTCGGTCATCACCGACTGATAGTCCTGCGCGGCCTTGATGCTGCCGATCAGCGGGGCGGCCATCGCCACGCCGGTGCCGATCGCCGCGGCACCACCGGCCGCGAGCCCGGTGGCCATGCCCTGCGTCCGCGCGAAGCGCGCGCGGCCCGCCGCCATGCGCCGCTCGCGGTCCGCAAGACGGCCGACCTCTGCCGTCTGCTCGACGATCGTGCGGTTGGTCTGAACCGCCTCGGTCCGCAGCCGGCGCTGGTGACGCGCCAGGTCGTTCGTATCGACGCCGGCGGTGTGGAGGCGCAGCGACATTTCCTGCAGCGACTGCGACTGCTTGCGCTCGGTCGCCTCCAGCGTCGTCACTTCGCGTTCCGCCTTGGCGAGCGCGCGAGTCAGCGCCGCGGTCGGCCTATCGGCCGCGGCAATCTCCTGCCGTAATCCCGCCATGCGCGTCCGCGCCGACCCGAGCGCTGTGCCGGTATCGCCAAGCCCTGTCTTCAGTTTGCGGAAACCCGCGATATCGCCCTGCGCGCGCTCGATCTCGCGCAAGCCGTCGCGCGTCAGCTTGAGCGCCTGCGCGGCCTTGGTAGATCCACCGGCAATGGCGCGAAGCGGGCCGGTGACGCGGTCGCCGGCCTCCAGCAGCATGCGGATGCGCAGGTTACGATCCACGGGTCTGTCCTTCGGGGTTGTGGCGGCGCGCAGCGCGCGCGCGCCACTGCATCAGGTCGTGGATCGAGAGTGCGTCCAGGGCATCGGGCGACCAGTGGAAGACGAAGGCGATGTCCGCCATCGGATCTTCTACATGCTCTGGGAGAGTGCCGCCTTCGTCGCAGTCGGCAGCAAAAAATCGACGAGCACCCCTGCGATTTGCGTAACGTCGGCGGGATCCATCGCGTCGATGAGGTGCGGATGCAGGATCGGCTGCGTCACGCGCGGCGCGACGAGCGCAACCTGATTATAATCCATCCGCACCAGCCCGCCGAGGTTCGCGCCGCGCAGCGCGCCACCCATCGGCTTTCGGACATGAATCAGCGTACCCGCCGGCATCACGACCTTGTCGGCGACGACGATGTCGTATTCGAGCGTGACGTCGCCAGGGGCGGCGGGTGCGGAGTTTTGCGTGTCGTTCTGGTCGTTCATCTTATCGATCCTCGGATTTGGTTCGCGGCGCGTCGGCGGGGCTGGCGCGCGGGCTAAAGCCCCAGCGCCCCGCGGTGCGCGGCCATCAGGTCCACGCCGCCAACGACCTCGATCATGCCGAGCACATCGATCTCGACCTCGACGACGTCGTTCCACGTCAGCTTGAAATAGCTGAGCTGGCTTTTGACCTTGAACTCGGTGTCCTCGCCGGGCTTCCATTCGCCCATGTCGATCTCTTCGTGCCGGCCGCGCGTGACGATCTCGACGACGTCGACGGCGCCGGTGTCGTCATTCTGGAACGAGCCGACGAAGCGCTGCTGCACGCCCGAGATATTGAGCATGCCGTGCTGACGGAGGATCTGGCGCATCGGGCCGCCATAGGTCGCCTCCATCTCCAGCGCCTCGCCGCCCATGTCGACCTTGACCGCGCGGCTCATGCCGCCCGCACGATAATCCTCGAACTTGCGGACGAGCTTGGGCGGCGTGATCGAGACGGTTTCGCCGATAAACGCCTCGCCATCGTTGAACATCATCGTCTGTTTGAGCTTGCTGGGGAACGCCATCGCGTCGGCCTTTCGTGCGGGAGGTGGTGTTAGTTGCCGGCGACCAGGCTGGTGAAGTCGGCGAAGAACTCGTCCGAGATCTCCTGCTCGAGCCCGAGCGCCTCCAGGGGCGGCACGAAGGTGTAGCGATAGCCGATCAGCAGCTTGCCGGCCTTCAGCTGCTCGACGGGGTTTCTTGCCCCGTCGAAGAAGGCCACGGCGCCAAGAATGCGGCCGGCTCGCGTCTCGGTGCGGAATTTCTCGTTGATCTGCTCGACGATGTCCTTGGCGAGGCTGGGCAGCAGCGGCTTGTCCATCGCCCACACCAGGCCGAGCGCGACGGTGTCGGCGAGGATCTGCGCGGTGCGGCAGCCGCTTTCGAACACGAAGTCGCTGTCGGGCGCGGCGCAGGTGCGGTTACCCCAGAAGCGCAGTTCACCCGCGATGCGGACGACGGTCACCAGCTGCGACGCGTTGAGCACGTTGGCGTCGCATTCGGGATCCTGAATGTCGAATGTAACATCTGCCGCCAGGCCATCGATCTCGGGCAGTGCGACGTTGGACAGCGTCTTGTGCCAGCCCTGCGTTTGATCGATCGCTGCGCGGGCGCCCATCGCGACGGCTGCGACCGGGACGCCAATGCTCGCACCGCCCGCGCCGTAGGGCGCCGTCACGCTCGGCCAGAGCAACGTCAGTTCGCGCGCGTCGGGGAACAACGCACGGTGCGCGATGACCTCGCCGCGATCGTTGCCGATCGCGTACGCATAGACACGGGCGCGCAGACGCTTTGCGACGGCGACCATCGCCTTCGTCACCAGCTCGCTCTCGAGGCCGGGCGCGCCGATAATCCGAGGATGGAGGTTCAACTGGGCCGAGGCGGTCAGCAGCGCCTGCATGCCGGTCTTCACGCCGGCCACGTCGGTGCCGATGACCGCCGTCGCAGTGTCAGCTGGCGTAGCACCAGGCGCGACGCGCACGACGACGACGGGCGCGGTGACCTGTCCTGCGATGGCGATCAGCGCGGCCCGCAATGTGCCGCTCACACCGGCCTTGTCGATCGCGACGTCGAGGTTCGTCACCTTGACCGCGGTGTCGAGCGGGAATGCGCCGGCAACCGCATCCGGTGCGGTTGCGACGAGACCAATGACGGCGGTGGCGACGGTCGTGATGCCGCGGGTCGATGTCTTGACCTCGGTGACGTTGATCCCGTGGAGGAAACTCATGGGCGGACCTTTCAGGCGAGCGCCGACAGGGCGCGGATGGTGGACGAGATGGAAAAGGCGGCGGCGGCCGTCGTGTCGGTGCGTCGGCCGGTGACCGTGATGACGGCCTCGTGCGGGAGTTTTCCGGGCGAAAGCACGATGCGGGAGATCCGCGCGCGCCCTTCCTGTCGAAGAAGGGCGAGCGCTGCGGCGGCGAATACCCGCGTGCGACCGAGTTCGTTGTTCGGCTGGTCGAGCAGTTGGGGAAGCAGCGAGCCATATTCGCGCCGCCCGATCCGGGTGCCGAGTGGCGTGCCGAGGATGTCACCGATCGACTGCGCGAGGTGATCTGCACCAGTCAGCGGCCCCCCGGTGTTGCGATCCATGCCCATCATTGGGGCGGCCCCGACATCACGCTACCCGCCTGCACCTTCGTGTGGACGTGACCCTTGAGGCTCTTGCCGCCACCGACGACGTCCGCGTCGCCGGTCACGGTGCCGGTCGCGTGGATGTCGCCATCAACCGCGAGGTCGCCCTTGAACGACAGGCCACCGTCCGCATCGATTCGAACGGTCGCGCCTGCTGGCAGGATGGCCGTCAGCGTGTGGGTCCTGGGATCGTAACCGATCCGCGCGCGGTCCCGATATTCGGTCAGCGTGGAGTCATCGTTCGCGGGGTGAGGATAAGCGTCGCTCGCCAGGCTGCCGATAATAATACCGCGCGCGGTGTCCGCCTCGGGTGCCAGGACAACGACCTGTTCGCCGATCGCGGGCGGCGACCAGGTGCGCGTGGATCCGGCGCGGCTGGCAAGCCAAGGGATATTGCCGGTCGTCAATTCGTCAGCGAATTGCACACGCGCGGTGCCAGCAGCATGGTCGACGAATACGACCACGCCCTCGCGCGCAAGATCACCAATGAGGCGCTGGATATCGGCATGTTCGGCCATAGCGGCGACCATGCGCGGGACGTTTCGAGAGGCGAGGCTTTGCTCTTGTAGAAACGCTTTCTACAAGAGCAGCGGCACGATTTGGCTCATCGCACCAGCAACCGGTGCCGAAATCCATAGCGGCGCCGTAACCTCGGTAGGATGGACCCAGTCATTGTTGTTCGCCGTGCCGGTTGGCAGCGTGAATTCATTCGCCCCGCTCTGCCGATACAGGTCAACAACCGGATGCCCATATTGACCGACGATCTTCATGCCGATGTCGACATAGTCCTCGAGGGCATGACCAAGGCTGTTGCGGCCGCGAGTCCCCTCGGCCACGCCAGCGCCCGTGGTGTCGCCGCCCATCCGCTGAAGCGAGGTTAGCCAGATAATCCGAAGGTCTTTCCGAACCGCCGCGACCGTTTCGAAAAAGCGGCGGATGTCGCCGGCGAAGGTCTGCGCAGCTGAGGTGTCAGCGTCGGTCCCGAGCGGTCGCCCATAATACCAGTCGTTGGTGCCGAGGAATACGATCAGCCCGTCGATCTGCGTCAGATCCGGATTTTGGCTGAAGGCGTCCTTGAGCTGGCGACCGTCGATGCCGCTCTTGAACCCCAGCCGCGCGCCGAGGCGCTTCAAGAGGGGCTGAACCCAGTAGCCTGCGTTCGTGATGCTGTCGCCGATGATGCCGAGCGACAGGTTGAACCACGGACGCACAAGCTGCCTCAACTGCGCGGTTGGGGGGATGTAGCCTTGCGGGTTGCTATTGTCGGGCGTCAGGACGAAGTCGCCGAGATGCGATTTCGGCATCGTGACCTGGATGGAAAAGGCATTCGCGGGCACATCGTAGACGCCCGGCACCGCCGGAAACGGAATGGCGCCAACAGGGTTTTCGCCGAGATCCATAAAGACATGGCCGAAGTCGGGGACGCCGAACGGTTCGCCCAGATGCCACAGCGAAATCTTGCCGCCCGGCATGACGGCGATCGGGATGCTCGTACGGAAATCTGCGTTGCCCTCGTCGATCGTGCCGTCAATCCGCTGCGCGCCGCCCTTGACCCTCGTCGGATCAAAGATGTTCTCGCCACGACGCGCGCCGAGCAGGCCATAGAAGAGATCGCGCAGGCGCTTCTCGTCCGCGATCGTCAGACCGCCAGGATGACGATAGGGCGCGGCGCGTGTCAGCCCCTTCGCCACATTTACGGCAAGGCCCGGCAAGCGGTAATTAGCGACGCAGAATTCGAAGAACGCAGCGCGGGGCGGCGCTACATAGGGCGTGTCGCCTGCGAGCCGAACGGCAGGCGAGCCGACGACACGGCCCTTCGCGCCGAACCAGACAAGCGATGCGGCCTCGATCGTACCCGGCCATTTGTTGAGGATCACGCTGTCCCCCGGTGACACCTGAATACGACCGGTCGTTGTGAAAGCGGTGTTATACTCGGTAGTCCCGTCGTTCAGAAGGACAGTGTTGGCAACAAACCTAGAGGGATCAAGCCAGTTACGCAGCTCGCCATCAGCATCGATCGCGAGTGCACGCGCGAGCTCTCGGCCGGACAGCGGATCCAGCGCGCCGAATGCCCTTGCGCTCGTCGGCAGCGCTGAGCCGCGGTAAGCGTGCATGTCGACGAATAACGGATCCTGTTGGCCGAACCGGGCATAGAGTGCCGTTTCGACGCTCGTGGAGATCGGCACGCCTGCGGCGATCGGACCGGTCTGAAAATCAACCTGGTTCATGCCCGCGTCGAGCCATTGGACGCCGTATGGCGCCGACACCGCTATCGTCACGTCGCACACGAACGGCCCTTGCCCGACTGGCAAGAGGCTCGACATGGAGAAGCCGGCGATGCGATCGACACCGCCTGAGCTGTTGACCAGGACGCCCAGCTGAAGCCGTGACGGGTCGATGAGATCGCGATCGGTCGGCAGCGAGACATCATTCAGATCATAGCTCGCATCAGCAGCGATAGCGCCGGCGCCGGCGACAAGCTGCGCCAACGATGCGCGCCGGGTTTGATCGCCCTGGACGACGACCAGCAGATCTTCGTCGGTGACAGGCCCGATGACGGGCAGGTTTGAAATTTTTGCCACGGTTCAGCGTCCTCGAGCAAACCAGCGAAAGCCGCCGGCGGCATCCGTCGTTGTTGATTTGTGGTTCTGTGCGAACAGCGTCGCCTGGTCGGGCGTTAACGCGACCTCCTGAACCGACGACAGGCCGTCGTTCATCTGCGCGCTGTTGATCGTGGTCGCAAAGATGCCGTCGCAGGCGGTGGTAAAGGGCCATGGAAAGACGAGCCTAAAGGTCGTTTCCGACGTCGGCATCGCCGAAATGCCGCTCATCTCGATTGTGCCATCCGAAAAGCGGCGATAGCGGCTTGCACCGTCGACCCGCGTCTCCGCGACAAAGATGACGCCCGCGGCGATCAACGCGGCCGGTGTGATCGCGCAGTCGATCGCCGTTCCGGCGCGGATCTGCGCAGCCGTCGCTGTGTCGACGGTCAGCGAGAGGTTGGTGCCGAGTGTGCCGCCCCCTTTGACAAGACCGTAACCGTAGATCGTTCGGGATAGCAGGCCGTCGATCGCGTCGGAAACCGCCGCGACCGCCGCTTCGATCATCGTCTTGACCACCCCACCGGTGGTCACGCGCGACGTGTCGCCGCCTTCGGCCTCGGCATAAGTCGCCAGTTCGACGACACCTTTCTTCTCGGTGGTCGCCGGAGGATTGAGGAAGTCCGTGTCGCCGAAGGTGATGTTTTCGACCCCGGCCTGCGGAAAGACGATGTCGATCGAGAGGGCGAGCGTTGACGAGATCGACTTTTCGACGATCGTTGCCGCCTGGCTATAGGTGGCGAACAGGGTGCCATCGGCTAGGAAAAGGCCAAAGCCCGTGACACTGTAAGTGATCTCCGCATCGTCCTGGACGGTCATGTGCACGACGTTATCGCCGACCGATTCGCCCGACACGGTCGATACCCGTCGGAACTCGCCGGGAAGGGCAGTCAGTGATGGTGCGGCGATGAACGGCGTCGCGGTCATGGCGACCGCAGTCACCGTCAGATCAACACCATTGTCGGACTGCGCGGCGGTGAAACGACCCAGCCCCGCCGTCGTCATGACCAGTTTCAAAGCGTTCATGGCATAGTATCCAGAAAGGTGCCGGTGCTGCCGTCCTCGATCGGTTCGCCGTCTTCAGTCTGCAAAAAGCCGGCCCAGCTCGGCGAGCTGTCGATCGTCATCTCGGCATCCGTGCGGGTGTAGGAGAATGCCCGAATGACACCTTGCAGGCCGATGGCTCCTGCGACCTCGATCTTTTGGACGAGCCGCATATGCTCGCGCAGCGGCTTCACCCGGGCGACCTCACGGATGATGGCATCAGCAAAGGCAGCGCTCGCGCGACGTCCGCCGCGGGCGACGCCGTTCGTCACCATGGGGACGATGACCTCGAACGTATGCGGCGCGCGGCGCGGCGCGGCTTCGTGCCACTCGACCAGGCCGGCGAGCTGATCGAACCGGGCGAGAACCGTTTCGACCGACATTCGCGTGCCCTTGCGGCGATGCAGGTCGATCGATCCGGCGACCGCAGCGCGCTTGTCTTCGTCCGACCAGTCGGCGTCCCAGCTATCAACTGATAGCCCCCATGCGAGCCACGGCAGCACCTCGACCGGGCAGGACATGGGATCGTCTATGTCAGTCGGCGCGTGAAGATCGACGATCCGCGCACCGCCCGCCTCAAGAGCGCGTTCAAGCCGCGTTGCGTTGGGCGGCAGCAGGCTATTCATCATAGCCGGCGTGCTTCACGTCGATGTCGGTACACAACGCAGCCTCGGTCAGATCGCAGACGATCGACGTAAGTGGCGACGTGATCTCGACCCGCTGAACGCCCTCGACGGTCAGGGCCGCGTAAAGCCCCGACATGGTGATATCCCGGCCGAGCTTGCGCGAGTCCGCAAGGTATCTAACGAGCTTCTTGTTCGCGGCGATCAGCACCAACGATGGATCCGGACCCGCGAAGGTCCACAGGCGGGCGACCAGCGCAAAGCGCCGCTGCGTTGCGGACGCGACGGATACGAGATCGCCGAGCGGCCGGATGGCCTTGTCGGTGACGATCGCGGCGACCTGCGCGAGCAGCGCGGGCGACGCCGTACCATCGCCTTCGGCCGACAGCACCGATACCCGGACCTCCCCGGGCGTGGGTGACGTGGCGCTGGCATCGAGCACCAAGCCGCTCGCGTCCTTGGCGTGCTTTACATAGGCGAGCTCGGGACCGGCAACCGAGAAGCCCTCGGGGCCGAGCACGATGCGCGCGCGCAAGCTGTCGTCAGTTTCGTAAACGGGCACGGTGCGAGTGGTGCCGTTCGCCGGGGTGACGACCAGGCGGGCGACGCCGATCGCGGCGCCGAGGTGATCGAGCGTCGAGCCGGTGGCATAGGCGACCAAGCGCTGCTGGAGGCGTTCGTTAAAGTCCTGTCGCAACAACAGTTCGTCATAGGTCGCGACCTGCAACACCTTGACGGCGGGGTCGCTGTCAACGGTTGCGTCGAACGACGGCAGCAAGGCCTGGACGCGCGCGACCTTGCGTTGAAAGATCGTCTCATAATCCAGCTGCTCAACGAGCGTCGGGGGATCGAAGCGTGATAAGTCGACTGTTGTAGGACTGGAAGTAGCGGCCATGCCAGCTATGTCGTCGGCGCGGCAAGGGCATGGCTATGGCGCGCTCTTGTAGAAACGCATTCTACAAGAGCGCTGTTGCTCGTCTAAAGTAACTCGTCTCGGCGGTTTACGACCAATGGGTGTGAGAGCGCAGCGTTCAGGTAAATTACCGAGAGGTGATCGAACGTGCCAGTGGCTTCTCGCTCAACCAGTTAAAACGAAAATGAAGTCAACACCAGAATACCGGTCTGGAGCGTCTCACGATACCTGATTTCAGATTCGCCAACAGGGAGCGGCTTATTAGCTTCTAGCCCCTCACCGAGCAAACGGGTGTTAGGATCTAAGACAATACCCACTCCGAAGTTGAAGCTTTCGCTGCTATTGGGACGCCGAGCACCAACCATAACTCCGAGGGCGATCGCGTCGATGATGTTGTCCGATCCCGGCTGAACGGCAACAAAGGGCCCGAGCCCCCAACGCGTCTTGCCAGGATCTGCTACCCGAAAAGCTCGGCCTTCAGCATCCGTTTCAACGGTGCAGGGATTTCTTAGTATGCTCAAAAAATCCCAAGTACAGGGTGTGAAGAAGTAATGGGTCTCAAGCATTATTCGCGCCCGGCCATTATCTTGATCGTCTGTCCGAACGATCCCGTTAACGACAGATGCGCGACTGATGCGATCCTCTTTTCCAACATCTGCTGTGAAAGATAATCCAATGCCGAGGTCTAGCCCGCCAAAATTTTGCCGGCCGGGAGCAGATTCCGAACCGGTGGAGGCGGTTTTCGACTTCGTTCCGTTTGCATCTGGTGGCGCTGCCGAATTCGAGGCAGTGGTTTGGTCGGGAACAGCGGGAGCGCTTACCGGCTTGCTGGCCGTCGATGAAGCACCGATGGTCTGCATGTCGGCGGCGGGCGCAACCGGCGGCGCCAGCGGAACGGCAGCGATTTCAGATGTCACCCGCGCCCGTTCGGCATCGATGCCAGCCAGTTCTGTTGCAAGATCAGCCAGTCGGGAGGCGCGCCATTGCTCTGCCAGCGCTTTAGTGCGGCTTGCCTGCGGCTGCGCCTGTGCTGTCGATGACGAGAATATAAGCATCCCGATGCATACTAAACGCGCCGATCCGTATCCCATATCACCCCCCCCGAAAAGTATGACGCGATCTTCTGCCTCATTTTTAATTCGATCAAGTCAGAGGTATTGAGTTATTTTTTTACATTATGCCTATGATCTAGTTTTAGACAAATATCGATCTTATATTATATTGTTTTTGTAGAATAATAATTTACGATGTTAGTGTTTATATTTTATAATATAGTATTAGTTTCATCTATTTATGATTCTGAGAAAAAAGACGGTTTATTGCGAATATTGCTGCAGTATTGCTGCGTTTTACAATTGATAAGATAATCGATCAGCGTTGAAAGACGCACACAATAATAGAATCGAGAATCCATTGCTGCTCGTTGTTTGTCAGTCCGAGGAGGACGCGTCGGGCATAACGCACTTTTGGCTGACCAGGTGCGGGCGCATCCGACAAGCCTGCTTGGTGAATGCTGGCAATGCGCGACGCGCGACCGCCAAAGCCGACCCACATTTCATCGGCGTTCCCGCCGGCTTTCAGGCTCTTTGCCATTCGCAATTTGCGAAACATCTTTTGCTGGCGAAGCTTACCCTTCTTTACGCCGCGATCGGTCTTGGGGCGGCGCGGGGTGAATGCAGCGCCATCCGGATCGTGCTGGGCGGCGATGCGATCGGACTGGCTCTTGCGGATCTCGCGGCCGATCGAACGCATCAGCCGCGCGCGTTCGGGCGCGGCGGTGCGCAGCAGCAGATCGCGACAGAGCTGCTCGATCGGTTCGAAGTCGTTCATCGCGTGACTATCTCGATACCGCCGGCTGCATCATCGATGAGCCCGGCCCATAGGACGGTGCCGGTCGGAACGCCGGCAAACTGGTCGAGCAGGACGGGCTCGGGCAGATGCGTGACCTTCAGGCCCCTCGCCTGTTGCTCGACGCGGACCAGCTCGGACAGCTCGAGCGTGATCGTGATGTCGCACGTCTCGGCATCGAGCAGCTCGCTTTCGAAAGTAAACGGCTTGCGCTCGCCCTTCTCGAACAGGTCGGGCTGATTGGCAGCGATCCAGGCCAGGATCGGCACGAGCAGGGTGTCCACACTGCCGGCATGGTCTTGCACCCAGATCGAAGCCGTGTAGGAATATTCGAACGACAGCGAGCCGGCGCGCACCGCGACGTCCCCCTTATCGACGAAAATCTCCATCTTCTCCGGGCTGTTCCTGATTGTGGGAACAGATGCGATCAGGTGCGCGCGCAGGCTTTCGAGCTTTTTCATCGGGTCGCCTTTGCAAGCGCCGGGCAGCTGTCCGCTGCCAGCCAGTTGACCAGGCGGTCCTTGCTGTCGGCGTTTGTGCGGAAGGCGCGTGCCATGCGGATGATGCCGGCGCGGATGGCCGTTGGGATCTGCGCGATCAGCGACGCATCTTCGGGAAGACCGGCGGGGCGATCGGCGCAGGCCATCAGATCGGCAGGCGGCAGCGGCCGTTCAATCGCGACGGCAACCGGCACCGCGGCTGGAGGATCAGCGGGTCGGTGGACGCAGGCCGGCAACGCCGTTGACAGCAGCAAGCCACTCACGATCAACAAGGTTGCGGCGTTCGGCTTCGGCATCGGCGGTCTCCATGCGGATGGCCGCGGCGCTGGCGGCTTCGGCCGCAAGGCGCGCGGCCTGGTTATCTTTGACGGTGCGGGCGCTGGCATCGGCCATCGCCTTGGCGAACAGCCGCGCGGTCTGCTGGTCGGCGTCGGCACGGAACGCGACGAGGCCGGCGACATGGCGCGCGCAGAGCACGCCGCGCGCGGCGGTATCGGTTGCGCCCCATTCGACGCCCGAGCGCGCGCAGACGATCTCGGCACGGTGCACGGCGTCGTCGCGATCGGCGCGGACCTGCTGGAAAAGGACATAGAGCCAGGCCCCCGCCCCCGCGACCGCGAGCAGGACGAGAAACGCAGCCTCGCCACGCAGCTTCGACAGGATCGCGCGGATCATCGCGGCAGATCCTTCAGGCAAAGGTCGCGCTCCGCCCGGCGTCGACGGACGAGACCGTTCACGACCTTGCCGCCCGCCTTGTTCCACAGGAGGAAGGCGTCGCACGCCGCGCGCCACTGGCCCGCGTCGAAGCGGCGGTCGACCGTCGAGCCGCAATAGCCACTGGTGCCGATATTGTACGCCAGGCTGATCGCAGCTGCGAGCTGGTTGGGATGACCGCGCAGCGATGGCGTGCAGGCGAGGACCGGTTCGGCGTGCCGGACCAGCGCGGCCTGGTCGCGGGCTTCGCACCCCGCAACCGTCTCACGCATGCCGGGCGTCACGCCGAGCGTCTCGCCACCGCAGATCGTCCAGACGCCGACGATGTCGCGGTAGGCGTCGAGCCGCGGCCTGCCGCCCGACTCCCATGCGGACACGAACGGGGTAACGATGACGGCGGTGGCGAGACCGATGACGGCGATCAGCGTCTTGCGCGGCGCGCGCACAGGCGTGGTGGTGCCGGGGTTCGGCATCACTTTTTCTCCTTCTTGGCGGGGAGGAAGGCGACCAGGCGGTCGCGAATGATGCCGGGCAGCTCGCCGGCCGCGGTCGCGCAGCCGGTGATGAAGCCGGGCGCGGTCTTGAAGGCGACCATCCCGAGCATGAAGCCGAGTGCCTGGAGGACGAAGGGGTGGAACGGGTAGACCGCGCCGGCCGCACGCTGCACGAAATAGCTGACGACGACGCCGACCCAGAGCTGCGTCGCGCGCTGCCCCCAGGTGAGGTCCGGGTCGTACAACATGCTGACGATCGACCCGAGCGCGGGCGGGACGAGCGAGCCGAGAAAGGCGAGCAGCCCTTCGGCCAGGTCATGGAGGAGCTTGTGCATCGTCAGTCCCACAGGTTGACGACATCGGTGCGCACGGCGACGGCCGGCGCGGCGATGGCGGGGAGGTTTACGGACAGCCCCTTGGGCAGGATCGGGCCGCGCGCGGCGATGCCGGGATTGGCGGCGAGCACGACCGACAGATCGGCGGGGCCAAGCCCGCGCTCGCGCCAGATCAGCGCATCGAGCGTATCGCCGTCGCGTGCGCGGACCGTGTCGAGCATCGCCATCAGATCAGCTCGACACAGGTGCGCGTGACCGCGAGCATGTCGCGGATGGCGTGCAGCGAATCGCGGCGCAGCTCGGCGACGCTGGGCTCGAGATCCTCGGCCTTGCGTTGCCCGGCGCCGGTCAGGTCGACGTCGCGGTAGCGCTCGACGACCTCGGCCTTGGCGGCGGTGAAGACGGCGCGGCGGTAGAGCAGCACCAGCGTGCTGGTGCCGTCGATCGTCGAGGTGGGCACTCCGTCGAGGCGGAGGATCCCTGCCGCGCGATGCCCGGCCGCCCAGCCGGCGAGATCGCGCCCGACCGTCAGGATGCCCGCGATCAGAGCCTCGCGCGCCCGCGCGGGCGTGACCGCGTCGCGGATGCGGTGCTGCTCGCGGAACATGGCGGGGTCAATGTCCGGCAAGAAGCCGTCATTCACGATCAGCGCCGGGGCTGGCGTATCCACGTCGGGCAGGACGGTCGCGATGATGGTCATGGGGACGGTCCTCAAATTCACGGGGGTGGGGATCAGGTCGAGCGACGGCCCTGTGGCCCGAAGGCCTCCCGTCTCGCGTGATCCGTCCCCGAGCGCCGGGGGCGAGCTTGGTTCAGCCAGCGGTGTCGCCGGCCTCAGATTTCGTGGCGGCGATCTTCGCCTTTTCGAGACCGCGCAGCATCGCCTTCACGCCGACCCGGTCGTGCAGATCCTGCGCGCGCGTCAGCATCGACGTCGCGCGGTCGATCGTCGGGATGATGGCGTCGCCGGTGCAAATGCCCGCTGCACGGATCAGCTCGGCGCCGATCGCCTTGAATAGTTTGGCGCGCGGCTGGTCGTGCATGTCGATGCCGTCGGTCAGCAGCTCGACGGCCTCGAGCACGGCAAGCGGGAAGGCATCGCCGCGAACCTGCGTCTTGAGCGCGGCGTCGGCGATTTCTTCCAGCACCAGCGTGGCGGCGTCGCGTTCGTACCGCTTCGGCATGGGAATCGAGAAGCGCAGTACGAAGCGGGCGAGCGCCAGCGCTCGGCTCCAGTCGCCGACGTCCATGCACCAGACCATGATGGTCGGCAGCACGTCGTCGGCGCCGGTCGGTTCCAGCGTACTGGTGTCGGCACCGCGGCCGGCATCGAGCAGCCCGTCGCACCATGCGCGGTAGTCGGGCAGCATTTCGCGCTTGGCGGCGACCTTGCGGTCGATCGACTTGATCTGTTTCAGCCGCTGCATGTCATGGCGCAGCCGCATGGATATTGTGGCCGCGGCGCGCGCGGCGGGCGTGTTGCCGGCGGGCACAAGCGGCTGGTCCGCTGCGGTCGGTTTGGCGACCGCGGCGGTACGGGTGTGCCCGCCCCCGGAGGCAGGAGCAGACGCCGCTTTCATGGCTAGGATTTGTTCCTGGCGTCGAGCGAAGCTCATGGCGTGTCCTGTGGGGGCGGGAACGGGGGAAAGGGTTAGCCGCCGGCCGGCGCGCGCGCGGCGGGCGACTTGCCCATGACGATGTTCTCGATCAGCGCGGCCTTGCCCATGTCCTCGACGACATAAGCGTGGTTCACGCTCTCGTAGTTCTCGATCTGGTCGCGCTTGGCGTTATCCTCGATCTTGCGCCGCTCGGTGCCGATCTGTTCGTAGACCGACAGGTTGGCGAGCGTCGTGATCAGGATGGCGTTCTTCGGGAATTTCGGCACGCGCACAGCGCTGAGGCCACCGATCTTCTTGTCGGAGAGCAGCACGTCGCGCGCGAGCTGTTCGGTCGCGCGGTCGCCCGATGCGTTGACGATCGAGAAATACTTGTCGTTGACCAGTTCGCGCCCGACGATCGCGACCAGGTCGGTATCCTCGCGGTAATTTTCGTGGAGCAGCTCGATGCCGGCGAACACCAGCGCATCGATGTTGACGTAGTCGACCTCGGTGCCGACCTCGCCAGCGCCGACATAGATCGCGCCGGCCGCGGTTACGACACCGTCTGCGTCGCGGGTTTCCACCTTCAGCTCGCCGCCCGCGGCGTGGCGCTCGGGCGCATCCTCGCGGATGTGCTGGAGCCAGCCCTTGTTGACGTCCTGAAGCAGCGGATAGGCGACCGGGTCGGTGTCCTTCGCCACGAACAGGCCGTTGAAGCCGATCGTGATGATGTCGACCGCCTTGGCGCTGACGATCGCGTCGCGCAGCAGCGTCTGGAAATTGGGCTGATGCGCCCAGGCGTCGAGCGTCTCGTACCGGATCAGCGTGTCGAAGTCGGTCTTTTCGCAGCGGTAGCGCGTCTCGTCGAGATCGCCGGGATAGCGCGGGCTGCGGTCCTTGGTGCGCGTGTCGGTGCGGCTGGCAATCGTACCCTTCACGCCGACGCCGACCTTGTCCCCCTCCTGCGCCACCACCGGGATGATGTTGATCTTCGACAGGAAATCGCTCGATCCCTTCAGCTTGGCGCGCAGCGTCTGCGCAATGGCGGGCAGCACCTCGAACGCGCGGCTGGGGTCGGCGACGTTGTTCAGCTTGCCGATCTGCTGGGTATAGGCGTCGTACTTGGTGCGGGTGGCGTTGAGCATCGGGGCGGTTCCTGTGAAGGCGGTCTGACGGGGCGGTCGGTGTCGGGCGCGGCGGATCAGCAGTCGGTGACGGCGTCGTCCCCTGCCCCCGATGCCGGCGCGCGCGAGAAGCCGGGCTGCTCCGTGGCGGCCAACTGCGTCTTCAGCGTCGCCAGTTCGCGTTGCAGCGAGGCATGCGCATCCGTGACCGGCTTCAGCGCCGCGGTCAGCGAGCCGCTGAACGCGGTCCGCATGTCACTGGCGAATGTCGCCGGATCGAAATTGTCGTTGGCGGGCGTCGGCGTGACGGGTTCGGCGGGTTTGAATTTGGCGGCGACGGCCGAGAACAGGCGATCGACGATGCTGTCGACCTTCTCCTGTTCGGCCTGCTTCGCCTCGAATTCGATCGCGACGGCGTCGGATCCCGAGGCGAACACCGTGCCGGGTGCGCGGTGCGAGAATTGCAGGCGCTCGGTGCCGATCGACGCGGGCGTGTCGGTAAAGGCCAGGCCGATGATGCCAAACTTGCCGCTGCCGGCATAATTGGGGGTGAGTTCGACCGAGGGGAACGGCTTCTGATCGGCCCTGGCAAGCGCGACCAGCTGGTCATTGCCCTCGACGATCGCGTACAGCGCACGGCGCTTCTCGCTCTTGCCGGCGATGACGATATCGTCGGTCTTGGCTTCGAGCGAGACGACGTCGCCATAGCCGTTGAAGGGTGGCTCCGGGCTGTAGCCGGAGACATGCTCGAGGTTGATCCGCGGCGAATAGGTCGCAGGCGCGAAGGTCGCGACGCACTCGTCGATCATCTCGGGCGTGACCTTGCGGCCATCGCTGATGGTCTCGCCTTCGACGAAGGCGCG
Organism: Sphingomonas sp. Leaf30; assembly: GCF_001422525.1. Classification (NCBI taxonomy): domain Bacteria; kingdom Pseudomonadati; phylum Pseudomonadota; class Alphaproteobacteria; order Sphingomonadales; family Sphingomonadaceae; genus Sphingomonas; species Sphingomonas sp. Leaf30. The sequence goes on along the minus strand of NZ_LMKZ01000018.1, from coordinate 480,518 downwards.
GAACGGCTTGCTCTTGGTGCCCATGGCGGCTGATCCTCGGTTCGATTGCGGCGCGCCGGGCGCCGTTTGTTGAATCGAACAGGGACGAAGACAGTCGAGGTCTCAAGCGGCCGGTCTTGTAGAATGGTTTTCTACAAGAGACGGGAGCGGCGTTAGCCGTCAATCGCACGGTGGCTGTGCATCGCAGACAGCAAAGCTTGGTGCAAAATTTAGATTTTCGCATCAAGAATGTCCGGGATTGGTGGTATTTATCCGGATGTGGCTTGACGGCTGCGCAGCATCCATCAACGAAGCTCGACATCGACGCGTATCGTCTACGATATTCCGGGGGGGAAACATGGCAGTAGCTCAAACCATCAATATTACGGTGGACAAGGATTTTGCTCGATTTGGCTCGAAGAGCTACGCGATAAACAAAATCAACACGGTCGAAGTCCGTGAGCGGCAACCGCACGGCATTGGCGGCGCGATCTTTTGCGGGATCATCGCTCTCCTACTGTTTTACGGCGGGGTTAGCAGCGCCCTCAATGACACTGGTGATGGCGGTGGAACCGCAATAGTCGGGGCAATTATTTTTGCCGGGATAGCTTACTGGTCTTGGAAGCGCTCACAGATTCGTGAGTATCAACTATTTCTTATGACGAGCTCGTCTTCGACACAGGCTTATATTTCCAACGACGAATTCGAGGTCATGAACCTTCGCGACTCTATAGAGTCTGCCATGGTAGGAAAGCTCGACGCCTAAGTCTTTCCGTTCGAACGGGTTATGTTCGCTGTTCGCCACCAGTGACTGGGATAACAGGTTGATCGCCACCGCGTTTGGGGGAACCTCCCCGGTCACCGCGCTACGAAATTGCGCGATGTTCTGCACGGCTGCTGGATAGCGTCGAGCGACTTAGCCGATACGACGTGACATCACTTCGATTGGTCGACTCTCGCTACCACGCGAGAGAGCGCGAGCAATCCCCGGCGTCTTCAGCAATCTTCCTGCGCCTAACTATTGAGTCCAGTCACCCCATCCACATTCGCAATTGATGACGTAGTAGAGTTCGTCGCGCTGATGATCGGTAGCGGTTGAACGTTTCAGATCGTCAGAGCCACAGCTTGGGCAAATGATCACTCCGAAGGGATCGCTTGGGTGAAGGTTCGCCACAGTTAAGTCTTGCAGCCGTGCCTGAAGCCGTTGGGCGATCTCGATATCGCGCGGCTGCCCGGTTACCTGATGCGCGACATCAGCAAGCGTTACGTCCCCTGCCGAGAGGTCAAAGCCCAAAAAATCTGCGACCAAGCGTGGTAATGGTGTTTTATCAAGCATCACAGGCACAATTCTAAGGCTCGCGTCATCTATGCGGCGGCGGATTGTAGCGCGCACCTCCGTGCCGACCCACTTCGACTGGCGCGCGGCGTCTGACCAGATAAGTATGAAAACGTCCGAGCTGTCGAGGCCCTCCTCGATACCCCCAGTCAGCGAGTCGCCTGGGCGGAGATCCCATTCGTCAAACCAAACGCTTTCGCCCTGCTCAATAAGCAGACCGGCCAGAGTGCGCGCTTGCTCTTTGTCTGCCTTATTGTGGCTGATGAACGCCTTCATCACTAACTCCATTGAGATATCGTGCGATCATGTCCGCTTTTGGGGGCCAAGGGAAACCGATTGAACAGCCGACTTTAGGCGAAAGCGGAAAGCCGCGTTCGAGTTCTAACCGCGACGATGCTTCCACGAGCGGGATCCTCAATCCGGCGCTCTTGTAGAAAGACATTCTACAAGAGCCGCGGGAAGCGGTCGGCCGAAGGGCGTGGCTAGGCTCGCCGACCATGTCGATCCTTGCCGACCCGATTACCCTCCCCGTCGAAGAACGGGTGCGCCCGGCGCGCAGCCTATACTGGCGCGGCTGGAGCCTCGCGCAGATCGCCGAAGAGCTGGCGGTCAAATACGACACGGTGAAGAGCTGGGCGCGACGTCATGGCTGGGATGAGGCGCCGTCGATCCGCAAGCTGGAGGACTGCCTTGAGACGCGCCTGATGGTGCTGATCTGCAAGGAGAAGAAGACGGGCGCCGATTATACCGAGCTGGATGCGCTGCGCCGTCAGGTGGAAAGCTTGGCGAAGGTGCGCCGCTACGAGGCGCCCGGCGGGCATTCGGGCGATCTGAATGACAAGATCGCCAATCGTAACGCGGGCGAGAAGAAGAAGGCGAAGAAGAACCACTTCACCGCCGACCAGGCGGCCGAGCTGAAGGCGATCTTCCTCGACCAGCTCTATGGCTATCAGGAGGCGTGGTTCGCGGCGCTGACGTTCCGCACGCGGATGATCCTCAAATCGCGGCAGATCGGCGCGACCTATTATTTCGCGTTCGAGGCACTGATCGATGCGATTGAGACCGGTCGCAACCAGATCTTCCTGTCGGCGTCGAAGGCGCAGGCCCACCAGTTCCGCAGCTACATCGTCAGCTTCGCCAAGCTGGTCGGCGTCAGCCTGGCCGGCGATCCGATGCTGATCACCAGCGAGCTGCGCCCGGCCGAAGAGGCCGCGGCCGAGCTGCATTTTCTCGGGACCAATTTCCGCACCGCGCAGGGACGCCACGGCAACTTCTATTTCGACGAGTTCTTCTGGGTCCACAGCTTCGAGGAGCTCAACAAGGTCGCCTCGGGCATGGCGACGCACAGGAAATGGCGGAAGACCTATTTCTCGACGCCGTCGACGATCGCGCATCCGGCCTATCCGTACTGGACCGGCGAGCGCCGCAACAAGCGCCGTCGCAAGGAAAACCGCGTCGAGATCGACGTCAGCCACGCCGCGCTGAAGGACGGCGCGCAGGGCCCCGACCGGGTGTGGCGGCACATCGTCAACATCCGCGACGCCGAGGAAGCCGGCTGCGACCTGTTCGATATCGAGGAGCTGGAAGACGAATATGCGCCCGACGAATTCGCCAACCTGTTCCTATGCGATTTCGTCGACGACAGCCTGTCCGCGTTCCGGTTCAACGACCTGGTCAAATGCGGCGTCGATACGGTCGAGGAATGGACCGACTATAATCCGGACGCCGAGCGGCCGTTCGGCAGCGGCATCGTCTGGGCGAGCTACGACCCGCAGAACAGCGTCGACGGTGACAACGCCGCGCTGGTGATCGCCGCACCGCCCGCCGAGCAGGGCGCGCCGTTCCGGCTGCTGGAGAAGCACCAGCTGCGCGGGCTAGATTTCGAGGAACAGGCAACCTTCATTAAGGGCGTGCTGTCGCGCTACACCTGCACCTTCCTCGCGATCGACGCGACTGGCGTCGGCGCCGGCGTCTACCAGCTGCTCGCCAAACCCGAGGCCGGGCTGCGCGGCGTCACCAAGGTCGAATATTCGCTCGAGGTGAAGGCGCAGATGATCATGAAGGCGCAGCACGTCATCGCGCGCGGCCGCATGCTGTTCGATGCCGGCTGGCTCGACGTCGTGTCGTCCTTCGTCTCGATCAAGAAGACGCTGACCACCTCGGGGCGCAACGTCACCTTCAAGGCGGGGCGCGGCGGTGACGAGGGTCACGCCGATCTCGCCTGGGCGACGATGCAGCTGCTCAACAACGAACCGCTCGACGGCAAGGAAAAGCCGAAGGCAACCATGGAGATCCTGTAATGGGCAAGGGACGCGCGCACCGCATGGGCCGCACTGACATCGGCCGCGCCGGCGCGATCGCCATGGCGCAGGCGCCATCGACCGCGGTTGAAGCGTTCACCTTCGGCGATCCCGAACCGGTCAACAGCCGGCGTGAGGTGCTCGACCTACTGCAATGCTGGCACAATGGCCGGTGGTACGAACCGCCGATCAGTGTCGAGGGTCTGGCGCGGTCGTTCCGCGCCAGCCCGCATCACAGCTCGGCGATCCTGCTCAAACGCAACCTGCTGGTGCGGTCGTTCGTGCCGACCGCCTGGCTGTCGCGCGCGACGTTCGAAAAGCTGGTGCAGGATTATCTGATCTTCGGCTTCGGCTTCGTCGAACAGCGGCGCAGCGTGCTGGGCGATCTGCTCCGCCTCGACCATGCGCTCGCCAAGTTCACGCGCCGCGGCGTCGACGAGGGGCGCTATTTCTTCGCACCAGGCGGGGCGATCGAGACCGAGTTCCGGCTGAACAGCGTGATCCAGATCATGCAGCCCGATATCAACCAGGAGCTGTACGGCGTGCCGGAATATCTCTCGGCGCTGCAATCCGCGCTGCTGAACGAGGCGGCGACGCTGTTCCGCCGCAAATACTATCTCAACGGCAGCCATGCGGGCTTCATCCTGCACGCGACCGGCGAATTCTCCGACGGCGACGTGCAGGCGATCCGCACCGCGCTTAAGCAATCGAAGGGGCCGGGCAACTTCAAGAACCTGTTCGTCCACCAGCCGGGCGGCAAGGATGGCGGGATCAAGATCCTGCCGATCGCGCAGGTCGGCGCCAATGACGAGTTCACCGGGATCAAGAACGCGACGCGCGACGATGTGCTCGCCGCGCACCGCGTCCCGCCCGCACTGCTCGGCATCGTGCCGGCGCAGGGCTCCAGCCTCGGCAAGCCGGGCGAGGCGGTCGACATGTTCTTCGAGCTGGAGATCGAGCCGATCCAGGCGCGGCTGCTCGACATGAACGCGCAGATCGGCGTCGAGGCGGTCGCCTTCGCGCCGCGTCAGGCGCACGCGGCTGCGGCCGCACCGTAGTTCGACGTCCGGCATAGCCGGGCGGGGGATGCCGGGGGGCAACCCGGCACACCGACGAGGAGCTTCTTGCCACGACCAACGGCCATCGGCCGTCCCGCACCCGCGCGATCTGCGCAAGCGGGATTTCTACAAGGCGACGAAATCCAACATGTACACCCTTAATTCCGTTCAGCCCGTCGCACCCGCCGCGGGCTATATCGGCGGCAAGCGTAATCTGGCGTCGCGTCTGGTCGCGATGATCGAGCGCGTCGACCATGACGGCTATGCAGAGCCGTTCGTCGGCATGGGCGGCATCTTCCTGCGGCGCCGATCGCGACCGAAGGTCGAGGTCATCAACGACGTGTCCGGCGACGTCGTGACGTTCTTCCGCGTGCTGCAGCGTCACTATCCCTACATGATCGACATGCTGCGCTTCCGCGTTGCGTCGCGCGCCGAGTTCGAACGACTGAAGGCGACGCCGCCCGAAACGCTGACCGACCTCGAGCGCGCTTGCCGCTTCCTCTACCTTCAACGCCTGGCGTTCGGTGGACGGGTCAACGGCCGGCATTTTGGCGTCGACAAGACGCAGGGCGCGCGGTTCAACGTGACCAAGCTGGAGCCGCTGCTGGCGGACATCCACGAGCGCCTCGCCGGCGTCGTGATCGAGCAGCTCGGCTATGCCGACTTCATCCGCCGCTATGACCGCGCCGGCATGCTGTTCTACCTTGATCCGCCCTATTGGGGGTGCGAGACGGACTATGGCCAGGACGTTTTCGGCCGCGCTGACTTCGACCAGCTCGCTGACCAGCTGGCGGGGATCAAGGGGCGCTTCATTCTGTCGATCAACGACACACCGGGCGCGCGGGCGACGTTTGCGCGGTTTCATGTCGCGACAGCCGAGACGACGTACACGGTCGGGGCCGGCGCCGCGCCGCGCGCGGGCGAGCTGATCGTTTCGAACGTCACCTTCGAGTGAACGCTGCGGGGCGGTGCTTACGCCGTCCCGCCGACGGCGCCTAATCTTCGGCATCCTTGGAGCCTTCTCGCATTCCCAAGTACCGCCGCTCATTCGGGTGGCGTAGCCGCTGCCCGGATTTGAACGAGCTGCGTTCACAAAAGTTGGCAATGCGTCGAGGTGGTACCAAAAAGTAGAGGTTTCGAGATTCAGATGCTTGGATTTAGCGGCTTTGCCATGAGCGGGAATTTCCGCCAATGTCGGGCATGAAGAATCGAAAACGAGCCGGCTTCGCTGGGGCAATTGGAACGATCGTTTCCACGGCCTGGTTAATCCTCACAACGGCTATTTCTGCTGCAAACCTTCCCTCGGACGCGAATGATGCGTGGAAGGCGATTGTAAGCACCTCCCCCTTCTTGCCAGCTGGGCTTGCAGCGTTATGCGTCGCAACGCTTGTTTGGGCCATTTGGTGGCCCGTTAGTGCCGTTGCACCGGAAGATGCGAGCAATCACAGACCTACAGTGCCCCCCCAGGCAGCCGAAGGGGCGCGTTTCCACACAGACGGATCAGTTTATGCTGGCAGCGGTGGCTCTGGGCAGTTCTTTGGCGGCGGGGGCGGCGGCGGCGGCGGGTTGGAGATCGGCGCTGATGGATCGGTGCGGGCTGGCGGTGGCGGCGGTGGTGGTGGCGTGACCCCCGGAGGTGCTGGTGGTGGTGACCTTGGTGGCGGCGGTGGAGGAGCGTCAGGCATTCCGGCGCACATCGCCAATCAGCCTTATTGGCAGGCAGGCTGGTTCATCTCGCAGCTCACAGACCGGTTTAAAGCCAGTCACGGCGCCATGCCTTCAGACGAATTTGTAAACCAAGAACTCGAAAAGGCAGGCTACCGGTTTAAGTACAGCAAGTCATTGGTCGGCTATACGCTCGAAGAGCGTTAACTTTAGGTCAGACCCATGGCCAGCCTATATAAAGGGCGACTGACGCTGCTACCTGCACTCGCTTAATCCACGTTGGCTGGAAACGTTGGGATCTACCGATGCGAAATGGCGCTGTGTCTAAAGCCCCCTTTCGGTTGCGGTCTTGCTGCGACGCCGACCCTGAAGCAGAAGGTCCGCCTCCGTTCCAGACGGGCGGTGTAGAGTGCGGCCCTCCGACCAAGTAAACGTCCAGTTATCTCGATTGCCGTCTGAAACCGGCCAAGCCGCCTGTTGCTCTGATCTCGGTCATCCGCGCGCGCCCACGCAATCACGCTCGAACTTTTGGAACCTCACGGATGTCGGTCGTCCAAGCGGGCGACTTCATTTCCGATCGCATTTTCCACTCTCGCTTGAAACCTTGCGACGCCGTCGTAGCGGAGAATTTTCCAAAGCGGGTGTTGATTTCGTCCAGAGCGCCCATCAGCCGGTCGCGCTTGTCCGTGTCGCCCTCGAACAATGTTTGGGGGCGCATATCCGCCGCGATCAGATCGTCGAGCAGGATGCCGGCTTTGGTGTACGCATAGCCGTCGCGCCAGGCGGCCGACGCGCCGCGCTTCGCCGCGGCGATGAGCTCAAGGCTGTCGCTGGTCATCGGGTGCAGCGCCACGGTGCGCGAGCCGGCATATTGCGGCCGGTCGGGCTTGTGCCTGTTGGTATGGAAGAACGCGGTCAGCCGCCCCGCAACCAGTCCATGCGACCGGAGCTTCTCACCCGCCCGCATCGCATATTGTGTGAGCGCGCCGAACAGCGTGTGGAAGTCGCTCACAGGCGTGCCGAACGAGCGCGTGACCGCCATGCCCTTGCGCTGCGGGGCGATGGTCTCGACCGCATCGGACGGGACGCCGCGCAGCTCGCCGACCAGGCGCTCCAGCACGACCGTGCCGACCGCGCGCGCCTGCTTCATCGGCATGTCGCGCAGCGCGCCGGCATTGCCGATGCCGAGCGCCAGCAGCTTTCGGGCTGTCGCGCCGCCAACACCCCAGACGTCCTCGACCGGAAACCGGTCCATCACCCATCTGCGAACCGCATCGTCGCGCAGATCGGCGACGCCGTCGAACATCGGGTTCTTCTTGGCCGCGGCGTTGCCGAGCTTCGCCAGCGTCTTGGTGTCCCCGATGCCGACGCAGGTGGGGATCGTCGTCCACTGGCGCACCTGGGCACGCATCGCGTTCACGTGCGCGACCAGGTCCCGGTTCTCGAAGCCGGTCAGGTCAAGGAACGTCTCGTCGATCGAGTAGATCTCGAAGTCCCGCGCAAAGGCATCGCACGCCGCGACGACCCGGCGCTGCATGTCGCCGTACAGGGTGTAGTTGGACGACAGCACGCGGATCCCGTGCGCACGGATCTTGTCGCGCAGCAGGTGGACGGGCTCACCCATCTTGATGCCAAGCGCCTTGGCCTCCGCCGAGCGGGCGACGGCGCACCCGTCATTGTTCGACAGCACGATCACGGGCACGCCGATGAGGCTACTGTCGAACGCGCGCTCGCACGAGACATAGTAGTTGTTGCAGTCGATGAGCGCGATCGGCCCGCTCACCGGACTTGGCGCGCGACGCCGACGACAACGCCCCAGATCTCGACATTCTCGTCGACGAGCGTGTGCGGGTAGCCCTCGGCCTCTGGGACGAGCCAGTGCCGGCCGTCCATGTGCCGCAGGCGCTTCAGCGTGCGGTCGCCATGGACCAGAGCAACGACGATCGCGCCGGCGCGCGGCGTCCTGGATCGGTCGACGACGATCAGGTCGCCGTCGTTGATCCCGGCGCCCAGCATGGAGTGGCCGTCGACGCGCATGATGTAGCTCGCGGCCGGGTGTTGGACGAGCCAGGCGCCGAGGTCGATCGGCTCCTCCATGTCATCCTGTGCCGGCGACGGAAAGCCAGCCGGCGTCCGCGACAGGAAGAACGGCACCTCGAGCGGTATCAGGTCGAACGGGACATCGTGGAGGTGGAGATGGTGCATGATGGTTCCAGCGACTCTTTGGACCGCCATGTAGCGTGAGTCAGAACAGAAAGGGAACACATGATTTCAACGACGTGCGGCTATCCTGCCCCGCGGCCAAGGTCGCGACCCCATAATACGCGCTGATCCCCCCGCCTCGCCCGCGGTCTTTTCGTGTCGCAAAAGGTGCGCTCAAAACTGAAGCGATAGCGGGCCTAGATCCAAGGCGGACTCGCTAACAAAGAGGGGGCTGCAACGGTGCGGTTCGGTGCGGTTCAGCGCGGGCGTAGACGAACTCTGGATCCTGCAGACAGCGCAAGAACCCCCGCCTCGCCCGCGAACTTTTTAGGCGTCTTTCGATGCGTCTTGGGAACGTGATGCTGCGAGGTGGAGATGCATGATCTCGACAGCCATTTTGCCGGACCGTTGATGATGCAGATTGATGCGGCTGTCAGCCATGCCCCATTTCTCGCGACGCTCTTAAGCTCAAGAACGCATCATCCAGGCGAACCTTTAGGATCCTTCCCACGCGGGTAAGTGCGCTCTTCCTGGTACCGCCCATCCGTTTTTTGGATTTTGACTGAGCCGCCGGCTTTTCCAAGAGCGTCGCTCAATACACCCCCTTGAGTCGCCTCTTTCTTTGTCTCAAATCTCGCCTTCGCACGGCCTCCCGCATCGGGTTTAAGCGCCCAGTCATTCTTTTTATTATCATGGATCAAAGTATACTTTTTAAGGTCTTTGTCGGACACGATCACTTCTCCTCGATAACTATCACAATCATCCCAGAATATCATCAACGCTGATGTCGATATCGATCGTGGCCACTTCGACAAAAGCGCCCAGCGCACTTCTTATCTCACCAAAGATTGCATCGTTCCCATCTTTGGTCGCCAGAGTAAGAACGAAACAGACGTCCATTTCCGGCGCCTCTGCATTGGTTTCGAACCCATAGAGATACAAGTCACGCGTGAAACACCGAGCATAAACACGCATCGAGTTTCCAGTGTATTGTTTCGCATGCCACTTTTTGGAATGATGGCGAACGGGACTCCACTTATGATCGAACGATCGAGCCTGTTCCTCAGTCATGCGGCCAGTTTCAATTGAGCCGAGAAGATTCTCGAATTTATCACCACGCTCTACCTGCAAAGCGGTTTCCAACCGCGAACTAAAATAGTTTGGCCCTGCAATTTCGGAGGTAAGCGGATGCGGGTTTAAAATGGCGGTTAGCTTACCAGAGCCACTTAGCTTTCCTGCTCGAACCAAAGATGGGGGAATTGGGAGTTCCCAGTAATATGCGGCTCCCGGCTTCAATTTTGCTCGCCATTGCAGCGTCACGCTGCCGGTTTGAGCCTCCCATGGCATTACCAATGTCGGAGAACCAAACCCTCGACCTGGATCGAACGCACCTTCCGCTGAGCTATGCAGTATCAGGGCTTTTACGAGGTCTGGTGATGGATCCCGAAGACGCTCCATCGTATGCGCCGCCAACGGCGAGGTAAGTGCGGCCGAATAACTAGAACCGCTAGTCGTGAGTCCCCCGATGACGCGGACATGGGAAAAATTCGAAACCTCGGGTTTAAGCATACCAGAGGGGCCTGGTCCGGGGAGACTGATGGGGCAATCGTTCGTCGCGTTGCCATCACTATCATGAAGGCGGCCGCCAGCCGTGATAGCAGCCTCGCAATCAGCAGGCGGCTGCAGCAGATCTCCAGGCCGATTTCCAGTCGAAATCACAGGGAGCACGTTATGCTTTCTAGCTAACCGCGCTAATTGATGCCCCAGATAGCTAACCTTCTCGGGATCACACCCGCCCGGCTCATTTAAGGAAAGGTTCCAAACCCGAGTAGATGGGTAAGCGCCCATGACGGCATCTAGATAATTAATAAAGCTTTCTGGATCTACTAAAGCACCAGATCCGCGGCGCGATATAGCCTGCACCACACCAACCTGACAGTAAAGCGCCGGCAGACTCAGACCGTTGTTCCAATCATGGCCCTGCACAATTAAAGACGATATCCGGTTTCCATGAACATGATCTGCATAGCCGTCCGCGACTAACGCCGGCGCGCGCCACGCCTCTGCAGATCTATACGACCCGGCCGTTAGCCCTCCATCGACCACGCCAACGACCGGCATCGTACGAATCTCTCCTGGGATAGGCCGGTCTGGCTCTGCCCCGGCCCCTGGGGATGTCGTCTCAATTGGCCGCACGGGTTCAAGTCGAAAAACTGCTCCAGAGGCCACTAGCTCCGAAAGCGCGGGCAACGTTGGGACCACTACTGTGGTGCTTGCCCTCCGAGTTAGTCGGTATGATCGAAGTGCCGCACTTAAGCGATCGGTGGCCTCTGTGGCGCGGAGCGCCCTTGTCAGCCCCACCGGAGTGCTCGTTAAATCAATCCCGAGTTGTTGAGTAGCAGGGGGTACTGGCAACAACGCCCGTCCGCGCAAACCCTCCACACGGCCCAAAAGCGTTTCAACAGCCTCGGGATCAACCAGAGGCATCAACCACATCATAAATGCGCGCCCCCCTTCCAACACAGGAGCAGCCGACCACGCCTCTTCAACGCTATAGATTCCCGTGGCATCCTCTTCGTCAAAGAACCGAACGGCCTCGACACGCGATATATCTACCATCGCTGGCGGGGCATTAGCGGCCCCGACAAAATGGGCTAACTCTGGCAAACGCGACGTCTCGATCTGAATTAGATACCCTGATCGATACGGAGCAATTATCCGAGCGCCGCGCTCCCATGAAAACAAGTCCTTTGGGAGGTAGGTTGGAGCGAGAGAGTCGTCGAACATTGAAGCATAAACTACCGACCTTCCCAGAAAGCTGGGCTGATCTGAAGAAAGGCTCGATAGCTCGCGAAATCCAGCACTCAGCTTTTCACGCTGCTTCTGTAACCGCGCCACCTTTATCGCATTAGCGTCTTTACCACGACCCGTTACACTCCGTGGCTTCGGGTCCTTTGTAAAACGGAGCACCGGATGTAACAGCGGGCGATTTTCATCACTCGGCATGACTATGCTCCTTCAGATATCGGTGGGCCATCTGGCGACTAACGCCGATAATTTTCGCGATATTTGTAACTTCCAGGCCAATACGCTCCTGAAGAAGCGCCGCCAATGCGCGTCGATCGTCATGTGACAAACTGCGTCGATCTATCAAACTTGGCGCCCCAGCCTTTGATGAGGCAACTGCAAGCAATGCCTGAGCTAAAGGAGGTTCAGCACCTTCGAGGACCTCGCGTCGCCTCGCAGACATCGCAATATTTTCTATGTCTGCGCCCGTCAGACCCTCTGAAAACTTCCCGAGCAAAGCTGCCTCGGCGTGACGTGTGCCATCACCCCGGAACAAATAATGGGTCCACATATCCGACCTAACGCGATCGTCTGGCACTCCAAGATCAATTTTGTAGGGAAACCGGCGCCATATGGCAGGATCGAGCAGATGCGGGTGATTTGTGGCTGCGATAACAACAGTATCATCTTGCAAAGAATCTAAACCCTGAAGAACGGTATTCACGACCCGCTTCAGCTCACCCAACTCATTACGGTCATCACGGACTTTTGCGACCGCATCGATTTCGTCTAAAAACAGGACTGCACGCCGACCTGGCGCAAAGTCGAATACATTTCGTATATTTTTTGCGGTATCCCCGAGTCGGGATGAAATAATCGAATCCAGACGAACAGTATAAATCGGGACGCCTAACTGTGCAGCAATATGTCCAGCCAAAAGCGACTTACCCGTTCCAGGAGCACCGTGGAGTAGCATTGCAAGCCGCGAAGCCACGCCTTGAGAAGTTAGCAATTCGACGTGGCGCGCGTCTTCAAGGAACCTACTGACGACCTGACCTGCGTCATCATTCAGTAGCAGCGGCACCGTTGGCCACGCAGCCTCTTCAACGAGAGGTTGTTGCGATCCGGAATCGCGAGGAAGGGATTCTGCGTAGCCCGACGTCTGCAACGGCACTCCTCGGCGCCGCAACATGGACTGAAGAGATTTGGCCCCCGCAACATCCCCGTCCGCCGCCATGGCTTTAGCGAGCACGTTTCCAATACGTTTAAGGCGCGTGTAATCGGCCTCCAAGGCGGCTTCGAAGAAACTAAGTAGGGCGGGAGTGTCAACTTGCATACCCGTCTTGTGAACATATCTTGTTCAAGTGTCAACCTACAGAGTTCAAGTGTAAACTCACGTCGTCGCATATTTACATGGGAGAATGCGCCGCGCGGCTCGACGCCGCTAAACCCGACGTTGTAGGAACTGATCCGCGGTTCCCCAGCGCCACAAGCGCAACGGCCAGACAAGAAATGGCATCAAAAGTACGCATCCTCCCTAGGATGCACGGGACGGCGCAAGCCGGCACGCTCACCCGCAGTCGCTGGATGCTGAACCCGTTGGGTTCGGAGCCTCGGGGGCTTGGTGGAGCAGCAAACCTGCGCACGCCAACGGCGTTCCTCTTATATTTAACCTTGCAGGGATGGGTTCTGACCACCCGGTGAATTCGCGTTACAGAGGTCTACGCGCCGGCCCAGCGAAGCGAGAGCCTTGGCGAGAGGCGACTCATTGCCGGCACGGAACGCGGCCAGGTCCTCGGCGGAGACGGTCGCCAGCATTGCTGCCGTTTGCTCTTCCTCGGCCTTCCTGCGCGTGACCTCGTCGTCGGGCAGAGGCCCCTTCCTCATCATCCGGCGGACCATGTCCGCCGCTTCCTTGGGCAGTCCGAACCAATAGGCGTTCGTCACCTGCTTCACCTGAGGGCCGAAGGCGTCTGGGTCCTCGACCGGCTCAAACCGGCGGATCCAGTTGAGGAAGCCGTGATCCTTCAGACGTGAGAGCGCGCTGACGATCGCGCCGCGCGAGCGCCGCAGCCGCTCGGCGAGCGTCGCGATGGCGGGCTCGAGCCGGCCGGTCTTGAAGTCGATCATGCGCATCATCTCGCGCAGCACGTCGACGCCGATCGCGCCGAGCGGGCCGTTACGCTTGCCGGCGATCTTGTGCTTGCGGTCGTAGACCTCGGCCGCCCGCATCCGGGCGTTGCGTTCGGCCTTGTTAAAGGGGCGCCAATAGCGCTGCTCGCGCTCGCCCGCGCGATAGCTGCTGCGGCGGACCGGCTGGCCTGTGCGATGCCCCTTTTTCACCTTGCCGCCGGCGATCTGAAACAGCGAACGCGCGCTCACGACCGGTTAGCCAGCGCGTCAGAAAACCGCAGGATTCCGCGCCTGCCGTCTTTGTGGTTAGCCAAGCCAACATATTGAACCGGCGCGATTAACGGAGACCAGTCGGGTGCACCAATTTCGCTCCGCTATGTACGCCGACTGCGCTTAGCCGACCGCCTCCACCCGGTACCGCAGATTGACCGCCCCGGCGGCCAGGTGTTCGCATCCGAGCAGCGACAGCGTCACCTTGCCCTTCAGCCCGTCGCCCGCCGCGACGATCCGCTCCGCGTCGGCGCCGCCGTCGAGTGCGGGTGCGATGACGAGGTTGAGTTCGTCGACCAGACCGGCGGCGAGGAACGAGCCGTTGATGCCGGCGCCACCTTCGAGCAGCAATGTTTCGATGCCGAGTTCGCGCCGCAGCGTTGTGAGCGCACCGGCGAGGTCGATCTCGGGCCGGATGACTGCGCCGAGGGAACGGTCCGCGCCGCGGTTCGTCGAGCAGGGACCAGCCCGCCGGCGACCCCGACCCACCGACAAGGATCCGATCATGAGCAACGGTGAAACCTCCCGCCGCAGCATCCTGGGCAGCGCTGCCATCGGCCTTGCAGCCGCGGCCGCGCCGGGCATGGCGCGGGCCCAGTCGACCGAGGCCTCCGCCACCGGGCCCGCCCCCAGCCTGCGCGACCCGCGCAATGCGTACACCCGCACCCCCTTCCCCGAGCAGAGCCAGGCCTGGCCCGCGCTCGCCAGCAAGATGACCCCCCGCCCCGATCATGGCGAGCAGAGCTATCGCGGCAGCGGCAAGCTGGTCGGCCGCAAGGCGCTGCTCACCGGTGGCGACAGCGGGATCGGGCGCGCCGCCGCGGTCGCCTTTGCGCGCGAGGGTGCGGACGTCGCGATCAACTATTATCCCAGCGAGGAGCCGGACGCGCGCGAGGTCGCCGACCTGATCCGGCAGGCGGGGCGCAAGGCGGTGCTGTTGCCCGCCGACATCCGCACCCAGAAGGCCTGCGAGGATACGGTCAGGAAAGCGATCGCGCAGCTCGGCGGTCTCGATATCCTGGTCAACAATGCCGCCTATCAGCAGTCCAAGGCGGACATCATGGAGATCAGCGACGAACAGTTCGTCCGCACCTACGAAACCAACGTGTTCCACGTCTTCCGCTTTTCGAAGGCCGCGATCCCCGCGATGCCGCCGGGTTCGGTGATCATCAACACGATCTCGCAGAACGCCTATGATCCGAATGACGACCTGATCGATTATGCCTCGACCAAGGCGGCGATCCAGAACCTGACGCGCGGCATGGCCAAGCAGCTCGCCAAGAAGGGCATCCGCGTCAACGCCGTGTCGCCCGGCCCGATCTGGACACCGCTCCAGGTCGCGGGCGGGCAGCTGCCGGGCAAGATGCACGAATTCGGCCAGGACACGCCGCTCGGCCGCGCGGGACAGCCGTCCGAACTCGCGATATTGTTCGTCGCGCTGGCATCCGGCGAGGCGAGCTACTCGACCGGGACCGCGGTCGGCGCGCATGGCGGTGCGGGCTTCCCCTGATCCCGGACCGCGCCCGCGCCGCCAAGCGCCATGGACGTCGACCGCAGCACGTCCTGCCGCGCTAACCAACTGTAAACACACTGCCGCTAGGATTCCTTTGATCCTCCGGGACGGATGTCCGTGGATGAGGAAAAGGGGACTGCCGTGGGCATCAGAGCAACCGTCCGCGCAGGGGCAATCGCGATCGCGCTGGCGTCCGCGCTGACCGCTACCGCTGCCGCCGCGCAGGTCCGCGTAGCGATCGGTGGGCAGATTCAGGATGTCCCGGCGAACACCGTGCGGACCGTCACCACGATCAACGGTCGGACGCGCATCGTCGACACGGCCTGGCGCGGCGGCACGGCGACGCCGGGCATGGCGGTGATCACCACGACCGAGACGACCGACGAGGACGACGAGGGTAACGTACTGTCGCGCACCGTCGTCACCTGCATCGAGCCGCAGCGGACGATGGTCGCCGCGGTGGGCTATGCGCCGCCACCCGCCCCCCGCATCGAGATCGACCCCGCCGACCTCGACGAGCCGGTCACCTTCGGGCAGCCCCATGTCCTGCGGATCAATCGCGATCCCTGGGGCGGGCATTTCGTCGCGGCGATGATGGTCAACGGCGTCCGCATCCGTGCGATCGTCGACACCGGCGCGGCCTACACCATCCTGTCGGCGGACGATGCGCGCGCGACAGGGGCCGACCGTGCCGTGCAGCGCGAGGAGACGGCGATCGGCATCGGCGGCTATACCCGGCTCGGCGTCGCGCGTGTCGCCTCGGTCGAGATCGGCGGGCAGAGTCTGGGCCGGATGGCGATGCGCATCGGCCAGCGCGGCATGCCCTACACGCTGCTCGGCCAGCCCGAGATCGCGCGGCTGGGACGTGTGACGATCGAGGACGGCGTGATGACGATCACGCCGCGCGCGCTGACGACGCAGCTTGCAATGCGCTGAGTCCCGGGCCACGCGCTGGCCCCGGCAGTTACGAAGCGTCGACCGTCCGGCTTCCGGTCACACGGTGCAGGTCCGGACCGCCTGGGCAAGCGCCGTCAGGGGATCGCCGACCGGCACGAATTCATGCGCGAAATAACCCTGGAATTTGAGATCGGCGACGCTGCGCGCCACTGCCCGCCAATCGACCTCCTGCGTGCCGTCGAGATTATGCCGCCCGGGAACCCCGCCGGTATGGAAATGGCCGATCCACTCGATGTTCTTGCGGATCGTATCGATCAGGTCGCCTTCCATGATCTGCATATGGTAGATGTCGTAGAGCAGTTTCACGCGGGGCGACGCGACTTCCTTGGCGACCCGCACGCCCCAGGCGGTGTGGTCGGCCATGTAATCGGGGTGGTCGACCTTGCTGTTGAGCAGCTCGACGCAGATCGTCACATCATGATCCTCGGCGATCCGCTTGAGACGGTTCAGCCCCGCGACGGCGTTGTCGGCGCCCTCCGCGTCGGACAGGCCGCGGCGATTGCCTGAAAAGGCGATCACATTGGGAACGCCCGCCTTTGCGGCCTGCGGGATACCGATGCGGAACGCCCGTTCGATCGCCGCGTGGTTTTCCCGCCGGTTCAGACCATTGGGGATCGTCATGATGTCGGCGGCATAGCCCATGGTGCAGCGTAGTCCGTGCCGGCGCGGCACCGCATATTCGGCGGGCTGCAGCAGATCGATGCCGTCCAGCCCGATGCGCGCCGCGGCGGCGCACAGCGCGTCGAGCGGCATGTCCTGGTAGCACCAGCGGCTGACGGACTGCTTCATACGGCCACGCCGCGCAGGCGCCGCGGCGATCGCCGAGGTTGCGCACAGGGCGAGAGAAGAAGTGATGACAGTGCGCCGAGTAATCATGTCCGCACACTAGGCCAGACGGCCCTGCCGGCAAGCTGTATTGCACCCCGAAGCCACGCGCCGCGAATGGCGTGCGACCAAACCCTTGATCACGGGGAGATTTCGTGGTGGTCGGGGTATAAAGCGAACCCCGCTTGTCAGGGACCGGGGGCGCATGATGGAGATGCCGGCGATGTCCGACGATTATGCACGCGGACGGCGGGACGGGCTTCGTCTCGCACTCTCGATTCTCGCTGCCGAGGAGGCCAAATGGGAGGCGCTGCTCGGTGAGAGTCCGTCGTGGCGGACGAACGCGACGCGCGCGATCCGGCACAAGGCGTATCAGGTCGCGACCAAACGCGTGCAGACCGCGCTCAACCGCCTGTTGCCCAAGGCGGAAACCGCGTTGCCGGCCGAGATCGCATCGATGATCGATCAGGCCGGATTATAGGGGAACCGTGTCAGCGGCGGTTGGCGTTGAACGCGGCCTTCTCGGCCTCGGTGGCGCGACGCGGCGCGGATTCGAGTTGGGGCAGCCGTAAGGGCGGACGTGACGGGTCGCGCCGGGTGGTCGTGGCGTCGGCGCTTGCCGCGCGGCGCGGGGTGGGCATCGGCGCGGCCGCGGGCGGTGCTGATGGCGGGGCATCCTGCAGCGCATAGGCCTTGGCCTCAACGGCCGCGAGACGGCCCTTGAGCAGGTCGATCTCGACCGTCTCGGGCGTGGTCTGCATCTCCGCGAGCGATTTTTCGAGCGCCTCAATACGCTTTTCGGCAATCGAGAGGCGGACGGACTCTTCGGTCCGGGCAATATCCTGCTCGACGCGCTGGGTCTCGGTGCGCCTGAAATCGGCATCACGCCGTGCCATCGGGTCGCGGCTGTCCGTATCAGCGCCCCCGCGCGCCCAGCGTGGCGGATCGCAAGCCGACAATGCCAGGGGCAGTGCGAGCGACGGGACGATCAGGGCGCAGCATCGGATGATACGGGTCATGCCCCAGCCCTACACGGCGCGGCCTTGGAACGTCTATCGCCCGATACCGGGCGACAGAGGTTGCGGGGGCGGCGCGACCGCCGCCCCCGCGCTTAACTCAGTTGCTGTCCGAGTTGTCGTCGTCATTTTCCTTGTCGATGACGAGATATGCGACACCGGCGATCACGCCTGCGCCGATGACCAGCGGTGCGAAGCTGTCCGCAGCGACCTTGCTCGAGCGCTTGGTGGCAGTGCCGGCGCGAGCCGACGACGCGACCGACAGCGACTGTGCAGCGTTGCCGGTGAAAGGTGCTGCGCTCGCCGCGACGGGGAGGGCAGTCATGGCAAGCGCGGCTGCGCCAAGGATCAATGTCTTCATAAAATTCGCTTTCTCGAGAACGAACTCGGCTAAGAACCACCGCCCTAACGACTGCATTGGTAAAGCGTTCCTAATTCAAATTAAGGACAAGAAGGACTCGTACCGCTCCCGCGTGTCTGTCGCGACGGCGACGTGCAATCGGTCGCGGCCCGGCCGGGTGGTTGATTCCGGTCGTCCCATCACCATTTTTCAGCCTGAATTCTTCTGTATCGACGACGATACGTCACCCGAAAATGGTATGATCATGGCAACCGCATTCGTCACGCCCGACCCCCTTGCTGCGACCTTGTCGCGGGCCTCGGCTGCGCTCGCACGCCCGAAGGCGGCGCAGGCGGGTCGCGAGGATATCGCGATGATCAAGGCTGCGGCGTCGCTGACGCGCGACCTGCATGCGGCGCGCCCGATCGTCTACTGGACCGATCTGATCGCGTCGGCGGGTCTCGGCTATGCGGGCATGGCGGTGGCGATCGTCGCGACGCCGCTCTGGGCCAAGCTGCTCGGCGCGGTCGTCGCGGTGCTCGCGCTGTACCGCGCGCTCAGCTTCATCCACGAACTGTCGCACATGAAGCCGAACGCCGTGCGTGGCTTCACCGCCGGGTGGAACATCCTGTTCGGCGTGCCGGTGATGATGCCGTCGCTGATGTACGAGGGCGTCCATACGCTGCATCACGCCAAGACGCGCTACGGCACGAACCGCGATCCGGAATATATGCCGCTCGCCCGCGGGCCGGCGGCGACGCTCGCGATCTTCGTGCTGGTGTCGGCGCTGCTGCCGATCGGCCTGATCCTGCGCTACGGCGTGCTTGCGCCGCTGTCGCTGCTGTCGCCCAAGCTGCGCGAGATCGTCGTCACGCGCTATTCCGCGCTCGCGATCAACCCGCAGTTTCGCCGCAAGCCGCCCGAGGGCGCCGCGCTGCGCAGCTGGCGGATCTGGGAGACCGCGGCGAGCATCTGGGCGATCAGCTTCGTCGTGCTGACCGCGACCGGCGTGTTCCCGCTTGCCGCGTCGCTCACCTTCCTCGCGATCATCTCGGCGATTGCGGTGCTCAACCAGGTCCGCACGCTGGTCGCGCATCTGTGGGAGAATGAGGGCGATGCGATGAGCATCACCGACCAGTATCTCGACAGCGTCAACGTGCCGCCGCCGGGCCTGCTCGCCGAGATCTGGGCGCCGGTCGGCTTGCGCTATCACGCGCTGCACCATCTGCTGCCGGGGCTGCCCTATCATGCGCTGCCCGAGGCGCATCGCCGCTTGACGGGCGAGCTTGGTGACGGGTCCTCCTATCACCACGCCAATTACTCGACGCTGTCGGGGCTGATCGTCAATCTGGTCAAGGCGTGCCGCAAGGCGGTGCGCGGCTGATCACGCCGGTATCGCTTCGCCGATCATCACGGTAAGCCCCCGCCCGGGCAGCACCCTGCCCGCGGCGGAGGCTCTACGTGTTACCCAAACTCTACCATCAGTGGATCGACTGGGTCGGCGACGGCACCGGGTTGCCCGACACCATCCTGCACATCCATGCGGGCATGGCGTTGCTGATGATCGCACGGCTGATCACGCGGCGTTCGTTCGGCACCTTCATCCCCTGGACGGTGGTCGCGGCGGGCGAGGCGTTCAACGAGATCATGGACCGGCTGAACTACGGGTCGTGGCGCTGGGACGACACGCTGGTCGATGTCGCGAACACGATGTTCTGGCCGACCGTCATCTGCCTCGGCGTCCGCCTGCGGCCGATCATCGCGCGGCGCGGCTAGCGCCGGACGACTTGCGGTCCCTCCCTCTTCCCGTTCCTCCCGAGTAGCTGCTGAGCGAAGTCGAAGCGGCGTATCGAAGGACAGGTTGGCGGATGAAACCTGTGCTTCGATACGAGCCCTCGATACGCCCCTTCGGGGCTACTCGATCTCTACTCAGCACGAACGGGAGAGCGGGCCTCAGGCGGCCTTGGCGAGGTCGATATAGCGCTGGAGGTGATGATCCTCGTCGCCGAGCTGGTGGTCGATCATCACCAGCCGCTTGGCATAATGCGACACCGCATATTCCCAGGTCATGCCGATCCCGCCGTGGAGCTGGATCGATTCCTCCGCGACCAGCGCGCCCGTCCGGCCGATCGTGTACTTCGCCGCCGCCAGCGCCCGCGCGCGCGCGGTCGCGTCGTCGCCGTCGAACGCCGCCGCCGCGTTGATCACCGCGGACTGCGCCTGTTCGATCTCGAGCAGCACGGTCGCCATGCGGTGCTGGAGCGCCTGGAACTTGCCGATCGGCACGCCGAACTGCTTGCGGTCGCGCAGATAGCCGAGCGTCGCCTCCTTGACGAACGCCATCGCACCAAGCGCCTCGGCGGACAGCGCGAGCAGCCCCGCCTCGATCGCCGCGTCGACGATCGCACGCCCCTGCCCGTCCGTGCCGATCCGGGCGTCCGGGCCAAGCGCGACGCCGTCGAACGTCACCTCACCCGCGCCGCCGCCCTCGACGACGCTGTAGCGGCGGACCGACACCCCGGCGGCATCGGCGGGGACGAGCAGGACGAGCGGGTCGCCCGGCTGTTCGACGCTGACGACGAAGACCGATGCGGCGCCTGCCTGGTGCACGACCGCCTTGGTGCCGCTGAGCGTCCAGCCGTCGCCGTCGCGCGTTGCGGTCACGGGCGCTTGTGCATCCTCGTGCGCGAAGGCGGCGATCGTTTCACCCGCGACGATCTGCGCCAGCACCGCGTCGTGCCCGCCCGCCGCGGCGAGCGCGCGGCCGGCCATCAGCGCGCCGAGGAACGGCTCGACCACCAGCGCCCGGCCGAGCGCCTCGAACACCACCATGATGTCGAACCCGCTGCCGCCGAACCCGCCCGCGGCCTCGTCGAACAGCGCGGAGACGATGCCGAGCTCGGTCAGCTGCTGCCAGACGGAGGGGTCATAGCCCGCCTCACCATAGGCACCAGCGTTGCGCGTCTCGATCGGATAGCCGTCGCGGAGTGCCCGGACGAGCGTGTCGGCCAGCATCCGGCGGTCATCGCTATGCTCGAAGTTCATATGCTCAGAGACCCAATATGGCTTTGGAAATGATGTTCTTCTGGATCTCGTTGGATCCACCGAAGATCGACAGCTTGCGGTTGTTGAAATAGCTCGGCGATGCGGTCGCGGCATCGTCGGGCCCGACCGGCTCGCCATTCCACCCCGCCTCGAGCGCCTCGGGGATATAGGGCGCGGCATAGGAGCCATAGGCGCGCCGCGTCAGCGCGGTGATCTCCTGGCGGATCTCGGTCCCCTTGATCTTGAGCATCGAGCTTTCCGCGCCCGGCGCGCCGCCGCCCGCCACCGCCGCGACGACGCGCAAATTGGTGGTCTGCATGTTGGCGAGGTCGATCTCGACGCGCGCCATCCGCGCCGCGAACAGCGGATCGTCGGCGAGCGGGCGGCCATTCTTCGTCTGCGTCCGCGCAACCGTCTTCAGCTGCTCGAACGACGCGATCGAGAAGCCGACGCCCGCGATGTTGGTCCGCTCATAGGTCAGCAGATATTTGGCGTAGGTCCAGCCGTCATTCTCGGTACCGACCAGATTCTCGACCGGCACCTCGACATCGGTGAAGAACACCTCGTTCACCTCCTGCTCGCCGTCGATCAGCGTGATCGGGCGGACCTCGATGCCGGGGGTCTTCATGTCGATCAGCAGGAAGCTGATCCCCTCCTGCTTCTTGGCGGCGGGATCGGTGCGGACGAGGCAGAAGATCATGTCGGCATGCTGGCCCAGCGTCGTCCAGGTCTTCTGCCCGTTGACGACATAGACCTCGCGGCCATTCCGCGTCTCGCGCACCGCGGTGGTCTTGAGCCCCGCGAGATCGGAGCCGGCGCCGGGCTCCGAATAGCCCTGGCACCACCAGTCGGAGCCGTCGAGGATGCGCGGCAGCCAGTGGCGCTTCTGCTCTTCCGAGCCGTATTTGATCAGCACCGGCCCCAGCATGTTGACGCCGAACGGCACGACGCGCGGCGCGTGCGCGAGCGCGGATTCATTGTCGAAGATGAACCGTTGGATCACGCTCCAGCCCGGCCCGCCCCATTCGCGCGGCCAGTGATTGGCAAGCCAGCCGCGCTCGTTGAGGATCGCGTGCCATTCCTCCATGTCGGCCTTGCGCAGCCGGCGGCCCTCGCGGACCAGCGTCGAGAGACGCGCGGGGAGTTTTTCGCGGAAGAAGTCGCGCACCTCCTCGCGGAAGGCCTCTTCGTCGGGTGTGAAGCTCAGATCCATGACCATGTGACTCCTGATGATGGAGCCCATGTGCCACAGTCGATCACGAAATTGAAGGACCGGTATGGTCGGAAGGACGGAAAATACGGGTGGGTGCGACGCAGGTTAATCCTGACGGTATTGCCTGCGCCGCCGCCCCCCGCCCGGTCAGAAGCGGTAGCTGAGCCAGCCGGCGAGGAAGTCCGAGTTCTTGTACCCGGCGCGGGTCAGTGACGACCCCGCGATCAGATGCTCGTAACGGCCGGTGAAGGACAGCCGCGACGAGATCGGATAGACTACCTGGAAACGGATCGTGTCGGCGATCTTGCTGCCCGACACATTCTGCGTCCCGGCAAAGGCGCTGCCATTGGCGCGGTACACCGCGTCATTCTGCGAATCGCGCCACGACAGCTGATATTCCGCGGTCAGGCGCAGCTTGTCGAGCACGGTGAAGCTGACGTTCGGCGCGACCGCGATCAGGTTGGTCGGCGTCGCGAACAGCTGATAGCTGTAATAGATGTTGTTGCCGAACGGTGCGAGCGCGGTGCGCAGCGTGCCGTTCCCGTAGGCACCACCACCGCTGGCATAATCAGCGTGGAAGCCGACGCGCGGTGCGTTGCGCCCCTTGCCCAGCTTGTAGGTCTGCGCGAGCAGGATCAGCCACGCCTTGATCGAGCGGTTGTCATAGCTGCCGGCCTGATAATTGACGGTCCAGTCGAGATTGACCGGCCCCGCATCGCCCCAGAAATGCAGGCCGTAGAAATTGCGGACCTCGCGCGCATTGTCCGTGCCCCAGACCGCGTTGCGGTTGCGCAGCCGCCAGAGGAACGGATCGAGATAGAGCTTCGACCCGCCGAACAGCGTGTCGGGCAGGACGACACCGGTCGAGATGCCCGAGAAGCGCCGTGCGCTTTCCGCATCGTCGTCGCGCGTGCCCTGCGTGCCGTAGGCGGTCGGCTTGAAGTCGAACACGTCGGCGCGCACGCCCGCGGTCCGCGCCCAGGCGCGAAAGCCGTTGAACCCGAAATACAGCGTGTTGTTGTCGCGCGGCACGACCATCAGGTTCGGACCGTCAGCAAAGGTCTGGCGACCATAGCGCACCCCGACATCGACATCGGCGACGGTGCCCGTCAGGTCGACGAACGCCTGCTGCACCGCGAGCTTGTTGCGCAGGTTCGGCAGCACGTTGCCGAGATTTTCACCCTCGAGCGTGCCGTGCGCGACTTCGCCATAGAAGCGCAGATGCTCGCCGACATGCAGGTCCGCGCCGCCGAACAGGCGAAGGATGTCCTGCCGCTGTGCCTCGCTGTCGCGCAGATTGGGGTTGGTGGTGTGGTTGACGCGCAACCGCGCCTCGCCCGACAGCGTCAGGTAGACGTCGCCGTCGCCCGCGATCGAGATGAATTTCAGCTGGTCGATGATGTCCTTGCGCTTGGCGGGGTCGCGCAGTTTCGACCAGTCCTCCGCCCAGCGTGACTGGTTGTAGCCGCCCGCGGTGACGCCGTCGCCGACCGCGGCATTGGGATAGCTCTCGGCGATCGGCGAGGCCGCGCTGGTGCCGGCCGCGTCCTTGGACACGGGACCAAGCCGTTCGCGCGCCTTGGGCGGTGCACTCTCGGGAGCAGCCTGTTGCGGCGCGGCCTGGGCGAGCGCCATTGCGGGAAGGGTCGCGACGGCAAAGCCGGCCGCATGGCGCACGCGGCGCATCATCATCGAGGTCATAAAAGCTATCCGGTACTGGTCGCGGGGCCGGCCAACGCCGGCCCCGTCGGGATCATGCGGCAGGAGCGGCGGCGGTCGTGATCGGTGCCGGTGCGAGTTCGGGCAGCTGGCCCGACAGCGCCGCGTTCAGCTTGTCGCGGTCGAGCGCACCTTCCCAGCGGGCGACGACGATCGTCGCGACCGCGTTGCCGATGAAGTTGGTCAGGCTGCGGCACTCGCTCATGAAGCGGTCGACGCCGAGGATCAGCGCCATGCCCGCGATCGGCACGGTCGGCACGATCGACAGCGTGGCCGCCAGCGTGATGAAGCCCGCACCGGTGACGCCAGCGGCGCCCTTGGACGAGATCATCGCGACGACGAGCAGCAGCAGTTCCTGGCCCAGCGTCAGGTCGGTGTTCGTCGCCTGTGCGATGAACAGCGCGGCCAGCGTCATGTAGATGTTGGTACCGTCGAGGTTGAACGAATAACCGGTCGGCACAACCAAACCGACGACCGACTTCTCGCAGCCCGCAGCCTCCATCTTCTGGATCAGGTTCGGAAGCGCGGCCTCCGACGACGAGGTGCCGAGCACCAGCAGCAATTCGGCCTTCAGATACTTGATCAGCTTGAAGATCGAGAAGCCCGTGAGGCGTGCGACGGTGCCGAGGATGACGACGACGAACAGCGCCGCGGTCAGGTAGAAGGTCGCGACCAGCGCGCCGAGATTGGCGAGGCTGCCGATCCCGTATTTGCCGATCGTGAACGCGATGGCGCCGAACGCACCCAGCGGGGCGGCGCGCATCAGGATGCCGACCAGCTTGAAGACGATCAGGCTGAGACGCTCGAGGAAGTTCAGCACGGGCTTGGCAGGCTCGCCGACCAGGCTCAGCGAAATGCCGAACAGGATCGCGATCAGCAGGATCTGCAGGATGTTGCCGTCGGTGAACGCGCTGACCATCGTGTCCGGGATGATGCTCATCAGGAACCCGGTGATCGTCGTCTCATGCGCCTTGACCGTATAGTCGGCGATGCCCTTGGTATCGAGCGAGGCGGCGTCGATGTTCATCCCCGCGCCCGGCTGGACGACATTGGCGACGATCAGGCCGACGATCAGTGCGAGCGTCGAGAAGAACAGAAAATAGGCGAACGCCTTGCCCGCGACGCGGCCGACCGCGCCCAGTTCCTTCATCCCGGCGATACCGGTGACGAGCGTCAGGAAGATCACCGGGGCGATGATCATCTTCACGAGCTTGATGAACGCGTCGCCGAGCGGCTTCAGCGCCGCGCCGTACGTCGGATAGAAATGCCCGAGCGCTGCACCCAGCGCGATCGCGATCAGCACCTGGATATAAAGCTGGCTGGTCCAGCCTTTGCGCGCCGGCGTTTCCGCGACCGCATATGTCTGGGATGGTAGGGTCAACATCGCCTCCTGAAAGTCTCGTCCACTCACGCGGGACGTTAGTGAGGGCGGTAATGCCGGGCCGGACCCCGGACTACAAGTGATCACGTCAAGTGCGTCAAACCCTTGGATTCGCGTGAGTTTGCTCCGTACCGTTGCTTCGAATGTGCGGAAAATGCACATTTTTGCCGATGGCGTCACGCGAATGTGTGTGATAATCCGCACAGATGAGACGGACTCGATCCTCGCTGGTGACGACCGCGTTGGCGGTGCTGATGGCGTTCGCGGCGCTTGGCGTGATCGTCTCGGTGGTCGCCTCCGTCTATGGCCGGCGGACGGTGGCGGATGCGACCGCCGCGGTCCGGCTGCGGGCGATGCAACAGACGCGCAGCAACCTGCGGCTGCTCGAGGCGGAGCTGCAGACCTATCGCCTGCTCCCCGTCATGCTCGGCGAATATACCGATGTCCGCGCGGCCCTCGCGTCGGGCACGGTCGATCCGGCGCTCAATGCCAAGCTCGCGCTGCTCGCGGCGCGCACCGGTGCACCGGTCATCTATGCGCTCGATACACAGGGCATGACGATCGCTGCGTCGAATGCGGACCGCCCCGACAGCTTTCTCGGCCATGATTATCGCTACCGCGACTATTTCACCAAGGCGATGGCCTCGGGCGCGACCGAGTTCTTCGCGCTGGGCAGCGTCAGCGGACGCCCCGGCCTCTATCTCTCGCGACGGATCGACCGCGCAGGACGGCCGCTTGGCGTCGTCGTCGTCAAGGTCGAGTTCGACCGCATCGCGCAGGCCTGGATCCAGGATCACATGGCGACCTTCGTCGTCGATGCAGACGGCGTGATCCTGATCTCCAGCGATCCGCGACTCGAATTCCACACGACACGCGCGCTGTCCCCTGCACGGCGTCGGACACTCGCGCAGACGCGGCAGTTCGGCACGCTGCCGCTGCTCCGCGCACCACTGACGCTGGCGGACGACCGGTCGCGCCTTGGCGACGGGACGCCCGCGGTGACGGTGTCGCTGCCCGTGCCGATCGCGGGCTGGCATCTGGTTCATATGGAGCCGCTCGACGCGGCGCTGCGCAGCGCGGCGGTGCGAACGCGCTCGGCGACGACGATTGCCGCACTGGCGACGATCGCGGCGATGCTCGGCGCATGGTGGCTGCACCAGCGCCGCAAGCGCAACGCGGGTGCGCGTGCCGAACTCGAGGCCGAGGTCGCACGCCGCACCGCCGAGCTCAGCGCCACCGCCGACCGGCTGCAGATCGAGGTCGAACAGCGCGAGGCCGCCGACCAGCGCTTCCGCCAGGCGCGCGAGGAGCTCGCCCATGCCAACCGCGTCGGCTCGATCGGCACGATCACCGCGAGCGTCGCGCATGAGATCAACCAGCCGGTCGCCGCGATCCGCACCTTTGCCGACAATGCCGCCGCGTTCCTCGCGCGCGACGAACCCGCGCGCGCCGCGACCAACCTCCAGGCGATCGTCGAGCTGACCAGCCGGATCGGCACGATCACCGCGGGGCTGCGCCGCTATGCCAGGCGCGGCGCGGGCTCGATCGGCCCGGTTGCGCTCGACGCGGCGATCGATGGCGTCCGCCTGCTGATCGGCGACCGGTTCCGGGCGAAGGGCGTGACGCTCGACCTGCCGAGCGGGCCCGAGGCGCGGCTGACAGTGATCGCCGGCCGCGTCCGCCTCGAACAGGTGCTCGTCAACCTGCTCCAGAACGCGCTCGACGCGGTTGCCGAGCGGCCCGATGCGCGCGTCGACGTCACCGTCGGGCGCAAGGGCCGCGACGTCGTGCTGACCGTTGCCGACAACGGCCCCGGCATCGATCCCGGCATCGCCGACGACCTGTTCACCCCGTTCGCGACGAGCAAGACCGACGGCCTCGGCCTCGGGCTCGGCATCGCGCGCGACATCATGACCGAGTTCGGCGGCACGCTCGACCTCGTCCCTGCTCCACGAGGCGCCGTCTTCCGCATGATCCTGGTAAAAGCATGAGCGAGCAGAGCGTCCTGCTCGTCGACGACGACGACGTGCTGCGCGGTGCGCTCGAACAGTCGTTCGAACTCGCCGGGATCGCGGTGATTGCCGAGCGCGATCCGACCGTTGCGCTCGCGCGGATCGATGCGGGGTTCGACGGCGCGGTGGTGTCGGACATCCGCATGCCGAAGATGGACGGGCTGGAGCTGTTCCGCCGCATCGCCGCGATCGACCACGAGATCCCGGTGCTGCTGATGACCGGCCACGGCGACGTCGCGATGGCGGTCGCAGCCCTCAAGAACGGTGCGTTCGACTTCATCCCCAAGCCGTTTGCGACCGATCACCTGATCGCGGGCGCGAGGCGTGCGCTCGAGATGCGCCGCCTCGTCCTCGACAATCGCCGGCTGCGCGCCGCCGCCGAGGAGACGATCGGCGCCGAACCGCTGATCGGCGAGACCCCGGTGATGGTCCGGCTGCGCGAGACGATGCGCCAGATCGCGCAGGCCGATATCGACGTTCTGGTCGAGGGCGAGACCGGCACCGGCAAGGAACTCGTCGCGGTGCTGCTCCACCGCTGGAGCAACCGCCGGTCGCGGCCGTTCGTCGCGGTCAACTGCGCCGCGCTGCCCGAGGCGGTCGCGGAGATCGAGCTGTTCGGCCATGACGGCGATTCGCGCCTGCCCCGCACCGGCCGGATCGAGGCGTCGAACCGCGGCACGCTGTTCCTCGACGAGATCGAGAGCACCTTGCCCGCGGCCCAGGCCAAGCTGCTCCGCGTGCTCGAGGAACGCGAGGTGATGCCGGTCGGCGGCGACCTGCCCCGCGCGCTCGACCTGCGCGTGATCGCCGCGGCGAAACCCGGGCTCGATCAGGCGGTCGAGGATGGCCGGTTCCGCGCCGAACTGCTGTTCCGGCTCGATGCAGTGCGGCTGCGCATTCCGCCGTTGCGCGAACGGCGCGACGACGTGCCGCTGCTGTTCGGGCATCTGCTGCACCAGGCCGCCGAGCGGTTCGGGCGCGAGGTGCCGACGATCGACACCGCGACGCTCGCCTATCTCGGCCAGCATGACTGGCCGGGCAATGTCCGCGAGCTCGACAATCTGGCGAAACGGCTGGTGCTGCGCGTCGAGGCGGATGCGCCGGCGGACGAGGATGGCGACCTGCCGCTCCCCGCGCGTGTCGACAAGTTCGAGGAAGCGACGATCCGCGCGACGTTGCACCAGGTCAGCGGCGACGTCCGCTCCGCGCTCGCCGCGCTCGGCATCCCGCGCAAGACCTTCTACGACAAGCTGAAACGCCACGAGATCGACGTCGAGGCCTATCGCCCGACCAAGGGGTGACGGGCCCGACCCCGTTCGCCCTGAGTGAAGTCGAAGGGGAGGCCGGGACTACCGGCAACGCCCCAACCCCGTTCGCCCTGAGCGAAGTCGAAGAGCAGGCCGAGACTACCGGTAACGCCCCCAACTCCGTTCGCCCTGAGCGAAGTCGAAGGGCAGGCCGCGCGCGCAGGTGCTTCGACTTCGCTCAGCACGAACGGACGGGGGTTCGGTACGCGGGTACGGGACGTCAGGTCGGAATGACCGGCACCACCCCGCCCTGCCGCGTCGCCACGAACCGCGCGAGCGGCGGTCCGATCAGCAGCACGCCCAGGAACCGCATCACCTGCAACGCCATCACGAACGGCACGTCGACCGGGCTCGACGCGGCGATGATCGCGACCGAATCCATCCCGCCGGGGCTCGACGCGAGATAGGCGGTGACCGGGTCGATCCCCGCCCAGCGTGTCAGCGCCGCCGCGATCCCGCCGCAGAACAGGATGAGCAGCCCGACCGACAGCAGGATCCGCGGCATCGCCTTGCCCGCCACGCGGAGCGTATCGCGCGTGAACGACAGCCCGATCTTCCACCCGACCACCGCATAGCTGATCGCGAGCAGCCATTGCGGCAGCACCGGCTGCGCGATCCCGGTGACGTTGAGTACCCCGCCCAGCACGAGCGGTCCGAGCAACGCGCCCGCGGGCAGGCGCAGCTTGACGCCAAGAGTCGCGCCGAGGCCGGCAATCGCCACCGTCCGCAGCACCGCGATCGGATCGACGCCCACGAACCACGCCGCGGCCGGATGGTGCCCGCTGCCGCCGCCGACCATCACCGCCGCCAGCACCGAGGCGACGACTGCGACGCACACGACGCGCGTATAGGTCATCACCGCGACCAGCCGCGAGTCCGCGCCGTACGCCTGCGCCATCAGCACCATCGCGCTGGCGGCACCCGGCGTCGAACCCCATACCGCGACCGTGCCCGGCAGCACCTGCCAGCGGCTGAGCAGATAGCCGAGCACACTGCTGGCCGCGAGCGTCGCGACATTGACCGCAAGGAACACCGGCCAGTGCTGCGCGACGGTCGCGACGATTCCCGTGGTGATCGACCCCGCGATCAGCGTCCCCACCGCCGCCTGTGCGCCGCGAAAGGCGAGGATCGGCACCCCCAGCGACCAGCCGCGCACCGCGAGCACGACCGCCGCGATCATCGGTCCGAGCAACAGCCCCGCGGGCAATCCGATCCATTCCAGCGCCCCCGCCACCAGCGCCGACAGCGCGACCAGCAGAGCCCAGCGCCAGATCATGCCTTGGTCGCGAACCAGATCACGTGACGCGCGCCGCCCTTGCGCGTCGCGCGCGCGACGACCTCGTCGACCACGAACCCCGCCTCGTCGAGCCGGCGGGCGAACGGCTTGCTCGGCGCCGACGACCAGACCGCGAGCACCCCGCCCGGCCGCAGCGCGGCACGCGCCCGCGCCAGCCCCGAAGCGCCGTAGAGCCGGTCGTTCCCCGGCCGCGAAATCCCGTCGGGACCATTGTCGACGTCGAGCAGGATCGCATCCCACTCCCCGTCTGCGATCGCCGCGGCGACATCGCCCTCGAAGATCCGCGTCCGCGGGTCGGTCAGGCTGTCGCCGTGCAGCGCCGCCATCGGCCCGCGCGCCCATTCGACCACCGCGGGCACGATCTCGGCGACCGCCACCTCGGCATCGGGCCCCAGCCGCGCGAGTGCTGCGCGCAGCGTGAAGCCCATGCCGAGCCCGCCGATCAGCATCCGCACGCCCGGCCGCGCGCCGATCCGGTCGCACGCCTGCTCCGCCAGTGCCTCCTCCGACCCGCTCAGCCGGCTGTTCATCAGCTCGTTCGCGCCGAGCATGATCGAGAATTCCGCGCCGCGCTGGAGCAGCCGCAACTCGCCGCCGCCCGGCACCTGCGCCGTCCCGAGAAGAACCCGCGGGATCATGCAGACCACGCCGCGATGTCGTCCTGCTCGCCGATCAGCGCAAGGCCGTGCGCGATCGAGGTCAGCTCGCCGCCGCTCATGATCGCCGCCTCGCCGAACCGCTCGACGAAGATCTGCCGCACCCGCGGGATCAGCGACGATCCGCCGGTCAGGAACACGCGGTCGATATCGCCGCCGCCGACCTTCGCCGCGACCAGCGCGCTGTCGACCGTCGCCTCGATCCGCGCGACATCGTCGGCGATCCAGCCCTCGAACTGCGCGCGCGTCACCTCCGCCTCGATCTCCAGCCCCGCGCCCGCAAAGTGGAAATGCGCGTCCTCGCCCTGCGACAAGGCCCGTTTCAGCGTGCCGACCGCGTCGTACAGCGGATAGCCGAGCTCGTTCTCGATCACCGCGATCATCCGCCCGATCGCATCGGGGTCGATCGCGGTCTTCTGCAACCGCTCGAGCTCGGTCATCGTCTTGCGGTTGCGCATCAGCGCGAGCCTGGACCAGTCCGCGAAATCGGCGAAATAGGCGCGCGGGATCTCCAGCTCCTTGCCGAACGACCTGTACGCGCCGCCCTTGCCCAGCATCGGCAGCACCAGCCGGTCGAGGATCCGGTAGTCGAACCGGTCGCCCGCAATGCCGATGCCCGCATGGCCGAGCGGCGTGCAGCGTCGCGCCGAGCCCGGCTCGGCGACGCGCACGACCGAGAAGTCGCTCGTACCGCCACCGAAATCGGCGACCAGGATCGTCGCGGGTTCGGTCAACCGCGTCGCATAGCTGTACGCCGCACCAAGCGGTTCGTAGACATAATGGATCTCGGCGCCGAAACCCTTGAACATCGCGTCGTAGCGCGTCCGCGCCAGCGCCTCGTCGGGCCGCGCACCGGCATATTCGACCGGTCGGCCGACGACGATCCGCTGCGGCCGTGTGTCGAGCCTGCCGCCCGCATGCGCGATCAGCTTGTCGAGGAACAGGTTGCCCATCTCCTCGAAGCGATAGCGCTTGTCGAAGACCGAGGCCTGCTCGAACGTCTTCATCGCCGCGACCGACTTGAACGACTGGATGAACCGGCTGTCGAGCGGATATTCCATATATTCCGCGATCGCCCACGGCCCCGCATCGACCGCGAGCCCCTTGCCGCTGTCGTCCTGCCAGAAGCAGAGCGCGGAGCGGAACACCGGGCTGGTCTCGGCGGGGGCGGCGAAGGTCACGAGCTCGGGCGTGCCCCCGGGCGTCCCGAGCGCCACGACGCTGTTGGTCGTGCCGAAGTCGAGCCCCAGGGCGGGACTCGCGGCTGGCGTTTGCATGAAGGTCTCCGGGAGCGGGTGGCGCCTGCCTATGCCGACCGGGGCCCCGGGATGGCAACCGGTAAAGTCGCGTGCGACGCGTCTTCGCGCTCGCCCGGGGTCAGCGCGCGACCATCTCGCGGATCCGTTCGGCGAGCATGTCGAGCGCGAACGGCTTGGTGATCATCTCCATCCCCGCACCCAGAAACTCGCCGCGCACCGCCGCCTTTTCGGCATAGCCGGTGACGAACAGGATGCGCAGATCGGGGCGATGCCGCCGCGCGACCTCGGCCAGCTGGCGCCCGTCCATGCCGGGCAGGCCGACATCGCTGACCAGCAGGTCGATCCGCCGCTCGCTTTCGAGGATCGGGATCGCCGCGTGCGCGTCGCCCGCCTCCATCACGCCATAGCCGAGGCTGCCGAGGATATCGACGATCAGCATCCGCACCGCGACATCGTCCTCGACCACCAGAACGCATTCGCCGTCCGCGCGCGGCAGGTCGCGGTCCGCGGTCGGCACGCTGGCCGCCGCAGTGCCGTGGAAGCGCGGCAGGTACAGCTTGACCGTCGTGCCCTCGCCCTCCTCCGAATAGATCCGGACATGCCCGCCCGACTGGCGCGCAAAGCCATAGATCATCGACAGGCCGAGCCCGGTGCCCTGCCCGATCGGCTTGGTGGTGAAGAACGGGTCGAACGCCTTCTCGATCACCGCCTTCGACATGCCCGTGCCGGTGTCGCTGACGCCGATCGCGACATAGTCGCCGGGCGCGAGATCACCGATCGCCTCGGTATAGTGCGCGTCGAGATGCGTGTTCTCGGTCTCGATCGTCAGCCGCCCGCCCTCGGGCATCGCGTCGCGCGCGTTGATCGCGAGGTTGAGCAGCGCGCTTTCGAGCTGGTTGGCATCCGTCGTCACCGGCCAGGTCGCCTGCTGCCGCCGGATCTCGAGCCGCGCATTCTCGCCGAGTGTCCGTGCGAGCAGATCCTCCATGTCGGCGATCAGCCGGTCGACATCGGTCGCCTTCACGTCGAGCGACTGGCGCCGCGAAAAGGCGAGCAGCCGCTGCGTCAGCCCCGCGGCGCGCTGCGCGGAGACCGTCGCCGCCTCCAGATAGCGGTCGACCTTGTCCGGGCGCGGTTCGGGCACGTTGCGCCGGACCATGTCGAGCCCGCCCAGGATACCGGTCAGCATGTTGTTGAAGTCGTGCGCGATGCCGCCGGTCAGCTGGCCGACCGCCTCCATCTTCTGCGCCTGGCGCAGCGCATCCTCGGCGCGCGCAAGCTGTGCCTCGCGCTCCTTGTCCGCGGTGACGTCGCGCCCGACCGCGTTGATCAGCCCGTCGCCCGGCCGCGCCGCCCAGCTGATCCAGCGATAGCTGCCATCCTTGTGGGCATAGCGATTGTCGATCCGCGCGACCGCCTCGCCGCGGGCGATCCCCGCCGCGGCCAGGCCGGTATGCGCAACGTCGTCGGGGTGGAGCAGCGAGAAGAGCTGGCGTCCGACGATCTCGTCCATCGACCAGCCGAGCATGTCGGTCCAGGCGGGATTGGCGGCGACGATCGTGCCGTCGAACTCGGCGCGCAGCATGATGTCGGACGACAATTCCCACAACCGGTCGCGGTCGGCGGTCGACACCTCGACGGCCTCGGCCAGTCCCTCGTTGATCGCGCGCAGCTGGCGCTCCGCCGCCTTGCGCGTCGACTGGTCGAGGATCGCGCCGATCATCCGCGTCGGCGCGCCGTCCTCGTCGCGGATGACGTAGCCGCGGTCGAGCACATCGGCATAGCGGCCGTCGGCGCAGGCGAACCGGTATTCGTCGGTCCAGTCGCTGTCCTGCCCGTAAATCACCGCATCGATGCTCGCATGGATCCGCGCGCGGTCCTCCGGATGGACCTGGTCCAGCCACCAGTCGCCGGTCGACTTCGCATCGGGCAGGACATGGCCATAGGCGCGCGTCAGCGCCTCGTTCCACAGCACCGAGTTGCTCCGCAGGTCCCAGTCCCAGATCGCGTCGTTGGTCGCACGGCTGGCGAGCCGCAGCCGCTCGCTCGTCTCGCGCAGCGCCGCCTGTGCGCGGCGATCGTCGCTCATGTCGACGACCGTCCCGACCAGCCGGATCGGAGTATCGCCATCGAAGAACGCGATGCCGTGCGCGACGATATGGCGCTCGACGCCGTCGCTCTGGCCGATCGTGCGATATTCCGAATCGAACATCCGCGTGCCCCGCGGATCGA
Source organism: Sphingomonas sp. Leaf30 (assembly GCF_001422525.1). Classification (NCBI taxonomy): domain Bacteria; kingdom Pseudomonadati; phylum Pseudomonadota; class Alphaproteobacteria; order Sphingomonadales; family Sphingomonadaceae; genus Sphingomonas; species Sphingomonas sp. Leaf30. The sequence continues at coordinate 446,016 of NZ_LMKZ01000018.1, read as the reverse complement.
GCGCGGCGGCGACTTGCGCATCGGCCGCCGCGCGGTCGTCGGGGTGGAGATTGGCAAGAAAGGCGGACTCGTACTCGACCGGCGCGCCCGCCGGGATCCCGAACAGCGCGCGGCACCGGTCGTCCCAGCGCAGCATGCCGTCCGCCGGCCGATAGTCGAACCGCCCCAGCCGCGCGACCCGCGTCGCCAGTTCCAGCTCCTCACGGCTTTCGGACAGCGCGACCTCGTTGCGACGGCGCTCGCTGATGTCGTTGAACAGCACCGCGACATGATGCTGCTCGGGCGCATCGACGCGGTAGGCATAGACCTCGAACCAGCGATCCTGCAGCGCGGAGGCGGGATCCTCGAACCGCAGCGGCTCGCCGGTCGTCGCGACATGGCCGTACAGGTCGAACCAGCGCTGTTCCATGTCGGGCGCGACGTCGCGCATCGTCCGCCCGATCATGTCGTCGAGCCCGGTGTTGCGCGCAAACGCCCGGTTCACCTCGAGGAAGCGATAATCGTACGGCGCGCCGTCGGCGAACAGCACCTCGATCACGCAGAACCCCGCATCGATCGATTCGAACAGCGAGCGATAGCGTGCCTCGCTCGCCTTCACCGCGATCTCACCGCGCACCCGGTCGACCGCGTCCGACGTGCGCAGCGCGACGTCCTCGACCAGCGCGATATCCGCCCTGGTCCAGTCGCGCGGCGTGGCCTCGTGCAGGTACAGGACCGCCGCCAGCCGCCCGTCGCGGAGCAGCGGCGCGGCGATCAGCGCGCCGACGCCGGCCTGCGCCCAGCACCGCGCGGTCGCCGGATCACGCGCGCGTGCGTCGGTCGCGCAATCGTCGACGATCACCGTGTGCCCGCGCCGCAGATCGGCGACCACGCCCGCGCCCAGTGCCGCGTCCCCGTCTCCGTCTCCGTCTGGCGTCGCGGCGAGGCCGGGCAGCGTCCCGTTCGACCAGTCACCGACGCCCTGGGTCATCGCGCCGTCCGCCAACACCTCGTCATAGCCGCAGCGCGCGACGTCGAGATGCGAGCCCAGCGCCGCTGCGGCCGCCGCCATGATGTCGTCGGGTCGCGCCATCGTGCGGAACAGGTCGACCAGCGCGAGCTGGAACGCCTGTCGCGCGAGCAGTTCATCACGATCGAGCAGAGGGGGACGCATAACCTATGTGTGCCCGGAGAGACCGGGGAAGTCGAGCCATGCGTGGCTCAGCCGCGCTTCAGCCGGACCAGCGCGGCGTCGAGCGCGGACAGGAAACGCGACCGGTCCGCCTTGGCGAAGGGTGCAGGGCCACCGATCACGTCGCCGCCCGCGCGCAGATCGGCCATGATCGCGCGCGTGGCGATCGCACCGCCGATCGAACTGGTGGTGAACGGCTTGCCGGTGTTTGCGAGCACGGTCGCCCCCGCCTTCACGCAACGATCGGCGAGCAGGATGTCCGCGGTGATCACCACCGCCTTCGCATCGGCCTGCTCGGCGATCCAGTCGTCGGCGGCGTCGAACCCGTCGCTGACGACGACGCGGTTGACCAGCGGGTGGACGGGCACGCGAAAATGGCTGTTCGCGACGATGGTGACGGGCACCTCGTGCCGCCACGCGACCTTGTAGATCTCGTCTTTGACGGGACACGCATCGGCGTCGACGAGGATGCGGAGGGCGGTGGGTGCGGTCGTCATCGGCAATCTCCCGATTTCACCAACGTCGTCATCCTGACGAAAGTCAGGATCCAGGATCAAGCAGGACGGCGTCCGCCGCTCTGGATCCTGACTTTCGTCAGGATGACGGGGCTGAAAGGGTTCTCGGCATCGTCAGGATGACGGAGCTGAGACGGCTCCCGGCGTCGTCAGTATGACGGTGCCGGAGGCCGCCGGCGCCCTCACCCCGTTCGCCCTGAGCGAAGTCGAAGGGCATGCCCCAAGCCGGGGTGCTTCGACTTCGCTCAGCACGAAAGGAATGCGGCAGGCTCAGCTGCGCTCGCGATTGCCGCGATACGGCGCCTTGCGCGCCGGAGCCGGACCGCCGCGCGGGGCCGCGCGGTGCAGCGTCGAGCGCGGGGCGCCCGCGTTGCTGCGGCCACCGCCGCCGGCATGGCGTGCGGTGCTCTCGGGCGCGCCCTGCATCGCCTCGATCGCGACGCCGCTCTCCTCTTCGCCCGCCTGCGCGGTGCGCTGGATCGCCGCCGAGAAGCGCGACGCGACGGCGCGCGGGATCTCGAACGCGGTCTCGTTCGGGCCGATGCGGATCGCACCGATCTCGGACTTGGTGATGTGCCCGCGACGGCAGATCAGCGGCAGGATCCAGCGCGGATCGGCGTTCTGGCGACGACCGATGTCCATGCGGAACCACACCGTGTCCTCGAAGCCCGCGCGCGGACCCTGCGAACGATCGTCGCTGACCGACTGCTTGCTCTGGTCGATCAGGTCCTCGGCCTGCGGCATCGTCGCGCGGTGCATGTGCACCAGCGCCGCAGCGATATCCTCAGGGGTCTTCTCGGCCATCAGGCGGGTCGCCAGCTCGCGATCCTCGTCCTCGACCTCGACCGGCTGCATCAGCATCGTGATCAGCCGCTCATGGTCGTTCTTGCGGATATCCTCGGCGGTCGGGGCGTTGACCCACTCCGCGTTGATCTTCGCACCTTTCAGCATCATGTCGACGCGACGGCGACGCGGGAACGGCACGATCAGCACGGCGGTGCCCTTCTTGCCCGCACGACCGGTACGACCCGAGCGATGCTGCAGCGTCTCGGCATCGCGTGGCAGTTCGACGTGCACGACGAGGCTGAGCGTCGGCAGATCGATCCCGCGCGCGGCGACGTCGGTCGCGACGCAGACGCGCGCACGGCGATCGCGCAGCGCCTGGAGCGCGGCGTTACGCTCGTTCTGCGAATGCTCGCCCGACAGCGCGACCGCGGCGAAACCGCGCTCGACCAGGCTTGCATGCAGATGGCGCACGTTATCGCGCGTCGCGCAGAACAGCATCGCCGTCTCCGCTTCGTGGAAGCGCAGCAGGTTGATCACCGCATGCTCGATCTCGGACGGCGAGACCGTGACGGCCTGGTACGAGATGTCGCCATGACCGCGATCCTCACCGACGGTCGAGATCCGCACCGCGTCGCGCTGGTAGCGCTTGGCGAGCGCGACGATCGGCCGCGGCATCGTCGCCGAGAACAACAGCGTCCGGCGCTGCTCGGGCGACGCGTCGAGGATCTGCTCGAGATCCTCGCGGAAGCCCATGTCGAGCATCTCGTCGGCCTCGTCGAGCACCGCGACCTTCAGGGCCGACAGGTCGAGCGCACCACGCTCGAGATGGTCACGCAGACGGCCGGGCGTGCCGACGACGATATGCGCGCCGTGTGCGAGGCTGCGACGCTCCTTCGACGCGTCCATGCCGCCGACGCAGGTCGAGATGCGCGCGCCGGCCTTGGCATAGAGCCACATCAGCTCGCGGCTGACCTGCAGCGCGAGTTCGCGGGTCGGGGCGATGCAGAGCACGAGCGGCTTGTGCGGCGCCGGCAGGCGCTGGACGCCGTCCTCACCCGCTTCACCGAGCAGTTCGCCGGCCATCGCGAGGCCGAACGCGACGGTCTTGCCCGAGCCGGTCTGCGCCGACACGACGAGATCGCGACCGACCGCATTCTCCTCGATCACATGCGCCTGGACGGGGGTGAGCGCGGTATAGCCACGCGCAGCGAGCGCTTCGGAAAGAAGCGACGGAATATTTGAAAAAGGCATGTACGTCCTAATTGGTGGCCGGCTTGACGCTACGGCAAAGCACTGGCGTGGTGGTCCCTACAGGACTTGGCCCGCGGCCCACCCGCTCGCCCATGCCCATTGGAAGTTGTAGCCGCCGAGCCACCCTGTGACATCGACCGCTTCGCCGACCGCATACAGGTTTTTTACGCGTTTGGCTTCCATTGTTTGTGAAGAAAGCTCAGCAGTGCTGATTCCGCCCGCCGTCACCTCCGCCTTGGCATAGCCTTCGCTGCCATTTGGCGTGAATTGCCAATGGCTTAGCGCACGCTCCGCGTCCTGCAGCCGGCGATCGGTGAGCGTGGAAATCTCCCCTGCCATCCCCAGCCGCTCGCTCAGCGTCTCGGCGAGTCGGTCAGGCAGCGTCCCCCCGAGCAGCTTGCGCAGCGTCGTGCGCGGCGTGGTGCGCTTCGCTGCGGGGAGCCAGCCGGAGTCGCGGTCGGGGACGAAATCGATGCCCACGGGCTGGCCGTGCCGCCAATAGGACGAGGCCTGCAGGATCGCCGGGCCCGACAGTCCGCGATGCGTGAACAGCGCCGCCTCGCGGAACGCGGTCTTGCCGGCCGTCGCAACGACATCGGCGGCGACGCCCGACAATTCGCGAAACAGGATCTCGTCGCCGCCGAGCGTCAGCGGGACGAGCGCGGGCCGCGGCTCGACCACCTTCAACCCGAATTGCCGCGCCAGATCATAGGCAAAACCGGTCGCGCCCATCTTCGGGATCGACGGCCCACCGGTCGCGATCACCAGCGCGGGCGCGGTGACCGCGCGGCCGTCGATCGCGACGCGGTAGCCGCCGTCACCCTGCTCGACCGCAGTGACGCCGCGTCCCAGCGACAGGTCGACCCGCCCCTTGTCGCATTCATCGAGCAGCATCTCGACGATCTGTTTCGCCGAGCCATCGCAGAACAGCTGCCCCAGCGTCTTTTCGTGCCACGCGATCCCGTAGGACTCGACGAGGGCGAGGAAATCCTGCGCGGTGTAGCGACCGAGCGCGGACTTGGCGAAATGCGGATTGGCGGAGATATAGCGGTCGGCGGCGGTGTGCATGTTGGTGAAATTGCACCGCCCGCCGCCCGAGATCAGGATCTTCTTGCCCGCCTGCTCGGCATGATCGACGAGCAGGATCCGCCGCCCGCGCTGCCCCGCGACCGCGGCGCACATGAGCCCGGCGGCGCCGGCGCCAAGGATGATCGCGTCATAGTCGGACAAGGTTCGCTCCGTGCGGCGCGGGGTGCGGGCCGCTGGTCAAAGGTGTTTTCCCGCGAAGGCGGGGACCCGGACTGGGCTCCCGCGTTCGCGGGAGAACAAGGCCGGATGCAGCGCGTTCGGGATCGCCCATATAGGCGCCACCTGCTGCTACCGAAAGCACCACCCCGGCGAAGGCCGGGGCCCAGTTGGGGGACGGCAATGACGCACGTCACGCGCCGTTACCCCCACCTCGCCAACTGGACCCCGGCCTCCGCCGGGGTGGTGCATTCTTAAATCGTCATCCTGACGAAAGTCAGGACCCAAGCTGACGAGCGACTAACGCAGCTTCGCGATATTCAGCGAATCTTCCTTCGCCCGCGTCTTCACCGATTCCTCGCTCCGCGTCAGCGCCTTGGCGATCGCCTTCAGCGCCATGCCCTTCTTGGCGAGCGTGTGCAGCTTCTGGATCTCGTCCTGGGTCCAGGGCTGGCGGTGCCGTTCGAATTTTGCCTCGGCCATTATGCGATCTCCACTATCTCGATCGCATCCGCCTTGCCGGCAAACGCGACCGTCTCGCCCACTGCGGCGCCCATCAGCGCGCGCGCGAGCGGGGCGGAGAAAGCGAGGCGATCCTCGCCCGGCTCGGCCTCGTCGCCGCCGACGATCGCGATCGTCCGTTCCGCGCCGTTCATCCGCACGCGCACCGACGATCCGATCCCGACCTCACCCTCTTCGGGCTCCGGCGCGAGCTCTGCCGTCGTCTGCCGTGTGTGCCAGTAGCGCAGGTCGCGCAGCAGCACCTTGCGTGCTTCCTCGTCGGTCTCGGCCGCCACCGCCGCCTCGATCGTCTCGACGCGCTCGCCGATCAGCGCAAGGCCGCGCGCCGTGACCAAATTGGGCCCCGGCGCGATTGGCTGTTCGAACTTCGGCTCGAGATGTTCCTCGTCGCTTTCACGGCGAAACGCGACGCTCATGCGCTTACTTCAGGCATGCGACGATCCCGGCGATCGCCGCCAGCGTGCCGTCGACATTCTTCACCTTCACGACGTCGAGCCCCAGCTGCTCGGCCGGATAGTCGTTGCCGCCCGGGAAGATCGCGTCGCCGATGAACATCATCTTGTCGAGCGCGATGCCGCTCGCTTCGTTGAGTTTCTTCAGGCCATACGCCTTGTCGACACCCTCGCGCGTGATGTCGATCGAGGTCGCACCGCCCATGTTGATCGACAGACCCGGCAGACGCTGGCGCAGATCGGCCTGGATCACCTTGCGCTTGGCGAAGTCCGGATCCCAGCTGTGCTTGGCGTCGATCGGCGCTTCCTGGCCGAGCGCGGAGAAGGTGATCTGGCTACCGCGATCCTCGATCCGCTCGCCCCAAGTCTGCTCGGGGACGAACCCGGTCGCCTCGAGCGACTCGTCGAATGCCTTGAGGATCTTCTGCTTCTCGTCTTCCTCGAACAGCTCGGCATAGACCGCACGCCAGGCGTCGTCGAACCGGTACAGCTTGGTGCCGGTCGTCGGCATCAGCCACAGCTTGGTGCGATCGGCGCGCTCGGGCAGACGGCTCGCGACCTGCTTTTCGAACTGCGGCCAGTCGCCGCCCGAGATCACCGCGACATGCGCGACGTCGAGCAGATCGGCGAGCGCCTCGCCCATCGGCTCCTGCAAGGGCTGCTTGCTTTCGGCCAGCGTTCCGTCGAGGTCAAAGGCAACCAACTCTTTCATGCGGAAACTCCAGTCAGGATAAATGTGTCGATCGCGTGCGCGACGCCATCGGCATCGTTCGCGGTGGTAATCTCGTGCGCGACGTCACGGACATTTTGCGGCGCATTGCCCATCGCGATCGCCAGACTGGCCCGCTTGAGCATCGCGATGTCGTTCGCCTGGTCGCCGATCGCCGCGGTCTGCGTCAGGCTGATGCCGAACGCGTCCGCGAGTTCCTCGATCCCGCTGCCCTTGTTGCCCGCCACGGGCGTGATGTCGAGATAATAGGTCTGGCTCTGGACGATCGTCGCCTGCGCGTCGAACTTCGCCGCGACCTTGGCGTGCAGGTCGCGCAGCAGATCCTCGTCGTCGCTGACGAACGTCACCTTGTCCGCCTTGCCGAGCAGGTCGGTGAAGTCGGCGACGATCACCGGATCCTGCGCCGAGGCCTTGCGCTCGCTGTCGACATGGCTGCCCTGGTCGGTGCTGGCATACCAGATGTCGTCGGCGAAGATCCAGGTATCGACCGGCGCGTCACCGATGATGTCCATCGCGCCGCGCACGACGTCGACATCGACCATGTGATGCTCGATGACCGTGCCGTCGCGCTTGAACACGATGCCGCCGTTGAACGCGCCCATCGGCTCGTCGATGCCGAGCAGTTCGGCGATCGGCATCATCCCCGATCGCGGCCGCGCGCTGATGATCGTGAAGCCCAGGCCCGCCGCCTTCAGCCGTTTGACCGCATCGACGGTCGCGGGTGCGACCTTCTTGTCCTTGTCGACGAGCGTGCCGTCGACGTCGGACACCAGGAGCTTGATGCTCACTTGCCCGTTCACTGGGGCATCTCGACATGCCCGCCAAAGCCGAAGCGCATCGCCGACAACAGCTTGTCGCCGAACGTATGGTCGACCCGGCTGCGATAGCGTGCGTAGAGCGCGGCGCTCAGCACGTTGGCGGGCACCTTCTCTTCCATCGCCGCGTCGATCGTCCACTGGCCCTCGCCCGAATCCGCGACGCTGCCGCTGAACCCTTCGAGCGTGCCGTCCTTGGCCAGCGCGATCGCCGACAGGTCGAGCAGCCACGACGAGATCACGCTGCCGCGACGCCACACTTCGGCGACGTCGGTCAGGTTGATGTCGAAACGCTGGTCCTCCGCGACATGCTCGCCCGACTTGCCCTTGAGGATGTCGAAGCCCTCGGCATAGGCCTGCATCAGGCCGTATTCGATACCGTTATGGACCATCTTGACGAAATGCCCGGCACCCGGAGGGCCGGCGTGGATATAGCCCTTTTCCGCACGCGGATCGGCCTGCCCCTCGATGCGGCCCGGCGTGCGGACGATCTCGCCCATGCCCGGTGCCAGCGTGTCGAAGATCGGATCGAGATAATCGACCGTCTCCGTCTCGCCGCCGATCATCATGCAATAGCCACGCTCGAGGCCCCAGACGCCACCCGACGTGCCGACGTCGACATAGCGGATGCCCTTTTCGGCGAGGTCCTTCGCGCGGCGGACGTCGTCCTTGTAGAAGCTGTTGCCGCCATCGATGATGATGTCGCCCTCGGCGGCCTTTTCGGCGATCGCCTGGACGGTCTGCTCGGTCGGCTCGCCCGCGGGCACCATCACCCACCAGATCGCCGGCGTGTCGAGCTTGCCGCGCATGTCGTCGAGCGAGTCCGCGCCGATCGCGCCATCCGCCGCGAGCTTCTTCACCGCCTCCGCATCGCGATCGAACGCGACGACCTCATGGCCGTTCTTCATCAACCGGCGCGCGATATTGCCGCCCATCCGGCCGAGGCCGATCAGTCCGATCTTCATGATTCACTCCGCGCTTTCGCTGGAAAATACCTGCCGTTCGTCCCGAGTAGACGTCGAGCGTGTCGAGACGACATATCGAGGGACATGTACCTCGATACGGTCTCTCGGCTTCGCTCGATCCCTACTCGGCACGAGCGGGAACGTGTCTTACGCCGTCGCCGGCTGCTTCTTCGCGATCGACCCGAGCAGATCGTCGAACGCCTTCACGAACGAGGCGACGCCCTCTTCGACCAGCGTGCCGGTCACGCCGGTCAGGTCGAGCCCGAGCCGCTCGGCTTCCGCCAGCACATGCTTCGCGCCATCGACATCCGCGGTGATCGTCTCCGCCGCGGTGCCATGGTCGCGAAACGAGTCCATCGTCTTTGGCGGCATCGTGTTGACCGTGTCACGACCGATCAGCGTGTCGATGTAGAGCGTGTCGGGATAGCTCGGATCCTTGACCCCGGTCGACGCCCACAACAGCCGCTGCGGCTGCGCGCCCTTGGCGGCGAGTGCCTGCCAGCGGTCCGACTTCAGGAAGTCGAGATACCATTGATACGCCATCTTCGCATTGGCGATCGCGACCTTGCCGCGTACCGCCTTCAGCGCATCCGCATCAGCATCACCCTTTTCGAGCCGTGCATCGATCTGCTTGTCGATCATCGAATCGATCCGGCTGACGAAGAAGCTCGCGACGCTGGCGATCCGGTCGATCGGCTTGCCCTCGGCAACGCGCTTCTCGAGACCTGCCGCATAGGCCTCGGCGACGCGGACATAGGCGTCGATCGAGAACAGCAAGGTCACGTTGACGTTGATCCCTTCCGAGATCGCGGTCGAGATCGCCGGGCCGCCCGCGAGCGTTCCCGGGATCTTGATCATCAGGTTCGGCCGGTCGACCGCCGTCCACAGCTTGCGGGCCTCGGCGATCGTCGCGTCGGTATCGTCCGAGATATAGGGCGACACTTCGAGGCTGACATAGCCGTCCTTCGCGTCGAGCTTGTCGTACACGGGCTTCAGCGTCTCCGCCGCCGCCTTGATGTCCTGGATCGCGAGATGCTCGTAGCGGTCGATCGTCGCCGCGCCGGGATTCTCCTTGTCGAACTTGGCGAGCGTCGAGTCATAGGCCTCGCCGTGCCCCATCGCCTTTTCGAAGATCGACGGGTTGGAGGTGACACCGGTCAGCCCGTCCGCGTCGACCAGCTTCTGAAGGCCACCGGCCTCCAGGAACTTCCGGTCGACGAAATCGAGCCACACCGCCTGGCCGAAGCCTTCGAGATCGTTGAGCGCACCCATCACTTGGTCTCCATAACCTGGCGGGCAACCTTGACGACATTGTCGACGGTGAACCCGAACTTGTCCTGCAGTTTGGCGAGCGGTGCCGAGGCACCGAAGGTCGACATCGTCACGGTCGCGCCGTCGAGCCCGACATAGCGGTCCCAGCCGATCGACCCGGCCATCTCGATCGCGACGCGTGCGCGCACGCCCCGCGGCAACACGCTTTCCTTGTAGGCGGCGTCCTGCAGTTCGTAGCGATACCAGCTCGGCATCGACACGACCCGGCTCTTCACGCCGTCCGCGACCAGCTTCTCATGCGCCTCGACCGCCAGCGACACTTCGCTGCCCGTCGCGATCAGGATCACGTCGGGCGTGCCGTCACAATCGGCGAGCACATAACCGCCCTGCGCAACGCCGTCCGCGCTCGCATATTTGGTCCGGTCGAGCGTCGGCAGCGCCTGGCGCGACAGGATCAGCGCAGCGGGCGTGCTGGCATCCTTCAGGACCGCCTTCCACGCAGCGACGACTTCGTTCGCATCGCTCGGGCGGATCGTGTCGAGCCCGGGGATCGCGCGCAGCGTGGCCAGATGCTCGATCGGCTGGTGCGTCGGGCCGTCCTCGCCGACGCCAATCGAATCATGCGTGAACACCCAGACCGCGCCCACTTCCATGATCGCCGACAGCCGCACCGGTGCGCGCATGTAATCGACGAAGACGAGGAAGGTGGAGCCGTAGGAGCGCAGATGCGACAGCGCCATGCCGTTGACGATCGCGCCCATGCCATGTTCGCGAATGCCGAAATGGAAGTTGCGGCCGGCATAGTTGTTCGCCTCGAACGAGGGCTGGCCCTTGATGTCGGTCTTGGTCGACGGCGCGAGATCCGCCGAGCCGCCGATCAGCCACGGCACCTTGGCGGCGATCGCATTGAGCACCTTGCCACCCGAATCACGGCTGGCGACACCCTTGGGATCGGCCTCGAACACGGGAATGTCCGCGTCCCAGCCCTTGGGCAGCTCGTCCTTGAGCAGCAGGTCGAGTTCGGCCGACAGCTCGGGATATGCACCCCGATATTTGTCGGTCAGCGCGACCCATTCGTCACGCAGCTTGGCGCCACGCTCCGCGATCGCACCGTTGAAATGCTCGATCACGCCATCGGGCACGTAGAAGGACTTGTCCTCGGGCCAGCCATAGGCCTGCTTGGTGAGGCGGATATTCTCGTCGCCGAGCGGCTCGCCATGCGCCTTCTCGCTGCCCGCCTTGGGGCTGCCATAGCCGATCACCGAATGCACGACGATGAAGGTCGGCTTGTCGGTCGTCGCCTTGAACGTCTCGATCGCACGGCTCAGCGCGGCGGTGTCGTTCGCGTCGTCGACATGGATGACGTTCCAGCCGTAAGCGTCGAAGCGCAGGCCGACATCCTCGTCGAACGCGAGATCGGTCGCGCCCTCGATCGAGATGTGGTTGCTGTCGTAGATCCAGCACAGATTGCTGAGCTTGAGATGCCCGGCCATGCTCGCCGCCTCGGCGGAGACGCCCTCCATCATGTCGCCATCGCCACAGATGGTGTAGACGTCATGGTCGAACAGCGTGAAGCCGTCCTTGTTGTAACGCGCCGCGAGCCAGCGCTCGGCGATCGCCATGCCGACCGAATTGCCGCAACCCTGGCCGAGCGGGCCGGTCGTGGTCTCGACACCCGTGGTGTGGCGATATTCGGGGTGGCCCGGGGTCTTGGACGAGAGCTGGCGGAACTGCCGGATGTCCTCGAGGCTGACCGCCTCCTTGCCGCTCTTCTCGCCGTCCGCGCTGATTTCCTCGATCTTGGCGAGGTGGATCAGCGCATAGAGCAGCATCGACGCATGGCCGACCGACAGCACGAACCGGTCGCGATTGGGCCAGTCGGCGTGCTTGGGATCGTAGCGCAGGAATTTCGACCAGAGCGTGTAGCCGACCGGCGCGAGCGCCATCGGCGTGCCGGGATGGCCCGAATTGGCCTTCTGCACCGCGTCCATCGACAGCGTACGGATCGTATCGATCGTCAGACGCTCGGGCGAACCGTCCTCGTGCAGGTTCGGATCCGCCTTCATCGTGGGGGCGGTTGCGGTATCGGTCATGGAAGAAAGCCTCGCTCTAGACGGTGACCGAACGCCGCGCATCCGATCTGGTTGCCAACATAGGATGCCTTTAGGCAGATGCACCCGGGCGTTCCAGTCGCGTAACGACGCCTTTGGATGCAATATAGGCGGCATCGACCTCGTCGAGGAACAATCCGTGGCCCAGCACGCCGGGAATCGCCGCCAGTACCGCCGCTAGCGCGTGCGGGTCGCCGAGTGCCGGAAATCGGCAATCCGCAACCAGATTGTCCTGATCCGTCCGATAGTTGGGGCGAATCACCGGCGCTCCGCCCAAGTCGGCCAGCACGCGCATCACATAGCCTCGCGCGAAGGGCAGTAGCTCGACCGGCAGCTTCGCCGCACCGATCCGTTCGACCCGCTTCGATCCGTCCGCAATCACGACCATCCGTGCCGAGCTTGCGGCGACGATCTTCTCGCGCAGCATCGCCCCGCCAGCGCCCTTGATCGCGAAACAGCGCGCGTCGATCTCGTCCGCGCCGTCGATCGTCAGGTCGACCTGCGCGATATCGGCAAAGTCGAGCACCGGAATGCCCACCTGCCGCGCCAGCGTGCCGCTCGCCTCGGACGTGACGACCGCGCGGACGTCGAGCCCCGCCGCGACCCGCTCGCCCAGCGCACGGATCGCGAACGCCGCGGTCGACCCGGTACCCAGCCCGACCAGCATCCCGTCCCGAACCTCCGCCACCGCCGCCACCGCCGCCGCCTGCTTGTCGTCATCGATCATGTGTTGCGCCTTTTCAAATCAACTGCCCCCGATCCAATCCAACCGCCCCCGTCCCTCCCGTTCGCCCCTCCCGTTCGCCCGCCCCCCTCCCGTTC
>NZ_LMKZ01000018.1:420034-433267 GCF_001422525.1 Sphingomonas sp. Leaf30 | reverse complement strand
GGGGGGGGGGGGACGACCGGATAAACGCAACGAACGGAGTGGGGGGAACGAACGGATGAACGCAACGAACGGAGTGGGGGGCCGAACGGATTAGGGAACACGAACGGATCAGGAGAACGAACCGCCCCGGGGAATCATCCTAACACCCCACCCACACCCCCCGTCATCCTGACGAAAGTCAGGATCCAGAGCCACCAACGATCCCCTCGCGAACCCGGATCCCGACCTTCGCCAACACAACCGACCACAAAAAAAACCCCACCCCGGAAACACCAGAAAACACCCCACCAACAAACCAGGTTACTCTTTCTTCCCTATTTTTCGCGTCCGCTTTTCAACTGACATACTTCTGGTACATCCGCATGGTTTAGCCGGCCCTCATCTGATCGCGGATACCCCACTTGATAGCCAAACGACTTACCCCTTGGCGCTACGCCGTGATGGCACCCGCGCTGATCGGCCTCGCGGCCTGTTCCGGTGGCGGCGGCGACGCCGCAAAAGGCAAGGGCAAGGGCGGTCAGCCGGGCCAGGGCACCCCCACCGTCGGCTATGTCGTGATCCAGCCGTCGAGCGTCGCGATGACCACCGAACTCAGCGGCCGCACGACCGCGTTCGAAAGCTCGGACGTCCGGCCCCAGGTGACCGGGATCATCCGCCGCCGCTTCTTCACCGAGGGCACGCTCGTCAAGAAGGGACAGCCGCTCTACGAGATCGACCCGCGGCTCTACCGCGCCGCCGCCAACGAGGCGCAGGCGAACCTGCAGAGCGCGCGCGCCAATGCCGAGGCGCAGGGCATTCTTGCGCAGCGCTACAAGCCGCTCGCCGAGATGGAGGCGATCAGCAAGCAGGATTACACCAACGCGATCGCGACCTCGCGCCAGGCGACCGCCTCGGTCGCACAGACCCGCGCCGCGCTCGAGACCGCGCAGATCAACCTGAAATTCACGACCGTCCCCGCGCCGATCACCGGGCGGATCGGCCGCTCGCTGTTCACCGTTGGCGCGCTCGTCTCCGCGACGCAGACCGATCCGCTGTCGCAGATCCAGCGGCTCGACCCGATCTTCGTCGACATCCAGCAGGCCTCGGGCGACCTGCTCGCGCTGCGCCGCTCGCTCGGCCAGAACGGCATCGTCCCGACCCGCGCCGAGGTCCGCCTCAAGCTCGAGGACGGCAGCGATTACGGCGCGACCGGCTCGGTCGAATTCGCCGAGGCGCTGGTCAACACCGAGACGGGCACCGTGACGCTGCGCGCGCGCTTCCCCAATCCCCAGGGGCTGTTGCTGCCCGGCATGTTCGTCCAGGCGAAGTTCGCTCAGGCGATCAACCAGCGCGCGTTCCTGGTGCCGCAAGCGGGCGTCGCGCGCGACGCGAAGGGCAATGCGACCGTCTATGTCGTCAGCGCCGACAACAAGGCGGTGCAGAAGACGATCAAGGCCGACCGGACGCAGGGCCCCTATTGGGTCGTCACCAGCGGGCTCAACCCCGGTGACCGGATCATCACGCAGGGGCTGTCGAAGATCGCCCCCAATCAGAGCGTGAAGCCGGTCCCCGAAAACACCGCGCAAAAGATCGAAGCGCCCAAGGGCGACTCCTCGGGTGGCGATAAGGCCAGCCAGAAAAAGGCCGGCTAGACCCTTATGTTATCCCGTGTCTTCATCGATCGCCCGATCTTTGCCTGGGTGCTCGCGATCATCGTGATGCTCGGCGGCATCGGCGCGATCATGAGCCTGCCGATCGCGCAATATCCCGACGTCGCGCCACCACAGGTGACGATCCGCGCCACCTTCCCGGGCGCGAACGCGCAGACGATCCAGAACAGCGTGACTCAGGTCGTCGAACAGTCGCTGACCGGGATCGACGGGCTGATCTATTTCAGCTCGTCCTCGTCGTCGCGCGGCTCGGTGACGGTCACGGTCACGTTCGAAAAGGGCACCGATCCCGACATCGCGCAGGTCCAGGTGCAGAACCAGGTCCAGCAGACGCTGTCGCGCCTGCCCACCCAGGTGCAGCAGCAGGGCCTCGTCGTCCGCAAGTCGAACCCGGACAACCTCCTGATCGTCGGCGTCTATGACGAGACCGACAAGCTGACCAACCAGGACGTCTCGGACTATCTCGTCTCGAACCTCCAGGATCCGCTCGGCCGTATTCCGGGCATCGGCGACAGCAACGTGTTCGGCGCGCAGTATGCGATGCGGATCTGGCTCGACCCGAACAAGCTGGCGAGCTTCCAGCTGATCCCGAGCGACGTGACGACCGCGATCCAGGCGCAGAATACCGAGGTCGCGGCCGGCGAGCTCGGCGGCCAGCCCCAGCCCGACACGCAGATGCTGAACGCGACCGTCACCGCGCAGTCGCGTCTCCAGACGCCCGAGCAGTTTGCCAACATCATCCTGAAGACGACCAATACCAGCGCGACGGTCAAGCTGCGCGACGTCGCGCGGATCGAACTGGGCGCCGAGAACTACAACGCGCGCAGCCGCGTCAACGCGCATCCGGGCGCGGGCATCGCGGTGCTGCTGGCCCCCGGCGCCGACGCGCTCAAGACCGCCGAGCTGGTCAAGGCCTATGTCGAGAAGTCCGCCAAGAGCTTCCCGCCCGGCCTCAAATTCGCTTACGCCAACGACACGACCAACTTCATCAAGCTGTCGATCGAAGAGGTCATCAAGACGCTGATCGAGGCGGTGATCCTCGTCGTCATCGTCATGTTCGTCTTCCTGCAGAGCTGGCGTGCGACGCTGATCCCGACGATCGCGGTGCCCGTCGTGCTGCTCGGCACGTTCGGCGTCTTCTATCTCGCGGGCTTCTCGATCAACACGCTGACGCTGTTCGGGCTCGTGCTCGCGATCGGCCTGCTCGTCGACGACGCGATCGTCGTCGTCGAGAATGTCGAGCGGCTGATGGAGGAAAATCCCGACATGTCGCCGCGCGAGGCGACGATCGAGTCGATGAACGAGATCACCGTCGCGCTGGTCGCGATCGCGCTCGTCCTGTCGGCGGTGTTCCTGCCGATGGCGTTCTTCGGCGGGTCGACCGGCGTGATCTACCGCCAGTTCTCGCTGACGATGGTGTCGGCGATGGTCCTGTCGGTGCTCGTCGCGCTGATCCTGTCGCCCGCGCTGACCGCGACTCTGCTCAAGCAGAAGAAGAAGGATGCCGACGGCAATCCCGAACAGAGCTGGGGCGAGCGCAAATTTCCGAAGGTCGCGCATTTCTTCACGCGCGCGGGCGACAAGTTCAACGACACGTTCGAAAAGGGTACGAGGAAATACGTCGGCGCCGTCCAGTCGGTGGTCAATCGCAAATGGCTGTTCCTGCTGATCTATGCCGCGGTCGTCGCGCTGCTCGCGGTGATGTTCCTCCGCCTGCCCACGGGCTTCCTGCCGACCGAGGACCAGGGCACCGGCATCGTCCAGTTCCAGCTGCCCGCGGGCGCGACGCAAGGGCGCACCTTCGCGCTGCAGAAGCAGATCGAGAAATATTACTTCACCAACGAGAAGGCCAATGTGAGCACGATGTTCACCGTCAGCGGCGGCGGTGGCGGTGGTGCGAGCGGCCAGAATACCGGCCAGGGCTTCGTTTCGTTCGCGCCGTGGGAAAATCGCGAGGGCAAGGAAAACACCGCCGAGGCGATCACCGGGCGCGCGGCCCAGGCGTTTGCGGGTTTCCGCGATGCGCAGGTCTATTCGCTCGTCCCGCCGGCGATCCGCGGTCTCGGCTCGTCGAACGGCTTCACGATGCAGCTGCAGAACAGCGGCAGCCTGAGCCAGACCGAATTCAACGCCGCGCGCGACAAGCTGCTCGCGCTCGCCCGCGCCGATTCCTCGCTGACCGCGATCCGGCTGACCGAACTGCCCGACGTCGCGACGCTGCGCGTCGATGCCGACCAGCAGAAGCTCTCGACGCTCGGGCTGACCCAGGCGAACGTGAACTCGACGCTGTCGACCGCCTGGGGTGGCCAGTATGTCAACGACTTCATCGACCGCGGCCGCGTAAAGCGCGTCTATGTCCAGGGCGATGCGCAGTTCCGCGCAGCACCCTCGGACCTGAGCCAGTGGTTCGTCCGCGGATCGAACGGCCAGATGGCGCCCTTCTCCTCGTTCGCGCGGACCAGCTGGTCGCAGGCACCGACGACGCTGTCGCGGTTCAACGGCATCTCGTCCTACGAGATCCAGGGGTCGGGCGCGGCGGGCGTCAGCTCGGGCGATGCGATGACCCGGATCGCCGAGCTTGCCGGGCAGATCCCCGGCACCTCGGTCGCCTGGTCGGGGCTCTCCTATCAGGAACGCCTGTCCTCGGGTCAGGCACCGATCCTCTACGGGCTGTCGCTGCTCGTCGTCTTCCTGTGCCTCGCCGCGCTCTATGAAAGCTGGTCGATCCCGATCGCGGTGCTGCTCGTCATCCCCTTGGGCCTCGTCGGCGCGATCCTCGCGGTCACGCTGCGCGGGCTCATCAACGACGTGTATCTCCAGATCGGGCTGCTCACAACGATGGGGCTCGCCGCGAAGAACGCGATCCTGATGATCGAGTTCGCCGAACAGGAAGAGCGCAAGGGCAAGCGCGTCATCGAGGCCGCGCTGTCCGCCGCGAAGATTCGTCTTCGCCCGATCCTGATGACCTCGTTCGCGTTCATCCTCGGCGTGCTGCCGCTCGCGCTGTCGACCGGCGCGGGCGCGAACAGCCGCATCGCGATCGGCACCGCGGTGGTCGGCGGGATGCTGACCGCGACCCTGCTCGCGATCTTCTACATCCCGCTGTTCTTCGTGCTCGTCCGCCGCGGCGCGCGCGACGGCATCGCCAAGCTGCGTGGTCGCCCGACCGGCTTCCACGGCGGCGAGGATGACCATGACGGTCGCGATTCCGAAAAGCTCGGTCCTCCCGAACAACCAGGCCCCCACCGGCCGGAGCCCGCATGATGCGTTCGCCACTCCTGATCCTCGCCGCGTCGACCGCGCTCGCGGGCTGCTCGCTCGCCCCCAAATATGTCCGGCCCGAGCTGCCGACGCCGGTATCCTGGCCGGTCGGCGACGCCTATCTGCGGCAGTCCGAGGCGGCGCTGCCGGCCTTCACCTACCGCGACGTGTTCCGCGACCCGCGGCTCCAGCAGATCATCGTCCAGGCGCTTGCGAACAACCGCGACCTGCGCGTCGCCGCGGCGAACATCGCCGCGACCCGCGCGCAATATCGCATCCAGCGCGCCGACCTGCTCCCCCAGATCGATGCGAGCGGCCGCTACAGCTATTCGGGCGGCGGCAATGGCGCGCGCAGCACCGCGACCAGCAACACGGGCACAGGCACGGGCACCGGCGGCACAGGAACCGGGACAGGCACCGGCACGGGCGGGACCGGCACGGGGACCGGCGGCACCGGCACGGGCGGGACCGTCGTCAGCTCGTCCAGCTCGAACAGCGCCTTCTCGGTCGACCTCGGCACCACCGCGTTCGAGCTCGACCTGTTCGGCCGCATCCGCTCGCTCACCGGTGCCGCGCTCAACCGTTATTTCGAGACCGAGGCCGCGGCGCGCGCGACCCGGCTGACGCTGGTCGGCGACATCGCCGACGCGTGGCTGACCTATGCCTCGGACCAGAGCCTGCTCAAGATCGCGCAGGACACCGTCGCCAGCTCGCAGCGCAGCGTCACGCTCACGCAGGCGCGGCTCCGCGGCGGCGTCGCGCCGCGCACCGACCTGCGTCAGGCCCAGCAGATCCTGTTCACCGCGCAATCCGATCTCGCGACTCAGAAGACCGCGCTCGCGCAGGACATCAACGCGCTGCAACTGCTCGTCGGTGCGCCGGTCGACGCCGCGCTGCTGCCCGCCTCGATCGAGCAGGCGCTGCCGACCGTCGCCACCCTTCCCGCCGGCCTCGACAGCGGCATCCTGCTCCGCCGCCCCGACGTCGTTCAGGCCGAATATGAACTGCGCGCGACCAATGCCGAGATCGGCGCGGCGCGTGCCGAGCTGTTCCCGCGCGTCTCTCTCACGGGTCTGGTGGGCCTCGCGAGCAGCGCGCTGACCTCGCTGTTTTCGGGCGGCGCGTTCAACTATTCGGTCGCGCCCTCGATCAGCTATCCGATCTTCCGCGCCGGCGCGGGCGTCGCCAATGTCGAATATACCAAGGCGCAGCGTGATGCCGCGCTCGCCACCTACGAGAAATCGATCCAGACCGCGTTCCAGGAAACCGCCGACGCGCTCGCGCGCCAGGGCACGATCGCCGATCAGCTCGCCGCCAACGTCAATTTCGCCGCGGCGGCGCAGGACACCTATCGCCTGTCCGACGCGCGCTATCGCGGCGGGATCGACACCTTCCTCAGCTCGCTCGACGCGCAGCGCTCGCTCTATACGGCGCGGCGCAACCTCGTCGCGACGCAGCTGGTGGGCGCAAGCAACCGGGTCACGCTCTACCGCGTGCTCGGCGGCGACTCGACGCTCGAGGCGACCGCCAATGGACCGCGGCCGGTCACCGCCACCGGCGCACCACGCGCCGAATAGGCCGGTCGCGCCGGGCCGATCCTGTCGGCCCGGCGCGGGTCGATGATCAGCCGCCCTTCATCGGCGTGACCGCGTCGCGCCCGAACCGCATGATCAGCTCGCCGATCTCGCGCGCCTGGCTCATGCTGCGCTCGCTCTGTGTCCGCAGATAGTCGCTCTGGATCTTCATCACGTCGGTCAGGTCCTTGGCGGACGCCGCCTCGCGCATCGCCGCGAACGCCTCACGCGTGTTCTGCTCGGCCTGGTCGATCATCTTCGCGCCGATCGTCGACCCGTTCTCCGCCATCTTGCGTCCCGATTCCTTCAGCGCCTCGCCCGCGCGCTTGGCGGGTTCACCGAAATGATCCGAAAACGCGGCCTGCGCGCTCTGCGCATCCGCCTGCATCCGGTCGGTCGCGGTCTTCGCCGCACCCGCGGCCTGGTCGGTCGCGGCCTTTGCCCGATCAGCACCCTTGTCGATCGCGGCTTTGACATCGTCTGACATATTTACGGTCCTCTCCATTCCGGCGTGCTTGCTGCATCGGCCTTCGACGGACCCGAAGCATAACCGGTTGTGGCCCGGTCGCAATGTTAGTCGAGCACGCGAAACCGCGTCTCAATCGAAACCCGCCCTTCCCCCGCCCGCCCCCCCTTGCTAAGGCCCCGGCAGTAACCGCATTCAGGTCGGTCCCCTACGCGCCCCCGCGGTCCCATAGGCCGCTTTCCCCTCGGCGCCCGGCGGCCCGACGCCCACGGGAAGGACCCCTATGACTGCCATCGGCCAGGACACCCTCAAGACCCGCACGAGCCTTTCGACCGGCGGCAAGTCCTATGACTATTACAGCCTCGCCAAGGCGTCGGAACAGCTCGGCGACATCAGCCGCCTGCCCTTCTCGATGAAGGTGCTGCTCGAGAACCTGCTGCGCTTCGAGGACGGCGTCACCGTCACGCGCGACGACATCCAGGCGATCGTCGACTGGCAGAAGGAGCGTCGCAGCGACCGCGAGATCCAGTATCGCCCCGCACGCGTGCTGATGCAGGATTTCACCGGCGTACCTTGCGTCGTCGATCTCGCCGCGATGCGCGACGCGATGACCAAGCTCGGCGGCAACCCCGAGAAGATCAACCCGCAGGTTCCCGTCCACCTCGTCATCGATCACTCGGTGATGGTCGATGAGTTCGGCACGCCCAAGGCGTTCGAGGACAACGTCGACCTCGAGTACGAGCGCAACATCGAGCGCTACGAGTTTCTCAAGTGGGGCAGCAAGGCGCTCGACAATTTCCAGGTCGTCCCCCCCGGCACCGGCATCTGCCACCAGGTGAACCTCGAATATATCGGCCAGGCCGTCTGGTCGTCGGCTAGCTCGGGCGACCACGGCGACGGCACGATGATCGCCTATCCCGACACGCTGGTCGGCACCGACAGCCACACGACGATGATCAACGGTCTCGGCGTGCTCGGCTGGGGCGTCGGCGGGATCG
This sequence comes from Sphingomonas sp. Leaf30, assembly GCF_001422525.1. NCBI lineage: Bacteria > Pseudomonadati > Pseudomonadota > Alphaproteobacteria > Sphingomonadales > Sphingomonadaceae > Sphingomonas > Sphingomonas sp. Leaf30. Next base: position 425,319 of record NZ_LMKZ01000018.1, on the reverse strand, counting down.
AGGCCGAGGCCGCGATGCTCGGCCAGCCCGTGTCGATGCTGATCCCCGAAGTCGTCGGCTTCAAGCTGACGGGCGCGCTGAACGAGGGCATCACCGCCACCGATCTCGTGCTCACCGTCACGCAGATGCTGCGCGCCAAGGGCGTGGTCGGCCGCTTCGTCGAGTTCTTCGGCCCCGGCCTGTCGTCGATGACGCTCGCCGATCGCGCGACGATCGCCAACATGGCGCCCGAATATGGCGCGACCTGCGGCTTCTTCCCGATCGACGACAAGACGCTCGACTACATGCGCCTCACCGCGCGGTCTGACGAGAATGTCGAGCTGGTCGAGGCCTATGCCAAGGCGAACGGCTTCTGGCGCGACGAGAACGCGGAAGACCCCGTCTTCACCGACACGCTCGAGCTCGACATGGGCTCGGTCGTCGCCTCGCTCGCCGGCCCGAAGCGCCCGCAGGACCGCGTCAGCCTCAACAAGGTCGACGAGGTGTTCAACAGCGACCTCCACAAGCTCTACCACAAGGAGCAGCCCGAGCGCGTCGCGGTCGAGGGGCGTGAGCACGACATCGGCGACGGCGACGTCGTGATCGCCGCGATCACCAGCTGCACCAACACGTCGAACCCGTCGGTGCTCGTCGCCGCCGGCCTCGTCGCCCGCAAGGCGAACGCGCTGGGCCTCAAGTCGAAGCCCTGGGTGAAGACCTCGCTCGCGCCGGGTTCGCAGGTCGTCACCGACTATCTCGACAAGGCCGGCCTCACCGCCGACCTCAACGCACTCGGCTTCAACCTCGTCGGCTATGGCTGCACGACCTGCATCGGCAATTCGGGCCCGCTGGCGCCGGCGATTTCGTCGGCGATCAACGAGAACGACCTCGTCGCCGCGTCGGTCCTCTCGGGCAACCGCAACTTCGAGGGCCGCGTCTCGCCCGACGTCCGCGCCAACTTCCTGGCCAGCCCGCCGCTCGTCGTCGCCTATGCGATCAAGGGCACCGTCACGACCGACATGATCGAGACGCCGCTGGGTCAGGGCACCGACGGCCAGGACGTGTATCTGCGCGACATCTGGCCGACCAACGAGGAAGTCCGCAGCACGATGGACGCCAATATCGACGCGTCGATGTTCGGTGCGCGCTACGGTGACGTCTATGCGGGCGATTCGAAGTGGCGCGAGATCGACGTCACGGGTTCGGACACCTACGCCTGGCGCGCAGGGTCGACCTATGTCGCCAACCCGCCCTATTTCGAGGGCCTCAGCATGACGCCGTTGCCGGTGCAGGACATCATCGACGCCAAGCCGCTCGCGATCCTCGGCGATTCGATCACCACCGATCACATCTCGCCCGCAGGCTCGATTAAGGCGGACAGCCCCGCCGGCCGCTTCCTCCAGGAGCATCAGGTCAGCAAGGCCGACTTCAACAGCTATGGCGCCCGTCGCGGCAACCATGACGTGATGATGCGCGGCACCTTCGCCAACATCCGCATCAAGAACGAGATGGTCCCCGGCGTCGAGGGCGGCATGTCCAAATATGACGGCGAGGTCATGGCGATCTACGACGCCGCCATGCGCTTCAAGCAGGACGGCACGCCGCTCGTGATCGTCGCGGGCAAGGAATATGGCACCGGTTCGTCGCGCGACTGGGCAGCGAAGGGCACCAACCTGCTTGGCGTCCGTGCGGTCATCACCGAGAGCTTCGAGCGTATCCACCGCTCGAACCTGGTCGGCATGGGCGTGCTGCCGCTGCAGTTCGCGGAAGGCACCGATCGCAAGACGCTCGGCCTCGACGGCTCGGAGACGTTCACCATCCTCGACGTGGCAAGCATCCGCCCGCGTCAGGACGTGAGCGTGAAGATGACCCGCGCCGACGGCACCAGCGAGACGTTCCAGACCAAGTGCCGGATCGATACCGTCAACGAGCTGGAATATTTCCTCAACGGCGGCATCCTGCACTACGTCCTGCGCAAGCTGGCCGCATAAGCGACCGACGTCGTCCCGGAGCGATCCGGGACGACGCCCGCCCCCTGAACTACCGTCATCCCAGCGAAAGCCGGGATATCCCCGTGAGGCGCATATCGCCCACCACGAGGGATATCCCGGTCTTCGCTGGGATGACGTGTTTCAGGTCAGGAGAGTGGCGGACGGCGCGTCTCGAACGCGACCCAGGCCCGGCAGAAAAAAGCGGGGCGACCATGACGGTCGCCCCGTAGTTCAGGGAGGGACCGGGAGGGGGAACAACCCGGCCACGTCGCCGTCCACAGGGGGAGAGGGAGCGGCGACCCCCACCTCATCGCGCCGATATGTTGCACCAATGTGTCGGAGCCCACGGATCGCCGCAATTCTTCCGCCGATCACCGCACCCGGTGGAAAATGCGCGGAACGCCACCCCCCAACCGTCATCCTGACGAACGTCAGGACCCAGAGCCCCAAACGGGCCCCTCGCCTATCCGTCAACGCCTCTCACGACGCCGCCAGCCCGCTAGAGCGCCCGCCCCGCCACCGCGTCGAGCTTCGCCACCAACGCCGGATCCCGCGCACCCTGCGCCGTGATGATCGCACTGTCGAGACAGGTATCGATCGGCGACGCCGGACGCTCCGCCGGCAGCCCGCGCAGCAACGCCATCACCATCGCGCGCGCCTTGGCCGCATTCGCGCCGAGCTGCGCAATTACCTCCGCGACATCGACCCCCGCCGCATCCTCGCGCCAGCAGTCATAATCGGTCACCATCCCGACCAGCGCATAGGGCAGCTCCGCCTCGCGCGCGAGTTTCGCCTCCGGCATCGCGGTCATACCGATCACGTCGCAGCCCCATTGGCGGTAGAGCCGGCTTTCCGCGCGCGTCGAGAATTGCGGCCCCTCCATCGCCAGATAGGTGCCGCGATCGTCGACCTCGGCCCCGGCCTGACGCGCGGCATCGGCGGCATGGCCCGACAGCCGCGGACACACCGGGTCCGCCATCGAGACATGCGCGACCAGGCCCGTGCCGAAGAAGCTCGACACCCGCCCTTTGGTCCGGTCGATGAACTGGTCGACGATCGTGAAGCTTCCCGGCGGCCGCGCCTCGACCAGCGACCCGACTGACGACACCGCGAGCACATCGGTCACGCCCAGCCGCTTCAACGCATCGATGTTTGCGCGCGCATTGAGCTCGGACGGCGCGATTCCGTGCCCCCGCCCGTGCCGCGGCAGGAACGCCACGCCGACAGGCCCGACGCGCCCGATATAGATCGCATCTGACGGCGCACCCCAGGGTGTCTCCACCGTCTGCCAGCGCCCGTCCTCGATCCCCTCGACCGCATACAGCCCCGAACCGCCGATGATCCCGATCGTCCAGCCGCTCATTCGGCAAGCGCCCGCGGTCGCGCATAGGCGAAGTAGATCACTAGCCCGAGCAGGTTCCACAGCCCGAAATAGAGTTGTGTCTTCGAGGGCAGGCTGAAGAACAGGTACAGGCAGCCGAGAATGCCGACGATGCCCACCAACGTCGCGGCGGGCGCGCGGAAGGTCCGCACCGCATCGGGCGCACGGCGGCGCATCACCAGCATGCACGCACACACCGCGACGAACGCCGCGAGCGTCCCCGCATTGGCGAGTGCGGCGATCTCGGCGAGCGGCAGCAGCCCCGCGATCACCGCGACGATCGCCGCGGTGATCCAGGTGATCCGCACCGGCGCGCCGCGCTTGGAAACCTTGGCAAGCGACGCGGGCAGCAGCCCGTCACGCGCCATCGTGAAGAAGATCCGGCTCTGCCCGAACAGAAAGGCGAGCAGCACGGTCGGCAACGCGATCACCGCCGACGCGCCCAGGAACGTCGCGAACCCCGGCCGCCCGATTTCGCGCAGGATCAGCGCGAGCGGCTCGGCCGAGCCTGCAAACCGCGTGTAGGACAGCGCCCCCACTGCGGCGACCGCGACGAGGATATAGATCGCGATGCACGCCACCATCGACCCGAGGATGCCGATCGCGAGATCGCGGCCGGGGTTCTTGGTCTCCTCCGCCGCGGTCGAGATCGCGTCGAACCCGTAAAATGCGAAGAAGATGATCGCCGCCGCCGCCATCACGCCGCGCTCCGCACCGTCGGGCTGAACGGCCTTGGGAAAGCCGTACGGCATGAACGGCTGCAGGTTCGCGCTGTTGAAATAATGGAGCGCGATGAACACGAACACGGTCAGCGCGATCATCTTCACCGCCACCAGCACCGCGTTCAGCGTCGCACTCTCGCGCGTCCCGAACGACAGTACGCCCGCGACGACCGTGATGATCACGATCGCCGGCACGTTGAGGATCCCGCCGAGTTCGGGGCTGAGCGTCAGCGGCTCGGGAAACCCGAACGCGCCGCGCAGCAACGGCGCGGCATAACCCGACCAGCCGACCGCGACGGTCGACACGACCAGCGAATATTCAAGGATCAGGCTCCAGCCGATCACCCAGGCGATCAGCTCGCCAAGCACGACATAGCTGTACGTATAGGCGCTCCCCGATGCCGGGATCATCGTCGCCATCTCGGCATAGGCGAGCGCGGCGCAGGCACAGATCCCGCCGGCGATGATGAACGACAGGATGACCGCGGGGCCCGCTAGCCCCGCCCCGACGCCGATCAGCGTCAGGATCCCCGTGCCGACGATCCCGCCCACGCCCATCGCGACCAGATGCGGCCACGACAAGGTCCGCGCGAGCTGGTGCTCGGGCGGCTGCTCGGTGACGATTTTTCGGCGAAACAGACTGGCCACGTAGATCCCCTCTTCTTCAGGGGGGAGTGGCACAGGACGGGATGGGCAAGCAAGGCGGCCGGTCGGCCGGCATCGCCTTGGCTCGGCCGGATCTTTGTTCTCCCGCGAAGGCGGGAGCCCAGTCTGGGTCCCCACCTTCGCGGGGACACATTAGCTCACGGCAGAATTTAGACCGTGAAGCTTTCCCCGCACCCGCACGCACCCTTGGCGTTGGGGTTCTGGAACACGAACCCGGCCGTGAAGTCGTCCTCGACCCAGTCCATCGTCGACCCGATCAGGTACAATATCGACCCGCCATCGACGAACAGCGTGCCGCCGGGCGTGTCGATCCGTTCGTCGAACGGCTTGGCCTCGCTCACATAATCGACCGAATAGGCGAGTCCCGAACAGCCGCGCTTGGGTGTCGACAGCTTGACCCCGATCGACTCCTCCGGCGCGCGCGCCATCAGGTCCGCGATCCGCGCATGCGCGGTCGCGGTCAGGTTCAGCGCCGCGGGCCGTGCTCGTAATGTCGTCGCCATGGCTCGTTCCTTCCATCTAAAGCCCCTCCCCTTCAGGGGAGGG
>NZ_LMKZ01000018.1:253114-419987 GCF_001422525.1 Sphingomonas sp. Leaf30 | reverse complement strand
GGGGGGGGGGGGGGGGGGCCGCCCGACCGGATCGCGCGCTCGCGGTGAGGCCCCACCCCCGTCCCCTCCCCTGAAGGGGAGGGGCAAGTCGTCACAGCATGCCCAATTCGAGCTTCGCCTCGTCGGACATCTTCTGCGGATCCCATGCCGGATCCCACACCAGATTTACCTCGGCCACCCCGACACCCGGCACCGCACCGACGCGCATCTCGACCTCCATCGGCATCGATTCCGCGACCGGACAGTTCGGCGTGGTCAGCGTCATCGTGACGACCGCATGCCCGTCCTCGGTCACCTCGACGCCGTAGATCAGCCCCAGGTCATAGATGTTCACCGGGATCTCGGGGTCGTAAATGTCCTTCAGCGCGTCGATGATCGCGTCATAGACCGCGCCACCCGGTTCGCCGGGCGAGTCCACCTGCGGCTTCTGCGCCAGGAACCCGGCAAGATAGTCGCGCTTGCGCTCCGCATCGCCGTCGGTGTCGAGCACGACACGCGCCTTGGGCGGCGACTGCACCGCCTCGACTTCCTCGATCTCGAACCGATCGCTCATCCAAATATCCTCGTTACTCGCGCGATACCGCGCACCAGCGCATCCACGTCTGCAGGGCCGTTATAGACACCGAAGCTCGCCCTGGCCGTCGCCTCCACGCCCAGCATCTCCATCAGCGGCTGAGCGCAGTGATGGCCCGCCCGGATCGCGACGCGCTCTTCGTCCAATATGGTGCCGATGTCGTGCGGATGAACCCCTTCGATCGTGAACGAGACGATCCCGGCCGAGTCCGCAGGCCCGTAGAGCCGCACCGAATTGATCCCCGACAGCGCCTCGCGCGTCGCGGTCACCAGCGCGGTCTCGTGCGCATGGATCGCCGCCAGCCCGATGCTCTCGACATAGTCGATCGCCGCATGCAGCCCGAGCGCGCCGACGATATGCGGCGTCCCCGCCTCGAACCGTCCCGGCGCCGGCGCATAGGTGGTCTTGGCGAACGACACCTTGTCGATCATCGACCCACCACCCTGATAGGGCGGCATCGCCTCGAGCAGCTCGGGCTTTGCCCACAGCACGCCGATCCCGGTCGGGCCGTACAGCTTGTGGCCCGAGAACACGTAGAAATCGCAGCCGATCGCAGACACGTCGACCGCGATCCGCGGCACCGACTGGCAGCCGTCGAGCAGGATCTTCGCACCCACCGAGTGCGCGATTTCCGTCGCACGCTTCGCGTCGAGCACCGAGCCGAGCACGTTCGACACATGGCCGAGCGCGACCAGCTTGTGCGCGGGCGTGATCATCCGCTCCATCGCATCGAGATCGATGCAATGGTCCGCGGTCAGCGGCAGCACGTCGATCGCGACACCGCGCGCCTCGGCGATCATCTGCCACGGCACGATGTTCGAATGATGCTCGAGCATCGACAGCAGGATGCGGTCGCCCGCCTTCAGCTGGGTCCCCGCCCAGCAGGTCGCGACCAGGTTGATCGCCTCGGTCGCGCCGCGCACGAACACGATCTCGTCGGGCGATCCCGCACCGATGAACCGCGCCACCGCCCCCCGCGCCGCCTCGTACGCGACCGTCATGTCGGCCGAGCGCTGGTAAACGCCGCGGTGCACGGTCGCATAGGTCTCGCCATAAGCGCGGGTGATCGCGTCGACCACAGCTTGCGGCTTCTGCGCGGTGGCGGCGGTATCGAGATAGGCCCAGCCGTCGGGGATAGCCGGGAAGTCCGACACCCGGTCGAGCGGGCGCGTTTCGAGCGTCAGGGTCACAGCGCTGCCTCCAGCCACGCATCCGCGTCCGCGACAAACGCATCGCGCACCGTCTCGTCCGCGATCTGCGCGAACGCGTCGCCGACGAACGCGCGCGTCAGCAACGCCTGCGCCTTGGCATGCGGGATGCCGCGGCTCTGCATGTAGAACAGCGCGCGCTGGTCGAGTTCGCCGACCGTCGCACCGTGCGCGCACTTCACGTCGTCGGCGAAGATCTCGAGCTCGGGCTTCAGATTGACCGTCGCGGTCCGTTTGAGCAGCAGCCCGCGCAGCGACTGGACGCCGTCGGTCTTCTGCGCATCGCGCGCCACCTCGACGCGCGCCGCAAGGCTCGCGGTCGACGTATCCGCCGCGACCGCGCGCCAGATCTGCTTGCTCTGCCCGTTCAGCGCGGCATGTCGCACCGACAGCGCGCATTCCTGCCGCTGGTCGCGCCGCGTCAGCAAAGCGCCGCCATATTCGGCAAACGCATCGTCGCCCGACACGGTGATCGCGCCATCGATCCGCGTCCCCGCATCGCCCGCGCCGAGCATCGTCACGATCAGGCTCGCCCCCGCACCGACATCCGCCTCGTCGCGCACCGACACGAAGCCCGCGGTCTGCAGCAACCGCACCGCGCGCGTCAGCTTCGCGCCCGCGCCCAGCGTCATCCGCGTCGACCGGTTCGACCAGCCGGTCCCGACATAGGTCTCGACCACCGACGCCTGAGCGCCGTCCGCGAGCACGATCTCGGCGGGAACATGGTTCTCGCCCCCGGTCGCGATATGGACGATCTGGATCAGCTCGGCCGAAGCGTGCGCCTCGACGCGTAACGACCAGCCATGGCCGGTCGTCCGCGCGCCCAGCACATGCGTGCCACCCTCGAGCGGCGCGATCGCGACATGCCGAAGATCGCTGCGACCTTCATCCAGCACGCCATCGACGAACACCGCCCGCGCGCCCTCAAGCTCGAGGAACCACGCGCCCGCCGGCGCCTCACCCCGCGGCAACCCCGCCGCCGCCGCAATCGCCGCCGGATCACCCCAGCGCCACGACTCCTCGCGCGTGGAGGGAAGCTCCATAACCGCGGCCATCATACGCTCCTCGAGAAGAAGATGGGTTCACGCGGAGGCGCGGAGAAGCGGAGAAGAAGGGAGGCCTTGCCCGCAAGGGCCCTAAACTCCCGGCCCGTAAAGACCCGCGGGAGCACAGCCGAAGCGACACCACCTCCGCGCCTCCGCGCCTCCGCGCGAACCAGACTTCTTCTATCTGCGCCTGCGGCACGAAGGGAGATCATGCGGCGATCCCCACATAGCCTTCGCTCTCGAGCTGCTGCGCGAGTTCCTTGCCGCCCGAGCGGACGATCCGCCCGTCGGCGAGCACATGGACGAAGTCCGGCTCCACATAATCGAGCAGCCGCTGGTAATGCGTGATCAGCAGAACCGCCTTGTCGGGCGCGCGCATGATGCGGTTGATGCCGTCGCCGACGACGCGCAGCGCATCGATGTCGAGGCCGGAATCCGTCTCGTCGAGGATCGCGAACTTCGGGTTGACGATGCCCATCTGCACCATCTCGTTGCGCTTCTTCTCGCCGCCCGAAAAGCCGACATTCACCGGCCGCTTGAGCATGTCGTAATCCATCCCGAGCAGATCCGCCTGCCCACGCGCGAGCTTTAAAAACTCGCCGCCCGACAGCGCCTTCTCGTCCCGCGTCGCGCGCTGCGCGTTCAACGCCTCGCGCAGGAACTGGACGTTCGACACGCCGGGGATCTCGACCGGATACTGGAAGCCGAGGAACACGCCCGCCGCGGCGCGCTCATGCGCCTCGAGCTCGAGCAGGTCGACGCCGTCGAACGTCACCGAGCCAGACGTGACCTCGTACCCAGGCCGCCCGCCGAGCACATAGCCCAGCGTCGACTTGCCCGCGCCGTTCGGCCCCATGATCGCGTGCACCTCGCCCGCATTCACCTCGAGCGAGAGCCCCTTGAGGATTTCCTTGCCGTAGATCTCGGCATGAAGGTTTTCAATTTTCAGCATCGAATTCTGCCCAATTCCAAATCTCTAAATTTCCGCGGCGCGTCCTGCGCCAGCGCTGTCCCGTCATGCCCGCGCCGGCGGGATGACGGGCGGGGATCACCCCACAGACCCTTCCAGCGAAATCCCCAGCAGCTTTTGCGCTTCGACCGCGAACTCCATCGGCAGCTGCTGCAGCACTTCCCGCGCGAAGCCGTTGACGATCAGCGCGACCGCCGCCTCCGCATCCAGCCCGCGCGACATCGCGTAGAACAGCTGGTCCTCGGAGATCTTCGACGTCGTTGCCTCATGCTCGATCTGCGCGGACGGGTTGCGGACCTCGATATACGGCACGGTATGCGCGCCGCACTGGTCGCCGAGCAGCAGGCTGTCGCACTGGGTGAAGTTGCGCACGCCCTCCGCGGTCGGCGCAACACGCACCAGCCCGCGATAGGTGTTGTCCGAGCGCCCCGCCGAAATCCCCTTCGACACGATCGTCGAGCGCGTGTTCTTGCCGAGATGGATCATCTTCGTGCCGGTATCGGCCTGCTGGCGATTGTTCGTCACCGCGACCGAATAGAATTCGCCGACCGAGCCATCGCCCGCCAGCACGCACGACGGATATTTCCACGTGATTGCGCTGCCGGTCTCGACCTGGGTCCAGCTGACCTTCGAATTCTTGCCCTGGCACAGCGCACGCTTGGTGACGAAATTGTAGATCCCGCCGACGCCGTTCTCGTCGCCCGGATACCAGTTCTGCACGGTCGAATATTTGATCTCGGCATCGTCGAGCACGACGAGTTCGACGACCGCCGCATGCAGCTGGTTCTCGTCGCGCATCGGCGCGGTGCAGCCTTCGAGATAGGAGACGTAACTGCCCTTGTCGGCGACGATCAGCGTGCGTTCGAACTGGCCGGTATTCTCGGCATTGATCCGGAAATAGGTCGACAGCTCCATCGGGCAGCGCACGCCCTCGGGGATGTAGACGAACGTGCCGTCGGAGAAGACCGCCGAATTGAGCGTCGCGAAGTAATTGTCACGCTGCGGCACGACCTTGCCGAGCCACTTGCGGACCAAGTCGGGATATTCCTTGATCGCCTCGGAGATCGAGCGGAAGATCACGCCCGCGGCCTCCAATTCCTTGCGGAACGTCGTCGCGACCGAGACGCTGTCGAACACCGCGTCGACCGCGACGCGACGCTTCGGCGTACCGTCCTCGTTCAGCGGATCCTCGACCACGCCCGCGAGCATCTTCTGCTCGCCGATCGGGATGCCGAGCTTTTCGTAAACGCGCAGGATCTCGGGATCGACCTCGTCGAGGCTCCCCAGCTTCGGCTTCGCCTTGGGCTCGGCGTAATAATAGGCGTCCTGGTAATCGATCGGCGGCACGTTGAGCTTCGACCAGTCGGGCGCCTCCATCGTCTGCCACAGCGCGAACGCCTTCAGCCGCCAGTCGAGCATCCAGGCAGGCTCGCCCTTCTTGGCGGAAATGAAGCGCACCGTGTCTTCCGACAGCCCCTTGGGCGCGAATTCCTGTTCGATGTCCGAGGAGAAGCCCCACTCGTACGTCTTGTTCGCGGCGGCATAGGCCTCTGCGTTCCGGGTAGCCATCATTCCATCTCCGCCGCAACGCGGCTCTCTAAAAACTCTGCGATCTCTGCGTCTCTGCGCGAATACGAGATTGTGCGCGCGGAGGCGCAGAGATCGCGGAGAAAGGGGTAAGTCGCTGCACGCGTCATGCGGGCACCGGCGAATTCGGGACTTGCAAAAGGCTGGCGAGCGTCACGCCGGCGAGCGCGCCGCGGACTGCGCCGTTGACCGCGTTCCAGTGCGGCTTCACCTTGCACGTCTGGTCGATGCAGCAATCCTGCGCCGCACCGTCGACGCACGCGGTCAGCGCGATCGGACCCTCGACCGCCTCGATGATGTCGGCGAGCGAGATCGACGCGGGCGGCCGCGACAGGCGAAACCCGCCGCCGGTCCCGCGCGTGCTCTCGATCAGCCCCGCGGCCGACAAGCGGCTGACCAGCTTCTGCACGGTCGGCAGCGGCACGCCGGTCTCCTCGCTCAGCAGCGTCGCGTTCAGCCGTGCGATACCACCGCAATGACGCGCCGCGGCGCTCATCATCACGACCGCATAGTCGGCTAGGCTGGAAAGACGCATGGTGGCCTGTGAGTCCAATCGGACCGATATGATCCGATTGACAAATGGGCTTTGCGACGGGCAGCGTCAACCCGTCCGCCAGTGCTAACGACTCGCAACTGAGTCCACTTCGTCATTCCCGCGGAGGCGGGAATCCACTCTACCTTTTGCCCCTGCGGACGGATGGATTCCCCGCCTGCGCGGGAATGACGGAAGAAGGGTTTGGCCGCTCCAGCCGATCTGGGTAAGAGCGCGCATGGCCTTCTACCACCCGCTTCTCTTCCGCCTCGACGCCGAACGCGCGCATGGCCTGACGATCGCCGCGCTCGCCGCCTGGGGGAAGGCCGGCACGCCGCTCGCCCCATCCGTCCCGCGGCTTGCGAGCAGCGTGGCGGGGATCGCCTTCCCCAACCCGGTCGGCCTCGCCGCCGGCGTCGACAAGGACGGCCGCGCGATCGACGGGTTCTTCGGGCTCGGGCTCGGCAGCGTCGAGATCGGCACGCTCACCCCCCTGCCCCAGCCCGGCAACCCGAAGCCGCGCATCTTCCGCCTCCCCGAAGACCGCGCGGTCATCAACCGCCTCGGCTTCAACAATGGCGGCCTCGACGCGGCGCTCGACCGGGCGAAGGCGCACGGCCGCGGCAAGGGCGTGCTCGGCATCAATGTCGGCGCGAACAAGGACGCGAGCGACCGCACCGCGGATTACGTCCACGGCGTCACCCGCGCCGCGCCGCACGCCGATTACATCACGATCAACATCAGCTCGCCCAACACCCCCGGCCTGCGCGACCTGCAACACGGCGCAGCGCTGCGCGACCTGCTCGCGGCCTGCACCGCCGCCAAGGGCACCACGCCGATCTTCCTCAAGGTCGCGCCCGACCTAGAGCCCGCGGACATCGACGACATCGCCCGCGCCGCGATCGACAACCGGATCGACGCGCTGATCGTCAACAACACGACGATCGGCCGCCCCGGCCTGCGCTCGGCGAACGCGACGGAGACCGGCGGCCTGTCCGGCGCCCCGCTCGCCCCCCTCGCCCGCCAGCGTCTGGCCGACTTCCGCAAGGCAACCGGCGCCGCGATCCCGCTGATCTCGGTCGGCGGCATCGGCAGCGGTGCGGAAGCCTATGCCCGCCTCCGCGCAGGGGCATGCCTCGTCCAGCTCTACACGGCGCTGGTGTATGAAGGCCCCGGCCTCCCCGCACGGATGCTGCGCGAGCTCGACGCGCTGCTGGCCCGCGACGGCTTCGCCACCATCGTCGATGCGATCGGCGTCGACGCCCGCTGACACATTTCGTCATCCCGGCAAAAGCTGGGATGACGGCGAGTTTGCGGCGGACGCCTTGCCACCCACCCGATCCGCGCTAGGTTCGCACGCGATGAAGACTCCCCTCCTCGCGCTCGCGCTCCTCCTCCCCACCGCCACCGCCGAAGCCCGCCGGACCGCCCCCACCCCCGCCCCGGCGAAGGACCAGGGCATGGTCAGCGCCGCCGACCCCCGCGCCGCCGCCGCGGGTGTCGAGATCCTGCGCGCAGGCGGCAGCGCGACCGATGCGGCGATCGCGACGATGCTCGCGCTCAACGTCGTCGAGCCGCAAAGCTCGGGGATCGGCGGCGGCAGCTTCTGGGTCAGCCACGCAGCGAACGGCGGGCTCAGCACGATCGACGCGCGCGAAAAGGCCCCCGCCGCCGCCGATCCACGCTGGTTCTACGCCGCCGACGGCACCCCGCTCAGCCACCGCGACGCGGTCCCCGGCGGTCGCAGCGTCGGCGTCCCCGGCGCGCTGCGCGGCATGGCGCTCGCGCACCGTGCGTCGGGCAGGCTCCCCTGGGCGCGGCTGTTCGACCCCGCGATCCGGCTCGCGACCACCGGCTTCAAGGCGTCGCCGCGGCTCGTCAACGGGATGAAGGCGTATGGCGGCCACATCACGCCTGAAACGCGCACGCTCTTTTCCGCCCCCGACGGATCGCCCGTCGCGATCGGCGCGATGATCAGGAACCCCGCCCAGGCCGCCTTGCTCCAGCGGATCGCCGCGCGTGGCGCCGACAGCTTCTATGTCGGACCCGAGGCACAGAAGATCGTCACCACGGTCAACACAGCCGCGCGCAACCCGTCGAAGATGACGACCGGCGACCTCGCCAGCTATGACGCGAAGACCCGCGCGCCGGTCTGCGTCACCTACCGCGTCCATCGCATCTGCGGCATGGGCCCGCCCTCGTCGGGCGGCATCGCCGTGCTGATGATCCTGAAACAGCTCGAACGCTTCGACATGGCCAAGCTCGGCAAGGACAGTCCGCAGGCGTGGCACCTGTTCGCCGAAAGCTCGCGGCTCGCCTATGCCGACCGCGACCTCTATGTCGGCGATCCCGATTTCGTGTCGGTGCCGGTCAAGGGCATGCTCGACCCCGCCTATCTCGCCTCACGCTCGGCACTGATCCAGCCCACCACGACGATGGCCAGCGTCAGCGCCGGCTCGCCCCCCGGCGCCCCGGCCCGGCAATCCGCCCCGGTCAGCGAAGTCCCCGGCACCACCGACCTCGCGGTCGCCGATGCGCGCGGCAACGTCGTCGAGGTGACGACCACGGTCGAGGGCTATTTCGGCTCGGGGCTGACCGTCGACGGCACCGTGCTCAACAACCAGCTCACCGACTTCGACACCGTCCCCGAAAAGGGCGGCTATCTCGTCGCCAACCGCGTCGAGGGCGGCAAGCGCCCGCGCAGCTCGATGTCGCCGACGATCGTCTACGGCCCCGACGGCAAGGTCCGGCTCGCGGTCGGCGCAGCGGGCGGCTCGACGATCATCGCGCAGGTCGCGAAAGCGATCATCGGCGTCATCGACTGGAAACTGTCCGCGCAGGATTCGATCGCGCTCGGCCTGATCTATGCGCCCGGCCATGTCGCCGCGGTCGAGAAGGGCACCGAGCGCGAGGCGATGATCCCCGCGCTCGAGGCACTGGGCGAGACGGTGCAGGTCACCGCGCTCGGCCTCAAGGCGAACGCGGTCGAGCGCGTGAACGGCCGCTGGGTCGGCGCGGCGGACCCGCGCAGCGAAGGCGTCGGAATCGCGCAGGACGGCACCGTGACGCAGATTCAGCGCGTCGGCGCGCTGCAACGCGCGCCGGAGTAAAGGCGGCGCTCCCCCTTGTTCTCCCGCGAAGGCGGGAGCCCAGTCTGGGTCCCCGCCTTCGCGGGGAAACAGTCTTTGCGGTCCGCGCACAGGCATGACGAGGCCGTGAGACAAGACTATACCGCACCAAAGACCGAGCGGCCCCGCGAGGGGACACAGCTCGCAAGAGCGCCCCAGGAGAGACCATGCCCCGCCAGCTCGAACCCTTTCCCAACCTCGTCACCATGTTCTTCGCGCGCGCCGCGGAGAGGGGCGACTCGCCGTTCCTCTGGACCAAGCAGAGCGGCGCCTGGGTGGCGACCAGCTGGGCGGACGCCGCGCGACAGGTGGCGAGCCTCGCCACGGCGCTCACCGCGATCGGGCTCAAACGCGGCGACCGGGTGATGCTGGTCAGCGAGAATCGCCCCGAATGGTGCCTCAGCGACCTCGCGATCATGGCCGCGGGCTGCGTGACGGTGCCGACCTATGTCACCAACACCGAACGCGATCACCTCCACATCATCGAGAATGCGGGCGCCTGCGCGATCATCGTCTCGACCGCCAAGCTGGCGAAGACGGTGCTCCCCGCGGTCCTGCGCTCGAACCAGGCGCAGATCGTGATCGGGCTGGAGGACATGCGAGTCCCCGCCGCGATCGATTTCCACAACTGGCACGCGCTGATCGCCGCGCACCCGACCACGCCCGAGACTGCGGCGGCGCGCGCGACCTTCACCCGCGACGATCTCGCCTGCATCATCTACACCTCGGGTACCGGTGGCGCCCCGCGCGGCGTGATGCAGCATCACGGCGCGATCCTGCACAATTGCGCAGGCTGCGCCGCCGTCATCTCGGAGGATTTCGGCTGGGACGACGAGGTCTTCCTGTCGTTCCTCCCCTTGAGCCACGCCTATGAACATACCGGCGGCCAGCATTTCCCGATCTCCTTGGGCGGGCAGATCTATTATGCCGAAGGCCTCGAAAAGCTCGCCGCGAACATCGAGGAAACGCGCCCGACGATCATGTTCGTCGTCCCCCGCCTGTTCGAGGTGCTGCGCACGCGCATCTCGAAGACGATCGAGAAACAGGGCGGCGCGTCGGCCTATCTGCTCGCCCGCGCGCTCGACATCGGCGCCAGGCGCTATGCGGGCAAGCTCCGCCTGATCGACCGGCCGGCGCAGGCCGCCGTCGCGACGCTGTTCAAGCCGAAGATCGCCAAGAAGTTCGGCGGCCGGCTGAAGGCGATGATCTCGGGCGGCGCGCCGCTCAATCCGGAGGTCGGGCTGTTCTTCGAATCGATCGGCCTCACCTTCCTCCAGGGCTATGGCCAGACCGAGGCCGCGCCCGTCATCTCGTGCAACCGCCCCAAGGCGGGCGTGCGGATGGACTCGGTCGGCCCGCCGCTCAAGGATACCGAGGTACGGATCGCCGAGGATGGCGAGATCCTGGTCCGCGGCGAGCTCGTCATGCACGGCTATTGGCGCAACGACGCCGAGACCGCGAAGGTGCTGAAGGACGGATGGCTGCACACCGGCGACGTCGGCGAGATCGACGCGCAGGGTCGCATCCGCATCACCGACCGCAAGAAGGACCTGATCATCAACGACAAGGGCGACAATGTCGCCCCGCAGAAGATCGAGGGGATGCTGACGCTCCAGCCCGAGATCGTCCAGGCGATGATCGCCGGCGACAAGCGCCCCTATATGGTCGCGCTGATCGTGCCCGATCCCGAATGGACGCAGCAATGGTGCGCGTCGAACGGCGATGCGTGCAATTTCAGCAGGCTGGCCGAGAACAGCGAGTTCCGGACCGCGCTGGGCCACGCGATCGAACGCGTGAACAAGGACCTGACCGTCACCGAACGCGTCCGCCGCTTCGTGCTGGCGGACGGGCCGTTCACGATCGAGAACGAACAGCTGACGCCCAGCCTCAAGATCCGCCGCCACGTCATCCGCCAGGCTTATGGCGACCGGCTCGACGCGCTCTACCTCAAGGGCTGACGAACGGGGGGGACCCTATTGGGCCCCCCACCTGCTCATGCTGCGCCCAGCGGAAGGTTGCTGCGCTTGCAGACATAGGTCGCCAGCTCCTCGCGCAGCGGCAGCCCGGCGATCGGCCGCAACGGACCGTCATAGGCGATGCTCGTCTCGACCAGCGACCGGCGCGGCGCGACGCCCAGCACGTGGAACAGGCGACGCTCGCAATCGACTTCGGTGCGGGCATAGGCGACGCGGCCGGCATGCTCTTGGCGGATGATTGCGATCACCGTGCCGCCGATCGCCCGGCGCTCACGGAGCAGGAAATAACGCGAGGCGGTATCCGACGGGGTCGGGATCAGGTCGCCCTTGACCGTCAGCGCGGGCGGCGCCGGCGCTGCGATTTCGGTTTCGCCCAGATTGCGCAGCGATACGCCCGCAGTGCTCATCGCATTGTTATCGACCGCATCGGTCGACGGCGCGCCCGAACAGGCGGACACGCCCAACCCGCCGGCAACCGCCAGCGCTAACCACGTCTTCTTCATCAATACACTCCCGGGTATGAATCAGGTTCAAACGCCCGCGGCATGACGATCGATCCGGTGGTGCGGATCGATCCCCGCCGCCCGACGTTGCGCGAGAGAATTTTCTTCGGCGAAGGGCACGCACCGACCGGCACGCGCCCTCCCGGTCCGTTTATTTCGCAGCCGGCTTGGGCGCCGCGGCGGGCACCACCGCCATCGTCCAGTCGCGGTCGGGGCGCAGATATTTCGCCGCGACCGCCTGCAGGTCGGCGGGCGTCGTCGACACCAGATCCTCGGCGATCCGCTTGGTCGCGTCGATCCGTCGCGGATCATAGGTCGCCCCGCCGAGCTGCTGCATCCAGAACTGGTTCCCGGTCGAGGCGCGCATGATATACTGCCCCATCGGCCGCTTGATCCGCTGCAGCTCGTCATCCGCGATCGGCGTCGAGACCAGTTCGGCGGCGATCTTGCGCGCGGTCTCGAAGAAGAACGCGACCTTTTCCGGCGCGACCTGGCCGATCGCGACGAGGCGACCGCCGCTGTTCATCCCGGTCGGCCACTGGCTCTGCACGTTCGGGCTGTAGCTCGCGCCCGCCGCCTGGCGGAGCCGCTCGAACAGCCGGTCGGCGAACACCTGCGCGAGCACGTCGAGGCGACGGCTCTCGGTGATCGCCTCGATCCCGCCGCCGGTCGGCCAAGCGATGACCGCCGCCGCCTGGTTCTGCGGGCCGGTATGCGTGCGCATCACCGGGGTCGCGACATGCGCGGGGAAGCGCACCGGCGCCGCCACCGCGGTCGACGCGGAGCGCGCACTGATCGCACCGAAGCTCTTGGCGACCGCGGCGATCGCCTCCTCGCTCTTCACGTCGCCGAACACCGACACCTCGATCGGTCCGGTCTTGAGCAGCGGCTCCCAGAACTTGCGGAAGTCCTTGGCGTTGAGTGCCTCGACCGACTCGCGCGACGGCGTGCCCCAGCGCGGATCGCCCGCGCGCAACAGCTTCTCCAGATCGCGCGACAGCACGCCGTCGGGCGACGACTCATAGCCCGCAAACGCCGCCAGCGCCGCGACCCGCGCCCGCGCGACCGGGGCCGCATCCCATGCCGGGAAAGCGAGCTTGGCGGCCATCAGCGTCAGCTGGTCGGCATAATCCGCAGGCGAGGTCAGCGCGCCCAGCGTGAACGCATCGTCGTCGATCCCGAAGTCGAGGCCGATACGACGCCCGGCGGTCAGCTGGTCGAGATCGCCCTGGTCGAGCTTGCCGATCCCGCCCGCGACCAGCGCGAGGTCGCCCGCCCAGGCCGGACTCGGCTTGTTCGCCGGGATCGCGCTGTAACCGCGACCGAACCGGACGCGGACATAGACACGGCCGGTCTCGCCCGTATTGGGGAACAGCAGCAGGCGGGTGCCATTGGCATAGGTCACCTGCTCCATGTCGAACGCGGCGATCTTTTCGCGCGACGCCACGACGCCGGGCTTGCCCAGCGGCGGCAGCGCGGCGAACGTCACCGCATTCTGCTGGCGACGCAGCCCCGCGAGACCCGAGACATCGGCCTTCAGCGCGGTCTCGAGCTTGGCCACAGCGGCGGGGTCAGCCGTGATCGTGTTGACCAGCGCGCGCGTCGCGGTGCCCTCGAAGATCCGCTTCGACGCCGCGAGCAGCGTGGCGGGAGTGAACATGCCCTTCGCCTTGGCGTCCTGCAGGATCTTGTACGATGTCTCGGGCCCCGCGACGGTCTCGCGGATGTCGAGCGCACCGACCATGTCGTCGGCCTGACGCGCGCCCGCCTCGACCCGCGCGGTCTCGACCTGGGTACGCATGATCGTGTCGAAATCGGCATATTCGCGGTCGACCTCGGCCTGGCTCGGCGCGTTGGTCTGCGCGTCGGCGATCACCGCGCGCACGTCCTTCAGCGCCGCTTCCCAGTCGGTCCCGATCGGCACGATGTTGACGCTGGTCAGGTTCGCCGACCGCGACACGTCGTCGATCGACACCCCCGCCTGGAGATAGCTGCCGCCGGCGCGCGCGCGCGTCTCGAGCCGCCGGCTGATCAGCCGCGTCGCCAGCACGTCGACCAGCCGCGTCTGGTTCATGATCGCGGTGTCGTCCTTGTACACCCAGGGCCGGACCACGCCGAGCGTGACGACCGCGGGCAGCGACGGCTCGGCGATCGCCTGCGCGGCGGGGGCGGCGGGATCGGGCTTGCCGAAATCGGGCGCCGCGGTGAACGCGCCGACCGGTTTCCAGTCGGCGAAGTTCTTGACGATCAGCCGTCCGAACAGCGCCGGGTCCATGTCGCCCGAAATGATGACGACGGTGTTCTCGGGCCGGTACCAGCGATCGTGGAACGCCTTGATGCTCGCGCCGGTCGCCGCCTCCAGCGTCTTGATGCTGCCGATCGGCGACCGGTCCGCCAGCGGCTGGCCGGCGAAGAAGGTCGATCGGATCGCATCGCCGATCCGCACCTGGGGTCCTGGCTGCTCGCGCTGTTCGGCGAGCACCACCGGGCGCTCGGCGGTGACCGTCGCATCGGTCAGCACCGGCTGCTCCATCATCCCCGACAGGATCTTCAGGCTGTCGTCGAGCCCTGCCTCGCTCGCCGAGGGCAGGTCGAGCTTGTACGTCGTCGAGACCGGCGTGGTCTGCGCATTGGTGTCCGATCCGAACGTCGCGCCGAACCGCTGCCAGACGCGCTTGGCCTCGCCGTCGGGGACGTATTTCGACCCGCGGAACGACAGATGCTCGATGAAATGCGCATAGCCGCGCTCGGCATCGCTCTCGTTCAGCGACCCGGCATCGACCCGGACGCGGACCGACACCTGGCCCGGCGGAACGCCGTTCTTGCGCACGGCAAAGCGCAACCCGTTGGGCAGCGTGCCGAACTTCCACTCGGGGTCGCGGGTGAGGTCGCTGCCCTTGTACAGCCACGCGGTCGTGTCGATGCCGGGCAGCCCCGGCAGCGTCGGTGCCTCGCCGGGCATCGCCACGGTCTGCGGCTGGACGGGTGCCGCAGGAGCCGCCGCGGGCGGTTTGGCGCGGGACGCGGGCCGCGCCCCCGATTGGCCGATGGCAGGGATCGCTAGGCACAGCACGAGCGACAGAAAGACGGGAGCGCCGAGCGCGCGGGGGGTAAACGCCATGCCGTCCTGTAGCGCCCCCGGCCGCCGACCGCCAGCGCCGTGCCCGTCGCGCGCGCCGCGCCATCATTTCGTCCCATAGCCGCGCTATCTCAATCACCTGCAAGCGCGAATACGGGCGCGCGGTACGAGCGAACGACGAAGAGTGGAGTGCGAATGCAAGCCGAAGTCAGGGCGAAGACCGGGACCGCGACGGGTCCGGCAATGTGGCGAAATTCTGGTCGTGATCCCCGCAGCACCCCCCACCGCACCCCCGATCTGACGGTCATTTCGGGCGCGCCCCGACCCGGCGCGCCGCTCGCGGCGGAACCCGGCCGGCCGCTGATCATCCGCGTCGGCAAACATCTGCGCGGCGTGTTCGACCGGCTGATCGCAAGCTCGTCGCTGGTCTCGAACGACCCGGTGCTCGACGTCCGCGACTTCGCCTGGACTCAGCTGCTGCGCGAGCATTGGCGCGATATCCGTGACGAGGCGGTCGCGGTCGCGCTGCGCGGCGAGGCTTCGCCCAGCCTCGCGACGATCTCGCCCGATCACCGCGCGATCGCCGAGATCGACAAGTGGCGCTCGTTCTTCCTCTGGGGCTATGGCTATCCGATCGACGAGAATCTGGTGCGCTGCCCGCGCACGCGCGATCTCGTCGCGCAGATCCCCGGCCTCAACAGCGCCTTCTTCTCGATCCTCGCGCCGGGCACGCACATCCCCGAGCATCGCGGCGTGACCAAGGGGCTGATCACCTGTCACCTCGGCCTGATCGTGCCGCGCGACGGCGACGTCCGGATGCGCGTCCACGACCGCACCGTGCGCTGGTCGGAGGGCGAGACGCTGGTGTTCGACGACACCTACAACCACGCGGTCTGGAACGACACGAGCGGCACGCGCGTCGTCCTGCTCATCCAGTTCGAGCGGCCGCTGCGCAATCCGGGCAAGTGGATCGCCGACGCCTTCCTGAAGGTCGTCCGCCGCTCCGCCTTCGTCCAGGACGCGGTCCGCAACATCGGCGACTGGAACGCCGCGGTGAAACAGCTCGACGTCTGACCCGTGCGCCATGCGACGCGCACCGCTTGTACGATGCGGCAAAGAAGAGTTTGCTTGATCCCTCCGCCCCCCGTCGCCACATGCACCCCATGCTGATCGAAACGGAATCCACCCCGAACCCCGCGACGTTGAAGTTCCTGCCGGGACGCACCGTCATGGAGTCCGGCACCCGCGACTTCGCCACCCCCGAGGAGGCCGAGGCGAGTTCGCTCGCCGACGCGATCTTCCGGCTCGGCGACGTGACCGGCGTGTTCTTCGGTCGCGACTTCGTCTCGGTGACCGCCGCGCCCGGCGTCGCCTGGTCGGATCTGAAGCCCGACGTGCTCGCGATCATGCTCGACCACTTCTCCGCCGCGATGCCGCTGTTCCGCCCCGCGAGCGCTGGCTTCTCGGTGCCGTCCGATGATACCGTGCTGACCGATGACCCCGCCGATGCCGATATCGTCGCACAGATCCGCGACCTGATCGAGACGCGCGTCCGCCCGGCGGTCGCCAATGACGGCGGCGACATCGTCTATCGCGGCTTCGACAAGGGCAAGGTGTTCCTCCAGCTGCAGGGCGCGTGCGCCGGCTGCCCCTCGTCGAGCGCGACGCTCAAGAACGGCATCGAGCAGCTGCTGAAATATTACGTCCCCGAAGTCACCGAAGTGCGCGCCGTCTGATGAGCCTGCGCGGTCCCCAGCCCGACGCCGTCCTCGACGCGGTCTTCCGCGAGGCGCGCAGCTATAACGGCTATACCGACCGCCCGGTCGCGACGGCCGATCTGCACGCGATCTGGGATCTGATGAAATGGGGCCCGACGTCCGCCAACCAGCTGCCCGCGCGGCTGGTCTGGTGCGTCAGCGACGAATCCAAGCAGAAGCTCGCCGACGCGTGCAGCGCGCAGAACCAGCCCAAGATCCTGAACGCCCCCGTCTCGGTGATCATCGGCATGGACACCGACTTCCACGAGCATCTGCCCGAGCTGTTTCCGCACGCCGATGCGAAGTCCTGGTTCACGGGCAGCGCCGAACTGCGCGCGACCTCCGCCTTCCGCAATTCGACGCTGCAGGGCGCCTATTTGATCATCGCCGCGCGGATGCTCGGGCTCGACACCGGACCGATGTCGGGGTTCGACGCGGACAAGGTCGATGCCGCGTTCTTCGCCGACACGCCTGCGGTCCGCACCAACTTCATCGCGACGCTCGGCTATGGCGATCCCGCGACGATCTTCGCCAGGTCGCCACGCCCCGACTTCGCGAAGTTCAACAGCATCGCCTGACATGACGCCCTCTTCCCGGAGGGGAGAGGGACTAAAGATATGCGTACGCTGATCATAGAGACGTCCACCGCCGCCTGCTCGGTCGCGCTCGCCGATGACGGCGTGATCGTCGCGCGGACGCATGACGTCGTCGGACGTGGTCATGCCGAACGGCTCGTTCCGATGATCGCCGCGCTCCCCGGCGGCGGCCGCGCCGACCGCATCCTCGTCGATGTCGGCCCCGGCAGCTTCACCGGCGTCCGCGTCGGCATCGCCGCCGCGCGGGGGCTGGCACTCGGCTGGTCGGCGACGGTCACCGGCTTCTCGTCGCTGCCTTTGGTCGCCGCGGCGGGATTCGACGATCGCTTAACCGATGATATTGCAGTAGTTTTAGAGGGCGGGCATGGCGAGGTCTTCATGCAGTGCTTTGCCGCCGATCTGTCGCCGCGCACCGACATGGTGTCGCTGAAGCCCGACGCGGCGCTCGCGGCGCTTGCGGGGCGGCGCGCGGTCGGCAATGGCGTGCGCTGGCTCGCCGCGCTCGCCGATGATCTCGACCTGACCGAGGCGCTGCCCGATGCAGGCGCCGCGATCCTGTTGCCCGAGACGCTCACCGCGCTGCCGCCCGTCCCGATCTACGGCCGCGCGCCCGATGCGAAGCCCGCCGCGGTCCGTCCGGCGGTGCCGCGCTGATGGCGACCCGCGCCGTGCCCCCGCCCTCCGACGAAGACGCAGCGTCCGCGGTCGTGCTGCGTGCGGGCGACGCGCGCGACCTCGCGATCGTCGACGCGCTGATGGGCGACGCGTTCGACCCAGCGTATGGCGAGGCGTGGACGCGGACCCAGTGCCTCGGTGTGCTCGCACTGCCCGGCATCCAGCTCGTCCTCGCCTTTGTCGATGATCGCCCCGCGGGCTTCGCGATGACGCGGACCGTGCTCGACGAGGCGGAGCTGCTGCTCATCGCGGTCGCGACCGATGCGCGCCGCCGCGGCATCGGTACCGCGCTGGTCGGCGCGGTGATCGCCGACTGCATCGCCGCGAACGTCGCCACGCTGCATCTCGAGGTGCGCGCGGGCAATGAGGCGGTCGAACTCTACACCGCGCACGGTTTCGCCAAGGTCGGCGAACGCCGTGCCTATTACCGCGGCCGGTCGGGGGTGGCGCATGACGCGCACACCTATTCGCGCGCGCTCGGCAGCTGAGGCTTATTGCGAGTCACTATCCCTTTTCGCAACAGCGTTAACCGCCTACATGGAGGTTTACCAAGGGAATGACACATGCCGCGCAAGATCGATCTGGAAGCCCTCTGCAACGAGAAGGGCCTGCGCATTACCGAGCAGCGCCGCGTCATCGCGCGCGTCCTGTCGGAAGCGGATGATCATCCCGATGTCGAGAAGGTCTATGAGCGCGCCTCGGCGATCGACCCCGGCATCTCGATCGCGACCGTCTATCGCACCGTGCGGCTGTTCGAGGAGGCGGGCATCCTCGACCGCCATGATTTCGGCGACGGGCGCGCGCGCTACGAACCCGCACCCGAGGCGCATCACGACCATCTGATCGACGTCGAGAGCGGCAAGGTGATCGAATTCGTCGATCCCGAGCTTGAGCAGCTGCAGAAGGCGATCGCCGAGAAGCTCGGCTTCCGGCTCGTCGACCACCGCATGGAACTCTACGGCGTCGCGCTGACCCGCAAGGACTGATCCGATCGGGCGCAAGCGTCTCGTCGCGCGGCTCGCGGCGCTGCTGATCGCGCTGCTGCTCGCGCTGCCGGTCCACGGGCTGTGGCGGCTGTTCGGCCGGCGATCGCCCTGGCCGCCGCGCTTTCTCGGGCTGGTCGGCCGGATCGTCGGCGCGCGGCGACGGGTCGTCGGCACGCCGCTGCGCCATGACGTGGTGTTCGTCGCCAATCATCTCAGCTGGATCGACATCCTGCTGCTGTCGGGCGCGACCGGCACCGCGTTCATCGCCAAGGCCGAGTTGCGCGGCGTACCGCTGGTCGGCTGGCTCTGCACGTTGAACGCCACCATCTTCGTCAGCCGCGCCGATCGCATGGCGGTGACCGCCCAGATCGCGCAGCTCCGCGACACGCTTGCACGCGACTGGCCCGTCACGCTGTTCCCCGAGGGCACGACCGGCGACGGTGTCACGCTCCTCCCCTTCAAGGCCGCGCTGCTCGCCGCGCTCGACCCGCCCCCGCCCGGCGTCCGCGTCCAGCCGGTCCGCATCGACTATGGCCCCGCCACGCACGAGCTCGCCTGGGTCGGCGACGAACCCGGCCAGCACCACGCCGCCCGCGTCCTGAAACGCCGCGGCAGCTTCGTCGCGACCTTGCACTTCGCCGAGCCGTTCGCCCCCGCCGATTTCGGCAACCGCAAGGCCATCGCCACCGAAGCCCGCCGCCGTATCGAAGCCCTTTAAGACTATGTTTCCCCGCGAACGCGGGGACCCAGCCTGGACTCCCGCCTTCGCGGGAGAACAAGGGGGGCGCGCATTGCCCTCACCCCGCCCCCAACACCACCCCGGCGAAGGCCGGGGTCCAGTTGGCAAGGCCGCAATAACGAAGCGCCGTCCCCGGTCAGCAACGTCCCCCAACTGGACCCCGGCCTCCGCCGGGGAGGTGCAGATCGTGCGTATCGCAGCGTGCTCTCACGAACGAGCAGCAACGCCCCTCCCCCCACGCACACAAATTTGGTACGGCGCGCGCATGACCTCGAAACCCAAGACCTATCACGTCAAGTCGTTCGGCTGCCAGATGAACGTTTATGACGGCGAGCGCATGGCCGAACTGATGGCCGCCGACGGGCTGACCCAGGCCGATGCGGTCGACGCCGACATCGTCGTGCTCAACACCTGCCACATCCGCGAGCGCGCCACCGAAAAAGTCTATTCGGACATCGGCCGCCTGCGCAAGGATCAGCTGCGCAAGACCGGCAAGACGCCGATGATCGCGGTCGCCGGCTGCGTCGCGCAGGCCGAGGGGCAGGAGATCTTCACCCGCGCCAAGGTCGACGTCGTCGTCGGCCCGCAAGCCTATCACAACCTCCCCGACCTGGTCGCAAAGGCCGCGGCGGGCACGCCGTCGCTCGACACCGACATGCCGCTGCTGTCGAAGTTCGGCGCGCTCCCGACCCGCCGCAAGGTCGCGCCGTCGGCGTTCCTGACCGTGCAGGAAGGCTGCGACAAGTTCTGCACCTATTGCGTCGTCCCCTACACCCGCGGCGCCGAGATCAGCCGCCCCTTCGCGGCGATCGTCGACGAGGCGAAGGCGCTGGTCGATGCCGGCGCGCGCGAGATCACGCTGCTCGGCCAGAACGTCAACGCCTGGAGCGAAGACGAGCGCGGCCTCCACGACCTGATCCGCGACCTCGACCGCATCCCAGGCCTCGCGCGGATCCGCTACACGACCAGCCACCCCAACGACATGACGCAGGGCCTGATCGACGCGCACCGCGACGTCGAGAGCCTGATGCCGTTCCTCCACCTCCCCGTGCAGGCGGGCAGCGACCGCGTGCTCAAGGCGATGAACCGCAGCCACAGCCGCGATTCCTATCTCCGCCTGCTCGACCGGGTCCGCGCGGTGCGCCCCGACATCGCGCTGTCGGGCGACTTCATCGTCGGCTTCCCCGGCGAGACCGACGCCGAGTTCGAGGACACGCTGAGCCTCGTCGACGCGGTCGGCTATGCGCAGGCCTACAGCTTCAAATACAGCCCGCGCCCCGGCACCCCCGCCGCCGCAATCGTCGAGCAGGTCCCCGAGGCGGCGATGGACGAGCGCCTCCAGCGCCTCCAGGCCGCGCTCAACCGCGACCAGCACGCCTTCAACGCCGCCACCGTCGGCCGCACCTGCACCGTCCTGCTCGAACGCCCCGGCAAGCTCCCCGGCCAGCTGATCGGCAAGTCGCCCTGGCTGCAATCGGTCCACCTGATCGGCGACCACGCGATCGGCGACCTGGTCGAGGTAACGCTTGCGGCGGCCGGCCCCAACTCGCTGACCGGCATCGAACGCATCGCGCAGGCCGCCTGACGACCACCCATGATTTCCACCCCGGCGAAGGCCGGGGCCCAGTTGGGAGACGGAAATAACGACGGACGATCCCCCGTTACATCGACCTTCCCAACTGGGCCCCGGCCTCCGCCGGGGTGGTATGGTGATCATGGAAATCGCGCCCGCCGCCCACCCGCTGAGGCTTTCAGGCAACGCCCCCGCACCTTCGCACACCACACCAAAACTACCGCTGTCCCCCACCCGAATCCCCTGCCACACTCTCCCTCGATGCACCTTCGCCCACGCGACTCGAATCATCGCCAGCCAGGCGCCCCGGCGCCGCTTGAACGCGCGGCCTCCCATGCTCATCTCTGGTCGAACGCCATCCCAGGCGTGATGCGTGCCGGCCCGACCATACCCAATCACCGATCCGACACGTCTGCCCCCGAAAGGACCGCATGAGCCGTAAACCCGTTCCCGCCCAGTCCGGTGACCGCGCCCGAGTCGAACTGCTGTTCGACAAGCCCCAACTCCTCGTCCGGCTCTTCGGCCAGTACGACCAGAATCTGGTAGCGCTCGAAAACCGCCTCGGCGTGTACATCACCGCGCGCGGCAACAAGATTGGTCTGGAGGGCACCGCGGAACAGGTCGCCAAGGCGCGCGACGTGCTCCACGATCTCTACGCCCGGATCCAGCGCGGCGAGGATGTCGACACCGGCCTCGTCGACGCGTCGATCGCGATGGCCGACGAACCCGTCCTCGAAGGGATCATCCGCGCCGATGCCGGCGGCGGCGCTGCCCCGCCCATCATGATCCGCACGCGCAAGAAGACGATCGTCCCGCGCACCCCGGCCCAGGCGCACTACATGCGCGAACTGACCAACAACGACATGATCTTCGCGCTCGGGCCGGCAGGCACCGGCAAGACCTATGTCGCGGTCGCGCAGGCGGTCCAGCAGCTCATCACCGGCAGCGTCCAGCGCCTGATCCTGTCGCGACCCGCGGTCGAGGCGGGCGAGCGGCTGGGCTTCCTCCCCGGCGACATGAAGGAGAAGGTCGATCCCTATCTCCGCCCCTTGTACGATGCGCTCTACGACTGCCTCCCCGCCGAGCAGGTCGAACGCCGCATCGCGAGCGGTGAGATCGAGGTCGCACCGATCGCCTTCATGCGCGGCCGTACGCTGGCCGACGCGTTCGTGATCCTCGATGAGGCGCAGAACACCACGCCCGCGCAGATGAAGATGTTCCTCACCCGCTTCGGTCAGAACAGCCGGATGGTGATCTGCGGTGATCCCAAGCAGGTCGACATCCCCGGCGGCGTCGCCGCCTCGGGTCTGGCCGATGCGGTCCGCCGGCTGGAGGGGGTCGAGAGCATCTCGATGTGCCGCTTCACCGTCGGTGACGTCGTCCGCCATCCGATCGTCGGCCGCGTCGTCGAAGCCTATGAGGGCAGCGACGCCTGACCCCTGCGCGGCTGTCCCGTACATGCCGGGATAGCCGCCGGGCCATCCGCATACCGTAAGGGGTGCGGAACTTTGCCACCTGTGTAATGATTTCGTCCTGACGTTTCCGCCGGAAGGACCCGCATGCTCGAAATCGCGCTCTCTTCGGAGGCTCCCTGGCCCGACCAGGACTGGGACGGCCTCGCTAAGCGCGCCGCGACCGCGGCGATCGAACGCACCCCGCACGGCCAGCTGCTCACCGGCGCCGCCACGGTCGAGATCTCGTTCCGGCTCGCGTCCGACGACGAGGTCCACACGCTCAACAAGCAATATCGCCAGAAGGACAAGCCGACCAACGTCCTGTCCTTCCCGATGGTGCAGGCCGATCTGCTCGAGACGATCGCGCAGAATTCGGACGATGGCGAGGTGCTGCTCGGCGACATCATCCTCGCGCACGGCGTCTGCGTCGCGGAAGCCGCGGAGCGCGGCATCTCGGTCGAGGATCATGCGATGCATCTGATGGTGCACGGCACGCTGCATCTGCTAGGCTATGATCATATGGACGACGACGAGGCGGAGGGTATGGAGCAGATCGAACGCGACGCGCTCGCCGCGCTCGGGCTCCACGATCCCTATCTCATCACAGAGGACTGACGACCACGATGGCCGATGGCCCCAATGCCGGAAACGGCGATAGTACCGACAGTATCTGGCGCGGGCTGAAAGGCCTGATCTTCGGCGCCCCCGACGAATCGCTGCGCGACCAGCTCGAGGATGCGATCGACCGGCACGAGGGCGATCCCGCCCCCGATGCCAAGGGCGATCTCACCCCGCTCGAACGCCAGATGGTCCGCAACCTGCTGCATTTCAGCGAGCGGGACGCAGGCGACGTCGGCGTGCCGCGCGCCGACATCATCGCGGTCGAGGAGGAGACGTCGTTCGCCGACCTCGTCAAGCTGTTCGCCGAGGCCGGCCACAGCCGCCTGCCGGTCTATCGCGACAATCTCGATACGATCATCGGCATGGTCCATATCAAGGACGTCTTCACGATCCTCGCGACCGGCGCCGAGCATCCGACGACGCTCGCCGGGCTGATCCGCGAGCCGCTCTACGCGCCGATGTCGCGCGGCGCGCTCGATCTGCTCGCCGACATGCGGCAGAAGCACGTCCATCTGACGATCGTGCTCGACGAATATTCAGGCACCGAGGGCCTCGTCACCTTCGAGGACCTGATCGAGGAGATCGTCGGCGATATCGAGGACGAGCATGACGACGCGCCGCAGGTGCTGATGACGCCGATCGACGGCGGCGCCTGGGACGTCGACGCGCGCGCCGAGCTCGAGGACGCCGCCGAACTGATCGACCCGCGGCTCGCCGAGGTCGATGGTGATATCGACACGCTGGGCGGCCTCGCCGCGCTGCTCGCGGGCCACGTCCCGCAGATCGGCGAATGCGTCGATCATCCGAGCGGCTGGAAACTCGAAGTCACCGAAGCCGACGAACGCCGCGTCAACCGCCTCCGCCTCCACCCCCCGGTCGTGCTGGTCGAAGACGACGACTGACACGAAGGGGGCGGTGCGTCGGCCGACACGCCCCGCCCCCCCCCGCCCCCCTTCGTCATTCCCGCGAAGGCGGGAACCCATACTGGCTGACAGTCCGACAGCACGCAGACCCTGCCCCTCTGGATCCCCGCCTCCGCGAGGATGACGAAGCTCGCGGGATACCCAACCGCAATCACGCCATTGCCCCCGCCCGCACTCCCGCCTAACTCTCCTGCATGCGCAAACACATCCTCATCGTGCTCGGGCTGATCATCCTGGTCGGGATCGCCGGGTTCACCTGGCTCGCCTGGCCCGATACCGCCCGGCTCGACGTCAACCAGGTCACCGGCAAGCGGCCCGACATCACCGCGCCGCGGATCCAGATGCTGCCGACGATCGGTGTCGCCAAGGCGGTCGGCTGGCCCAAGGGCGCGATGCCGACCGCGGCGGCGGGGATGAAGGTCCAGCCGTTCGCGGCCGGGCTCGATCATCCGCGCTGGCTCTACCGTCTGCCCAATGGCGACGTGCTGGTCGCCGAGACCAATTCGCCACCGCGTAAAGGTCCCGGCATCGTCACGACCGTGATGAACTTCCTGATGGGCCGCGCGGGTGCGGGCGTGCCCTCGGCCAACCGCATCACGCTGCTGCGCGACGCGGATGGCGACGGCGTGGCGGAGACGCGCTCGGCCTTCATGACCGGGCTCAACTCGCCCTTCGGCATGACGCTGATGGATGGCCAGCTCTATATCGGCAACACCGACGCGCTCGTCCGCGTGCCCTATACCGAGGGCGCGACCCGGATCACCGCCAAGCCCGAGCGTGTCATCCCGCTCAACGGCGGCGGCAATCACTGGGCGCGCAACGTGATTGCCGCCCCCGACGGCAAGACGCTCTATGTCGGCGTCGGCTCGGCGTCGAACATCGCCGAAAACGGCATGGACGCGGAGAAATATCGCGCCAACATCCTTCAGGTCTGGCCGAAGGACAAGAACTGGCGGATCTACGCCGCCGGTCTGCGCAACCCCAATGGCATGGCGATCAACCCCAAGTCGGGCCAGCTCTGGACCGTCGTCAACGAACGCGACATGCTCGGCTCCGACCTCGCGCCCGACTATCTGACCCAGGTCGAGTTCGGCGATCACTTCGGCTGGCCCTGGTATTATTGGGGCGGCTATCCCGACGATCGCGTCGAGCCGAAGAACCCCGCGCTCCAGCAATATGCCAAGCGTCCCGACTATGCGCTCGGACCGCACGTGGCCGCCCTCGGCCTGACCTTCGCGGGCGACGCGAAGCTCGGCGACCGCTTCACCAACGGCGTATTCGTCGGCGAGCACGGCTCGTGGAACCGCAAGCCGCTCTCGGGCTACAAGGTCGTCTACATTCCGTTCGGCGACACCGGCTTCCCGGCGGCGAACGCAAAGCCCGTCGACGTGCTCGGCGGCTTCCTCAACAAGGATGGCGAGGCACAGGGCCGCCCGGTCGGCGTCATCACCGACAAGGCCGGCGCGCTGCTGGTCGCCGACGATGTCGGCAACACGATCTGGCGCGTCAGCACGAAGTAAGTGCCCCCTCCCCCGTCATCCTGACGAAAGTCAGGACCCAGGATCACAAGCGCATCGTGTGTAACCCTGGGTCCTGACGTTCGTCAGGATGACGGGCGGGGCGGCATCAAGCCGCGCAAACCCTCAGCGGAGCAGCTTCGGCCCTTCCTTGCGGATCATGTCCTGCACCTTGCCTGCGAACAGCCCGAGCAGCCCCGGCAGGTCGACGATCGCATGGACAGTGTCCTCGAACACCGTGACCTTGCTGCCGATCACCTGCCCCATCGCGCTCACGGTGAAGTGCAGTGTATCGCCTTCCCAGCGCCGATCGGTCACCGATCCGCCGGGGATCTTCGATCCGATCGTGTCGATGCCGCTGTCGAGCCGCGATCGCACCCCCGCCTTGCCGAGCTTGTGGGGGATATCGACCGAAATGGGATTGGACATTCTTTGATCCTTAGTGTGCGAACAGCATCGCGTCCTGTGCGAACGCCTTGAACTCGAGCGCGTTGCCGCTGGGGTCGCAAAAGAACATCGTCGCCTGCTCGCCGATCTCGCCCTTGAAGCGGACATGCGGCGCGATCCCGAACCGGACCCCGGCCGCCGCGACCCGCTCGGACAGGCTGGTCCAGTCGTCCATCGTCAGCACGACGCCGAAATGCGGCACCGGCACCTGATGCCCGTCGACCGCATTCTCGACCGCGACCGCCTTCGCCGCCGGATCGAGATGCGCGACGATCTGATGCCCGAACAGGTCGAAGTCGATCCAGTGATCGCTCGACCGCCCCTCGGGACAGCCCAGCGTCCCCCCGTAAAAGGCCCGCGCGGCGTCGAGGTCATGGACGGGAAAGGCGAGATGAAAGGGGCGCAGCGTCATGCGCCGCAGGATAGAGCGGATGATCCCCTGCGTCACCCCGCCCCCGCGACGCGATGCCCCCTGCGCGTCCGCCGCTCAAGTACCGCCCCCATTCCTCTCCACCACCCCGGCGAAGGCCGGGGCCCAGTTGGGGGACGGTGGTAACTAAAGGTTGCGCGTCATCACGGCGACCTTCCCAGCTGGACCCCGGCCTTCGCCGGGGTGGTCATGTGTGGGGGTAGATTCAGGAGTTGGTACCGAGGCCAACGAAAGCGCCCACCGCACCAACCCCGGCACCCCCTTCCCTCCCCGCCGCCACGTCAGATGCAGCCTCAGATATTGCCCGCCCCCCGCCGCCACGCCATAGCGCGGGCGTGACCCGCTCTCCCGCCCGCGCCGCCCTCACCTCCCCCGCGCTCGCCAGCCTCCTGCTCGGCGCGATCGCCGCGACGGGGTTTGCGCCGCTCGATCTCTGGCCGCTCGCGCTCGTCGCGGTCGCCGCGTGGCTCGCGCTCGTCCACGACGCAGGCTCGTTCCGCCAGGCGCTGTGGCGCGGCTGGCTGTTCGGGCTCGGGCATTTCACCGTCAACAACAACTGGTTCCAGCACGCGTTCGACTTTCAGGACGCGATGCCGCCGGTGCTCGGCTATTTCGCCGCGGTCGGGCTCGCGCTCTATCTCGCGGTCTTCCCGATGGTCGCCGCGGGCCTCGCCTGGCGGTTCGGACGCCGCGCGACCGCGACGCCCGACCCCGCCTTCGTCCTCGTCTTCGCCGCTGCGTGGATCGCGACCGAGTGGCTGCGCAGCGTGTTGTTCACCGGCTATGCCTGGGATCCGCTCGGGGTGATGTGGCTGCCCGCGATCGGCATCGCGCGGCTGTCCGCCTGGATCGGCACCTATGCGCTGTCGGGCGTGACGATCGTCGCGGCGGGATCGCTGTGGATGCTCAGCCGTCGCCGCGTCGCGATGCCCGCGATCGTCGTGCCCCTGCTCGCGCTCGCCGCGCTGTCGGCGCTGTGGACCGACGCCCCCGCCGCCCCCGCCAACGCCCCGCGCGTCCGCGTCGTCCAGCCCGATATCGGCCAGGAGGATCGCAGCGAATCGGACGGCGAACGCGTGCTGTCCGCGCTGGAAAAGCTGTCGGGCACCCCCGGCGCCACCCCCCGCCTCGTCGTCTGGCCGGAAGGCGTGGTGCGCGACTACCTCGAGGATGGCTATCCCTTCTACGCCTATGACTGGTCGAGCCCGGCCTATCTGCGCCGCCGGATCGCGCGGCTGCTCGGCCCCGACGACATATTGCTGACCGGCGGCACCTCGCTCTCGTTCGATCGCGAGGACCGGATCGCGGGCGCGACCAATTCGGTGTTCGCGATCGATGCACAGGCGCGGCTGCGCGGTCGCTACGACAAGGCGCATCTCGTCCCCTACGGCGAATATCTGCCGATGCCGTGGCTGCTGAAACCGCTCGGGCTCGCGCGGCTCGTCCCCGGCGACATCGACTTCACCTCGGGCAAGGGGCCGGGCAATCTGACGCTCGCGGGCTTCGGGTCGATCGGCATCCAGATCTGCTACGAGATCATCTTCTCAGGGCAGACGGTCGACCGCGCGCATCGCCCGCGGCTGTTGTTCAACCCCTCGAACGACGCCTGGTTCGGCAGCTGGGGCCCGCCGCAGCATCTCGCCCAGGCGCGGATGCGCGCGATCGAGGAGGGGCTGCCGATCGTCCGCGCCACCCCGACCGGCATCTCCGCGATCATCGCCGCGGACGGTCGCCTGCTCGCCACCGTCGCGCACGAGACCGCGGGCGCGGCCGAGCTGCCGATGCCGACCGCGCTGCCCGTGACGCTGTTCGCGCGGCTCGGCAATCTGGCGGCGGGGCTGGTCATGGCGGCGATGATCGCCTTGGCCGTTGCCCTGCGCCGCCGCGAACGCTAGAAGGACATATAAAGCTTTCCTTATATGATGCTCCGCGGTGCCCCACCGCCGGGCCTTTTGCGAAGAGGTTTCATGCGCAAGTCCTTTCTCTTCACCTCCGAGTCGGTCTCCGAAGGCCATCCCGACAAGGTCGCCGACCAGATCAGCGACACGATCGTCGACCTGTTCCTCGCCAAGGATCCCGAGGCACGCATCGCCTGCGAGACGCTGACGACGACGCAGCTCGTCGTCCTCGCCGGCGAAATCCGCTGCCGTGGCGTCTATGAGTTCGGGAAGGTCGAGTGGAAGGACACCGACTACTGGGCCCCCGGAGCGAAGGACGAGATCGAGGCGGCCGTCCGCAACACCGTCAAGGAAATCGGCTACGAGCAGTCGGGCTTCCACTGGAACGAGTTCCGCTTCGAGAACAACCTCCACGGCCAGTCCGCAGAGATCGCGATGGGCGTCGACGAGAGCGGCAACAAGGACGAGGGTGCCGGTGACCAGGGCATCATGTTCGGTTACGCGACCGACGAGACGCCCGGCCTGATGCCTGCGACGCTCTACTACAGCCACAAGATCCTCGAGCGGATGGCCGCCGATCGCCATTCGGGCGCAGCCCCGTTCCTTGAGCCCGACGCCAAGAGCCAGGTGACGCTCGCCTATGAGAACGAGAAGCCGGTCCGCGCGACCGCGCTCGTCGTCTCCACCCAGCACGCACCGGGCTATTCGGAAAAGGGCAAGAACCCCGATCCGGCCAAGTACGCCGAGCTGCGCGACTATGTCATGGGCGTGTTCACCGACGTGCTGCCCGCGGGCTTCATCTCGGACGAGACCGCGATCTATATCAACCCGACCGGCGCGTTCGAGATCGGTGGCCCTGACGGCGACGCCGGCGTCACCGGTCGCAAGATCATCGTCGACACCTACGGCGGCGCAGCCCCGCACGGCGGCGGCGCGTTCTCGGGCAAGGATCCGACCAAGGTCGATCGCTCGGCCGCCTATGTCGCACGCTATCTCGCCAAGAACGTCGTCGCCGCCGGGCTCGCCCGCCGCTGCACGATCCAGCTGAGCTACGCGATCGGCATCGCCGAGCCGCTGTCGGTCTATGTCGACACGCACGGCACCGGCACGGTCGAAGAGGCCAAGCTCGAGGCGGTCCTGCCCAAGCTCGTCCGCCTGACGCCCAAGGGCATCCGCGAGCACCTCAAGCTCAACGCGCCGATCTACAAGAAGACCGCGGCGTACGGCCATTTCGGCCGCGAGCCCGAGGGTGACAGCTTCACCTGGGAGCGCACCGATCTGGTCGACAAGCTGAAGGCCGCAACCGCCTGACGCACCTCGCCCGATAGGTGATACAGAAAAGCCTCCCCCGGACCGTCCGGGGGAGGCTTTTTCATGTCCGCTACGCCGGATCGGAAACGATCAGCCAGGTGCCGACCGGTCGATCCCCGCCGCGTCGCCGACCAGCGGCGCGCTCGCGCGCTGCCGATGCCGCTGCTCGGTCAGGATCTGCCACGACGCCAGGAACAGCGCCGCGACCAGCGGCCCGACGACGATACCGCTGAGGCCGATCAGCTCGATCCCGCCCAGCGTCGTGACCAGCACGACGAAATCGGGGATCCCCGTGTCGCGCCCGACCAGGATCGGCCGCAGGATATTGTCCGCCATGCCGATCACGACGACGCCCGAGATGATTACCACCAGCCCCTGCCAGATCGCGGTGGTCGCGAGCAGATAGACCGCGACCGGAACCCAGACGATCGCCGGCCCGAGCGCAGGGAGCAGCGAGGTCAGCGCCATCAGCAGGCCCCAGAGCAGGGCCGCGGGCAGCCCGACGATCCAGAAGGTTGCCGCACCCAGCCCGCCCTGGACCAATGCGACGATGACCGTGCCCTTGATCGTCGCACGCACGACCGACACGAACTTGTCGACCAGCGCGGCGGTGACCGACCGCTCGAGCGGCAGCGCGTCGCAGATCTTCGGCCCGATCGTCTCGCCGTCGCGCAGCAGGAAGAACATCACGTACAGCGCGATACCGAAGGCGAGCAGGAAGGCGGCGGCGTTGCGCCCGATCGACAGCGCCTGGCTGGCGATCGTCCGCACGCTGTTGCCCATCGTCTGCGACAGCCGCGCCTGGATCCGCTCGATCGAATCGAACCCGGCCTTGTCGAGCAACGTCTGCAGGCGCGTCGGCAATGCATCATGCACCTGGTTGAAATACGCGGCGAAATTGATCTCGCCATTCTGGATGCGGGTATAGACCGTGCCCGCCTGGTCGACGATCATTCCGCCGATGATCATGCTCGGCACGACGACCGCGAACAGGATGATCAGCAGCGTCAGCGCGGCGGCGGTGTTGCGACGCTTCGGCATCCGCTCCAGCAGACGCTGGAACAGCGGCTGGAACAGGATCGCGGCGAGCGCGGCCCACAGCAGCGCCAAGGCGTACGACCAGACGACCACGACGAGCGCGATCGTGATCACCACCAGGAATATCAGGAATCCGCCCGTTTCTAGCCGGCGCCGGTTGATCATCATGCATCCCCCCCAACATCGTCGGTCGGCCCCAGACGCCGCCGACGATACCGCCCCCGCCCGAATCGGCGGGGACGGCATCATTGTACTTAGCGCAGTGCGGCGCTGCCGTTGACGAGGGCCGCCTTCTGCTCGTTCGACATCGCGGCGGCGTTCACGTCCGCGTCGTCGACCGCCTCGCCCTGCTTCTCGCCCTGATCGCGAACCGCCTCGGCGCGATCCTCGAGATTGTCGGCAGCCGCCTCGAGCGCGTCGGCACGGTTCTCCGCGGCGCCTTCGACCTGGCTGCCCAGCTTGTCGTCACCCTTGCCGCCACAGGCTGCGAGCGGAATGGTCAGCGTTGCGAGCATGAGCGCGGTAGCAATGGTCTTCATGTATAAATCCCTCTTGTGAGGCCATCCAAACCGTCACGCAGGCGGAACGGTTCCCTCGACCCCGTTCGGTACCGTCGCGGGGTCGTGATCCGCGGATCTTTCCCTGTTTTCAGTGACATGCTCGACGACCGGCGCGACTCGGTCGAACAGTGCGCTGACCGCCGCCTCGGCGATCCAGCCGACCGCCGCGCCGACGACCAGGTCGGACAGATAATGCTTGCCGTTGACCGGCTGCGCCGCCGCCACCGCGACCGTCGCGAGCGCCGACGGCATCGCCGCGCCGTCGATGTCGCGCGACGCCGCACGCGCGACCGCGACCGCGCCTGCGGTATGACCCGAGGGGAAGGACGTCTGCTTGTGATCGTCGCTGTCGCCCGTCTCGAACCGCGCCTTGCCGGTGTCGAGCGCATGGCCCGGCCGCGTCCGGTCGACCGAATGCTTGATCACCGATTTCGCCGCGGTCGCCGCCAGATGCGAGGCGAGCATTCGCGCACCGCCGCGGATCAGGTCGGGCCGCCGCGCGACCAGCCCGATCACCAGCGTGCCGATCGACGTCGCGATCAGCTGCGGCTGGTCGGCAACCTCGGCGAGAAAGCCGGTCGCCTTCACCACCGGCGCATCGCGGTGTTCGGCCAGCTTGTAGGTCGCCTTGCGGTCGGCCTCGGCGATCTTGGCCGCCGCACTCTTGCTCTTGCCCGTCATCATCAGTCCTTCTGTCGCATTTCGCCGCGCACCTGCGCATGCGCCAGCAGCGCGAACACCCCCGCACCACCGACGAGATTCCCCATGATCGCCGGCAGCAACAGTCCGGCAAAGGTCCGGACCAGATCGACATGCCCGGTGAACAGCAGCAGGAACGCCTCGTCCGATCCGACGATCGAATGGCTGAACCCGCCGATCGCCACCACATAGGTCACCGCGAAGATCACCATGAACGCCTCGCCGCGCGCATTGGGCAGCGACCAGGCGAGGATCGCGATCATGAACCCCGCCGGGATCGCGTTGACGAACGTCGCCCAGGCGCCAAGCTCGGTGATCCGCATCGATACCGCGATCATCGCTTCGCGCAGCTCCGCCCCGCCAAGCACACCGCCCGCGATCGCCGCCGCGGTCAGCGCGGTGCCGAGCAGATTGGCGCCCAGCACGATGCCCCACAGCCGCAACGTTCGCCGCAGCGCCCAGCGCGACGGCTTGGTCACCAGCGGCAGCATCGCGCTGATCGTGCTCTCGGTGAACAATTGCATCCGCCCGAGAATGACGACCAGGAACCCAGCAGGATAGCCGAGCGACACGACCAGCTCGCGCCACGGCGTATCGGGCAGCGCGGCATGAAGCGCGCCCTCGGCGACCAGCGACGCGGTGATCGCCAGCCCCGCCGCGAGCGCGGAGAAGAACAGCGAGACCCCCGGGCGCGCGAGTTCGTCCTCGCCCGCCTCGCGCACCGCGCGGTGAAGATCGCCCGCGTCCGCCGCCTTCAGGTCCTCGACGTCCTGCTCGGGCCCCTCGGGCGCGGACCCGGTGTCCGACGTGGTGGTGCTGTTTTCGGCCATTACGGCCTTGTAACGGACCGCTACGTGCTTTGCTCCCGCGCAATCGACCGCTAGAGCGCGCGGCGATGAACGATCCCGCCACCATTCGCCGCCTCTATGGCCGTCGCCAGGGCCACAAGCTTCGCCAGGGCCAGTCCGCGCTCGTCGAGGAGATGCTGCCGCGGCTCTCGGTTCCCGAGACGGGGATCGTCGACGCCGCCACCCTGTTCGGCGACGACCGTCCGCTGCATGTCGAGATCGGCTTCGGCGCGGGCGAACATCTCGCCGGCCAAGCATCGGCCAATCCGGATGTCGGCTTCATCGGCTGCGAACCGTTCCTCAACGGCGTCGTCGGCGCGCTCGGCCATATCCGCGACGGCGGGCTGACCAATGTCCGGCTCTATATGGGCGACGCGCTCGAGGTGATCGAGCGGCTGCCCGATGCCAGCCTCGACCGGCTCTACCTCCTCCACCCCGATCCCTGGCGCAAGGCGCGGCATGCGAAGCGGCGGATGGTCAATCACGGCCCGCTCGACACGATCGCCGCCAAGCTGAAGCCCGGCGCCGAATTCCGGCTCGGCACCGACGATCCGACCTATTGCTGCTGGTCGATGATGATCATGGACCAGCGCCGCGACTTCACCTGGCAGGCGCGCACCCCGCAGGACTTCCTGACCCGCCCCGACGACTGGCCCGAGACGCGCTATGAGCGGAAAGCCCGGCGCCAGGGCCATGAGGTCTGGTATTTCCGCTATATCCGCGACTAGCGCCCGCCGCTGCGCCGCCACCAGCCGGCCAGCGCGCGACCGGCGAACGCGGGCAGCCCGGGCCTGAGCAACAGCCAGTCGCGGATCGGCGCGCCCTCCGTCGCGCCGATCACCCGTTTGTAGCCGCTGTCGCCCGCGCCCCAGTCGACCCTGGTCGCGCCGCGCGCCATCGCCGCGACCAGGTTGCGCCAGTAGAGCAGCTTGCCCGGCGAATGCTTGGCGAAGCGCGGGTCGTAGCTGTTGGCGATCGCGTAGATCAGCGCCCCCGTGTCGATGTCGAACGAGAAGGCGGCGGGCACGCCGTCGACGCGGAGCAGCGCCGCGCGGAACATCCCCGCCAGCACCGGATCGACCGCCGCCGCCTGCCAGAAGGCGAGATGCCCGTCGGTCGTGAACTTCATGTCGCGGCGGTCGGTCTCCTGCGCGACCCAGCTCGTCTGCTCGACCGCCCCCAGATCGGCGAACCGCGCCGGCCAGTCCGCCCCCGCCAGCGCCTGCCAGTCGAGCGCGCCATGCTCGGCCAGATGCTTTTCGTGAAACCGGTTCTTGCGCAGCGTCGAGTTGCGCGGCCAGCGCTCGCCATCGACGCTCGGCGCAAGGTCGAGCACCCAGGCGTCACCGACATGCCGGTCGATCGCGCACCATCCCGCCGCCCGCGCGCTCGCGATCAGCGCGTCCGCGGCCGGATCGCCGTCCTGGACCGGCCCGATCCGCAGGCCGTTGCACTGCGCAGATAGTCCCCGAAGCGCCGCCGCGCGTGCCGCCTCGCTTGCCCCCATCGCCATGCCGAAACTGCGGAACGGCCAGTAACAGCCCGGCACCGTCGCCAGCCGCAGCCACGCCGGGCCGAGCGCGACGAACGGCAGCGCGATCGCCGCGACGTCGTCCTCCTCGACCACCAGGGTCTTCGCACGGCCGCCATAGGCACTCAGCGCGGCGGCATACCAGCCATAGCGCAGGAACCGGTGGCTCGGCGCCGCGCGCGCGGCGACCGCGTCGATCGCGATGCTCAAGCCCTCGACCACGCTTGCCTGCGCGCTCGGTGGCACCGGCACGCGGTCGGACAGGAGCATCGGTTTCGACATCGCACGCCCCCTAGCAGCAATCCCTTACCAGGTAGTGCAGGATCGCACCGGGCGCCGCGAGGCTTCAGGGCGGGGGCGGGATTGGCTTCCCTCCGGCGCGGTTATTCCGCATGATGATCAGGATGATACCGCTTCCCGCCGTTTCGACGATCGCGCAGACGATCCAGCTGTCGCTCGCCCCCGTCTTCATGCTCGCGGGCATCGGCCAGCTGCTCAACGTGCTCGCCGGTCGCCTCTCGCGCGTCATCGACCGCGCCCGCCAGCTCGAAAAGCTCCATCCCAGCAGCGCGGGGCCCGAACGCATCCGCCATATCTGGGAGTTGCGGCTGCTCGACCGGCGGATGACGATCATCAACGCCTCGCTCTTCCTCGCGGTGTCGAGCGCGATCATGACCTGTATCGTCATCGCGCTGCTGTTCATCGCCGAACTCGCCAAGCTGCACTTCGGGACCTATGTCGCGGTCTCGTTCATCCTCGCGATGATCCTGCTGATCGCCGCCTTTGCCAGCTTCATGATCGAGGTGCGGATCTCGCTGGTCGCCTTCCGCATCCGCCCCGAACTGCTCGACAACCCCGAACTGCTCGACAAGCTGACATGACGCTCGAACACCGCCTGCTGCAGGGCGTCGTCGCGATCGCATGCCTCCTGCCGCTGCTCGTGGGCGGTCAGGGGATCGTCCACGGCCCAGCCCCGTTCGGCCACCTCGCCGACGTGCCGCGCGATCTCGACAGCCATTTCCGCTATATTTCGGGCATCTTCTTCGCGACCGGGCTCGGCTTTCTCAGCTGCATTCCGCATATCGAGACAAAGGGCCCGCGCTTCCGGCTGCTCGGCGGGCTGATCGTGGTCGGCGGCCTCGCGCGGCTCGTCTCGCTGATCGATGTCGGCATGCCGTCGCGCGGACATGTGCTGGGGCTCGGCATGGAAATCCTCGTCGTGCCGCTGCTGATGCTCTGGCAGGCGCGCCTCGCCCGCCGGGCCCTTTCCAACGCCGGACCGAACCCCTAGACGACGCGTGACCATACCCGGTCCTCGAAAGGTCCAAGCATGCGTGAAGCCGCCATCGTCTCGACTGCCCGTACCGCCATCGGCAAAGCCTATCGCGGCGCGTTCAACGCGACCGAGGCACCGGTGCTCGGCGGGCATGTGATGACAGCGGTGGTCGAGCGCGCCGGGATCGACCCCGCGCGCATCGACGAGGTGTTCTGGGGCGTCGGCAACCAATGGGGGACACAGGGCGGCAATGCCGGACGCATGGCGCTCTTCGCCGGCGGCCTGCCCGAATCGGTCCCCGCGGTCACGCTCGACCGCAAATGCGGCTCGGGACTGACCGCGGTCGCGCTCGCTGCCCGCACGATCATCTGTGACGAGGCCGATGTCGCGCTGGCGGGCGGGATGGAATCGATCAGCTACACCGTGACGAAGGACGCGCCGCGCTACGTCAACCAGAGCGTCACCGCGCGCGAGCCCGCCGCCTATATCCCGATGATCGAGACCGCCGAGATCGTCGCGCGCAAATACGGCATAAGCCGCGAGGCGCAGGACGCCTATGCCGCGATGAGCCAGCAGCGCGCCGCAGCGGGCCTCGCGAGCGGCGCGTTCGCCGAGGAGATCGTGCCGATCACCGTCGAGAAGGCGCTGTTCGACAAGCAGGGCAACCACGCCGGAATCGAAAGCGTCACGCTGAGCCAGGACGAGGGGATCCGCGCGGGCACCACCGCGGAGGCGCTCGCCGGGCTCAAGACGGTCTGGCCGGGCGGCGACTTTTCCAGCCCGGGGACCAGCGTCACCGCGGGCAATGCCAGCCAGCTCTCCGACGGCGCGTCCGCACAGCTGCTGATGGACCGCCGGACCGCGGAGGCCGAGGGCAAGGAGATTCTCGGCATCTATCGCGGTTTCCAGTCCGCGGGCTGCGACCCCGCCGAAATGGGCATCGGCCCGGTCTTCGCGATCCCCAAACTGCTCGACCGCGCCGGGCTGACCGTCGCGGACATCGGCCTGTGGGAGCTGAACGAGGCGTTCGCGTCGCAATGCCTCTATTGCCGCGACCATCTCGGCATCGATCCCGAAAAGTACAACGTCAATGGCGGCGCGATCGCGGTCGGCCACCCCTTCGGCATGACCGGCTCGCGCCTCGTCGGCCACGCGCTGATCGAGGGCCGCAAGCGCGGCGTCCGCTATGTCGTCGCCTCGATGTGCACCGCCGGCGGCATGGGCGCCGCCGGCCTGTTCGAGATCGTCTGACGCAACGGGGGCGGGAGGGATGACGCACCCTCCCGTCGCTCCGCACCATCCACCCTGCCCCCTCCCGTCATCCTGACGAAAGTCAGGATCCAGGGTAACCGGCCACAGCGCTCCTGGCTCTGGATCCTGACTTTCGTCAGGATGACGGCGGGTATAGAGGCTCAGCCTGTCCGCGATCGCCGACCCGGCGAAGGCCCCGAATGACAAAGGTCGTGCCCTGCGTATGCGTTTCCTCCTCCTCCCGGCACTAGTGCTGCTGGCCACCCCGGCCTCCGCCGCCCCCCAGAAGCCCACCCCCGCGAAACCCGGCACCGTCCGCGTCCGCCTCACCACCTCCGAAGGCCCGATCACGCTCGCGCTCGACACGCGCCATGCCCCCAAGACCAGCGCGAACTTCCTCGCCTATGTCGATGACGGCCGCTTCGACGGCACCGATTTCTACCGCGCCGCCCGCGGCAAGAAGGCGCCGAAATTCGGCTTCATCCAGGGCGGCATCCGCACCGACGCGCGGCGCATCCTCCCCGCCTTCCCGCTCGAGACGACGACGCAGACCGGCATCCGCCATCTCGACGCGACGATCTCGATGGCGCGCGGCAGCGAGCCCGGCTCGGCGGGCGGCAATTTCTTCATCACCGTGGGCCCGACCCCCGCGATGGACGCGCGCCCGGGTTATCTCGGCTATGCGGCGTTCGGCCATGTCGTCGGCGGCATGGACACGGTTCGCCGCATCCTCGCCAAGCCGACCGGTGGCGGGCTCGACGCGTTCAAGGGCCAGATGATCCTCAACCGTGTCGCGCTGATCAGCGCCAAGCGGCTCGACGGCACGCCCCGCCCGACCAGCGGCCCGCGACCATGGCTGTTGAAGACCCGCCCCACCCCGCCACGGCCGCGCTGACGTCCCACGGTCCGGGACCTCAGTCCGCGAACAGCAGGACCGGCGTCTCGAGATAC
Source organism: Sphingomonas sp. Leaf30 (assembly GCF_001422525.1). Lineage (NCBI taxonomy): Bacteria > Pseudomonadati > Pseudomonadota > Alphaproteobacteria > Sphingomonadales > Sphingomonadaceae > Sphingomonas > Sphingomonas sp. Leaf30. The sequence goes on along the minus strand of NZ_LMKZ01000018.1, from coordinate 382,303 downwards.
TTTTTCAGCCCCTGAACGAAGCTCGCCGCGTCCCAGCCATCGACGACGCGGTGGTCGCAGCTGATCGACAGGTTCATCAGCTTCGCGCGGACCACCTCGTCGCCCTTAAACACGGGGCGTTCGACGATCTTGTTCGGCCCGATGATCGCGACCTCGGGCCGGTTGATCACCGGCGTCGTCGCGATCCCGCCGAGCGGCCCGAGCGAGGTGACGGTGATCGTCCCGCCACCCATCTCGTTCGGCGCAAGCTTGCCCGCGCGCGCCGCCTCGGCGAGCCGCGTGATCTCGGTCGCGAGCTGCCAGACGTTGCGATCCTGCGCGTCGCGGATCACGGGAACGGTCAGCCCCGCATCGGTCTGCGCCGCCATGCCCAGATGGATCGCCCCGTGCCGCGTCACCACGCCCGCCTCGTCATCGTAGCGCGCGTTGAGCATCGGAAAATCGGGGATCGTCTTGCAGATCGCGACGATCATCAGCGGCAGCATCGTCAGCTTGGGCCGCCCGCCGCGATTGGCGTTCAGATCCGCACGCATCGCCTCCAGCGCAGTCACGTCGATCTCGTCGACATAGGTGAAATGCGGGATCGCGCGCTTCGACGCGGCCATGTTCTCGGCGATCTTGCGCCGCATGCCGATGACCTTGATCGGCTGGTCCGCGCGCGCCCGGCTCGCCCCCGGCGCCTGATAGCCCTGACCCGCGCCATACCGCAGATACGCGTCGAGATCGGCATGACGGACCCGGTCGGACTCGGTCTTCACCGACGCCAGATCAATCCCCAGATCCCGCGCCCGCGCCCGCACCGCGGGCGACGCCAGCGCGTGCGCCTTGGCAGCGGCGACCTGCTCGTCACTCCCCCCCGGCGAAGGCCGGGGTCCAGTTGGAACGTCTCGAGTGATAGTGGTCCGAGGCTCGTCATCTGCCGCCCCCACCTGGGCTCCGGCCTCCGCCGGGGTGGTGGCGGTCGGCGTATCGACCACCTCCTCAACCCCCGGATTCTCCGCCTCATACTGCTCCGCCGTCTCCGCCTGCGCCGGCGTCAACGGCGCCGCCACGACCTCGCCCCCGGCGTCGACCGCATCCGTCTCGATCACCACCAGCGCGGCCCCGATCGACACCTGATCGCCGACCTCGCCCGCCAGCTCGACGACGACGCCCGAAACGGGCGACTCCATCTCGACCGTCGCCTTGTCGGTCATCATGTCCGCGACCGGCGAATCCTCCTCGACGCGGTCGCCGATCGCGACGTGCCATGCGACGATCTCGGCCTCCGAGATGCCTTCGCCGATATCCGGCAGTTTGAAGGTAAAGCGAGCCATCAGAAAATTCCGTTCGTTTCGAGCGAAGTCGAGAAACTTGTGTGAGGGATTCCGAAGGCTTCTCGACTGCGCTCGAAGCGAACGGGGGTGGGTGAACGCATCATTATGCGTCCTTCATGATCTTCTTGAGGGCCTCGGTGATACGGACCGGCCCCGGGAAATAGGCCCATTCCAGGCTGTGCGGGTACGGCGTGTCGAACCCGGTCACGCGCTCGATCGGTGCCTCGAGATGGTAGAAGCACCGCTCCTGCACCAGCGCCGACAGCTCCGCGCCGAAGCCGCTGGTCCGCGTCGCCTCGTGGACGATCATGCAGCGCCCGGTCTTCTTCACCGACGCCTCGATCGTCTCGATGTCGAGCGGGACGAGCGTACGCAGATCGACGATTTCCGCGTCGATCCCCGTCTCGGCGATCACCGCCGCGCAGACATGCACCATCGTGCCATAGGCGAGGATCGTCAGCGCCTCGCCCGCCCGGACGATCTTCGCCTTGCCCAGCTCGATCTTGTAGTATCCCGTCGGCACTTCGCCAGCCGGGTGCTTCGACCAGTTCTGCGACGGCCGATCCCAATATCCGTCGAACGGCCCGTTATAGATGCGCTTGGGCTCGAAGAAGAGCGTCGGGTCATTGTCCTCGATCGCCGCGATCAGCAGACCCTTCGCGTCATAGGGCGTCGACGGGATGACCGTCTTGATCCCCGACATGTGCGTGAACAGCCCCTCGGGGCTCTGGCTGTGCGTCTGCCCACCGAAGATGCCGCCGCCGAACGGCGATCGCACCGTGATCGGCGAGGTGAACTCGCCGGCCGAGCGATAGCGCAGCCGTGCGGCCTCGGACACGAGCTGGTCGAGCGCGGGATAGATGTAATCCGCGAACTGGATCTCGGGGACGGGACGCAGGCCGTAGGCGCCCATCCCCACCGCGACGCCGATGATCCCGCATTCGGTGATCGGCGTGTCGAACACGCGCGTCTTGCCGTGCTTGGCCTGCAACCCCGCGGTCGCGCGGAACACGCCGCCGAAATAGCCGACATCCTCGCCCATCACGATCACGTCGGGATCGCGCGTCATCATGATGTCCATCGCGGAGTTGATCGCCTGGATCATGTTCATCCGGCTGGTCTCGCCGCCGTCCGCTGCGTCGGACCCGGGTGCCTCGATCATGTCGCTCATGCCTTGCGATCCCATGGACGGCCGCTTGCCGTCTCCTCATCGAGCATCTGCTGACGCTGCTCCTTCAGATGCCAGGGCAGTTCCTCGAACACGCCGTCGAACAGCGATTCGAGCGGCTGATGAAGCCCGTGGCCGAGGATGCCGTTCTTCTCGGCCTCCTTCTGCGCGGCCTTGACCTGCTCGGCGAGCTCCTTGTCCTGCGCGGCGTGGCGCTCATCGTCCCATTCGCCGATCGCGATCAGGTGGTCCTTGAGGCGCTTGATCGGATCGCCGAGCGGCCACGCATTGGGCTCGCCCTCGCTGCGATACTGGCCGGGATCGTCCGAAGTGGAATGGCCCTCCGCGCGATAGGTGAAATGCTCGATCAGCGTCGGCCCCTGGTTGGTCCGCGCCCGCTCGGCCGCCCATTCAGTGGCTGCGTACACGGCCAGCGCATCGTTCCCGTCGACGCGCAGGCCCGCGATGCCGTACCCGACCGCGCGCGCCGCGAACGTCGTCGCCTCGGCGCCCGCGAACCCGGAGAAGCTCGAAATCGCCCACTGGTTGTTGACGACGTTGAAGATCACCGGCGCGCGGTAGACCGCAGCAAAGGTGCACGCCGAATGGAAGTCGCCCTCCGCAGTCGATCCCTCGCCGCACCAGGTCGCCGCGATCCGCGTGTCGCCCTTCGCCGCCGATGCCATCGCCCAGCCCACGGCTTGCGGATATTGCGTCGTGAGGTTGCCCGAGATCGAGAAGAACCCGGCTTCCTTGACCGAATACATGATCGGCAGCTGCTTGCCGCCGAGCCGGTCCGCGGTGTTCGAATAGATCTGGTTCATCATGTCGACGAGGCTCCAGCCCCGTGCGATGAGCAGCCCCTGCTGCCGATAGGAGGGGAAGCACATGTCCTCGTAATCGAGCGCATAGGCCGCCGCGACCGCGACCGCCTCCTCGCCCAGCGCCTTCATGTAGAAGCTCGTCTTGCCCTGACGCTGTGCCCGGAACATGCGCTCGTCGAACGCACGGAGCAGCGCCATGCTGCGCAGCATACGGCGCAGCATATCGGGCGAAAGCTTGGGATCCCACGGCCCGACCGCATGGCCGTCATCGTCCAGCACGCGAACCAGCGTATAGGCGAGATCGGTGAAATCGCTCGCCTTGTCCGCGGTATCGGGGCGCCGCGCCTGCCCCGCGGGCGGCACGTCGACTTCGGCGAAATCGACCGGATCGCCGGGTCGAAACTTCGGTTCGGGCACATGCAGCGTCAATCCGGGTAGATTGCGCAGCGGCTGCGAATCGGCGCGAGGGTGCTCGCTGGCCATCGTCACTCCATCTCCATCGCCCGGCGGCGTACGCGCCGGATCGCTCTTCGCGGCCTTGTTATAAAATTTCAACGGCATTGGCGAGAGGGAGTTTTGCCCGGTTGCCGCATTCGCACCGGCCGCGTGCAACGCCGTGCGATCAATGCGATAGCAGCACCCTGCGGACGCGGGCAGACACGGGCAGACAGGGGGAGGGACAGCGCGACATGCTGCAGGACTGGGACGCCATCGTCGCGATCGGATGCACGCTGCCGGGTGTCGAGCCGGGCACCAGCTACGGCCGGCCCGCACTCAGGTTCCGCGGCAAGACGCTCGCGTCGACCACCGCGCCCGATCCCGGCAGCTTCGTGCTCCATATCGGTCTCGACGAGAAGGAGATCCTGCTCGACACCGACCCCGCGACCTTCTGGCAGACCGATCATTATGACGGCTGGCCGGCGGTGCTGGTCCGCTACTGCACCGGCGCGGGCGAGCGGATCGCGGATCTGCTCGCCCGCGCCTGGTGGGACCGCGCTACCGCGGCTCAGCGCAAGGCCTATGGCGAGCGCCCCTAGCCGGCTCGCGCGCTACTCCACCGTCTGCTCGATCACCCCGAAGATCGGCCGATGCCGGTCGTCCTCCGCCCAGATCCGCACCGTATCGCCCTTTTTCAGGAACGGGGTCACCGCCGCGCCGCCCGCGATTGTCTCGATCGTCCGCACTTCGGCCAGGCAGGAATAGCCGACCCCGCCCTCTGCGATCGGCTTGCCCGGCCCGCCGTCCGCGCCGCGGTTCGACACGGTGCCCGACCCGACGATCGTCCCCGCGCCCAGCTTGCGCGTCTTGGCGGCATGCGCGATCAGCGTGCCGAAATCGAACGTCATGTCCTCGCCCGCCTCGGCGCGGCCAAAGGGCTGGCCGTTCAGGTCGACCATCAGCTTGCGGTGCAGCTTGCCGTCCTGCCACCAGTCGCCAAGCGACTCGGGCGTCACGAACACCGGTGAAAACGCGCTGGCGGGCTTCGACTGGAAAAAGCCGAACCCCTTGCCCAGCTCACCCGGGATCAGGTTGCGCAGCGACACGTCGTTGGTCAGCCCGACCAGCCGCACCGCCGCCAGCGCCTCGTCGCGGCTCGCGCCCATCGCCACGTCACCGGTGACGACGACGACCTCGCCCTCCATGTCACAGCCCCAGCTCTCGTCGGCGAGCGGGATCGGATCGCGCGGCCCGAGAAACCCGTCCGACCCGCCCTGATACATCAGCGGATCGTGCCAGAAGCTGTCGGGCATCTCGGCGGCGCGCGCCTGCCGGACGAGCGCGACATGGTTCACATAGGCCGAGCCGTCCGCCCACTGATAGGCGCGCGGCAAGGGCGACGCCGCGTCATGCTCATGAAACCGCCGCATCGGAATCATCTCGTGCTCGAGATCGGTCGACAGATTCTCGAGCATCGGCGCAAGCCGGTCCCAGTCGTCGAGCGCGGCCTGCAGCGTCGGCGCGATATGCGTCGCATCGGCATACCAGGCGAGGTCGTTCGACACGACGACGAGCCGGCCGTCACGGCCCCGGGCTGGATCTGCGTCCTTCAGGCTGGCCAGTTTCATTGCGGATCCTCTCAATGTTTTCACCACCCTACGCCCGCCCGCCGCCGGAAGTCGAGACCGACGGTCGCACGCGCATCCCGACCGCCCGCTCATGCGTTATCCTTGCATCGCCCCGACCCCCGCGCCACACCGGGCCACCGCCTTCGAAAGCTCCGCCATGCCCCTTGACGCCATGCCCCTCGACATCGTCCGCGTGCCCGTCCTCAGCGACAATTACGCCTGGCTGATCCACGATCCCGACAGCGGCACGACGGTCGCGCTCGACCCGGGCGAGGCGGATCCGGTGATCGCCGCGGCGACCGCGCGAGGCTGGCGGATCGATCAGGTCTGGACGACGCACTGGCATCCCGATCACACCGGCGGCAACGCCGCGATCCGCGCTCAGGGCGCGACCGTCACCGGCCCCGCCGCCGAGGCCGCGAAGATCCCGACGCTCGACCACAGCGTGACCGAGGGCGATACCGTCACGCTCGGCGCGCACGCCGCGCAGGTGATGACCGTGCCCGGGCATACGCAGGGCCATATCGCCTTCCACTTCGCCGACGACGCGGTGATCTTCACCGGCGACACGCTGTTCGCGATGGGCTGCGGCCGGCTGTTCGAGGGCACGCCCGCCGACATGTTCGCCAACATGCAGCGCTACGCCACGCTGCCCGACGAGACGCGCGTCTATTGCGGGCATGAATATACCCAGTCGAACGGCCGCTACGCGCTGGTTGCCGAGCCCGACAATGCCGCGATCCGCGACCGGATGGCCGAGGTCGACGCGGCCCGCGCGCGCGGCGAGGCGACGGTGCCGACGACGATCGGGCTCGAGCGCGCGACCAATCCGTTTCTCCGCGCGACCTCGGCCGCCGAGCTCGGCGAACGCCGCGCGGCAAAGGATGCGTTCAAGGGCTGAATAGGCTATGCCGGGCCCCTCGGGGGCGCAAAGGAAACCGCATGCGCATCATGACACGCTTATCGCTGCTCTGCCTGACGATCGCCGCCACCGCCTGTACGGCGACCCCGCGCGAACAGGCGCAGATCGCGCAGCGCGAAACCGAAACGCAGCGAAAGCTCGCGACCGCGCTCAAGGGGCTGACCCCCGGCGAGCCGACCCTGTGCCTCAACGCCCTCGGCCAGAAGCAGGTGACCAGCTACGGCTCGACCTTCCTCTACCGCGTCAACAACGGCACGATCTACCGGACCGAGACCAATGGCGGGTGCGGCGATCTCGACCGCAACATCCTGATCACGCGGACGCCCTCGGGGCAGCTCTGCCGCGGCGACATCGCCAACACGATCGACCGCGCCAGCCGCTTCCCCAGCGGCAGCTGCAGCTTCGGCGAATTCGTCCCCTATCGGAAGGTTCGGTGAGGATGCCGCGCTCCGGCCGGATCGCCGCCCTCGCCGCGCTCGCACTGACGCTCGTCGCCGGCCGCGACGATCCGCTCGCGGGGCGAATCGCTGGCGCACCGGTCCGTTGCATCGGCATCGGCCTGGTCCAGGGCCCGACGATCCTCGACGCGACCACCATCCTCTATCGCCAGTCGGGCAAGCGGGTCTGGCGCACCGGCCCGGTCGGCCCCTGTCCGCAATTGCGCCCGCTGTCGACGATCATCGTCGACATCTATGGCGGCCAGCTCTGCCGCAACGACCGGTTCCGGCTGATCGAACCCGGCCTGTCGATCCCCTCCCCCTCCTGCCGCTTCACCGACTTCACCCCCTACGACAAACCCTGACGCCCGGCCGTCCCGGATGATATGTTGCATCATGGCAACAACCAGCCATCCAATTTTCCGCAGCTGCGAACATCTTCTTTGATATGATACATCATTCGCGCTAGGCGGCAGCTCCGGGGTTCAAGGAGCGTTTCTATGCGTAAGACTTTCATCGGGATCAGCGCGCTGGCGGTCTTCGCCGCGACCGCCGCGACCGCCCAGACCGACACGCCGCCGACCGGCGCACCGGCCGATACGCCTGCCGCAACCCCGGCCCCGACCCGCACCCCCGCCCCGCGCGCGGCCGCCGAGATCCTCGTCACCGCCCCCGTCCGCCAGAGCGAGACCGATGTCCTCCAAGGCACGTCGATCCTCTCGGGCGCCGAGCTCACCCGCAACCTCCGCCCGACCATCGGCGAGACGCTCGCGCGCCAGCCCGGCGTGTCCGCCACCTCGTTCGGCCCCAGCGCCTCGCGCCCGATCCTGCGCGGCTTCCAGGGCGAGCGCATCCGCGTGCTGACCGACGGGATCGGCTCGATCGACGTCTCGAACACCTCGGTCGATCACGCGGTCATCATCGACCCGCTGCTCGCCGAGCGGATCGAGGTGCTGCGCGGCCCCTCCGCGCTGCTGTTCGGCTCGTCCGCGGTCGGCGGCGTCGTCAACGTCATCGACACGCGCATCCCGCGCACCGTCCCCGAAAACGGCTACCGCGTGAACGGCATCGCGACCTATGGCTCGGCCGCGAACGAGCGCTCGGGCGGCGCCGCCGGTGACGTCGCGGTCGGCCAGCACCTCGTCCTCCACGCCGACGGCTCCTATCTGAAGTCGGGCAACCTGCGCACCGGCGGCAACATCCTGTCGTCGCAGGCGCGCGCCGCCGCGCTCAGCCAGGTCGGCCTGCCGCAGGACACCGACGAGCCGATCGACTTCGCCGGCTCCGCCGCGCTCCGCGGCAAGCTTCCGAATACCCAGTCCGAGACCTGGACCGCGGGTGTCGGCGCGTCGATCATCACCGATGGTGGCAATCTCGGCGTGTCGTACAGCCATTATGACAGCCTCTACGGCGTGCCGATCCGCTATGCGACCGCAGTCGGCCAGGAGCAGGAGGCGCCCCGCCTCGACGTCGTCCAGAACCGCGTCGACCTGCGCGGCGAGATCAACACCGGCGGCGGTTTCCTCGACAAGATCCGCGTCCGCGCGGGCCACGCCACCTATCGCCATTTCGAGCTCGAACCCGATGGCGGCGTCGGCACCGCCTTCTTCAACAACGGCACCGAAGGCCGGATCGAGCTCGTCCAGGCCAATCGCGGCGGCTGGCAGGGCGCGTCGGGCGTGCAATATTTCAACCGCCTGTTCGACGTGAACGGCGACGAGGCCTTCCTGCCGCGCAACGAGACCAACCAGACCGGCCTCTTCACGCTCCAGCAATACAGCGCCGGCGCGTTCCGGGCCGAGGGTGGGCTGCGCTACGAGACGACGTCACTCTCCGCCAAGACGCCGCTCGACGACCTCCGCTTCTTCCGCGGCAGCCGCAGCTTCGACGCGGTCTCGGGCTCGCTCGGCGCCTCCTACGGCGTGACCGACGCGGTCCGCTTGGGCGTCAACCTCTCGCACACCGAGCGCGCGCCGTCCGCCGAGGAGCTGTTCGCGAACGGCGGCCATGCCGGCACCCAGGCCTATGAATTCGGCAGCCCCGACTTCAAGCTCGAGAAGAGCTGGGGCATCGAGGGCACGCTCCACGCGCATGGCGACGGCTTCAGCTTCGACGCGTCGGCCTATTACAACGACTTCTCCAACTATATCTCGGAGAACCAGGTCGCGCAGAGCGTCTGCCAGACCGCCGCCGATCCGTCGGGGCGCGAGGTCGACCTGCCCTGCTTCCAGTATCAGCAGGCCGATGCGCGCTATTACGGGTTCGAGGCCAATGCCTCGGTCCGGCTCGCGCAGATCGGCGGCTATGTGCTGAACGCCGACCTGCTCGGCGATTATGTCCGCGCGACGATCGTCGACAACGGCCCCGTACCCCGCATCCCGCCGATGCGCGTACTCGGCGGGATCGAGGCACAAGGCGACCGCGTCAACGGCCGGCTCGAGGTCGAGCACGTCTTCGACCAGGACCGCATCGCCGCGTTCGAGACGACCACCAACGGCTATACGATGGTCAACGCGACCCTGGGCTTCAACCCGTTCGGCAAGGACAGCAAGACCTCGATCCTGCTCAGCGCGAACAACCTGTTCGACGTCGAAGCCCGCCGCCACGCCAGCTTCCTCAAGGACTTCGCCCCCCTCGCCGGCCGCGACATCCGCGCGACGCTCCGCTTCGGGCTGTAACGGGAGGGGGCCGCTCCCCACCCCCCAGAAAAGGAGCACCACCCCGGCGGAGGCCGGGGCCCAATTGGGGAAGCGGAGTAATCAGCCGCAGCCCGCTGTCACGACCGCCTTCCCATTTGGGCCCCGGCCTGCGCCGGGGTGGAGGCGAGCGTGCGAGGCGAGTGCACGACGCAGGCAAGACGCGCCGCCCCCCGCCCCCTATACCCAACCCATGCTCCCCATCCTCTACAGCTTCCGCCGCTGCCCCTACGCAATCCGCGCCCGCAGCGCGGTCGTCGCCAGCGGTATCGCGGTCGAGCTCCGCGAAATCGTCCTGCGCAACAAGCCCGCCGCGCTGCTCGCCGCCTCGCCGAAAGCCACCGTCCCCGTCCTCGTCCTCCCCGACGGCCGCGTCATCGATCAGAGCCTCGCCATCATGCACTGGGCGCTGGCACTCGCCGATCCGCTCGACTGGCTCGCCGAACACGACACCGAGCTGATCGCGACCAACGACGGCGCGTTCAAGCATCATCTCGACCGCTACAAATATGCCGATCGCCACGGCACCGACCCGCTCGAGCACCGCGCCGCCGCCACCGCGATCCTCGCCGATCTCGACACGCGGCTGGCAGCCACCGGCTACCTCGCCGGCCCCTTCGTCACGCTGACCGACATCGCGATCCTACCGTTCGTCCGCCAGTTCGCGCAGACCGATCGCGGCTGGTTCGACACGCTCCCCCTCCCCGCGCTCCACGACTGGCTGGGCCGCTATCTCGCCTCGCCGCTCTTCGCCGCGGTCATGCCCAAAGTCACGCCGTGGCAGCCGGATGCGCCAACTGTCATTTTTCCAACATGATCCGCGGCTAGCGCGTCGCTGGGGGGGCATTGCGACAGCATGAGCCGCGCGACGGCGATCACGGTCCACGGGGGTGGCCGCGATCGGCGCGCGCGGCTCGTCGGGTGTCCCTTCGGTAAAACCAAGAAGATCATCCAGGGAATATCACCGTGACACGCACCCGTCTGACCACGTCGCTCCTGCGCGGCATCGCACCCGCGACATTGCTGCTCGCCGCCCTGCCCGCCGCCGCCCAGGACACGATCACCGCCCCTGCTGCCGCCCCCGCTGAAGACGGCCTCGGCGAGATCGTCGTCACCGCCGAGCGCCGCTCGGAGAATCTCCAGCGCGTGCCGCTGTCGGTCGGCGTCGCCTCGGGCGATGCGTTGCGCGCGTTCCAGGCGGGTGGCGACGACACGCTGCTGTCGCTGTCGGGCCGCGTCCCCGGCCTCTATGTCGAGACGACCACCGGCCGCATCTTCCCGCGCTTTTACATCCGCGGTCTCGGCAACATCGATTTCTACCTCGGCGCGTCGCAGCCGGTCACGATCATCCAGGACGACGTGATCCTCGAGCATGTCGTGCTGAAGTCGAACCCGGTCTATGACGTCCGCCAGGTCGAGGTGCTGCGCGGCCCGCAGGGCTCGCTGTTCGGTCGCAACACGACCGCGGGCATCATCAAGTTCGACACGATCAAGCCGACCAACGACTTCGACAGCCGCGCCTCGGCCTCGGTCGGCACCTATGGCAGCGTCAGCGTCGACGCGGGCGTCGGTGGCCCGCTGATCAAGGACCTGCTGTCGATCCGCGTCTCGACCTTGCTCCAGCACCGCGAAAACTATGTCGACAACGTCTATGCCGGCGTCACGCAGGACAGCACCGCGACCCCGCGCAAGAACGCGATGGGCGGCTTCGACGACCGCAACGTCCGCGTCCAGCTCGCGCTGACCCCGGGCAACGCCTTCTCGCTCGACCTGTCGGGCCATGCGCGCTGGTATGACGGCACCTCGACGCTGTTCCACCGCGCCGCGCTGAAGAAGGGTTCGAACGACGTCCAGGCCGAACCGCGCAACATCGTCGCGCTCGACGAAGGCAATGACAATCCGCAGAGCTACACCACCTATGGCGGCTCGGTCCGCGCGACCTACGACTTCGGTCCTGCCGCGCTCACCTCGATCACCGCGTACGAGACGACCTCGGGCTTCAGCCGCGGCGACACCGATGGCGGCGCGGGCGCGAACTTCCCCGTCCGCGGCGTGGCGAACGGCTTCGGCCAGTCGCAGGGCCAGATCCGCGATCTCGACCAGTGGTCGCAGGAGCTGCGTCTGTCGGGCACGCAGGGCGGCCGCTTCAACTGGCAGGTCGGCGGCCTGTATTTCGACACGCGCGACATCACCGATTTCTACCAGCGGACGTTCTTCCTGACGACCGCACAGCGCAACCCGAACAACTGGGTCCGCCTCCACGACGTCAACACCTCCTGGGCCGGCTTCGGCCAGGTCAGCTACGAGCTGATGGACCGGCTGACGCTCACCGCCGGCGGCCGCATCACCGAGGACAAGAAGCGCACGCAGCTGCTCAAGCCGGTCCAGAATGTCGCCGGTATCAGCCAGTATCCGGCCGGCTTCCGCACCGACGTCACGCTGAAGGCGACCAAGCCGAGCTGGGACGCGAGCCTCCTCTACCAGGCGAGCCCCGACATCAGCCTCTACTCGCGGATCGCACAGGGCTTCCGCGGACCGACGATCCAGGGCCGCTCGGCGGTGTTCAACTCGGACTTCTCGACCGCCAATTCCGAGACGATCCTGTCGTGGGAGACGGGCATCAAGACCCGCCTGCTCGACAACACGCTCAGCCTCAACGCGACCGTGTTCGGCTACCGCGTCAACGACATCCAGCTCAACGGCAACGATCTCAACGGCAACGGCATCCTGTTCAACGGCAACAAGGCCGAGGCGTACGGCATGGAGGCCGAGGCGAACTGGAAGCCCGTTCCCAACCTCACGCTCGGCGCGGGGCTCAGCCTGCTCCACAGCGCGATTCGCGACAAGACGACCGAGGTGCAGATCTGCGCGCTCAACAACGCGGTCGTCTGCACGCCGTCCGCGGCGGTCCGCCCCGTCCCCGGCGCATTCGGCACGACCTTCCTCGTCAAGATCGACGGCGAGCCTTTGCCCAATGCGCCCGAGTATAATGTCGACCTGACCGCACGCTACGACCAGCCGCTCGGCAATGGCGGTCGCGCGTTCATCGCGGGCGACTTCAACATCCAGGGCTATACGCAGTTCGTGCTCTACAAGACCAAGGAGTTCACCGCGAACGGCAACTTCGAAGGCGGCCTGAAGATCGGCTATGCGGCGCCCGACGACGCCTATGAACTCGCGGTGTTCGCGCGCAACATCACCGGCGAGAAGAACCTGAAGGGCGTGATCGAGAACTACATGGCCGCGGTGTTCAACGAACCGCGGATCATCGGCGTGTCGCTCAGCGGCAAGTTCCGCTGACAAGGCCGGCGTGGCGGCTGAGCCGCCACGCCACCCCCTTGCGGACCGGCTGGCGCTCGCGCACGCTGCGTGTCAGACATCGGGTTTGACCTTGCCCGAGGACCCGACCGATCCGCCAGATCGCTGCCCTGCCCTATCGGATCACCGCCGACGGATCCGCCGAGATCCTGCTCATCACCTCGCGCGAGACGCGGCGCTGGGTGATTCCCAAGGGCAATCCGATTGCCGGCCTCGCCTCGCACGAGGCCGCCGCGCAGGAGGCGTTCGAGGAAGCCGGGATTCGCGGCATCCCCTGCCCCAGCGCGGTCGGCGATTTCTGCTACGACAAGCGGCGCCGCAGCGGGCGTCTCCGGCCGATGATCGTCAGCGTCTATCCGATGCAGGTCGTCGAACAGGTCGCGGACTGGCCCGAGCGGGATCAGCGCGAGACACGGTGGTTTCCGCCTGATAAGGCCGCCGCCGCGGTCGACGAGCCCGAACTCAAGGCTCTGATCCGAGGATTCCGAAAGCCACCGATCCCGGTGGCGTTCGAACAACGCGTGCTGCCGGTGCTGCGGTCACGAATGAGGAGGCGTTTTCCGATGCTGGGCTGGTTCCAGGCACTCATGCCCAAGCAGGGGCGGTTCTTCGAGCTGTTCGACGCGCATGCCGCGACGCTCGTCGCGGGCGCCGACGCGCTCGCCCGGCTGCTCCACGGCGAAGGCTCGATCGAAAGCCAGATCGCCGAGATCGTGCGCCGCGAACACGAGGCCGACGACATCACGCGCGAGGTCCTGCAGGACGTCCGCCGGGTGTTCGTGACGCCGTTCGACCGCAGCGCGATCACCGACCTGATCGGCGTGATGGACGATGCGATCGACCAGATGAACGGCACCGCCAACGCGATCGCGCTGTACGAGGTGACCGAATTCGCGCCCGAGATGCGCGATATGGCGGGGATCATCGTCGAGGCCGCGCGAATCACCGCCGAGGCGATCCCGCTGCTCCGCTCGCTTGGCAGCAACGCCGGCCGCCTCCACGACCTGACCGCCCGGCTTATCCAGATCGAGGGTCACGCCGACGACATCCACGACACCGGCCTGCGCGCGCTCTTCGCCGCGTCGAAGAGCCATGCCGACCCGATGGCCTTCATCATCGGCCGCGAAATCTATTCGAGCCTCGAAAAGATCGTCGACCGCTTCGAAGACGTCGCCAACGAGATCCAGGGACTCGTCATCGACCATGCGTGACGCGTCGTTTCGGCCCGAAGCCTCTCCCGTGACACCCCCCCGGCGAAGGCCGGGGCCCAGTTGGGGGACGGCCATGGCTGAAGGCAGCGCAATGTTACTGCGACCTCTCCAACTGGACCCCGGCCTCCGCCGGGGCGGTAAACTGGTGGGACGCGCCGCGATGACGCCAATGCAGGCTCGGGGGAGCATCCCCGCATGATCCTCTCGCTCCCGGTCCTCATCGGCCTGATCGGCATCGCGCTGCTGTTCGATTTCCTCAACGGCCTGCACGACGCCGCGAACTCGATCGCGACGGTCGTTTCGACGCGCGTATTGAAACCCCAATATGCCGTGCTCTGGGCGGCGTTCTTCAACTTCATCGCCTTCGCCGTCTTCGGCCTCCACGTCGCGCAGACCGTCGGCACCGGCATCGTCCATGCGCAGGTGATCGACGCGCAGGTGATCTTCGCCGCGCTGATCGGCGCGATCGCGTGGAACGTCATCACCTGGGTGCTCGGCATCCCCTCGAGCAGCAGCCATGCGCTGATCGGTGGGCTGCTCGGCGCGGGCGTCGCCAAGATCGGCTTCGGCGCGATCGTCTGGAGCGGCGTGATCAAGACCGTCAGCGCGATCTTCGTCTCGCCCGCGGTCGGGCTGCTGCTCGCGCTGCTGCTCGTCCTGCTCGTCGCCTGGACCAGCCTCAAGCTCACCCCGCTCGGCGTCGACAAGCGCTTCCGCAAGCTCCAGCTGATCTCCGCCGCGCTCTATTCGCTCGGGCACGGCGGCAACGACGCGCAGAAGACGATGGGGATCATCGCGGTGCTGCTCTATTCGCAGGGGCTGCTCGGCGGCGAGTTCCACGTGCCCTTCTGGGTCGTGCTGTCCTGCCAGGCGGCGATGGCGCTCGGCACGCTGTCGGGCGGCTGGCGGATCGTCCACACCATGGGGTCGAAGATCACCCGGCTGACGCCCGCGCAGGGCTTCTGCGCGGAGACCGGCGGCGCGATCACGCTGTTCGCAGCGACCTTCTGGGGTGTGCCGGTCTCGTCGACGCACACCATCACCGGCGCGATCGTCGGCGTCGGCGCCGCGCGACGCCTGTCCGCGGTGCGCTGGAACGTCGCCAGCAACATCATCATCGCCTGGACCGTGACGCTGCCCGCCGCCGCCGCGATCGGGGCGGCGACCTATTGGCTGACCGGGCTATTTATCTGATAAATGCAAACGCTTACGGTCTGTTAAGCATGATCGGAGGGCAATTGCGCAACCGCTGATGCGGTACGCTTGCGGGATGTTCTCGCGCTCTCCCGCCATTTCCCTCCGCGATCATCCCGACGCCACGAGCCTCGTCCTGTTCGGGCTCGTCGAAAGCGACGAGGATGCGTGGAGCGCCGCGCAGCATGTCCGCCTCGCCAAGGTCGGCGCGGTCTGGCCGGTCGCGCTGATCGCGCACCTCGTGGCCGCGGCGATCGTCTTCGGCGTCTCGCTGGCGGCACGGCCGGCGCTGATCGCGGCGGTGGCGGTGCATGCGGGCGTGATCGCTCTGCTGTCCGGCGCGGCCTTTGCGACGGTGCGCAGCAGGACGCTGCGTGAATGGCCGATCCATCGCCGCAACGCGGTGCTCGCGACCTGCGCCGCCGGGCTCTCCGCCGCGCTCCTGTCCTTGCTCTGGGTCACCGTCGAGCTGCCGGGCGGGCCGATCGAGCTCGCCGGGCTGGTCGCGATCGTCGGCGCGATCAGCGTCACCGCGATCACCCTCTATGCCGTGCGCGCCGCGACCCTGGGGTTCGGCATTGGCCTGGCGCTGATGCTGACCTTGCTGTCGGGCGTGGGGATCGCGCCGGTCGTCGCGATCGCCGCCTTTGCCGGTTTTGCCGCGGTCGCCTACCGGATGGCGCGGATCGACTATGCGCTCGCGCTCGATCATGCGGACCAGTCGAGCGAGGGCCGGCTCGCGATGAAGCTGATGGCGGAGTTCGAGAATTACGGCCCCGGCTGGTTCTGGGAAGCCGACCGGCGCGGCCGCATCACCTATATCTCGCCAAAGATGGCGCACGCGCTCCCGCCGCCGTCGGACCCGGAGGAGGGGTGCGACCCGTCGTCCGGGCTGGTCGGCTGCATCCTCACCGACCTGTTCCGCATGGACAGCGACGCGCCCGGCACCGAACGCACGCTCGCCTTCCATTTGTCGTCGCGCACTTCCTTCTCGGACTATTCGGTCTGCGCCGCCGCCGACCCCGCGCCCGAGCGCTGGTGGTCGATGTCGGGCCGACCGGTGATCGACGAGATCGGCCGGTTCCAGGGCTTTATCGGCACCGGCTTCGACCTCACCGAAAAGCGCAAGGCCGATGCCGAGATCAACCGCCTCGCGCTGTTCGACGGGCTGACCGGGCTCGCCAACCGCCAGCGGATGCGGCTGTCGCTCGACAAGACGCTCGCGCAGCAGGCCGGGCCCTACCGGCCGACCGCCTTGTTCCTGATGGATCTCGACCGGTTCAAGGCGGTCAACGACACGCTCGGCCACCAGGCGGGCGACCTGCTGCTCAAACAGGTCGCGCAGCGGCTCACGCGCGTGGTCGGTGACGCAGGGCTGGTCGGCCGGCTCGGCGGCGACGAATTCCAGGTCGTCCTGCCCGGCGTCGACAACCGCGACACGCTCAGCACCCTGTCGCGCGAGCTCATCCTCGCGCTGTCGCAACCCTATTTCATCAGCGGCGCGTCGGTCTCGATCGGCTGTTCGATCGGCATCGCGATCACGCCGCAGCACGGCAAGGATTCGGAGACGCTGATCCGCAATGCCGATCTCGCGCTCTATGCGGCCAAGGCCGATGGCCGCGGCGTCCACCGCTTCTATTCGGACGACATGCTGGCGGGGGCGAAGTCGCGCAAGCAGCTCGAGGACGATCTGCGCATCGCGGTCACCGAAGGCGCGTTCCACCTCTGCTACCAGCCCGTCGTCAGCACCAAGTCGACGCGGATCGTCGGCTATGAGGCGCTGATCCGCTGGAACCACCCGACGCGCGGCCCCGTGTCGCCCGCCGACTTCATCCCGATCGCCGAGGAATGCGGGCTGATCGAGGCGATCGGCACCTGGGTCCTGCGCACCGCGTGCAACGCCGCCGCGCGCTGGCCCGCCGATGTCCGCGTCGCGGTCAACGTCTCGCCGATCCAGTTCGCCAACCCCGCGCTCCCAGCCCTCGTCACCAGCGCGCTCGCCCAGTCCGGGCTGCCCGCCAACCGGCTCGAGCTCGAGATCACCGAGGGCGTCTTCCTCGACGAGAGCGCGTCCTCGGACCAGATGTTCAAGGCGCTCAAAGGAATCGGCGTCCGGCTCGCGCTCGACGATTTCGGCACCGGCTATTCGTCGCTCGGCTATCTGCGCACCGCGCCGTTCGACAAGATCAAGATCGACCAGTCGTTCGTGAAGGGCGCGGCCGAACCCGGCAACCGCAACGCCGCGATCATCAAGGCGATCGTCATGCTCGCCGACACGCTCGGCATGGAGACGACCGCGGAAGGCGTCGAGCTGCAGGACGAGATCGCACTCGTCCGCGATCTCGGCTGCAGCCATATCCAGGGCTATGTCTATGGCCGCCCGGTCCTCAACGAGGTGGTGATGGAACAGCTTGCCACCGCCGCGGGGGTGGCGACCGCCGCCGGGTTCAAGACCAGCCGGGCGCCGCGCGTGCGGATGCTGCGCTCGGCGCGGCTGCTGGTCGAGGACACGCTCGTCGATGTCCGCGTCCGCGACATCTCGACCAGCGGCGCGATGGTCGAGGGGCTGATGGTCCGCGGCGATCCGACCGGCGCCGGCGTCTCGATCGAGCTCGTCGACGGCCAGATGATCGGCGCGCAGATTCGCTGGCTGCGCGACGGCCGCGCCGGGCTCGCCTTCGATCATCCGGTCGATATCGAACGGCTCGGCCCACCGCCGCTGGTCCGCGGGATGCGCCGCGCGGGCTGACCGCGGGCGCGCGCGGCTCGCTCGAAAATATTTCGAAAGGCGCGAAATCCGCTTGCGTATCGCGAACCCGGCGCAGATCCACGCGTCGCGCCGCCGCCGCCGCCTCGCGATACCCCCATCGACCCCGGGCAGGGCCGCAACGGGCCAACTAGCGGCTTGCACCCGCTGCGGGATTGGCACAGTATCTGGGGGCTACTTACAGCGGCAGGCCCTATCTCTGGTAGAACATGGTGCGCCCCTCGGGCTGCCACCCTGATTGTCGACAGGCGTGACCACGCGCTGCCGATCAGTTTTTGTTCTGCTTTTGATCTGCCCGATGATAGCATGGGATATGCTCCCGATTCGAACGATTACAGAATTTTAGGAGCGGTCTTTTGGATTTCAGAGACAGCAGCCGGGATAGCGACATGACGACCGACACCATCGAACAGACCCTCGACACGCCCACAGCAGAGGCCCCCAAGGCGCCGCGTCAGGCGCAGGACAGCCATTCCGTGCGCGCGCAGATCTACCCGGTCGAAGTCGATCACAGCCGCGACGCGCTGCTGACCGAATTCGGCAAGGAGACGCTGAAGGACCGCTATCTGCTCCCGGGCGAGAGCTATCAGGACCTGTTCGTCCGCGTCGCGTCTGCGTACGCCGATGACGCCGGCCATGCGCAGCGTCTCTACGACGCGATCTCGAAGCTCTGGTTCATGCCGGCCACCCCCGTTCTCTCGAACGGCGGCACCGGTCGCGGCCTGCCGATCTCCTGCTATCTCAACTCGGTCCCCGACAGCCTCGGCGGCATCGTCGACACCTGGAACGAGAATGTCTGGCTCGCCTCGCGCGGCGGCGGCATCGGCACCTATTGGGGCAACGTCCGCGGCATCGGCGAGCCGGTCGGCCTCAACGGCAAGACCAGCGGCATCATCCCGTTCGTCCGCGTCATGGATTCGCTGACCCTCGCCATCTCGCAGGGCTCGCTGCGCCGCGGCTCGGCGGCCGTGTACCTCGACGTCTCGCATCCCGAGATCGAGGAATTCCTCGAGATCCGCAAACCCTCGGGCGATTTCAACCGCAAGGCGCTGAACCTCCACCACGGCGTGCTGATCACCGACGCGTTCATGGAGGCCGTGCGCAACGGCGAGGAATGGCATCTGCGGTCGCCGAAGGACCAGGCGATCCGCGCCACCGTCGACGCGCGCTCGCTGTTCCAGAAGCTCGTCGAGACGCGTCTCCAGACCGGCGAGCCCTACATCGTCTTTGCCGATCACGTGAACAAGGCGATGCCCAAGCATCACCGTGAACTGGGCCTCAAGGTCTCGACCTCGAACCTCTGCTCGGAAATCACGCTGCCGACCGGCAAGGATCATCTCGGCAACGAGCGGACCGCGGTCTGCTGCCTGTCGTCGCTGAACCTCGAAACCTGGGATCAGTGGAAGGACGAGAAGGGCCTGATCGAGGACGTGATGCGCTTCCTCGACAACGTGCTCCAGGACTATATCGACCGCCACGAGCCCGGCATGGAGCGCGCCGCCTATTCGGCGGGCCGCGAGCGCTCGGTCGGCCTCGGCGTCATGGGCTTCCACAGCTTCCTCCAGGCGCGCGGCATCCCGTTCGAGGGCGCGATGGCGAAATCGTGGAACCTGCGGATGTTCAAGCACATCAACGCGCAGGCCAACGAAGCCTCGATGCAGCTCGCGATCGAGCGCGGGCCCTGCCCCGACGCCGCCGATGTCGGCGCGATGGAGCGGTTCAGCTGCAAGATGGCGATCGCACCGACCGCGTCGATCAGCATCATCTGCGGCGGCACGTCGGCGTGCATCGAGCCGATCCCGGCGAACATCTACACGCACAAGACGCTCTCGGGCAGCTTCTCGATCAAGAACCCGTATCTCGAGAAGATGCTCGCCGAAAAGTCGAAGAACTCGGACGCGGTGTGGAACTCGATCCTCGAACAGGGCGGGTCGGTCCAGCATCTCGACTTCCTCTCGACCGAGGAAAAGGACTGCTACAAGACCAGCTTCGAGATCGACCAGCGCTGGCTGCTCGAACTCGCCGCGGACCGCACGCCCTATATCGACCAGGCGCAGTCGCTGAACCTGTTCATCCCCGCGGACGTGGAAAAGTGGGACCTGCTGATGCTCCACTTCCGCGCCTGGGAGCTCGGCATCAAGTCGCTCTATTATCTCCGCTCCAAGTCGGTGCAGCGCGCCGGCTTCGCGGGCGGGGTCGAGGCGGACAACACCATCGACCTGCGTCAGATCGACGTGGAATCGAAGGACTATGACGAGTGCCTCGCCTGCCAATAAGCCCCCGACCCATCACCGTGGCGGGCCCGCCCGCCGCCTGATCGAACAGCCTGTCGCGCTTCCCGCGCGACAGGCTGTTTCGTGGGCGCGCGGCCTAGGTCCAAAGCGGGCCGGTCTGCGGCTTGTCGCACCCGTGCGCGCGGCCTAGCCCGGTCGCCGGGACAGCGCGCTGGGGGGCGTCGATGGGGACAAGGCTCGCGACGCGTCTGGCGATCATGCTGCTGGCCCCGGCCCTGACACTCGCGCCCGCCTCACCCGCCGCCGCCCGCCAGAGAAGCGCGCAGAAGACCGGCTTCACGCTGCCCCCCGGCAGCGGCAGGACCATCCTCCTCGTCCGCCCGAGCATACGCGTCGGCGCACGCTCGACCGGCGGGATGTTCGAACCCAATGGCGACTGGACCGACCAGGCCCGCCGCAACATCGAGGCCGCACTCGCCGCGCAGCAACAGGCGCTCGGCAACCGCGTGATCCCCGCCCCCGTTGCAGACGGCGATGCGGCGCGGCTCGTGGCGGACTATGCCGCGCTGTTCGCCGCGGTCTCGCAATCGGTGATCCGCTATCAGTTCTTCGCCGGCGACCGGCTGCCGACCAAGAAGCTGGCGACCGAGGCCGGACGGTTCGACTGGACGCTCGGGCCCGGCATCGCGCGGTTGCCCGGCGCGCGCGACGCCGATTACGCGCTCTTCCTCAGCACCAGCGACGCCTATGGCTCGACCGGGCGCAAGCTGCTGCAGATCGTCGCGATGCTCGGGCCCGGCATCCCGCTCAGCGCGGGCGAACATGCGGGCTATGCCGGGCTGGTCGATCTGCGGACCGGCGACCTGCTCTGGCTCAACGCCGACCGCGCGATGGGCGGCGACCTGCGCACTCCCGAAGGCGCCGCCACGCGCGTCCGGCAGCTGCTCGCCGATTTCCCCGGCAGCACCCCCGCCCCCCGATGACCGTCACCGCGCTCGCCCTCGCCCTGCTCGCCGCCACCGCCCCCGCCCCGCCGCCTTATACGGGCGCCTATCAGCCGCGCGGCGTCGACGAGATCGGCGCCTGGGCCGAGGCGGACGAGGACGAGCGCCAGCTCGCGCTGTCGCCGCTGCTGATCCGCGACGCCGCGCTCGACGCCTATGTCCGCCGCGCGCTCTGCGACACGGTCGGCGCGGCCCGCTGCGCCGGCGTGCGCGTCTATGTCCTGCGCGTGCCGCTGTTCAACGCGAGCATGGCGGCGAACGGGACGATGCGCGTGTTCAGCGGGCTGCTGCTCCGCGCCCGCAGCGAGGCGGAGCTCGGCGCGGTGCTCGGACATGAATTCGGCCATTTCGAACGCCGCCACACGCTTGCACAGTTCCGGGCGCAGCGTACCGGATCCGACCTGCTCGGCTGGGGGGCGGTGCTCGCCGCAATGGCCCCCGATGCCGATCTGCGCCGCCGCTTCGCCACGCTCGGCCGATCGGTCTATGGCGCACTCTATCGCTTCTCGCGCGATCAGGAGCGCGACGCCGACCGGCTCGGGATCGGCTATCTCAACGCCAGCCGCCTCCGCCCGCAGGCCGCCGCGCAGTTGTGGCGCAACGCGATCGCCGAGGCCGGGGCTTCCGCGGTCGCGCGCGGCGCGCACCGCCCGCGGCTCGACCGCATCGGCTTCTACGCCTCGCACCCGCCCGAGGCCGAACGCGCCGCCACGCTGACCGCGCTCGCTTTGCCCGACGCGGCGGACCGCGACGACGGCGCCGACCGCCATGCCGAAGCACTCGCGCCATGGCTGCCGCTGTTCCTCGACGACCAGATCAAGCTCAACGACTTCGGCGCCAGCGCCTATCTGATCGCCGCCTGTGCCGCGCGCGGCTGGACCGCGGCACTGTGGCGCGCACGCGGCGACCTGTACCGCGCCCGCGGCAACCCCCGCGACCTCGTCAACGCCGCGCACTTTTACGCGCAGGCCATCGCGCTCGACCCGGGCCTCGCCGCCGCACAGCGCGGGCTGGGGCTGGCGCTGGTCCGGACCGGTCGCCTTGCGGAGGGACAGGCAGCACTACGCCGCTATCTCGCGCTCGACCCCGCCGCCGGCGATGCGACCATGATCGCCGCCCTGATCGCCGCCCCGGAGGACCGCTGATGCGCTACCCGCTGCTCCCTGCCCTCCTCATGCTCCTGCCCGCACCCGCCGATGCCAACGCCTATCGCGCGCAGGGCAAGCCCGTCCGCGTCGCCCGGACGATGACCGTCACCCCGCCGCGCGACTGGAACCAGCTTTCCGCCCGACCGGGCCGCAAGGCCGAGGTCTGGACGCTCGACGGCGAGCGGCTCAACGCGGTCACCTGGTTCGGCGGGATCGCACCCGGTGAGGCGCTGCTGCGCGAACCCCGGCGGCGCAAGACGCTCCCCCGCTACAGCGACGCGATGCTGCTCGCCGAAATCCCCGAACTACTCGAATCGACCTATCGCAGCGCGGGCGGGATCGCGGATTTCACGCTCACCACCGCGGCGCCCGACCCGTTTCTCGGCCATGCCGGCATCCGCTTCGGCTATGCCTATGTCGACGCCGACGACCTGCCCCGCCGGGGCGAGGCGCGCGCGGCGATCGTCGCGGGGCTGCTCTACATCGTCACCTTCGACGCGCCGCGCACCGACTATTTCGACCGGCTGCTCGGCGACGTCCACCGCCTCACCGACAGCGCCGCGCTCTAGAACGCGCCCGCCGCCAGCACCCGGTCCGCCTCCATCACCGCATGCAGCGCGCGCGCGAGCTCCGCCATCGAATAGGGTTTGTGCAACAGCGCAAAGCCCTGCGCGCCGTCCTTCGAGATCACGTCGCTATAGCCGCTGGTCAGCAGCACGCGCATCGCGGGAAAGTCCCGGCGGACATATTGCGCCAGCGCGACGCCGTTCATCCCCGGCATCACCACGTCCGAAAACATCACGTCGAACGCGTCCGCCTCCCGCGCAAGGATCGCCAGCGCCTCCTCGGCATCGCGCGCGAACACGATCGCGTGCCCCAGATCGGCGAGCGCGGACATCGCGAAGTCGCCGACCGCGGCATTGTCCTCGACCACCAGGATCCGCAGCGACGGCCCCTCGCCACGCGCCTCCGCCGCGATGCCGACGCCCGCCGGCACGCCGGTCGGATCATGCGGCAGGTATAGCGTGAAGGTCGCACCCGCGCCCGGCGTGCTCTCGACGATCACCTCGCCGCCCGACTGTTTCACGAACCCGAACACCTGCGACAGGCCCAGCCCGGTGCCATGGCCGATCGCCTTCGACGTGAAGAACGGCTCGAAAATATGCTCGATATGCGCCGGGTCGATCCCGCTGCCCGTGTCGTGCACGCCGATCGTCACGAAATCGCCGTCGCGCGCGACATGGCCGCGCACCGCCGGGATCCGCGCCGCGCGCCCGACCACGATCCGCAGCGCCCCGCGCCCCGCCATCGCGTCGCGCGCATTGACCGCCAGGTTGACGATCGCGGTCTCGAGCTGGCTCGCATCCGCATGCGTCAGGCACGGCGTGTCGGGCAGGCTCAGCGCGATGTCGATGAACGATCCCGACAGCGTCGCCAGCATGTCGGTCATCCCGCTGACGACGGCGCGGACGTCGAGCACCTCGGGGGTCAGCGACGATCGCCGCGCAAAGGCGAGCAGCTGGTTGGTCAGCTTGGTCGCGCGATCGGCGGTGTCGGCGATCGCGGTGATGTAGCGGTCGCGCCGATCCGCGCTCAAATCGGGACGCCGCAACAGGTCGGTCGATCCGCGGATCACCGTCAGCAGATTGTTGAAATCATGCGCGATACCCCCGGTCAGCTGGCCCAGCGTCTCCATCTTCTGCGCCTGGCGCAGCGCCTCATGCGCCTGGGTCAGCTCCGCGGTCCGCTCCGCCACGCGCTGTTCGAGCGTGTCGTTGACCTCCTGCACCGCCTTGAACAGCTGCGCATTGTCGATCGCGATCGCCGCCTGCGCCGCGACGCCGACCAGCAGCCGCTCGTGCCGCTCGCCGAAACGTCCCGGCTCGGAATGGCCGAACAACAACCCGCCCAGTACCACCCCGGTGCGCGACGTGACCGGCACCGACAGATAGCTGCGCACCGGCAGATGCCCGCGCGGCATCCCGTAATGCGGCGCGCTTTTCCCGTAGCGCGGGTCGGTGCGGATATCGTCCGAGCGGATCACGCCCTCGTTGCGGAAGGTCGGTCCGAACACCGCGGTCGCGCGCGGCCGGCCGAGCTTCTCGAACGCCGCGCGCTCCGCCCCGGCCAGCGTGAACAGGTGCAGCCGCTCGCCGGTCTCGTCCATCAAATTGTGGAAATACGCCCCGAACTCCGCCCCGGTCAGCTTGACCCCCGCATCGGTGACCATCTGGATCAGCGGTTCGAGTTCGAGCTCCGCGACCAGCGCCGCGCCGGTGACGTTCAGCGTCTCGAGGCTGTGCGTTTCCCAGCGCAGGCTGCGCTCGGCGAGCACCGCGTCGGTCGTCTCGATCACCACCGCCAGCACGCCCGCGGGCACCCCGTCCGCGTCGAGCACGGGCGAGTAATTGAGGTCGAGGAACACCGTCTCGGGCTCGCCATGGCGGTACAGCGTCAGCTCCTGCCGCGCATAGCTCCGCGTCTTGCCGGCCATCCCGGCGCGCACCACGCCGTCGTTGAACGTCGCCGCCTCCATCCAGGCCTCGCGCACCGGCATGCCGAGAATCGCGGGGTGCTTGTCCTGCGCGATCGTCGCATAGCGCGCATTGTAGAGCAGGATCCCCTCCTCGCCCCACAGCAGCGCCATCGGCACCGGCGCGCGCAACAGGATCGACACCACGGTCCGCAGATGCGGCGGCCAGCCTTCGATCGGGCCGAGCGGGGTCGCTGACCAGTCGAACGCAGCGATCAGCGCCGCGAGCGGGCCGTCGCCCAGGAATCCATGCCGCTCAGTCACGCTGCCCCACCTTGCCCCCACCCCGGGTCCGAAATCCTGCGTCCCTGATCACCGTACACGCACGGGCCTTACCCCATCCTATACACCGCACCGCCGCCACGAAACGCTGCAATGTCCGTCACCTGCGCTACTGCGTCGACTCCGCCGACAGTGCGTCACCGATCCGCGCCGCGACCTCGCCGATGCGATAGGGCTTCTTCAACACCGTCTCCGCCGCCAGCTCGTCGCCGAACGTCGCGACATCGGCATAGCCGCTCGCGAACAGCAGCGGCATGGCGGGCGCGACCGCGCGGATCCGCCGCGCCAGGTCGACGCCCGACATACCCGGCATCACCACGTCGGTCAGCACCAGGTCGAACGACGCGCGCCCGAATTCGGTCAGCGCCTCGGTCCCGCTCGCCGCTGCGACCACCTGATAGCCGATCTCCTCGATCATCTGCGCGGCGACCCCGCGGACGTCATTGTCGTCGTCGACCACCAGGATCCGCTGCCGCGACCCGGTCGCCTGGGCCAGCCGCTCGATCGCGACCGGATCGGCGACCTCGGTCGTCCGCGGCAGGTACAAGGTGATCACCGTCCCCTCGTTTTCCGCGCTGACGATCCGGACCGTGCCGCCCGACTGACGGGCAAAGCCGTACACCTGCGCGAGCCCCAGGCCCGTGCCCTTGCCCTGCCCCTTGGTGGTGAAGAACGGCTCGAACGCGCGCGCCAGCACCGCGGGCGTCATCCCCGCACCGGTATCGGCGACCTCGATCGCGACATAGGCGCCCGGGTTCAGCTCGGCGGTCAGCGCGTCGGGCACCGCGGCCAGGTTGCGCGTCGCGATCCGCACCACCCCGCCCGACGGCATCGCGTCGCGCGCGTTGATCGCCAGGTTGAGCAGCACGACCTCGAGCTGCGTCGGATCGACCATCGCCCGCCAGACATCGTCCGCCAGGTCGAGCTCGACCGTCACCGCCGCCCCGATCGACCGCGCGAGCAGGTCCGCCATCGACGCGACGACCTGGTTGGGCTCGACCGGCACCGGCGACAGATGCTGGCGCCGCGAAAACGACAGGAGCTGCGCGGTCAGCGTCGCGCCGCGCTCGCCCGCCTGCAACGCCATGCTCGCCAGCCGCCGGATCTTCTCGTCGTCGGTGCGCCGCAGCAACAGGTCGAGCGAGCCGATCACCGCGGTCAGCAGGTTGTTGAAATCATGCGCGATGCCCCCGGTCAGCTGGCCGATCGCCTCCATCTTCTGCGCCTGCACCAGCCGCGCCTCGGCCCGCTCGCGCTCGGCGATCTCCGCGGTCAGCCGGTCGTTCGCCGCCGCCAGTTCGCGCGTCCGCGCCTCGACCTTCGCCTCCAGTGTGTCGGCCAGATCGCGCAGCTCGGCGCGCGCTTTTTCGCGGTCCTCGAAATGCCGCGCCGCCAGCCGCTGGCGTTGCCGCGCGCGCAGCGCCGCGCGCGCCGCGCTGACCAGCGACGCAGGATGCAGCGGGCGTTCGAGCAGGGTCACATTGGCGACCGCCTCGACCTCGCGCGCGCCGCGCCGCGGTTCGCCGCGCTTGCTCAGCAGGATGAACGGAAAGTCGGACCAGGGCGCCTGCGCCGCGATCGCCGCGAGCAGCCGCTCCTGGTCGAGCCGCGACAGCGCGTCGTCGGTCAGGATCGCGCCGGCATGCGTGCCCCCCGCGATCGCCGCGAACAGCGCGGTCCCGTCGGCATCCGGCACCGCGGCGATATCGGCAGAGCGCAGCACCTGCGCGGTCACATCGGCGTCGCGGCCGGTCGGCGCGACCACCAGGAAATCATCGGTCATCATCGCCGGTCGGTCAGGATTCGTCACGGTTCGTCAGCAGGGCGGCGCTGCCCCCATATTCGGGCGTCCCGGTCAGCACGCCGCGAAACCCGGTCAGCTGCGGCCCGACGCGGATCCCGCCGCTGTCGATCCGGAACTCGCGCAAGGTCCCCTCATGCGGACCCATGCGGCGTTTCAGGAACGACATCACCCGCCGGATCGCGCCATCCGCCTCGAAGAACCTGAGCAGCATCACCGAATCCGCAAGATAGGTCAGGTCGACCGGCGACTGCATCGTCCCGATCATCCCGGTCTGCGTCAGCACCAGCAGCCCCAGCACGCCCTGCTGGTTCAGATAGGTCACGACCTCGTGCATCTGCAGCAGCATGTGCTGCTCCTCGGGCATGGCGAGCTGATAGCCCGACAGCGAATCGAGCACGACCACCGTCGCGCCGACCCGCTCGACCTGGTCGCGGATGATCCCGGTCAGCTCGCCCGGCGACAATTCGCCCGGATCGACCTGGCGGAAACACAGCCGCCCCGCCGCGACATGGTCGCTGAGGTCGAGGTCCATCCCCGCCGCGCGGCGCATGAAGACGCGCTCGGTCTCGTCGAAGCTGACGAACAGCGCCTTCTCCCCGCGTTCGAGCGCGGCAAAGACATATTGCAGCGACAGCGTCGTCTTGCCCGATCCCGACGGCCCGATGATCAGCGTCGTCGTCCCGTAATCCAGCCCGCCGCCCGACAGCGTATCCAGCTCCTCGATCCCGCTCGACGCCAGCCGGTCGACAAAACCGGTATCGGGATGCGCGACCGCGGTCAGCCGCGGAAAGATCTGCAGCCCGCCGCGCCGGATCACGAAGTCATGGAAGCCGCCGCGAAACGCGCGCGCGCGCATCTTGTACACCCGCAGCCGCCGCCGCTCGGATCCATAGGGCAGCGCGATCTGTTCGAGCCGGACGACGCCGTGCGCCAGGCTGTGCAGGCTGAGATCGTCCTCGGTCTGCGTCAGGTCGTCGAGGAACAGCGCGGTGCAGCCGCGCTGCGCGAAATAATGCTTGAGCGCGAGCAGCTGCCGGCGGAACCGCAGCGGCCCCTGCGCGAGCAGGCGGATCTCGGACAGGCTGTCGAACACGATCCGCGTCGGCTCGACCTTGCTCACCGCCTCCATCACCATGTTGACCGTCTCGCCGAGTTCGAGATCGGACGAATAGACGATCGATTGTTCGCGATCGACGTCGAGGCTGAGCTCGGGCGGCACCAGCTCGAAGATGTCGACCCCGGTCATGTCCCAGCCATGCGTCCTGGCGACATGGAGCAGCTCGTCACGGCTTTCCGACAGCGTGATGTACAGGCACCGCTCGCCCGCATCGCGCCCGGCGAGCAGGAACTGCAGCCCGAGCGTGGTCTTGCCCGACCCCGGCTCACCCTCGATCAGGTGGACGCGGTTATACGCATAGCCGCCGTCGAGGATGTAGTTCAGCGGGTCGAGGCCGGTCGATACGACGCTCCCGTCGGAGGGTGATGACGGTTCTTGACGCACGCGACATTTCTCCAGGCCAGTCCGGGCGCCGCGCCGGACCATGTCCGGTTCGAGAGCCCCCGCCCAACAACCCCCCGGCAACGCACAAGTTTCCGCTGCGGAATTTTTGCAAAAGTCACCGCGGTCCGGCCGCGTAGGCGGGGGGGCGGCGGGCTGGAGGACTGGGGGGCCTTAAGCCCCCGCCCCCGTCCGGCGCACCACGCGTTCGAGGATCGCGAGCGGCATCGCCCCCTTCAGCAACACCGCATGGAAGTCCTTCGGCGTATATCCCGGCCGCGTCTTCGCCTCGTCGCGCAGGCGGGTCCACACCGTGTGGCCGATCTTGTAGCTGCACGCCTGGCCCGGCCAGACGGTGTAGCGGTCGATCTCGCCCTGGCTGCGGCCGCGCGCGATTCCCGTCGTCGCGATCAGGTAATCGGTCGCCTTTTCGCGGCTCCAGCGTTTCGCGTGCATCCCGCTGTCGACCACCAGCCGCGTCGCGCGGAACAGCAGCGACTGGAGATAGCCGACCTGCCCCAGCGGATCGCCCTCATACATCCCCATCTCGTCGGCGAGCTGTTCGGCGTAGAGCGCCCAGCCCTCCGAATAGCCGCTGAAGAACCCGCGCCGGCGGATCAGCGGGATCTGCTCGCTCTCGAGCGCGAGGCTGACCTGGAGATGATGCCCCGGCACCGCCTCGTGGTGCGTCAGCGTGGCGAGCCCGAATTTGGGCCGGTCGAACGTGTCGCGCAGGTTGATATAGTAGATCGCCGGTCGCGACCCGTCGAGCGAGGCGTTCTGATAATAGCCGCCCGGCGCGCCCGCCTGGATCGTCGGCGGCACGCGGCGCACCTCGACCGGCGCCTTGGGCAGGCTGGCGAACGCCTCGGGCAGCCGCGCCTGCATCGCGACGATCTGCCGGTTGAGATGCGCGAGCAGCGCGTCGCGGCCCGCATCGGTGTTGGGGTAAAGCTGGTCGGGCCGCTTGTTGAGCGCCACCAGCCGCTCGCCGACGGTGCCTTGCGTCATCCCCTGCGTCTTCAGGATGCCGTCGATCCGCGCACCGATCTCGGCGACCTGCGCAAGGCCCAGGCGGTGGATCTCGTCCCCGCTCATCGCCACCGTCGTCGCGGCCTCCGCCGCCGCGGCATAATAGGCGTCGCCATCGGGCAGCCGCCAGCAGCCCGCATCATGCACCGCCTTGGTGCGCAGTTCGGCGACCAGCGCACGCTGCCGTTCGAGCGCGGGGCGGACGTCGCGCTCGACGATCGCGGTCGCGCGCGCGACGCGGTCGTCGGGCAGCCCCGCGGCCTTCAGCTTGGTGGCGAAGCTCGTCACCATCACGCTCTGCGCCGCCGCGCCCTCCATCGCGCTGCCCAGCTGCTTCAGCGTCGTGTCGAGGATATAATCGGGCGCGAACACGCCGCGCGCCGCGTCGCTGCGCTGCTGCTCGCTGCTGTCGTCGATCGCCTTGGGCAGCGCGGACAGCCGCTGCAGATACGCATCCGCCTCGCCCGCATCGCGCACCCGCGTCTGCGATTCGAGGAAATCGGGCACGTCACGATACGGCCCGGTCAGCTGGCTCAGCACATAGGGCGCGAACCGCCCCAGGCTGCTGCCATAGGTGAACCGCTTCGCGCCCGCGACCGCGCGCGTCAGCTGATAGGTCACGATCTCGTGATCGAGCGCGCCGTCGCTCGACAGCCCGCCCGTCCCGAACGCGCGCAGCTCGGCGAGTTCCTTCGTCGCTTGCGCCCGTTCACGCGCGCGTCCCGCCGCCGACTGGTCGTCGAGCCGCGCCTTCAGGCTGCTGCGCGTCCCCGTGTCGAGCCCCAGCCGCGTTGCCTGTTCGGGCGAGTCGTCGAGCCGCGCATAGAAGAACCGGTCGAGCATCGTGCACAGCGCCGCGTCGCGCGATCCCGCCGCGGCGGCCCCTTTGAGGGGGACCGCACCGATGACGGACGCGGCAGCGGCACTCGTTAGAAACCGACGACGATGCATGGACTACTCCCCTGATTCGGGGAGGGGTGTAGCATCCGGGCGGTCTCGATCCACCCCGGGCCCCATGCTATCTGGGACTTACGCGCTCAGACCGGCGAGACGCCGTCCGCATTCACCAGATCGTCACCGACCAGCGTGCCGACCAGCCGCACACGCTTTTCGACCAGGTCGACGGGCGTGCGGTGGAGCTCGAGCTCATAGCGCCCGCCCATGTCGCGGCGCAGGTAGAACGCACCACCGTCACGGATCAGCGTCCCCGTCTCGTCGATCTTGGTTCCGATGGTCGTCATGGCGCGCGGCCTCCTGCCAGCGGCGATACCGCAGGTGACGCGCGACGCAACCCCCGGCGGCGTCGGTCCGCCGGCAGAAGTGTCCCACGCGCCCAAGGGATACGGCAAGGGATACGACAGGCGGTCTGCACCGTTATACCCGCACGCGCGTCCTGCCGACGCGATCCTGGAACATCATGGCCCTCACCCCCCGTCTCTCCGGCAAGCTGGCGGCGCGCGCGCATCATTCGCCCGCCGCCGCCGGTTTCCTCCACCGCCTCGCGCCGTTCTTCGCCGCCGATCAGGTCGTCGGCGGGCCGCTGCTCATCGCCACGATCGTCGCTTTGGTCTGCACCAACCTGCCGATCGCGCATGATTATCAGACGATGTGGGACAGCACGCTCGAAATCCGGCTCGGCAGCTTCCGCGCCGCGCACCCGCTCGCCGACTGGGTGAACGAGGCGCTGCTGCCGCTGTTCTTCCTGATCATCGGCGCGGAGGTGAAGCGCGAATTCACCAAGGGCGCGCTGTCGACCGTGCGCACTGCGATGTTCCCGCTCGCCGGCGCGATCGGCGGGATCCTTGTTCCCGTCGCGGTCTATCTCGCCCTCAACTACGGCACCGAGGCGGCGAGCGGCTGGGGCACCGTCATCACCTCCGACACCGCCTTCGCGCTCGCGATCATCGGCATGTTCGCGACCCGGCTGCCCGTGTCGATCCGCGCGGTGCTGCTGGCGTTCGCGGCGATCGACGATGTCGGCGGGCTGCTCGTCATCGCGGTCGCCTATACCGGCACCCTGGTCCTGCCGATGCTGGTCGTCGCGGCGGTCGCCTATGTCGCGATCTTCGTGCTGCTGCGGCTGAAGCTCGTCTCGCCCATCCCCTATGTACTGCTCGGGCTGATCGTCTGGGCGGGCGTCTATGCCTCGGGCATCCATGCGACGATCGCCGGCGTGATGCTCGGGCTGTTGTCGCCGACCCAGTCGCGGCTGTCCGAACGCCGCTTCGCCGAGCGCGTTCAGGCCCCGATCGACCGCTTCAAGCAGGCGGTCGACGAGGCGGAGTCGGGTGACCCCGAGGAAAACGAGGAAATCCAGCGCAAGGCGCAGCAACAGCTCGGCTATATCCAGGAAATGACCGAGGCGACCGACGAACCCGCCGAACGTCTCGTCCAGATGCTCAACCCCTGGGTGTCCTATGTCGTCCTGCCGCTGTTCGCGCTGTCGGCGGTGCGGATCCATTTCTCGTCGGACCTGCTCGCCGACGCCGCGGGATCGCTGCTCGGGATCGGCGTGTTCGCCGGGCTCGCGTTCGGCAAGCCGCTCGGCTTCGTCACCGCGACCTGGCTGGCGGTCAAGGCGGGCGCTGCCGAACTGCCCGACGCGGTCACCTGGCGGATGGTGCTCGCGATCGGCGCGCTGTCGGGGATCGGCTTCACCATCTCGCTGTTCATCGCCAATCTCGCCTTTCCCGATGCGCAGCGGACCGAGATGGCCTCGCTCGCGGTGCTCGCCGCGTCGCTCGCCTCGGGTGCGCTTGGCTATATCCTGCTCCGCACCGCCGCGGCGCGGACCGAGGCCGGCTGAGTACGGAACCTCCGCCGGGCACCGGGCGCTTCCATGGGGTTCTCGCGTGATGGAGGTATGACGATGACCGAAGCCTATTGGGGCGACACGACGCCGCCCGACATCGACTGGCGGATGAGCGCCGCGCTCGAAAACGTACCCCGCGGCGACACCGACGTCGCCGAGGTGACCAGCCTCGAGACCGCGGTCCGCACCTGGACGACGCTCGATCCCGAGCATCAGCGCGCCGCGACGCTGACGCCCGAGCATGCGCTCCAGATCGGCCCCGAGGGCGCGGTCCGGCACTTCACCGGCGACGCGATCGCAGCACTCGCCGCACTGCTCCCGACCGCAGGGCGCGCGGCCCCGGTCGACGACGACCCCGAAGCCGCCTGAACGCGTCGTTTCGGGGCCCGGACAGCGCCTGTCCGGCCCCGAAACCCGCGGAATTCCGCGGCCCGACGGGGGTCTCGACCACCCGACCGCCTCCCGACGCCCGATCCCGTATCTGGTGTCGAAACGGCCCCGACCACACCATCCCTAGGTGCAAGTCGGATAATTCGCGGCTCTTATCGAAATAAGTGCATAGCGATATCCGGCCCGATCATGTAGATAAATGGCGTCACGCAGCGCCGCCCATCGGCGACGCCGGGCCCAGCTAGGACGGAGACGACATGCGCAGCAAATCGCACTCTGCCGCCGGGCGGACACCGGCCGACGCCACCTGGATTCGGGTATTCTGCACCACAGCCCGCAGCCGTGTGCGTGCGACGCAGAAAGGGCGCCCCGGATCGCTCCGGAACGCCCCTGTCGTGCACTCGGCGCGCCCCCTCCGCTCGGGAGAGGGCGCCGCGCGGTTACTCGCTCTCTTCGAACGTCAGCGCGTTTGCGCCGGTCGCGCTCAGGCGGACCTTGTCACCCTCGATCTCGGCGACGAGGCCGAGCGAGATATAGTGATGCTTGGCGCCCTGCCCGTCCTGCGACTGCGGCGAATCATTCTTGGTCAGCTTGATGCGGTCGCCGTCGACATGATCGACGGTACCGACATGAACGCCGTCCGCGCCGATGACTTCAGCGTGTTCCTTGATCTGGGTTGCGTCGACCATTTTGCGTCTCCTGTGGTGGGTCCGGGTGCAGAACGCGCGTCTCGGGCATTGGTCGCATGACCTATGGCAGCGCCATCATGTTTGTCGTCGCGGCCCTGCTCGGGATCATCGGCGTCGCGATGCTGTTGCGGCTGCGCAGCCCCGATGTCAGCGACAAGCAGGTCTATGCCTTCCGGATGATCGGCATCATGCTCACCTCGGGCGCGATCGTGCTCGCGCTCTCGGCGGGCGCGATGTGGCAATGGACGCTCGAATCGTGAACACGCTCGTCCTGATCCTCGCGGTCGTCGGCATCTGCGCGGCGAACATGATCCTCGGCCGTCACTGGAGCCGGCTCGACCATAATCCCTGGTCGGGCGACTTTCGCGGCGAGACCTTCTGGGGTCCGACGCCCGGCTGGAACCCCGGCGCGCTCGACATCGGCAAGATCCGCCAGCGCGGCCGCGTGCTGATGATCGCCGCACCGATCGCGTCGCTGCTGTTCCTCGTCGTCGTCATCACCAGTTCAAGCCGTTTCTAGCTTCACCAGTTTCCTCAATTTCCTAAATTTGTCCCGGAGTATCCCATGTCCCTCCTCGAAGCCCGCAAGCAGTACAAGCCGTTCGAATACCCCTGGGCGTTCGAATTCTGGAAGCGCCAGCAGCAGCTGCACTGGCTCCCCGAGGAAGTGCCCCTGGGTGAGGATTGCCGCGACTGGGCGCAGAAGCTCAGCGATCATGAGCGCAACCTGCTGACGCAGATCTTCCGCTTCTTCACCCAGGCCGACGTCGAGGTGCAGGATTGCTACCACGAGAAATACGGCCGCGTGTTCAAGCCGACCGAGATCAAGATGATGCTGGCCGCGTTCAGCAACATGGAGACGGTGCACATCGCCGCCTACAGCCATCTGCTCGACACGATCGGCATGCCCGAGAGCGAATATGGCGCCTTCCTCGAATATGCCGAGCTGAAGGACAAGCATGACTACATGCAGAGCTTCGGCGTCGACAATGACGAGGATATTGCGCGCACGCTCGCGATGTTCGGCGGCTTCACCGAGGGCGTCCAGCTCTTCGCCTCGTTCGCGATGCTGATGAACTTCCCGCGCTTCAACAAGATGAAGGGCATGGGCCAGATCGTCACCTGGTCGATCCGCGACGAGAGCCTGCACTGCGAGGGCATCATCAAGATGTTCCACACCTTCTGCGCCGAGCGTCAGTGCCTCACCAAGGCGGTCAAGGACGACATCGCCGATGTCTGCCAGACGACGATCCGCCTCGAGGACAATTTCATCGATCTCGCCTTCGAAATGGGTCCGGTCAACGGCATGACCCCCAAGGAGATCAAGAAGTATATCCGCTTCATCGCCGACTGGCGCATGACGCAGCTCGGCCTGAAGCCGATCTACATGATCGACGAGCACCCGCTCCCCTGGCTCGCCCCGATGCTGAACGGCGTCGAGCACGCCAACTTCTTCGAACAGCGCGCCACCGAATATTCGAAGGCCGCGACCAAGGGCCAGTGGAACGACGTCTGGGACAGCTTCGACAAGCGCCAGACCGCCAAGAAGGGCCCCGCCGCGAACGAGGACCTCGCCGACGGCGGCGACATGTTCTCGCTGGCTGGGGTTGCGGCGGAGTAAGTCGCGCCGCGCGCGGGTTTAGCCACCGCTAAACCCCGCCCCGGCGGCGCGACCGGCCGGCGGCGCCATCAGCGCCGGCCGACGGCATGGGCTTTGCCCATGCCGGCCGATCCGTTCTCGACCGGGTTCAACTTGGGCCTGCCACAATTCTGGGTACGCGTTGCCGGGCTTTCGCCAACGACCCCAGGAACGGCAGCGGCAGGCCATGGACGAACCGCTTCCCATCGAGATCCGTCAAACGGTAAACTTCACCCGCTGGTTCACCGGGCTTCGTGACATACGCGCCAAGGCCCGGATCGCCGTCTGCATCCGCCCTTTGTCGCTCGGCCACTATGGCGACGTCAAATCGCTGGGGGGTGGTATCGGCGAACTGCGCATCGACTATGGCCCGGGCTATCGGATCTACATCACACGCCGCGGCGCAACGCTCGTCCTCCTGCTGACGGGAGGTGACAAATCGCGACAGAGCGACGATATTCGCCGGGCCCGCGCGATCGCCGAGGCTTGGGAGTCCGACTGATGGGCATCGAAACGACCAGATGGAGCCCCACCGCGCATCTCGACAGCGACGCCGCGGTGCTCGCCTATCTCGAAGCAGTCTTCGAAGACGGCGATCCGGCGCTGATCGCTGCCGCGCTGGCCGACGTAGCCCAAGTCCGCGGTATCGCCGATCCGCCCAGCCCTCGGCCGGATATCGCGCTAGATTCGGTCATCCGCACCCTCAAGGCGCTCGGCCTGGAGCTGACCGCAAAGGCAGCCTGATCCGACAGCCCTTCGCACGCTTCCAGCCGTCATAGCCGCGGTCGACCGGCCCGCCGTCGCCGACTTCCAGCTTTTCCCGTGCCTCGACCTGTGGAGCCATAGCGACGACATATCAGCGTTTCAGCCTTGCGGTGAGCCTCAGCACCAGGGCGACCGCTTCCCCCCGCCGTAACGCCGCGCCAGCCCCTCGCGGACCAGCGTGTCGCCCAGCGATCGCCCGTCGCGCTGCACCAGCCGGAGCTTGCGCCCATATTTGTCGACGTCGCGCTTGATCCGCGTCAGCGTGAACGGCCCCGCATTGAGCAGCGCCTGCATCCGCAGCGTCGCGCGGTGGCCCGCGCGCGCCTCCGCCTTGCAGCGCGGCGGGTGCGTTTCGGGGGTGTCGATATCGGCGATGCGGATCTTGGTGCGGTTCATCCAGAAGGTGTCGCCGTCGACCATGCAGTTGACCCGCTTGGCCCGGCCACAGATCGTGAAGCGCGCCGACACCGCCTTCCCCGCCCCCACCGCGCCGGCCCCAGCCCCGGATACAGCCCCAGACCCGGCCCCGACGATCATCCCGCCAGCGGCCCCCGCGGCGGCAGCGGCGGCGGTCGCGGCCGTGCTGCCCAGACCCGCTGCGGACGGCGCGACGTCGGTGGCGGTATCGCGCAGCCGTCCCCAGCCGCCCGGCACGTGGAGCTGCCCCGCAGGCCAGGTGACGCCGAACCCGGTCGGCCATTCGACCTTCAGGCCCGGCGGGACGAGCGGCGACCAGTCGATCTTGCGCAAAGTCGGCACCATCAGCCCGATCAGCACACCGTAGAACACCAGGCGGAGCTGTAGCGCGAGACCCGGACCGCTCCGACGACGGGCGCCACCCGTCCCGCGATTGCCGCTCAGCAACCGCATAAAATCAAACACATACTCCATCGCCTTTCGCGCCTACGCGGCCACGAGTCGATGTCACTCGCGCGTCGACTCACATGCGGCGAAGCGAGTCGGAAATGCGCCAGAACGCATCGGGAACATCAGGAGGACGTCATGGCACCGCCCGACGCCTCTCCACGCGGCCCGGCCGATCCGCGCCGGACACAAAAAAGGGCGGGCTGCGATCGCTCGCACCCCGCCCGATTTCACGTACCTAAGCCAAGGCTCAGAAGTGCGTGACGATACCCAGCATCGGGCGGAAGCTCTGCGCGTCGCCGAAGGTGTTGACCTCGGCGCGGATGCGGAAGCCCGCGTTACCGGTGATGCCCTTCAGGCCGATGCTCTGCGGACCGACTTCGGCGCCGATGCCGTAGGTGATCGCGCTATAGTCGCGGTTCGTGTTGGGAACCGTGTTCGACAGGCCCGAGAAATGGTCGAAGTTGACCCACTGGTAGCCGACCTTGCCGTAGATCAGGCCGCTGTCGCCAGCGCGGAAACCGAAACGGCCTGCTGCGCCATACTGCCAGTCGATGTTGCCATCGATGCCCTTGATCACGTTACCTTCTGCGCCGACGAAGACCGGGCCCAGCGGAACGTTGACGCCCAGGACGCCCTGAACGAGCGAACCCGAGGGCTTGTAGCCGCGACGCAGCGTGCCGTTGGCGTTCAGCGCCTGCGGGATGCCGTGGCCGGCTTCGTTGTCGAACTGCTCCCAACCGCCCATGACGCCGAAATACGGCTCGATCCCGAAGGCCTTCGAGCCGTCCGGTGCAGCGGCTTCGCCGGGCGCTGCGCTGTTGTCGGTGGGGGCAGGAGCCGACATGTCCTGCGCGAACGCCGGAGCGGCGAGGGCGGCTGCTGCGATGGCGACTGCGATGGAAAGCTTACGCATATTCGAATGACCTTCTTGTTTCGTTCTGGGTCCCGCCGCCCCGGACAACCCGTGGCGCGTGACACTCAGGCCCTCCAAACAGGTCGATGACGAAAATGTTGCACCGCCGTTCGTCGATTTCGGGAACAATCGCCGGCTGTGGCAAGATGGCAACGGTTTCTGACGGTCGGATGAACGAACAAGGGCGAAACCGCGGCCATCATGGCGGCTTCGTGGCTTTTCCCGGGCGGCGGCAAGACGCTACGGATACCCGGGTTTCAGCGGCTTAGCGGCGTCTGGGCGCGCTGGTGACGGGCGCGCGCGGCGGCGGGATCACCGGGTCGACCGAGCTGGATTCGATCCGCCAGAGATGCGCCTCGGCGCTCGCGGTCTCGATCCCGTCATTGACGCGGTGCAGCAGAACCATCCCGTCATCGGCAAAGCGCGTCCCGTCGCGGAGCGTCCCCGACACGCGCACCGGCACCGAGATGTGCAGCTGACCCGCCCCCGCATCGACGCTGCCCGGCGCCGCGATGCTCGCGTCATAACGGGCATAGCGCGCAAAGCGGTTCGCGAAGCCCGCCCGGTCGAGCGTCGAGGATTCCCCGTCGCGACACCAGAGCGCGCGCGCCCCAACAAAGTCATGCGCCGCGATCCGCTGATAATAGCGTCGCACCACCGCCGCCGCCGCCTCGGGCAAGGTCTCTGGCGCCGCCGCCGCGATCTTGGTGGTGCCGACGGGATGCCGGCCGGGGCGGCTGTCCGCCGCATAGCGCGCGATGTCCTGTTGCGCGCGCGCCGCCGCCGCGGCGACGTCGAGCTGCTGCTGCTGCTTTGGGTCCGAGCAGCCGCCCAGGCCGCATCCCAGAAGGATCGGCATCACGCCGCCGGTTGCGATCACGATACGCACGCGCGCCTCCTACATCGAAGCGGAGACGCGCGTGTGGGGATCGCTGCCGCACGCGCGTCGGGGGATCGCAGGGATCAGGGCTTCAGCGCGACGTCGTCGGCATCGTCCAGTTCGTCATCGTCGATGCTGCCATCGTCGAGCTCGTCCTGAACGTCGTCCTCGTCGATATCGTCCTCGTCCATCGTCACGGTCGAATCGGTCTGGCCGACCGCTTCCGAATCCATGTCGATGTCGTCGATCGGCTCGTCCTCGTCGTCGTCCGTGCCCAGATCCGGGCTCAGATCGGTGACGATCGCGCCGTCTACGGGGCCGCTGCGCGTCGCCTCGAGGATCTCGGCGCGCTGGCTCTCGTCATAGCCGTACCCGTCGTCGCCCGTGCCCATGCCGGGAACCTGATGTCCGCCCATGCTATCGCTCCTGCTCAGGCCGCGTCGTGCGGTCTCGCGTCAAGGAACGGCGGGCACGCATGCCCGGTTCCGTCACTCGGCCGGTTTGACGACGATCGCAGGCCGGAACAGGCGGCCCCGTTCCGTCAGCGCGACGACTGCCAGCGCCGCGAGCCCCGCGAGCAGGAAGCCGAGCACCAGCGGCACCGTCGTCCCGTCGAACGCCTGGCCGATCACCGCGCCGATCACCGCGCCCGCGGTGACGCTGACGAACCCCTGCACGCTCGAGGCGGTGCCGGCGATCCGCCCCATATTCTCCATCGCCATCGCCGAGAAATTCGACGTCGCCAGCCCGAAACAGCCGAGCGTCAGCGCCTGGAACACCGCAAAGCTCGTGAGCGATTCCCAGTTCGCCTCGATCGCGCCCAGATGCACCAGCGACACCAGGATCAGCCCCGACAGCGCGCAGTGGCTGATCAGCCGCGTGCCGAGCTTCATCACGATCCGCGAATTCATCAGATTGGCCGCCGCCATCGTGACCGAGGTGACCGCGAAGATCAGCGCGAGCAGGTCGGGCTTGGCGAACACGTCCGCCATGATCTGCTGGATCGAGTTGAGATAGCCATAGAGCGACCCCATCAGCGCGGTCGCCGCCAGCGTATAGCCGAGCGACAGCCGGTCGCTAAGCGTCTG
Source organism: Sphingomonas sp. Leaf30 (assembly GCF_001422525.1). Lineage (NCBI taxonomy): Bacteria > Pseudomonadati > Pseudomonadota > Alphaproteobacteria > Sphingomonadales > Sphingomonadaceae > Sphingomonas > Sphingomonas sp. Leaf30. Next base: position 342,806 of record NZ_LMKZ01000018.1, on the reverse strand, counting down.
CCGCCAGTCCGACAGGATCCGCGCCGGCGTGATCGGCAGGACGTTCTCGGGCGCCAGCGTCTCGGGCATCCGGACCCAGAACCAGGCGAGCACGACCAGCGTCAGGCCTGCGATCACCCAGAAGATCGCGCGCCAGTCGCCGAACTGCAGCACGCTCCAGCCGAAGGTCGGCGCCAGGATCGGCACGATCATGAACACCATGAACGCGATCGACATCACCCGCGCCATCGCCCGCCCGTGATAACAGTCGCGCACCAGCGCGATCGTCGCGACCCGCGCCGCGGCGATCACCGCCCCGCCTGCGACCCGCGCGATCAGCAGCAATGTGAAGCTCCCCGCCAGCGCGCAGGCGACATTGGCGAGCGCATACAGCCCCAGCGACCAGAGCAGCACCGTGCGGCGCCCGAACCGGTCGGCGAGCGGCCCGTGGACGAGCTGCGCGACGCCGAAGCCGATGACGAACGCGGTCACGATATATTGCCGGCTGTTCTCGCTCGCGATCCCCAGCGACTCGCCGATCGCGGGCAGCGCGGGCAGCATCGAATCGATCCCCAGCGCGGTCAGCGACATGAGGGCTGCGACCAGCGCCACGAACTCGACAAAGCCGATCGGCGCGCCGCGCATCGCGGGCGCGTCGGATACTAAGGTTTCTGCGGTCATGATGCGGCGCCCTACCGCGTTATCGCTACCTACGAAACCCGCTATCCACCCTGCCACAGCCACCACGCGAAATCCCGCCAGGCAATTGGCACCGCCCCCCCGCGTCGCTATATCGGCGCTCCCCTATCCGGACATCCTTCCATGCTCGACAGCCCCGCCGCCCAGGTTCCCACACTCAGCCTCGCCGATCAGGCGCGCGACCCCGATGGCTTTGCCGCCGCACTCGGCAACTCGTTCGAACGCTTCGGTTTTGCGATCGTCGCCGATCACGGCATCCCGACCGATCTGATCGACCAGGCCTGGGCCGAGACCAAGGCGCTGTTCGAGCTGCCCGAGGACGAGAAGCGCGGCTATTTCGCGCCCGGCGGCGGCGGCGCGCGCGGCTACACCCCGTTCAAGACCGAGATCGCCAAGGACGCCAAAGTCGTCGACCTCAAGGAATTCTGGCATGTCGGCCGCGAACTCCCCGCCGGCCACCGCTACGAGGCGCAGATGTCGCCGAACGTCTGGCCGACCCGTCCCGAGGGCTTCAAGCCGGTCTTCCTCGATCTGTTCAAGGCGTTCGACACCGCGGGCGACAAGCTGCTCTCCGCGATCGCGCGCCACCTGAAGCTCGCGCCCGACTGGTTCGACTCCGCGGTCAAGGACGGCAACAGCGTCCTGCGCCTGCTCCACTACCCGCCGATCCCCGCCGATGCCGAGGGCGTCCGCGCCGGCGCGCATGAGGACATCAACCTCATCACCCTGCTGCTCGGTGCGGAGGAGGCGGGCCTCGAACTGCTCGACCGCGCGAACGGCCGCTGGCTGTCGATCAAGCCGCCCGAGGGCGCGATGGTCGTCAATGTCGGCGACATGCTCCAGCGGCTGACCAACCACGTCCTGCCCTCGACCACGCACCGCGTCGTCAACCCGCCGCCTGAGCGCCGCGGCCATTCGCGCTACTCGATGCCCTTCTTCCTGCATCCCGCGCCGGATTTCCTGATTCAGACGCTGCCGGCGACGATCACCGCGGAAAACCCCAACCGCTACCCCACCCCGATCACCGCGCACGACTATCTCTACGAACGCCTGGTAGAGATCGGCCTGATCAAGAAGTAACTCCTCTTCTACCACCCCGGCGAAGGCCGGGGCCAAGTTGGGGAACGGCAATAACCGCGGACACCGCTCCGTTATGCCGACCTCTCCACCTGGACCCCGGCCTTCGACGGGGAGGGGCGACACGTGCGCCCGGCCCGCCCCCCGCCACCACCCCGGCGAAGGCCGGGGCCCAGTTGGGGGACGGCAATAACCGCGGACACCGCTCCGTTACGCCGACCTTCCCAACTGGACCCCGGCCTGCGCCGGGGAGGTGCAATGGGGGTTCTTCGCAGCCTCAATCGAACCCGTTCGCCAGAAACCGCTCCGCCACCGCGCAGTGCACCGCGATGCCGTGCGCCATCACCCGCTCGTCGATCGTCATCTTCGTATTGTGCAGCGGCGGATTGGTCCGCGGGTCGCTTCCCTCGGGCGCCGCGCCGATGAACGCCATCGCGCCGGGCAGCTTCTGCAGCACGTAGGAGAAATCCTCCGCCCCCATCATCGGCGGCATCACCTGATAGGCGCCCTCGCCGCCGATCGTGGTCGCCACCGCCTTGATCAGATCGGTCGCGCGCGGATCGTTCACGGTGACGGGATAGCCCTGCTCGATCGTCGGCGTCCCGACCGCACCATGCGCTGCGGCGATCCCCTCGACCATCCGCACGAACGCCCCGCGCAGCTGTTCGCGCGTCCGCTCGGACAGCGTCCGCATCGTCCCCAGCATCTCGACGCTCGACGGAATGACGTTGTGCGCCGACCCCGCATTCAGCTTCGTGATCGACAGCACCGCGGGGTCGGTCACCGCCACCTGTCGCGCGACATAGGTCTGCAGCGCGGTGACGATCTCGCACGCGATCGGCAGCGGATCGAGGCAGTCGTGCGGCATCGCCGCATGCCCGCCGCGCCCGGTGATCGTCGCGCGCAGCGTGTCGGTCGACGCCATCAGCGTCCCCGACCGGCTGACGACATGCCCCATCGGCATGTTGGGCGAGATGTGCAGCGCGAACCCCGCCTCGGGCAGCGGCGCATCGAGCAGCCCGTCGGCGATCATGTGCCGCGCGCCGTGATGCCCCTCCTCGCCCGGCTGGAACATGAATACGACGGTGCCCGGCAGATCGTCCCGCCGCGCGCACAAGGCCTTGGCCGCGCCGACCAGCATCGCGGTATGCGAATCATGCCCGCACGCATGCATCGCGCCGTCGACCTTCGACGCGAACGGCAGCCCCGTCTCCTCCTGCATCGGCAGCGCGTCCATGTCGCCGCGCAGCAGCACGGTCCGCCCATTGCCCCCGGCAGTACCGCCGCCCCGCCCGCCACGCAGGATCGCCACGAACCCGGTCGTGGACGTCCCCTCGCGGATCTCCAGCGGCAGCCCGGCCAGCGCCGCCTTCACCTTGTCCGAGGTACGCGGACAGTGCAGCCCGACTTCGGGATCCGCATGGATCGCGCGCCGCAACTCGATCGCCGCATCGAGGCTTTCCTCACCGATCGCGGCCCAGTCGGTGGTGGATTCGAAATCGAGCGACATGATCGGGTACCTTTGCAAGACATGGTGCACCGGCCCGGCCAACGCCCGGCCCGTGCCGATGCCGCCCTATACCACAGCACCCCACCCCCTCCACCACCCCGCTCCCCCCTTGTGTCCCCGCGAATGCGGGGACCCAGTCTGGGCACCCGCCTTCGCGGGTGAACATGGGGGAGAGAGCTGCCAGTCCCCACACCCCCCCACCACCCCGGCGAAGGCCGGGGCCCAGTTGGGGGACGCCAGTGATGCAGGACAGCGCTCCGTTACAGCGACCTCCCCAACTGGGCCCCGGCCTCCGCCGGGGAGGCGGCTTCAGGGGCTGGGCAGCTTGGGAGGCGGGGCGGCTTCGCAGCGTGGGGCGCTTCGGGTGCGACGACCGTCCCCGTCCCACCCCCATCACCCCCGAAACAACCCCCCCAGCACCCCGCGCAGCACGCTCCCCACAAGTCCACCCCCCGACGCCCCGGCGCGCGACCGCGACCGGCTCCGGCTGCTCGTCCCGAACACCTGTTTCCCGATCTCGTTCGCCACCTGCCGCCCGATCGACGAGCTCGCCGCGCGCGTCGCGGACGACGCCATCTTCGCCCAGGGCGAATCCGCCGCCTCGCGCTCCGCCGCCCGCGCCTCCCGATCCGCCTCACGCTCCGCCGCCCGAGCCTCGCGCGCCGCCTTCGCGTCGAGCTTCGCCTGCGCCACCGCCGCCTTCTCCGCCGCGGTCGTCGCCTTCGCCTCGGCCGCCGCCGCGCTCGCCGCCTCGGTCTTCGCCGCGAGCAGTTCCTCCGCCGACTCCCGATCGACCAAAGTGTCGTATTTCGCCCCGATCGCATCCGTCTCGATCATCACCGCGCGCTCGGCAGGCGTGATCGGCGCGACCCGCGACACCGGCGGCTTGATCAGCGTGCGCGCGACCGGCGTCGGCGACCCGTCCGCCTGCAACAGCGACACCAAGACCTCGCCCACCTTCAGCTCGGTGATCGCGGTCGCGACATCGACCCCCGGATTCGCCCGGAACGTCTCCGCCGCGGAGCGCACCGCCGCCTGGTCGCGCGGCGTGAACGCGCGCAGCGCATGCTGCACCCGGTTGCCGAGCTGCCCCGCGATCGTCTCGGGGATGTCGATCGGGTTCTGCGTGATGAAATACACCCCCACGCCCTTCGACCGGATCAGCCGCACGACCTGCGCGATCGTGTCGAGCAGCGCCTTGGGTGCGGCATCGAACAGCAGATGCGCCTCGTCGAAGAAGAAGCACAGCACCGGCTTGTCGGGATCGCCGATCTCGGGAAGCTGCTCGAACAGTTCGCTCATCAGCCACAACAGGAACGTCGAATAGAGCTTCGGGCTCGCCATCAGCTTGTCCGCGGCGAGGATGTTGACCAGCCCCCGCCCCCGGCCGTCCACGCCGATGAAATCACGCAGTTCGAGCGCGGGCTCACCGAAGAAATGCTCCGCGCCCTGGCTGCGCAACTGGAGCAACGCACGCTGGATCGCACCGATCGACTGTTTCGACACGTTGCCATAGGTCGTCGTCAGCTCGTCCGCCCGCCCCGCGCACTCGCTCAGCATCGCCTGCAGATCGTCGAGATCGATCAGCAGCAGCCCTTCGGTATCCGCGACATGGAAGGCGATCGTCAGCACCCCCTCCTGCACCTCGTTGAGATCCAGCAGCCGCGCGAGCAGCACCGGACCCATCTCGCTGATCGTCGTGCGGATCGGATGCCCCTGCTCGCCAAACAGGTCCCAGAACTGCACCGGCGTGTCGGCATAGGCCCAGCCGTCATCGCCGATCGCCTTGGCGCGCTCGGCAAAGATCGCATGCGTCTTCGCGGTCGGCGATCCCGCCATCGCGAGCCCCGACAGGTCGCCCTTCACGTCGGCGACGAAGCACGGCACGCCGTTCGCCGAAAATCCCTCGATGATTCCCTGCACGGTCACGGTCTTGCCCGTCCCCGTCGCGCCCGCGATCAGCCCGTGCCGGTTCGCGCGTCTGAGCTCGAGCGTCTGCCGCGTACCGTCCGCGCTCGCGCCGATGAAGATGCCGTCGCCCATGCTGCTATGTCCTCGCTGTCGATCCCGATCCTAACCCCGCGCCCGGCAAAGAAAAAGGACCGCCGCTCGGGTGAGCGACGGTCCTTCGGGACACGCGAGTGTCGGGTGGATTACTTGATCTTGACCGGCAGGAACTGCGCCGGCCCGCGCCCGCGCTTGACCTGCAACAGCACCTGCGGGCGCCCGGCGGCCTTGGCCGTCGTGACCGCGCCCTGCAGCTCGGTTGCGCTGCGCACCGGCGTGCCGTTGACCGAGATGATCACGTCGCCGCGCTTGAGCTTGCCGAACGCATCGCTCGTCTGCGCGACGGCCGCGATCACCACGCCCTGCGTGCCCGCCTCGACGCCGACCGCCTGCGCGATCGCCGGGGTCAGCGGCTGGACGCCGATCCCGAGCGCCGCACCCGCGGTGGGTGCCGCGCCGGTCGCTGCGTCATCGTCATCGCCGTCATCGGTGCCGAAGCCCTGCGCGTCACCGCCCAGCGTCGCCGCCAGCTTGTCAGCGCTCGGCCGCGGTACCACGACCACGTTCGCGCTCGTCGGCTTGCCGTTGCGCAGGATGTCGAGCCGCGCGGTCTGGCCGGGCTTCACGTTCGACACGAGGTAGGACAGCGACTGGTCGACCGTGACCACCTGGCCGTTGACCTTGGTCACCACGTCGCCCGCGCGCACGCCGGCGCGCGCCGCGGGCCCGCCCGCGGTGACGTCGTTGATCAGCTCGCCCTGATTCTTGGCGATGCCAAGCGCCGCTGCGGTATCCTCGTCGATCGTGCCACCCCGGCCCAGCGTCACGCCGATATAGCCGCGCTCGATCGTGCCGCCCTTCATGAAGGTCGCGATGATCGGCTTGGCGGTCGCCGCGGGGATCGCGAAACCGATGCCGATATTGCCGCCCGACTGGCTGAAGATCTGCGAATTCACGCCGATCACATTGCCGTTCAGGTCGAACATCGGCCCGCCCGAATTGCCCTGGTTGATCGATGCGTCGGTCTGGATGAAGCGGTCATACGCGCCGCCCTGCCCGGTGACGCGGTTGATCGCCGAGATGATCCCCGCGGTCACCGTGCCGCCCAGCCCGAACGGCTCGCCGATCGCGACGACCCAGTCGCCGACGCGCGCGCCGTTCGAATCGCCGAACTTGACGAAGGGCAGGTTCGGCGCGTCGATCTTCAGCAGCGCCAGGTCCGATTCCTGGTCCTTGCCGATGACCTTGGCGACATATTCCTTCTTGTTGCTCAGCGTCACCGTGATCGAATCGACCGTCGCGCCCTGCGCGCCCGGCGAGATCACGTGATTGTTGGTGACGACATAGCCGTCCGCCGAGATCAGGAAGCCCGAGCCGAGCGACGCACCCTCGCGCTTGACCGGCGGGCCACCCTGCGGACCGCCGCCCATGCCGCCGAACAGCTCGCCGAACGGCGTGCCCGCGAACGGGTTGGCCTGCTGCTTCTGGACGATCGTCTGCTTGGTCGAGATGTTCACGACCGCGGGCTGAAGCCGCGCGACCATGTCGGCAAAGCTCATCGGCGCGCCGGGCTTGGGCACGACCGCCTGGATCGCGCCGGGTTCGTTCTGGGCGACCTGGCCGGTCCCCGAAGCGGTGCCGGGCTGGAGCGCGAGCGTCGCGGTCGCGCCGCCGAGCAGTAGAGCGCTGGTAATGGCGTAGGCGTAACGCACTGGATATTGTCCTCTCGTTTCATCGTCCGAAACCGGGGTTTCATCGCCGATTACGGCTGAACGACGCTTGAATATGAACGGGTGTTCAGAGCAAGCTCACGGGCTTTAACGCCCGCGGCCCTCGAATTCCCGCAGATAGCTGTTGTTCGGCGAAAGAATTATCGACGTCGATCCTTCGGGTGCCGGACCGCCATCTGCCCCGAACGTGTGCCGGTAGGACTGCATCGCCCGGTAGAAGTCGTAGAAGTCGGCATCCTTGCCAAAGCTCTCGGCATAGATCTTCGCCGAATCGGCGTCCGCCTGCGCACGGACGATCTGCGCCTGCTTCTGGCCCTCGGCGCGGATCGTGATCGCCTCCTGCTGGCGTGCGCTCGACATGCGCTTGAGCGCGCTTTCGAGCGGCAGGCCGACGGGCAGGTTCGCCTGCTTGATCCGCACGTCGACGATCTCGACACCGTACTGGCTCGCCACGCGCTGCAACCCGGTCTGGATATTATCCATCAGCTCGGACCGCTCGGGGCTGAGCAGTTCGACGAAGCGCCGCTTGCCCAGCTCGTTGCGCAGCGCCGACCCCAGGATCGGGCGCAGCTGGTCGGGAATGCGTTCCTCGCTGCCGACCGCGTTGCGCATCTTGCGCGGGTCGACGACGCGGTAGCGCGCATAGGCATCGACCTCGAGCCGCAGCTGGTCGGTCGACAGCACCAGCGTGTTGTCCAGCTCGATGTCCTGCACGCGCTTGTCGATCCACACGATGCGGTCGATGAACGGCACGCGTACGATCAGCCCCGCGCCGGTCTGGCCGAACGGCTGGCCGGGCGCATAGGCGTTGACCGTCCGGATCGGCTGGCCGAACCGCAGGATCACCGCCTGCTGCGTTTCCGGCACGATCGCAAAGCTCGCCGCGGCAAGGATCACGAGCACCAGTGCAATCGCGCCCGCGATCAGCGGGTTACGCCAGGTCAGGCCGTTCACTGGGCAGCTCCCGGCTGGGCGGCGGCGGCGGCGGCGGCGGCGGCCGGCGCGGGCGTCGCCGGCTGGGCGGCGCGCGGCGCGACCTCCGGATCGGCGAGCCGCTTGCCGTTGCGCAACGGCAGATAGGGGACGACGCCGCCCGGAGTCTCGACGATCGTCTTGTCGCTCTTGGCCAATACCGCTTCCATGGTCTCGTAATACATCCGTCGACGCGTCACCTCGGGGGCGAGGCGATATTGCTCATAGACCTTGTCGAACGATGCGGCCTCGCCCTGCGCGCGCGCCACGACCTGCTGCGCATAGGAGCGCGACTGGTTGAGGTTGGCGATCGCCTCCTGCTGCGCCGCGGTCACCGCGTTGAAGTCCTCGACGATCTGCGCGGGCGCGGCGGCCTGCTTGATCGCGACGCCCTGGATGCGGACGCCCGACTTATAGTCGTTGAGGATCTGCTGGGTCAGCTCGGCGACGCGCTGCTCGATCACCGTGCGGCCCGTGCCGATCGCCTGCTCCAGCGTCGTCGTCGCGACCACCGCGCGCATCGCGCTCTCGGCCGCGGCGCGCACCGTGGTGTTCGGCTCGGCGAGCTGGAACACGTAATCGCGCGGATCGGCGATGTCCCAGCGCACCGAATAGGCGAGATCGATGATATTCTGGTCGCCGGTCAGCGTCAGGTTCTCGCCGTCGCCGACGGGGAAATTGTCGGTGCGGATATTCTGCACGTCGACCACCTCGACGCTCGCGATCGGCGCGGGCGGGGTCAGGCGGATGCCCGGGTCGAGCGTGCCGGCATATTTGCCGAAATAGGTGACCACGCCGCGCTGCTGCGGCCCGATCTGGTGGAATGACGTGAACAGCAGCCACAGGACCACGATCACCGCGACCGCGATCGCCCACAGCGCGCGCGCATTGGCGCCCGTCGGCAGGCCGCCGAACCCGCCGCCGCTGCTGCCGCCGCCGCCACCGCCGCCCGAGACCCGCGCCTTTTTCAGGAATTCGTCGAGCGCGCTCGGCTTGCCGGTCGGCTTGCGACCGCCGGGGGGCAGCGCCCAGGGATTGCGGGGGCCGCCGCCCTCGCCGGCATTGTCGTCACCCGAGCCGCCCCAGGGGCCCTTTGGCGTTTCGACGGCGAGAATGGGGGGACGCCGGAGCCAGCGCGTAAAGATCGTCATCCAACCTTTATAGGTGTGCCATCGCGGAAAAACAGTGCCAAGCGCCCGCCACGGGCCTATCTGGCGGCGATGATCGACATTGAAGCGGTAAAGGCGGCGATTGCCGCAGTGGCGGGCACGCGCGCCACGGTGCGACTCGAAGGAACGCGGCTCGGCGTGGTGGTCGATGCGACCGGCCTCGACCCGAAGGCGCGCGACGCGCTCGAGGCGACGGTGAAGATGGCCGCGACCGCGCCGGGCGTCGGCGAGGTGCGCGTGGTCATGACCGCCGAACGCACCACCCGCCGGCTGATCGCGGTCGCCAGCGGCAAGGGCGGGGTCGGCAAGTCGACGCTGTCCGCCAACCTCGCCATCGCGCTGTCGAAGGCCGGGCGCCGCGTCGGCCTCGTCGACGCGGACATTTACGGCCCGTCGCAGCCACGGCTGATGGGGGTCGAGGGCACCCGCCCGACCGCCAAGGACAAGGTGCTCGACCCGGTCCCCACCCCCTACGGCGTCCCCCTCCTGTCGATGGGCCAGCTCGTTGATCCAGGTCGCGCGCTCGCCTGGCGCGGACCGATGGCGGCGGGCGCGCTCGGCCAGCTGGTCGAGGCGGACTGGGGCGCGACCGACACGCTCGTGCTCGATCTTCCCCCCGGCACCGGCGACGTCCAGCTGACGATGGTCCAGAAATACCGTCCCGCGGGCGCGATCATCGTCTCGACCCCGCAGGACCTCGCGCTGATCGACGCCCGCCGCGCGATCGACCTGTTCGAGAAAGCCGGGATCCCGATCATCGGGCTGGTCGAGAACATGGCCGGCTATGTCTGCCCGCATTGCGGCGAAAGCTCGGATCCGTTCGGCAACGGCGGCGCCGAGGCGGCGGCGCGTGAGCTCGGCATCGCGTTCCTCGGCCGCGTCCCGCTGACGCTGTCGATCCGCACCGCCTCCGACGCGGGAACGCCCCCCGCGGCCGAGCCCGACGACGTGATCTTTGCCGCCCTCGCCGCTCAGGTCGTCGCATGGATTGGAAAAATGTGAAACGTTTTGGGGCCCGCACCGTTGTGCAGTTACCGGTCGTGCCTGGCGCGTAGAGCTACGGCACGAGCGGACCAGGATTCCAGCCACCCGACCGGTCTATGTACAGACCCGGACGGGTGCTCCCCGAAGAGGACGCCGCGATGCCTCTTACCGCCAATTCCGATATCAAGGCGCTTCTCGAAAACGCGCGCACGATCGCGCTGGTCGGCGCCTCCGACCGCCCCGACCGCCCCTCCTACGGCGTGATGGCGCGGATGCAGGCGCACGGTTATCGCGTCATTCCGGTCAACCCGCAGATCACCGGCGAGCACATCCACGGCGAATTCGTCTTCCGCGAACTCGCCCAGCTCGGCGACCAAATCGACATCGTCGACATCTTCCGCAACTCCGCCGCCGCGGGCGAGGCCGTCGACCAGGCGATCGCAGTCGGCGCGAAAGCGGTGTGGATGCAGCTCGGCGTGGTCAACGAGGCTGCCGCCGCCCGCGCCGAAGCCGCCGGGCTTCAGGTCGTCATGGACCGCTGCCCCGCGATCGAGATCCCCCGGCTCGGCGTCGCCAGGATAGATCGGGATCCGACCGACTGACGCTTGCGGCTCGCCTGCGCGTGCGTCACCCTCGCGACGAGCTTCGTATCGGCCCATCGCGTATCGGGGACAGGTCATGTTCGCCTTGCTTCTGGCTCTCGCTCAGGACCCGCTGCTCGCCAAGGCCAGCGAGCGACTCGCCGCCGAACCCCGCTGCGTCATCGATCCCGCCTCGACCGACATCACCGTCTGCGGCCTGCGCCAGGCGGATCGGTTCCGCGTGCCGTTCGTCGAGCACGACCCCGGCGATCCGCGCCATGAAAGCCTCGCCGCGGAACGCGTCCGGCTGCTCAACGCGCGCACCCCGGTCCAGGACATGGGCCCGTTCCAGGTCGGCGGCGGCATGGCCGGCGTGTCGGTCGGCGTCGGCGCGGCGGGCGTCACCGCCGGCGGCCTCCGCAAACCCGCACCCTGACCCCCGCGCCATCACGCCCCCGCCATCAGCCCCCCGCCATCTGGACAGTGGCAAGACGCCCCGATCGGGTCCATGCTCGGGCGATGCCCATGATCACCGCAAACCGTTGAGGCGCCGTCGATGATTCTCGTCACCCTGCTCGCGCTCGCACAGGCCGGCGCTACACCTGCGGCCAAGCCCGCCGCCACACAGGTATCGTCCGCCCCGACCGAGAAGAGCTGGTCGATCCTCAATCCCCCCGACTGTCCGGTGGTGAAGGAGGGCGACAAGACGATTACCGTCTGCGCGCCCGGCACCCAATCGGGCCCGCGCCTGCCGCTCCCCGACTGGGGCCCGCCCGACCGCCCCGTCGCCGCCAACCCGAACATGACCGCGATCCGCGCGCTGTCGCTCGAGGGCACGCCCTGCGCCGCGACCCAGAGCGGCTGCCAGTCCGGCTTCGGCCCCCCGATCGCCCCGCTCGTCGCCGGCGCCGTCGCGCTCGCCAAAAGCGCCTTCGCCAAGAAACCCGACAAGACCGGCCGCATCGCCATCGACCTGTCCGACCCCGCACCCCCGGCCCCCGCACGGCCGTAACCCACCCCGTCATCCTGACGAACGTCAGGACCCAGAGCCAAGCAGCGCAGCACCCCGCCACCCTGGGTCCCGGGTCAAGCCCGGGATGACGAAGCGGGCGGCCGTCACCCCACCCCCAAAATCACCCCAGAATATGCATCCACAACGGCTGCCCCACCAGGCTCTGCGACCCCCGCAATTTCTCCAGCGCCTGCGCCACCGAGCGTTCCGGCCCCTCATGCGTGACGATCGCGACGAGCACGCTGCCGTCCGCCATCGCGCCGCGCTGGATCAGGCTCTCGATCGAGACGCCCGCGTCGCGCATCGCCGCGGCGATCTCGGCCAGCACGCCGACCCGGTCCGCGACCGTGAAGCGCAGATAGGCGCGCCCGCGCCGTTCGCCGCTGTCCGCGGTCGCCGCCGCGACCAGCGACGCCGCCGGCATCGCATAGGGCGGCCCATATTCGCCGCGCGCAATGTCGATCAGGTCCGCGACCACCGCGCTCGCGGTCGGCCCGTCGCCCGCGCCTGCGCCCTGGAACAGCAGCCGCCCGACGAAATTGCCCTCCGCGACCACGGCGTTCAGCGACCCCGTCACATGCGCGAGCGGATGGTCGACCGGCACCAGATGCGCATGCACGCGCTGGAACAGCCCGTCGGGCCCGTCCTCCGCCAGCCCGAGCAGCCGCACGCGGTAGCCTAAAGCCGCCGCCTCGGCGATATCCGCGCCCAGCAGGTGCCGGATGCCGCTCGCCGCCACCGTGTCGAACGCCGGCCGCGTCCCGAACGCGATCGAGGCGAGGATCGACAGCTTGTGCGCCGCATCCACCCCGTCGATGTCGAAGCTCGGATCCGCCTCGGCAAAGCCCAGCGCCTGCGCCTCGGCGAGGATCTCGGCGAAATCGCGCCCCTCCGCCTCCATCTTGCTCAGGATGAAATTGCACGTCCCGTTGAGGATCCCGTAGACCCGCCCGATCGCATTGGCCGCCGCGCCCTCGCGCAGGCCCTTGATCACCGGGATCCCGCCCGCGACCGCCGCCTCGAACTTCAGCGCGACGCGCGCCGCCTCCGCCGCGGTCGCCAGCTCATAGCCGTGATGCGCGAGCATCGCCTTGTTCGCGGTGACGAACGACTTGCCCGCGGCGAGCGTCGAGCGCGCGAGCGTCAGCGCGGGGCCGTCCGATCCACCGATCAGCTCGACGACGACATCGACGTCCCCCTGCTGCGCCAGCGCGGTCGTGTCGTCGACCCAGGCGAACCGCGTCAGATCAACGCCGCGATCCTTGTAGCGGTCGCGCGCCGACACCGCGACGACCTCGATCGCGCGCCCGGCCCGTCTGGCGATCAGCTCGCGGTTCGCGTCGAGCAGCCGGATGACGCCGCCCCCCACGGTTCCCAGGCCCGCCAGTCCCACGCGCAACGCTTCGCTCATCGTCTTCCTTTCGCCAAACCCGCGCGAAGACCTAGGGTTCGGGAAGGATTCCCGCAATCAAGATGACGAATGGCGCCGCGCGCCCTATCTGGTCCCGCATGACCGGCCGCTTCGATCACCTGCCCAACCGCCGCGCGATCATCGATCGCCGCGCGGTCGCCGACACCATCGCCGCGCTGGACGAGACCGACCCGGTCGCGCTCGGCCGCCAGGCGACGATCCTGCTCAAGGCCGCGCTCGACGCGGGCCGGGTCGAGGTCGCCAAGCGGCTCGCCGAACATCCCAGCCGCGGGCTCGAGGTGTCGAGCGCGCAGGCCTATCTGATCGACCAGCTGCTCCGCCTGCTGTTCGACTTCACCACCACCCGGCTGCACCCCGCGCCCGCGCCCACCCCCGACGACCGGCTGACGCTGATCGCGGTCGGCGGCTATGGCCGCGGCGAGATGGCGCCGCATTCGGATGTCGATATCGGCTTCCTCACGCCCGGCAAGCAGACCCCGCGGGTCGAACGCATCATCGAATCGATGCTCTACACGCTCTGGGATCTCGGCCTGAAACTCGGCCAGTCCAGCCGCTCGCTCGACGAGATGATCCGCCAGGCCAAGGCTGACATCACCGTCCGCACCGCCCTGCTCGAGGCGCGCTACGTCACCGGCGACATGGATCTCTACGAAGAGGCGTCGCGCCGCTTCAAGGTCGAGGTCCAGGCGGATACCGCACGCGCGTTCATCGCCGACAAGCTCGTCGAGCGCGACCTGCGCCACCGCAAGATGGGCGACACGCGCTATGTCGTCGAACCCAACGTCAAGGAGGGCAAGGGCGGCCTGCGCGATCTCCACGCGCTCTTCTGGATCGGCAAATACATCTACGACGTCCAGCGCGCGGCGCAGCTCGTCGATGTCGGGCTGTTCACCAAGGCCGAATATCGCCTCTTCCACCGCGCCGACAATTTCTTCCAGGCGGTGCGCTGCCACCTCCACAGCATCACCGGTCGCGCCGAGGACCGGCTGACCTTCGACGTCCAGCGCGAGATCGCCGACCGGATGCGCTTCTCCGACCGCCCGGGCAAGCCGAAGGTCGAGCGCTTCATGCATTTCTACTTTCTCCAGGCGAAGACCGTCGGCGACCTCACCGGCGTCTTCCTCGCGCATCTCGACGAGAAATTCGCCGCGCGCGGCCGCCGCTTCGGCCTGCCGACGATCCGCCGCAGCCCGCGCCGGCTGAACGGCTTCGTCCTCGACCGCGGCCGGCTGGCGCTGCCCGACGACGATTTCTTCCGTGCAAGTCCGGTCCGGCTGATCGAGATCTTCCAGCTCGCCGACCGCAACGCGCTCGAGATCCACCCGCTCGCGATGCGCGCGGCCGCCCGCGACGTGAAGCTGGTCGACGACATCCGCGACGATCCCACCGCCAACGCGCTGTTCCTCGACGTCCTCAGCTCGCCGCGCGATCCCGAACTCGTCCTGCGCTGGATGAACGAGACCGGCGTGTTCGGTCGGTTCGTGCCCGATTTCGGCCGCGTCGTCGCGCAGATGCAGTTCGACATGTACCACCACTACACCGTCGACGAACACACGATCCGCGCACTCGGCCTGCTCGCGCGGATCGAGAATGGCGCCTTGAAGGACGACCATCCGCTCGCCAGCGCGATCTTCCGCCAGATCGTCTCGCGCCGCGTCCTCTATGTCGCGGTGCTGCTCCACGACATCGCCAAGGGCCGCGGCGGCGATCATTCGATCCTCGGCGCGGAGGTCGCGCAGCGCCTCTGCCCGCGCTTCGGCCTGTCGCCGGCCGAGACCGAGACCGTCGCCTGGCTCGTGCGCTGGCATCTGCTGATGTCCGCGACCGCGTTCAAGCGCGACCTGTCGGACTTCAAGACGATCCTCGATTTCTGCGACGTGGTGCAAAGCCCCGAGCGACTCCGCCTCCTGCTCGTCCTCACCATCGTCGATATCCGCGCGGTCGGCCCGGGCGTCTGGAACGGCTGGAAGCGCCAATTGCTCGGCGACCTCTATGAATCCGCCGAGGAGGTGCTCCGGCTCGGCCACAAGCAGAAGGGCCGCGCCGAACGCATCGCCGCCAAGCACGAGACGCTCCACGCCGATCTCGGCTGGAGCGACGCCGAGTTCGCCGCGTTCGTCCGCCGCATGCCCGAGGCCTATTGGATCGCCGAGCCCGAGGACGTGCTCGTCCACAATGCCCGCTTCCTCGCCGGCACCGGCGACGCGCAGCTCGCGATCGACGCGCATGTCTATCCCGGCCGCGGCGCCACGCTCGTGACGATCTACGCCGCGGATCATCCCGGGCTCTTCTACCGCATCGCCGGCGCGATCCATGTCGCGGGCGGCAACATCATCGACGCGCGGATCCACACCACGCGCGACGGCATGGCGGTCGACAATTTCCTCGTCCAGGATCCGTTCGGCCGCCCGTTCGACGGCAGCGAACAGCTCGCCCGGCTGAAGACCGCGATCGAGGATGCGCTCGCCAACCGCGGCAAGCTCGCCGACCGCCTCGTCGCCAAGCCGCTCCCGCGCGCGCGCGCCGAGGCGTTCGACATCGTCCCCAACGCGATGATCGACAACCGCGCCTCGAACCGCTTCACCGTGGTCGAGGTCAACGCCCGCGACGGCCCCGCCCTGCTCAACCGGCTCGCCCAGGCGCTCTTCCAGTCGAAGGTGACGATCCACTCCGCGCATGTCGCCACCTATGGCGAACGCGCGGTCGACACCTTCTACATCACCGACCTCACCGGCGACCGCATCACCGCCCCCGCCCGGCTGAAGACCCTCGAACGCCGCCTGCTCGCGGCGGCCGCCGGCAAGGAACTAGACCTCGCCGCCTAACTTCGCCCGTCATCCTGACGAAAGTCAGGATCCAGAGCCACGATCGTCCCGCTGAGTTATCCTGGATCCTGACTTTCGTCAGGATGACGGACGTGAACGAAGCCCCCCAAACGCAAAAGGCCGGCCCGCGAACGGACCGGCCTCCCCTACCCTCCAAACGCAATCAGAACCGCGTGCGCACCGTCAGCCCATAGGTCCGCGGCTCGGCGAGGTACGAGGTGAAGATCTGGTTCCCCACCCCGCCGAACGCCTTCACCTGGTCGAGATTGCCCGCGCCCTGGAACGGCGCGTTGAAGCCGACCTGCTGGTAATCGGTGTCGAGCAGGTTCTGCGCCCACAATTCGACCGCCCATTTCTGCGCCGGCCCGCGGATGCCGATCCGCGCGTTCATCAGGAAGAAGCCGTCCTGCGCCTTCTCGGTGAACAGGTCCGACCCGGTATTATAGTCGCTGGTCATGCGGCCATCGATGTAGAACAGCCCGGTGATCCCCGACGACCCCAGCTCGGGCGTCCACGTCCCCGACGCGGTGACCGTGTGCTTGGGCGCGTTCGACAGCGTGTTGCCCGACAGCAGGAACAGCGCGGGGTCGAGGGCCTCGCCCGTCTCCGACCCGACCAGGTTGTTCTTGAAGGTCGTGTCGACATAGGTGTAGCCGAGCGACACCGCGACGTCGCGGACCGGGAACAGCCCCGCCTCGAGCTCGACGCCCTGCGACCGCACGCCGTATTTCACGTCGCCGGTGCACGCGCCCGTCGCCGCACTCGCATCGCGATCCGCGCCGTTCAGGCTGGTGTCGCACGAGCTGATGTTCTGGACGATGAAGTTGGTGCCGTTGAACGTGTTCAGCTGGAAGTTCTTGAACTCCTGGCGGAAGCCCGCGACGTTGAAGGTGAACTGCGCGGAGGTGAACTTCAGCCCCAGCTCATAGGAATTGACCGTCTCGGGATCGAACCGCAGCCGGCTCGCGCTGGCATTGGTCGGCGACGAGAAGACGTTCGCGGTCAGGTCCGACCGGTCGAGATTATAGCCGCCCGCCTTGTAGCCGCGCGAATAGGACGCATAGAGCAGCGTGTCGGTACGCGGCTTGTACGACACGATCCCCGTGCCGCTGAACTCGCCTTCCTTGAACCCGTCGTTCAGATCGAGCCCGTTCAGCGCCGAGGTCGAATTGCCCGTGCAGGTCAGCGTGACGATGCCGCCGACCAGCGTCTTCAGGCTGGCGGGCACCGCCGCGCTCGCCAGCAGCGGGCTCAGCGCGGCCTGCTGCGCGGGGCAGACGGTGTTGTTGTTGTTGAAATCGGCGTGGAAATCCTTCTGCTCATGCGTGTAGCGAAGCCCGCCGGTGATCGACAGCTTGTCGGTGACCTTGAAGATGTTGTGCGTGAAGAACGCGTAATTCTCGCTGTCCTGATAATAGGTCGACCGCTGGTCGCCCAGATTGTTGAGCGTGCTCAGCCGGTCGATGCCGCTCAGGATGGTACCGGTCAGCGCGCCGAAGGCGGGCTGCGTGCCCGGAACCTGTCCCGACAGGACCGCACGTCCCGTCGCGCTGAGGCAGCCCGGATTGGCCGGATTGCGCAGCGCCGCCGCCGGGTTGACCGTCGCGACGATCCGGCACGCGGCGAACGCGCCATATTGCGTCCCGAACTTCAGATTGTCCGCAACGACCAGGTCTTCCTTCGAATAATAGCCGCCGACCAGCCAGTCGAGCTTGTCGTCGAACAGCGACCCGTTCAGCCGGACTTCCTGGCTGAAGGTGTGGAACTGGCGATAGCTGTTGCCGTCGTCCGCACGATAACCGATGTCGAGATTGCCGTAGTCGATGTCGGCCGCGCCGCCCGACTTGTACTCGCGATACGCGGTGATCGAGGTCAGCTGCGCAAAGCCCAGGTTCGCGTCGATCTGGCCCGAGCCGCCATAATCCTTGGTGATGTTCGAATAGGCGCGGCCCAGCGTGTTGGCGATGCGGCGGTTATACGGGTCGCCTTGGCTCGGGAACACCGCACCCATGCTCTGCATGACCTGCTGGATGCGGTTGCCCGCCGGGTTGATCGCGAAGTCGCCCGCGACGCCCGGCGTCGGGTCGATCTTCTCGCGCGTGTCGATATAGACCGCGCCGCAGCACTTTTCGTCACGCCGCGTGTAATCGCCGATCAGCCGCACCGACACGTCGGCGCTCGGCTCGAACAGCAGCTGCCCGCGCACGAAATAGCGGTTGCGGTCGTTATAATCGGTCTGGTTGATGACGTCGTAATAATAGCCGTCGCGCTTGCCGAACACGCCGTCGAGCCGGAACGCCAGCTTGTCCTTGATGATCGGCCCGGTCAGCCCGCCCGCGATGCGGATATTGTTGTAATTGCCATAGGTCGCGTCGCCATAGCCGCCGAACTGGTAGGAGGGCAGCTTGGTCAGGATGTTGATCGTGCCCGCCGATGCGTTGCGCCCGGCCAGCGTCCCCTGCGGCCCGCGCAGCACCTCGATCCGGTCGACTTCGCCCAGATCGTTCAGACCCGAACCCGTGCGGCTGCGATAGACGCCGTCGATGAACACCGCGACCGAGCTTTCAAGGCCGGGATTGTCGCCGACCGTGCCGATGCCACGGATACGCGCCGAGGCGTTCGCCTCCGAGCCGGTCGACGAGATCAGCAGCGACGGCGCAAGCTGGGTCATCTGGCGGATGTCGGTCGCGCCCGAATTCTGGAGCGCGGCCTGGCCGACCGCGGACACCGCGATCGGCACGTTCGACAGCCGCTCGGAGCGGCGCGTCGCGGTGATGACGATGTCGCCCGCATTGATCGGCTGGGGATTCGCGTTCTCGGCAACCGGCTGCTGCTGCGCATCGACCGACGCGGCGGCGGTACCCGATGTATTTGAGGGTACGGTCTGCGCCTCGGGCTGCGTCGTCGGGACATCCTGTGCGAAGGCCGGCGCCGCGATCGCGATCGTCGCGGCGGCAGACAACAGATATGCGGTCATGCGCATGGGCATCTCTCCTGGCGGCTTCGAATTATTTCGAATTTCCGGTTTGGTCAGGAGGTAATTGGAATTTTCATGCAGCGTCCACCGATTTCCGTATGCGGAAGTAACTTTCCGGTCGCTGTGTCGCACTTCCGCAACACCGAGCAATAACACCGCGTGATAGCCCCGAAATCGATGCATCGCGCACGGGCGGTTCGACCGCGGCGGTTGACGCTACGGAACGGGTCATGGTGACCTGCACCCCAACGCAAACGGCCCACCGCCCCGGACAGGGGGCGATGGGCCGGTCGCTATCGTCGTATCGCGCCCGCATCGCGGGGCCGCGTCGTCACGCCGTTACTTGGGCGCGAGCACCATCAGCATCTGACGGCCTTCCATGCGCGGATACGCCTCGATCTTGGCGATCTCCGCGACGTCGTCCTGCACGCGCTTCAACAGGTTCATGCCCAGCTGGCCATGGCTCAGCTCGCGGCCACGGAAGCGCAGCGTGATCTTGACCTTGTCGCCTTCGCCGATGAAGTCGTTCACCTTCTTCATCTTCGTGTCGTAATCATGGTCGTCGATGTTCGGACGCATCTTGATCTCCTTGATCTCCTGCGTCTTCTGCGACTTGCGTGCGAGGTTCGCCTTCTTCTGCGCCTCGTACTTGAACTTGCCGACATCGAGGAACTTGGCGACGGGCGGATCGGCGTTGGGCGAGACCTCAACCAGGTCCAGACCATGCTCGGCCGCCTGCTCGATCGCTTCGCGCGTGTACATCACGCCCAGATTCTCGCCCTCGTGATCGATCACGCGGACCTTCTGGCTTTGGATGAATTCGTTGAATCGCGGGCCGTTCATCGCGGGCGTCTGCATGGGCCGGCGCATCGTGGGAGGACGTATGGGGGTTGCTCCTGTTGTTTCTGACGAAGTATTTGGGCCGGCTTATAGCGCAGAAAGCTCTGCGCGGAAAGCCGGCCTCGTCCATCACATATCGGGAGCGCGCGCCTCGATCGCAAGGCGTGCCACCGCCTCGTCGAGCGACAGCATCTCCTGCCCCTGGCTGCCCAGCCGCCGAATCGCGACCGTCGCCTCGTCCGCCTCGCGCTTGCCGACCACGAACAGCACCGGCACCTTGGCCAGGCTGTGCTCGCGCACCTTGTAGTTGATCTTCTCGTTGCGCAGGTCGGTCTCGACCCGGATCCCCGCCTTGCGCAGCGCGGCGACCACACTGTGCGCATAGTCGTCCGCATCCGACACGATCGTCGCGACCACTACCTGCACCGGCGCCAGCCAGAGCGGGAAGCGCCCGGCATGATGCTCGATCAGGATGCCGATGAACCGCTCGAACGTGCCCAGAATCGCGCGGTGGAGCATCACCGGCCGATGCCGCTCGCCATCCGCGCCCACATAGGACGCGTCGAGTCGCTCGGGCAGCACGCGGTCCGACTGGATCGTGCCGACCTGCCACGTCCGCCCGATCGCATCGGTCAGGTGGAATTCGAGCTTCGGCGCATAGAAGGCCCCCTCGCCCGGCAGCTCCTCGAAATTCGCCTTGATCGTGTCGGGCAGCGTCGACTGCATCACCGCCTCGCGCAGCTCGGCCTCCGCCTTGTCCCACATCGCATCGTCGCCGAACCGCTTCTCGGGGCGCAGCGCGAGCTTCACCGCATAATCCTCGAAGCCCAGATGCTTGTACACGCTGTCGAGCAGCTCGCAGAACTTGCGCACCTCCTCGACCAGCTGGTCCTCGCGGACGAAGATATGCGCGTCGTCCTGCGTGAACTGCCGCACGCGCATGATGCCGTGCAGCGCGCCATGCGGCTCGTTGCGGTGGCAGCAGCCGAACTCGGCCATCCGGATCGGCAGGTCGCGGTACGACTTGATCCCCTGCTTGAAGATCAGGACGTGCGCCGGGCAGTTCATCGGCTTGAGCGCCATCAGGTCGCCCTCGCCCGACAGGACCGCGCCCTCGTCTTCCACATTGGGGATCTCGTCGGGCACCACGAACATGTTCTCGCGATACTTGCCCCAGTGGCCCGACTGCTCCCACTGCTTGGCGTCCATCAGCTGCGGCGTCTTCACCTCGGCATAGTCCGCCGCATCGAGCCGCCGACGCATATACGCCTCCAGCTGGCGCCACAGCACGAAGCCGTTGGGATGCCAGAACACCGACCCCTGCGCCTCGGACTGGAGGTGGAACAGGTCCATCTCCTGCCCGATTTTCCGATGATCGCGCTTGGCGGCTTCCTCCAGCCGGAACAGATGCTGGTCGAGCTGCTTCTTGTTGAGCCAGCCGGTGCCGTAGATCCGGCTGAGCATCGCGTTCTTCTGGTCGCCGCGCCAATAGGCGCCGCTCACGCGCGTCAGCTTGAACGCCGCGGGATCGAGCTTGCCGGTCGAAACCATGTGCGGCCCGCGGCACATGTCGAGCCACTCGCCCTGGCGATAGATGGTCAGCTCCTCGCCCTCGGGCAGCTCGGCGGCCCATTCGGCCTTGAACGTCTCGCCCTGCTCGGTCCACCGGTCGATCAACTGCTGGCGCGACCAGACCTCGCGCAGGAACGGCTCGTTCCGCGCGATGATCGCCCGCATCTCCGCCTCGATCGCCGGCAGGTCCTCGTCGGTGAACGGCCGGTCCTTCGGCGCGAAGTCGTAATAGAAGCCGTCATCGGTCGCCGGCCCGAAGGTGATCTGCGTGCCCGGAAACAAATGCTG
Organism: Sphingomonas sp. Leaf30; assembly: GCF_001422525.1. Taxonomy (NCBI): domain Bacteria; kingdom Pseudomonadati; phylum Pseudomonadota; class Alphaproteobacteria; order Sphingomonadales; family Sphingomonadaceae; genus Sphingomonas; species Sphingomonas sp. Leaf30. The sequence continues at coordinate 321,152 of NZ_LMKZ01000018.1, read as the reverse complement.
CACGGCCTCCGCCATCACATGCGCCAGGTCATGCCGCACCAGCTCGAGCGCATCCGCCTCGTCGCGCGCGGTGACGAGCGCCAGCTGCGTATCCCCCTCGAACGGCCGGCTCAGATCCCGCACCTGCCCATCGATCCGCGCCGCCAGCGCCGCCTTGGCAAGCCCCGGCCCGATCGCCGCGGCAACATCCGCGGGCGTAGTCCCGGGCGCAACCTCGCGGACGGAACCGTCGGGAAGCGTAATGCGGAACATGGCAGACATGAGGAACTTTCTCGTGATGGAAGAGCGGCGCTTATGCCGTCGCCCAGCCGATATAGGCAACCCGCCACGCACCGACACCCCACGAACCGCCCCCATGTTCCCCGGCGAAGGCCGGGGCCCAGTTGGGAAACGCCGCCAACAAAGGACCGCGCCCAGTTACGCCGACCTCACCATCTGGACCCCGGCCTCCGCCGGGGTGGAAGCCATCTGCCCCCTCACCCCACCCCGAACGGCACCACATGGTTTCCCTGCGTGTGCCCCACCTCGGCCCGCCCCAGATACGGCACCCCCATGTCCCGCGCCCAGCGCACCATCATGTAATCCAGCGTCTCCCCCCAGGCCGGCTCGTTCGCCTGCACCGCGGTCACCGCCCCGAGCCTGAGCCCGGCAATCCCCTTCAGCTGCGTCGCGTTCGCCACCTTGAACAGCATCCGGTCGATCGCATACATCGGCTCCGACACCTCCTCGACGATCAGCACGTGATCGGTCAGATCCGGCAGCCACGGCGTCCCGATCAGCGACGTCAGGATCGACAGGTTGAACGCCGCCGAGGGCTGCCCCCCGAGCCCCGGCTCGAGTCCGCTGCGATCCCCCCGCGCCATCCACCCGAGCGACCGCGCCACCGTCACCTCGCCGTCATGCCGGTTGATGTCGCTCACCATCGGCCCGTGCGCCACCCGCCCGATCCGCCGCGCGTAAAGCGCCCCCAGCAGGAACCCGACATCCGAATAGCCCAGATACGTCTTGTGCCGCGCCGCGCGCCCCAGCTCGGGCATCACCATCTGCAGGATCCGGTTCGCGCCATAGCCCCCGCGCAGGAACCAGATCGCGTCGAACGCCGGATCATTGGCGTATTCCAGAAACGCCGCCGCGCGCGCGAAGTCCGATCCCGCGAAATGCCCGTCGGTCGCGGTGCACTGCGGATGGAATACCAGCTCGACCTCGGGAAACGCGCGCGCCGCATAGGCGGTGACCACGGGGATCGCCGAAGGGTTGGTCCGGCTCGACGCGGCGAGAACACCGATGCGCATGGTTCGTCCTGTCTTGCCCCGTTACGCAACCGCCGATAGCGCGAGCTTATGGATATCACCAACCCCTCCGACCAGACCGCCGCCGACCAGCCCGCCTATTTCTTCATCGGCATCGGCGGGTCGGGCATGATGCCGCTCGCGATGATCCTCGCGGGCCGCGGCGCGAGCGTCGCGGGCTCGGACCGCAATCTCGACCAGGGCCGCGTCCCCGCCAAGTTCGACGATCTCGCCGCAAAGGGCGTCGCGCTCTTCCCGCAGGACGGCAGCGGCATCGTCTCCGCGGACCAGCACGTCGTCGCCTCCGCCGCGATCGAGGCCAATGTCCCCGACATGATCGCCGCCGCCGCGCTCGGCTGCCCGCGCGCCACCCGCGCCGAGCTGCTCGCCTCCTTGTTCAACGACAGCCGCCTGCCGATCGGCGTGGCGGGCACCAGCGGCAAGTCGACCGTCACCGGCATGATCGGCTGGATCCTCCACACCGCCGGCCGCGACCCGACCGTGATGAACGGCGCGGTGATGAAGAATTTCGCCACCCCCGACGCCCCCTTCGCGAGTGCCTTAGTCGGCGAGGGCGACACCTTCGTCAGCGAAGTCGACGAAAGCGACGGCTCGATCGCGCATTACGCGCCCAAGATCGCCGTGCTCAACAATGTCAGCCTCGACCACAAGTCGCTCGACGAACTCCGCGCGCTCTTCGGCGCCTTCATCGCCAAGGCCGAGACCGCGGTCGTCAACGCCAACGACCCCGACGCCGCAGCGCTCGCCGCCCGCCTCCCGCGCGGCCAGGTCACCACCTTCGCGATCGACGCCTCCGCCGACCTCCGCGCCGAGAACCTCGCCCCCGAACCCTTCGCGATAGCGTTCGACCTCGTCTCGCGCGGCGTCCGCACGCGCGTGAAGCTCGCCGTCCCCGGCCGCCACAACGTCGCGAACGCGCTCGCCGCGATCGGCGCGGCGATGGCCGCCGACGTGTCACTCCCCGACGCGGTCAGGGCGCTCGCGAGCTTCACCGGCCTGCGCCGCCGGTTCGATCTGGTCGGCGAGGCGAACGGCGTCGCGGTGATCGACGATTTCGGCCACAACCCCGACAAGATCGCCGCCACGCTCGACACGCTCCACGCCTTTCCCGGCCGCCTGCTGATCCTGTTCCAGCCGCACGGCTATGGCCCCTTGAAGGTCATGGGCACCGAGCTCGTCGCCACCTTCGTCGCGAGGCTGGCCCCCGAAGACCTGCTCGTCCTCCCCGACCCGGCCTATTATGGCGGCACCGTCACCCGCGAGGTCACCAGCGCCGACATCGTCGCCCGGATCGCCGCGGAAGGCCGCGACGCCCGCCACATCCCCAACCGCGCCGACGCCGCCGCCTGCCTCGTGGCCGAGGCCCGCCCCGGCGACCGCATCGTCGTGATGGGCGCGCGCGACGACACGCTCAGCCTGCTCGCGGCGACCATGGTCGAATCCCTCGCCGGCTGATAGGATAAGCGCGCCCCCCGTCCGGAGACCCGCCGATGTTCCGCCGCCTCTTCCTCGACCATCCCGCCACCGTCGGCGAAAGCTATGCCGAGCATTTCGGCGTCGCCAGCCGGTTCGGCGTGACGATGATCGCCGGCGGCCTCGGCGCGCTCGTCCACGCGGTCATCCCCGCCTTGTGCAAGACCAGCGGCAGCGACACCGTCCGCGAACTCCACCGCCAGATGGTCGCCAAACGCGGCGCGGTGGCGGCCGACCAGACCCAGATGAAGACGGTAGAATTCATCATCTGACCCCAGCGCAAGCTGCCCCGTCCCCCCGCGAAAGCGGGGGCCCAGGACGAAGGCGGTAAGCGCCGCCCTCTCCCACCCGTCATCCTGACGAAAGTCAGGACCCAGAGCCAAGCAGCGCTGCGCCCCGTGACCCTGGATCCTGGGTCAAGCCCAGGATGACGGCGGTGAAGTGCAGCCCCCCACCCGTCCTCCCGACGGCGGGGAAGCGCCGCCCCCCTCCCCCCGTCATCCTGACGAAAGTCAGGATCCAGAGCCAAGCAGCACCGAGCCCTGCCACCCTGGACTCCCGCCTACGTGGGAGAGCGGACAGTCGCGATCGCATCCCCTCAACCCCGCCCCCGCTGTAAAGCCACCTTGACTCCCACACCCCTAGATGACAAGTTTCCTTTACCGACTCGAAAGGACGCTTGACCATGCACAAGAGCCCCGCGCTGCGCCGCTACAACGCCACCGTTCTCGGTCTCAGCCTCGCGTACATGGGCACGCTGTTCGGCGTGGTGGCGCTGTTCCGCAGCCATCCGCCGACCGGCCCGCTCGCCTATCTCCTCGCGGTGCTGCCCGCGCTCCCGCTGCTCGGCGTCTTCCTCGTCTGGGGCCGCTATCTGCGCGACGAGCCCGACGAATATATCCGCACGATGAACGTCCGCCAGACGCTGATCGCCACCGTCTTCATGCTCTGCGCGACGACGATCTGGGGCTTTGTCGAAAGCTTCGGCCTCGCCCCGCACCTCCCGGCCTATTCGGCGGGTGTACTCTGGTTTGCCGGCCTGATGCTCGGCGGGTGCCTCAACATCGCCGCGGTTCGCGCAGGCGCCGCATGAAGAACCGCCTGAAAGTCCTGCGCGCCGAACGCGACTGGAGCCAGGGCGACCTCGCCGACCGCCTCGACGTCTCGCGCCAGAGCGTCAACGCGATCGAGACCGGCCGCTACGACCCCTCGCTCCCGCTCGCCTTCCGCATCGCCGAGCTGTTCGGCCTCGCGATCGAGGACATCTTCACCAGCCCCTCTGCACCAGCCTGACCTAGCCCCACCCGCCCGCTTTGGCTAAAGCCCCGCGCATGACCGACACCACCACCCCCGCGCCGGACCGCCCCCGCCTCGCCTATCACCACACGACCGGCACCGGCCCGACGATCGTCTTCCTGTCGGGCTATGGCTCGGACATGACGGGCACCAAGGCGGTCACGCTCGAGGCCTGGGCGAAATCGCAGGGCCGCGCCTATCTCCGCTTCGACTATGGCGGCTGCGGCCGGAGCGAGGGCGCGTTCGAGGATCAGACGCTCGTCGACTGGCGCGACGACGTGATCGCGATGCTCGAGGCCTTGGCGGACGGCCCCGCGGTGCTCGTCGGCTCGTCGCTCGGCGGCTGGCTGATGCTGCTCGTCGCGAAGGCCCGCCCCGATCTGGTCGCAGCGCTCGTCGGCATCGCCCCCGCCCCCGACTTCACCGACTGGGGCTTCACCCCTGAGGAAAAGCTGACGCTGCTCAGCGCGGGCCGGCTCGAACGCGCCAACGACTACGGCCCCGAACCCACCATCTACACCCGCGGCTTCTGGGCGTCGGGCGAGGCGAACCGGCTGATGTTCGGCTGGATCGAGATCCGCTGCCCGGTCCGCCTGATCCAGGGCCAGCGCGACAAGGCGGTGCCGTGGCTGCGCACCACCCGGCTCGCCGAGCTGCTTCGTTCAGCCGATGTGCAGACACTGCTCGTCAAGGACGGCGATCACCGCCTGTCACGCGATTCCGACATCGCGCTGATCATCCGCGCGGTCGAGGATGTGATCGCCCGCTTATGATCCTGATGCTGCTCGCCCCCGCGCTGCTCCTGTCCCAGGCCGCCAGCCCCGCCACAAAGCCTGCCGCGCGCCCTGCTGCCAAGCCTGCCGCGGGCCCCGCCGACGATGCCACGCGGCTCCAGCGCTGCATCGCGACGATCGCCACCGATCCGGTCGCCGCGCGTGCCGAGGCGGGCCGCTGGCGGATGGCGGGCGGCGGCGCCGCGGCGCGCGACTGTGGCGGGCTCGCCTTTGCCGCGGAAAAGAACTGGGCCGCCGCCGCCGCCGAATTCGAGAGCGCGGCGCGCGACGCGCAGCTCGCGCACGACGATCGCGCCGCGACCTACTGGGCGCAGGGCGGCAATGCCTGGCTCGCCGCGGGCGACGCGACCAAGGCGCGCACCGCGCTCGATTCGGCGCTCACCGCGGGGACGCTGACCGGGCTCCAGCTCGGCGAGGCGCGGCTCGATCATGCGCGGGCGCTCGTCGCGGCGGACGATCTCGCCTCGGCGCGCACCGATATCGATCTCGCACTGACCACCGCGGGCGACGATCCGCTCGCCTGGCTGCTGTCCGCAACGCTCGCACGGCGGATGGGCAATCTGCCCCGCGCACGCGGCGACATCGCCGAGGCGCTCAAGCGCTCCCCCGACGACGCCTCGGTCCAGCTCGAGGCGGGCAACATCGCCGCGCGCGACGGCGACGAGACCCGCGCCCGCGCCGCCTGGGCCGAAGCCGCGCGCCTCGCCCCCGACACCCCCACCGCCCGCAACGCCATCGCCGCGCTCCGCCAGTTCGACCCGCCCAAACCCTGATCCGCCGGGAGAGGCGCACCCGCGCCACCGTCATTCCCGCGAAGGCGGGAACCCAGACTGGCAACCCTCACGGCCCGGCCACCCCCGCCCGCCCCTCTGGATCCCCGCCTCCGCGGGGATGACGGACGTGAGAGACGAGCACGACGCCACCCGCCCAAACGTCATTCCCGCGCAGGCGGGAACCCAGACTGGCAATCCTCACGGCCCGGCCACCACCCGCCCCTCTGGAACCCCGCCGGGGCGCCGCCTATCTACCGGCGATCCAACCCGAAAAGGCCGTCCATGAAATATCTGCACACGATGATCCGGGTCACCGATCCGGCCAAGACGATCGCGTTCTTCGAGCTGCTCGGGCTGAAGGAGGCCCGCCGCCTCGAAAACGAGCAGGGTCGCTTCACGCTGATCTTCCTCTCCGCGCCCGGTGACGAGAGCGCCGAGGTCGAGCTGACGCACAACTGGGATCCGGAAGAGTATGGCGAAGGCCGCAATTTCGGCCATCTCGCCTACCGCGTCGACAATATCTACGAGACCTGCCAGCGGCTCCAGGACGCCGGCGTGACGATCAATCGGCCGCCGCGCGACGGCCACATGGCGTTCGTCCGCACCCCCGACAACATCTCGATCGAGCTGTTGCAGGACGGCCGGCTCGACCCCGCCGAGCCCTGGGCGTCGATGCCCAACACCGGCCACTGGTAAGACAGACGGCCCGCCCGCCGCCGCGCGTCAGGCGCGGCGGCGGGCCGGCATCGTCCCGGCCGCCATCGCCTCGGCACAGTCGGCGACGTGGACCGTCGCACCGCAACCCTCGATGATCTCGATCCGCATCGTCAGGTCGACACAGCCCTGGCGGATGTCCTCCGCCAGCATCTCGCGCATCGCCACGATCGCATGCTCGATCGCCGCCGCGCGGTGCGCGAGTTCGATCCCCTCGTGATCCTCGATCACTTCGCCGCGCAGGGCGATCTGAAATCTGTATCGCGGCATCAGCGACATCCTGTGCGTTCGACGCGACGGCCGGGGCGACCGGCGGCGGCCGCGCCCAGTGTTCGCCCCTGTTTCTCGCAAGGCGTCTACGCCCCTGCGCGACGATCGGTTCCGCGCCACCCGTACAGCGCGAGGCACCCGACATTTTCTTACAATAACCGACAATTTCCGAAATGCGCGTCTAACCTATGTTTGAGCGAGACTATAACGCCTGTGATAGTGCAGGGCGCCTCGGGGCAAGCTATGCTTAACCCGGCGACTGAGAGTTCGATATGCTCCCGCCCGAGCGGAGCCTGCATGTGGATTACCCCATCGTCGTCACCGATCATCTGATTGCCAAGCTCGCGACCCGGGTCGAGCTGAGCGCGGCGGATCGCGTGGCGATCGCGGCGCTGCCGTGCAAGCTGCGCACGATCGACCAGTCGACCTATATGCTGCGCGAGGGGCAACGCCCGCTGCGCTGCGCGTTCGTGATCGACGGCTTCGCCTATCGCCAGAAGCTCACCCCCGACGGCGAACGCGAGATCGTCTCGATCCTGATGCCCGGCGACTTCATCGATCTCCAGAACCTGTTCCTCGAGGAATCGGATCACGACGTCCAGGCGCTGACCCGGATCACCGTCGCCGAGATCCCGATCCCCGCGCTGCGCGAGATCGTCGCGGTCTCGCCGAAGATCGCCACCGCCTTGTGGATCGAGGCGCTGGTCGAGGCGTCGATCCACCGCGAATGGCTGCTCAATGTCGGCCGCCGCAACGCCAAGATGCGGCTCGCGCACCTGCTCTGCGAATTCTCCGCCCGGCTGCGCGCCTCCTCGCTCAGCGACGCGGACGGCAGCTACGAACTGCCGATGACGCAGGAACAGATGGGCGATGCGCTCGGCCTGACCCCGGTCCATGTCAACCGCGTGCTCCGCGCGCTCGAGACCGACGGGCTGATCACGCGCCGCAAGCGGCAGATCGGCGTCGTCGACTGGTGCGCGCTGCGCGACGCCGCCGAATTCAACGAACGCTATCTCCACCTGACCCAGACGCGCAGCTGAGGACGGGGCCTGAGGACGGGGCCTGAGGACGGGACCAGAGCCGCCCCGACCCGGCCACTCTTGACTTTTCGGCCGGTCGCGCGCATCTGACCGCCATCGAGGTGTCATGCAGCGTGATCGGACCTGAACAAGGTCCAGGCTCCGCCTCGGTCGTTTCAAACGGGCTTCCCTTTTCACGCGGGGTGTCAAAACACCACGCCCCTCGCGCGTCCTCCTGTGGATTCGCGAGCCCGGCACATTTGAGAGACTTTTCATGTCCTTTTCCAACCTCGGCCTCGCCGAGCCCCTCGTCCGCGCGCTGGAAGCCAAGGGCTATACCGAGCCGACGCCGATCCAGGCCCAGTCGATCCCGATCCTGCTCGAGGGCGGCGATCTGCTCGGCATCGCGCAGACCGGCACCGGCAAGACCGCCGCGTTCGTGCTCCCCTCGATCCAGCGCCTGACCGAGACGCAGAAGCGCGTCCTGCCGACGCATTGCCGCATGCTGGTGCTCGCGCCGACGCGCGAACTCGCCAGCCAGATCGCCGACAGCGCACGCGCCTACGGCCAGTTCAGCAAGATGTCGGTGACCACCGTCTTCGGCGGCACCAGCATCAACAAGAACCGCCAGGACCTCAGCCGCGGCGTCGACATCCTCGTCGCCACGCCGGGCCGCCTGATCGACCTGATCGAGCAGGGCTTCTGCAACCTGTCGATGATCGAGATCCTCGTGCTCGACGAAGCCGACCAGATGATGGACCTCGGCTTCATCCACGCGCTGAAGAAGATCGTCCGCATGCTGCCGAAGAAGCGCCAGACGCTCTTCTTCTCGGCGACGATGCCGACCGCGATCCGCGATCTCGCCTCGCAGTTCCTGCTCGATCCGAAGACCGTCTCGGTCAAGCCCGCCGCGACCACCGCGGAGCGCGTCGACCAGTATGTCACCTTCTGCAACCAGTCGGAAAAGCAGGCGCTGCTGACGATCACGCTGGGCGATCCCGCGATCGACCGCGCGCTCGTCTTCACGCGCACCAAGCATGGCGCCGACCGCGTCGTGAAGCTGCTCGCGGGTAACGGCATCGCCTCGAACGCGATCCACGGCAACAAGAGCCAGGGCCAGCGCGAGCGCGCGCTCGGCGAGTTCAAGCAGGGCAAGGTCAAGGTCCTGATCGCGACCGACATCGCCGCACGCGGCATCGACGTCTCGGGCGTCAGCCACGTCATCAACTTCGAGCTGCCCAACGTCGCCGAGCAGTATGTCCACCGCATCGGCCGCACCGCGCGTGCGGGCGCCAGCGGCATCGCCGTCGCGTTCTGCGCGGATGACGAGAAGGCCTATCTGCGCGACATCGAGCGGATCACCCGCCAGAAGGTGACGGTCCGCCCGCTGCCCGACGATTTCGTCAACCTGTCGAACCAGATCAAGCAGACGCGCGTCAAGACGATGGGCGCCGATCCCGAAGTCCGGATCGACCGTCCGCGCGATCCCGCGCGTCCCCGCGCCACCCACGCGCCCCGCGCGACCGGCACCACCGGCCGCAACTATGCGGGCGCGAGCCGTGGCGGTCAGGGTGGCGGCGGCCAGGGTGGCGGCGGCGGTCGTCCCCAGGGCGGCGGTCGTCCCGGCGGCCAGGGCGGTGGTCGCCCGGCCGGTGGCGGTCGCCCCGGCGGCCAGGGCCGCGGCGCCGGCCCGAGCTCGGCACGCTAAGGCCCCATGTCTTTGCCTCGCGGGTTTGCTATAGGCAGACCTGCGAGGAGAAGACTGATGGACGTCTCGAATACCCCGATCGCCGAACGCATCGCCCGTGTCCTGGCAGGCCAGCGGATCAGCGCCAATGCCGGCGGCGACGCCGCCTCCGCGTCGCGCCTGATCGACGACGCCTGGACCGACTATCTCCCCGACGCGCGCGCGGTCCTGCGCACCTTGCGCGAACCCGACCAGACCATGGCCGCCGCCGGCGACCCCGCCATCTGGGAAACCATGGTCCTCGCCGCGCTGAAGGCCGCGCGACCGCAGACGGTGGTGCTGTAGCGCCCGCCCCTCACTCCCCCTCGTCATCCTGACGAAAGTCAGGATCCAGAGCCAAAAGCGACCCCGCCCGTAACCCTGGATCCTGGGTCAAGCCCAGGATGACGAAGAGGGCAGGAACCGCCCCCCCACCCGTTCGCCCTGAGCGAAGTCGAAGGGCCGGCCGCAGTGCTTCGACTACGCTCAGCACGAACGGACCGGGGGCGCGTACCTCACCCCCCGCTCACCCCCAGACTAAAGCACGAACCGGCTGAGATCCGTATTCCGCGCAATCTCCTTCAGCTGGCTGTCGACATACGCCCCGTCGATCACCACGCTCGACCCGCCGCGATCCTCGGCATTGTAGCTGACGTCCTCGAGCAGCTTCTCCATCACCGTCTGCAACCGCCGCGCGCCGATATTCTCGACCTCGGCATTCACCTCCGCGGCGATCCGCGCGACCGCGGCGATGCCGTCCTCGGTGAAGCGGATCTCGACGCCTTCCGTCGCGATCAGCGCCTTGTACTGCAGCGGCAGCGACGCCTTGGTGTCCGACAGGATCGCGACGAAATCCCCCTCGGTCAGGCCCTTCAGCTCGACCCGGATCGGCAGACGCCCCTGCAATTCGGGCAGCAGGTCGCTCGGCTTGGCGACATGGAACGCCCCGCTCGCGATGAACAGGATATGGTCGGTCTTCATCGGCCCGTATTTGGTCGCGACCGTCGTCCCCTCGATCAGCGGCAGCAGATCGCGCTGCACGCCCTCGCGGCTCACCGACCCGCCGCGCCCGTCGCTGACCGCGATCTTGTCGATCTCGTCGAGGAACACGATCCCGTTCGCCTCGGCATCCGCCAGCGCGACGCGGCTCACCTCGTCCTGGTCGAGCCGCTTGTCCGCCTCTTCCTCGACCAGCTTGTCCCACGCCGCGGTCACCGTCAGCTTGCGGCGCTTCAATTGCTGCCCGCCGCCCAGCGACTTCATCATCTCGCCGATGTTGATCATCTGCGGCGCGCCGCCGGGGATCTCGAACGGCGTGGTCGGCGTCTGCTCGACCTCGATCTCGACCTCGGCCGCGTTCAGATGCCCGTCGAGGAACCGCTGCTTGAAGCTCTCGCGCGTCGCGGTGCTCGAATCCTTGCCGACCAGCGCGTCGAGCAGCCGGCCCATCGCCGCCTCCTCCGCCTTGTCCTTCACCGCGATCCGCCGGCGTTCCTTCTCCAGCCGGATCGCCTCCTCGACCAGGTCGCGCGCGATCTGCTCGACGTCGCGCCCGACATAACCGACCTCGGTGAACTTGGTCGCCTCGACCTTGACGAACGGCGCATCGGCGAGCTTCGCCAGCCGCCGGCTGATCTCGGTCTTGCCGCAGCCGGTGGGCCCGATCATCAGGATGTTCTTCGGCGTCACCTCGTCGCGCAGATCCTCGCTGAGCTGCTGGCGCCGCCACCGGTTGCGCATCGCCACCGCAACCGCGCGCTTGGCGGCGGCCTGGCCGATGATATGCGCGTCGAGCGCGGCGACGATTGCCTTGGGGGTAAGCTGGTCGTTCATGATCACTCTTCTTCGCCCCTCCCCTTCAGGGGAGGGGTTGGGGGTGGGGACTATCCGCGGGACGGGCCCCTGGTGAAGCCCGACCCGACCCCTCCCCCGAACGGGAGGGGCGTCGAAATCAGCTGGTCGAGTCCATCGACTCCACGGTCAGCCGGTCATTGGTGTACACGCAGAGCTCGCTCGCGATTCCCATCGCCTTGCGGCACAGCACTTCGGCATCGCTCTCATACTCGACCAGCGCGCGCGCCGCGGCGAGCGCGTAGTTGCCGCCCGATCCGATCGCTGCGACGCCGTTCTCGGGCTCGAGCACATCGCCATTGCCCGTCAGGATCAGCGTCACGTCCTTGTCCGCGACGATCATCATCGCCTCGAGGTTGCGCAGGAACTTGTCCGTCCGCCAGTCCTTGGCGAGCTCGACCGCGGCCCGGAGCAACTGCCCCTGATGCTGCTCCAGCTTGCGTTCGAGCCGTTCGAACAGCGTGAAGGCGTCCGCGGTCGCGCCGGCGAACCCGCCGATCACCGACCCGTCGCCGAGCCGCCGCACCTTGCGCGCATTGGGTTTCATGACCGTCTGGCCCATCGAGACCTGGCCGTCGCCGATCACGACGACCTTGCCGCCGCGCCGGACCGAAAGGATGGTGGTGCCGTGCCAGACCGGCATGGCGTGGGGATCATTTGCACTCATGACCGCGATGTAGGGTGCGCTTTCGACCACGCAACGGTCCGCTGCATCCACCCCCTGCACCACCCCCTCACCCTCCCGCTCGACTTCCCTGTCGGCTTCCCGGTTACCTTCCCCCTTTACGTCATCCTGACGAAAGTCAGGATCCAGAGCCCCGAACGCCACGCGCGCCGCTCCGATACCAGCCCCGCTCACCGCCGCTTCCCCCACTCGCGCGCCGCGGTATACCCCAGATACCCCGTCCCGAAGAGCGCATAGAGCGGCTCGGGAATCGCCCCCAGATATGCCCCCACGCCCGCCGCGATCGCCTGCGCCGCCGCCGGCCGCACCGCCGCGAGCAGCCCCACCGGGATCGCCCCCAGCAGCAACGCGTACATCACATACAGAAACCCCGGCCGCGCCCGCGTCACCCACGGATCGGCGGGCAGCTCCGCCCCCTCCTCAACGCCTCTCGTCATGACACCCCCTTGGAAAGATGGCGCTTTCCGCCTCACGCCCGGTTGGCGAGCCAGCCATAGAGAAACGCCTCGTTCGCCGGCCGCCGCTCCGCCAGCGCGACATAGCGCTCGCCCTGCAGCGCCTCGATCGCCTTCAGCAGCACCGCCTCGCCCCCTGCCCCGCGTCGCTTGAGGAACCCCGCCAGCGCCGCCAGCGTCCCCGGCCCGATCCGGCCATCGACGACGAGATCGGGATAATCGCTCGCCCCGCGATTGAGCGCGTTGAGCGCCCGCTGCAGGAACCCACTCGCGACCGCCGGCCCCATATTGACCCCGGTATCAAACAATTCGCCCGCAATCCCCGGCGCGATCCGGCCAACCCCCTCATATCCGGGGTCAATCCAGTAAGCCTGCCGATAGATCGCGACCGCCGCCGTCCGCGGAAACACCCGCATGTCCCCCGCAAACCCATGCGCCCGCGCCACCGCCTGCGTAATCCCGAACCGCGTCGCCCCCCGCGATCCGCCGGATGATCGCCGTACCCGCCCTCACGATCGATCACCGCCTCGATCAGCCCACCGATCTCCATCCCCGATCTCCCCGATTCGCCCACCACCTTATAACCATATAGGTTAGTGAATAGCAAGATCAGCGGCACGAATGGTAAAAGACGAACACTCACTTCCACCCGTCATCCTGACGAAAGTCAGGATCCAGAGCCCAGCAAACCCACCCCCTGATCACCCGGCAACCCGCTCCCAAACCTCAGCTTTCCTCCCCATCAAGCCGAGCCCCATCCAGCACCCGCTCCCCCCGCGCCCGCTCCTCAGCATCCCGCACGCGCTCCGCCCTGGTCCGCCCGAACGCCGCGCGGTTCGCGTCCGCCACCACCCCCGCCTCACGCCGCACCCGCGCTTTGCGCGCCCGCCGCAAATTGATGATCTCGCCCATGAAAACCCCTGTCACACCGCTTGCCAGCACCCCGCCGGCGCTACAGACTGCCCCTCCTATGCGCGATCCCGTCCTGCTGTCCGCCCTCCTCCTGCTCCCTGCTGCCGCCTCGGCGCAGGCGCTGCCGCCCGGCGCCTGGGCGATCACCTCAACCGCGGTCGAGCTCGTCATTCCGGGTGCGCCGGGGTTCATCCTGCGGATGATGCGCGGAAAATCGAAGACCGAGCGCAAATGCCTGCCGCCCGAACAGGCCTCGTCGGGCGTCGCCGCGCTGTTCGTCCCCAAGCCCGAGGCGCGCTGCACCGTCGAGCGCGCGCAGTTCTCAGGTGGCCGGATCGACCATGTCATGACCTGTCCGCAGAAAAAGGGGGCGCCGATGCGGATCGTCCGCGCGGGCAGCTATGGCGCGACCGGTTTTACCGCGCGGATGACGATGAGCGGCGAGACCGACAAGGGCGCGATGCGGATCGTCGCGGACCAGGTCGCGGCGCGCACCGGTCCTGTCTGCAAACGCTGACGCCAGGATCTGGAATGGCACGATATTTCGTGCCCGGGAGCGGCATCGCCTCTGGCGGCCGGCTCCGGAAAGTTTCTGGTCGGGGCGACAGGATTCGAACCTGCGACCCCCACACCCCCAGTGTGATGCGCTACCAGGCTGCGCTACGCCCCGACCGAAGGGCGCGCATTATGCGGATGTTGCGCGCGATGCAAGCACGCGATTGCGGCAAAGCCCATATTCGTCCGTCTCATCGCGGCCCGGCCACGCTTCACCGGCGCACATTGGTTGCGCGGGGCGGCAACCGGTGATAGCGGCATCGCCCATGCGAGCGCGGGCGTATGGCGCCTGCCCACCAGCCAAAACGGGACTCCATGTTCATTTCCCCAGCATATGCGCAGGCCGCCGGCGAGACGGCGACATCGGGCGGCATCGCCTCGTTTCTGAGCCTCGCGCCGCTCTTCCTCGTCTTCGTCGTCTTCTATTTCCTGATGATCCGTCCGCAGCAAAAGCGGATGAAGGCGCTCCAGGCGTCGGTCGCGGCGGTCAAGAAGAATGACAGCGTCGTCACCGCGGGCGGCATCATCGGCAAGGTCACCAAGGTCGAGGACGCGATCGTCGAGATCGAGATCGCGCCCAACACCCGCGTCCGCGTCGTCAAGGCGACGCTCACCGACATCACCAGCCCGAACACGAAGCCGGCGAACGACTGATGTTGGATTTCCCCCGCTGGAAGGTCGCGTCGATCATCGGCCTGCTGGCCGTGCTCTGCGCGCTTGCGATCCCGAGCTTCTTCTCCGAATCGACGACCAGCAAGTGGGGGGCGATTCCGCATAAGCGGATCAACCTGGGTCTCGATCTGGCGGGCGGCAGCTATCTGCTGCTTGAGGCGGACACCGCCGACCTCGCCAATTCGCGGATCGAGGCGATGCGCGACAGCATCGCGGGCACGATGCGCAACGGCACGCCGCGGATCGCGATCGGCGATATTTCGGTGCGTGGCGGGCAGCTTAGCTTCCTGCTCCGCGATCCGAGCCAGGTCGATGCCGCGCGCGAGCGGCTGCTTTCGATCACCGGCGGTGGCGCCGGGATGAGCGGCCAGCGCGAATGGGACATCAACGTCGTCGATACCAGCCGGTTCGTGCTCAAGCCGACCGAGGCCGGGCTCCAGCAGGCGATCGACACCGCGATGAAGGACGCGACCGAAGTCGTCCGCCGCCGCATCGACGAACTCGGCACCAAGGAGCCGACGATCGTCCGCCAGGGCGCGACGCGTATCGTCGTCCAGGTGCCGGGCCTGCAGAATCCGCAGGCGCTCAAGAGCCTGCTCGGCAAGACCGCAAAGCTCGAATTCAAGCTGGTCGACGAGACCGCGAACCCCGCCGATCTCGTCAAGGGCATCGCCCCCGTCGGCAGCCAGGTCATTCCTTATCCCGGCAATCCGCAGGGCATTCCGTTCATCGCGGTCAAGCGATCGGTGATCATCTCGGGCGATCAGCTCGCCGATGCCCGCCAGGAGTTCGAGCCGCAGACCAACGCGCCGCAGGTGGCGATCACCTTCGACGCGGTCGGGGGCCGACGTTTCGCCAAGGTCACGCAGGAAAACACGAACAAGCCGTTCGCGATCATCCTCGACAATTCGGTGATCTCCGCGCCCAACATCAACGAGCCGATCCTCGGTGGCCGCGCCTCGATCTCGGGCAATTTCACGGTCGAATCGGCCAATTCGCTCGCCATCTCGCTGCGGTCGGGCAAGCTGCCGATCAATCTGAAGATCATCGCAGAGAGCACCGTCAGCCCCGATCTCGGCAAGGATTCGATCCGCGCCGGCGTCCTCGCCAGCATCGTCGCGGCGCTCGCGGTGATCGTGTTCATGTTCGTGACCTATGGCCGGTTCGGCCTCTATGCGAACCTCGCGGTGGTCATCAACATCCTCGTGATCGTCGCGGTCATGGCGATGCTCAACGCGACGCTGACGCTGCCCGGCATCGCCGGCTTCGTGCTGACGATCGGTACCGCGGTCGACGCCAACGTGCTGATCAACGAGCGTATTCGCGAGGAACGCCGCCGCGGGCGCAACATCGTCCAGGCGGTCGAGCTCGGCTATAAGGAGGCGTCGCGCACGATCTTCGAGGCCAACGTCACGCACGCGATCACCGGCGTGATCATGCTCCTGCTGGGCTCGGGCCCGGTCAAGGGCTTTGCGGTCGTGCTGCTGATCGGCATCTGCACCAGCGTGTTCACCGCGGTGACCTTCACGCGGATGCTCGTGGCGCTCTGGCTGCGCAAGAACCGCCCCACCACGATCAATATTTGAGGCGGGAGACATCATCATGCGCCTGCTGAAACTCGTACCCGACAACACCAACCTGAAGTTCGTCTCGCTCCGCAAATGGGCGTTCGGGCTGACCATCCTCCTGTCGCTCGCCGCCGTCGGGCTGGTCTTCGCCAAGGGTCTGAATATGGGCGTCGACTTTGTCGGCGGCGTCCTGATCGAGGAGCGGTTCGCAACCCCGCCGTCGATCGACGCGGTCCGGACCGAGGTCGATCGCCTCGGCGTCGGCGAAGCCTCGATCCAGTCCTTCGCCGATCCGACCGTGCTGTCGATCCGTCTGCCGATCCCCGAAAGCACCGACGAGGGTGCGACCAACGCACTCGTCAAGAAGGTTGCCGATGATCTGGCGGTCAAGTTCCCCGGCGCGACCTTCTCGAAATACGACACGATCTCGGGCAAGGTCTCGGACGAGCTGATCAGCAAGGGGCTGCTCGCGGTCGGGCTCGCCATCCTCGGCATCGGCCTGTTCGCGGTGGTCCGCTTTGAGTGGCAGTTCGGCGTGTCGACCGTCGTCGCGATCGTCCACGATCTGTTGATGACGCTCGGTTTCTTCGCGCTGACGCAGTTCGAATTCGACCTCAACATCGTCGCTGCGGTGCTGACGATCGTGTCCTATTCGATCAACGACAAGATCGTCATCGACGACCGCATCCGCGAGAATATGCGCCGCTATCGCAAGATGGACATGCGCGAGATCATCGATCTGTCGGTGAACGAGACGCTGCCGCGCACCGTCATGACCTCGGTCACGATCCTGCTCGCACTGACCGCGATGCTGGTGCTCGGCGGCCATGTGCTGCGCGGCTTCACCGCAGCGATGATCCTCGGCATCGTCGTCGGCACCTATTCGTCGATCTACGTGTCGTCGTCGCTGCTCATCACGCTCGGCCTGCGCGCCGAGCCCGAGGGCCGCAAGGGCGACCGCGACGACGCCGAGCGCGTGGGTCCGAAGGCCGGCCGCTGATGCGCGGCGGGCCCGGCGCGTGAGGACAAGCGCGTGAGAATGGACAAGGAAAAGACCGACGGGCCGATGATCTCGGCAATCGGTCATGGCGGGTTCCGGGTCGACGACGGCTATTACACCGCGCTGCTGATCACCCCGTCGCGCGCCGACGGCTGGACCCCGCCGCCGTTCGAGACCTTGGGCGCGGACGATGTCGCCAGCGTCCTCGCGCTGTCGCCCAGACCCGAATTCCTGCTGCTCGGCACCGGATCGCAGCTGCGCCAGCCCGCCGCCGCCTTCCGCCGCGCGGTCGAGGCGCAGGGCGTCGGGATCGAGGCGATGGACAGCCGCGCCGCCGCGCGCGCCTGGGCCGTGCTCCGTGGCGAAGGCCGCTGGATCGCCGCCGCGCTCTACCCGCTCGAAGGCTGAGGCTTTTCAGGCGCTTGGTCGGGCGCGCTAGGCCCCGCCCCCGACCAGCCCGGCCAGATGCGCGAACAGCGCGGCGCTGTTGGCCTCCCAGGTAAAGCGCGCCGCGACACGCCGCGTCGCCTCTCTCGCCGGCGGTGCCGCCAGGATCCCCGCGATCGCCGCACCGAACGCCGCCGCATCGCGCGGCACGATCCGGCCCGCCTCGTCCGACGTGACCACCTCGCCCGCGCCGCCCGCATCGGTGATCACGATCGGCGTCCCGCAGGCGAGCGCCTCGACCCACGCATTCGCCAGCCCTTCGGACGCCGACGCCAGCGCCATCACGTCGGCGGTCGCGACCAACCGCGGAATCGCCTCATGCGCGACGCTGCCGAGCAGCCGGACCCTGTCTCCCACGTCCAGCGTGCGGATCAGCGCCTCCAGCCGCGCCCGGTCGCCCCCCTCGCCCGCGATCCTCAGCGAAACGCCGGGCAGACGCGCAACCGCGTCGATCACCACGTCATGCCCCTTGCGCGGGATCAGCGCCCCGACCGACAGCACCAGCGGCCCCGTCACGCCCAGCCGCGCCGCCTCGGCCGCACGCGCCGCCGCGTCGATCGGGCGGAACCGCGCCTGGTCGACCCCGGTATGATGCACCCGGATCCGCGCCGCCGGCATCCCCATCGCGATCATGTCCGCCCGCATCGCCGCGCTGACCGCGAGCAGCCCGTCCGCCGCGCGGCCCGCACGCCGGATCTGCGCCCGCGTGCCCGCCGCACGACCCCAATGATGGATATCCGCCCCCCGCGCCTTGATCGACACGGGCACGCCATAGCGTCGCCCGAGCGCGACCGCGGCGACGCCGTCGGGAAAAAAGAACGACGCATCAATGACATCGAACGGAAAATTCGGCCGCACGGCGTCGAGCACCGGGATCAGCGCGTGGGTCAGCGCCGCGGCATGCCACCGCCCCCCGGTCGCAGGAATCGTCGTGAACCGCGGCCGCTGCACGCCCACCCCGCGCCACCTCTCCTCGAGCGGTAGCTGCGCAAACGGCGCAAAACGCGGCATCAGACGCAGCGGCCCGGGCGGCAAGCCGATCGGCGCAACGACACGAAGATCGACCCCCGGATGCGCCGCGAGCCCGAGCGTCTGCCGCTCGACGAAGACGCCGAAATTGGGCCGGCTTGCATCGGGAAACAGCGTGGACAGGGTCAGGACGCGCATCATGGCCCTTGGTATCGCCGCCGGGTTAAGAACCCTGTCGCTGCGATTATTGCAGGTCGACCGGCCCGGTCGCGATCACCCCCGCGCGCAGGGCATCGTCATACAACAGCGCGCTTTCGCGCTGCACCTGATGCGTCAGCCGCGCGAGCATCGCCTCGGCCTCACCGCGGAATTCATACCAGTCCGCAGGCTCGATCGTCGGCAGCCAGTGCGCGATGAACACCCGCCATTCGCGCCGCAGCGCGTCGAGTTCCGCGGCCATGACCGCGACCGTCTCGGGCGAATAGTCCGCCTCGGTCGCGATCGCGGTCAGGTCGATCACCTCGTCCTCGACGCCCAGATGGTCCGCGACCAGCACGGCGAGCTCGAGCAGCTTGCGCGACGCCGCCGCGCAATTATGCCCGCGCCGCTGCAACAGCGCGACGAGGTCGGCGCAGCGTTCGGCGATACGGTCATGATCGTCGATCAGGCGTCGCCACGACGTCCGGTCGTCACGCTGTTCGGCGAGTCTTTGTGAGGTGACTTCCATCGAACTTCTCCCCTTTTCAACGCGCGCCCTCGTCCGTCATGCCCCAACCCCCGACCGCCGGCGGGTGACGATGCGCGCTACTCCCGATAGGCGGTGGTTATCGCTTCGACCTCGGCCGGATCGCCCATGATCAGGCCGATCCGCTGGTGCAGGCTGCTCGGCTCGATCGACAGGATGCGCTGCTCGCCGTCGGTGGCGGCACCCCCTGCCTGCTCCATCAGCATCGCCATCGGATTGCCCTCGTACATCAGCCGCAGCTTGCCGACCTTGCCGGGCTGGCGGACGTCGCGCGGGTACAGGAACACGCCGCCGCGCTTGAGGATGCGGTGCGCGTCGGCGACCATCGATCCGGTCCAGCGCATGTTGTAATCGTCGCCGATCGGCCCGTCCTTGCCCGCGATCCGCTCGTCGATGAACCGCGTCACCTCGGGCGACCATTGGCGCGCATTCGACGTGTTGATCGCGAATTCGCGCTTGCCGCCGGGCATGCGGATGTTGGTGTCGGTCATCACCCACGACCCGATCTCGCGGTCGAGCGTGAACTCGTGCACCCCCGCGCCGACCGTCAGCACCAGGATCGTCTGCGGACCATAGACCGCATAGCCCGCCGCGACCTGGGTCTGCCCCGCCTGAAGGAAATCCTGCTCGGACACATCGGCACCCGACGCGGTCTCGGCGGCGCGCAGCACCGAAAAGATCGTGCCGACCGACAGGTCGACGTCGATGTTGCTCGACCCGTCGATCGGATCGAACAGCAGCAGATATTCGCCCTTGGGATAGCGATTGGGGACGAGGTGGATCGTCTCCATCTCCTCCGACGCCATCGCCGCGAGGTGCCCGCCCCACTCGTTCGCCTCGAGCAGCATCTCATTCGCGATCACGTCGAGCTTCTTCTGCACCTCGCCCTGGACGTTCTCGCTCTCGAGGCTGCCGAGCACGCCGCCCAGCGCGCCCTTGCCGATCGCATGGCTGATCGCCTTGCACGACCGCGCGACGACCTCGATCAGCAGGCGCAGCTGCGGCTGCAGCGTGCCGGCCTCGCGTTGCTGTTCGATCAGGAACTGGGTCAGCGTCTTGCGCTTCATGGGCAGGGTACCTTCGACCGGAATGGAGAATGCAATCGTGGTTAGCCAAGCCGATCCTGCTATACCATAGGAGAGAAATGCCCGATCCGACCGAACGATCCCTCTTTATGACGGGGTGTTTCGGCCAATCGGCTCGCGCTGGCGCGGCGTTGTCGCTAGAGGCTGCCGCGATGTCCGCGTTCGACCAGCATCATCGCGACCTCTCCGCGCTTGCCACGGCAACGCGCCGCCGCGCGCTGATTGCGCGGCAAGGGGTTGATTTCGCGTCCAATGACTATCTCGCGCTTGGCCAGAGCGGGCGGATCGCGGCGGCCGTCGCGGCCGCGCTCGCGCGCGGCGTCGCGGTCGGTTCGGGCGGATCGCGGCTGCTCCGCGGCAACGACCCCGAACATATCCTGCTCGAAGCCGAGGCGGCGGCGTTCTTCGGTGCGGAGGCGGCGTTGTACTTCTCGACTGGGTACGCCGCCAACGCCGCGCTGTTCGCGACGCTGCCGCAGACCGGCGACCTCGTCGTCCACGACGCGCTGATCCATGCGAGCGCGCATGAGGGGATGCGGCTCGGCCGTGCGGCATGTGTCTCGGCGGCGCATAACGACGTCACCGCCTTTGCCGATGCGATCGCGCAGTGGCGCCGGGCGGGCGGCACCGGGCGGCCCTGGATCGCGGTCGAAAGCCTCTACAGCATGGACGGCGACCGCGCGCCGCTCGACGATCTTGTCGCGCTCGCCGAGGCGCATGACGGCGTTGTGCTGATCGACGAGGCGCATGCCACCGGCGTATTCGGCGACGATGGCCGCGGCCTTGCCGGGCATCTGGAGGGGCGACCCGACATCGTCATGCTGCGCACCTGCGGCAAGGCGATGGGGTGCGAGGGCGCGCTGGTCTGCGGCCCCGAAATTGTCCGAGACTTCCTCGTCAACCGGGCGCGCGCGTTCATCTTCTCGACCGCGCCCTCGCCATTGATGGCGAGCGCCGCGCGCGCAAGCCTGCAGATCCTCGCCGACGAACCCGACCGCCGCACCGCCCTGCGCGCGCTCATCGCCACCGCCGAAGCCACGCTCGCGCCCTACGGTGTCGCGCCGACCGGATCGCAGATCCTGCCGCTCGTGCTCGGCGACGATGCGACGACGATGCGCGTCGCCGCGGCGGTCCAGGCGGCCGGGTTCGACGTTCGCGGGATTCGCCCGCCGACCGTGCCCAAGGGCACGTCGCGACTGCGGATCTCGCTCACGCTCAAC
Organism: Sphingomonas sp. Leaf30; assembly: GCF_001422525.1. NCBI lineage: Bacteria > Pseudomonadati > Pseudomonadota > Alphaproteobacteria > Sphingomonadales > Sphingomonadaceae > Sphingomonas > Sphingomonas sp. Leaf30. The sequence continues at coordinate 299,613 of NZ_LMKZ01000018.1, read as the reverse complement.
GTCACCGCACCCCAGATTGCGGGGCTCGGCGACGCGTTGCAAAAGGCCCTGTCATGACCCGCCTCGTCGTTACCGGCACCGACACCGATGTCGGCAAGACCGTCTTTGCCGCCGCGCTCGCGGGCGCGCTCGACGCAAGCTATTGGAAACCCGTCCAGGCCGGGCTCGACGGCGGCAGCGATGCGTCGCGCGTCGCCGCCCTGTCCGGCCTCGCGCGCGAGCGGATCCTGCCCGAGGCCTATCGGCTGACGACGCCCTGCTCGCCCGACCGCGCGGCGACGCTCGACGGCGTGACGATCGACCTCGACCGGCTCGTGCCCCCCGCGCTGCCCGGCCCGCTGGTGATCGAGGGGGCGGGCGGGGTGATGGTGCCGCTGACCGACACCCACGTCTTTGCCGACCTGTTCGCACGGTGGCGGCTGCCCGTCGTGATCGTCGCGCGCACCGCGCTCGGCACGATCAACCACAGCCTGTTGTCGATCGAGGCGCTGCGCCGCCGCGACGTGCCGATCCTCGGCGTCGCGTTCGTCGGCGATGCGGTCCCGCACAGCGAGGCGGCGATCGTCCGGCTGGGCGAGGTGCGGCATCTCGGCCGGCTGCCGATCCTCCCCCGGCTCGACGCCGCCGCGCTCGGCGCCGCCTTCGCCGCCAGTTTCCGGCTCGAGGATTTCCGATGACGTCGCCGATCTGGCATCCCTTCACCCAGCATGGTCTCGGCGATCCGATCCCCCGCATCGTCCGGACCGAGGGGGCGGCGCTCCACACCAGCGACGGGCGGCGGATCGTCGACGCGATCTCGTCCTGGTGGGTGACGACGCACGGCCACCGCCATCCCCGGATCATGGCCGCGATCACCGAGGAGGCGGGGCGGATGGACCAGATCATCTTCGCCGGCTGGACGCACGAGCCCGCCGAGACGCTCGCGCACGGCCTCGTCGCGATCATGCCCGAAGCGCTGCGCCACGTCTTCTTCTCCGATTCCGGTTCGACCGCGGTCGAGGTCGCGCTGAAGATGGCGCTCGGCTACTGGCGCAACCGCGACGAACCGCGCGACCGGATCCTGGTGCTCGAACACAGCTATCACGGTGACACGATCGGCACGATGTCGGTCGGTGAACGCGGCGTCTACAACCGCGCCTACGCGCCGCTGCTGTTCGACGTCGGCACCATCCCCTTCCCGCACCCCGGCGCCGAACAGGCTACGCTCGACGCGCTCGAGGCAGCGTGCCGCGCCGCGCCCGCCGCGTTCATCGTCGAACCGCTGGTGCTCGGCGCGGGCGGCATGCTGATCTATCCGCCGCACGTGCTCGCGGAGATGCGCGCGATCTGCGCCCGCCACGCCGTGCTGTTCATCGCCGACGAGGTGATGACCGGCTGGGGCCGTACCGGTACGCTGCTCGCCTGCGAACAGGCGGGCGTGGTGCCCGACATCCTTTGCCTGTCCAAGGGCTTGACCGGCGGCGCGGTCCCGCTCGCGGTGACGATGGCAACCGCGGAGATCTTCGACGCGCATGTGTCCGACGATCGCGCGCGGATGTTCTTCCACTCCTCGAGCTATACCGCCAACCCGATCGCCTGCGCCGCCGCCAACGCGAACCTCGCGATCTGGCGCGACGAGCCTGTGCACGACAGGATCGCGACGCTCGGCGCACGACAGGCGGCGCATCTCGCCCGCATCGCCCGCCTGCCCGGCGTGACCAATCCGCGCCGCATCGGCGCGATCGCCGCGGTCGACCTGCAGGTCGGCGATCGCGGCTATCTATCGGATCTCGGCCCGAAACTGCTGCGCTTCTTCACCGCACGCGACCTGTTGCTGCGGCCGCTCGGCAACACCGTCTACGTCATGCCGCCCTATTGCATCGACGAGGCCGACCTCGACGCGATCTATGCCGCGATCGAGGAGGCGTGCGCGACCATGCTCTAGTCCTGGCTGTAGCGTTCCTCGGCCCAGGGGTCGCCGCGCCGGTGATAGCCATTGACCTCCCAGAAGCCCGGCTTGTCCGCGCCAAGGAACGCGATCCGCGAAATCCACTTCGCGCTTTTCCAGAAATAGAGATGCGGGATGACGAGGCGGACCGGGCCGCCATGCTCGCGCGTCAGCGGTTTGCCCTGCCAGCTGTGGACGAGCAGCGCGTCCGCCGCGGCGAAATCGGCCAGCGGGACATTGGTGGTGTAGCCGTCATAGCCGTGCAGCGTCAGGAACGCCGCCGCATCGACCGGGCCGACATGGTCGAGCAGGTCGCGCGTCGCCACGCCCGACCAGTCATTGTCGTAGCGCGACCAGGTCGTGACGCAGTGAATGTCCGACCGCACCGCGGTCTGCGGCAACGCCATGAACCCCGCCCAGTCGAGCGTCACCGGCCGCTCGACCATCCCGTCGATCGTCAGCCGCCACCGCTCGCGCGCGATATCAGGCTGCTGGCCGAGATCGAGCACCGGCCAGTCGCGGACCAGATGCTGCCCCGGTGGCAGGCGGTCGCCCTCCGCGCGGTCCGTCGCTCCCGTCAGGAACTTGCCCTCGCTTGCCCAGCGTTGCTTCGACCGCGTCAGCTTGGTCGGTTCGGACCTGTCATCATCGCTCATGCGGCACAGACTAGGCGGCTTGCGGCGACGGGGCCACCGTCGATTTCCCGGGGGATTTCCCGGGGGATTTCACGGGAGATTTCGTGGCGCGGAGCGGGTATCCCCCGGTAATGCCTCAACCGATCACCTTCTATGTCGGCCATCAGGGCCGGGGCCATGCCAATCGCGCGATGGCGATCATCGACGCGTTACCCGCCGGGCGCGCCGTCACGATCCTGACCGCGCGGCCCGCATTGTTCGACGGCTTCGCCCGCGCCGTCACGCTGGTGCCCCTGCCCGACGAGGGCGCGGCCAGCGACAGCCCCCCGCCGGCGCTCGCCGCGCAGCCCACCCCCGACATCCTCCACCGCGCACCGATCGGCGACGCGGCGATCCGCGCGACGATGCGGACGATCCTCGACCATCTCGACACGGTCGATCCCGCGCTGTTCGTGGTCGACGTCTCCGCCGAGATCGCGCTGCTGGCCCGCATCGCCAGCGTCCCTGCGATCGGGATCCGGATGCACGGCAACCGCGGCGATGCCGCGCATCTCGCCGGCTATCGCGCCTGTGTCGGCCTGCTCGCGCCCTTCGACGAAGCGCTCGAACAGCCCGAGACCCCTGACTGGATCCGCGCCATGACCCATTATGCGGGCGGGCTGTGCACCGCGCAGGACGTCGTGCCGGGCAAGGCGGAGGCGCGGGCGATGCTCGGCCTCTCCCCCGACCGTGAGATCGTCATCGTGCTGACCGGCGGCGGCGGCGCAGGCACGCCCTATGCGCCGCTGACCATGGCCGCGCGCGCGCTGCCAGAGACCGACTGGCTGGTGCTCGGCCCCGTCCAGCGCGAGGGCCATGAGACCGATTTCGGCAATCTCCACCTGCGCGGCTGGGTCTCGACGATCACCGCGCACATCGCCGCGGCCGACGTCGTCGTCGCCTCCAGTGGCGATACCATCGTCCACGAAATCGCGCGCATCGGCCGCCCCTATGTCTGCGCGCCCGAATGGCGCTATTTCGACGAACAGATGCGCAAGGCCGAGCGCCTGGCCGAACTCGGCGCCGCGATCCTGGTGCCAAGCTGGCCCGGCGCATCGACACCATGGCGCGGCCTGCTGGACGCCGCCAAGGCGCTCGACCCCGCCGCACTCGCAAGCCTCCACACCCCCACCGCCGCCGCCAGCGCCGCGAACTATCTCGACCGGCTCGCCACCGATCTCTGGACACGCTGAACCGGCATTACCGGGTTGAAAGACGGGCGGGTCCGATCCGGATGTTTTTAGCTGTATCCAGTGCAATGGCAGGCTAGCCTGCGTCATGCACCTGACCCGCCCACAGGCCGACTCGCTCGCCCGTGAGGGCATGACCGCGCTGCGCAACGGCAACGCCGCTGTCGCCTATGAAAAATTGTCGCTGTTGCGCGACGGCGCGCCGGGCATGCCCGCGCCCTGGTTCCTGATCGCGCAGGCGGCGCAGGCGCTCGGGCGCGACGACGAGGCCGACGACGCGCTCGTCCGCTTTCTCGCGACCGAGCCCCGGCATCTCGGCGCACTGCTGACGATGGCGGCGCTCAAGCGTCGCCGTGGGGACGATCGTGCTGCCGAGTCCTTCTATCGCACCGCGCTGTCGGCTGCCTCCCAGCCAGGTGCGAACATCGCCCCCGCGCTCGTCCCCCTGCTCCGGGTTGGCGAGACCTTCCTGACCGAAGTCGCCGGCCGTTTTTCGGCCCATTTCGACGCGGCCCTGAAGGACATACCCCGCGTAGCGGGTCCCCGGATCCATCACGCGCTCGACCTGCTGCTCGGCCGGAGCGAGCTCTATCTGCAGCAACCCTCGATGTTCTATTTCCCGGGCCTGGCGCAGCGTGCTTATTTCGAGCGCGAAGAGTTTGACTGGGTCGCCCCGATCGAAGCGGCGACCGGCGCGATCCGCGCCGAACTCGACGCGGTGCTCGCGGCCGGACAGGGCTTTGCACCCTATGTGCAGACGATGGCCGGTCGACCACCGCCCGCAAACCCGCTGCTCGACGATCCGGGCTGGGGCGCCTTTCACCTTTGGCGTGGTGGCGTGCCGGTCGAGCCCAATGCGACGATGTGCCCGAACACGATGGCCGCGCTGTCGCTGGCGCCGATCCCCGTCATTCCCGGCAGGTCACCGATGGCGATCTTCTCGCGGCTGACCCCGGGCACGCATATCCGCCCGCATCACGGCATGCTCAACACGCGGCTGATCTGCCACCTCCCCCTGATCGCCCCTGACGGATGCGCGCTGCGCGTAGGGTCCGAGACGCGGCCGTGGCGGGACGGCAGGATGCTGATATTCGACGATTCTTTCGAGCACGAGGCGTGGAACCGGGGGACGCAGACCCGGATCGTCCTGCTGTTCGAAATCTGGCGTCCCGAATTGACCGCAACCGAACGCGACGCGCTGACCGACATATTCGCCGCGATCGACCGGTATCAGGGTCCCGTCGTCGATACCGGCTAAACGCGGCCGGCGTGTCGATCAGTCGCCCGGCATCGCGCGGGTATGCATCTCGCGCGTCTCGTCCTGCGCCAGTTCATACTGGCGTCGCCATTCCGCCTTGGTCAGGCAGATGCGCTGGCTCGCGACCAGCGAGCCCGTCCTCGCCTGCGCACGACAGATCTTCTTCTCCGGCAAGGGCCCCGCGGTTGCTGACGCGGTCGTGGGTCGGACACCCGCAGGCAGCGTCCACACGACTTGCCCCTCCTGCCGGGTCGTCGGCCCGCCGCCGCCCGGTGCAACATAGGCCGCAATCTGCGCATGCGAGAACAGGAAGTCGCACGTCGCCTCGTCGAGCGACGCAAAGCCGCTGCTCTTCGAAACCGCACATTCGCGCAACCGCCCCTGCCGATCGACGGTAACGCTGATCCCGACGGTTCCCTGCTCACCGCGACGCAGCGCTCCGCGCGGATAATTGGCGAGCTGAACCCGTGCATTCTTTTCCCGGAGCGCCTGCAGTGCGGGATCGTCTGCAGATGCAGTGGAGACGGGTGCGATTTGCGCCCCCACGGCCGATAAGCCGACCATACCCCCGACGAGCGTGGTGACCCACGACCCCGGGCTTGCCCATGACAGCATCGTCCGCATAATTTCGTCTCCCAGCCAGTATTTCACCACCGCAGCCTCGCGCGGGCAAGCTCAATCCACCACGTCGCCCGCCATGCCCAGCTGCGCGCCGAGCGTCCCGAACATCCGCCGCATCATCGCGATTTCGCTCGCGGTGAGATGCGGATTCCAGACGTCGACGATCAGGACGGCGCGAATCTCGTCGCTGTCGTTCCACGCCTCATGCTCGATCGTGTCGTCAAACACGAACGCCTCACCGACGCGCCACGCTCGGGTCTCGCCACCGACCCGAAAGCCGCATCGGTCGGGAACGATCAGGGGGAGATGCACGACGGACCGAATATTGCTGACCCCCGTATGCGGCGGCAGCCGCGTGCCGGGCTTGAGGACCGAGAAGAAGGCGGACGGCCCGCGGCCGGGAATGTCCGCCAGCGGCAGCGTCTCCAGCATCGCCGCGGTTTGCGGGCACCGCGTGCACACCGCATCGTCGCGCACGCCATACCGCCACAGATATCGAGCGCTCCACAGATCCGACCCGTCGAATGGGGTCCACCGGTTCGGCGGCGTGCCCGGCGTCATCGCGACATAGGGCGCGAAGCCCGGTGCCCCATCGGCAAGAAGGTTTTCCAGCTCTGCGCCGATTGCCGGCGTGGCCGCTTCGAACGCGGCCAGCCAGGGAAAATGCCGCCGCGGGAAGAATTCGTCCGCGGGCAGGAATGGAAAATGCAGCCCATGGGGTACCGGCGCATGGATCGCCCGACGACCGAGCATCGCATCGATACAGACGTCGATGCGACGTCGGTCGTCCGCGGCCGCATCCTCCCGCAACGGTGCAAGCGCCGTATCGATGGCATCGGACAGCGCACGTGTATGCTGCGCGATCCTATCAGAGGCACGGACGAGAAGCTGGCTTAACGCCGGCGACCGCTCGGGGAGCGACTGAACGATCGTGGCCACCCCACCCCAGCGAAACGCCGCCGCCGCAGTGTTACCGACGCGGTCCTGCAGTTCGGCCAGCCGGACGTTCGCCATCAGATTGCGCTGGTCGAGCGCAAGTGCGCGTTCGAGCGCGGTCTGTTCCCCCACGCTGTCGCCGAGCCCGCGATAGGCGCTCGCCAGGTTCATCCACAGCGGCGATGCGGCAGGGTCAGCCGTCGTCGCGCGCGCGAAATAGCCGACCGCCATACCATCGCCCCGCGCCAACGCGTCGAGGCCCAGCGCGTTGAGCGCAACAGGATGTTCGGGCGCAATGCCGAGCACGTCGTGAAAGACGGCGCAGGCCCGCGCACCGTCGCCGGCACGCTGCGCGGTTTCGGCGGCTTGCAACAACATCTCGAGCGACGGCCCCGGCTGCTGGCGCATCACCGGGGCGCCGTTATTGCGCACCGCTGCGTGCGGCACGTTCGACCATATCCTGTCCAGCGGCACGTCCCGCCTGCGCGATCTGGTCCCATTCTGCGCGCGTATGGCATTCGCGTCGCGTCTCGATCAGCGATCCCGACGGCGCCGATCGCTTGCAGATCCGACGCTCGGCCGGCGGCGTCGCGGCCGGTGGCGCCTCATCGCGTTGCGCCATCGTTGCGCCGGCCGCTGCCAGAGTGAACGCGGACGGCGCCGCCACGATCAGCAACACCCCGGCAAGACCCGATCGGGCCGCCGATCCATACCATGTCGTCCGCATCATCATGCCGCTCCACAACGCATCGCCGCCACGCATCATGACGGGTCCTTTCAATTTCGCAACGACATTTTGGCCGATTCGGACGTACCAAGACCGGTGGCGGTCGGGACCATGATATGCGATCCCGATGCCATGACCCGTCCGACCCGCCCGCCCGCCCCCGCTCGGGAATCCGCCACGTCCGTCGGCGCACAGATCGGCAATCCGTGCTGGCTGGCCCATCGTTACGATCCGGACCATGATGCGGTGCATTTCATCGCGGCGGACCGGGCGCAGCGTGGCGTGGCGACCTTCCTCACCGACGAGTATATGCCGTCGTCGGCCACGCCGATCGTGGTGCCACGACGCGACGCCGTCGCGGCCGCCCCGCCCGCTGCATCGGTTCATTTCATTTTCCACTCGGCCTATTGCTGTTCGACGATGCTGGCGCAGGCACTCGACATGCCGGGCTTCGCCACCGCGCTGAAAGAGCCGGTAATTCTCAACGATCTCGTCGGCTGGCGTCACCGCGGCGGTCATCCCGCGCGCGTCGGCGAGGTCCTTGATGCGACGCTGAGACTGCTTGGCCGCGCCTTCGAACCCGGCGAGGCGGTGGTGATCAAGCCGTCGAACGTCGTCAACGCCCTCGCGCCTGCGATGCTGGCGATGCGGCCACAGGCCCGCGCCGTGCTGCTCTACGCGCCGGTGCGCATCTATCTGACGTCGATCGCACGAAAGGGTATGTGGGGCCGGCTTTGGGTGCGCGAGCTTCTCGCCAAGCAGCTCGCCGATGGCATCGTCGATCTGGGCCTCACGCCCGAGGACATCTTTAGGCTGACCGATCTGCAGGCGGCAGCGGTAGGGTGGATCGCGCAGGCGGATCTGTTCGCCGGCCTGGTCGCCCGCTTTCCGGACCGCGTCAGAACGTTGCAGAGCGAAACCCTGCTCGCGAACCCCTTTGCCACGGTGACGGCCCTGGCACGATTCTATGCGCTGCCCGACGATCCGGCGACCGTGCAGGTGCTGCTCGACGGCCCTGCTTTTGCGCGCAATGCCAAGGACGGCAAGAGCTATGGCGCGGCGGACAGGGCACGCGAGCACGAGACCGGCGCGGCACTCCACGCCGACGAGATCGACAAGGTGGTCATCTGGGCAGAGGCGGTCGCACGCACCGCCGGCGTCGCGCTTGATCCCCCGGCGCCCCTGCTGGGCTAGGCGCTCGTCCCGCCACCACGCGCAGCCGATAGGTTCGCGGTCGAGCCCGGACAAAAAAAGGGGCGGTTCCGAAGAACCGCCCCAATCCAGACCGAGATGGCCTGACCCTAGAAGTGCAGGTTCGCACCGATCGCAAAGCGGCGGCCCAGTGCGTCATACGTCGACGGATAGGTGTTGCCGCTGTTGAAGCTCGTCGAACCCACCGTCGACCCGACGAGCGGCGGCTGCTTGTCGAACAGATTCTGTACCGTGACGGTCAGGTCGAAATTCTCGGCAATGCCGATCCGGGTCGACAGGTCGATATAGTCGTAGGACGGGATCCGCGTGAAATCCGCAGACTGGCCGGCGAGAGCGCCACCGGTGAGCGTACCACTAAACGCCGCCCCGTTACCGTTGACGACATCGTCCGGCTCCTGCTGGACGTTATCGATGTGACGCCACAGCACCGAAACGTCGATGTTGTCGACGAAGGTGAACGTCGCCCGAGTGTTCCAGGTGAATTCGGGCTGGATCGAGCCCGAGCCCCCAGCCGCAGCGCTGGCCGCGCCGCCGCAGTTGACCGAATAATAGCCGATGCACTCACGATTGATGAGCCCCGGTGCGGCTTGGAAGGTCGCAGAGTTCGACCAGTTGCCCTGGAACGACAGGCCCAGTTTGACACCCTGAGTCAGCGGCGTGCGATAGTTGATCGCAAGATCGATACCGTCGGTCTTGACGGTGCCAAGGTTCGAGATTGCAGCCAGCAGACCGCGCGTAGTTGCCGGATCGCCGTCGAGTCCGCCCGTGACCGGGTTTCGCGAAATCGCAAGGCAGGCCGGGCTGGTGGCGCTCGCCGCGGTGATGGTGTCGAAGCAGTTGGAGATGATATCGCCCGGCGCGAACTGCGAAATCGCGCCCTTGATCTTGATGTTGTAGTAATCGACGTTGATCGAAAGGCCGGGAATGATCTGCTGCGGCTGGATGACGAGGCCGAGCGTGTAGCTGTCCGACTTTTCCGGACGCAGGTCGAGGTTACCGCCGGACGTGATGTTCGCCTGACCCGCAGTCGGAACCGCAATGAGACCGATGGTCGAGGCCGGTGCGCCCTGCGCAAGGCAGACGGCGCGCAGATTGGCATCGTTGACCGGCGCTGCACCGGCGCAACGATCGGTCGCCAGGTTGGTCAGACCCGTATTCACCGGCGAGAACAGCTCGCTGATCGTCGGTGCACGGACGGCACGCTGGTAGCTGCCGCGAACCTTCAGGCCCGTGACAGGCTCCCAGCTGCCGCCGCCCTTGTAGGTAGTCGTGTTGTACGAGGGCGAGTTGGCCGCGAACACCTTGTAGTGCGAGTAGCGGACGCCCGCTTCGAGCGTCAGGCTCTGGAAGAACGGACGATCCTGGACGAGCGGCGCGATGAGCTCGCCAAAGCCTTCGCTGACTTCATAGCCACCGTCGATGTTCGGCGCGGCGCCACCGGCGCCACCGAGTTCGCCAGCGGTCTGTGCCAGCGTATCCGAACGCTGCGACGCACGGTACTTGCGATACTCCGCACCGGCCGCGAAACCGATCGAGTCGCTTGCGAACGGCGAGGCAAAGCCGAAATCACCGTTGAGAACCGCGCGGGCCTGCGCCAGCGAGGTACGAACGGTCGTCGTGCTCTCACCCGTGATATACGAGGTCATATCGGGGGTGATCGAACCGTCGGCACCGAAGACGTTGAGCGGAACGCAGCCGGTTCCCGCGTCGATCGCTGCACCGCCGGGCGCACCGCCAAGGCAGCTCGTGGTATTGGTTGCATAGACCGCGGACCGTACGCGCGACGTCAGGACATAGCCCTGCAGCGTCTGCGTATTCTCCGATTCACCGTAACCGCCCGAGACGTCGAGCTTGATACCCTCGGTCAGCCCGACCTTAACGCCGGCACGATAGTCGAAGATCGTCGTCTGGAAGTTCGAGATACGCGGCCCGACCTCGGTCGTCCGGCGCGACAGGTTTGTCGTGATCGTGCGGAAGTTCGGGTTTGCGGTCGTCACGCCGCCCACGGTCACGGTCGGGCTGGTCGCGGTTGCGGCGAGGTCGCACTGCGCCTGGGTGATGCTGGCGGCGGCGCAGAACTGGTTCCGCGCACCGGCCGGCAGATAGGGGTTCGACAACGGCACGACGATCGACGAGTTGAACACGCCCGACGGCGCGATGATCGTGTCGACGGTGTTCTTCGAGAACAGGCCGCGCGTGTAGATCTCGACGCTGTCCGACACTTCGTAATGGCCGGCGCCATACATGTTGAACCGCTCGAACGGCGTCTGGAAGATGTTGTACGGGTTGAAGTTGAACGGAATGACCGCAGTCGTCAGCGAACCCGTGGCCGGGTTGATCTGGCGACGACCGCCAAGCGTGAAGACCGATGGGACCGTCGTGCCCGAGCCGCTGCTCGCGCCCGAGAACGAGTCGTAATTCTGCACCGAATAGTCGCGCTCGCCCTGATAGACGGGATCCGACTGCTGGTACCCGACCGAGAAGACCGCGTTACCGCGGCCATCGTCGAAATTGGCGCCGATCGTGATGTCGCCGCGGAAATACGCGCCATCGCCACGCTCGGTGATCTGGTTCGAGACCGAGGCGTCGATGCCCGAGAAATCCGACCGCGTGATGAAGTTGACGACGCCCGACACGGCGTCCGCGCCGTAGGTGGTCGCGGCGCCGCCGGTCAGCGTGTCGACCCGCTCGACTAGTGCGAGCGGGATGTTGTTGAGATCGACGCGACCGAGCAGACCCGAGGGTGCGATGCGGTTGCCGTCGAGCAGGACGACGTTGCGGAACGAGCCGAGGCCGCGAAGATCGACATAGGACGCGCCGCCATTGCCGTTGTTGACGGCCGAACCGATGCTCGGCGTCGCACCCGGCAGCGTGCGCAGAATGTCTTCGGCGGTGTTCGACTGGCGAAGCTTGATTTCCTCCTGGCCGATGACAGTCACCGGCGATGAGGCGATCAGCGCGGGGTTCTTGATCAGCGAGCCGGTGACGACGATGTCACCCTGGCTGTTCTCCGTGCTCGGTGCGGCTTCCGACGTCGTCATGCCGACTTCGCCCTGGGCGTTGGCGCCCGGCGTGGTCGACTGAGTCGCGGTCGCGCCCCCCGCGCGGATCCCAGAATTGTCACCCTGGACCTGTGCGAAGGCTGGCGTGGCGAACGTCGTCGCCCCCATCAGCAACGTGGTCGCAAGCAAATGGGCGCGAGCAGCAGATGTCATAAATACCCCTTTGTCGCCGGTGAATGCACCGTGCATTTTCTCCGGATTTTCCGGTTCTGGTCACGATCTATCCAGCCACGCCATTGCGCTGCAACAATTATCGTCGATTCGGACCTTTTCTCATTTCGTTTGCGACATCACCGTGACATAACCGCAACATAGTGTCGTATGGCGAAACCCGAGGCCGGGTTCTGCCAAGCCAAACCTCATAAGGCGATCATATGCGAATGTTGCCGGCTATCCCTGTTGCCCTGTCAGCGCTGCTCGTCGGCGCCCTGCCGATCGCCCCGGCTGTCGCCGCGCAGGCCAGAGAAGACTCTTCGAAGACATTGGATGCGCTGGCCGCGTGCAGGGACATACCGGCCGATGCAGCCCGGCTTGCCTGCTTCGACACGACCGCCGGGCAGATCGCGCGCGCGCGCCAGGCAGGCGACCTGCTTGCGCTCGACCGCGGCAAGGTTATCGAGCGCAAACGCCAGCAATTCGGCCTTGCCGATGCCGGTCAAAGCCCCCTCGGCGGCGGTGAGGCGGATCGCGTCACACGCGTTACGGAGGTGCAGACCACGATCACCACGGCAAAGCCGGCGAGCTATGCGCGGTTCGCGCTGCAACTGGCGAACGGCATGGTCTGGGAAACGATCGAACCGCTCTCGCTGCAACCCCGGCCGGGTACCGCAATCACCATCCGGCAGGCCGGCTTTGGCGGGTTCAAGGCGTCGATCACCGGCGAGCGCGCGATTCTGGTCAAACGTCGGCGTTGAACCCCGTCGCTATCTTCGGCACCTCGTGAAAAGGTGGCGTCCTGCGGTCGTGGACGGGCTTCAGATCAAGGCCGACATGCTCGGCGCGCCCGCGGGATATCGATCAGCGTCACCGCCGGGGCGGTGTCACGGGTGAGCGGTCGGGCGGTCACCGCCGGATCGTCAAGTATCGGCGGATGAAAGGGCCCCCATTCGACCACCGCGCCGCAACCCCAGTCGCGAATCACCGCAAGCGCGGCGGCGGGCGACAAATGCGGGCCCGAATACAGCCCGTCGGCCCAGCGTTCACGATAGGCCGAGTGAACGACGATCGGTCTCGGGCCCTTGAGCTCCGCCTTTGAGCGATAGCGATCAAGCGCCAGCGCGACCGCATCGTCGCCGACGATGACGAGCGCGGGTTTATGGTTCCCGATCAGGGCGACGGCCTGGGGCCAGTGCTCGCGCTCACGGCTGGGCAGCCAGCTCGCTAGGCCGATGGCGCTCAGGCCAAGCAGAATGGTGCCGCTTGCACGGGCGACGGGGGTCGATCTTATCCGCGTCACACCGAGCGCCACGAGCACCAGCTCGGGCCCGCTGTTCCAGCTCAGCGTGCGCGGCAGGAATATCGGCACGCGCTGGCTGATCGCGAACAGCAGCACCGGTGCGCCGATCGTCACGACGGCGAGCAACCGTATCTCGGGCCGCGCCGCGCGTACCGCGCACACCGCCAGCCCCGCGAACATCGCGGCGAGCAATAGTGTGCCCGCCAGCCCCGGCCGGTCCGCATAGAACGGCAGATAGACCTGCGCCGTCATCGCGACCGCGTCACGCCATGACGGTGTGGCGATCCACGCGATATTGGTCACGGGCATCGTCATCTGGCGGACGCTGATCATCGCCCACCATCCCCAGCCGGCCAGCACCGCGACGTTCGTCGCCAGCCACCGCGCCTGTGCCCTCCGGTCGCCGTGCAGCAACCAGAGCATCGTCACTCCCGCCAACCCGGCAAACACCGCGACCGTCGTATGCGTATACAGGCCGATGAGCGTCGCAAGGCCGTAGAGGACCAGCCAACCCGGCGTCCGGCGACGCAGATAGAGGACCATCCCGGTGCAGGCGAGCAGCACCGCCAGCTGCGCGAGCGCATAGCCGCGCACCTGTTGGCTCAGATCCGTGCCCAGCGCGGAGAGCGACAGCAGCGCGGCGGCGAGCAGCCCGACCTTCGCATCCCCGACCGCTCGCCCTAGCCCATAGGCCGCGCCGATCCCCGCCGTCCCGATCCCGATCGGCAGGAGCCGCACCGCGACATCATCCTGGCCGACCAGCGCGATCCAGCCCGACAGCATCGTGTAGAACAGCGGCGGGTTCGTCTCGCGCAGCATCCAGCTGCTCCACAGCCGCGACACAGGCTGGCGGGCGAATTCGAGCGACGCCAGCTCGTCATACCACAGCGAATACTGCGCCGTGTGGATGCGGAATGCCGCAACGGCGACGAGCATCAGCGCCAGCATCAGCGGCGCGCGCAGGCGTCCCGCCGCCGCCGGGGAACCACCATGCTGATCGACCCGCTTCACCCGCATTGCCTTTCCCGATCACGCGCGCCCGCACAAGGGGCGGCCTCACCGCATCGATGATCGTCAGACGAGCTGGAACTCCCCGGATACACCCTCCGCCTGTGCGGACGGCGCGATCCACAGGTGGAAGCGGCCCGGCTCGACGGTCGGCACAAGATCCCGGCCGATGAAGAGCAGGTCGTCGCGACGCAGCGTGAACGACACGACCTGCCGCTCGCCCGGTTTTAGCGCGACACGGCGAAACGCTTTGAGTTCGCGCACTGGGCGCGTCACGCTGGCCGCCAGATCGCGGATATAGAGCTGCACGACCTCTTCGGCGGCGCGCGTGCCGCTATTGCCGATCGTCGCGCGCACCGTCAGCGCGCCATCGGTCGACAGCTGTGCAGCGCCGAGATCGAGCGCTTCGTATTCGATCGCACCATAGGTCAGGCCATGACCGAACGGGAACAGCGCGGCGTTGGCGAATTCGCGGTAGCGCGCCTTGTATTCGAGCAGCGGGCCCGGCGGGTTGGGCCGCCCGGTGTTCTTGTGATCATAATGATAGGGCTCCTGCCCCGTGGCATGCGGGAAGGAAACGGGCAGCCGCGCCGACGGCCCGGTCTTGCCGAACACGATGTCGGCGATCGCCGGCCCGTCCTGCGACCCCAGAAACCAGGTGACCAGGATCGCCGGCGCCTTGAGCACCGCGTCGCTGAGCACCAGTGCACGGCCGGTACGCAGCAGCACGACGATCGGCGTGCCGGTCGCTGCCACCGCCTCGGCCAGCGCCATCTGTGCCGCGGGGATCACGATCGACGCCCGCGACTGCGCCTCGCCCGACATGCGCTGGCTCTCGCCGATCGCGAGCAGGACGACATCGGCCGCGCGTGCGGCGGCGACGGCCGCGGCAATCCCGCCGGAAAGCGGATCGTCGATCCCGGACCCCGGCGTCACGCTGACCTGCGCCGGGTCGGCCACCGCTGCCCGGATACCGGTCGCCAGATCGACCGCTTCGGCGTCGGTGCCGTACACGTTCCACGGACCGATCAGGTCGTGCTGCCCGGCCGCGAACGGACCGATCAGCGCGATCCGCCGCCCCTGTCGTGGCAGCGGCAGCAATGCGCCGTCATTCTTCAGCAGGACGATCGACCGCGCCCCCGCATCGCGGGCCAGCGCCAGCGTCTCGCGCGTCCGGATCCGCGTCTTCTCGCGACGCGGGTCGATCCGCCGGAACGGATCGTCGAACAATCCGAGCGCGACCTTGAGCGCGAGGACGCGGCGGACCGCCTGGTCGAGCCGCGCCATCGGCACCTCGCCCGCCGCGACGAGCGCCGGCAGATGCGCCAGGTAAAACCCGCTTTGCATGCTCATGTCGACGCCGGCCATGAAGGCGAGCTTGGTCGCTTCGCGCGCATCCGTCGCAAAACCGTGCGCGATCAATTCCTCGTCGCCGGTATAGTCGGACACGACCAGCCCGCCAAAGCCCCATTCGCGGCGCAGGATCTGCGTCAGCAGCCACGCATTCGCGGTCGCCGGGACGCCCGAAATCTCGTTGAATGCCGCCATCGTCGTCGCAGCGCCGGCGTCGAAGGCCGACTGGAACGGCGGAAAATACACCTCGCGCAGCGTACGTTCCGAAACGTCCACCGTGTTGTAGTCGAGCCCGGCTTCGCCCGCGCCATAAGCCGCGAAATGCTTCGCGCAGGCCGCGACCGCGTCCGACGCCGCCAGTCCCCGCTCGCCCTGGAACCCGCGGACCCGCGCCGCCGCCATCATCCGGCCGAGCAGGACATCTTCGCCCGCCCCCTCGACACCACGCCCCCAGCGCGCGTCGCGCGCGACATCGACCATCGGCGCGAACGTCCAGTCGATCCCCGATGCCGCCGCCTCGGCCCCCGCGGCCCGGGCGGTACGCCGCGCAAGGTCGGGGTCGAAGCTTGCCGCCTCTGCCAGCGGGACCGGAAACACGGTGCGCAGCCCATGGATCACGTCGGCGGCGAACAGCAGCGGGATCTTCAATCGCGACTGGCGCATCGCGGCGGTCTGCATCCGCTGCGCCATCACCGCACCATTGCCGTTGAACACCCCGCCCAGTCGCCCGGCGCGGACATGCGCGAGCTGTTCGTCGAAACTCGACGACCCGCCCGCGGGATTGAGCGCGGTCGCCGCCCCCCCCGCCCAGGCCGCCGCCATCAGCGTCAACTGCCCGGCCTTCTCGACGACGGTCATGCGCGCAAGCACGGCTTCGACCGATGCAGGCAGGGCACGCGCCTGTGCCGTCTGCTGCAGCAGCGCGCGCGCCGGGCTTGCTGCCCAAGCGGTGACGGCGCCCGCCCCCATGATCATCGCCCGTCGTGAAATCGTCCGTTGTGCCATCGTCGCCGCCATCCGCTAACCCTTCGCCCGTGCCTGCTTCGACCGCCCGGCTTCACCGGGCTGATGATCGTTGCAAGGTTCTTGATCCCCGTTTCTGGATCATGTAACCGGTTACATCAAGAACAACATTTCCAGCCGCGAACGACGGCCGACGCCAGAGGGGATCCTGACCAGCCATGTCGCACGCCACGATCCGTGATATTGCCCGCGAGGCGGCGGTGTCGGTGGCGACCGTGTCGCGCGCGATGAACGGGCTTGCCAGCGTCCGCCCCGAATTGCGCAAGCATATCGAGGAGGTCGCATCGCGGCTTGGCTATGTCCCGCATGCCGCGGCGCGACACCTGAGCTCGGCCCGCTCGGGGATGATCGGCGTGGTGATCCCCGATCTCCACGGCGAATTCTTCTCCGAACTGCTCCGCGGCATGGACCGCGAGGCGTCGGAGCGCGGGCTGTACCTGATGCTGATGAGGATGCACGGCGACGCGGCGCGCGGTGTGGCGGCGCTGAACGCGATGCGCGGTCGGGTCGACGGGCTGCTGGTCATGGCCCCTCAGGTCGCGGCGGACGAGCTGCTTGCGCACCTGCCGCGCGACATGCCCGCGGTGCTGCTGAACTGTGCGCCGGGACAACCCGGCCGCGCCGAACTGCGTATCGACAACGCCGCCGGCGCCGCCGCGATCGTCGAGCATCTGATCGCAACCGGCCGCCGCCGGCTGGTTCATATCACCGGCCCCGAGGGGAATATCGATGCCGAGGAACGGTGTCGCGGCGCGCGCGACGCCTGTGCGCGTGCAGGCGTCACGCTGCGCATCCTGCCGGGTGACTTTAACGAACCCTCGGGCATCGCCGCCGCCGCGACCCTTCTCGACGAGGGGTGCGACGCCGACGCGATCTTTGCCGCGAACGACATGATGGCGATCGGCGCGATGATGACGCTGAAACGGGCCGGGATTGCCGTTCCGGAGCAGATTGCGATCGCCGGTTTCGACGACATCCCGCTCGCCCGGCTCATCACGCCGTCGCTGACCACCGCGAGCATCGACATCGCGGCCTTCGGTGCGCGCGGCGTCGCACGGCTGGCAGGCGCGATTGCCGGGCAGGACGATGGCCTGCCCGAGCAGCGCGTCCCGGTCGTCGTCATACGGGAATCGACCGGCCAGCCCGACCCGGCACGACCCAACGCATTTCTATCCACAATCCACAACGAGACACCCGATCAATCGGGAACAGGGGAACGACCATGACCAAGATGATGTTGCGTGCGGCAGCGCTTTCGCTGACGGCGCTGTCCGGCGGGGTGCTGTTCGCCCCCGCGCCGGCAGCCGCCCAGGTCGGCCAGGCGTCGTTACGCGGCACGATCACCGCGCCGGCGGACAATCCGGTCGTCGAGGTCACCGCGGTCGAGGTCGCGACCGGCCTGCGTCGCACGGTGCCCGCTGACGCCGCTGGCGGCTACAACTTCGCGTCGCTGCGCGCAGGCACCTATCGCCTCGAGATCAAGCAGCGCACCGGTATGCGCAATTCCGACAGCTTCACGCTGCGCGTCGGGCAGAGCGCCGGGCTCGACCTCGACCTGTCGAGCGCCGCGACGCCCCCCGCCGCCCAGCCGGCCACGCCCGGTGCCGAACCCGATCCGACGGCGGACACCGGGGCAACCCCGGCCGCAGGCGGCACGGGCGACGAGATCGTCGTCACCGGCAACCGGATCCGCTCGCTGTCGGGCGGCCAGGTCGGCAGCAACATCACGCAGCGCCTGATCGAGCAACTGCCGCAGAACAACCGCAACTTCCTTGCCTTCGCCGATCTCGCACCGGGCGTCCGCTTCATCGAGGACGCCAGCGGCGCGTCGCGCATCCAGGGCGGCGGCCAGGACAGCCGCACCGTGAACGTCTTCGTCGATGGCGTCAGCCAGAAGGATTACGTCCTCAAGAACGGCATCACCGGCCAGGATTCGTCGCCCGGCAACCCCTTCCCGCAGCTCGGCATCGGCGAGTATCAGGTGCTGTCGTCGAACTACAAGGCGGAGTTCGACCAGGTCAGCTCGGTTGCGATCACCGCGGTGACCAAGTCGGGCACGAACGAATTCCACGGCGAGGGCTTCTTCGACTACACCAACCAGAAGCTGCGCGACCGTCGCCCGAGCGAGATTTTCCCGACCACGATTCCGAAGGTGGACACGAGCAACAAGCAGTTCGGCGCGGCCCTGGGCGGCCCGATCATCAAGGACAAGGCGCACTTCTTCTTCACCTATGAAGGCAAGCGCATCACCAGCCCGTACGACGTGCGACCCGAGAACGGCTATCCGGTCGCGTCGATTCCGGAACAATATCGGGACGATTTCGGCACCTTCGCGCAGCGGTTCAAGGAAGACCTGTATTTCGGCAAGATCGATATCGTGCCGACCGACAATGATCTGATCGAGCTGTCGGGCAAATATCGCAACGAATCCGGGCTGCAGAACGCGACGGGCATCAACGCCGCGAGCACGTCGACGCTGAACAAGGTCGTCGACAAGCGCGGCCTGCTGCGCTGGCAGCATACGGGAAATACTTGGATCAACGACGCGCGCGTCTCGTATGAGGATGTGGTCTTCTCGCCGACGCCCGCGACCGACGGCATCACGCAGTTCTTCCAGGCGACGCAGCGGATCGGCAGCGGCACGCAGCGCACCGATTTGCTACGCGCCGGCGCCGGCGGCAATTTCCAGACCAAGGGGCAGAAGGGCTGGACCGTCCAGGACGATTTCACCTTCACCGGCCTCCAGGGGCACACGATCAAGGTCGGCGCCAAGGCGAAGTGGGTGAAGCTCAACACGCGCGAGCAGAACCTGACCAACCCGCAATATACCTATGACGTCAACGCGATCCCCGGCGTCGCCTTCAACGACACGCTGCCCTACCAGCTCCAGTTCGGCGCCGCCGTCGCGGCGGGCAACCCCAACGTCCGGTCGAACAATTTCCAGATCGGTTTCTACGCGCAGGATGATTGGGACGTCACCGATCACCTGACGCTCAATCTCGGCCTGCGCTGGGATTATGAGCGGACGCCGGCCTATCTCGATTATGCCACCTCGGCAGAGAATGTCGCTGCGGTGTCGCCCGCCAATTACGGCAACCTCATTGGCGCCGACTACGACATCAACGATTATATCTCGACCGGCAACAACCGGAAGGCGTTCAAGGGTGCGTGGCAGCCGCGGCTGGGCTTCACCTATCGCTTCGACGAAGCCGGACGCTTCTCGATGTTCGGGGGCTATGGTCGCTCCTATGATCGCAACCAGTTCGACTTCCTGCAGCAGGAGGTCAGCCAGGGCGCGTATCAGGTCCGCACGTTCAACTTCATTGGCAACGACTCGCTCAACCCCTGCGTACCCAGCCAGACCTGTATCGCATGGGATCCAGTCTACCTGACCGAGGCCGGACGTCAGCAGCTGGCAACCTCGGCGAGCGGCGGTGGCCGCGCGATCGTCATGATGAACAACGATCTGAAGCTGCCCTATTCGGACCAGTTCAGCCTTGGTCTGCGCGGCCGCTTCTCGCCGGTCGAACTCGAGCTGGGCTTCACGCATATCGAGAGCAATGACGGGTTTGCGTTCCTGCTCGGCAACCGCCGTCCGGACGGGAGCTTCTTCTTCAACGATCCGGCCAACCCGACCGACGTGCCGCAGTCCCCGTTCTCCTTCTCGCCGAACGGCTATGGCTCGATCATTCTCGGCACCAATGGCCTGAAGACCAATTCCGATGCGGTCTATTTCAAGCTGACCAAGACCTATTCGGCGGCCTCGCCGTGGAGCATCGACGCAACCTACACCTACACGCAGGCCGACGAGAACCGCCAATTTGGCGAAACCTATTCGCTCGATTTCGCCCAGCTCTCCGATTATCCGACCTTGCGCTCGTCGGGCGTGCCGCGTCACCGGTTCGTCATCGCGGGCAGCGTCGATACGCCGATCGGCGTGACGATCTCGACCAAGTTCCAGATCGAATCGCCGATCTACCTCAAGGCGTTCATCGACAATTCGGATCCGTTCTCGCGGACGCTGGTCGGGCGCGAAGCCGATGGCCTTGGCGATCTCTGGGGTCGCCGACAGCTCGATTTCGCGTTCACGAAATATGTCCCGCTCGGCTTCATCTCCGATCAGACCAGGATCCGCATGCGGCTCGATATCCTGAACGTGATGAACGACCGCAATTACGTCGATTTCAACAATAGCCCGCTCGATCCGAATTACGGTCGGCGGTCGACCTACAGCACGGGCGGCAACGCACCGCGCACGGTCAAATTGTCGGCGGGTTTCTCCTTCTGACCTGCCCCCGGGGGACGTGGCCCAGCCACGCCCCCGCTTTTTTTGAAGACCAGACCCGAAGGACATCATGATCGATCGCAGGCAGATGCTGGGCCACAGCACGCTCGGCCTGGCGGGACTCATGGCCGGTTGCGCCGCGCCGTTCCGCCCCAGTACGCCCCTCCCCAGCGCGGCCCTCCCCGGCCCCGAGACCATCGCTACGCCGATGCCGAGCGCGTTGCTCGCGGACCTCCATCACCGCAGCTTCCGCTATTTCTGGGACACGACTGATCCCGTCACGGGGCTTGCACCCGATCGTTGGCCGACCCCGTCCTTCGCGTCGATCGCCGCGGTCGGCTTCGCGCTCACCGCCTATCCGATCGGAGTCGAGAATGGCTGGATCACGCGCGACCAGGCGCGCGCGCGGACCCTGGCCACGCTCGAATTCTTCGCGGCCGCCCCGCAGGGCGACAGCCGCAGCGACGACAGCGGCTTCAAGGGCCTGTTCTACCATTTCCTCGGCAGGACCAAGGGTCACCGCTTCGCACGCGCCGAACTGTCGACGATCGACACGGCGCTGCTGATCGGCGGCGTGCTGTTCGCCCAGAGCTGGTTCGATACCGAACATCCGGGCGACGTCCGGATCCGTGCGCTGGCGGACCAGCTCTATGCCGCGATCGACTGGACTTGGATCACCCCGCGTGCGCCGTTCATGGCGATGGGCTGGCACCCCGAAAGCGGTTTCATCCCGCATGACTGGAACATCTACAACGAAGGCCTGCTGCTCTATATCCTCGCGCTCGGCTCGCCAACGCACGCGCTACCGGCACAGAGCTGGGATGCGTGGACGAGCCGGTTCGACGCGCAGTGGGGCGACCGCTGGGGCGGCGAGCCGCACGTCCAGTTTCCCGCACTGTTCATCCATCAGTACAGCCATTGCTGGATCGACTTCCGCGGCATTCGCGACCGCTACATGACGGCGAAGGGCATCGATTATTTCGAGAACAGCCGCCGCGCGGTCCGCGCGCAGCGCGCCTATGCGATCGCCAACCCCGAAGGCTGGGTAGGCTATGGCCCAGATGTCTGGGGGCTGACCGCGTGTGACGGCCCCGGCGATTTCGCCATCGACATCGGTGGCCGCCGCCGCGAATTCTTCAGCTATGCAGCCCGCGGCGTCGGCGACCGGGACGACGGGACGCTGGCCCCGACCGCGGCAGCGGCATCGATCGCGTTCGAACCCGAATTGTCGAGCCGTGCGATCGAGACGATGCACGCCCGCTACGGCGCCCGCATCTACGGCAAATACGGATTTCTCGATTCGTTCAACCCGACGCTGACGGCCACGTCGGTGCCGCTCAAGCATGGCAGCGTCGATCCCGCTGCGGGGTGGGTGGACGACGATTATCTTGGCATCGACCAGGGTGCGATCGTGGTCATGATGGAGAATTGGCGCACCGGCCTCGTCTGGACGACCATGCGCCGCAATCCGCATATCCGCCGCGGGTTGCAGCGCGCGGGGTTTACCGGGGGTTGGCTGACCTGATCGCCGCACCGGGCGATGACGCGATAACAGGTGCGCACGGCCGGCTCGAGCGCGATAGGATGACGCATGCATCGCCCCAGGACCACCATCCGCCAGCTCAGCTATTTCGTCGCGCTTGCCGAAAACGGCAGCTTCACGCGCGCGGCCGAACGGATGGGCGTGTCGCAGCCGTCGCTTTCGCAACAGATCCGCGCGCTCGAGACGATTCTCGGTGCGCCGCTCTTTGAGCGCGGCGGGCCTGCGATCCCGACGCCGCTCGGCCGCGAGCTTCTCGAGCGCGCGCGTCGGATCCTGTTCGACCTTGCGGACCTGGAGGAGGTGCGCGTCGCTTCGGCGGACGCGTTGGTCGGGACGATCCGGCTGGGCGTATCACCGACGCTCGGCGCCTATCTGCTACCGACCTTCGTCGCGCGTCTGCACCGTGACCATCCGACGCTGCGCATCCATGTCCGCGAAGGCCTGCCCTCCGCGCTGACCGCGGGACTCGCGGCGGGTGACCACGACCTGATCCTCGCACAGCTGCCGGTCGCCGGGCGCGGATTCCACACCGAGCGTCTGTTCCGTGAGGCGCTGTATCTGGCGATGGCGGCGGACCATCCGCTGGCGCCCAAGGCTGGGATCGAGATGGCCGATCTGCGCGGCCAGAACTTGCTGACGCTCGTCGCGGACTATCGCCTCGCGCAACAGGTCGCCGCGATCGCCGGCGAGGTCGGCGCGGTCGTGCTCAACGATTACGAGGGCACCAGTCTCGACGCGATCCGGCAGATGGCCGGGATGGGCATGGGGCTGGCCCTTCTGCCCGAACTCTATGTCCGCCAGGAAGTGCGCGACGGCGACGACGTCACCGTCCGCCCGTTCAATCACGGTCGCCAATATCGCGAGATCGGACTGCTGTGGCGCATCGGCGCAGGCCGTGCTCCCGCCTATCACCTGATCGCCGACCTGTTGCGCGCGGTTGGCCCATAGGTTTATCCTATCGATGATATAGCCGCCCCGTAGTTGTATCAATGAGGCTGTGCGGCGATTCTAATTGCGGACTCGAGCAGTTGGATGACGCAGGTGGCAGGCAAACGAATCGGATGGCGTGAAGCACGCGGCTGGCTGGGCGAGATCGTTGCACCCGATACGCCCTATCTCCGCCTCGCAATGGTGTACGGCGTCGCGATCAGCCTGTTGTCGCTCGCCACGCCGATCTCGGTGCAGCTGCTGATCAACAGCGTCGCCAACACCGCGCTGCCCGCACCGTTATGGACGCTGGCCGGGCTGTTGCTCGTGCTGCTGCTGTTCGTGGCCGGGCTCAGCGCGATGCGCTTCTGGGTCATGGCGCTGTTCGAACGGCGGTTCTTTGCGCGCGTCGTCGCCGAAATCACCGAACGCGCCGTCCATGCGCAGAACCCCTTCTTCGCCGATCAGAATCGCGGCGACCTGTTCAACCGCTATTTCGATCTCGTCGTGGTGCAGAAGGCGGTGCCGAGCCTGGTGATCGGGGCGTTCACGATCATCATCCAGTCCGCGGTCGGGCTCGTCGTGACGAGTTTCTACCACCCCTTCTTCCTCGCGTTCAACGCGCTGCTGATCCTGCTGGTGCTCGCGATCTGGACGATCTGGTCGCGCGGATCGATCCGCTCCGCGGTCGCGCTCAGTCACGCCAAGCATGAGGCCGCCCGCTGGCTGGAAAGCCTGGGCGGATCGAACGGTTTCTACAAATCGAGCCGCCATCTCGATTTCGCGATGGATCGGTCCGAAGCCGTCACTGCCACCTATGTCGACCGCCACGAACGCTATTTCCGCTACAGCTTCGCGCAGACCGTGGCCTTCCTGCTGCTCTATGCTTTTGCCAGCGCGGCGCTGCTCGCGCTCGGCGGTAATCTGATCCTGCGCGGCGAACTATCGATCGGACAGCTGGTCGCGGCCGAGCTGATCTTGAGCGGCGTGTTCTACGGCGTGTCGCAACTCGGCTGGTATCTCGACACGCTCTACGACCTGATCGCGAGCGCGGAGGAATTGTCGCTGCTATTCGCGATTCCCCAGGAACAGGCGGCCGCCACCGCGGGACAGGCGCCCGGCGATGGTGCCGTCCGGCTCGAAGCAGTCGAAGTCGAGGGTGCGCGCTTCGACTTCTCGCTGGCGGCGGGCGAACAGCTCGTCACGCTGGCGGATGGCGGGGCGGAACGGCTGCTGGCGATGGTGCTGAAGCGCCACATCGTGCCCGAGCGCGGGCTGGTCACGGTCGGGGGCGCCGACATGGCGACGTTCGACATGTATCTGTTGCGATCCGCGGTGATGGTGCTCGACCGGCCGACCATCGTCGAGGTCACGATCCGCGAATATCTGTCGCTTGCCGCGGCGGCTGGATCCGACCCGGGCGGGATGCTCGAAGTCCTAGATGCCGTGGGCCTGCGCGAGCGGGTTGCGCAATTCCCGCACGGGCTCGACACCCCGCTAGCCGCGTCGGGCTATCCGCTGGCGATCGGCGAGGTCGTCGCGCTCAAGCTTGCCAGCGCGCTGCTCGTGCGACCACGCGTGCTGATGCTCTCGCAGCTGTGCGACCTGATCCCCGCGGAGCGGCTGGCGGACGTGCTGCGCCGGCTGAAGGCGGCCGGGACGACCACCCTGCTGTGTACCGGCCGGCCCGAAGACATCGTCCTCGATGGCTGGTTCCGGCTCGAACCGCATCGCCAGCGACGCTTCGCCACCCATGCCGCGCTGATCGCCGACGCGCATACGGAGTCGAACGATGCCGTATAGTCCCGATCGCGTCGCACATTTCCCGACACTGGCGAAGATGCGGGCACCGCGCAGCGCGGTGACGGTTGCCTGGCTGCTGTTGATCGGCATCCTGGTCGCGGTCGCGATCATGGCGCTGGTCCCCTGGGTGCAGACCGCCAACGGCACCGGCCAGGTCGTCGCGCTCGATCCCGACGATCGGCAGCAGCAGGTGACGGCGTTCGTGCCGGGCCGCGTCGAACGCTGGTACGTACATGACGGGCAGCATGTCGAACGCGGCGATCCGATCGCGCGCGTCGTCGATCTCGACCCCGACCTGCTTTCGCGTCTGCGCGCCGAACGGGCGCAGGTCGAGGCGGAGATCGCCGCGGTCCAGCAAAGCCGCGCGGTCGCCGGGATCGACGTGTCGCGTACTGCGCAGCTCTTCGCCGAGGGGCTGGCCGCGCGGCGCGACTATGAGCAGACCCAGATCAAGGTCGCCGATGCAGGCGCCAAGCTGGCCGAGGCGCGCGCCAAGCTCAACCGGATCGACATCCAGCTCAACCGCCAGTCCGCCCAGATGGTCCGCGCACCCCGCGACGGTCGCGTCCAGCAGCTCAACGCCACGACTGGCGGATCGATGGTGTCGCCCGGCACGGTGCTCGCGGTGATCGCCCCCGAGCGCGTCGAGCGCGCGGTCGAACTGTTCGTCGACGGTCGCGACGTGCCGGTGCTGCGTCCCGGCCGCCCGGTCCGCCTCGAATTCGAGGGCTGGCCCGCGATCCAGTTCAGCGGCTGGCCATCGGTTGCACAGGGGATGTTCGACGGCCGCGTCCGCACGATCGATCCCAATGCCGCCCCCGACGGGCTGTTCCGCATCCTGGTCGAGCCCCAGCCCGACAAGCCTGCCTGGCCCGCGCGCGAATTCGTCCGCCCCGGCGGCAAGGTGCGCGGCTGGGTGCAGGGCGAGACGGTGCTGGTCGGCTATGAACTCTGGCGCCAGCTCAACGACTTCCCGCTCGAATTCGGCCGGCGCCCGGCGGCAGCCGCAAAAGGCGAGGCCAAGGCAATGGATGCGAAGGCGTCCGACGAGGAGGGCGGCAAGAAGTGACCCGGTTCCTCGTTGCGGTGCTAGTGCTGCTATGCCCGGTGACAGCGATCGCGCAGCCCGCCCCACTGACACTCGACGAGGTGCTGCGTGCCTCCGCGCGGTCGGCCCCGCAGATCGTCGAGGCACTCGCGCGCGTCCGCCAAGCGGAGGGGCGATCGCTGTCGGCGGACGGCGCATTCGACACGGTGTTCGACGTCGACGGCAAGTCGCGCGTCGCGGGCTATTATGACGGCACGGTGGTCGAGAGCCGCGTGACGCGGCCGCTGACGACCAATGGCGGCTATGTCTATGGCGGCTACCGCGCGTCGCGGGGCACTTTTCCGGTCTATGAGGATCAGGCCTATACCAACCGGCTGGGCGAGGCGAAGGTCGGCGCGCTGTTCGCCTTGTTGCGCGACCGCGTGGTCGACGAACGCCGGACGCGGCGCAACGTCGCCGGCGCGGACATCGACGTCGCACGGTTCGAGGCGCAGATGGTCGCGATCGGCGTCCAGCGCCGCGCGGTCGACGCCTATCAGGCCTGGGTCGCCGCGGGGTTGCGACTGCGTGCCTATCGCGACCTACTCGACCTTGCGGAGCGGCGGCGCGGCGCGATCGAGCGGCTGGTGACGCTGGGTGCACGACCCGAGATCCTGTTGACCGAAAACGACCAGAACCTCGTC
The DNA here is from genome assembly GCF_001422525.1 of Sphingomonas sp. Leaf30. Classification (NCBI taxonomy): domain Bacteria; kingdom Pseudomonadati; phylum Pseudomonadota; class Alphaproteobacteria; order Sphingomonadales; family Sphingomonadaceae; genus Sphingomonas; species Sphingomonas sp. Leaf30. Next base: position 272,877 of record NZ_LMKZ01000018.1, on the reverse strand, counting down.
CGCCGGCGCACGCTCGTCGTGCGCGCCGAACAGGATATCGCCACCGCCGCCAACTCTCTTTCGCTTTATCTGCGCGACGATGCGGGAGCACCGCTGCTCGTATCACCCGACCGGCTGCCCGCGGACACGAGCGCGCTTGCCGGCGTCGCGCCGACCGGATCGAGCGCGGCAGCGGTCACGCGGCCGGATTACCGGGCGATCCTGACCCGGATCGACCAGTCGACCGCGCGGCTGATGCTGGCGGAAAACGATCTGTCGCCCCGGCTCGACCTGCGCGGTGAAGTCGGCAAGGATGTCGGCCCGGTCGGTCTGGGCGGACCGAACCGCACGCCGCTCGAAGCGGCGGTCGGCTTCCGCTTCAGCGTCCCGCTTCAGAATCGCGCCGCCAAGGGACGCGTGGCCGAAGCCCGCGCCGAGATCGACGCACTGGCACAGCGCAGCCGCTTCCTGCGCGACCAGATCGCAATCGAGGTCGAGGGGATCGTCATCGCGGTCGGCGCGACCGAACGGCTCGCCGGGATCGCGGAGGAGGAACGCAGCCTGGCCGACCGGCTCGCGGTCGCCGAACGCCGCCGCTTCGAGCTGGGCTCGGGCGACTTCTTCCTCGTCAACCAGCGCGAGGAGACCGCGACCGATGCGCGCGTCCGCCTGATCGACGCGCAGGCCCGCATCGCCTCCGCGCGCGCCGAACTCGCCGCCGCGACGGCCGACCGTGTCGCACTGGGGCTGGACCGCTAGGCCCCGCCCCGGCTGGCTCAATAGGCCAGCGCGCAGCCATCGGCGCGCATCTCGCTCGCCGCGGCATAGACGCGGGTGTCGCCGTCCATCCGGTGCTCAACGCATTCGTAGCGCCCGAAGCCGCCATCGGGATCGCCGATCGTCCACCCCATGTCGGCCAGCCGCTTGCGCGTCGCGACCGGCACCCCGGTTTCTAACCGTAGCAGCCCGGTGGGCCCGAGCCCGGGCGTATCCTCGCCCATCGATTGCGACGATCCCTCGTGATGCCAGCGCGGCGAATCCCCTGCCGACTGGATTTCGAGCCCGTAGTCGACGCGGTTGACGATGATCTGCGTCTGCCCCTGCGGCTGCATGTCACCGCCCATCACCCCGAAGCTCATCCACGGCGTGCCCTTGCGCGTAGCGAAGCCCGGGATGATCGTCTGGAACGGCCGCTTGCCCGGCGCATAGATGTTCGGATGACCGTCCTTGAGACTGAACAGCTGCCCGCGATCCTGGAACATGAAGCCGAGGCCATCGGCGACGAGGCCCGATCCCATACCGCGAAAATTGGACTGGATCATCGACACCATCATGCCGTCCTTGTCCGCGCAACTGAAATAGGTGGTGTCGCCGTGACTCGGGGCCTGGCCGGGATAGACCGGGGTCAGCAGCCGGTCGGGCCGTATCAGCCTGGCGCGCTGTGCGGCATAGTCCTTGGAGATCAGCCACTCGACCGGCACCTTGGCGAAGTGCGGATCGGCATAATAGCGCGCGCGGTCCTCATAGGCGAGGCGCTTGGCCTCGGCCTGCAAGTGGATCGACAGCGCGGACTGGAAGCCTGCGCCCTTCAGGTCGAACCGCTCGAGGATGTTGAGCATCTGGAGCGTCGCCAGCCCTTGCGTGTTTGCTCCAAGCGCGTGGACGGTGGTGCCGCGATAGTCGGTGGTGCTGGGCGCGATCCATTCCGAATGGTGCGCGGCGAGGTCCGCTGCCGACAGCCATCCGCCGATCCGCTTGAAATAGCGTTCGATCTTCTGCGCGATGTCGCCCTGGTAGAAGGCATCGCGCCCGCCGCTCGCGATCGCGCGATAGGTGCGCGCAAGATCGGGATTGCGGAACACGCCGCCCGCCGCGGGGCCCTTGCCGTCCGCCAGCCCGTAGGTGCGTAGCGCGTTGGCGGACTCCTCCAGCCCGTTCCCCGGACGGCGGAACGCGGTGAGGCTACGGCGGATATAATAAGCGATGATGTCGGGCACCGGCGCGCCCGCTTCAGCCAGCGCGATCGCGGGTTGGAACAGCGCCGCCCAGGGCAGCTTTCCGTAGCGCTGGTGCATCGTCCACCACGCGTCGACCGTCCCCGGCACCGACACGCTGAGCGCGCCGAGCGGCGGCAATGCGCCGTTCCTGGCGCGCGACCGCACCGTTTCCAGGCTCAGGCCGCGCGGCGATTTGCCCGAGCCCGCGAGGCCGACCACCGCCTTGGCCTTGGGATCCCAGATCATCGCATAGGCATCCCCGCCGATCCCGCTCGACGTCGGCTCGAGGAAGCCGAGACACGCGTTGATCGCGATCGCCGCATCGACCGCCGACCCACCCGACCGCAGGATGTCGATCCCCGCCTGCGTCGCGAGCGGGTGCGCGGTCCCCGCCGCGCCGTTGAGGCCATAGACCGCTGTGCGCGACGCGAAGCTCGCGCCGATCGGCCGGTCGCCGGCATGGACGTCGGGGCGCAGGAAGCGCTCCTCGCCAGGCGCCCAGAATGTAGGATTGGTATCCGTCGCGGGTGCTGCCCCCTGCCCCGGGCCGGGCGCAGGGTCGCTGCTGGCTTTACCGCGCTGCGCAGAAGCGAGTGTCGGAAGCAGCGCAGTCGCGGGCAGCGATGCGATGAAGGTGCGACGATGCATTGGCGAACTCCCAGAACTTGGCAAGGTTGTTGCCCGCAGGGGCGATCGGCGCAAGTGGCTGAAATCGGCGGTGCCTCGACGGATCAGCGCCGGCGTCTGGCCGCGACGATCTGAAGCAGCACCGCCGCCGCGGACAAGGCCGCGCCCAGGCCCGTGACCGCGACCCAGCCGTACATGCGCCATGCCCAGGTCGCGCCGGCCGATCCCGCCGCGCCACCGAGGAACATCGCCCCCATGAAGATCGTGTTGAGCCGGGCACGGGCCTCGGGCCGCAGCGCATAAACGACATGCTGATTGGAGACGAGCGCGCTCTGGACGCCGAAATCGAGCAGGATCACGCCGACCACCAGTCCGGCAATCGAACTCCAAAGCGCAAAGACCGCCCAGCTTGCCAGCGTCAGCACGGCCCCGAGCAGGATCACCAGCCTGGGACCGCGGCGGTCGGCGATACGCCCGGCGACCGGCGCGGCAAGCACGCCGACCGCGCCGACCACCCCGAACAGACCCGCAATATCCGCCCCCAGACCGAAGCGCGGACTCTGCAGATGGAGTGCGAGCATCGTCCAGAACACGCTGAACGCGCCGAACAGCAGCGCCTGCGTGATGGCCGCCTTGCGTAGCGCGCCGAACTCCCGCCAGAGACTGCCGAGCGACCGCAACAGCCCTGTATAACCGAGCTCCGCGGTCGGGACGCTGCGCGGCAGCCGCATCGCCATCACCACCCCCGCGCCCAGCGCCATCGGCACGCCCAGCCAGAACATCGCCCGCCATCCGGCATGCGTCGCGACGAAACCCGCCAGCGTCCGGCTGAGCAGGATGCCGCACAACAGCCCCGCCATGACCGTCCCGACCGTTGCACCGCGTCGTTCCGGGCTTGCGAGATGCGCGGCAAACGGCACGACCTGTTGGGCGACGGTCGACAATATCCCGACGAGCAGCGACGCGGCGATCAGCATCACCGCGCTCGGTGCGATCGCCGCGAGGATCAGGGCCGCGGCCAGCCCCAGGAACTGCACGACGATCAGGCGCCGGCGTTCGACTAGGTCGCCGAGCGGCACCAGCAGGAACAGCCCCGCGGCATAGCCAAGCTGCGTCGCGGTCGGCACCAGGCTGGTCGCGGCCCCGGGCAGGTCGCGCTCGATGATCCCCAGCATGGGCTGGTTGTAATAGATATTGGCGACGGCAACGCCGGCCGCCGCGGCCATCACGAACGTCAGCCCCCGACCGAGATGGTGTCCGCCCGGCGGGCCTGGCATCGACGCATCCGTCTCCAAGGGGCCACGGTCGTCCGCAATACTCGTCATACCAAATTCCTCTGCGACCGCGTGCCCGCTATGTGGACCATGGTGCAATGCCCGATAAGAGCGCGTCAGTGGCGAAGATGGGCTCGCGATCAGCGGCGCATCAATGCGGTGCGGAAGGTGATCGCGAACCGGGTCCGCCCCGGCCGCGACGCGAGCACCACCCGCGTCGCGTGCGCCTCCGCAACCTGCGCGACGATCGCCAGCCCCAGCCCGCTGCTGGCGGATGCGGCACGATCGCGTTTCCAGAAACGGCGAAAGATCGACGGCTGATCCGCCTCGGGGATGCCGGGGCCGTCGTCGCAGACCGCCAGCGTGCCGTCTGTCCCGATCGTCACGTCGATCCGCCGTCCCACGCCGCTATGCTTGACCGCATTCTCGATCAGGCAGCCCAGCGCCTTGGCGATCCAGGCCGCATGGCCCGCGACCATCACGCTGTTTGCCTCCGTCGACAGCGCGATCGACTTGCCCTGGCGGATCGCCAGCGGTGCGATCGAGGCCACGCCGTCGGTCGCGATCGCGACGAGATCGACCGATGCCGCGGTATCCAGCGCGACGGTTTCGAGCTCGGCGATCTCCAGCACCTGCTCGACGATGCGGCCGAGCGTGTCGAGATCGCTGCGCAGCGTCGCCCGCAACGTAGCATCCTCGACCTCCTCGACACGAAGCCTGGCCACCGCGATCGGCGTGCGAAGCTCGTGCGCGGCATCGGCGATGAAGTCGCGCTGCATGCGGTAGCTCGACGTCAGACGCTCCAGCAGCGCATTGACCGCGCGCGCAAGTGGACGCACCTCGGCCGGAAGCCGGTCGTCATGCACACGCAGATCGAGCGGCAGCGCATCGTCCGTCCGCAGCGATGCGGAGGCTCGCCGTACCGGCGCGACCGCACGCCGGATGATCAGCACGTCGATCGCCAGCAGAACCAGCAGGACCGGCGTCACGATCGCCAGGCCGTAGAGCAGGAACTGCGCGAGCAGGTCGTCGAGAATATAGTCCGGGTGGGTCAGGTTCTGCAGGACAACGATCCAGACGCGTGCGCTTCCGACGCGCGCCGGGCTGCTGGCGCCGGCATAGAAGGCGTGCCGCGACTGACGGCGGAAGAAGCGCTCCTCGTCGCTCAGCGGGACGGCCGCGAGCGGCACCATGATCGGCGAGTCCGACCGGAACAGGACCGCACCACGCGGATCGACGATGCGGAATGCAAAGCCCGCCCCCGGCGCGAACACCGCGGCGCTGGTCCCGTCCTGGGTCAGGTGCAACCGGCCGGTCGCGTCCTGCGACAGCGCCTGGCGCAAGGCCTGGGTATGGACGTGGACCGTCTGATGCTGGATCCGCGCCGCCGTCGTGTCGAGAAACAGATAGACCCCGCCGGCTACCGCCACGGCGGTGATCAGCACCGCGATCGCGTGCCAGCGCAGGATCTGTGCCATCAATGATCGTGGCGGCCGCGTCACGCGTCCCGCTCCAGCATCATGTAACCGACCCCTCGGACCGTGACGATATCCGCGGTCGCCTGCGACTCCGCCAGGCGACGCCGCAGCCGGTGGACATAGACCTCGACCGCATTCGACCCGAGATCGTCGGCGAGCCCGAACAGCAATTGTTCGAGATGCTGCTTGGTCACTACCCGGCTCGTGCGCCGGATCAGCCCGGCGAGCACCTCCAGTTCGCGCGCCGACAAAACGGTCGGCCGGCCGGCAACGGAGACCTCGCGCGTTGCCGGATCGAACCGGACATTGCCGCACTCGATCGTCCGGTCGACGATCGTGCCGCTGCGCCGGAGCAGCGCCTGGATGCGCGCGAGCAGTTCCTCGGGCGCGAACGGCTTGGCGAGATAGTCGTCGGCCCCCGCCTCGAGCCCGGTCACGCGGTGTGCGACGCTGGCCCGCGCGGTCAGTGCGATAACCGGCGTGGGATCATCGCGGTCACGCAATTCGTGCACGACCGACAGGCCATCGCCGTCCGGCAGCCCGAGATCGAGGATGACCGCGGCATAGCGCGTATAGGACAGGATCAGCCGTGCATCGGCGGCCGTCGCGGTCGCGTCCGCGGCATAGCCCGCCTCGCCGAGCAGCCGGATCAGCATCGTGACCAGATCGGCATGATCCTCGACGATCAGGATCCGCATCGACGCTCCCCGGTCGGGCTGCCCGGAGCGCACCGGCCGCGCCGATGGCCGCCTGTAAGGCTGGCGTAAGCCGGACGGGATAGGCCGACCGATCCTCGATCCCGATCGATGTCGCGCGATGCGCCGTCAGCAAAAATCAGAGTGTCTCCATGTCCGATATCCTTGGCCCGTTCGAACGGCTTGCAGCGACCCGCGCCGCGGTGTCCCGCGTCCGTGCGGCGCCCGACCAGCCGCGCCGGGTCGCCCTGTTCTCGGGCAACTACAACTATCTGCGCGACGGCGCCAACCAGGCGCTCAACCGCCTCGTCGGGTATCTTGAGCGCGACGGCGTCGACGTCCGGGTCTATTCACCGACATCGCCCCGCCCCGCCTTTGACCCCACGGGCACATTGGTGTCGGTCCCGTCGGTCCGGATTCCAGGTCGCGGCGAGTATCGGCTGGGGCTCGGATTGCCGGCGAGCGTGCGGCGCGATGTCGAATGTTTCCGCCCCGACATCGTCCACCTGTCCGCCCCCGACTGGACCGGCGTTGCCGCGCAGCGGCTGGCGCGGACGATGGGCGTCCCGGTCGTCGCCAGCTTGCACACGCGGTTCGAGACCTATGCGCAATTCTATGGTGCGGGATTGATCCGGCCAATGATGGAACGGCATCTCGACCGGTTCTACACCGGCAGCGACGCGATCCTCGTGCCCACCCCTCCCATCGCCGCCGAGTTTTCCGCCAAGGGGCTTGGCGAGCGGACACGTCTCTGGGGTCGCGGGGTCGATCGCGACGCCTTCTCTCCGCGCCACCGCGACCTGGCCTGGCGCCGGCACATGGGCATCGCCGACACCGACATCGTCCTGCTCTTCTTCGGCCGGCTGGTCCGCGAGAAGGGACCGGCGCTGTTCGCCGACATCGTCGACGCGGTTCGCAAGGGTAGCGGAGATCTGTGCGGATCATCCGCCACGATCCGGGCCGTGATCGTCGGCGACGGGCCCGAACGGGACTGGCTAACGCAGCGCCTGCCGGACGCGATCCTCCTCGGCAGCCTGTCGGGCGACAGGCTGGCCCGCGCGGTCGCCAGCGCGGATATTTTCGTCAATCCGAGCATTTCCGAAGCCTTTGGCAACGTAACGTTGGAAGCGATGGCATCGGGATTGCCGAGCGTGTGCGTCGACATCCCCAGCGGACGCAACCTGCTGCGCAAGGAAACGGGCATGTTCTTCGCCGCGAACGATCTCGATGCGGCGGTTGCCGCGGTTCGCCGTCTCGCACTGTTCTCGGATCTGCGCGCTTCGATGGGCCGGGCCGCACGCGTGGCAAGCGCGGCCTATGACTGGGACACAGCGTCGGCGATGGTCCTCGACGCCTATCATGCGCTGTTGGGGACGGACACGGTGTCGGCAACCGCCGATCCGGGTGCCGCGTCGGCACTCCGGCGGAACCGGTCGGCCGCGGGCTGAGCGTCGTGACAGAACAGTGCAGCGCCCGGACGCCGTCAGGGTGGCGACGTCTCCTGTCATCGTCGTCGGTGCGAACGGCAGCCGCTGCTGCCGCGATGCTCGCCGTCGTCGCGATCGCCCTGTCGGCACTCGCAAGCCTGCTAGACGGGGTCGACTGGTCCGACGTCCGCGACGCGCTCACGCGGATCGGCTGGGTCCGGCTGCTGCTCGCGGCCGGGATCACCGCAACCAGCTACGGCGTGCTGACCGGCTATGACGTGATCGCGCTGCGGGTCATCGGGCGACGGGTTGCCTATCCCCGTGCGGCGCTCGCCTCGTTCACCAGCTATGTCTTCAGTCACAATTTCGGGTTCGCGCTGCTGACCGGCGGAACCGCGCGGTTGCGGATCTACCGGCCCGCAGGGCTGACGATCGGCGAAGTCGGCCATGTCATGGTGCTGACCGGACTGACCTTCTGGTCCGGGGTGCTCCTGCTGCTGGGGATCGGGCTTGTCGCCAGTCCCGACAGGCTGGCGATTGCCGGCCTTGCGATGTCCTACCCTGTCCACGCCGCGATCGGCGCGGCGAGCCTTGCCCTGCTGGGCGTGGTGCTGATCCTGCTCCACCGGCGTGGCGGTCGGATGATCGTCGCGTTCGGCCGGTCGATCCCCGTGCCTCGCACGCGGCAGGCGCTGATCCAGATGATGCTGGCGAGCATCGACCTCGTCCTTGCGGCGCTGGTGCTGGTCGTCCTGCTGCCCGGTGCGTCGCTTGCCCTGCTTCCCGGCCTGTTGCTCGGTTATTTGGTGGCGATCACGACGGGACTGATTACCCATGCCCCGGGCGGCGTGGGCGTGTTCGAAGCGGTAATGCTGGCGAGCCTCCCCGAGATCGACCGCGCGACGCTGTTCGCCGCCTTGCTCGCCTATCGGATGGTCTATTTCCTGATCCCGCTCGCCGTCGGGATGGTGCTGTTCGCCCTTCATGAAGTCGACCTGCGGGCCCGCGTAAGGTCGGCGTAAGTCGGCGCGGCGATGAGCGCATGTCCTCATGCTCTCTCCATCGGAACCCGTCACCATGATCATCCGCGCGCGGCCCTGCGCCCCGTTCTCCCTCGCAGCGTTCTGCGCCCCCGCCCTCCTCGCCGCCAGCACCGGTGCAGCCGCGCAGACGCGATCGCCAAAAGTCCAGCCGGTGCCGGGCGCGACCGCGATCGCGGGGGCGACGTCCGCGGCGATCCCCGCCATCCCCGAACCGATGATCTTCGACATGGTCCGGCCACTCGGCGCACGGCGCGGCGAGCTCGAGACCAATACGCTCGCCCAGGTCAATCTCAGCGGACCGTCGCGCCATGTCGAATGGGCGCCCGAGGTCGAGTATGCGGTCGCCGACGGCTTTGCGGTCGAGCTCGAGCTGCCGTTCACCAATGGCCGGCTGACCGATCTCAAAATGGGGCTGCAGGGGACGTTCGGCACGTTTCGCGGCGGACGCAGCATCCATGGCGTCCAGTATCTCGGGCTTCACAATCGCCGCGATGGGGGCTGGTCGAGCAGCCTGGTCTATCTGCTCGGCAACCGCTTCGGCGAACGGTTGAGCACGATGACGATGATCGGCGCGGGCGACGTGACGCTCAGGAGCACGAACGGCACCGGGCTGATCGTCAATCACTCGACATTCTGGGATGTCGATGACGGCACCGTGCTCGGGTTCGAGGTAAACCGGCAGACGGGGGCGAGCGGCCATTGGCTCTTGATGCCACAGCTGCACCGCGCGATCGGGCGGAAGGTCTCGGCGCAGATCGGTGCGGGCGCCGACCGGGCCGTGTCGGGTCCATTCCGGCCGCGCGTCGGCCTGCGCATCATCCGCGAATTCTGAGGTGCCAGCTGCCACGCAGGCCGGGCCCGCTGGTGCCGGCACGCCCGACATGCCACACCCCTGACATATCAGAACAAGGGGTTATGAATGCGCGCCAGTGCCTGTTTGATCGCTCTCCTCCTCGTCACCACGACCGCTTTACCCGGCGCGGTGGTCTCCGGCGCCAGCGCGCAGACGCCGGGCACGCCCTATCACCGCGCGCCCGATGCGATTGCACGGGCGCTGGAGACACCGCCGACCCCAGGCGTCTCGGTCAGCCCCGACCACCGGACGCTCGCAATTCTGGGTCGCGAGAATCTTCCGTCGATCGCCAATCTGTCCAAACCGATCCTGCGGCTCGGTGGCTATCGCATCGATCCCGCGACCAACGGCCAGGCCGAGGTCCGCGTGCAGTGGCTGAACGCGCTGCAGTTCAAGAATCTGGCGAGCGGCAAGACCATTAATGTCGCGCTGCCGGCCGGACTACCCTTTGCCGCACCCGACTGGTCGCCCGACGGCAGCCGCCTCGCCTTCTACGCACAGCAGGCCGACGGTCTCTCGCTGTGGATCGCCGAGCGTGACGGCAGTGCGCGCATGGTGGCCAAGGGCCTGAACGGGACGTTCGGCACGCCGTTCACCTGGATGCCCGACAGCACGGCGCTGATCGCCTACACCGTCCCCGCGAACCGCGGCCCCGCGCCCGTCGCCGGCGACACGCCGACGGGGCCCGTCGTCCAGGAAAGCGCGGGCCGATCGTCGGCGGCGCGCACCTATGAAGATTTGCTCGGCGATGCGCAGGACGAGGCCCTGTTCGATCATTATTTCACGGGCCAGCTCGTCCGGATCGCGCTGTCGGGCGCCACCCGGCCGATCGGCGCACCCGGGCTCATCACCGAGTTCAGCGTCTCGCCCGACGGCCGGTATCTGCTGACCGAACGGCTCAAGCGCCCCTATTCCTATCTGCTGCCCGCGCGCTATTTCCCGACCGAGATCGCCGTCGCGACGATGGATGGCCAGCCGGTACGGACGCTGGTCGATCGCCCTCTCGCCGACGATCTTCCGGTCGACTTCGACGCCGTCGTCAAGGGTCCGCGCGAGGCGATGTGGCGATCCGACGCCCCTGCCACGCTCGTCTGGGCCGAGGCGCTCGACGGCGGCAATCCGCGTGCGAAGGTCGCCTTCCACGACGTGGTCAAGATGCAGGCGGCACCGTTTGAAGCGGCGCCGGTCGATCTGGCGATGACCCCGGCGCGCTATGCGACGACCTTCTGGGGCGATGACGGCTTCGCGATGGTCGTCGATCGCGAATGGCGGTCGCGGACCGAACACCGGCTCGCGGTCGCACCGGCGCGACCGGGCCAGGCGCGGACGCTGCTGACCCGCAATTATCAGGACCAATACGGCGACCCGGGTCGGCCGGTCGTCGAATCGAACGCCGCGGGCAAACCGGTGATGCGCTTCACCCCGGACCATAAGGCCGTCTACGTCACCGGCGACGGTGCGACCAAGGCGGGCGCCTTCCCCTTCCTCGCGACGCTGCCGCTCACAGGCGGCGAACAGACGCGGCTATGGTCCGCCAAGCCGCCCTATTACGAAACCGTCGTCGCGATGCTCGACGATACCGGGCAGCGCATTCTCACGCGCCGCGAAAGTGCGAAGCTCGCTCCCAATTACGTCGTGCGCAGCGTCAGGGGCGGCAGCGCCAAGCCGGTCACCGCGTTCGCCGATCCTGCCCCGGTGTTCGCCGGCGTGACGCAGCGCACGATCACCTATCCTCGCGCCGACGGGCTTGCACTTTCGGGGTCGCTCTACCTGCCCGCGGGCTATGACGCGAAGCGCGACGGGCCGCTGCCGACCTTGCTCTGGGCCTACCCCGCCGAATTCACCGATGCGAAGGTCGCCGGGCAGACCGTCGACCAGGGCAATCGCTTCGTGCGCCCACGCGGCATCAGCCACCTGTTCCTGCTGACCCAGGGCTATGCGATCCTCGACAATCCGGCGATGCCGATCATCGGCGAAGGCGGCACCGAGGCGAACGACACCTACGTCAAGCAACTCCAGCAGGATGCGCAGGCGGCGGTCGATGCCGTCGTCAAGCTCGGGGTCGCCGACCGGACCCGCATGGCGGTCGGCGGGCACAGCTATGGCGCGTTCATGACCGCCAATCTGCTTGCGCATACCGATCTCTTCCGTGCAGGCATCGCCCGATCAGGCGCGTATAACCGCACGCTGACCCCGTTCGGGTTCCAGGCCGAACAGCGGACCTATTGGCAGGCGACGCCGACCTATACCGAGATGAGCCCGTTCACCTATGCCGACCGGATCAAGGCGCCCATCCTGCTGATCCACGGCGGCGCGGACGACAATAGCGGGACCTTCCCGATCCAGTCCGAACGCATGTACGCTGCGCTCAAGGGCAATGGTGCGACGGTGCGCTACGTCGTCCTGCCGAACGAGCCGCACGGCTATCGCGCGCTGGAGTCGACCGAAGAGACGCTGTGGCAGATGACGGACTGGCTGGACCGCTACGTGAAGCCGAAGCCGAAGCCGGCGCCGGAGACGGCGGAGCGCCGGCCGTGACCGGGCGGTGCTCCTTTCCACAGGCTTGCGCGACGGCCGGTCGCATCGCATCGACACCCCATGTGTAATCGCGCGCGGTTCGAGGGCGAGCCCGAAACCCTTACCCAGGTCTTTGGCGCTGGCTGGCTGACGCCAAGGCCGATGGATAACCGGTTCAATCCGACCGAGCTCTATCCCAAAAGCCGCGCCTATGTGATCCGCGAGCAGGACGGGGCCCGCGGGCTCGATGTGATGCAGTGGGACGTGACCGCCGGGCAGGCGCCATGGCCGATGACCAATGTCCGCAACCTCGCGCTGCCGCAGTGGAAAGCGCTCGCGGCGAACCCCGAAAACCGGTGCCTGATCCCGCTCACCGAATTCTGCGAATGGACGCCCGACCCCGTTGATCGCGGCGACGGGAAAAAGCCCATTAAGGGCGAGATGTGGTTCGACGTCATCGACCAGGACGTGTTCGCGATCGCCGGATTCTGGCGCCAGATCGGCGAGCAGCGCTATTTCGCGATGGTCACCTGCGACGCGAACGAACTGGTCGCGCCGATCCACCCCAAGGCGATGATCACCATCCTGCATCCGGACGATCACGCGCTCTGGCTCACCGGCCGCTACGACGACGTCGTCGCACTGCAGCGCCCCTATCCCGCCAGCCGGATGACGGTGCGCGGCCCCGTCTTCCCGACCCGCACCGCCGCACCGCCGGGCCGCACCCTGCTATAAGAGTCGTACCACCCAGCGCGGCATCGGGCCGCGCGCCGACGCCAAGCGGCAATCACCCGCAACCATGGTCAGGCGGGCGGCGTACCGCCCGCCTGACAGATCGTCACTTGGGGGCGGACGGCGCGGCGGGCGCGACCGTGGTGGCGACAGGCGTCGCGGCGATCGGCGCACCCGGTGAAGCCACCGTCGCGGCCGGGGACTTCATCGTCTGGCGGATGAACACGGTCTGGTTGATCTGCTCGAACGCCGTCTGATAGACCGACACGTCGTAGATCGGCTCTTCGTCCTGCGCACCCGAACCATAGGCGTTTGATTTAACTTTTCCCATGACGAAGCTCAGCCGCACATGCGTCGTCGACGGGCTGGTCTGCTCGATAAAGGCCGAGACGATCGGCGTCTTCTTCGATTTACCCATACCAGTCCACAAGCTGAACGACATCTTGCCCTTGGTCGAAGCGATACCGGTGATCAGCCCGGTGTCCTTGTCGGCGGCCTGGATACGATAACCCGAATCCTGCAGCACCGACATGACGGCGCCAAACACCTGGTCCTTGCTCGCCTCGATATCCCGACCCTGCAGCTGCTGCAGTTCGAGCGACGACATGACGACCGGCTTTTTTGCAAGAACGACAGACGCGTCAAGGCATGCACCCGCCATGGCGAGCGCTACGAAAAGCTTCTTCATTGATATTCCCCCTTAGAACGAACTGCTGCGGCTTTGAAAATCGCTGACGACCTTGTTCGCGTCGAACTTGATCACGAGTGTCATGGCGCGCGACGACTGGCTCGACCGCGACTTCTTGTTGCTGAACCCCAGACCGCCCAGCCCCACGCCGCCGCCGCCACCACCGCCGCCGAACAGGCCGATCGAAAACCCCGATGTCTTGTCGTAAGACACCGTGGCATGGCGGTCATAGACCCACATTTCCTGTCCGGAACCATCGATAGTGGTAATGTTCGGTCCGCCAAACGCCTCGATGATCTGTGCCTGAGTCGTGGTGCCGACCTTCAGGTTCATCTGCACCATGCCGTGCGTCAGCGTGTTCGGATCATCCTTCGCCAAAGCCCCTGCTGGAACCGTCGCCGCAAATGCCGCGGCCAGAATGATTGCTCGAATCATAGATCCCCCCCGTAATATCTCGCGCTTATCACTGTTTTTTGTGTGCGAGAAGGTGAAGCCGGAGGCAATAGATCGATATCTGATGTATTGTGACGAAGCGAAGTATTAGAATAGCTAGATCTATTCGGAGATCGTTCCGTCAGCGAAGGCGCGGCGGCGGCCGCTGACGGCGATCCGGCGTCAGGCGGGCGCCGGCCTGGCGTGAACGATCGCGGTCGCTGCGGACATCAGGATCGCGTCCTCGACGAACCCGGTGCTCGTCTGCCCCCAGCGTTCCATCGCCCATTTGCGGGCGGCGAGGCCACCATAAGATGACAGGATCGCCGCACCGATCCCGAGCGCTGCGCCCGACACCTGACGCTTTGGCGGGGCAAGCGCCGCACCGGCAAAGCCGCCCGTGATCGTGCGCGCGAGCAGACCGAGGAACACCGTACGATCGGGCGCCGTCTTCATCTTGTCGCCGGCCATCTCGGCCGCGGCCATCGCCACGCCTCCGGCGGTGATCAGCGGCATCGCCATCAGACGCGCTCCGGCGGTGTTCTCAGGGAGCGTGCCGCGCTGGGCGGCGCCAGCCAGTGCAGCAAGCGGTGTCATCGCACGCTGTCCAGCCACCAGGCCTATCAGAAGGGTACGAAGCATAAGGGATCCTCTCGGTTGGAGCGATTATCTGATCGGCCTCGTCAACGGATGACACCGTCAATGCGCTCCATCGCTGCGCGCCGCTCGATCCTGCACCGACCCGGGCATCACCCCGATACGCAGAGCGGCGCCCGCAAACGCGCTTGAACGTCCCCGATTTGCGCATATGCCGGAATGCATTGGAGCGAACGATGAATGATCCGGCGAATACCAAAAGCGCGGCGTGGGACGGGACTCTGGTCAAAACCTGGCTCGAGCGGCGGCTTGCCGCGGCGAAGCTCGACCAGGCAATGGCGGACCGGCGCGGCTACGAGGCGCAGGACGATTATGACAAGGCGGCCGCCGAGGAATGGGCCTGTCGGGCGCTTCAGGCACCGGACTGCACCGCGGATCAGGCCGGTTTTGCAAAGCGGCTCAAGGACCTGATCGCGCAGGACGACTATACCGCGACCGGTATCTACGACGATATCCGGTTCCAGCGCCATGTCCGCAGCCACCTGCGCAAGATTGCCAAGATGGCCAAGACCAATGAAGGGTTCGAAAAGACCCTCCGCTACCAGTAAAGCCGGGCTGCGGGCGTTGCGCCACCCCGGCTCGCGGGGTGCCGCCGGCACTAGGCCGACCGCATACTCACGAGGCCCGTGCCATCCCGCCGCTGCCGACGCGCCGCGCCTCGCGCTGCCCGTGCATCGCCAGGAGGGTGGTCGTCGCATCCCGGTCGACCGCCGGAGAAAACACGAAACCTTGGCCAAGTACGCAGCCGATCGCGCGAAGCTGCGCGATCTGCCGGTCCGACTCGATTCCCTCCGCGACGATCCGGATGCCCATCTTCTTGGCGACACGGATCAGCCCTTCGACGATCGTTGCGCTGACACTGTCGGGTTCGAGATGATCGACGAACGTCTTGTCGATCTTGATCACGTCGACGGGCACCGTCAGAAGATGCGTGAGCGACGCGAAACCGGTCCCGAAATCGTCGAGCGCCACCCGGATGCCGCGGTCGCGGAGTGCGCGGATCGCCTCCTGGATCGCCTGGTCGCCCCGGCCCATATAGACGGTCTCGGTGACCTCCAGGATGACATGCTCCAGCGAGACGTCATGGCGTTCGAACGCCGATGCGAGCACGCGCGCAATCGCCCCGCCGCTCAAATCCTCCGACGAGACGTTGATCCCGACATGCTGGACCGCGAGACCCAGATCGAGCCAGGTCCGGATGTCGGCGGCGACAAGCCCCATCATCCGTTCGGTCAGCGCGGTCGAAACCCGCGCATCGCTGGTGGCTTCGTGAAACGCGGCGGCGGAAATGATCCTGTCGCCGATGCGCATCCGGCACAGCGCTTCCAGACCGACGATCTCGCGCGTGTCGAGCCGGAAGATCGGCTGGTAATAGGCCTCGATCCGTCCGTCGCAGAGTGCTGCGCTGACATCGCGGATCGCATGCAGACGCCGCGTCATGCTCGAACCCAGCGCCGCCGAATACATCACGAAGCTGCCGCGCGCGGTATCCTTTGCGTGATACAATGCGAAATCGGCGTTCTGGCGCACAGGGTCGGTCACGGGATCGCCCGCGATATAGACCGCGCCGCCGATGGTCGCGCGCGGCACGACGATCTGGCCGCCGCAATCGGCGGGTCGGCCCAGCGCATCGAGGATCCGCTGCGCGATCGCATCGGGTTCGGCCAGGTCGTCCGCCGACTCCAGGATCAGCGCGAATTCGTCGCCGCCCACCCGAAAGGTCCGCCCGGGCTCTCCCGCCGCCGCGATCCGCTGACCGACGATCCGCAGGACAGCATCGCCGGCCGGATGCCCGAACGTGTCGTTGATCACCTTCAGATTGTCGAGATCGAGCACGAACAGCGCCCAGCGCTCGACCGCCCGTTCCCGGATATCGGCCAATGCCGCATTGAAGGCGGCCCGGTTGGGCAGCTCGGTCAGCGTGTCGGTAAAGGCGCGCCGCTCATGTTCGACGACGCGATTATGGCGGTCGATGGCGATCAGGCAGAGATGCAGGCAATGCTCGACGAGCACGCGTTCGAACGCCGTCGGACCCCGCGCTTCGCGGTAGTAGAAGGCAAAGGTCGCCACGGTGAGCCCCTCCGCATTCGATATCGGGCTCGACCAGCAGCCGCGCAGACCGAGCGGCGCCACCAGATGCTTGAAATCGGCCCAGCGCGGATCAGTCGCGATATCCGCGACGCTGATGTCGGTGCCAAGATACGCGGCGGTGCCGCACGACCCGGCCAGCGGCCCGATCGCGGCGCCATCGATTGCCTGCGAATACGACTCCGGAAGACTGGGGCCGGCCAGCGGATGCATCCTGCCCGCGCGGTCGACCGTCAGGACCGAACAGATGACGCCGGGCACCAGCTGCTCCACCTGCTCGCATAACGACCGACAGGTGACGTCCAGACCCTCGCCCCGGGCAATCCTCTTGAGTATCGCGTTCTGGAGTTGCAGCACCACACGCTGGGTATCATCACCGACTGGATAGGATAGATCGGTCATGGAGAAATCATAAGCCATGGATGCATCTGAGAACAATTTCTATTTACTTTTCATGAACATCCCAAACGGCTATAGTTCAGCCCGATTTGGCATGTATCCATTCATCAACGGACGCGCACCCAGAACTGTACTGAACGAGCCCTCCGGAGTCCGACCGACACGCACGGACTTCGCCACGGATTGAGGGTCCTTAGCCAAAGAACATATAGCGAACAATAGGCCTTGTCGCGATCTGGTCCCGCGCCTAGGACGCCGCATGGCTGGCACTCGCCGGCGGCGGAACACACGCGGGCGATGCTGCGCGAGGGGCTTGACGATGACGGACGCAGATCGGTGCTATTTCGAACGGCGAGCCGAGCAGGAAATTGCAATGGCCGCCGCCACCGAAGATCCAAGCGCCTGTGCCCGCCATTACGAACTCGCGAACCTGTATCTGTCGCTCATTTCGGAAACGCCCGTCAGCACGGCCGCCTGACGAGGACATCGGTAGCTACCGTGTAGCCAAGCCGCGGTGGTAACCGACGCTATGCATTGGTTACATTCTCAAGGACCTTGCTACGCGTCGGCACGCAGGCGGTAGCCGACGCCCAGTTCGTTGGCGATCACGCTGCCGACTGGTCCCGGGTGCTCCAGCTTCTGCCGCAGGTTGCGGATGACGATGCGGAGATATTCTACTCGCGGATCCTCCTCGCCGCCCCAGGCCGCGGCGAGCACGCGCTGATGCGTCACGACGCGGCCGATGTGCCGGGCAAGCACCGCGAGCACGTCATGCTCCTTGCGGGTGAGATGCAGTTCCTCCGCGCCCCGGAACACGACCCGGCGATCGAGATCGATGCTGACGTCACCGGTGCGCACGATCTTAGGCGTGGTTTCGGACAGTCCATGATGACGCAGCGCCACCCGCAGGCGGGCGAGCAGTTCCTCGCTGTCGAACGGCTTGGTGATGAAATCATCCGCCCCCAGATCGAGTGCTGTGACCTTCTCGTCGACCGCATCGCGTGCCGACACCACCAGGATCACCGCATCGCCGTGCGTCCTTAGCAGCGGGATGAGGCTCAACCCGTCGCGGTCGGGCAGGCCGAGGTCGAGCAGGACCGCGCTCGGATGCTCGACCGCCGCCTGCTGCAGCGCCTGCCGCCCGTCCTCGGCCTCGACCACGGCATAGCCCGCGCGGGTGAGCGTGTTGCGCAGCAGGCGGCGGATCGCGGCTTCGTCGTCAACCACGAGAATTTTCGCAGGCATTCAGGCAAGGCTTTCGGGTTTGAGATCGCAGACGATGAGCGCGCGGGAGAAGATCAGTGCGAAGGCGGCTCCGCTACCATCGTCGCGGTTCCCGGCCTCGACCGTCATGTCCATCGCCTCCGCGAACGCCTTGACGATCGCGAGGCCGAGACCCGTTCCGCCCACCGCGCGATCGGACCCTTCGAGGCGGCGGAACGTCTCGAACACTTCGGTTTCCTTGCCCGGCGGCAGGCCGGGTCCGTGATCCATGACGGCCAGGCGAAGCTCACCGAACCGGTGCCGCCCCTCGATCACGATCTCGGTCCCGGGATCGCCGTAGCGCCCGGCATTGTCGAGCAGGTTGAGCAGGCAATGATGGAGCAGCTGCGGGTCGGTATAGACCAAAGGCAGGTCGGGCGGGACATCGAGCCGGACCGCATGGCCCTCCAGCGCGCGCCGTGCATCGTGCGCCGCGCCCGTCACCGCATCGCTGAGGTCGGTAGGCTCGATGTTGAGCTTCAATGCGCCCGCCTCGACCCGTGCCATGTCGAGCAGATTGGCGACGAAACGATTGAGCCGCGCCGCCTCGGCCTTGATCGTCGCGATCAGGTCGGGCGTCGCGCCATGCTCAAGCTGGTCCGCCGCGGCAATGACCGCGGTCAGCGGCGTACGCAGGTCATGGCTCACCGACGACAGCAGCGCCGCGCGCAGGCGGTCGCGCGTCCGTACGGTCTCGACGTCGCGCATCTCGACCTCGAGCCGCAGCCGCTCGAGCACCAAGGCGGACTGGTCGAGCAGGCTGCTGAGCAGCGGCAGCTGGTCGGCGCGGACCGGGTCGGCTGCGCTGTCCTTCGCCACGCCGAGCACGCCGAGCACGCGGCCCCCGGCCTTCAGCGGCTGGAACAGCCACTCCGATGCCGCAAGCGTGCCCGATCCTTTCCCGGCCGCCATGCCCGTGTCGAGCGCCCAGGTCGCCGCGGCGGTATCCATCGTGCCGAGATGATAGCCGGCATCGCTGGCCGCGAGGATCTCCAGGTTCTTGCCGATCCCGGGCACCAGCAGGACCACCTGTACGTCGAGCAGTCCGCGGACGTCGTCGCAGATCATCTGCGCCGCGACGTCGATGTCGTTGACGCTCGTGATCTGGCGCAGGAAACCGGCAAGCGTCGCGTTGGTCCGCGCACTCGCCGCGGCCAGATCCGCCTGCGCCCGGACGCGCGAGGTCAGTTGGCTCGTCGCGACCGCGATGGCGAGCAGGACGACGACAGAGACCAGATTTTCGGGGTTGCTGATGCTCAGCGTACCGACCGGCGGCAGGAAGAAGAAATTGTAGGCAAGGCTGGAGGCGATCCCCGCGTAAAGACCGGTGCGCAGGCCATAGAGGCTGGCGGCGGCCATGACCGGCAACAGGTACAACAGCGCGACGTTGCCGAGATCGAGGATGTGGAACAGGGCGCTGGCGACGCCGGTGACGCTCGCGACGAGTGCGGTCGTAACCACATAGCCGGCGGGCGTACCCCACCGCGCCGGCCTACGTCGGCCGCGGTCCCGGCCGCGCGGGTCTGCAGCCACGGGCAGCACATGGACGGTGACGCCCGGGGTATCGCGGATCACCCGGTCGACGACCGAACCGTGCAGAAACTCGAACCACCG
>NZ_LMKZ01000018.1:232205-253017 GCF_001422525.1 Sphingomonas sp. Leaf30 | reverse complement strand
CCCGCCACGACATCGGTCGCGGGCACCGTCGCGACGGCTGCACCGAGCTGCGTCGCCAGCGTCATCGCCGCGGCAACGCGCTGATGCTCGGCGTCGGAGAAAATCGCGACGCGCGGGGTTTCGATGAAGAGCGCGGTCCAGGGGCCCCGAAGCCCGTCGGCCACGCGCTTGGCGGCGCGCACGAGCGTGTCGGCACCGGGCAATTCGTTGATCGCGACGACGATCCGGTCGCTGCCCGCCCAGGTGCCGCCGAGCCCGAGTGCACGAACGTCGTCGAGCATCCGCGCGTCGACCGCCTGTGCCGCGCGCCGCAGCGCCAGTTCGCGCAAAGCGGACAGGTTCGATTTGGAGAAGAAGTGCGACAGCGCCCGCGTCGCCTCGTGCGGCAGATACACCTTGCCGGCGCGCAGTCGCTCGATCAGCTCGTCGGGCGGGATGTCGACGACCTCGATCTCGGCCATTTCCAGCACGCTGTCGGGTACCGTCTCGCGGACCCGGACGCGGGTGAAGCTGGCGACGATGTCGTTCAGGCTCTCGACGTGCTGGATGTTGACGGTCGAATAGACGTCGATCCCGGCGACCAGCAGCTCCTCGACGTCCTGATAGCGTTTGGGGTGGCGACTGCCCGGCGCGTTGCTATGTGCGAGCTCGTCGACGAGGACGAGGCGCGGCGCCCGCGCGAGGATCGCATCGAGATCCATTTCCTCCAGCGTGCGGCCCTCATAGGCGATCGCCCGCCTCGCAATGATCTCGTGGCCGCGGGTCAGCGCCTGGGTTTCCGCCCGGCCATGCGTCTCCACCACGCCGACGACGACGTCGACACCGTCCCGCCTGCGCGCGGCGCCCTCGGACAGCATCTCGAACGTCTTGCCGACCCCGGGCGCGGCACCGAGGAAGAGCTTGAAACGTCCCCTGCCCTCCTGCGCGGCGGCGCGCAGGAGGGCGTCGGGATCAGGTCTGCCGTCGCCCGATACCGGCATCAGCGCGGGCGGGCGCCGGCGACCGACACCGCGTCGAGGCCACGGTTGAGCGCCAGCACGTTGACGCGCGGCTCACCCAGGACGGATGCATCCGTGGCGTCCGTGACCAGCACGCGAACCCGTTCGACCGGCACGCCGCGAACGCGCGCAATGCGTGGCGCCTGGGCCAGCGCGGCGGCGGGCGACAGGTCGGGATCGAGGCCCGACCCGCTGGCGGTGACCAGATCGTCGGGCATCGGACCGGTCACACCCTCGGCACGGCGTTTCGCGACGTCGGGCTTCACGCGATCGACCAGCGCCTGGCTCGCCGGGCCGAGATTCGACCCCGACGACGCCAGACCGTCATAGCCCTTGCCGGCCGCCGATGGCCGCGTCTGGAAATAGCGATCGGTCGTGAACGCCTGTCCCACCACGGTCGAGCCGATCACGGTGCCGCGGGCATCGCGCACCAGGCTGCCGTGCGCCTGGCTCGGGAAGATCGCCTGGCCGATACCGGCCATGGCAAGCGGGTAGACGAGCCCGAGAAGGACCGCGAACAGGATCGTCATAACGATCGCAGGCCGCAGCGCGGAGGTGAAATCCTTGCCCATGTCTGTCTTTCCTTATGCGAGACCGAGGCCACCGACCACAAGGTCGATGAGCTTGATGCCGATGAACGGTGCAACGAGGCCACCCAGGCCGTACACCGCGAGGTTGCGCGCGAGCAGCGGTCCGGCTGCCATCGGCCTGTAGGCGACGCCGCGCAGCGCCAGCGGGACGAGGCAGGGGATGATGACCGCGTTGAAGATGATCGCCGACAGGATCGCGCTTTCCGGTGACCCCAGCCGCATCACGTTCAGCACGCCGAGCCCCGGATAGAGGACGACGAACATCGCCGGGATGATCGCGAAATATTTCGCGACGTCGTTGGCGACCGAGAAGGTCGTCAGCGCCCCGCGCGTCATCAGCAACTGCTTGCCGAGGCCGACGACCTCGATCAGCTTGGTCGGATCGCTGTCGAGATCGACCATGTTGCCCGCCTCGCGCGCCGCCTGCGTGCCGGTGTTCATCGCGACGCCGACATCGGCCTGCGCGAGCGCGGGCGCGTCGTTGGTGCCGTCACCGCACATCGCGACCAGCCTGCCGCCGGTCTGTTCCTTGCGGATCAGCTCCAGCTTGTCCTCGGGCGTCGCCTGGGCGAGGAAATCGTCCACGCCCGCTTCGGCCGCGATCGCCGCCGCGGTGAGCGGATTGTCGCCGGTGATCATCACCGTGCGGATTCCCATCGCGCGCAGCTCCCCGAACCGTTCGCGGATGCCGGCCTTGACCACATCCTTGAGGAAGATCGCGCCGAGCAGGCGCCCGTCCTGCGCCACCGCCAGCGGTGTCCCGCCGGCGCGGGCGATCTCGTCGGTGATCCGGCGGAGTTCGGTCGCCGCGGCGGTTTCGCCCGATCCGGCATTGGCGCGCAGGATCGAGTCCACCGCCCCCTTCTGGATCAAGGTGTCCGCCATCTTCACCCCCGAAATGCGGGTCTGCGCGGTGAACGGGATGATCTCGGCCCCGGTAGGGAGCGTGGTCGTCGCAACGTTGAACGTCTGGCGCGCGAGCAGCACGATCGATCGGCCTTCCGGCGTTTCGTCGGCAAGGCTGGCAATCAGCGCGGCTTCGGCGAGTTGCTGCGCGCTGGTGCCCGACACCGCGCGAAACTCGCTCGCCTGCCGGTCGCCGATCGTGATCGTGCCGGTCTTGTCGAGCAGCAGCACGTCGATGTCGCCCGCGGCCTCCACGGCGCGCCCCGACTTGGCGAGCACGTTGAAGCGCACCAGCCGGTCCATGCCCGCGATCCCGATCGCCGACAGCAAGGCGGCGATCGTCGTCGGGATCAGCGTGATCAGCAACGCCGCCAGCATCGCCACCGGGATCGACCCGCCCGCATAGGACGCGAAGCCCGGGACGGTGCCGACCGCGATCAGGAAGATGATCGTCAGCCCGACGAGCAGCAGCGTCAGTGCGATCTCGTTCGGCGTCTTCTGCCGCTCGGCACCCTCGACCAGCGCGATCATCCGGTCGAGAAAGCCCTTGCCCGGCTCGACCGTCACCTTGACGCGGATCTCGTCCGAGATGACGCGCGTGCCCGCGGTCACCGCCGAGCGGTCGCCGCCCGCCTCGCGGATCACCGGCGCGCTTTCGCCGGTGATCGCCGCTTCGTTGACCGAGGCGACCCCCGAAACGACGTCACCGTCGGACGGGATCAGGTCGTTGGTCTCGACCAGCACGATGTCGCCGACCTTGAGCTGGCTGGCGGGCACCGCGTCGAACTCGCGCCCGTCGCCTTTCAACCGTTTGGCGGTCAGTTCCGCCTTGGTCGCGCGCAACGACGCCGCCTGCGCCTTGCCGCGCCCCTCGGCGAGCGCTTCGGCAAACGTGCCGAACAACACGGTCAGCCACAGCCAGATGACGAGCTGGAGCTTGAAGCCGATCGACAGATTATCCTGCCCGACCACGAGCAGGACGGTCATCAGCGCCGCGACCACGCCGGTGACGAACATCACCGGGTTGCGGATCAGCTCCTTGGGATTGAGTTTGAAGAACGAGGCCTTGATCGCGGGCACGACGAGGTCGGCCGTGAACAGGCTTTTTGTCTGGGTCTTTGCCATGGTGGCCCCCGATCAGGACAGTTTGCCGCTGATCATCGCAAGATGATCGGCGATGGGACCGAGCGCGAGGCCCGGCAGGAAGGTGAGACCACCCAGGATCAGGATGATGCCGACCAGCAGCCCCACCCACAGCCCGCCAGTCGTCGGGAACGAGCCCGCGCTTTCGGGTGTGTACTTCTTCGCGGCCAGGCTCCCGGCGATGGCGAGCATCGGCACGATGATGAAGAACCGCCCGACCCACATCGCAACGCCCAGCAGCCCGTTGTAATAGGGCGTGTTGGCGGTCAGACCCGCAAAGGCGGAGCCGTTGTTGGCGACCGCGCTGGTGAAGGCGTAGAGAATCTCCGAGAAGCCATGCGGCCCCTTGTTGAGCGGCCCCGCCAGCCCCTGCTGCAACACCGATGACAGCGCGGTCAGCCCGAGGATCATCAACGGCAGCACCGCGATCGCCAGCACCGCCAATTTCACTTCGCGGCTTTCGATCTTCTTGCCGACATATTCGGGTGTGCGCCCGACCATCAGCCCCGCGACGAACACCGCGAGGATCGCGAACAGCAGGAAGCCGTAAATCCCTGCGCCGACGCCGCCGATCACGACCTCGCCAAGCTGCATGTTGAACAGCGGAATCATCCCGCCGAGCGCGGTGAAGCTGTCGTGCATGCTGTTGACCGCGCCGCACGACGCCGCGGTGGTCACGACCGAGAACAAGGCCGACGCGGCGATCCCGAAGCGGACCTCCTTGCCCTCCATGTTGCCGCCCGCGACGCCGAGATGGTGCAGCACCGGGTTGCCCGCGGCTTCCTGCCAATAGGTGACGGTGGCGCCCGCGAGGAACAGAATCACCATCGCCGACAGGATCGCCCAGCCCTGCCGCGTGTTGCCGACCGCCTTGCCGAACGTCCAGGTCAGCCCGAAACCGATCAGGAAGATCGACAGCATCTGGACAAGGTTGGTCAGCGCGGTCGGGTTCTCGAACGGATGCGCCGAGTTCGCGTTGAAGAAGCCGCCACCATTGGTGCCGAGCATCTTGATCGCCTCCTGGCTCGCGACCGGGCCGAGCAGCAGCGACTGTTTCGCGCCCTCCAGCGTCTGGACGTCGACCACGCCCGCCATCGTCTGCGGCACGCCGCTGGCGATCAGGAACAGCGCGTAGACGATCGAGATCGGCAGCAGGATATAGAGCGTGACACGCGTCATATCCGCCCAGAAATTGCCGATCGCCTTCGATTCCCGCCGCGCGAAGCCGCGGAACAGCGCGAACGCCAGCGCGATCCCGGTGGCCGCGCTCAGGAAATTGTGGATCGTCAGCCCCAGCATCTGGCTGAGGTTCGACATCGTCGATTCCCCGCCATAGCTCTGCCAGTTGGTGTTGGTCGTGAAGCTGATCGCGGTGTTGAACGCGAGATTCGGCGACAGCCCCGCCAGCCCCTGCGGGTTCCCCGGCAGCACGCCCTGCAGGCGCAGCACTGCATAGGTGAACGCCATCAACGCAACGTTGAACAACAGCATGTGGAGCGCATACCGCCGCCAGCCCTGCTCGGCGTCGGGATCGATTCCGGCGAGCGTATAGAAGCGGCGCTCGACCGGGCCGAGCACGACATGGAGCGGTGTCCGCCGTCCCTCGTACAGCGTGAAAAGCCACACGCCGACCGGTTTGGTCAGCGCGAGCAGGATGGCGACGAAGCCGAGGATCAGGATCCAGCCCTGGAATGTCATGGTGTCCGCCTCCTTCAGAAGCGTTCGGGGCGGATCAGGACCGCCACCAGGTAGATAAGAAGGCCAAGCGCGGTCAGCGCCGCGAGCCAGAGGTCGAGCGTCATGCGTGCGTCCTCATGCGTTGTCGCAGAGCCGGGCATAAGCGAGCGTCGCCGCCACCAGCCCGACCATGACAAGGATCCAGATCAGGTCGTCCATCGCCACGTCTCCTCAAAAGGCCGCGGTCAGCGACGCGACGATCGTGCCGCCGGCGATATTGCCGCTGCCGTCCTGTCCCTTGCTGAAACTGGGGCGCAGATAGGTCGCCTCGGCGGCCGAAATGTCCGTGTCGATGTAGCTGACGTTGAAGGTCAGGTTCCGGTAAGTCGCATCCGCGCCGAGCGACCAGTCCCAATACTCGCCGGTCGGTGCGACCGCGGTCGCGTTGGGACCGAGCCCGTCCTGACCCCAGCTGTGCCCGACATGCGCCTTGGCGGTGATCGGCGTGCCCGCCAGCGCCCGCGCGCCGTCGCCCCACAGGTACAGATTGTCGTCCTTGTCGCCCGGGCTCGTATAGACGCCCGCTACCGCGTCCGCGCCGGTCGCATACCATTTGCCGATCGCTTGCTGCTTGGGGGCATAGGCTGCACCCGCGGTCAGAGTCGCCGGACCGGTCGTCCCGGTCAGCTTCACATAGGGCTCGGCGAAGTCTGTTTTATCGGCGCCGCCCGGATACATGTACCAGGTGAGCCCCCCGTCGAGCGTCGCGTTGTCGGCAAGCTTCGCCTTGTAGCCTCCGATCAGGTCGAGCTCCATATTGGCGCCGCCGAACGTCCCCCAGCCGGCAAGGTTCGATCCCCAGACGCCGGCATAGAGACCGCTCTCATGCGACACCGTGATGCCGCCCTGGACGGCCATTTCCCGGTCGGACTGCGACACGCCGCGAAACCGATAGTCGGAGGCGATCGCCGCCGAACCGCTGACCGTCAGCGCTGTCGGCGGGGCCGTGTCCACAGCGGCCTCGGCCTTGTCGCCGGGTGTCGATTGCGCCTGCGCGGTGACGGGAAGAGCGAGGATCGCGACGACCATGGCCGCATGACGGAACTTCATTGATGCACCCCTTGAACGGCGCTCGTCACACGACGATGCCTTCAGGGATGTGCGATTAGGCGCATCGATCGTAGCAATTCGAGATCGATTCCGGGAAATGGCATATAGCGCGCATATAGCTGGCGCATTTTTACGCTGTGTGCCGATATGCCCGGTGATAAACCTGCGCCAAATTGGCGATGGCGTGCGCGGCCTCGCCGCGGGGGCGATGTGGATCGAGGCGCACGGGCAGCTTTGCGAGGCCCGCTTGGCGGCATTGGAGAATGTGATCGGTGACCTGAAGCAGGAGGCAAACGATGGACAGCCAGGGTAGCAATGCGGTCGAGCGCTGCGGCGATCGCGAACTCGTCGTAACGCGGACATTCGATGCGCCGCGCAGCACCGTCTATGAAGCGTGGAGCCAGGCCGATCTCTTCCAGCGATGGTGGGTACCGAAGTCCGCCGCCGGCATTTCGCTGGTCTCTTGCGACCTCGACGTCCGCACCGGCGGCACATACCGGCTGGGGTTCAGCGCCGGCGGCTCCGATATCATGACCTTCTACGGCCGGTATATCGAGGTGGTACCGAACGACCGCATCGTCTGGACCAATGACGAAGGCGAAGAGGGCGCGATCACGACGGTGACCTTCGAGGACCGCGATGCGCAGACGCTGCTGACGTTTCGCGAATTCTATCCGTCCCGGGAAGCGCTTGACGAGGCACTGCAGGGCTCGGCGGCAGGCTTGCCGGAGCAGCTGGGACAACTCGGCGCATTGCTCGCCGGCCAGGATCGATAGCGCGGGTCGGAGACCGCCGCTCTGGGAGTATATGCTCGCTGGAGCCATGGAGCGTTTGCCAGACCCGCCCGGCTGTCCGCTTCGGCATGGATCCCGTGCCTTCGCCAAAGACGAGAAAAGCGCCCCGCATGTCCGTGTGAAAGATCATGGCGGGGCGCTGAGGGTACTCGTCACTGGAGGCGAGAGCCTCGAGTGCTTGATTAGGATCAAGTAGTTGATAATGTATGAAGCATCCCGCCCGCTCCGTGTGACACCGTCGATGTCGCGGGCGGGATGCCGAGCTCTTACCGTCTTGGAGCAGTAAGCTCTGCAACGAGCGTCTCAAATATGGCCGCGGCGGACAAGCCTCATGTCATCCGCGAATCCCGGATCGAGACAGACGGCGCCCCGTCACGCGCCCTGCCCTCCTTTTCCAACGGCAGCATCGCGATCGGGCGAGCGTCCAGCGGCCTTTATCAGGCCGCCGCCATCGTCCTGTGGCTGCTCTGCCATCACCGGGCGCAGGCAAGCGGCGGGCGGCCGTTCATAGATCGGCAGGCCGCGCGCCTTGCGCAGCCCGATCAGCATATCGACGCTGAGCGGCATCCCGACCTGTCGACAGATCGCGCTGAGATAGGTCCGGGCATAGGTCGCCCGCGTGTCCGGCGTCCGCGTGATCGCATTGGGTGCCGCGGTGACGACGCGCCAGAACTGGTCGAACGGCGACCGGTCGCCCTCACCCCAGAAATGCAGCAAGGCCAGTGCCAGCCGCAGCCCCGGATTTGGCTTCACCGGGTGCGGACAGCAATCGTCGATCGTCTGGTCGAGCACGCACAGCGCGGTGTAGATCAGCCGCGCACGCGTGGACGGTTTTGCAGGATCGGACATTGGTCACGCACGGCGCCCGATGCAGCGCCGCGTCATGTGCGCGGGACCCAGATGTCGCGGATCCCGAGCCCGAACTCCCCCGCGCCGAGATACGTGCAGAGCCGCTGGTGATTGTCATGGGTCAGGGCCGCCGGACGCCCCTCGCTGATGAAGCGCGCCAGATAGCCGGGTGACCGGTCGATCATGCGCGACAGGGCGGAAAGGCTCTCTCCGCGCTCGTCGGCCAGCTGGCGCAACGCCTGACGTGGATCTGCCGGCACCAGCGCCAGGCGAAGTCGCGCGCCCATTACTGCACCATCCAGTCCATTTCGGCATCGTCGATCGCCGCGAACGCATCGCCATCCGCCGACATCTCGCGCAGGCGCTTGCGTACGGCTTCCGGGTCGCCGTCCTTCGGAAACTGACGATCGGCGCGTGCCGCATCCGCGACCGGATCGATCCAGTCGCCGCGATCGCGCTGTTTCAGCAGCCACCTGCCGAATGTCTCGCGCGTCGCTTCAACCCCGTCATCGTCCCTGTCCATCGCCTGATCCTCCTGCCGACTCGATGACGGCACTTCTATCCTGTTCCTGTTTCGTTCTCAATGGGCTTGGGTCGTTCATGTGCGATCGGTCAGCTCCGGGCTGGAGGAATAGGCACACTGACTAAGGGGTTTCCCTTAGGTCGCCGGCAACAGGCCAGAAACCAGTCCACCGGCACAAGCAGCGTTCACTGCCATTTCCGGGACGGCGCTCATGTGGTCGAAGCAAATCAACGCGAACAGCGAATCGGCGATATTCCCAGCGGCCCCCGATCTGGTGATCGTGTTCGGCCCGACCGACCGCCTTGCCGATCGCACGCTCATCGACCGTCTCGCGCACCGCTACGACACCGCGATGATCGTCGGCTGCAGTTCGGGGACGATGGTCGAAGGTGATCGGCTCGACGACGACGGGGTCGTCATCCTCGGCATGGGATTCGACCGGACCGAGCTGCGGCTCGCGGTCCAGCCGCTGCCGTCGTCCGACCTGTCGTTTTCGGCCGGTGCCGCGCTTGGCAAGGACCTCTCAGCCGACGACCTGTCGGGCATATTCGTCCTGTCGAACGGCCTGAACGTCAATGGCAGCGCCCTCGTCGCCGGTCTGCGCACGGTGATTGGCGATCACGTCGCGCTGAGCGGCGGGCTGGCAGGCGATGGCGCGCGGTTTGCGGACACGCGGATCCTGGCACGCGGCGAACACCACGCAGACGTCGTCGCCGCCATCGGCTTCTACGGCGGCCATGTCAGGTTCGCGCATGGTAGCGCGGGCGGCTGGCAGCCCTTCGGCCCCGTACGCACGATCAACGATGCGGCGGGATCGACACTGTGCGGACTCGACGGCGAGCCGGCGCTCGCGCTGTACGAGCGCTATCTCGGTGAGGAGGCGGTGGATCTGCCCGCATCGGGGCTGCTCTATCCGCTCGAGATCTGGGATCCCGCCCACCCCGACGTTCGCGTCGTGCGCACATTGCTCGCCATCGACCGTGACGCCGGGACGCTGACCTTTGCCGGCGACATGCCGCAGGGGTGGAAGGCACGGCTGATGCGCGGGATGTTCGACGAACTGATCAACGGCGCGTCGACGGCGGCGCACCATGCGCTCGACCAGACGGCCGCATGGGGGACGTCACCCTCTGCGTGCCTCGCGATCAGCTGTGTCGGGCGGCGGCTGCTGATGGGCCAGCGCACCGAAGAGGAGATCGCCGCGGTCGCCGCCGCGCTCGGCCCGGACATCGCGCTGGCGGGTTTCTATTCCTATGGCGAGATCGCGCCGCAAAACCAGACCGCGGTGCCATGCCTCCACAATCAGACGATGACGATCACGCTGATCGGGGAATGTGCGTGAAGCCCCCGCCCCCGATCACTACCGAGCCGCCGGTGCTCCACCGAATCGCGGCACGCCAGGCGGAACGCGCGCGACGGCCCGACGGCGGGATCGACACCGATCGCCTGCTCGCGCTGGTGTCGGCGACCTATGCCGAAACCGATGTCGATCGGCGGCGATCGGATCGCGCGAACCGCCTGATGGCGCAGGAACTGGAGGTCGCGCTGGCGGAAAGCGCGCTTCAGAACCTGCGGTTCAAGGCCGCGCTCGACAACATGAACCAAGGGCTCGCGCTGTTCGATGCGTCCCGGCGGCTGGTGCTGACCAATCAGCGGTTCCTCGACATCTACGGGCTCGATCATGCCGTTCCCGGCCTGACGCTCGACCAGCTGCTGAGCAACAGTCCCTGCCTGTCGGTCAGCACGGCCGACGAGCATCGCCGACTGGTCGAGGAATATGACGGCGCGGCCTCCGCCTATGGCGCGAGGATCGAACAGCGCTGGCCGGATGGACGGACCATCACGATCGAGCGCACCCGGCTGGTCGATGGCGGATTTCTCGACACCGTTGCCGACGTCACCGAAGCGCGCAACGCGTCCGCGCGCCTCGCGCATCTGGCGCGGCACGATGCCCTGACCGATCTTCCCAACCGTACCATGCTGCGCGAACGGCTCGACGAGATGATGCGCAACGCCCGCAGCGGTGATCGCTGCGCGATGCTGTGTCTCGACCTCGACCGGTTCAAGCTCGTCAACGACACGCTCGGCCACCCGGTCGGCGACGCGCTGCTCGTCGCGGTAGCATCGCGCCTCGTCACGCTGGTCCGTCATCATGACGTCGTGACCCGGCTGGGCGGCGACGAATTCTCGGTCCTCGTCCAGCATGTCACGTCGGACCATGCGATCGAGCAACTGTGCCGCCGCATCATCGAGGCACTGACGCAACCCTTTGAGATTGGTGGTCACCATATCCAGATCGGCGCGAGCATCGGCGTCACCATGGTCGAGGTCGACGCGCTCGACCCCAACGTGATGCTCCGCGATGCCGATCTCGCACTGTACAGCGCCAAGGCGGGCGGGCGCGGCAATTATTGTTTCTACACGCCCGACATGCACGTCTTCGCAACCCGCCGGCGCGAGCTCGAGATCGAACTGCGCCGTGCACTGAAATCAGAAGAGTTCGAGGTTCACTACCAGCCGCAGGTCGCGATCGGCACGCATGCGGTGGTCGGCTTTGAGGCACTCGCACGCTGGTATCATCCCGAGCGCGGCATCATCCCCCCGAACGAATTCATCAGCGTGTGCGAGGAGATCGGGCTGATCGGCGCGGTCGGCGAATTCGTCCTGACGCGCGCCTGTCGGGATGCGGCATGCTGGCCGGACAGCGTCAAGATCGCGGTCAATCTCTCGGCGTTGCAGTTCAAGTCGGGGACGCTGCCGGCGGTCGTCGCACACGCGCTGCGTGTCAGCGGCCTCGATCCGCGTCGCCTCGAACTGGAGATCACCGAAAGCGCGATGCTCGACGACACGGCGAGCGTCCTCAGGCAGTTGCGTGACATCAAGCAACTTGGCGTGCTCATCTCGCTCGACGATTTCGGCACGGGCTATTCGTCGCTGAGCCATATCCGCAATTTCCCGTTCGACCGGGTCAAGATCGATCAGTCGTTCGTCCGCGATCTCGGCACCAACAGCGACAGCCTGGCGATCGTGCGTGCGGTGACGGGGCTCTGCGGGAGCCTCGGGATCCTGTCGACCGCCGAGGGGGTCGAGACGCTCGACCAGCTGAATATCCTGGTCGCTGAGAAGTGCGACAGCGCGCAGGGCTATTATTTCAGCCGCCCCGTGCCGTTCGTCGAAACGCTTCCCTTCGTCTCCCGCATGCACGCGCTTCACTCACAGGCCGCCTGAGCCGGCTGCGCGGATCGGACGCGGCTGGCCGTTGCTCACGGCAACGCCAGTCCCCGGGGACCCGCAGGAGCCGCGATGAGGATGACCGTCAGCGACGTGAAAACTCGGCGATCAGCCGCAGGCCGACCACGAACGCCGACCGGCGGCCTGCGCCGGCATAGGCGCGGCGAACATATTGCACGTCGGGCTGGACCGCGAGGAAGGGCGCCGCTCGATCCTGATAGGTGATCTCGATCCCCGTCTCCGCGGCGTCGGCGTGATCGCCGGCATCGCGCACCGTCTGACGCAGAGCCTGCGATAACAGGCCCTGCGCGACGCCGATCGAGAATTGCCCGTCGGGCCGTCCGGGAACGAGGCCGCGTGCGAGCAGCCCGGTTTGAAAACCGCCGCGAAACGGCGTCGTCTTCCCGTCCGATATGCCCGCGCGCAGGAACAGATCGATGCCCCGGCCGTCGTCACCGACCAGCCGCTGATCGACCAGCAAATAGGCGCCGTTCGCCGTCCGTTTGACCGGATTTTCGTTGCCGTCGCACGCTCGCATGTCGTCCTGCTGCCGTGTGTAGCGCCACGCACCGAACGCCAGCTTGCCGTTGGCGCGTGTCCCCGCCTCCGCGATCAGAAGCGCGCCATCGTGCATTCCGAGGTCGATCCCCGTCGTATCGCCCAACACCCCTGCCCGCGCATTCACGACGGCGGCATGGAAATAGCCGGATGGGCCGATCGACGTCTTCAGTCGCATCGTCAGCGCGGTCGAGGGGAAGATCGAGGGCCCGTTGGGCCCCGTCGCCGCGAGCTCCGAGCCGATGCCGAACGCCGGCGCGACCAGCATGCCCGCGGAATCATTCTGATAGAAGTCGACGTTCAGATCGGACAGCCCGACCAGCAACGCGGCGCGCCCACCCGCAAGATCCTGTTCGACCCACGCCTCGTACAGCTTCACGCGGCCGTCAGCGACCTCGATATTGTCGACGCCCTGCACCGTCCCCGCCAGCGCATTGATCGATCCCCCCTGATTGCTGAGTACATGGAGATGCGCGCGCGCGCCGCGCCAGCCGGCCAGCCGGTCGAGGTCGCCATCGGCCGTGACCTCGAGATTGTCGAGCACCCGCGCGCCCCGCGCGTCGCCGCCAGCGACGTTGCCCATGAGATCGACGACATAGCGTCCCGTGATCGCGACGGCACGTGGCGGGGGGTCTTGCACGACGTCTGGCGGGCCGGACTGCCCCCAGGCAGGTAACGTCCAGGCCGCGGAGAGTAATAGGGCGGGTCCGACCAGTCGAGGCACCGTCATAATATCCACGCGCCACCTCCGAGCACTGCATTCCCGCCTATTATAGAAATCGAAACGTGTCCCAGTACGGAACAGGCCAGCAAAACATGATGATGACGAAGTCCCGGTCGCGTGATGCGATGTCGCTGACCCGTATGATCCGGATGGCGGGCGTGGTCCTGTTCGGACTGATGCTGCTCTGCGGTGCGACCGGCATCGGCGCGGCGTGGATGCAGAGCGCCGCGCTGCACCGTCTGACCGATGCGACGACGCTGCTTTCCAACCACCAGGGCGCGGACATGATGCACGACGCGATCCGCAGCGACGTGCTCGCCACATTCCAGTCGGCGGAGCCCGGCAGCGCGATCAAGCCGGATGATATCCAGAAGGATTTCCGCGAGCATCTCGTCGCCCTGCGCGAAGGGATCGCAGCGGATTCGGCGTACACCGGCGATGCCGCGGTCGCCGCGGTAACCTCCAGGCTGGCGGCGCCGATGGAGGCCTATGTCCGCGCGGCGACGCAGGTCATCGATCGCGTCGGCCGCGATCCGGTCGCCGCGCGTGCGATGCTGCCCGGGTTCTTCGATCAGTTCCGCGTGCTCGAAGTGTCGATGGGCGCGGCGTCGGATGCGATCGAGACGAATTCGACACGGTCCGCCGAGAAAGCGGAGCAGCTCGGCACGATCGCGATGATCCTGCTCGCCATCACGCTGGCGGTCGGCATTGCCGGGACGCTCGCCTTCGTGATGGTCGCACAGCGCCGGGTCGTCGAGCCGATCGTGGTCCTTGCCGGCACGATGCGCGCGCTCGGCGATGGCAATCTTGCGGCCGAGGTGACGGGCGCGGATCGTGGCGATGAACTGGGCGACATGGCGAAGGCGATGCTGGCGTTCCGCAACCAGCTCCAGGCGGCCGAGGCTGCGAAACAGGCACAGGCCGCGCTGATCGTCGACAGCCTTGGCACCGGCCTCACCGCGCTGGCGCAGGGCGATCTGACTGCCGAGGTGGTCGCCGATCTGCATGCGCCGTTCACCGGGCTCAAGAGCAATTTCAACAGCGCGCTTGCCAGCCTGCGCGGGCTGATCGGATCGGTCGCGCAAGGGACGATGATGATCCGGACCGGATCACAGGAGATCGCGCAGGCGAGCGAGGATCTCGCCCGGCGCACCGAAAGCAACGCGGCCAGCCTCGAGCAGACCGCGGCGGCGATCGCGCAGATGGATCAGCGCCTCAGGGCTACCGCGGTCGCCGCGGGCCAGACCGTCGAGCGGGCGGACGGCGCGATCACCACCGTGGCGGACGGGCGCAGGATCGCGGACGAGGCGGTCCAGGCGATGACCCGGGTCAGCGAAAGCGCGACCGGGATCGACAGCGTGATCGAAGGGCTCGACAAGATCGCGTTCCAGACGCGCGTGCTGGCGATGAACGCCGCGGTCGAGGCAGGGCGTGCCGGCGAGGCGGGCCGTGGGTTTGCGGTCGTCGCCGACCTCGTGTCCGCGCTGGCGATGCGTGCCGAGGAGGAGGCCGGACGCGCGCGCGACCAGTTGACCGCGACGCAGGCCGATATCGGCACCGCGGTGGAACGCGTGCAACGGGTCGATGGTGCGCTGTTGGCGATCTCGACGGATGTGCGCGGCGTTCACACGCTGCTCGCCGGGATCGCGGACGACAATCGTGCACAGTCGAGCGCAATTACCGAGGTCAGCATGGCGGTCGGTGCGATGGACCAGGCAACGCAGCAGAATGCAGCGATGGTCGAACAGACCTCCGCGGCGGCGCGCAACCTGACCGCCGAAGTCGCAGCGCTGTCGGACCAGGCGGCGAAATTCCGCATCGAAGGCGCGCAGCGTGGCGCCGGGGCAATTCGGCAGATGACCGAACAACCGGACCTACAGCGCGACACGCGCCTGCGCTCGTCTCGATCGGCGACCACCACGCCCCCCGCCCCGGTTGGTATCGACGAGGACGCGGATACGGGTTCGCCGCCTTTTGACGCGAGCGACGCGTGCTTAACGCGGCATTAGGGTTGATGGCCTAGATGTGGCGTATGAAGACCTACCGCCGCCTCGCCAGCGACATCAGCCACGATCTGCTCGATCGACGCAATTGCACGCGGCGTGCGATCAGCCTCCCCGTGACGATCGTCACCGGCTTCGGCGACACACACGCGGCGATCGTTCAGAATGTCTCGTCCCGGGGTTTCAATATCCAGTCCGAATATGGCGTCACGATCGGCCGGTTTCTCTCGCTCGACATACCCGGGCTCGCCCAATATCCCGGTTGGGTGGCGTGGTCCTATCTCGGGGGATTCGGGCTGGAGGTCGCCAACCCGATCCCCGAACAGGTGATCGAGCATATCGTCGCGATGGCCGTCAGACACGCCGCCTGAGCTGCGGCATGCCCGTCGGGGGCCGCGTGATCGCGTCGTCACCGCGCCGATGCGGACCTGCCATCAGAAAAAGCGCAGCCAAGCGATATCCCGACGACGCTGCTTCAACCGCGCGAACCACATCGTCGGGAGCGAGAAGGGTATGATCAGGACGACGTACCAGATGAGCACCCAGGCATAGCCGTCGACCATGAAGACCGCACCATCGGTCGGCCCCCACCACGCCAGCGCCGCGTGATAGAGGATGCGCAGCATGGTGAGATGAAACAGATAGAAGAACATCGGTGCGGCGCCGAACACGGCCAGACCGGAGACAAGCCGTGAGCTCGCCAGTCGCTCGCAGTGCGCCAGCAGCAGCGCTCCGCCGCCCAGGGTCGGCAGCAGGAACAGGAGCGACGGCGGATATTTCGTCATCGACAGGAAGCTGATCGCCGTCCGCAGCGGGCTGTTATCGACCACATGCCAGGGCGCGTCGCCATAGAGGTTGAACGCGCGCAGCGTGATGAAGCCGAAGATCATCCCGATGCCGAGCCGCGTCAGATATCGCCTGCGCTGCGCGGATTCGACCATGCGGTCAAACCACGGCCCGATCGCGTGACCGAGCAGCATGACCCCCAGCCACGGAAGGATCGGATAGGTCGTCCTGGCCAGGAACCCGAACGGCAGGGCGATGACGTCGCGCTGGTGCAGCAGCGCCCAGACCGGGAACAGCGTGTCCCCCTGGTGCAGCCGAACGGGATCGAGCAGATTGTGGCCACACACCAGCACCAGTCCCAGGGCGATCCGTGCCGGCCGGGGGAGCCGTATCAGCCCGGCGAGAAGGATCATGCACAGGCCGAGACACCAGATCACCTGCAGCCAGAAGGTCGGCTGAGGCACGATCCCCCAATAGAGTGGCGACAGGTACAGCACGTCGATCGCCATCAGCAGCAACCCGCGCTTTGCCAGGAACGCGGCGGTTTCGCGCGGCGTGTGGCTGACGCCGAAGAGATAGGCGGAAAGGCCGGTCAGCGCGACGAAGATCGGCGCGCAGAAGCTGGCGGCGAAGCGCGCGATCGCGAGTGCCGGCATGACCGTGTTGGCATCCACCGGATCGGGCATGGGAACAAGGACAAGCCATGTCTCGCGCAGATGGTCGAGCAGCATCAGGATCATCACGATCCCGCGCACCGCGTCGATGCTCTCCAGTCGCCTGCGCGGGATATTGCGATCGGGTGCGGCAGCGCGCGTCTGGTCCGTCATTATCGCCATTCAGAATTCCGCTCGAAGCGACGCGCGCACGGTGCGTGACGCGCCTGGATAGATCCAGACCGAATTGTACGAGCTTTGCGCGTAGCGCTCGTCGAACAGGTTATCGACCTCGGCGCGGACCGTCAGCGAACTCGATAGCGGAATGTCGGCGGACGCCTTCACCTTCACATAATCGGGCAGCATGAGCCCGCTGGCGTCGGTCGCGCCGGACCGCTTGCCGACATAGGCGACACCGCCGCTGATCTGCCAGTCCCGGCCGGTTCCGGGATCGAAGCGGTGCACGATGAAGGCCGTCGCCGAATGATCGGGGACGTTCAGCGCCAGCGGCGTGGCGAACGACCGATCGTCGGTGCGCGCCCGCGTCCAGGCATAGTTCACCACCGCCTGCCACCGCGCGGCAAGCCGCAGCGACGCATCGAATTCAACGCCGCGGCTCGTCAGCGATCCCACCGGCGCCAGGAAATTGGCGTCGTTCGGATCCGTCGTGAGGACGTTGCCCTTTTTGATATCGAACCAGGTCAGGCCGACATCGATACCGCGCCAGCGGCCCGCCGCGCCGATTTCGTAGCCATGCCCCTGTTCGGGCGCGAACGCGACCCCCCCCGCGCCACTGCCGGAATTCAGCTGGAACGACTCACCCCAGTTGGTGTGGACCGAGAGCGCGTCGCTGACGGCATAGCGCGCGCCGAGCCGGAAATTGACGGGGCGCCCCCTGGACACGGTCGTCGCCTTGACGAGATTGCGCGCGAGCTGCTGCCGATAGGCGTCGAGGCGGATGCCCCCGACGAGATCGAGCCGATCGGTCACCGTCCACGCGTCCTGCGCGTACAGAGACACCACGCGCCGCGTTTCGCGCTGATCGATACTGGGCAGGAGCGGCAGGGCCTGTGTCTCGCCATAGACGGGGTTGAAGACGTCGATCGCATAGGGATTGTCTGCGGTCGGATTTCGCCGGTTCAGCAGTTCGAGATAGTCGAGCGTGTAGCCCTTGATGCCCAGGCTCGGACGATGGAGCCCGTGGGCTTGCACTTCGCCGCGCACTTCGAGACGTGCGGACAGATCCTCG
This sequence comes from Sphingomonas sp. Leaf30, assembly GCF_001422525.1. Classification (NCBI taxonomy): domain Bacteria; kingdom Pseudomonadati; phylum Pseudomonadota; class Alphaproteobacteria; order Sphingomonadales; family Sphingomonadaceae; genus Sphingomonas; species Sphingomonas sp. Leaf30. Next base: position 235,223 of record NZ_LMKZ01000018.1, on the reverse strand, counting down.
ACTTCGTAACCCCGTTCGCGGCGCTGTCGCCACAGCGTGCGCCCGTCCACGAGGCGCGACGGATCCGCCGAAAAGCCCCGCAACGTGCCGGTCCGATAGGCGACGCCGCCGACGAGCGACCATGTCCCACCCAGCCGCGCTTCGCCGGTCAACTGGTGGCGGGTGTCGCGTGCGCGCGTCGGTTCGTTCGAGGGTTCGCCGAGGAACCGCGACGCCGGCAGCGCGAGCGGATCGCCATCGACCGCCGCCACACCGCGATCGAACGGCGCGTCATAGACGATGTGCTGGGCAAGATAGGTGAGCTGTACGGCGTCGCTCGGCCGGAAGGTCAGCGACGGGGACACGACGCGGCGCTTCACCGTTACGAAATCGCGGTAGCCGTCGCTGTCTTCAGTCGCGACCACGATCCGCGCGGCGAGCGTCCCGGTCAGCGGCCCCGTCGCGTCGAGTTCGATGCGGCGCGTGTCGAACGATCCGTAGTGCAGCGAAGCCGACGCCTGTGATGCAAAACGCGGCGTCTTGCTGACCATATTGACCCGTCCGGCGGGATCGATATCGCCAAAGACGGCGCCGGCAGGGCCCTTGAGGATCTCGATGCGCTCGATCGTCGCAGGGTCCCGCGCGGGGGCGCTGCCGCGATTGGCGATGAAGCCATCGGTATAATATTCGCCGCCGCCATCGGCGGTGCTCAAAAAGCCGCGGATCGCGAAATTGTCGGCAAAGCCCCCGCGATTATTCTGCTGGCTGCTGCTGCTCACCAACTCCAGCGCGTCGCTCAACCGGTAGGTGCCCGCCGCACGCAGGATGTCCTGTTCGAGTGACCGGCTCGATTGCGACATGACTTCGGTCGCACGATCGGAGGAAAGCGTCGCGTCCCGCGACGTCCGGGTCCCGAGCACGACGATCTCGTTGCGCTCCGCCGGCTCCTCCACGGCCTGCGCAACCGCTGGCGACCCTGCCATCATGCCGATCGCGCCAAGCGTGTGCCGCAGCCGAAGCGGCACATCCCCGCCCGATAATCGTGTCACAGTCCGCATCGTCCAGCGTGCCAAGAGACTTCCTCATATGCGATGATATGTTGTCGCATAACGTTGGTACTCCGCTATGGCAACGCGGCAGTCTGCAGTGGTGGCCAGGTGTACGAACGATCGACCTGAACCTGCAGGGCGGGACGCAAAACAAGAAGCATCGAGCTTTGCTGCCCGTCCTCCCGACGCTCGATCGCCGGCTATGGGCCGAATACGCGACCTCACGTAAATCAAATTGAGGGACCGCGCCGGCCGCGGCTGGCTGGTCAATTATCACGGGCGAGCGGTGCAGGATGTCGACCGGGCCTGGGACACCTTGCTTACGAAGCTCGGACTGCCGAAGGGCCGCGAGTGGCGCTCGTACCTATTGCGCCACAGCCTCACGACGCTCGCGCGCAACCGCGGCGCTACGAAGTGGGATTTAGAAGGTTTCATGGGTCACAGCGACGGCCGCTCAGCCCCTCGCGTCGCGCAACGCTTCCAATGCAGCCATCTTGACCGGGTCGTCGACTGCAAGAGCCTCTTCAAGATAGTAGCCATAAGATATGTTGCGCACCACCTCTTGTGCCTCGCCACTATATTCTTCCGCTATGATCGGAAACGCATTCACGAGCTCACGGAGAAATCCCTTGTCCATCTCTTGAAGATGGCTAGCTAAGGCTTCCATCATCTTCACGGCGGTGTCAGGGTTAAGTTCCTCGTCGTCGGTCAGTTCGAGGAACACGGCATACTCCGCGATAATCTCTGCAACCTGCATAGCGATCATGGCTTCACAACCCTTACGTGGATGTTCGTGATGCTCATCTGCTTGAGCAGTTTCAGTGCCTTGGTCTTCTCGACAGGCGTAGGGTCCTCCCACGTCCCGATCAGACGGTGTTGTGCTGATACCTCCGACTGCCGCAAAATCTGGGCCCGCGAACGAGGCCTGTTTACGACAGCCCATTTTCAGTCGAAAATATAATCGCCCTGAATGCCGTCAAACTTCACCGGCCGCTTAGAACCGTTGGGCATCGTCCGCATCAACGTTGGCGCCTGACCGGCGCGCGCGCCGGGCGCCGAATCGTCATAGGGTTTCCATGCCTTTTTTGACGTGGTCGTCTCCTTGACCCAGCCGATTTGCGGCGGGTCAAAGGTTATACGCGGCCTCGCGATAGCGAGTCGGCGCAATGCGGCAGCCTTGGAGAGCGCCGCCCCCGGCGCTATCGCCAGCGCGACGTTCCCAGCAACCTTTCCTGCGGCGCGACCGATGTCCCGCACCGAGGCGTTGGCAACGGCGCTTGCCGCGCGGGAGGCCGGGATATGGGCCGGGGTATCCTCAGCAGCGATTGCGGTGTCGATCATGGCCGCGATGCCACGGCCGGCGTTGCGAACAGTCGTTACCGGATTTGTTGTTAGCGCAGCATGGACTCCTGCCACGGTTCCTTCCCCAACATCATAAGTCCCTGACCGACGCCATCAACGAATTCGGCGACGGGGTTCGGCTGACCACCGGGCCGCGCTCCCGGGATCCGCGTGGACTGCACCTTGGCCGACCTGCGTTCTACCGATTTCGAGTCGTCGCCCGTGAGCGATCGGGCGCGGGGCGTTTCAGCCTTTGGCGGTTTTGCGGTCCGCGATGTATGATTATCCCCTGGGCTTGGAGCGCGACCGCTCCCAGAACGCGCACGATCGTTTCTGGCGCTCGTCGTATCGGTTTGGGTCGATCCATCATGGCGCCCCGCGCCTGCAAATGTAAACCGGCGGTCCGCCGGATCATGCCATGGATTGAATTTGAGTTCGAGACCGTCAGGACCTAGCGCCGATGGCACCATGCCCGTCCGTAGCCACCATGAAAATGCGGTCCGCTTACTGGTGCCTGATGCCTGATGCCTGGACCATGCCATCCCCCGCCTATTGCTGCGGTGAGAACATCTGAGCAACATTATCCTACAAGTCAAGCGCAACGCGAGCAAATCTTAAGATTCGCCCTGCTCGACCGCGCTTCTGTAGT
>NZ_LMKZ01000018.1:229451-232164 GCF_001422525.1 Sphingomonas sp. Leaf30 | reverse complement strand
ATGGTGCCGCTTACAGGACTCGAACCTGTGACCCCCGCATTACGAACGAAGTCCTTCATTCGGATTTCCAACGTTCTTGCCCGGCGAACAAGAGAGCCCCTCCCCCGCTAGCCCGCAGGAACCCGTAACGAAAAGCGGGCTGCACCGGAAACTCACCGGAGCTGGAAACCCTCGACATCGAGCCTTCGGGCTCAACGCAACCGCACCCGCCGCCACGTCGAAAGTGACGGCCGAATGCCTGCCATCGACTTCCTTCGGGAGCCGACACGATGTCGAATTCACTGCCCGCCGCAACTTCCCCCCGCGCTCCTTCCGGCACGAGCAACATCGCCCGCTCGTTCAACGAAGTCACAACCGGCATCCGCGACCGCGCACGGTCAAACTCGCCAGTGCGCCGCAACAGCCACAATGCCGGTGGGTCCGAGTTGTCCCTCTGGCGCACGCACAACACGTTTCCAAAGACCGAACACAACGCGCGGATGCGCGCCGCCGAGGCGTTCGACCATGAGACCAAGCTACCTGGCAAGCGCAACGGCGCCCTGGGCTCGATCGGCCTCGAAGTGCTGCGCTGTCTACTTCGCCTGCGCGGCCGTAAGGACGGCCGGCTTGATCCGACCTATCAGTGGATCGCGGACAAGATACACCGGTCGCGTAGCGCCGTCGGTGACGCGCTCGATCGACTGAAGGCGTGCGGTTTCCTCGACTGGATCCGGCGATGCGTGCCGATCGAGGACGCCATGCCTGACGACCAACAGAGCGAGCAGATCTCCAACGCCTTCATCCTGCTACAGCCGCCAACGGTACGCGAGTGCGTTCGCCGCATGCTCCGCAAGCCGAGCGAGTTCGTCCGCGCTGTTGCAGAGAAGCTTGCCCGCCAAAAGAAGCTGGACACCGCGACGGTCGACGACGTGATCGCCGAGGTCCAAAGCCCCGAGTTGCGCGCAATCCTCGCCCGCGTCCGCGCTTTTGTTGATAGTGCAAATCCGCCGAGCGGTCACACAGAGGCCCTGTAAGATCTAAATATAAAAGGAACGCCTATGGCGTGCGCAGTTTGAAGCTCCACCAAGCCCCCGAGGCCTCGAACCCAACAGGTTCAGCAGCCAGCGACCGCTGGTGAGCGTGCCGGCGTGCGCCGTCCCGTGCATCCTAGGGGGATGCGCAAATTCGGTGCCACTTCATTCAATTACGTCGCCCTCGCGGCGACGTCGCATGAGCGGAGTGGTCGGGATCGGAAGATTTCTGCCTAGCCGCTTTTAAATAGTCCGAAGCGATAGCTGCCGTTCATGGCGGCTACCGTCGCAAGCGCCATTCTATCCTAGTAGTCCCCAGCCCTGCGGCTGCAGGCTGACGATAGCGATCGACGATCGATTCACTATATGGTTACCATGGCGAGGATCGACGACATTATCGCGTCCAGGAGGGCGCACCGTTTCTACGACGAGCAGATCTGGGATTTCTTCTTGCAGATCGATGGCCGGCGGCTTGAAAATCTTAGCGACGACGAGCTCCAAATCCGGCTCGCGCGTTTCGACCGGAATATCCAGTACCTCGAGGAAGCGCCTGGCGACCGCGACGAATTGCCGCCCGAGCGTGGATGGCTCAGTCCTTGGTTCTGGTTTCGCCTCCGCCACTGGACCCTCGCCGAAATGCGCCACCGCGGCGTCGCGCCACTGCCGGCAATCGACGTGCCCGCCGCGCCAGTTATGCGTTCGGAATTTCGCGGCATTCACGCGGGCGGGAGCAAGCAGCTCGTTCGCATCAGCCGGCGGGAATGGATGATCGAGGCGCTCGAGAACGGGCGCCACCGCTTCGCGCCCGCTAGCTCTTACCGGCTCATTGAAGGCGATGAAGCGCGCACTGACGATGAGATGACGAAGGCCTATCGCCGACCCGGACGCGCCCTCACGACCACCTTACAAGACGGCACACCGATCGTGCCGATCGGCGACGTCACCTTTTCCACCAGCAGGATGGTCGGGGACATGGCCGACATCGAAATGCCCTATTGGTTGACGTCCTACAGCACCGAACTGGACCCCCGGCTCTTCTCCGGCTTCGCTAGCGGTGACGGCGACGACGCCGCGCTTGTGATCTTCGATCCGATGGAGTTCATCAAGCGGTCGCTCCCGCATCTGAACCGCGCCGCACCGTCCAGCTTGAAAAAATTGCACCAAATCGATTACTTCGACGCCTTCCATCCGGCGTCGGAGCGTGTCGCTCCGTTGACCATGAAGGATACGCGTTTCGCTTATCAGCGCGAGTGGCGCATGATTCTTGATCCAGAAGGCAACGAAACGCTCGGCGGGGCCGACGGGGTCCTTTTTGTCGACGTCGGCTCGATTGCCGATATTGCCGCCGTTTACACGCCCGATGGAACCAGGATCGCTGGCACCGGGCCAGACTCGTTCGTAGATGCCAGCGCAGATGGTCACTGAGTTTACATCCGAGAGCGATGGGTCATCACATGCCACGCGGGCGCGATTGGGCATCTGCTCTGCCGATCATGAATGCTGCAATCTTAGCGAGTGATCTGCACCGAACTGCACCGGCGCCTAATCCCAAAATACCGCGAAGCAGCTTAGGATCTAAGCCGGGTTCCGTTGGCCTTTCCGTCGCACCTTTTGCGACACGAAAAGACCGCGGGCGAGGCGGGGGGATCAGCGTGTTTAATGGGGTCGCAGGATCGGCCCTCGCCGACCCCGTTCATCGCAAT
>NZ_LMKZ01000018.1:219117-229393 GCF_001422525.1 Sphingomonas sp. Leaf30 | reverse complement strand
CCCCCCCCCCCCCGGGGGGACGATGGTTGTAGGCGGGCCCGCCAATCTCTTAGATCCGGCCATGGTGGATGGCACGAAGATCGACGCGTTTATCGCGCAGCGGCGCGATACTAGCGGGTTAGAATGACTCAGAAACGGTCATTTAGCCTTCACCTCGCCAATCCCCATACCGGTCATTGGTTCATGTCTGTCGAGCGTGCAGCTACGAGATTTAGGACAGCACAAGGAGCTAGCTCGGGAGCGGCCCCGCCGCGCGGTAGCTTTCGATCAGAGCATCGAATACGGCGATGTCGGATCTGCTGCGGGCAATGATTTGCGCGCCGGCAACCGCCGCGTAGATTGCTCGCGCTCTTGCCTCGACGCTTTCAGGCAAGCCAATCGCTGCGGCGGCAAGCTGTTTACTGAGCCACGCCACGTTGACGTCAGCGAAAGCCTGTACCTGTTTCAGAACCGGCTCAGGCAGCTCGTCACGTTCGGTTGCCATGAAGCTGCTGAGGCACATCCGATTGTCACGCTCCAGCGACGCCCGAAAAATGCTCGGGTATCGCCGTAACGCGTCCCAGGCGTCCTTCGCGTCGGTGGATATCTTCTCGAGGTCGCGGGCAATATCCTCCTGATAGCGACGCGCTACCGCCTCACCGAGCAACGCCTTGTTGGCGAAGTAATAGTTGATGCTGGCGGCCTTGATGCCGACCTTCGCGGCGAGGTCGCGGAAGTTGATGCCGCCATAGCCGCGCGTCATCGCCGCCTCGCGTGCGGCCAGCAGGATGGCCTCCCGCGCATTCTCCTTCGTCGTTGCCGCCATAATCACGCCTCCACCTGTCATATGGCAGACAGGGGTTGACGGGGCAAGTTTTGCGTCGCAGATGTAAACCTGTCATCTGACAGGCAGGTGATGTGATCGACAATATGATCGATGAAAGCGAGACCTCCAATGGCCGAAAAGCTGGCGCTCTATACCTCCCCCTCCGCTTTCCCCAATCCGCAGCGGCTGCGCATCTTCATGCACGAGAAAGGCATCGCCGACCGGTTTGCCGAGACGGTGTACGACATGTCGCCTGGGGGTGAGCAGCGCGGGTGGCAACACCTGAAGATGAACCCGTGGGGCGAGACGCCGACGCTGGTGCTGGCGGACGGGTCCTTTTTGAGCGAGACGTCGGCTATCGCGCGCTACCTCGACGACAGCTTCGAAGGCCGCAAGATCATGGGCCAGACGCCGATCGAGCGCGGCCTTGATCAGATGTGGGACAACCGGGTCTGGGTCCACATCCTCTATCCAATCGTCACCGCCTTCCACGTCCTGCACCAGGGCCTCGGGCCCAAGTTGGAGCTGACGCACAACCCCGCATGGGGTGAGCATTCGCGCAAGGTGGCGCTAGCGCATGCTGCACTGGTCGACCGGCATTTTGCTGACGGGCGGGCGTGGCTACTTGGCGGAGACCATCCAACTTTCTCAGACATCACGCTGGCCACCGCGATCGCGTTTTCCAAGTACCCGGTGAACGCCACCCCACTGGACGAGCGTTTCGAGCATATCGACGCGTTCTGGCGGCGGTGGCAGACCAGGCCGGCCTTCATGGCTGCCTACGCCGACGGGCAAAGCGGTGTTCCGGAACTGGATGACCGCCCGTAGCGTCCACTTCACCCGTATCTATAGAATAACGCCTTAAGCAGGAGAACAAGCATGCTGTTTCATACCATGGTCGGATCGAACGACATCGAACGATCGAAGAATTTTTACGATACGGTGCTCGGGACACTCGGCGTCGGTGAACCGATGCGAAATATCGCCGACAGCGGCCACACCCGGCTCATCTACAATAATGGCAACGGAACGAACTTCATCGTCAGCCAGCCGATAAACGATGAACCTGCGACCGTCGCGAACGGCAGTACCGTCGCCTTTTCATGCAACTCACCTGAGCAGGTGAAGCAGCTTCACGATGCCGCGGTTGCCAATGGCGGCACCTCGATCGAAGCCCCGCCTGGCCCACGCGAGACTGCGTCGATGGGGACGATCGAGCTCGCCTATTTTCGCGACCCCGATGGCAATAAGCTTTGTGGGATCCATTTCCCCAAGTGATATTCCCGCCGCACGTCAGGCTTAAAGGGCCGCCCGTTCTAGGATGTACGGGCGGCAGGCTCGACACGAAGGATGTGCGGTAGACGGTACCGCTTTGAAGACCCAGTTTCGGCCATTAGCGACCACTTTTCATGTTTCCAACTTCGGCCATTCGTTCATCTCGTTCGTAGGGCCGCATTCAGTACGCTGGACGATCTTTTTGACGGATTCGAGTGAGAAAACGAGGAGTCCGATCAGGGGACGTCGCAACGCGCAACCAGACTTCAAATCCGTCGCAATTCGAGTTCCTCTCGCAGCACCCCGACCAAGGCTGCTGCCGGCATGACACGAGACAGTGGCGCACCCTGCCCTGCCCATTGCGCCCCGAAACCGTGCTCGCCTTGTGCCTTGGCAGCCGCGTGCAAAGCCTTTCCCGCATCATAAGCGATAGGATAATCAGGCGGTCGGCGTTCATCGACCAACCGACTCAGAGCCGTAAACCGGTTGGCCAGCGCACGCGCCGGTCGACCAGAAATAAGCGACGTGAGGACAGTGTGGTAAGCGCCTGCACCGGTGAGGGCCGCCCGGTATGCATCGTCTGCGGCTGACTCCGGGCACGCGACAAAGGCAGTTCCCAGTTGCGCTGCCGATGCGCCAAGATCTAGCGCCGCGGCGATGCCGGCGCCGTCCATTATCCCGCCAGCTGCGATGACTGGTAAGTTGTTCTTGCGCACTAGGAGCCGGGTCAGCGCGAACACGCCGAGCCCGTCGTCGGGCGCGGTGGGGTCGAAGACACCCCGATGCCCGCCTGCCTCGATCCCTTGCGCGACCACAGCGTCGATTCCCGCCGCTTCTATCGCGCGTGCTTCGTCGAGGCTGGTCGCGGTCGCCATGAGGTAAATACCGCGCGCTCGCAACGCCGAGAGCACGTCGGCGGACGGCAACCCGAAGTGGAAGCTGACCACTGGCGGCGCAAGATCGAGCAGTACCGCCACCATGTCGGGATCATCTGCGAAGCTTTTGTAGATGGTCTTCAGCGCCCTCGGGGGTTCTGCGCCGTACTCGGCGAACAGCGGGGCAAGCCAATCCAGCCATTGTGCTTCCCGCGAAAGATCGGCCTTTGCGCCAGCGTGGACGAAGACGTTGACGTTGAACGCGCGGGTCGTACGGCTGCGCACCTCCTCGATCATCGCCCGTGCGCCGAGGGCGTCGGTCGCGCCTACTCCGATCGACCCCAAGGCTCCCGCCTCGGATACCGCTGCCGCCAGCGAAGGTGTGGCGACGCCCGCCATTGGCGCCTGGATCAAGGGCACCGAGAGTTCGAACCGATTGATGAAAGACATACCTACGCCGCATCCGGTTGTGAACGATTGTCCCCTTATGACTACGCCAGCGCATTAAGCGAATGGCGCCAGGTGGTGGGACGCGGATCCTCTGCCCATCAACCACTAAGACCAAACAGGTGAGATCCAACCTAGCTTGAACGCTCGCCGACTCCAGCCATCTGTTCGTCTGACAAACGCTGAATCAAAGTGTGATTATTTTGCAGACGTGGTCGAACTTAGTCACATACCTGTGCCGCATATCGACCAAGGAACTAGGCGATTGAACTTCGTATCGGCAAGCAAACTAAAGCGTCCGTCGTAACGCCCCCCGATGCAGCATCTGCCGTTTTCTCTATTTTGACGGAATAGCGATCCGACCGATCATCTTTTCACCATGCTCGTCGCGTTTCAGCTCGATATCGACCGCCTCGACTTGGTGGGTTGCCCTACCGAAATCACGGAACAGATGCGCCGTCAGCAGCGACAGGCCATTGGGGTCGAGCCTGTCGGCATTATAGACGTTGGCGCGAACGACATACTCTCCAGCTGGCGCGCGGTGGAGGAAATACTCCTCCGGACCAAAACCCGCCGTCATGTCGTTCGAAAGATGGCCGCCGGTCGCGGTTCGCGGATGATTGTATATCGCCCGCTCGCCGCCGGGCTCGTCCACCCAAAGGTCTAGATCGGTGGCGTCCGTCGTCCAGTCGACGACCACGCGAATATCTGCGTCGAGCAATGCGGTAAGCGCAGATTCCAGAGGACTGCTTCCGCCCAGACGCTTTAGCTGCGGCAGCAGCGCATTGGCCTCCATCAGCGCAACCAGGTCGATCCCGTCCCAGCGTTGGTCCAATGGCATGACCGCTACCTCGCGCAATAGCGCGACCGCCCGCGTCAGATCCGCTAGCGCTGTTGCTGGTCGCGTTGCAGCACGCGTGCTGAGGGCAAGTGCGAGCAGACGCCTAGGCTGTGGCCGGTCGGGCTCTAGCGCCGCCTGCCGCTCTCGCAGTTCAATCGCTCGATCGATCGCGCCATACCGCTCCAGCCGGTCAGCGACGATGCCCAGTGTCGTCGCATTGGCCGCCGGCAGTTCAAGCGCTGACAGCACGACCTGCACTGCATCCATGGTCCGCCCGTGGCGACGCAGCCATTCTGCAGAATCCAGATAGAAGGCTGGCACGCCACCGGCTTCCGACTCCGCCTCGGCGAAGCGCTCATCGAAGCGCGCCGGCGCGGCGTCGAACGCTCGCAGATACTCGCGATCGGGCTGCCAGGCCTCGATCGAGACGGCAGGGGCCGATGGTTGCACACGGCTGCTGGTCACTACGATATCGGCACCTACGGGAGCTGCCTCGCCAGGTTCGGGTGCAGGCGGCGGTGGCGGTGGCGGTGGCGCAGGCGGTGCATACATTACTACAGCCGGCGGATTGTTCGAACGGGCATTACGGGCAGCTCGCTTCTTAGGGGCCGCTTCCGCGATTGGATCGAACCGCCGTTTCCACCAAGCGACCTGTTCCGTCCAGTCATGCGTTACCCGCTCCAATCGCAGCCGTTTTTCATCGGCGCGCTCGCCGTCCATCCGCTTCCGGCTCTCAAGATATAGCGACAGCGCGTCGGAGGGATAATTGGCGGGTGGGGCGATATCGGCCGTTAGATAATCCTGAGGTGCCTCTAGCACGAGGAATGACAAGCTAGGACTGGCAACGCCGTAACGCCGACTGGTCGTGACATACTCGGCACGCTGCTCGGTCCCACCGAACGTCGTCAACAAATCGGCGGCCACCAGTGCGCCGTCACCATCGAACGGCACGGCCTCGCCAAGTGACCGTAGCGTTTCCGTTCCGCCGATACGCACCCGAACACCTCCCAGTGCTGGGGCACGCGCCACGACACGCCATTGTCCTGGCGGCGCCGCAAGCGGCACGACGGCAAGTTCGTTGCCGTCCTCGTCCACTACCGCAGCGACGCCGGCCACAGCGGTCGCGAGAGCAGCAGCGACGCCAGCGACGTCCTCCCCTGGCGCAAACGCCTGCCCGCCAGTAGCCCTTGCAAGATGTCTCAGCCAGCCGATGTCCGCCGTCGGTGACACAGCGATGGCATCCAGTCGGCAGCGGGGCGCGAAAACGCTTGCACGGTCGATGGTAGGCCGCCCGTCGGAGAACAGCAGGCAACGGTCAGTCGACGTCTCGGCCGTGGCGGTAGCGGGGCCGGCTGCCTCCGCAACAGCCTCGAAACTCGTGGCGCCGCGGTAGCGCACGCCTCGCACCGCCTCGATCGCCGCATCCGCCGTCGCGGCGACGGTGCGCGTGGCGCCATCGCTCGCGAACGTCACGATCTCAATCTGCCGAGGCTGCAAGGCGGCAATCACCTGGCGGAGTAGCGCATATTCGGTGTCGTGGCGGTCTGCGAGCCGCGAGCGCGACCGGTCCCAATAGACGCGCAGCGTTCCGCCCACCTTCGGCGCAGCGGCTTGGCGCAGCATGCCAGACAGCTGAACATATCGTTCGCCGGTACGATGACGGCTGACGATCGTGTCGGCAGTCGCGACTGGCGCGACGACGATCGCACCGTTCAGCGTGCCCTTGCCGCTCGCCTCGGCAGTCTGTCCGCCCTGTTGCCCACCGCTCTGCCACGTTCCCTGCCGTCCGTCCGGCATCAGCAGTGCCGGCATCGCCCGTACACCATCCGCCACCACTCTAACCGTCCACCCCTCTGGCGCCGCAGCGATGCGCAGCGGTAGACGGAATCCCTCGGCACCGACCGGTGCGACGAAGCGCACCTGAATCTTTCGGCCACTGCCCGGCGGGACCGGGAAGACGCGAGTGCGGAAACCTCCTTCCGGCACGACTTCTGCCAGCCCGGGATCGACACGACGGCGAACCTGCGCCTCGTAGACCATCTTTGCCTTTGGCTGATCGACCAGAACGCCGTCGACGAGCGCCCCGCCGATATCGAGCGCATAACCAGTAACCACTGCACCTTTGGGCAGCGCGAGACGGAAGTCGCCCTCGAGCACCTCACGTCCTTCGTTGGCAAACTCTGCGATGATGGTCGTCTCGGCCACCGCTCCATGCACCCGAACGGCGACGTCGAAGCGGCGCAGCGCAATGTCACGGGCATGGGCGGCATCGCGAACACCCATAGCCGAGGCTGTCAGGCTTGGATTTGCGATCGGCTCTTGGGATTGGACCGGGCTGAGCGCGATAATCAGCGTTCCTAGCGTGAATCCGTGGCGTTTCATCCTGCCCCCCTTGCGTAACGTTGATTAAGCTAGAGCGACCAGTGGTTCAGCGGCAATGGGTAAACCACGTGGCTTGCTGCCTCGACCCAAACCCGGTCGCTCAGATACATTCACATGCTTTCCGAAAGCGGTCGTTGGTTCAGGCGAACCTCCACGGCCGGAACTAGGCTGTCAGAATGGCTAATGAGGCTTGCGCTTCGATGGCTTGGCAAGCTGGCCACCGATGGTATCTCTCTCAACACTGAACCTCGGTCGAAATTAACGACTAAGCAGAAGTAAGTTTTTCTGATTGCTGCTAACATGTCCACAGTAACTATAACTTGCGGCAGCGACTAACCGCGCTCACTATCTCTGCGAATCGATTTGCGCAGGGAGGCTCTCTTGGATCACGAAGCTAAACGTCTGCGAAGGCTGGGATTAATCGCGCCAAGTCTTCTTCTTGGCGGCTGCCTGAACGGTGGAGAGTCGGTCGCAAGCTCCTCTGCGAACGTTCAGACCTCGATCGTGCCGGCCAGCGTACCCTATTATCTCGATCTCTGCGGACAGTCTCCGGACAAGACCTACAAGCTCTACGCTCCAGCAGCCATGGGAGACTGGCGAACAGGCGCCGGCGATAGCAATCCAGAGAAGAAGGCGGCCGAGCGCCTCAGATGCGTCCAATCGCGTCGCATCGACAATGGGGATCCCATCACGGTGCGGCTGCACCGTGTCGGCATCGGCGGCCTCGCCGTTTTCAACGCGGCCGGCAAATGCACAAAAGGCTGTAAGCGGGACGTGGCGGTCGTGCTCGACTTCAACGGAAGCGCCACGCTCCAGAAGCCGATCGTAGCCTTCTATCAGAAAGACGTGGCTCCAGACAGCAACCTGCAGTTCATCAACCAGATCATCTTTTCGCAAAACGAGTGGTTCTACCGCTATCCGCCGAGCGTCAGAGTTCGGCTTTACGACGTGCGCGACGACAAGGACGCCGCCTTGCGGGGGAACCTCGAGACCGTGAAGAAGGCGGCTTCCTTGATAAGCCAATACATAGCCGGCGCGGCGATCGCTGGACCGATCATCGACACCGCCATAAGCGCCGCCGACCAACTGATCTCGGCGCCCCGGAACAGGTCGATCATGGACATGTCATTCCAGCTATTTCCAGATGAACAGCAGGACGACGGGCAGCGCAAAGCCGACGCTCCGGGCGGGACGGCAGCCGCCGACCAGGCCGCGCAGGTCCAGGCCGCCACCGACCGGCTCGCAGCCGTGAAGGCCGCCGCAGCCGCATCGAGCGGTGCGCTCCTCTCGGCGGCCGAGATAAAGACGCTGCAAGGCCGTTTGGGGATGGCCCAGCATCAGCAGGACGGCAAGCTTGGCCCGAACACGCTGCGGACGCTGCTCAGCGTACACCCCGAAATCGTCGGTCAAGGCGCGAAGTCCGAAGGCTTCAACAAGTCGGTCCGCGCGTTGATCGCGGAACGGCCGATGCCAGCCGTGCGCTCGGACGACACTTTCGGATCACCCATCTACGCATCCCAGTTCATTGTGTTCGACGAAGGCGCCAAGGAAGGCGGGGGATGCGCGAACCAGTCGCTGAACGTTCGTACCCGCATCGGCGAGGCGCTCCCGACCTACCGCTTCGCTCCCGACGGGGTGCGGTACGGCGGCGCCCGCGTCTACGCGGAGCGCAACAACGAGCAATGCGTGCTTGAAGCCAGCTTCGTCACCTTTTCCATTACCAAGGAGTCCGCGAACGTCGCCGCCGACGTGGCAAGAAGAATATCCGACCTCCAGACCAAGTTCACGGCGAACCAGGCGGTCGGTGAGGATGCGGTCGCCGCCCTGACGTCCGCCAGAGTCGACGCCGAGCTCGCGCTCGCCATCGATCGGGTCGAGAACATGCGTCGCCCGGATCGGCTTCGGGCGATGATCATGAAGCTCGGCTCCCTAATAGCGGAGGCGAAGACCAGCAGCGACTCCGACCGCAGCGCCCCGCCTATGCCGGGAGCGGCATTCAGAAGCAGATCCTATCGGCTCATCGAGGACTACTTGGGCTGCCCAGTCAGCGATCAGACGACGGTCGACCAGTTCAAGACTCTGGCCGACCAACTCTCGGCAGCAGCGTGGCAGGCGGTCAAGCGACGACCGGCCAAACCATATTTCGTAATGGACGCGCCCGACAAGCTTGATTGCCCCGGTATTCCTACCGCGACGAAGACGGATCCGGAAACCGCCGCACCGGCGGCTTCGGCTCAGGACGCACAGAAACCTGAACAATCATAGGGAGCACGAGGCCGCCGCACGTCTGACCCGCCCGCCGGCCTCCGGCAGATCGGTGAGGCACCGGAAATCTGGGCGGGACGGTCGTGCTTACGTCCCGGGGCCGAAAAGCGTGATGCCGGAGACGAAGGCACCATGACCAAGTTCGGTTCGCACGTGCGCCCAATCGCTGCCATCGAGGCCGTCCCCAACCGGTTGAAAAGGTGTCATCCAGCTCCGGGTCAGCTTCGATGACATGCGCGTGGGCTCGGGCGGCATTTTGGGCTGGAGTCACCGCGCGTTGCGCAGCGCCCCGGACAATGCGATCTTCAGGCTCGCGTCCTTAACAGCGTCGTATCGCGCCCTCATTATCCTAACGGCTTCCGCTGGGTTCTGCGCCGACCATCCGCCGCGCGCATTCGACAGCGCCTCAGAGACACCAAGCTGGAACCTGTAGCTGCCGTGGGGCAGCCCGCGCACGAGCTCGTCGGTGAACCCCGGGCCGTTGGAGGCCAGCAGACGCGAAAGCATGGTCCGAGCCCTGCGACGGGTGGTAGTGTCGCGGCTTTCCAGCTCTTGGACGGCCGTGGCCAGATCGGACTGTTCCGAACTCCGGAGCACTACTGGAGCCGGTGGCGGAGCGCGACTTGGCCTCGCGATCTCCTTCACGGCGGCGCTGTCTAGCGCCTGACCGGCGAGCACCATCCCTGTGGACGCCGCAGCGGCTTGTAGGATGCCGCTCGCCGCGAGGCGATCGGGGAGCCTGAAGGCCATGTCACCGACGTCGAAAAGGGGATCGCGCATCTTACCGTCGTCGGGTGTCTGATCGGAATTGTAGTTCGGCACCGTGCCCTTCAGATACTGGACCAGCTCTCCCGATGTGAGAAAACCGTCCCGGTTCACGTCCGCTTCGGGCCGGAACCCCGTCAGGGCCTGAACGAGAAGGCTGTTGAACACGCTTTCTGCGGGGACGGTCTGATTGGCCATCCCCGCCGTCAGGAACCATCGGACGGGGCGTTGCGCCGCGTCGCTGAGGACGTAGTTCAACGGACGTGGACGCGTCGCCTCGGCAGCGGAGCCCCTATGGCCTAAAACGGCTCCCGAGAAGCAGCTGTCGAAGACCATCAGCACGTGCCGCGCCTCCATGGCGCTGGCCCATTCCTGGAAGCGGGTGAGCCGGAGCGCCCGCTCGAGCAACGCAGCCTCGGCAGTCGCATCCGTGTCCAACGGCGCCTTCGGCGCATCGACAGGGAGGACGTATCCGACCGTCCGCTCCCCGCTTGTCTGATTGTCGGTCCGTGTGAAGCCATGACCTGCGAAGTACATGAAGACGCGGGCATCACGTCGGTAGCCGTAGGTTCGGACGAAGCACTCGATGGCCGCCGGGAGGTCGGCGGACCCGAGGTCCTC
>NZ_LMKZ01000018.1:193920-219030 GCF_001422525.1 Sphingomonas sp. Leaf30 | reverse complement strand
ACGTTGGACAGCGTGCGCCAGCCGCTGCCAGACGCGTACCGGGACTCGCCGATCAGAAGCGCATGGCTCTCCTCGTAGAGCAGCCTGGCGCGGCCCGCGCCTTCATCGACAGACAACGGAGTTCCCGAGGGTGCATTGACCTCCTCTTTGGGAACGGGGCATGGCGCGGCATGCACGGAAGACGCGAGTAGCGTTTCGGCCGCGCACAGCAAGCAGGCTGCAGCCAAAGGACCTCGTCCTCGGAACGGCGTGAACACCTAACGCTCCTCGGGCATGCGCTGGTCCAGATACTTCGGATCCAGCTTCATGGTATCGGTCCGGCGGAGCGCAGCTTCGAATTGCGCCCGGCTCAGCCCAGGACGCAAGCCGAGGCGCGCAGGAGATCTGCTGTAGTCCTGGTTGTAGATGCGCGCGACTACTTGCTCCAGGCTGCGGTCACGGTAGGCAGCGTCCCAATAGTCTGGGTGAAGCATGTAGCCCGTGTTGAGGTAGTTCTGATCCCGACGGGCGATGATGTCGCAATCCACCTTCCGCCCCCCGCCCAGCGACGGACAGAACGACCGGTTGTTCTGGTTCAAGAACGCATACCGATAGCCGAAGCCCGACCCCGGCGCCCTCGTCGCCCCCTGAGACGAGAAGTAGCGGAAGCCGACGACGCTGGGGCCATGTGCCCTAACGTCATCTCCGTTCCGATCGATATAGCCGAGGAACACCACCGCGTGGCCGGTCCTGTTGGTCCGGTTCAGATTGATGAAGGCTCCGGGACGCAGCTTTTCGAAGTCGGCGTGGCGACCGATCCCAAACGTGCTCAAAGCGTCCGCAGTGCCGGAGGCCTTCAATCGTGGGTCGACCCACAGGTGCGACTTGATGTCCTTGGGACGCATGCGCGACCAGCCTTCGGGAGGCAGGTAATCGAGGACTTTGCGCGCAACCTCAGGATTGTTCTTATGGTCATCCATATACAGGTCGAGCGCGGTAATGATCACCTCCGCGACCGCGGCGACACACATGGTATATGGGGCGTTGCCTGGTCGGATTTTCTTAGACTTGTCCGGTCCATACGTCAGCGCGTGGGTATACGCCGAGTTCGCGTAGCCTTTAGCCGGGTAGTTCCGGTTGAGCACTTCAACCGCCTTCAGGATGTAGGCGTTAAAATCACGCCCGTTGTCCGTCTGTGCAAACGCCGGAGCGCTAATAGCAACTAGCGCAGCTGCCAGTATTCGAAGGGTTCGTCTCACCGTGCTGTCTCCCGATCTCGACGACGGCGCCGTCGCGGCAAGCTAAGTGAACAGGCGCAGAGCTGATGAAGCCGCAAAGACTCCGGACTCGACTCGGGGCGCAGATCGTAGGTTTGCGCGGAGAATGCCCCGCGTCAAGGGAATCTGACTTTCGCGCACGCTAGCCGCCAGCTGTCCTGCGCGAGCAGGATCGGGCTGAGCGGTAGATCGGATCCTATGGACGGCGCAGAGAGAGGTAGACCTCCGGTGCAGGTTAGTGCTGCCACGCATGCCCAAGGGTTTATCGGCTGGTTGTATAGCGTTGTGTCGAACATATGAGTTCTGCCAAATTAGTCACCGTACCACCCCTGGTTGGAGGCATGGTAGCTTATCGGGAAAATGCACGCGAACTGTTGGAAGAGGCGGACATTCTCGCAAAGGAAGGGCGGCATTCCCGTGCCTTTGCCTTGCCGTACACTGCTTGTGAGCCGCGGCCGATCTTCGCGCGCTAAGGGCCCCGGTCGCGTACATGGTTCACCCCCGAACCAGCGCAGAGATACGCGACGCCCTTGCGAGTATGACCGTGCGCGTCGGCGCAGCAGCTTATGTGCGTCAGAACAAGGCGGTCGCCGCGCGCGATGACTTGTTCCCGGTTTGGCGGGCATCGTCTTGCCCACAGTGATCGCAGTCTGAACCGACCATCTAATGACCCCCGTCGCCTTATCGAAACCGATTGCCGACGCGATCCCAGGAGCAGACCCGCACGTGATCCCCGAGTGTGGGCACCTTCCGCCAGCCGAGAAGCCCGCAGTGACAGCCGGCCAAATTCGCGAATGGCTTGGCACATAGCAGGATTCAGCTTCCGGCGATCCTGCCAGCCGCTGAGACCCACAATCGGCCGCTCAGACCAGTCTATCTGCTCACCAACTCTGGCCGTTCGTTCAGCCGAGGTAGGCGTTCTCTCGGTGCCACCGCAAAGCCTCGGGCAAAGGCGAATCGAAGCCGGCTCGCGGTTGAATGAGTGTCCTACCCTGGAACGAGTTTATGACGGCTTCAACATCGGCAGCATCGGCTTCCGCTTGGGGAGCTTCGTCTGTCTGATCTGACCCTAAAGGCTGGCGCGTAGCATGCGCCGTTTCTGCTGCAGATCCAGCCGAGGCGCCAGAGTCTGCAGGACCTGGATCGTTCCGCACTCGTCAAGCTCAGACGAGCTCGAGGCACTAGAGCGATGATCATGGCAGCCAGGCGTGAAGGACGCCGATGTTGATGGCCAGCTGCCGGCCGTGCTCGTGACCACTCTTGTGTACCACGCCGATCACCTGATCGTTAAGATCGAGCAGCGGCCCGCCGGACATGCCCTGCGTCAGCATTTGCTGAACCTCGACCATCTGCACTGCGCTGTTGATCGGCATGGAGTGTCATTTCCCGGCCGCACATTGAGCTTGTCGCCGGGGCCGAAGCCCGGGTACCCGACGGCCACGGTAGCGTCGCCGGTCGCCGCGCCCCTTGCGGCAGTCTCAAGTTCGTAGAATTCGTTCGTTGGGATCGCGTGGTCCAGGACCGCGAGAACGTGGTCACTGCTGCGGTGCTTCACCGACGCGGCGAACTTGTTGGACGGCTTCGAAGGGTGGTAGAGTTCAACCACGCCCGACGGTGAAACGCAGTGATTGGCCGTGACAGGCCAACGCCATGAAGAAGGCGGTGCCCTGATCGCCGGTGCCCTCCCAGTGCTCGATCAGCCAGACGGCGCGTTCCCGCACTTCGGACCGCGTCGGCTGGATCTCGAGCGCCAGCGTCGGGAACGATCGGTTGAAGCGTGAGGCCATGCCGCGGAAGACCGGGTCGGAAGGACCCTTGCCGTGCCCGAGCCAGGACAGCTTCCCTTGAAAGTGGCTGCCGATCGCCGCGCTACCCCCGTGCTCGGCATGGAATTTGGCTTCGGCTGCCATCTCACCGAGCACCTCGACCGAACGGAGGGCGGCGCGCAGGTTGCGCACGAATCTGCGATCTACGTTCAGAGCCTCGTTCACCCGAAGGCCCGTGACCGTCCTCCTGGCGTTGCGGTCGGCATAGTGGGCCTTTTCGGGATTTATGACGAAGCCGGCTTCGAACGGAAGAAGGAGCCTGAGCTGATCGCCGCCGCCATGGATGCCGCCAAGAAGAGGAAGATCGCCATCTCTCCGGTCGATCTCGGTCAACTCTGGAACGGTGACATGGCACCGCCATCGTCCGGTTGATCCGCGGCGACACCAGGGGTCATGGCAATGGTAGATCAAAACCTCGTCAACGCCGGAGCATCACCGGGATACGCCCTCGCCAGCTTCTCCTTTCGGTTCGCCGACGTGCAGCGCGATCTCGACGGTTCCGAACCTCGCCAGTGGACGTGGACGACGCCCGTCACTCCCCTCAGCCTTCTCCACGAGCTCGGCGAGCGGATCGCCGGTCCGCAGCGCAAGCACCATGTAAGTAAGCCAGTCGGCGAAGGGCCGTGATGCTGGGCCTACTCGACCGGCCGGGATCTGAGCGGCGCTCGCGGCGTGGTGCCGCGCCAAGTCCTCGACGAGTTGGGTCGGCATCATCGGTACTCCCCTGTCGAGAAGCCCGGGGCACTGAAACAGATAGAAGGACGATCCCGTCTGCCGGAGCAGATCCGTCATCTGCTTGGGTTCCAGTTTGAATGACGTGGCTAGACCCGCGCTCGGTCGCGCGGTGTCCTTGAGACGGAGCCTCTTCGCCTGCACCAGCGTCACGCGCTTGCCGAGTGATCGACCATCCAGATACGGATCAACGATCAGGCAGAGGTCAGCAGAGAAGGAGGGTGGCTCCGCATCGCCCCGCGGGTTCACACCCGGCTTCCCCTCCTCCGACTTGTCCACTGGCCGATAGTTCAACTGGATGCTGGTCACCCGATCTGAGCCGGTGGCGTGCGCGGCGGCGCGCAGCCCATCTCCCAAGGCGCGCAGGCGGTGCGCCAGATCGGAGAAGAAGCTGCGCAACAGGCCCTCCTCGCCTTCCTCGCTGTGGTCGCGATACTCCTGGGCGAACCTCCGCTCCTCGCTCGCTACGGTCTGCTCTATCAGCCGCTCGAGAAGGCGATCGCCGATCCAGGTGAGCGGATGCTCCGTCGCGGCGGGCATGAGGCCAATCTGAAACAGACCATCCGCGATGGCGCTGACGGTCGGCGTCGGCCACGCGCCGTCGCCGACCTCCGCCCCGAACACCGCGTGTCGAACGATGTCGGCCAGGTATCCGACGTCGCGATCGGGGTGGTTGACGAGTTCCGAGATGAAGGCCTCGTCGCCAGTCTCGACCAGTCGCGTAGACGCGAAAAGGACCAGGTCGCGCTCCCGCGATGGACCGCGGCTCAGTAGGGCCTCGATCGTAGCCCTACGGAGATCGTCGTCGTCGCCGATGGCACTGCGCAGACGCTGGAGGTAGACCAGGCGGACGTCCGGCCCCGAATTCGCAAGCACGCCCCGGAGGTCGAGGACCAGTCGTGCGACCTTGCGAACCGCATGGTCTGGCAGGATCTCGGCCAGAGCCTCGCGCCGCATGCGCAGCGAGTCATCGGTTTCCCATTGGCGCGTCTCGGGATCGCTGGGGTCGGTATCGTCGGCGATTTCCGCATTGTCGGACAGCGTCGCGAAGAGCTTGACCCAGCGCGTCCAGCCGAGGCCTTGAGCCATCGCCGCTACGATATAGGTCGGCAGGAGATCGTCCCATCTTGTTTCTGCTACAGGGATCGCCCGCCTGGCTTGATCCAGATGGCGGATCACTAGGGCGTTCACATCGATGCGATGATGCAACCCGGCCCCTGCCCCAAGCGGAGCGCCTTCGATGATCGCCTCGATCATCGCGGCGGATCCCACCATTCCCGGGAAGGTCTTTAGGATGCCCCCATGATGAGCATGCCCCGTGATCGCGACGAGGGCGATTTCGGCATCCAGCGCGCCCCCGCGAGATGTCAGCAGCCGCTGCAGTGCCAGCGAGACCCCCGCGTCGTCCCCGAACCGCCGACGTGCCGAATCGGCTGCCGTTGCCAGAGCCGCCACCTCCCCTGCGTCAAGCGAGGCGGCAGCGGCAGGCACATCCAACTCGCGGGCAACAGCCTCGATCAGATCCCGATCGAACGAGTCTGGACTTTCCAGCGAGATGATCCGTTGGCCGGGGCGCCTGCTGGGGCGATAGCGATACAGCATGGCGTGAATGCCGGGAGAGGTATCGAAGTCGGCTGGCATACAAAGGCACCGTCGGTAGAAATTTCAAGAAAGCAGGGCGGCCGCTATCTGGTCCTCACCCCAATATGGATCGATGAACGGGCATTCGTAACTCGGCCCCACGTTGTCGACCTCCGCAGCGTGGAAGAAATCTCGCGCCGCGTCGTGAAGCCCCTCCGGAATGATCAGGAAGGCCGGATCGGCTTCCGAGAAATCGAGATCGCCGACGTGCCGCCACTCCCTCTCCCATTCGTAGAGGTATTTCGACTTTCCATATGTCCCCGGCAGGTCGACATATGGAGCCAAATCCCAAATTGCCGAGCTCGCATCGTGCGCCGCTGCGTGGACCATGGCATTGACGGACTGCGCCTGCGGCGTGTCCTTGTAAGCATAGAGGATCGGACCGCCCCCGCGCTCCACAACATACTCCTTTCGGAAGCCAATGCCGTGTTGCCCTCGAACATCGGCCAATCGCTTTAGATGATGGAGCGGCACCTCGCTGAAGCATACCGATCTACGCGCAGGGGCGAGGTGGCGCCCTGCGCCGAAGGCGTTCGCCGCGATGATCCGCCGCTGGTAAAGTATCGAGATCGCGTTGTCGTAGGCCGACCTCCCGACCGTCTCCTTCGCGAAGTGGACCACGTATTTAGACATGTCCTTCCAAGATGGATCGATATTGCCGATCAGCGTCATTCCACCCTCGCGCTCAAACGACGTCGTGCCGCTGCGTCGTGCAGCCGGTGGAGGCCAGAAGTGCCTCCAGTCTGGCTGCTGAATTCCTCGGGACCGCGAGGACAAGCAGCCGCTTCGCGCGAGATGCAGCAACGTAGATCTTGCGGGCGTCCTCGGCATCGTCGGCATTGCCCCCTCCTGTCTGAAGGTGATCGATGACCTTGCCAGTCTTCTTGCTCGTCATCACCACGCAGACGGCCGCGAACTCCAAGCCCTTCGCCGAGTGGATCGTGCGTGCAGGGTGTGTTTGCAACGGTGCACTTGCCAGGGCCGCTGGCAGATCAGGGCTCTTTCTCATGCGCTGACCGATGCTTCCAGACGCGACGAGGCCGGGACCGAGCAGGGCCTGCGCCTTCGCCAGCCATCCCTCCGCCGTGTCGCCGGGGTCGAACTTCAACTTCGAAGCGATCTCGATGATTCCAGGACGCCACTTCCCGTCCTCGGCATTCGCGCCGGCAACGTGGGCATGGTATTCACCAGGCGAATGAATGTGGCCTTGGACCTGCAGGACCGCGCGGTGGAGGGCGACGAGCGCCTCACGGCGGTTTCCAAGACCGAAGGAGAAATGGAAATCGGTGACCGCACGCGCGAGCACCAGCGTCATGTGGAGCGATTCCTTGGGCGCGGGATGGCCAATCGCTTTGCCAGCCGTAGGAAGGCGCGACGCCAGGATTGGCGCATCCGCGTTCTGGATGCCGAGCGAACCCGCGATCTCTCCGAATTTCGCTCCTATCGTCTTCGGAACCGACGTGCCGCCATATGACAGGATGTGGACGGGATTCAGTTCGTCCTTCAGCGGTCCCAAAGCCTGATCGACGGCACCGCGTGCGGCCGGGGGCCTCAGCGCGACGATCGCCGAACAGATGGCTGGCGTCGATCGGAAGTTTCCGCTCATCGGGAGGCGCTCGGACTCCTCGAACCGCTCGGCGAACCTGTCGAGTTCGTCCGTCACGCCGCCCCTGAACTTGTAGATCGACTGATTGGGGTCGCAGATGACCTTAACGGTGATCCCGGAGTCCCGGAGCCACTGGACCACGTCGAGGTCGGCCGGATTGCAGTCCTGCGCCTCGTCGACGATGATCTCGCGGAAGCGCGCTGCCAGCGCCTTTCCCAGCCTCGCCGCGAACGGCTTGTCGGCGAGCCGACCACGCACGCACTCGCGCACGTCCTCGAAATCGACATGTCCCTTCGTTCGGGCTGCCGCCAGCATCCTCAGCGCGCGGGCCTGATGTCTGCCTGGATCCCGGTTGAACCGGAGTTCGGTCGCGATCGCTCTGTCCAACACGCCCGTCGTTCGGTCGAACGCCCGCAGCGGCATGGCCTGCATCGTCTCATGCGGCTGCACCGGCCAATCCGGCTTGTCCGGTATGAGACGCGGGGTCGTGTCACACCCATCGATCCCGAACGGAGCCACGAAGAATTGCCACAGGAAGCGATCGAAGGTGCCGATGAAGCTGGGAAAAATTGGCGAAGGAAGCACGCCGAAGCTCCGTAGGCGCGCCTCCAGCTCGTCGACGGCCGTGTTGGTAAAGGACAGGAACGCCACGCCCCGTCGATCGCTGCGATCGCTCAATAGGCGACGCGCTCGTTCAACCATGGTCCTGGTCTTCCCCGCCCCCGGGCAGGCGGTGACGAACGCGCAGCCGTCGTGCCAGATGACCGCGTCCTGCTCCAGCGTGGGCCTGTAGGTGACAGTCACGTGATGACCAGCTGGTCGATCGCGTCCTTGATGTAGGCGGGCACCTTTAATTTCTCACCATCCTCGATCCGGCGTGCAAGGATCTGCGCAAAATCTCCCTTGCGCGCGTTCTTGAATATCTTGTGGATCGCCTGGGCGCGCTCGTCGCCCTCCTTCTTCATGGCGTTACGCCACTTCGTCCTCGACCGCTTGTGCAGCTCCAGGAAGACCTTTTCGAGCAGATCGGCGTTCCCGGCCTCCACCAGCTCAGATTCGAGCGAATAGGTGCTGGTGACAGCCGCGAACTGGTCCGATGCGCCCATTCCTCCGACCAACCGGTCCAGCGAGCGCTTACGCCGTTCGCCAGGGATTAGCTTCTCGCCTTCCTCCTCCTCTTCATTTTCCGTCGGGTCCTCGCCTCGCGGCACGTCCGCCCCATTAGGCGACGTCTCGTCGAGTTCGGCTGCATACTCGAGGTCGACGTCCTCTTCATCTTCCTTCGATTTCGTGCCCTTATCACCGTCCGTCATGACGACGACGCGATCTGCGATGCGGGTCCCGTCGAGCTCCGTCAGAAGCAGGGAAACGTAGGGCGCGAAGTCTACGCCATCGATCGGGATGAATACGGCCGACCTGAACAGTCGGAGTTTCTCCGGCTGATCCCGCAGAACGTGGTACTTGGCGATGGCGGGAAGCAGCAGTGCCTCCGCGATGCCCTCGACCAGCAACGCACGCCCACCGAAGAGAAGCGCCGCCTTCGTCACATCGAGGTATCGATCGACCTTCCGGCGATCCAAAGGTTCCAGCGGCAGCTTGGCGAGCGGTAGGCATCGCGTAGATCGGCGCGGCGATCGCATGGAGATGGCCTCAGCGATGGACTCCGCCGCAGCAGCATCATTTCGAGGCTTCGACTCCGGAGTCAGCACCTCTTCGATCAGGCTGGCGTCAAGGGAGGCGGACTCCGGATGATCATCCCTGCCGCCAACATCGGCCGAGGCGATCACGGACTTAAAGACGACCAGGCGGTCGCTGCTCACCCATGCGGACAGGTTCGGCGAATGCGTGGCGACAACGACCTGAAGCTCGCCCGCCGGCCCGTGGTCGGCGGGTGCATCCTTCCGGGACTGTTCGGCCTGTTCGCGCAGGAATGACAGCACAGCGGCCTGCAGTTGGGGGTGGAGATGCGCCTCCGGCTCCTCGACAAGGAAGAGCGTCAGATCGGTGTTTCTGACCTTCTCCAGTTCGACCGCGATTATCGCCATGAAGAGCAGGTTCGCATAGCCGTGCCCGGAATAGCGGAGGTCCTCGGGATCGATACCGTGATCGGCCAGCTTGAAGCGGAGGTCACGAGCTATGTCGATCAATGCCTCGTCCGAAGCGAAGCCCAGCGTTGCGGCCTGACGCCGCACCCCTCCAGTCAAGGCCGCCAAGCCCTTTCCGACGGCATCGTCGACCTTCGTCAGAACATTGTGCCGGTTCTGCCGAGCAAGCTCCTTCGCCAAATCCGCGGCGCTCGTGCCTTCGAGGAAATGATTGAGCAGCGCCATGATGCGCGTCGGGTTTCCAGAAGCGAGCGACCTCTTCGCGTCGCGGAGCGTGGGAAGATAGACGTGCCTGACCATGTCGTGGCAGTTCGGCTCGGCGACGTTGCCATCCCTGCCCGCCCACAGGTGCGGCCGTGCATTAGGTGCCGTCGCATCATACCGTAGACCAAAGCAGGCGTTCGTCAGACTTGCGTCGGTTGCGGCCGAGATCAGTCGTCCCTGCTGTCCGGTGGAGAGTTCGGCGAAGTGCGCCTCAAGCTCGAACCGGGCAGACCCGCTTTGGAATCGCACGTCGGTCGGCTCGCAGTAGATCTCCCGTCGCCCGCTCAGCGGAGCGGTCAACAGCCGTATCGCATCGATCGCATTGCTCTTGCCGCCGTTGTTCTCGCCGACAAGGACGGTCAGGTCGCTCTGCAGTTCGAGCCGCGCTTCATCGAACGATCGGAAATTACCCAACCTGACACTTTGAAGATGCATCTAGCTCCCTCTCCTTGCCCCGAGGCATAGTGTAATCCCTGGCCGTCAGCGAGGGCGATCAAGAGCCGAAATCAAAGCGATCGCGATTTATTATCCGTTCAAACTCCGGCATCATCATGACGTGACCTGTTGAATATGGGCGGTCGAATGGATGATGCGGAACTGACCAGAATCTGGAACCAGCAGGCTATCCCGGTAATATTGCGACGAACCGGCAAGGGGCAGCTGCTGCGTGCGCGCCTCCCCTACGCGAACAACAATCGCGCCTGGCTACAGGATGGCCGTCGCCTCTATCCAGCATGGATCTCGGGAAAGCGGTATTGGGAGATCCCCAAGGCGTGGTTCAACGACTTCGTCGAGCGCGCTCTCAGGACCTTCGGGCAGGTCTACGTGATCCAGCCATATCGGGAGCAGGAGAAGTGCTCGCCGGCATGCCTCAACGCGACCGGACACGAATGTCAGTGCTCCTGCATGGGGCGAAACCACGGCGCAGGGAACGACGGCAGTTGGTTCGAGATTTCCGAAACCTTCGCCACCCGTTGGGGTGATCAGATACTGGCTTGCAGGCTCATGAAGGCACGGGCGTGAGCGGGCTGCATGGGAGCCCGGCGAGGCGCTGGCCATGCTAGAATTGATTGACCTGATCGAGAAGTCGAGCGGGACTATCCACAGCGATTTCAGACGATGGTTCGGCAAGTATCCGGCGGCTGCATCGTGGACGGTCGTATCCGACTTCAGCGTGGGAGATCCGGGCAAGCAGAACGACGCATATTCGTTCGTCATCATCCCGAAGCACGATACGGACGAAAACATTGCGTCCTACATCGCGGCCACATCGCCCAGCGACCTGAAGTCCTCCCGCACTCCTCCAAAGGGGCTGCTGGACTATCTCTGCTGTCCCGTGACCTTCAGCGTGAGCTTCCTCGTCTCACGCGCCAGCGCGAGCCTCCGCCTCGCCGTCACGCAGGAGGCGATGTCATCCCTGGTCCCGGAGCTTCGCAAGATCGTCGCCGACTGGACTGAGGCCGAACCTCCCAACGCCGCATACTACGGCGCTCTGGATCATCGCCTGCGACTGCTTGAATCGGAACTCGCCCGAAGACAGCCATCATTGAACCTGCTGCGGCGGATATTCCTCGTCACCTCGTTCGCCGCCGTGGCGCTCGGCATGGTCAACGACGCGAAATCACCGATAAGCATCCGCTGGATCAGTGACCGGGACGCCATGTTCGATCGGCATGACGGAGTGGCGTTTGACCTCGCATGGCTGTTGTTCCAGATCATGAGACGACGGAAGGGCGGGGTCGTCGATCTCCGGCGACCTCAGATCGCGTTCGCATCGCCCGGAATGGACGGTCGGACGGAATACGCGGAGTTCGTCAGGATGCCTGACTTCCTCGCCGGCACGCTTGCGGACATCAAGCTCCCCCAGATGATGTTCACCC
The DNA here is from genome assembly GCF_001422525.1 of Sphingomonas sp. Leaf30. Lineage (NCBI taxonomy): Bacteria > Pseudomonadati > Pseudomonadota > Alphaproteobacteria > Sphingomonadales > Sphingomonadaceae > Sphingomonas > Sphingomonas sp. Leaf30. Next base: position 207,720 of record NZ_LMKZ01000018.1, on the reverse strand, counting down.
ATCGCAAGTTTCCACCGATCTTCGAGCGATTGCTCGTCGACTCCCCGAATAACGCGGTTGTCGAGTTGCGAGAGGACGATGATCGGGTCATGTCGCGCCGAGTCGGCTTCGGCCTCCCGACTGTGAGCGTCGAGCGTGCAGGGATCAAAGCCGGTGTGGACTGAGCGATGCGTGGCTTATGGAAAGGATCCCAGGCTATGCCGCGCTTCCGGATCCCGACCGCGATGCGATCAGGTCCTTCGCGTTTTTTTGGAGCCTGTTCGAGGCCAAGCTGATGGGGGCAGGCCAGCGCGCGGAGGATCGCGCAAGCGGTCGAGGAATGGGACGACGCAGGGACGCTCGGCGCCGAACTATACGATGGTGAGGTCGCTTACTTCCGAGAACGGTATTTCCGAGACGGGGAGTTCACATCCCTGTTCTACGGCCTGCGCATCCGGAAAGGCGACATGCCCGCCCTCATTGCTGCCGGCATCAGCGGCGATGCTGAAGCCCCGCGGGAGCGGGTTCTGACTGTGCTGCTCGTCATCTGGCGGTTACGGAACAACCTCTTCCATGGCGAGAAATGGGCGTATGGCTTGCAGGGGCAGTTCGCCAACTTCACGCATGCGAACGCAGTGCTGATGCGCGTTCTGGAGCGTCACGCCGATCTGCATTGAGCCTCGATTAGGCGGTATCCTTAGGGATCGAGATCCAGACAAGGGTCGTTCTCAAACCACCGGGTTTATTTGCTCGCGGCGCTACAATCCTTCTCGAGGACCAGCACCTTGTCGCCCCTCTTGAGCGTCCGTCGCATCTCGCGCCCCCCAAAGACGGGTCGCAGTGTCACATCATTGTGCAAGCTCCGCAACAAGCCTGACGTGACCCCCACCAGAATGGGCCTGAATTGCTGGGCGCGCTCGTCGAACGCATCCACGTCAACAAGCCCGGACTGACCGGGCCGGCGTCGCTGCCGATCACGTGTTTGGGGGCGCGGACGGCGCTGACGATCCGGAGGGGAACTGGGCTCCCCTCCGGCGATAAGATGACGAAGCTAGACGCCGGCGAGGTGTTCAACCTTAAAGTCAGGTGCGAGACGCGCCTGCTGATAGACTACCGCACGAGCTTCGATCGCGACGTCTCGATCACCGACGTCATCAAGATTGCCGGCGAGCACATCACCAACACCGAACTGGCCGCGGGTGTCGGCATAACCTACCAGGCGGTGAGGCCGAAGGCGGCGGCCTTGGAGCTCACACGGCTGTCGGAGGCGGGATACGAACGTCAGCTCGCGAAGAGACTCCTGCTGCGGAACGGGGTAGACGCCTGATGGCGGCGACTTTGCGGTGCCGCAGCAGGACGGATACTGGCGGACCCAAGATCAAAATGAACGTGTGCCCGGAATGCTTCGAGAACACGACGCTCAAGCGCCGGCTAGTAGAAATCCGCCCGGGCCTCCCCGATGACGAGCGGTGCGAGATCCACCCCACCCGCAAGGCCATCCCGCTCGATGAGGTCGGGAAGATTGTCGAGTCGGCCCTCCGCAGCAATTACACCATCGGCGAATGGATGTTCGACCACCAGGAGGGCGACGACCTCTACGACGTGATCAACGGGACAACCGGCGCCGATGACGACCGGGTGATCAACGGGCTGATCGGCTGGCTGATCGACAACGACCACTACTGGCCGCCCGATGGTGAGGGAGCCTTCTTCGCCGAAGACCAGACCTACGTGCCGATACGGCTCGACGGCTGGCGCCACGGCGCGCTGTGGCGACGCTTCCGCGAGGCGATCCTGCACCGCCAGCGCTTCTTCAACGACAACGCCAAGGAATTCCTCGCCGAGATCTTCAACGGCATCCAGAACCAGTCTGATATCGACAACAAGCCGGCCTTCTACCGCTTGGCACCTGCAGACGAGACGACATTCTACCGGGCCCGCGTCGTGCCCAACGAGGACGAGTTCCGCGAGATCGCGAAGGACCCGGCTGAGCTCATGGGGCCGCCACCACCGTCATTGCGCAAGGCCGGGCGGATGAACGCCGCCGGGATCGCCGTGTTCTACGGCGCGACGGAGAAGGACACGGCGGTCGCCGAGATGCGCCCCGCAGTGGGCTCGCTCATCAGCCTCGCCGCCTTCCGCGTCCACCGACCGATCAATGTGCTAGATCTCACGCGCTTCACCCGCGCCGGCAAGCAGCTCGACATCTTCGCCAAGAACCAGATGGTCCGCGCGACCCAATGGGCGTTCATGCAGAGCTTCGCTTCGGAGATCAGCCAGCCGATCCTGCCCGGCGACGAGCACCTCGAATACGTCCCGGCGCAGGTCGTCGCCGAATACCTCACCAGCACGTCCGTCCGCTGGCGCGGCAACGACGTGACACCCGACGCAATCATCTTCCGCTCGGCGCAGCGCGAGGGCGGCAAAAACATCGCGGTCATGGGCGACGCCGCGCTGATCCACCATCCGACACCACCTGACCCGAAGGGCGACGCCAAGGCCAGCCGCCAGGCCGACGACTTCGACTTCCTGGACTTCGCGTCGCCGCTGCCGGCCGCGTCGAACGCCGGCATCGAATACGTCGAAGGCTCGATCGAACTGCTCCAGGTCGGGTCGGCCACATACGCCGTCGACACGCACTACGCCTCGCCGGTCATCGGGCGCGACCTGCCGGACCTCGGCGAGCAAGACTTCTAATGGTCAGGTGGCGTGGATCAGCCGCCCTTGAGCTTGCCGGTCACCGCCTCGTCCTTCGACACGTCCCACTCCTGCTTCAACAGGTCAGCCATGTGCAGCTCGAGCCGGTCGGCGATCCCGTCGTGCTGGCCGGTCCCAGCCGGCCCCGTCTGGCCGAGGGCATCGAGGTCGGCGTGGATCAGGCGGTCGAGCGGATGCTCGTCAACGCCCGTCGGCGCAGCGCCCCGCCCCTTCGGGTTCAACCGCAGTCGCACACCGCCGCGGAGCCTGTCGACCTCCTGCCATTCGAACGTCTCGCCCCGGGCCGACGCGCGCAGCAGCGCGGTCAGCTCGGTCACCACCTCGCGCAGCTCCGAGCGCCATTTCGCCCGCTCGGCCGTCACCGTCTGCACCAGAACGGTCTTCGCGTTCGTGTCGATCGTCGCGCCAGCCGAGATGTTGGCGACGTCGATGGCGTTCTTGCGGGTGGCGGCCTCCGCCCGGCGCGCCTTCAAGTAGCCGAACCCGGTAGTAGCGATCACGCCCACGGCGGTCGTCACCGTGCCGATTGTCGGGTCGATCTTCAGCGAGGCGACGACACCCACCACGGCCACAACGGTGGAGGCGATCGCCGACAGATCGGTTCGATCAAGTCCCAAGATCACGCAGGCGTCCCCTATCGTCGTCTGCTCTACAATATAGGCCGTGTCTCGGCTTTGGCATCGTCGCGAGATCGCGGCGCCATCGTCGCTGCGGCCGTTCGCGAAAGGAACGCAACTGAGATGCCGACTACTTCGCCAGCCGTGGACCTTCTTGGCCGGCTGCGAATTTCCTTTGATATCCGACCCAACGGATTGAAGACGGAGAGGAAATGGCGAACGGCTGGGTGCCCGACGGCGCGGTGCAGGACCAGATCGACGACACGGTGCGGGACGCGGTATCATTCGCGCGCATGCGCATGCCGGCCGGACCCAGCGCCGACAACTGCGACGAGTGCGGCGAGCCGATCCCGGCGCGCCGCCGTGAAGCGTTCCTAGGCGTTAGAACCTGCGTCGCCTGCCAGGGCGAGCGCGACAAGTGGCCCGCCTTCTCCGGCATCAACCGGCGCGGCAGCAAGGACAGCCAGCTGCGCTGACCCGCGGCGGACGCGAGCGGGTCAACCTAAGCGAGCGTCCGGAACGTGATCGACCATCGCGTCCGCTCGAGCGGCACGATGCTGTGCTCCCACTCTCGCCGCGCGGCCCCATCGAGAAGGTAGATACCGCGCGGCTCCAGCGGTGCCGACGGTGCGAGCTTCATGAACAATTGTCCGGTTAGGCTGTGTGAGCGCTCTAAGCGGACGAGCCGGTTGCCGCCATCGAAAAGCGTTCGAGCCGTCTGCCCCACCGCATGAACGAACGAGCGAAAATCCTCGTAGCGGCTCCAAAGCGGACAGGCCGCTTACCACCAAACCCGGACATTCACGACCGACACGCATCGGATTTATGCATCAAGCGATGCCACGATTTCAGCGGCTTCAAGCCTGATGCAAAACTGATGATTTTGCATCATGTTCGCGCGGTCGATGGTCAGCTATCGAGAGGCCGGAGCCGACGATAGCTGACCACTGATCGCTTTAGTTGGCGCCCCACATTTCGGCACGATCGCGAGCGAGCTTAATCATAAACTCGTCTAACATAATAAGGCGGCGATCAACCTCGGCGGCCGAAACGCCGTTCCAAACGGAATGGTCATAGCCTTGGCGCAATGGCTTCAGGTCATCACCCGCCTGAAAGCGCTCGGCTATGTAAAGTGTCTCAAGCAAGTCTGTCGGACGCTCACGCTCGCTCGTTTTGGCCAAGCCCCACTTCACGAGGTATTCAGACATGATGCCGTCGTTGGATGTACTAACCATCGTCATCCCCTTTCTTGTCGAAACATGGGTCGCAGATGGGCGCTAGTCCAGAGGTCCTTGTCTCTAATCGCAGGAGTGGCTGGGCAACAGCGATCGTCGCTCAGGCTAGTAAATTCACGATAAGAGCTGATGCAAAACTTTTGATTTTCGCATCAGAGAGGCTGAACGTGAAGATCGCGGGCCAGTCGCGTTTAAAGACCTATGGTTAGGTTGGAGCGACAAGATAAGAGGCAAGGATCAAACCCAGTCCTAGCGATGCAGCTGCTCCCCACAGGTGTTCACGTCGGGCGGAGCGTTTAGCGACACGCCATTCACCGCCCGCTGCGATGCCCGAAGCGATGGCACCGATAACGAGAACTGCGGTCCATATTCCTCCGGATTGTAGCATCCTGCCTCCTTAGCATCTGCTTATGGCGACACCACTGCGAGCAGCAATCGCCGCTGTGTAACTATCAGTCGTTCGCCAGAGCTTATTGAGCGATGCCGCGAAGCCGGTAGAACATCAATGCTGACAGGGCGGCCAATCCCATGACTGAACCGAGAGCACGGAGTTGGAGGATGTTCTCGGGCTCTGCCGCAGCATGCCCCCCGAAACTGCCAAGAGCGAAACCAACAGCAAGAAATAGCCCGGCTATATGAGCATGGGTCCGGTACCCCAGCCACCCAACAACAGCCCATCCCAGAAGTCCGTAAATCAGGACGTTCGCGAAAACCGTAGCGACGGTGGGCATGCGAGATGTTTCCTCAGATCGGGACTGGAAAGCTAACCGGCCAAAATCTTGACTTGTGCATCACGAGTGGGCCGGATGGGTGGAAAGCGGAATGGCGGCTTAGCGCCCGCCAGTGCCGTCCCGGAAGCCGCGTTCGAAGTCGTGAGCAGCGTCCTTCAAGCCAGCATATTGTGTGATCGCCATGAGGACGACAACTGCGGCAATCAAAAGGTGCCTTCTTTCAGTTCGGCGACATTGATCGGAGGCGTGCATGGGATTAGTCCTCACTTAATAAGTCACGTCATCCTATGCCTGCGTCAGATCTCAGGCAACTGGGTTGCAGGCAGCATAGCCTTCCAGCTCCAATAGCGACGGCTTCCTAGCACCGCGACCACCGTGATGAATGGCGACAACTGGGCGGTTTCGACCATCGCAAAAGGGACCCCTTTGCGACGCGACACAAGCCGTCATCGGTCTCGAATGTCGCAAAAGCAGCGACATTCGAGACGTTCGAAACTCAGCAAATTCGCGACACTGGCCGGTGGTGACCCTACTTGGGCGAAGAGTGCTGCTTTTAGCACGCACAGGTGGTCGTTCATCCTGGCGCCTACCAACAGGATCGTACCATAAGGTCGCGCTCCTGTTTTTAGGATACAGGCGTTGCTGGAAGGATATCCTTGCTCACAACTTTCGAGAAGCTTCTTGCCTCGCGCTTCCTGGTCCCTGGCGCAGGTGGGCGCTTAGCACTGCTAATTGCGGCGATCGGGTGCGCCGGCATCATGATCGGCGTCGCGTCGTTGGTTTTAGTCGTGAGCTTCATGAATGGCGCCGAGGTCCGACTTGCAGGGCAGATCGCGTCGGCGGACGGCCACCTGTTCGTCAGTGGTCCGAGGCTTCGGATTGCTCGCCCGGCCGAGGTGAAACGGACGCTTGAATCCATTCGCGGGGTGCAGGCGGCAACCGCATCGCTAGACGCTTCCGGTCTGATTACCGCTGGCGGAAGGTCGTTTGCGGCTGACCTGCAAGGTGTGCAGCCGTCGCAGATAAGCGTCAGCCCCCTGTTTAACGACTCAGCACACAGCATTGCCGGCGCTGCTCCCACGAGCTCAGGAACCATGGCATTGGGGAGCGATCTCGCGGACAGGCTTGGGATTGCTCCTGGCGATCACGCAGCGATAACAATGGTCCGCTTCGATCGTGATGGACTTGCTGTCGACAATCACGATCTCGCCGTCTCCGGCGTCGTAAGCACGCAGGTACAGTCGTTCGACAGTCGCCGCGTCATAATGCCGATCGCCGACCTTCGAGCGATCCTGAGAACGGACAGTGTCGCCAGCAAAATCAATGTACGACTCAGCGATCCTGAACACCAAGATGCGGTCGTAGCGGCCATCAAGGAGCGACTGGGGCCGGGCTATACGGTTGCTACCTGGCAGAGCATGAACGCAACTCTGTTCACGGCGCTGGCGCAGGAACGGCTGGCCATGACGTTGATCATATCGTTGGTAACGCTCATCGCCTTGTCGAACGTGCTGTCATCGATGGTGATGCTGGTTCGTTATAAAGTGCGCGAAATTGCTATTCTTCGGACGATGGGCATATCGCGATACTCCACGGCGAAGGTGTTCATTGTCGTTGGCGTGACAATCGGCCTCGTTGGCGAGCTGGCTGGTTTGGCACTCGGGTTCGGTCTGAAAGCCGCCAAAGATCCAATCACCGCCGGAATCAGTGCGATGATGGATCACCCGCCTATCGAGCTCAACGTCCTGCTTTCCCTTCCCTTGGTAATCTCTCCCACCGAGATTGCCTGGATCGTAGCGCTGGTTGCGATCGGCGTTGTGACCAGCACAATTTACCCAGCTCTACGGGCAGCTGCTGTGGATCCAGCTTCTGTCCTCCGACACACCTAGGTCCGTCGCAAAAGGCGGGACATACGAGACATCCGAAACTCAGCACTTACGCGACAAGCCTATGTCCGCTCCCGCCCAACAGCAGACATTGCGAAGGCCCACCGCTTAGGCTTAGCTGACGCCGTGATGATGCACGATCAGTCCCGCCTTACGTTCTCTGATCACGGCGCGGAGCTTTTTGCGGGCGCTTTAGCCGGCAGCTTGGCCGATTTACGAGCGGCGCTTGCACACCTGCCGTCGGAGCAAGCCGGTATTCGCATCCGCGGCATTGAAGCCCTCCGTCCGTTTCTCGCCTGCGGTGGAGCAATCGGCTCGATCGCAGCGAATGTGCTGGGCCAAAGATGCCGCCCGGTGAGAGCAATCTTCTTCGACAAAACTGCCGAGACGAACTGGTCACTGGCTTGGCATCAAGACCGTACCATCTGCGTGCAGCGGCGGATTGATATGGATGGCTTTGGCCCTTGGACCATCAAGGGCGGCATGCAGCACGTCGCGCCGCCCTTTGATTTACTCACGCGCATGGTCACTCTGCGAGCCCACCTTGACGATGTTCCCGCGACCAATGCCCCGCTTCTAATTGCGCCCGGTTCGCATGCCGAAGGGCGTGTTCCTGTCGATGTCATCGAGCAAGTGGTTAGCAAATGCGGCACACGGGTCTGTACTGCTGATGCTGGCGACTTATGGCTCTATGCAACGCCAATCCTCCACGCTTCCGAAGCCGCGAGCCGTCCGGCGCATCGGCGCGTCCTCCAAATTGATTTTTCTGCTGACGAACTTCCTGGTGGCCTTGAATGGCTTGGCGTTTGACGCCCGCTCACACCCATTAGCTGACATTGACATCAATCATCGATCGAGATGATCTTCGAGTCAGGAGGACACATGGCCATGACAATTTCAAAGCCAATCAAGGGATTGTTGCTTGGTGTCGGAGTAGTTGCGCTCGCACTTTTCGCGTATTCTTCGGGGTACGGTGTTGGCAAGGACATTGCCGTGAGAGAACGGACAGCCAGCGCAAACGTCCCCTAACCACCACATTCAGCCATTCCGACGCCGATCGCGCCGAATGACCGAAAGCGCCTAAACCCGGACGTTCAGGTTGGCGATCCGGGGGCCCAATAACGGCCATTCGTTAAGCGCAATCTTTCCCGTTTCTCCGTCTCCGATTGGTCATTTTGGGCAAGAGGAATTGGGAACAGATTTTGGGAAAGCGAAACCTGCAGGCGTCCGTCAGCGCGATCAAGGCGGGAGGTTCCCGCCCGAAGTTCGTATTCGGGAAGCGGTGGCGGTATGCTCACACCACCGAGTGCGCCTCGTCCATGCCCAAAGGCTCAACCCGTGCCTTGAGCAGGTCGAAGGTGGCAGAAGCGATATAGAGGCTCCGGTGAGCGGCGTCGTTTCTGAGGGCGATGCGCTTTCGGGCCTCGTCATCGGAACAGCTTAAAGCCCACAACACAGGGGTGGCGCCTAGGTCTTCGACCGTAGCCCGTGCGCGATCCCGTTCAGCCCGAGACCAGAAGCCGTAATCGAGAACAACGTCGAGGCCCAGTGACAGGCAGCGAGCCCAAATAGGCTGCATGAGATCCAGAATAGCCGATGCCCTATCTTGAAACGTGTCGGCGGGCGGGTCTTCGCCAAATAGGCGCGCCATCCATTCGTCAGGCGTGAAGCGGACGGCGCTATGTTGAATCTCAAGCCTCTTAGCTAACGTCGTCTTTCCCGATCCTAAGAAGCCGAACACAAGGTGAGCCTTAGGCATTCCGTCTCCCGCCGTCGCTTGCGCCCTTCCCTAGCAGGTTAGGTCCTATGCCAGCGATTCCCGAAATTCGATCCTCATGAGAACGCGCTGGCCGTCTCGATCGACGTTCCCAAGCGAGATAATAGGGCGCTATTGAAAGCAGATGATGGTCAGCCCACCCCTCTTGGCAACATTGAACGCGGTCGGAAACATCATGGTCGAGGCGCGTGATCCTTGGTGGATTATCGCCAGCGCAGCCGTCGCCCTGCACGGAGCTGACCCGGGTCATGTAGGTGACGTGGACGTGTTGTTGAGCGTTGACGATGCACGACGCATCCTGCCGATGATCGGCATTCAGCCTCGGCACGGATCAGCGCACGCTGCATTTCGATCGAGCATCTTTGGCACTTGGAGCGGGACGTCACCATTGCCGGTAGAGTTCATGGCAGACTTCCACCGCTGGTCAGGCGAGGCGTGGTTGCCGGTACTGCCGGCAACGCGGAAACGCATCGAGGTCGATGGCATGGTTGTCTTTGTTCCTGAAAGGGCGGACTTACAGGCCATGCTCGCCGCTTTCGGCCGACCGAAGGACCTAGAGCGCGCCCAGAGCCTCGCGACTGTGGCGTAAATGATCTCCCGAAATTCGATCCTTTTGGGGAAAGCCGGCAGCTGCCCAATGTCTGCTATCTCCACCCGCCTTCCCGAAAAGTAGCCTGTCCGCTTTCCACCAAGGATGACATCTGCTCAGCGTGAACCCTCCAAGCTGAACCATTCCGCGATCGGATTTTCTCGCTTTGAGCAGCCCGATGTTAGGAAGACACCAGTTTTCGCAGGCACCCCCTATTTTTGTTGGAAATCGCGCCGTACGGACCGGAACATAATAAGAACGATATGAGTCGGCGTTATGGTTTTAGTGTTCCAGTCTCGGCCCCGATGTGAGCGTGGATGCGCTCGGTGTGAAACAACCTGCGCTATGCTCGCTGGCGCGCGGGACGATCGTCGTGACCGTCTTCAGGATCGGCTTGAGGAGCATCGTCGTCATCCGTCTGCTCGAACACGAGCGGCCCTTGAAGAAGCCCGAGCCCTCTGGGAAGCAGCTGTGCGAGTTCACGCGCGAGCGCTTCCTGCGGCAAGCCCTCCGAAGCTTTCAGAATCCCAAGAAACATCCGCTCCAGAGCGCGCGCGTCCGGCAACAGGACCTGCATGGTCGCGAACTGCGCGACGGGCGTGATACTGGCCTCGATGGACGGCGCATTCGTTTCCTCGAAGCCGCCCAGCGCCAACACATCCCACTGGTCTATGCCATGAGGTGTCAAATGCTGGGCGAGTGACTTTGTCAGTTCGATCGGCAGATAAGCCTTCTTAAATTTTTTCGGGTCCTCGTAAAACGCGTACGTCGACGCGGGCATGCCTAGCAATTGCGCGAGTTTACGCACGCTTAGAGCTGGATCAGCAGCCTCGCGCAGTTTCTTGAGCCTGATAGCAGCGGGTTCCACGCGTGCTACGTCGCGAAAATTTCGCACGCTGTCTGTGCGAAATAATCGTTGATATGCTGTGCGACTTTATCGTACATAGCTGCTCATGGTCATTGTATCCAACCTCTTTGATCGATTTGGCGGCGTCCGGCCGATGGCTGCTGCGCTCATTGAACGGCCGTCCAGCGTTCAAAGCTCGAAAACCGCAGGCCGTATTCCATCGACCAAGCAGCCGGAGGTCTTGAAAAAGGCCCGCGAACTTAGCATTCAGATCAGTGCCCTAGCCGCTGTATTTCCGCTTAATGGGCTATCAGACGTGCCTCGTTTAACTGATCTACCTCCTCCCTATGGCAAGGTCGATTGCCATCAGCGTTCGGTTTTGCAGCGAGAAGGCGGCGCATGACCAAGCTCCGCACGCCCGATACGTTTCAGGACGCGATGACTAAGGTTCTCGCGCAGATCGGCCCGGCCGAAGCTGCGCGCGTCATCACCGCGCTCACTAAGCGCGACTATTCCGCGCGGACTATGCGCGAGTGGTCCGACCCCGACACGGGAACGCTGCCGACCCTCATGCAAGCGCTGGCGTTAGATACCGCCCATCGCCTTGCAGGCGGTGAGGATGCGCCGTTCCGCGACGCGTTTAGTCAGCAACTCGGGATCAAGATCCTGCAGCAGGAAGCCTGTCGCCTCGCGCTCGTGGCGGATTCGCTCGACTTCATCCACAAGGCAGGAGAACTGCACTCCGCCCTTTTTGCCGCCGCCCAGCCCGGTTCGTCCCCGCGCGATCATCATCGTGCGCTGGTCGAGGCGCAGCAGGTTGACGGCGTTTTACGCCGCATTCGTCGGCGCCTGCCAAATTTCCTTCGTCCCACCATGTCGACGGGGTCGGGCAATACCGGGGGGACCCATCAGTGACGAAGAGGAGAAGCTATACGCCGCGCGCTCCGGCCATGGTGTGCCCGCACGGCCTAACGCACTTGATAGACTGTGACTCATTTGAAATCGATCAGCTGCTGCAAGATATCCGCAATGTTTTTCAGAACGCCAATTGCGGTCACGTCTCCGTGGCGCGGCACTGCATCTTCCGCATTGTGCGGCCGAGCATGATCCCGAAGCCGGCGATCCGCTTGCCGTACGGCCAATGGCGCTCGAAGCCCGCTAACGACGACAATCACCTGCCGGCCAACGACGACCACCGCGTGCCGGCCAATGACGACCACGCGCCAGACGCGGCGGAAGTCGCCATCCCCCGGCTGATCCCCTGATCTGATTCCCGCGGCCGAGCTGCCGCGACCGTCCTGAACCATCCCGCCGCAGCCTCGGAAGATCATGCTTCCGGTGCCGCCACCCTTTTGCCTGCAAGGATTGCCCCATGATCCACGTCACGATGCCCATCTTCCACGGCGTCTCTATTGGCCTGTTCATGGGCGGGGGCGCGACCGCGCTCGGCGTCATCGTCGCGACGGTCGCGACAGAATGGCAACGCATTTGCGGCCTCGCGCTCGGAGATGTCCCCGCCACCCCACTGCTCTTGTCGAAACGCTTTCTACAAGAGCGGCCACTGGCGCGCCCGCTCGATCGCCCCGCACCAAGAGGACCAGCATGATGAACAGCGCCGCACCCGCCAAAGCATGCAAACCTGCGCCGTTGAAACGTTTAGGCACCTGTTCCCGAAAACGGGAACAGGTCGCGTTTCCGGTGGCGGTGGTCCGGATGATGGGGCTCGATACCGTCGCCGGATTGCTTGGCAAAGGCCGGCTGGCCGACGAACTGTGCATCACGGTTCGCGCTCTGAACTTCAAGATCAGCGGCGACCGCGGCGCATCCGACGCAAACCTAACGGATGCTGCCGCCGCGCTCGCATCGCGCAGCGAGGGGCTTGTCGCCCACGCCCACAAGCTTCGCGAGGCGATCCAGTGAACGCCCCCTCGATCGTCCGGCTCGACCAGAAACTCGCCCGCGCCGCCGAACTTGGGAAGGGCATCCGGCTCGAGTCCGCCGACCTTGATCTGCTCGGCAGCCTCGGCCTCTTCGACATGACGCACCGCGCCAAATCCGAATATCTGAAAGAACGAACACAATGTCGCGACGCACGCCGCCGGTCTATCAACGGGGCAAATACTGGCTCGCTCATGACGAACGGGCAGACGGAACTCGTCGAAGCCCCAATCTCTATGTCTGGTGGTACGATTCCGCCACGCGACGCGAGCGCAGCTCGTCGACGGGTACGGTAGACGAGACGGCGGCGATCCTCGCGCTCGACAAACTCTATCTTGCCGACAAGGGCGAGGCCCCGGCATTCTGCCACGCCTGCGGCCAATCGCTGGCGCAGGCGCAGACCTATCTGCTGACCGACGCTATCGCGGACTATAAGATCGAGTGGGGCGACACACGGGTGTCGGCCGACACGATCGCCGGACGTTTGGCGCACGTCGTCGGGTTTCTTGACGCTGAGCAGTCGTTGGCCGCGGAAGGCCGGTTTGGTCACGCCACCAGCTGCGCCGCCGCCTGCTCGTCGGTCTTCGTCCACGCGTTTCGCGCTTGGTCGCGCTTGCAGCCGGTCGAGTGGCGCAACGGCAAAGGTGAGGTCACGGTATCGCGCACCCGCTCGCCCGCCGCGACTGAGGCTTCAATCGCGCAGCTGATCGCAGTGCTGAACCACGCAGCCAACGCCGAGCCGCCGCGCTCCGACAAGCGCCCGATCTACAAGCCCCTCCCCGCCCGCCAGGTGCAGCGCCAGCGCCGCACGCGAATCGGCGTCGAGGAACTGGCGAAGATGTTCGCCTATGCCGCCGAACCCGATCGCCAGCGCGGCTCGCTCCACGCGTTCCTCGTCGCGTCGGTCTGCACGATCGCGCGGCCCGGCGCAGTGGTCGACATCAGCGTCGCGCCCGATCGCCAGCAATGGTGGCCCGGCGCCCCGACGATCGACCTCAACCCGCAGGGCCGCACGCAGAACAAGAAGCATCGCGCGCTGCTACCCGTGCTGCCGGTGCTCGATCGCTGGCTGCGCGCTGAATACGCCGCCTACATGGCGCTCAAGCCCGCCGAGCGTGCAGGCCGCGGCTGGCTGGTGAACCATCACGGCCGCCCCGTGCAGGACGTCGATCGCGCCTGGGACACAATGCTGAAGAAGCTGGACATGCCGACCGCCCGCGAATGGCGCCCCTATGTGCTGCGCCACAGCTTGGCGACGCTCGTGCGCAACCGCGGCGCCGAGAAATGGGACTTGGAGGGCTTCATGGGCCACCGCGCGGGAAGCCAGACCGAGGTCTATGCGATCGGCGAGTTCCCCAGCGTCGTTCGCGCGCTCGAGAGCATCATTTCAGACATCGAAAAGCTTGCGCCGGGTGCAATGCACCGGAACCGTACCGGAGTTGAAAAATCCTCGACCATGCGGGAGGACAGAAAAATGTGAGAG
>NZ_LMKZ01000018.1:172519-193872 GCF_001422525.1 Sphingomonas sp. Leaf30 | reverse complement strand
TTTTCAAGTAGATGTCGATGGTGCCGCTTACAGGACTCGAACCTGTGACCCCCGCATTACGAATGCGATGCTCTACCAGCTGAGCTAAAGCGGCCCGACGACGGACATCTCCGGTCGAGGGGGCGGCGCTTAACAGGGGAAATTTGCCGTGACAAGCGCTAACCCGCATTTACGTGCCGTTTACCAAGCAGCGTGCACAAGCAGCCGTAAGTGAACGGGGAAGTTTTCGGTATGGGCATGCGACGCGAGCCGGACGGCGAATACGGCGAGATCGACGAGGCCGGGGCGGGGCTTCCCGGCGGGGCGACCGACGCGGGCGTCAACGACGTGATGTTCGATCTGGGCGGGGACGAACGCCGGATGCATGTCCGCGCCTATAACCACTGGGTGTCACTGCTGAGGGGACGCCCCTATCCGACGATCGCGGACCTCGATCCCGGCTCGATCGCCGATTTCGGCCCGCACAGCGTGCTGCTCGACTTCCGCACCGATCCGGGCACGGGTGCGGATCGGGATGCCGCGGCGGTGATGACGATCGATGATCCGCGAATCGCCTATCTCGGCGCCAAGCTGCGTGAGGAATGCGGGCTGGTCGGGCCGATCACGTCGATCGCCGACGTGCCGAGCCGGTCGCTGCTGTCGCGGCTGACCGATCATTATCTGCAGATCATCGCGAATCGCGCGCCGATCGGGTTCGAGGCCGAATTCGTCAACAGCCGCGGGCGCACGACGCTGTACCGCGGCATCCTCATGCCGTTCTCGTCGAGCGACGAGGGCATCGATTTCCTGTATGGCGTGATCAACTGGAAGGAGCTCGCCGACGACCGGATGCAGGCGACGCTCGCCGCCGAGCTCGAGGCGGCGGTTCGCGCCACGCCGGTGCCCGCGTCCGGGCTCACCGCCTATGCACGCCACGCGCCGACGATGCCGGGGCTCGGCGCGTCGCTGGCCTCGGCCGGGCACGCGCCCGCCACCTCGCCGGGCGTGCCGATCTGGGCCGACGGGCCGAGTGCCGAATTCGCCGACCCCATAGCGGCGACCGGCCCGACCGATGGCCCGGCACCTGACACGCTGGCGCATGTCGTGCTCCGGACCGATGCGGAGCCCGGCGCGATCGTCGTGCTCGTCGCCCGCGCGGGGGTGGATGGCGGGCTCGACATCATCGGCACGATCACCGGCGACGCGGTCCTCACCGCGCAGGCGATGGCTGCGATTAGGTAGCCGAAAACCGTGTTCGCGCCGCGCCGACGCGCATCCGAATGCTGCACCGCAACAGCAGTGTTCGCACCTGCCACAAGCCTTGAGGTCGTATCCTACCCGGCGCATAGGCGCGGTCATGGCTGATCTTTCCACGACGCTGACCGACGCGCTCGCCGCCCGGTTGACCGAACGCGCGCTTCCGGGCGAACTCAAGGACTTCGGCACGACGGAGGCGGCGCACGCCGCGGCTTTCGTCGTCGCCACGGCGCTTCGCCGCGACGATGGTGCGCCCGCCATCGCGCTCGAACCGATCAGCGCCGACGACACGCGCCGCCGCATGCGGCTGGCGATCGTCAACGACGACATGCCGTTCCTGGTCGATTCGATTTCCGCCGCGATCGCCGCGCAGGACATCGCGATCGATCGCATCATCCATCCGGTCGTTCACACGACGCGCAGCCCCGACGGCGTGCTCCAGGCGATCGGCGACACCGGCCCCGCCGAATCGATGATCTATCTCGAGATGGAGCGCGCCGACGCCCGCGATCGGCGCGGGCTGATCGAGGAACTGACCGGCGTGCTCGCCGATGTCCGCGCGGCGGTGAAGGACTGGCGCGCGATGCAGGGCACGATGGCGACCGATATCGCGCTGCTTCACAGCGACGGTCCCGATGCGGAGGGCGCGGCGCTACTGCGCTGGTTCCTTGACGGCCATCTGACGCTGCTCGGGCACCAGGTCTGGCACCGCGACGGCAGCGGCGGCGCCGCGCTCGGCATCGCGCGCAATCCGCATGCCGTGCCGATCCTGGCGGAGGCCTCGCGCGCACTCGCGATCCAGTGGTTCGAGGCGGGCAATCTCGCCCCACTGCTGCTGAAGTCGAACCTGATCTCGACCGTCCACCGCGCCGTCCCGCTCGACCTGGTCGTGGTCCCGGTGATCGAGGGCGAGACGATCGCGGGACTGTCGATCTACAGCGGTCTGTGGACCAGCGCGGCGCTGGCGACGATGCCGCGCGACGTGCCGATCCTGCGCACGCGGCTCGCCGCGATGAAGGCGAAATTCGGCTTCGATCCGCGCGGCCATGCGGGCAAGGCGCTGACCCACGCATTCACCGCCCTGCCCCATGATCTGGTGATCGCGTTCGCGCCCGACGCGCTCGAGGAACTCGCGCTGACCGCGATGAGCCTGGCCGACCGGCCGCGTCCCGCGCTGGTGCTCGTCGCATCGCCGCTCGGCCGTCATCTGTTCGGCTTCGTCTGGCTGCCGCGCGACGACGTCACGACCGGCCGCCGCGCCGCGATCGGCGAGATGCTCGCCGAGGCCGCGAATGCCACCGTGCTGAACTGGTCGATCGCGCTCGAGGACGGCGAGACCGCGATGCTGCGCTACACGCTCGACCTGCGTGGCGAAGGCCGCGTGCCCGACGTCGCGCCGCTCGCATTGCGGCTGCAGCGGATGGTGCGCGGCTGGGTGTCCGACGTCGAGGCCGCGCTGGTCGAGACATTGCCGTCGCCGCGCGCCGCGCGCCTAGCGCTGCGCTGGGCCGCCGCCTTCCCGCAGAATTACCGCAACCTCAGCAGCCCGGCCGAAGCCGCCGAGGACATCCAGCGGCTTGCCGCACTCGACGGGCCGGGCTCGCGCGGGGTGCGCCTGATCTCCAGCGCGCCCGGCGAAGACCGCCAGCTCAAAATCTACAAGCTGGGCGGCGCGCTGCCGCTGTCCGATGCCGTGCCGGTGCTCGAGAATTTCGGCTTCCGCGTGATCGGCGAATTGCCGACCCGGCTGCAGGAGGACAGCGATCCCTTCGTGCACGACTTCGTGCTCGAGGCGAACGATGCGGTCGCGCAGGCCGACGCCGCGACGCTCGAGCGCGCGATCGCCGCGGTGCTCGAAGGCGCGGCCGAGAACGATGCGTTCAACCGGCTGATCGTCGAGGTCGGCATGAGCCCGCAGGCGGTCGTGCTGTTCCGCGCCTGGTTCCGCTATCTGCGCCAGGCGGGACTGCCCTACGGCCTGACGACGGTGGTCGACGCGCTGCGCCGCGCGCCGAGAGTCGCGACCGCGCTGATCGCGCGCTTCGCCGCCGCGCATGATCCGGCCGATGCCGGGCATCCCGCCGACGCCGATGCGACGATCGAAGCGGGACTCGATGCTGTGACCGCGATCGACGACGACCGCATCCTGCGCGCCTATCATAGCCTGGTCGGCGCGACGCTGCGCACCAACGCCTTCACGCCCGCCGCGGCCGAGGCGCTTGCGTTCAAGCTCGACAGCCACCTGATCCCCGGCCTCCCCGCGCCCGTGCCATGGCGCGAGATCTGGGTGTACAGCCCGCGGATCGAGGGCATCCATCTGCGCGCCGGCCCGGTCGCGCGCGGCGGGCTGCGCTGGTCCGACCGTCGCGACGATTTCCGCACCGAGATTCTCGGGCTGATGAAGGCGCAGCGCGTGAAGAACGCGGTGATCGTGCCGACCGGCGCGAAGGGCGGCTTTTATCCCAAACAGCTCCCTGCCCCGTCCAACCGCGACGCGTGGCTGGCGGAAGGGACCGAGAGCTACCGGATCTTCATCCGCACGCTGCTGTCGATCACCGACAACATCGTCGAGGGCAAGGTCGTCCATCCGGCCGGCGTCGCGATCCTTGACGGCGAGGATCCCTATTTCGTCGTCGCCGCGGACAAGGGCACCGCGACGTTCAGCGACGTCGCAAACGCGCTCGCGCTCGACCGCGACTTCTGGCTGGGCGACGCGTTCGCGAGCGGCGGCTCGGTCGGCTATGATCACAAGGCCATGGGCATCACCGCCAAGGGTGCCTGGGTCTCGGTCCAGCGTCACTTCGCCGAACGCGGCATCGACGTGCAGAGCGATCCGATCACCGTCGTCGGCTGCGGCGACATGTCGGGCGACGTGTTCGGCAACGGCATGCTGCTGTCGAAGTCGCTCAAGATCGTCGCGGCGTTCGACCATCGCCACATCTTCATCGATCCGAACCCCGATCCCGCCGCAAGCTGGGACGAGCGCGCGCGCATGTTCGCCCTCCCCCGCTCGAGCTGGGCGGACTACGAAACCGCGCTGATCTCCGAGGGCGGCGGCGTCTATCCGCGCACCGCCAAGGTCATCCGTCTCTCGCCCCAAGCGCAGGCCGTGCTCGGCATCGCGGTCGACGAGATCGAACCCGGCGCGCTGATCTCCGCGATCCTGAAGGCACCCGCCGACCTGCTCTGGTTCGGTGGCATCGGCACCTATGTGAAGGCGGCATCCGAGAACAACGTCCAGGTCGGCGATCCCGCCAACGACCGGCTGCGCGTCAATGCCGAGGATCTGCGCGTCACCGCGATCGGCGAAGGTGCCAATCTCGGCGTCACGCAGGCCGCGCGCATCGCGTTTTCCGAGCGCGGCGGACGGATCAACACCGACTTCATCGACAATTCCGCGGGCGTCGACTGCTCGGACAACGAGGTCAACATCAAGATCGCGCTGAACCGCGAGATGATCGAGGGGCGCCTGGGATATGAGGATCGCAACGCGCTGCTCGCCAGCATGACCGACGACGTCGCGCATCTCGTGCTCGAGGACAACCGGCTCCAGACGCTCGCACTGTCGATCGCCGAGGGCGCGGGCGCGCTGGCGGGACCGGGCGGCCTTGGCGGCGCGACCGGCGGCGGCGGGGGCCCGGGCTCGATGCCGAGCTATGTCCGCGTCATCGAAATCTTCGAGGGCAGCGGACGGCTCGATCGCGCGGTCGAGGGGCTGGCCGCCAATGACGACCTGCTCCGCCGCGGGCTCGACGGCCATGGCCTGACGCGTCCGGAACTTGCCGTGCTGCTCGCCACCGCGAAGCTCGCGCTGCAGGATTCGATCGAGCATGCCGGGCTCGGCGACGACCCCGCGCTCAAGCCCGATCTTCACGCCGCCTTCCCGGCCGCGATGCGCGAGCATTTCGCGCAGGCGATCGACGACCACCGGCTGCGCGGCCAGATCGTCGCGACCAAGCTCGCCAACCGCATCGTCAACCGGCTCGGCGTGCTCCATCCGTTCGAGCTGGCCGAAGAGGAAGGCGCGGCGATGGGCGATATCGCGGCGATGTTCGTCGTCGCCGAACGGCTGTTCGACCTGCCCTCGCTCTGGGCGGACATCGAATCACGACCGATGCCCGAAGCCGCACGCATCGCGCTCTTTGACGAAGTGGCGGTGGCGACGCGGTCGCAGATCGCGGATCTGCTGCGCGTGTCCGCCCCCGGCACGATGCCGGGTGCGGTGCTCGCGCGGCTCGCCAAGGGGATCACGCATCTCGATGGCCAGACCAAGGCGCTGCTGCTCGAGGAGGCAAGCGCGCAGAGCGACCGCATCGCCGCGCAGCTCGAGACGGCGGGTGCCCCGCACGACCTCGCGATCAAGGTGGTCCGGCTGTTCGAGCTCGACGGTGCGGTCGGGCTCGCCGATCTCGGCGAGCGCCTCGCGCTCGACGAGGCGGTGCTGACCCGCGCCTTCACGCATCTGGGGCAGGCGCTCGGGCTCGACTGGGCACAGGCCAATGCGGCGCGGATCACGCCGTCGGATCCCTGGGAACGCCTGCTCATCGCCGGACTGGCGCGCGATTTCCAGCAGTTGCGGCTGGAGTTCCTCGCACGGTGCGGGGCCAAGGATCCGCAGGGCGCGGTCGACACGTGGCTGGCGAGCAATGCCACCCGCGTCGCGCAGTTCAAGGCGGTGATCGACCGTGCACGCCACGCCGCCGTCCCGAACGCCGCGATGCTCGCGCAGATCGCCAGCCAGGCGCGCGTGCTGCTCGGCCGATAGGCGCAAACCGAAGCCCTGCCCCGCCACATTGCTGGCGGGGCGGGAACCCATCGCGCGTCCGGCGGTTCGATGATGTCTTCCCGACAATCGCGTACGTCGCGGTTGAGTATTCACCCGCGCTTGGCCTAGAGCTACCGGGAACACGAGGCCAGCATGACCGATATCCCCAATACCCAGCCTGACAGCCGCGAGACGACGATTCTCGACGCCCCCGACCGCATGGTGAAGGTGCGCGAGATGTTCGGGATCGATTCCGACATGGAGGTGCCCGCCTTCTCCGAGGCGGACGAGCGCGTTCCCGATCTCGACCCCGCCTATGTCTTCGACGCGGACACCACGCTCGCGGTTCTCGCGGGCTTTGCGCATAATCGCCGCGTGATGGTCCAGGGCTATCACGGCACCGGCAAGTCGACCCATATCGAACAGGTGGCGGCGCGCCTGAAATGGCCGTGCATCCGGATCAACCTCGATGCGCATATCAGCCGCATCGACCTGATCGGCCGCGACGCGATCGTCCTGAAGGACGGTCAGCAGATCACCGAGTTCCGCGAGGGCCTGCTCCCCTGGGCGCTGCAGACCCCGACCGCGCTCGTGTTCGACGAATATGACGCAGGGCGTCCCGACGTGATGTTCGTGATCCAGCGCGTGCTCGAGACCGAGGGCAAGCTGACCTTGCTCGATCAGAACCGCGTGATCCGCCCGAACCCCTGGTTCCGCCTGTTTGCGACCGCCAACACGGTCGGCCTCGGCGACACCAGCGGGCTGTATCACGGCACGCAGCAGATCAACCAGGGCCAGATGGACCGCTGGAACATCGTCGTCACGCTCAACTACCTCCCCGCCAAGGTCGAAGCGCAGATCGTGCTCGCGAAATCGGGTGAATATGACAAGCCCGACGGCAAGAAGGTCGTCGAGAACATGGTCCGCGTCGCCGACATGACCCGCAAGGGCTTCGTCAACGGCGACATCTCGACCGTGATGAGCCCACGTACCGTCATCACCTGGGCGCAGAACGCGCTGATCTTCGGTGACGTCGGCTTCGCATTCCGGCTGTCGTTCCTCAACAAGTGCGACGAGGCGGAGCGGTCGCTGGTCGCGGAATATTATCAGCGCGTGTTCGGCAAGGACCTGCCCGAGAGCGTGATGGGCAAGGCCTGAGGCCTTGGCGAACGAAACGCCCCTCGACCGGTTCAAGGCGGTTCTCGCCGGCACCGCGCGCGCGATCGCGGAGGAGCCCGAGGTCGAGCTCGCCTTCACCGCGGACGCGCCGGCGCAGTCGGGCAAGCACATCAAGGTGCCGATGCCCGCGCGCGCGCTGCCGCCCGAACAGGTCGCGGAAGCGCGCGGGTTCGCCGATGGATTCGCGCTTCAGCTAAAGCATCACGACATCGCGCTGCACAACCGTGCGGCGCCGGTCGAGGCGGTCGCGCGTGCGGTGTTCGACGCGGTCGAGACCGCGCGCGTCGAGGCGCTGGGGTCGCGCGGCTATGCCGGGATCAGCGACAATCTCGCCATGGCGCTCGACGTCCGGCTGCGCGCCGACCCGATCACGCGTGCGCGCAACCGGGACGAGGTGCCGTTGTCGACCGCGCTCGGGCTGATGGTGCGCGAGCGGCTGACCGGGCAGGAATCGCCCGCGGTCGCCGCCCCCGGCCTCGCGCTGGTGCGGGAGTGGATCGAGCAGAAGACCGATCTCGATGCGCTGGCGTACGCGATCGACGACCAGAAGACGTTCCAGGGCCTGGCGCGCAAGATGCTCGCCGAGCTCGAGCTCGTCCAGGCGGACCAGGTCCCCGAGGAGAGCGAAGAGGGCGGCTCCGAGGACGAGGGTACCGACGAGCAGCAGCAGGACGAGGGCGACGAAGGCGACGACCAGGGCGAGGACGGCCAAGGCGAAGTCGAGGCGCGCGGCGAACAGTCCGAGCAGCAGAACGAGGAAAGCGACGGCCAGGAGCAGAGCGACGAGTCGATGGACGACATCGACGGCGAGCCCGGCGATGACGGCGAGGAGGGCATGCAGCCCGTCCGCCCCAACCGCCCGATGGCGGACATGGGCACCGCGTTCGACTACAAGCCATGGACGACGCAGTTCGACGAGGTGATCGCCGCGACCGAGCTGTGTGATGCCGAGGAACTGGCACGACTGCGCGGCTATCTCGACCAGCAGCTGGTCCATCTCCAGTCCGCGGTCTCGAAACTCGCCAACCGCCTGCAACGCCGGCTGATGGCGCAGCAGTCGCGCTCGTGGGATTTCGATCAGGAGGAGGGCATTCTCGATGCGGCGCGGCTCGCCCGCGTGATCGTCAACCCGACGCTGTCGCTCAGCTACAAGGCCGAGCGCGAGACCGATTTCCGCGACACCGTCGTCACGTTGCTGATCGACAATTCGGGGTCGATGCGCGGACGCCCGATCTCGATCGCGGCGATCAGCGCGGACATCCTCGCGCGCACGCTCGAACGCTGCGGCGTGAAGACCGAGATCCTCGGCTTTACCACGCGCGCGTGGAAGGGCGGCCAGTCGCGTGAGACCTGGCTCGCGGCGGGCCGCCCGCCCCAGCCCGGCCGTCTCAACGACATCCGCCACATCGTCTACAAGCGCGCCGACGAGCCATGGCGGCGTGCACGCAACTCGCTCGGGCTGATGATGCGCGAGGGGCTGCTGAAGGAGAATATCGACGGCGAGGCGCTGATGTGGGCGCATGCCCGGCTCGTCGCGCGGCCCGAGGAACGCCGCATCCTGATGGTGATCAGCGACGGCGCGCCGGTCGATGATTCGACGCTCAGCGTGAATTCGGGATCCTATCTCGAACGCCATCTGCGTCAGGTGATCGGCTGGATCGAGACCAGGTCGCCGGTCGAGCTCGTCGCGATC
Organism: Sphingomonas sp. Leaf30; assembly: GCF_001422525.1. Classification (NCBI taxonomy): domain Bacteria; kingdom Pseudomonadati; phylum Pseudomonadota; class Alphaproteobacteria; order Sphingomonadales; family Sphingomonadaceae; genus Sphingomonas; species Sphingomonas sp. Leaf30. Next base: position 184,999 of record NZ_LMKZ01000018.1, on the reverse strand, counting down.
GGCATCGGCCACGACGTGACGCGCTATTATGCGCGCGCGGTGACGATCATGGACGTCGAACAGCTCGGCGGGACGATCATCGAACAGCTCGCATCGCTCTTCGACACCGAGTGACGGCCATTCGGCCACCGCGCGCGTGATCGCCCCCCCGCGCGGCGGGTTTGCAGGCCCAGTGAAGCGGTCGATCACGATCGCCGGTCACCAGACGTCGATCAGCCTCGAACCGATCTTCTGGCAGGCGCTCGAGCGCGAGGCGGTCCGGCTCGGCCTGCCGCTGTCCGCGCTGGTCGCCGAGATCGACGCGCTGCGCATCGTCGCGGACGCCCCCCCGAACCTCGCCAGCGCCTTGCGGAGCTGGTTGTTCGACGACTCGACTTGAGAACCAGTCGCATTAGCATTGACAGTGCGAACGACTCTCAATAGCGATACTCCAAGAGCAAAAGGGGTTTCACTATGTCGACTGTTTCGCCGCGGGGCGTCGCGCCGCGTCCTGCCACGATGCCCGCCTTCCTGGCGCTGTCCTGCATCGGTGCCTTTACGACCGCGCCGGCGCTCGCCGCCGAGACCGACCGGGCGACGGCAACGCCCAAGGCCACCCCGACGGACACGGCCGACGTGCAGCACCGTGACGAGATCCTGGTCAACGGCCACCGCGAACGCGATGCCGGCCCGAAACAGGTCGCGCCGCTGGTCGATACCCCGCGCTCGATCATCGTCCTGCCCAAGGAGGTGATCGAACAGACCGGATCGAACAGCCTCGCGGATGCGCTGCGCACCGTGCCCGGCATCACGTTCGGCGCCGCGGAGGGCGGCAATCCGATCGGCGACCGCCCCTTCATCCGTGGGTTCGACAGTCAGGGCAGCATCTTCGTCGACGGTGTCCGCGACCTCGCCTCGCAGACGCGCGAGGTGTTCGCGGTCGAATCGGTCCAGATCGTCCGCGGGTCCGATTCGACGCTCGGCGGCCGCGGCTCGGCGGGCGGCACGATCAACATCCTGTCGCGCCTGCCCGTGCTCGACACGTTCGGCTCGCTCAGCGGCAGCTATGGCGAGGCGGACTATAAGCGGGTCACCGGCGACCTGAACCTCAAGATCTCCGACACCGCGGCGTTCCGGATCCAGGGCATGTGGCACGACCAGGACGTCGCGGGTCGCGATGCGATCTGGCAGAAGCGCTGGGGCGTGGCGCCCTCCGTCGCGATCGGGCTCGGCACGCCGACCCGGCTGACCGCGAGCTTCTATCACATGGAAAGCAGCGAACTGCCCGACAGCGGCATCCCCTATCTCTACACGATCAACAATCACCCCGGCACCGGCAGCGTTACGACACGGCCCGCGCTCGGTACCGTGACGACCGCGGGCGGCCAGACCGGCTTTGTCTCCCGGAAAAACTTCTACGGGCTGGCCGCGCGCGACTTCCGCGACGCCGACACCAACCAGGCGACGATCCGCGTCGAACATGATTTCGGCGGCATCACGCTGCGCAACACCGCGCGCTACACGCACAGCACGCAAAGCTTCATCTTCACCCTCCCCGACGACAGCCAGGGCAATGTCTATGGCACCACCGCGACCAATACGGGCGCGAACGTGACCAATGGCGGCTATGTCTGGACGCGCGGCAACACGCGCTACGGCTATAGCGAGAGCATCGTCGACCAGACCGACCTGTACGGCAAATTCAATACCGGCGGCATCGAGCACAGCTTCTCGCTCGGCACCGAGCTTTCGTGGGAAAAAACGCGGCGCGGCACGTTCGTGTCAGCGAACGGCTCGACGATCTCGCCACGCTGCAACACGGCGACGATCGCGCGCTCCTATTGCGTCAGCCTGTTCAATCCGGATCCCTATGCGCCATGGGTCAATTACGCGAGCGACACGTCGACGACGCAGACCCCGATCGCACGGGGCGCGCTGTCCACGGAAACGCAGAACGACGCGAATACCAAGGCGGTCTACGCGTTCGATTCGATCACGCTGATCCCGGCGCTGATCCTGAACCTGGGTGCGCGTTACGACCGGTTCGAATCGACGATCACGCTGCCGGGCGCAACGCAGACGAAGCTCACGCGCGTCGACAACCTCTTCAACTGGCAGGCAGGGCTCGTCTTCAAGCCGACGCCCGAAACCAGCCTCTATGCGAGCTACGCGACCGCCGCGACGCCGCCGAACAGCCTGCTCGGCGAAGGCCGCGAGGATAACGCGATCACCGCCGCAGTGCTCGGGCTGCTCAAGCCGCAAAAGACCAAGTCCTACGAGGTCGGCGCCAAGGCGAGCCTGTTCGCCGAGAAGCTGCAGCTCGGCGCGGCGGTGTTCCAGACGGAGATTTCCAACGCGCGCGTGCTCGACGACACGAACACCGCATCGTTCATCGGCGAGACGAGAATTCGCGGGTTCGAGTTCAACGTCAGCGGGACGATCCTGCCCGGCTGGACCGTCTTCGGCGGGTTCACGCATCTCGACCCGAAAATCATCGACGGCGGCTTCACGACGCTGACCGCCCCGGCGATCACGACCACCGCAAACGGGGTGACGACCGTCGTACAGCCTGCGCGGACCACCGGCGTCGTGTCGGTCAACACCGGCAAGCAGGTGCCGCAGACCGCGAAGAACAGCTTCACCGCGACGACCAGTGTCGATGTGACGCGCCGGCTGCAGATCGGTGGCACCGCGCTGTACATGGACGAACAGATCGGCGGCTATGCGGACAATCGTAGCGCGCGGCAGACTGCGGCGGGCGTCGTCACGGTAACCCCCGCGACCAAGGTCCTCACCCGCAGCACGCCTGGTTACTGGCGGTTCGATGCGCGGGCCAGCTACAAGCTGACCGACATGATCGACCTCAGCGTCAACGCGCAGAACCTGACCAACAAGACCTATTTCTCGCAGACCTATGCCAGCCACTATGCCACGCTCGCTGCGGGCCGTACGGTGTTCGGCACGGTCAACCTGCGGTTCTGAGGGCCAGAGTGACGGCGCTAGACACACTTTCGCCCGACGCCATCGCCGCGCGCCTCTCCGGTAGTCCGGAAGAGCGCGCGGCGTTCGTGCGCGAGGCGGCAGACGCCGGCGTGGCGGAGGCACAGGCGGTCTACGGGCAGATGCTGCTCGACGGGACCGGCGTCGCGGCCGATCCGGCTGCCGCCATGGCCTGTTTCGTCAAGGCGGCGGCGCAGCATCACGTGATGGCGCTCAACATGGTCGGGCGCTGCTACGATCTCGGCTGGGGCACGCCGGTCGACAAGGCGCGCGCGGCGGAATGCTACCGGGTCGCGGCTGCGCGCGGGCTCGACTGGGCGATGTACAATTACGCGACGCTGCTGGCGCTGGGTGACGGCGTGCCCGAGGACAGGCCGGCCGCGCTCGCCCTGCTGGAGAAGGTTGCCGCGATGAACACAGGGCTTGCAAGCGCGAAAGCGATCAACTTCGTCGGCAGCTTCGCCGAGGATGGCTGGGCCGGCCCCCGCGACCTCGCGCGTGCCGCGGCCTGCTATGCCAGCGCGGCAGAGGGCGGCGATTTCCGCGGCTGTTTCAACCATGCGCGGATGCTCGGTGCGGCGGGCGAGATCGACGCCGCGCTCGGCTGGCTCGAACAGGCCGGCGCGCGGGGCAACGCCGCGTTCGTTTCGAAGGCGCAGGCGTTTCTCGCGGCCAGCGACATCGCGGCGTTCCGCACGCGCGGCGTCGCGGCGTTGCGGGAGGGCGCGCAGTGCTGATCGCGATTCCGGACGTGCTCGATCCCGCCGGCGTCGCGCGGGTCCGTACGTTGATCGACGCGGCCGAGTGGGTCGACGGCAACGCGACCTCGGGCACGCAAAGCGCGCTCGCCAAGCGCAACGAACAATTGCCCGAGGAGTCCGCCGCGGCGAGGGACGCCGGCGGCATGATCCTCGACGCGCTGGGGCAGTCGGCGCTGTTCATCGCCGCGGCGCTGCCGCTGAAGGTCTTCCCGCCGCTGTTCAACCGCTATGCCGGCGGGCAGGATTTCGGACTGCACGTCGACACCGCGATCCGTATCCGCCGCGGCAGCGATTTCCGGATCCGCAGCGACCTGTCGGCAACGCTCTTTCTCGAAGACCCCGCCGACTATGACGGCGGCGAGCTGGTGATCGAGGATCAGTTCGGGCCGCAATCGGTCAAGCTGCCCGCCGGGCACATGGTCGTCTATCCCGCCTCCAGCCTGCACCGGGTGACGCCGGTGACGCGCGGCGTGCGGACCGCCTCGTTCTTCTGGCTGCAGTCGATGGTCCGCGACGACGGCGCGCGCCGGATCCTGTTCGATCTCGACCAGGGCGTGCAGGCGGTCGCCGCGGCGCAAGGGATGGCCGACCCGGCGACGATCAGGCTGACCGGCGTCTATCACAATCTGCTCCGTCGCTGGGCCGATGCGTGACCACGCCCTGCCGATCCGGCCCATCGTCGCACTGGTCGCGATCGCGGGGTTCACCAGCCAGTCGAGCGCGCAGGCTAATATAGCGTTTGCCGGAATACCGGACGTGACGATCGACTATTATCCGGTCGATGGCGGCGATGCGATGGCGGTCCGCCGCGCAATCGACGCCGCCCGGCCGACCGATGCGCATGACGGCCGCCGGGTCGATGCGCTGAGCAGCTGGGACCTGCGCTGGTCCTGGCCGCGAACCAGACACGGCGGCTGCGATCTTGCGGCGGCGACGATCCGCTACAAGGCGACCGTGCGCATGCCGCAACTCGCCGCGACCGCCCGGCTGACCGCCACCGAGCGCGCCGATTGGGACCGCTACGTCGCGGCGCTCGCCCGGCACGAGGCGGGGCATATCCGCTACACCTATCGCCACCGCGGCGACATCCTGGCCGCGATCCGGCGGGCGACCTGCCGGACCGCGGACGCGGCCGCACAGGCAGCGCTGGCCGGGCTCGACGCCTATCATGTCGCCTATGACCGCGAGACGGCGCATGGCACCAAGGAGGGGGCAAGCTTCCCCGCCTCCTGACCCGTCAGGCGAACGCCGCGGCACCCTTCAGATGCTGATAGGCGGCGATGACCTTCTGCAGCTCCGATTCATGCGCCCGGTCCCCGCCGTTGCGGTCAGGATGATAGCGCCGCACCAGTTCGCTATAGCGTTTGCGCAGCGCGGTGCGATCGGTGTCGGTCCCCAGCCCCAGCACGCGCAGCGACCGCCGCTCGCCATCGGACAGCACGCGACCATCCTTGCGCGCAGCCGCCATCCGCTCGCCGAACCGCGCGCCGATCGCGTCGATCGGGTCGGCGAAATCCGCCCATTTGGGCGGCGTGTCGCCGCCGCCATGCGCAAAGGCGCGCGTCTCGCGTTCCCATCCCGCCATCGGCCGCTGCGCATGATGGATCTCGTCCGCGGTCATCCCGTCGAAATAATTATAGCCTGCGTTGAACGCGCGGACATGCTCGAGGCAGAACCAGCGGAACTGCGGCGGCCCGCCATCGCTCGGCCCCTCGAGCGGCGGCGCGCGGAATTCGCCGGGTTCGGCACAGCCCGGCCACATGCACACACGCCCGCTGCCCTCCACGCGCCCGTGGAAACGGGGGCTGGGCCGGTCCTTGCGCTCTTTTCTCGCGTCTTGCGTCACCGGCTCCCCGTCTATCCAAAACGGGCTATATAGGTCGGATGACAGACCTCGCCACCGGCTCCGTACAGGACCAGATCACCGCGCGCCTCACCGCCGCGCTCACCCCGACCCATCTGACCGTCGTCAACGAGAGCGCGCTGCATGCCGGACATATGGGGGACGACGGCACCGGCGAGACGCATTTTCGTGTCGAGGTGGAAGCACCGGCGTTCCAAGGGCTTAACCGCGTCGCCCGGCAACGCCTCGTGAACCACGCGCTCGCCGAACTGCTCAGCACGCAGATCCATGCGCTTGCGATCAAGGCGCGTGCGCCTGGAGAGGCATGATGGCCTATACGCTCTGGTACTGGCCCGGCCTCCAGGGCCGCGGCGAATTCGTCCGGCTCGCGCTCGAGGGCGGCGAGATTCCCTATACGGATGCGGCGCACGATCGCGGTGCCGAGGCGCTGATGGCCGATCTGAACGACCGCACCGGCCGCACGCCCTTCGCCCCGCCCTATCTCGAACTCAATGGTCTGGTGATCGCACAGGTCGCCAACATCCTGATGTATCTGGGCGAACGCCACGACCTCGCGCCGTCGAACATGGCCGATCGGCTGTGGCTCAACCAGCTCCAGCTGACGTTCGCCGATCTCGTCGCGGAGGTCCACAACGTCCACCACCCGGTCGCGATGATGGACTATTACGCCGACCAGAAGCCCGAGGCCGCGCGCGCCGCGAAGCAGTTCCGCGAGGAAAGGCTCCCCAAATTTCTCGGTCACTTCGAGGATGCGGCACAGGCCAATCCCGGCGAATGGCTGATCGACCATCGCTGGACCTATGCCGACACCTCGCTGTTCCAGATCGTCGAGGGGCTTCGCTACATGTTCCCGCAGCGGATGCGCACGCTCGAACCCGACTATCCCAATCTGATCCGGATCCGCGACCAGGTCGCCGAGATCCCCGCAATCAGGGCCTATCTGAACAGCGACCGGCGGATCGCGTTCAACACCGACGGCATCTTCCGCCACTATCCCGAACTCGACGCCGCATGAGCCTTGGTCGCTTCCCGACATCCAATACCTCCCCGGCGAAGGCCGGGGTCCAGTTGGGGGACAGGCATAACGATGGGCCGTCCGTCGCCATATCGACCGTTCCAACTGGACCCCGGCCTTCGCCGGGGAGGTGCATCGGGCTGTGAGAACCCCGCGCCCCGCCGCGCGCATCCTGCTCGTCGATGCGCAGGACCGCGTGCTGATGTTCCGCTTCACCCCCGACGATCGCCCGCCGCTCTGGTGCACGCCGGGCGGCGCGGTCGATCCGGGCGAGAGCTATGCCGCCGCCGCCCGCCGCGAGCTTTGGGAAGAGGTCGGGCTCGATATGGATTGCGGCCCCGAGGTCGCACGCCGCGTCGTCGACTTCCGCACCTTCGAGGGCGTCGAGGTGACCGCCGACGAACGCTATTTCCGCGTCGACGTGGATACGTGCGACGTCGCGGCGGGCGGGCTCACCGATCAGGAGCGCAAGCTGCTCGTCGGTCACCGCTGGTTTTCCCGAAACGACATCGCGGGGCATGACGAAGTCCTCTATCCAGCGGATCTCGTCGAACTCCTCGACGCCACGGAGACACGCCATGCTGGATGATTTCGTCCTCCAGACCATCCTGCCCTCGACGCATGATCTGGGCGGCTTCAAGGTCCACCGCACCCTGCCGAACAAGGACCGGACGATGGTCGGCCCGTTCCTGTTCTTCGACCAGATGGGCCCCGCGCATCTCGAGGTCGGTACGGGCATCGACGTGCGCCCGCATCCGCACATCAACCTGTCGACCGTCACCTATCTGTTCGACGGCGCGATCGACCATCGCGATTCGCTCGGTACGAAGGCACGGATCGAGCCCGGCGCGGTCAATCTGATGACCGCGGGTCACGGCATCGTCCATTCCGAACGCTCGCCCGGCGACGAGCGCGCCGGCGGGCCGAACCTGTCGGGTATCCAGACCTGGCTGGCGCTGCCCGAGGCGGTCGAGGAGATCGATCCCGCGTTCGAACACGTCACCAAGGCGCGGCTGCCGGTGATCGAGGCGCACGGCGCGCGCTCGCGGATCATCATGGGGAGTCTCTGGGGCCAGAACGCGCCGACCACGACCTATTCGGGCACGATCTACGCCGACATCGCGCTCGACCCGGGTGCGAGCGTGCCGATCGACGCGGCCGCGGAGGAGCGCGCGGTCTATCTCGCCATGGGTGAGGCGACGCTGGAGGGCGTAAAGCTCGAGCCGCAGGTGCTCTACGTCCTGCGCCCCGGCATCGCCGCGACGCTGCGCTCGGCGACCGGCGGGCGGGCGATGCTGTGCGGCGGCGATGCGTTCACGACACCGCGCCACGTCTGGTGGAACTTCGTCAGCTCGAACCGCGACCGGATCGAACAGGCGAAACGCGACTGGAACGCCGGCAATTTCCCCAAGGTCCCCGGCGACGAGAAGGAACGGATCGAGATCCCGGCGATACCCAAGACGGTCAGCTACCCCTGACCCGCAGATAGATCCTCCCCCGCCAGGGGGAGGATCGCAAAATGGATCCGGCCCTTGTCCCGCCCTGCGCGGTACCGCACACTCCCCCTATCGGTGCAGACCATATCGACCCCCGACCAGATCCGGGGCACCACGCGGGAGAGAGACATGACCGAGCTGCAGAGCCTCCGACTATCCACCGGCGTCGACCTCGACGTCGCGATCAGCGGCGATCCCGCCAACCCGCCCGTCATCCTCCTGCACGGCTTCCCCGAATCGCACCGCACCTGGCGCCACATCGCCCCCGACCTCGCGCGCGACCATTATGTCATCGCCCCCGACCAGCGCGGCTATGCGCGCTCGTCGAAGCCCGAGGGCGTCGCCAATTACACCCCCGACAAGATCGTCGCCGACCTGCTCGCGCTCGCCGATCAGCTCAAGATCGACCGCTTCACGCTGGTCGGGCATGACTGGGGCGGCGCGGTCGCCTGGATGGCCGCGCTCCAGCATCCCGACCGGATCGAACGGCTGGTGATCGTCAACGCGCCCCACCCGCTCGTCTTCCAGCGGACGATCTTCGACGATCCCGAACAGCGCAAGGCGAGCCAGTATATCCGCCGCTTCCGCGACACGAGTATCGACCAGGGCCTGACCGGCGCAGGCCTCGAGAAGTTCCTCGGCTCGACCTTCGCGCATCATGTGACGCAGGCGATCGCGGGCAAGGACAAGGCCGCCTATCTCGACGAATGGTCACAGCCCGGCGCGATGACCGCGATGCTCAACTGGTACCGCGCCAGCGCGATCGTCGTCCCCGCGATGGACGAGACACCGCCGCGCCCCGCCTTTCTCGACGCACCCTTCCCGCCGGTGAAGATGCCGGTCCTGGTGATCTGGGGCATGCGCGACACCGCGCTGCTGCCGACGCAGCTCGACCTCGCCGATTATGTCCCCGAGCTGACGATCGAAAAGGTCGATGCGGGCCATTTCGTCCCCTGGGAAAAACCCGACGCGGTGATCGCCGCGATGCGCCGCTGGGGAATTTAACGCCCTCTTCGTCAGGATGACGGCATTGGTGGACCGCCTTGATCGCCACCTGTCTGAATCCTGACCAGCACATTCTGAAACCGTTCAGCGGCCGGGGAGCAAATCCCCTGTCATGCCGTTTGATACGGCGACGAAGACAGGAGAGCAGTCATGCGTAAGTTGATCCTCGCGGCCGTAGCCGCCGCCACATTGGTTCCCACGTTCGCCACCGCGCAGAGCTATGGCGAAGTCCGCCGCAGCGACCGTGAAGTGCGTCAGAGCCAGCGCGAACTCCAGCAGGCGCGCCGTTTCGGCGACCGCGGCGACGTCCGCGATGCCCGCCGCGAACTTCGCGAAGACCGTCAGGAGCGTCGCGAGGACTGGCGCGACTATCGCCGCAGCCACGCGAACGTCTATCGCCGCCCCGCCTATGTCGGCCCACGCGGCTATCGTTATCGCCCGATCAATGTCGGCCACCGGTTCGCGCCGCAATATTACGGCCGCAACTACTGGATCAACGACTATCAGACCTATCGCTTGCCGCGCCCGGGCTTCGGCTATCAGCGCTGGGTCCGCTATGGCCGCGACGTCGTCCTGGTCGACACGCGCAACGGTCGCGTTGCACAGGTCAACAACGGCTTCTTCTACTAAGGCGCCACGACGGCCCGGGAGCGATCCCGGGCCGTATTGTTGTGGCGATCGGGGCGATCCGGTTGCACCCTCCCCAGCCCGATCGTAAAGCCCGGCGCGTGCCAGACTCCCAGATCATCATCGCCGTCCCCAAGGGACGTATCCTCGCCGAGGCTTTGCCGCTGCTCGCCCGCGCCGGCATCCATCCCGAAGCGGCGTTTTCGGACGAAGACAGCCGCGCGCTCCGCTTCGCGACCAACGACCCCGACATCTCGCTGATCCGCGTCCGCGCGTTCGATGTCGCGACCTTCGTCGCGCACGGCGCGGCGCAGCTCGGCATCGTCGGCTCGGACGTGATCGCGGAATTCGGCTATTCCGAACTCTATGCCCCGGTCGATCTCGGCATCGGTCATTGCCGCCTGTCGGTCGCCGAGCCCAGCGAGATGGCGGCGAAGGACGATCCGCGCGGCTGGAGCCATGTCCGCGTCGCGACCAAATATCCGCACGTCACCGCCGCGCATTTCGCCGCCCGCGGCGTCCAGGCCGAATGCGTGAAACTGAACGGCGCGATGGAGCTCGCCCCGACGCTCGGCCTCGCGCCGCGCATCGTCGACCTCGTCTCGTCGGGCCGCACGCTCAAGGAAAACGGCCTGGTCGAGGTCGAGCGGATCATGGACGTCACCAGCCGCCTGGTCGTCAACCGCGCCGCGATGAAGACGCGCGCACGGGTAGTGCCGCTGGTCGAGGCGTTCCGCCGCGCCGTCGAGCAGGAGCAGGCCGCATGATCCGCCTTTCCACCACCGATGCCGACTTCGCCGACCGCTTCACCGCGCTCGTCGAGGACCGCCGCGAATCGGATGCAGGCGTCACGCAGGACGTCGCCGCGATCATCGCGTCCGTCCGCCGCGACGGCGAGACCGCGCTGCGCGACCTGACGCAGAAGCACGACCGCCACGACCTCGAGACGACCGGCTGGCAGATCGACGCCGCCGACTGCAAGGCCGCGTTCGACGCGCTCGAGCCCGAGCTGCGCACCGCGCTCGAACTCGCCGCGACGCGGATCCGGGCGTATCACGAGAAACAGCGCCCGACCGACAGCGACTCGGTCGATTCGGCGGGTGTCCGGCTCGGCGCACGCTGGCTGCCGGTCGACGCTGCGGGCATCTATGTCCCGGGCGGCCGCGCCGCCTATCCGTCGTCGCTGCTGATGAACGCGATTCCCGCCAAGGTCGCGGGCGTCGGTCGTCTCGCGATGGTCACCCCGACCCCCGATGGCCAGATCAACCCGCTCGTCCTTGCCGCCGCGCATCTCGCGGGCGTCGACGAGGTCTGGCGTGTTGGCGGCGCGCAGGCCGTCGCCGCGCTCGCCTACGGCGCCGGTCGGATCGCGCCCGTCGACGTCATCACCGGCCCCGGCAACGCCTGGGTCGCCGAAGCCAAGCGTCAGGTCTACGGCGTCGTCGGCATCGACATGGTCGCGGGGCCCTCCGAGATCGTCGTCGTCGCGGATGCGCTGAACGATCCCGAATGGACCGCCGCCGACCTGCTCAGCCAGGCCGAGCACGACGTCACCACCCAGTCGATCCTCTTCACTGACGACGCGGCGTTTGCCGACAAGGTCGCCGCCGCGGTCGATCGCCAGCTCAGCGCGCTCGCCACCGAGGCGGTCGCGCGCGTCGCCTGGGACGCAAACGGCGCGATCATCGTCGTCGACACGCTGGCGGACGCGATCCCGCTGGTCGACCGGCTCGCCGCCGAGCATCTCCAGCTCGCCATCCCCGACCCGCAGGGCTTTTTCGACCGCGTCCGCCATGCGGGCTCGGTGTTCCTCGGCCGCTACACCCCCGAGGCGATCGGCGATTACGTGGCGGGCCCGAACCACGTCCTGCCGACCGGCCGCCGCGCGCGGTTCGCGAGCGGCTTGTCGGTGCTCGACTTCATGAAGCGCACCAGCTTCCTCGCGCTCGACGAAGCCGCCTTGCGTGAACTCGGCCCCGCGACCGTCGCACTCGCCAACGCCGAGGGTTTGCCGGCCCACGCAAAATCGGTGGCGTTGCGGCTTCGCCTCAACCACTGATTTTTGTTCGCGCGGAGGCGCGGAGGCGCGGAGATGTTGTACGCGGCGCAGCCGCCCCGATCCTCACCAGCGGGTTATTGGAGGGCCGCTGCGCGGTAAGGTCGACACCTCCGCGCCTCCGCGCCTCCGCGCGAACCAATCTTCTTCACTCCCCCCACGCGTAAGAAACGCGAAGGGCTGACACGCAAGCCCCCCGCGCGTACAGGCAACCGCTTATGTCCAGAACCGCTCCCCGCACCAAGGCACGCGCCGCCGCGCGACTCGCCGCCGTCCAGGCGACCTACCAGCATGAGATGGAGGGTACCGCGATGCCCGTCCTGCTCAACGAATTTCATCAGCACCGGCTCGGCGCGACGATCGAAGACGTCGAATATGCCGAGGCGGACGTCGATTTCTTCGACGACCTCGTGACTGGCGCGAATGCCCGCAGCGGCGAGATCGACCTGCTGATCGAGGGCAAGCTCGCCAAGGGCTGGACGCTCGCGCGGCTCGACAAGCCGATGAAGGCGATCATCCGCGTCGGCACCTACGAACTGCTGGCGCGCAAGGACGTGCCGGTCGCCGCGGTGATCAGCGAATATGTCGACGTCGCGCACGCCTTTTACGACAAGCGCGAATCGGGCTTCGTGAACGGCCTGCTCGACGGCATCGCGAAAGAGGTCCGGGCGTAATCT
>NZ_LMKZ01000018.1:105843-172466 GCF_001422525.1 Sphingomonas sp. Leaf30 | reverse complement strand
GGGGGGGGGGGGGGGGCCAGTTCCGGGCGATGCGCTGTGTGGCAGCCCCTCACCCCAGCCCTCTCCCCCAAGGGGAGATGGAGCAGGAATGACCGAAGCCGAGTTCATTGCCGCGCTGCGCCGCCTCCCGCTCCACCCCGCGGCGCGCGGCCTGAACGACGACACCGCGCTGCTCGACGCAGGGCCCCTCGTCGTCACCACCGACACGCTGGTCGAGGGCGTGCATTTCCTCCCCACCGACCCCGCTCAGGACGTCGCGTGGAAGCTCGTCGCGACCAACCTGTCCGATCTCGCCGCCAAGGGTGCGGTCCCCGAGGGCATCCTGCTTAATTACCCGCTCGGCGACGACGCATGGGACCGCGCGTTTCTCGAAGGCCTCGCCGACATCCTTACGGCCCATGACACGCGGCTGATCGGCGGCGACACGGTCACCCTCCCCCCGGGAGCACCCCGCATCCTCACCGTCACCGCCTTCGGCAGCGACGCCGCCGCCCCCGCCCGCGCCGGCGCGAAGCCGGGGGACGCGCTCTACGTCACCGGCACGATCGGCGATGCGGGCGCAGGACTGGCGATCGCGCTCGGCAAGCATGGCCCGGCCGAGCTGCTCGCCGCGTACCACCGCCCGCAGCCCCGGCTTGCCGATGGCCGCCGCCTAGCCCGCCACGTCCATGCGATGATGGACGTGTCCGACGGGCTGCTCATCGACGCCGCGCGGATGGCGCTGGCGAGCGGCCTCGCGGTCACAATCGATCTCGCCGCCATCCCCCTCTCCGACGCCTATCGCATGGTTTCGGGCGACCGGGTCGCGGCGGCGACCGCAGGCGACGACTATCAGCTGCTGTTCGCCGCACCCGAAGATTTCGCCACCGATGCCACCCGAATAGGCGCCTTCTTCACGGGATCGGGGCTGGTCCTTCACGATGCCGGCACGCCCGTCCCGCTGCCGCCAAGTCTAGGCTATGAGCACCGCGCCTGACGGTCGCTTGCGCAATACCCCTGCACTGATAGGTTCCTTGGACGGGACTCGGCAAAGCCGAGACCGGGGAGGAACTGAAAAAAGGGATAGTGCCGTATGACGACCGTCTATCTGGCCATGATCTGCGGCGTCATCGCCGTCCTATATGGCTTCGTCACCAGTCGGCAGGTGCTCGCCGCATCCCCCGGCAATGCGAAGATGCAGGACATTGCCGCCGCCATCCAGGAGGGCGCAAAGGCCTATCTCGGCCGCCAGTACACCACCATCGCGATCGTCGGCGTCATCGTCGCCGTCATCCTGCTCGCCACGCTCGGTGTCATCTCGACGATCGGTTTCGTCATCGGCGCGGTGCTGTCGGGGGTCGCGGGCTATGTCGGCATGAACATCTCGGTCCGTGCGAACGTCCGCACCGCAGAGGCCGCGCGCACCTCGCTCCAGGCCGGGCTGACCATGGCATTCCGCTCTGGCGCGGTCACCGGCATGCTCGTCGCAGGGCTCGGGCTGCTCGCGATCAGCGCCTTCTTCTGGTACCTCACCGGCCCGGCGGGTCACGCGCCCAACGACCGGATCATCGTCGAGGCGCTGACCGCGCTGGCGTTCGGGGCCTCGCTGATCTCGATCTTCGCACGTCTGGGCGGCGGCATCTTCACCAAGGCGGCGGACGTCGGCGCGGATCTGGTCGGCAAGGTCGAGGCGGGCATCCCCGAGGACGACCCACGAAACCCCGCGGTCATCGCCGATAATGTCGGCGACAATGTCGGCGACTGCGCGGGCATGGCCGCCGATCTGTTCGAAACCTATGTCGTCACATTGGGCGTCACGATGATCTCGATCGCGTTGCTGATCCAGGCGAGCGGCGCCGAGCTGATGCGGCTGATGACGCTCCCGCTGCTCGTCGGCGGCGTGTGCATCGTCACCTCGATCATCGGCACCTACATGGTCCGGCTCGGCGGCGGCAGCATCATGGGCGCTCTGTACAAGGGCTTCTTCACCTCGACGATCCTGTCGATCCCCGCCATCTACCTCGCCACGCAGTACGTGCTCGGCGACCTCCACCGCGTGATCGGCGGCGCGGGCTATCTCGATCCCGCGACCGACGACCTGACCACCCAGGCCGCGCCGTCGCTGACGCAGAGCTTCACCGGCATGGACCTGTTCTGGTCGATGATGATCGGGCTGGTCGTCACCGGGCTGATCGTGTGGATCACCGAATATTACACCGGCACCAACCACCGCCCGGTCCAGTCGATCGCCAAGGCATCCGAGACCGGCCACGGCACCAACGTCATCCAGGGCCTCGCGATCAGCCTCGAATCGACCGCGCTGCCCACGCTTGTCATCGTCGTCGCGGTGATCGTCGCCTACCAGCTTGCCGGGATCATCGGCATCGCCTTTGCCGCCACCGCGATGCTCGCCCAGGCGGGCATGGTCGTCGCGCTCGACGCCTATGGCCCGGTCACCGACAATGCCGGCGGGATCGCCGAGATGGCGGGCCTGCCCGACGACGTCCGGCAAAAGACCGATGCGCTCGACGCGGTCGGCAACACCACCAAGGCGGTGACCAAGGGCTATGCGATCGGCTCGGCCGGGCTCGCCGCGCTCGTCCTGTTCGGCGCCTATACCACCGATCTCGCGACCTATTTCCCGCAGGTCACGGTCGATTTCAGCCTCAGCAACCCGTACGTCATCGTCGGGCTGCTGCTCGGCGCGCTGCTCCCCTATCTGTTCGGCGCGTTCGGGATGACGGCGGTCGGTCGCGCGGCGGGCGCGGTCGTCGAGGAGGTCCGCGCGCAGTTCCGCGACAATCCCGGCATCATGCTTGGCACCAGCCGCCCCAATTATGCGCGCACCGTCGATCTCGTGACGAAGGCGGCGATCCGCGAGATGATCGTGCCCTCGCTGCTGCCGGTGCTGTCGCCGATCGCGGTGTATTTCATCATCACCGCGGTCGCCGGCCAGGCCTCGGGCTTCGCCGCGCTCGGCGCGATGCTGCTCGGCGTGATCGTCTCGGGGCTGTTCGTCGCGATCTCGATGACCAGCGGCGGCGGCGCCTGGGACAATGCCAAGAAATATATCGAGGACGGCAATCACGGCGGCAAGGGATCCGAGGCGCACAAGGCCGCGGTGACCGGCGACACCGTCGGCGATCCCTACAAGGACACCGCCGGCCCCGCGGTGAACCCGATGATCAAGATCACCAATATCGTCGCTCTGCTGCTGCTCGCCGCGCTGGCCGGCGGCGGGGTGGGCTGACGCGCCGATCCTCCCCCCGCGAGGGGGAGGTGGCAGGCGGAGCCCGACGGAGGGGGTAGCACGCGCGGTCCCCTCCGTCGCATACCCCCGCCGATACCGCCGTAACGGACCCGATAGACCGTCCCGCGGATGCATCTGGCTTGGACGGACCGGCTTGCGCCCCCGCATCCTGCCCCGATGCGCAACCGCCCCGAGAACCACCTCTTCTATGGCGACAATCTCGCCGCCCTCCGCAAGGAGATCGCCGACGAGAGCGTCGACCTGATCTATCTCGACCCGCCGTTCAATTCGAACGCGACCTACGGCATCCTGTTCAAGGAACCCGACGGCCGCGCCTCGAACGCGCAGATCGAGGCGTTCGAGGACAGCTGGCACTGGAACGACAGCGCCGAGGAAGCCTTCGACCAGGTCGCGCGCAGCGGCAACACCAAGGCATTCGACCTGCTCAACGCGATGCGCGGGTTTCTCGGCGACAATGACATGATGGCGTATCTGGCGATGATGGCAGTGCGGCTGCTCGAACTGCACCGCGTCCTGAAACCGACCGGCAGCCTCTATCTCCACTGCGACCCGACCGCGAGCCACTATCTGAAACTTCTTCTCGACGCGACGTTCGGCAAACGGCAGTTTCAGAACGAGATCATCTGGAGCTATCGGCGCTGGCCGACGGTCTCCCACCGCTTTCAACGGATGCACGACTGCCTGCTGTTCTACAGTAAGACCGAAACGGGCAATCTGTTCAACGTTCTGACGATGACCCCGTCGGCGAGTTCGATCAAACGTTGGCGCGGGGCGATGCAGAAAGTGACCTTCGCTCCCGACGGAACCCGCAATCCCACGCAGGAAAGCGGCACGTCGCCAGGCGTCGCGATGAACGACGTATGGGACATCCCTATCATCGCCCCGGTGTCGCGGGAGCGTCTCGGCTATCCGACCCAGAAGCCGGTGGCCCTGCTCGAACGCATCATCGGCGCGTCGTCGAACGAAGGCGACGTGGTGCTCGATCCGTTCTGTGGCTGCGGCACGGCGGTCCATGCCGCGCAGAAAATGGGCCGGCAATGGATCGGGATCGACATCACGCATCTCGCCATTTCGCTGATCGAAAAGCGCATGAAGGACGCGTTTCCCCGCGTCACCTTCACGGTCGAAGGTACCCCCGAGGACCTCGCCTCCGCACGCGATCTGGCGCTGCGCGACAAATACCAGTTTCAGTGGTGGGCGGTGTCGCTGGTCGATGCGCTCCCTTTTGGGGGCCGCAAGAAGGGGGCGGATGGCGGGATCGACGGGCTGATCTATTTCAACGATCACGATGTCGCTGCGGGGAAGATGGTCACGCACCGTGCGATCGTCTCGGTCAAGGGTGGGCTCAATCCCGATGTGACGATGGTCGAGACGCTCGCCGCGACGATCGCGCGCGAAAAGGCGCCGATCGGCGTGCTGATCATGAACGCCAGGCCCACGCGCGAGATGGAGCGCCGCGCCGCTGCGGTCGGCATCTACCGTGCGGGCGTCGACGAGACGTTCCCGCGGCTTCAGATCCTGACACTCGCCGACCTGTTCCAGGGCAAGCGGCCGCGAATCCCCAATGTCGACCGCGCCGCCTTCCGCCGCGCCGCGCGCGAAGCCACCGGCACACAGCCCGGGCTGCTGTGACGCGCCCTTGTTTCGGACGCGGCGAACACCGACATCCAGGTCTGACGGGCGCGTATGGGCATAAGGGCCATGCGCGCCTTTCGGGCGTGCTTTCCTTTTTTGCGAACCTGCGGTAAGGGCGCTCGTCCCGAAATTCCCCCAATTCAGAGATTATATTTGGCCAAGGAAGAACTGCTCGAGATGCGCGGCCGCGTGGTGGAACTCCTCCCCAACGCGATGTTCCGGGTACAGCTCGAAAACGACCACGAGATTCTCGGTCACACCGCCGGCAAGATGCGCAAGAACCGCATCCGCGTGCTGGTCGGCGACGAGGTGCTGTGTGAGCTCACCCCGTATGATCTGACCAAGGGTCGCATCACCTACCGCTTCAAATAAGCGCTGGCCGCGGGTCGTCCGCGGTCGTGCAGCAAGATCGAGGCAATTGTGCTCGTCCTAGCCTCCTCCTCGCCCCGCCGCCGCGACCTGCTGGCGCGGCTCGGCGTCGTGCCGTCGCGCGTGGCGTCCCCCGATATCGACGAAAGCCCGCACCGGGCCGAAGTGCCGCGCGCCTATGCGCTGCGTCTCGCGGTCGAGAAGGCGTGCGCGGTCGGTCGCGCGGCGGGCGAGATCGTCATCGCCGGCGACACCACCATCGCGCTCGGCCGCCGCATCCTGCCGCCCGCCGATACGGCTGACATCCAGCGCGACCTGCTCGGCAAATTGTCCGGGCGACGTCATCACTGCCTGTCCGCGGTCTGCGTGATCGACGCCGCCGGCACCGTCCGCACCCGCCTCGCCGACACGATCGTCGCGTTCAAGCCGCTCTCGAGCGCCGAGATCGACGACTACATCGCGTGCGGCGAAGGGCTGGGCAAAGCGGGCGGCTATGCGATCCAGGGCCGCGCCGAGGCGTTCGTGCGCTTTCTCTCGGGCAGCCATTCGGGGGTCGTGGGGCTTCCGCTCTTCGAAACCCGCGCGCTGCTGAAGACCGCCGGCCTCGCGCTTGCCTGAACCCGGTCCCGTCTGGCTCTACGAAGCCGGCATCGGCGAAGACCGCGCCGCGCTGGTCGAGAATGACCAGATCGTCGAGGCACTGATCGAGCGCGACGACGTGGCGCTGCGCGTCGGCCATGTCGCGCGCGCACGTCTCGTCGAGGCGCTGGGCGGCGGGCGCGGCCGCGTCGCGCTCGACGGCGGCGAGGCGCTGGTCAGCCACCTCCCGCCCGGCATCACGCAGGGCGCCAGCCTGACCGTCGAGATCGTCCGCGAGGCCCTGCCCGAGGCCGGCCGCGCCAAGCTCGCCAAGGCGAACGCCACCGACCGACCGCCCTGCGCCGCGCCGACGCTGTACGACCGCCTCGTCGCGACCGGCCTGCCGATCCATGCCCCGCGCGCGCACGAGCCCGACGCGCTGGAGGCCGCGGGCTGGTCCGAACTGCTCGACGAGGCGATGAGCGGCGAGATCGTCTTCCCGCTCGGTGCGCTGCGGCTGTCGCCGACGCCGGCGATGACGCTGTTCGATGTCGACGGCGCGCCGCCGCTAGACCCGCTGGCGGTCGCCGCCGCGCAGGCCGTCGCGCGCGCGATCCGCCGCCACGGGATCGGCGGCTCGATCGGCGTCGACTTCCCCACCCTCGCCGGCAAGGCACAGCGCAGCGCCGTCGCCGCGGCGATCGACACGACGCTGCCGCCCCCGTTCGAGCGCACCGCGGTCAACGGCTTCGGCTTCCTGCAGATCATCCGCCCGCGTGCCCGCGCCTCGATCCCCGAGATCCTCCGCGCCGATCCCGTCGGCGCCGCCGCCCGCGCCGCGTTGCGCACGCTCGAGCGCACCCCGCCGACCGCCCCGCGGCGCCATGCGCTGCCCGCCGCGGTCCATGCCCGCCTCATGGCGCACCCCGACTGGCTGGCGACGCTCGCCCGTCGTACGGGCGTCGTCCACGATCTGGAGAGCCGCTGATGCCCGCCGTGAAATGCCCGATCTGCGGCCAGCCCGCCGTCCCCGACTACGCCCCCTTTTGCTCGAGCCGACACCGCGACCGCGACCTGCTGCAATGGCTCGGCGAAGGCTATCGCATCCCCGGCCGCGCAATATCGCAAACGGGGCTAGACAGCGGTGAAGAGCCCGACTAAACGCGCCCTTCCGATCGCACGATCGGCCCTTCATCCGATCCCGATCGGACGATGCCCGGATAGCTCAGTTGGTAGAGCATGCGACTGAAAATCGCAGTGTCGGCGGTTCGACCCCGTCTCCGGGCACCATTTTTCTTCTGATATTGCAACGCCGAACCGTACTCTCCGGCGAGCGTCGACGTGCGCTCGGCAGCCGCATCATGCCGCGCATAGTCCAGCCTGTCCCGGGCGGCCATTCAGCCTATAGTCTTATCAATCGTGCTCCAGATCGCATGGCGCTCCGGCATTTGTGAGCTGTTTTGTCTTCACTCGGACAAATACTTGCAACGCCCGATATCCGAGGTAGTGTGAGCGCTATCGCAACTGCTAAATTGCGCATCTCCTTCTGAAGTCGGAGAGATGCAATTCGGTCGCCCATGCCTCACGCACGATGAGGCAATGCGACCCATGAGGGGAGGTCAGGATGGGCTCGACGACGTCTGCTGCTTCCACCGTTGCGGCCCAAAACCCGACGCTCGCCCGCGGCGGCCCTACGGTCGCGCACGCGACCAGCCTTGCCACGCTGACCTGCGCGCTGCCCGCCTTCGCGCAAGACATTGCCATTCAGAGCAACACGCTACCCCTGCCCGCGATAGACGGGACTGGTAACGACATAGTCGTCAGCCTCCGCGCACGCACGGCGATGATGCCCGGCTCGATCGAAAACGACGCCCCGACACACCGTCTGGTGGCCAGCCCGCCTCACCACCGCGATCGTATCCACCGTTTCGTTCGCTCCGGGCTCCAGCCCGTCTGACCTGCCAGAGGACCCATCGAATCATGCAACGCCTGCCCGTGCGTCTCGCCATCGCCGTCCTTCTCGCCAGCAGCGCGTCCGCCGCGCTGGCCGCCCCGCGCCTCGACGGCGTGCTGACCGATCACGCGGTGATCCAGCGAGGTCAGCCGATCGCGCTGACCGGCGAGGCGGCGGCGGGGGAAACGGTGATGATCACGCTGGCGGGGCGTTCCGTCACGGCAAAGGCGGACCGAGCAGGCCGCTTCGCTGCGGAGCTGCCCGCGCTCGACGCCGGCGGTCCCTATGATCTGACGATCGCGGCGCAGAGCGGCGCGGCGGTGCTGCACGATGTACTGATCGGCGATGTCTATCTCTGCTCGGGCCAGAGCAACATGGAACTGGCGGTCAGTGAGGCGCAGGACCTGATCCCCGACGCGCATGCCCCCGTCGACGCCGGCCTGCGCCTGCTGACCATCCCGAAGCGCGCCGCCGCGACGCCCGTCGCGCGGCTCGACGATGCGGTACGCTGGACCGTCGCCGGCCCGGCGAGCCAGATCGCCTTCTCCGCGGCCTGCTTCTACATGGCGCAGGCGCTCCGGCGGAGCGCGGCCGTGCCGATCGGTGCGATCCATGCGAGCTGGGGCGGGTCGCGGATCAGCGCGTGGATGAGCGATCCCGCGCTGCGGCAGGCGGGGCTCGGCGACCAGGCGGATCTGCTGGCGCTCTACGCGCGCGATTCCGCGGCGGCGAACCGGCGTGCGATGACGCTGTGGGAGACATGGTGGCGGACCGGATCGGGCGACGCGGTCGGCCGCGAGCCGTGGCAGCCCGGCGCCGCGCTCGACTGGCAGGCGGTGCCCGCGATGACCAATTTCGAGACCTGGGGCATCGCCGACCTCGCCAGCTACAACGGCATGCTGTGGTATCAGCGCAGCGTCGAGATCACCGCCGAACAGGCGCGCGGTCCCGCCACGCTCGTGCTGGGGACGATCGACGATGCCGACCGGACCTGGGTCAACGGGATCGGTGTCGGCGGCAGCAGCCTCGCCTCACAGTCGCGCGTCTATGCACTACCCGTCGGCACGCTGAAGGCCGGGCGCAACGTCATCACCGTCAACGACGACGACGTCTATGCCTATGGCGGGATGACCGGTCCTGCGGACACGATGCGGATCACCTTCGGGGACGGGAGCAGCGTGCCGCTCGGCGATGGCTGGCGCTATGCGAAGGCACAGCGGATCGCGGGTTCCGCCCCCCGGGTGCCGTGGGACGACATCAACGGCGCCGGGACGCTCTACAATGCGATGATCGCACCGCTCGGCCGGACGCGCGTCGCCGGGATCGCCTGGTATCAGGGCGAATCCGACACCGGCATTCCGGGCTATGATCAGCGTCTCACCGCGCTGATCGCCGACTGGCGCACGCGTCTCGGCAGCCCGCAGGCCGGCTTCGCCATCGCCCAGCTCGCCGGCTACGGAGCCCCGTCCTTTGCGCCGGGCGAGAGCGGCTGGGCCACCGTGCGCGATGCGCAACGTCGCGTCGCCGCCGCGGACCGCCACGCCGGCGTCGCGGTCACGCTCGACATCGGCGATGCGCTCGACATCCATCCGGGCGAAAAGCATGCGGTGGGGCAACGCCTTGCCCAGGTCATGCGGGCGACGGTCTATGGCGAACGGATCGCACCCTCGGGCCCGGCTATCGCCCGTGCACAGCGCGCGCCCGGCGGCGGCGTCGCTCTCGATTTCTCCGGCGTGACCGGCGCGCTGCACGCGAAGAGCGCGCGCGAGGCGATCGGGTTCGAGTTGTGCGGTGCCGCCGCCGCAAGCTGTCGCTACGCATCCGGCACGGTCGTCGGCTCGCAGGTGACGCTGCCCGGCGACGGCCAGCCCGTCACGCGGGTCCGCTATGCCTGGTCGGACGCGCCCGCGATCAACCTGGTCGACGATGCGGGGCTGCCCGTCGGCCCGTTCGAAACACCGATATCGTGATGCGCCGGCGGCGGCGTCCTGCGAGCATGGGGAAGACGATGATGCGCACGACTATGATGCCCACCCGGCGCGCGGCGATCGGCCCGTCGCTTGCGCTTGCAATCGCGCTCGTCGCGGCCCCGGTCGCCGCACAGACCAGCCCGGCCGCGCCCGACCAGGCCACGGTCATGGCCACCGCGCTCGTCGCGCAGCTGCGCGCGGACGAGAAGCTGCCGCAACTGCTCAACGTCGCGCCCGCAATCCCGCGGCTCGACATTCCGGCCTATAACTGGTGGACGGAATCGCTCCACGGCGCGCTGGGGCCGATCGCGACGACCAATTTCCCCGAGCCGATCGGTCTGGCCGCGAGCTTCGATGCGCCGCTCGTCCAGGCGGTGGCCGGCGCGATCAGCACCGAGGTCCGCGGGCTTCACACGCTGGCGCGCGAAACCGGGCGGGTCGGGCATATCGGCACCGGGCTCGACAGCTGGTCCCCCAACATCAACATCTTCCGCGATCCGCGCTGGGGGCGCGGCCAGGAAACCTATGGCGAGGATCCCGTCCTGACCGCGGCGATGGGCGTCGCCTTCGTTCGCGGCCTGCAGGGCCCCGATCCCGAGCGCCCGCACGTCATCGCCACGCCGAAGCATTTCGCCGTCCACAGCGGGCCGGAAGCCACGCGACACCAGGCCAATGTCTATGTGTCCGCGCACGACCTCGAGGATACGTTCCTGCCGGCATTCCGCGCAGCGATCGTCGACGGACAGGCGGGGTCGGTCATGTGCGCGTATAACCGCATCGATGGTCAGCCCGCCTGTGCCAGCGACCCGCTGCTCAAGACGCATCTGCGCGGCGCCTGGGGGTTTTCAGGCTATGTCGTGTCCGATTGCGACGCGGTGAAGGACATTGCCGACAACCACAAATATGCCCCCGATGGCGCCGCCGCGGTCGCCGCGGCACTGCGCGCGGGTGTCGACAATGAATGCAGCGGGGATACGCTGAGCGACACGGCGGGGCTCGACGCCCGCTATCGCACCGCGTTGCAGCGCGACCTCGTTACCCAGGCCGATATCGATCGCAGCCTCGTCCGCCTGTTCGCGGCGCGCTACCGCACCGGCGATCTCCCCGGTCTGGCCGACGCGCCCGCGGCGGTGCCGGTCGACGCGGTCGGTGCCGCCGAGCATCGCCGGCTCGCGCTGACCGCCGCCGAACGGTCGATGGTATTGCTGAAGAATGACGGCGTCCTGCCGCTGCGCGCCGGGACGAGGGTCGCGGTGATCGGGCCCTTGGGCGACGCCACGCGCGTGTTGCGCGGCAATTACGCATCGCCCTTGTCGGGACCGCCGGTCTCGATCGTTGACGGCCTGCGCACGACGCTCGGCACTGACAGAATCACGCTGGTCCCGTTCGGCGAGTCCGTCACCGACGGCGACCGCGTTCCGACCTCCGCGCTGCAGACCCCCGATGGCAAGCCGGGCGTGCTCGCACGCTATTACAACCCGGTCACCCCGCTGCCGACCGCTTTTGCCCCCGGCACGCGCGACGCGATCGTCGCGGCGGTGCGCTACCGGGACACCCCCGTCGTGACCCGGATCGAGCCCGATGTCGGCGACCGTCAGCTCGCGCTCGCCGGGGTCGCGGACGTGCACCGGACGATCCGCACCGGATTTCTCATTCCCCCCGAAACCGGCAGCTATCGCCTCGGCCTGTCGGGGGCGGGCGGCGTGCTGGCGGTCGACGGGGTGGTCGTGTCGGACCGTCGCAAGGCCCGCTGGAACGATTTGCCCGGGATGAAGACGCTCACGCTCACCGCCGGGCGACGCTACCGCATCGAGGTCGACGGCGGCGGTGTCGATCTCGTCTGGAAACGCGTATCGGACGATCCCGGTGCCGCGCTGAAACGCGCCGCCGCGGCGGCCGACATCGTCGTCGCGGTCGTCGGCCTCACCTCCGACCTCGAAGCCGAGGAAACCGGCGTCAGCGTCCCGGGCTTCGCCGGCGGCGACAAGACCACGCTCGACCTTCCCGCCGACCAGATCGCGATGCTCGAACAGGCGCGCGCCGCGGGCAAGCCGATCGTGCTGGTGGCGATGAACGGCAGCCCGATCAACCTTGCCTGGGCCAAGGATCACGCGGCCGCCATCCTCGAGGCCTGGTATCCGGGCGAACAGGGCGGTCTCGCCGCAG
The DNA here is from genome assembly GCF_001422525.1 of Sphingomonas sp. Leaf30. Classification (NCBI taxonomy): domain Bacteria; kingdom Pseudomonadati; phylum Pseudomonadota; class Alphaproteobacteria; order Sphingomonadales; family Sphingomonadaceae; genus Sphingomonas; species Sphingomonas sp. Leaf30. The sequence continues at coordinate 160,543 of NZ_LMKZ01000018.1, read as the reverse complement.
CGAATATTCTGACCGGCCGGACCAATCCGTCGGGCCGCCTGCCGCTGACCTTCTACCGCAGCGTCGCGGATCTGCCGCCGTTCGGCGACTATGCGATGGCCGGGCGCACCTATCGCTATTTCACCGGCACGCCCGTCTATCCGTTCGGGGCGGGGCTCAGCTACACGCGCTTCGCCTATGATGCGATCCGGGTCGAACCCGCGCCGGGCGGGGCGGAGACCGGCGTCCGCGTCACCGCGCGGCTCCGCAATATCGGCAAGCGCGCGGGCGCCGAAGTCGCGCAGCTCTACCTCGATTTTCCCGACCGGCCCGGCACGCCGCGGATTGCGCTACGCGGATTTCGCCGCGTCGACCTCAACCCCGGAGAGACCCGCATGCTCAGCTTCGACCTCTCGCCGCGCGACCTGAGTTCGGTCGCGCTCGACGGCACGCGATCAATCGCCGCCGGCACGTACCGCGTGACGCTGGGGTCGGGCCAGCCCGGCACCGGCGTTCCGGGAGCGACGACACGCTTCACCGCGCGCGCTTCCGCGGCACTGCCGCTATGATCGCCCGCTCGGCCCTGCTGCTCGGCACCGCGCTCGCATTCGCCGGTGCCGCCGCCCCGCCCGCCCACGCCGCCCCGCGCGATCCGCTTGCGGCGACCGGCCGGTGGAGCGCGAATGCCGATGGCCACGCCCCCGTCCCGCCGATGGGCTGGAATTCGTGGAACGCGTTCAACAGCGATGTCGACGAGGAGAAGGTGCTCGCCTCCGCGCAGGCGCTGGTCGACACGAAGCTGGCAACGCTCGGCTATCGCTACGTCAATATCGACGACGGCTGGTGGCTGAAGCGCCGCCAGCCCGACGGGCGGATGATCATCCGCACCAGCCATTTCCCGTCTGCGGCGACCGGCCCCGACACCAGCTTCCGCCCGCTCACCGACCGGCTCCATGCGATGGGGCTGAAGGCCGGGATCTATTCGGATATCGGCCGCAACAGTTGCGGCCAGATCTACACCCCCGATTTCAAGAACCAGCCTGAAGGCAGTGTCGCCGAACGCGAAGTCGGGCTCTACGGCCATGTCGATCAGGACATGAAGACCTATTTCCGCGACTGGAATTTCGATTTCATCAAGGTCGATGCCTGCGGTATCCGGGGGCTGCCCGCGGATGCGCCGCGCGTGCGATCGGGCCTGTATCGCGCGCTGCCGCCGCTGGTCGACATGCAGTCGCTCGGCCGGTCCGACGTCGCGGGTATCCGCCGCCTCTATGAAGATGTCGGGGCGGCGATCCGCGCCGAGGCGGCGGGACGTCCCTATGTCTACTCGCTGTGCCTCTGGGGCGCGGGCGATGTGCGCGCCTGGGGCAAGGACGTCGGCAACACCTCGCGCACCAGCGACGACATCCAGCCGCTCTGGCCGCGCATGCTGACCAATATGGACACCGTGACGCACCGTGCGCTCTATGCGCATCCCGGGTCGTGGAACGACGCCGACATGCTGTTCGTCGGGTCGGGGGATTTCGATCGCAGCCATCTCATCGAGGCGCGGGCGCATTTCACGCTTTGGGCGATGCTGAACTCGCCGCTGATCATCGGCTATGACCTACGCAAGCTGACGCCCGATCTGCTCGCGATCTTCGGCAATGCCGACATCGTCGCGCTGAACCAGGATCAGGCCGGCAACCAGGCGGTGCTCGCCTATGACTCGGACGAGGTGCAGATCCTCGTCAAGACGCTGGCCGACGGCAGCAAGGGCGTCGCCGTCGTCAACCGGACCGCGCAGCCCGCCAAGGCGACGCTGACCGCCGAGCATCTCAAGCTGCGCCCCGATACCGATGTCCGCCTGCGCGACCTGTGGAGCAAGGCGGACAGCAGCTTCCGCAAGGACATGGCCCTGTCGCTGGCCCCGCACGAGACGCGCGTGTTCCGCGCCGCGGGCACCCGGCGTCTTGCCGACGGGCTCTATCTTTCCGAACAGACCGGACGCGTCAATCCGGCGGTGGACGGGGTGGCGTCGCCCCAGGCCGATCCGACCATCCACCATTCGATCACCCCCTGGATCGGCACGCACGGCCCGGGCGAGCATCCGCAATATGGCGGCTGGGGCGGGGCCGAGGCGGACCGGGCACCCTATGGCAAGCTGTTGCGGATCGCCGGGACGGACTTCGACACGGGGCTCGGCGTGCTCGGCCAGTCGCGTCTCGAGGTGCGCAATGCCGGGTTCACGCGCTTCGCAACGAAGGTCGGCGTCAACGATTCCGGCACCCCCAAGGCAGGCACGGTCACGTTCGAGGTCTGGGGCGACGGGCGCCTGCTTGCGACCTCCCCGGCGATGGCGTTCGGCATGGCCCCCGCGCCGCTGCGCGCGGAGATCAAGGGGGTGCGGATCGTCGAACTCGTCGCCCGCGGCAGCGCCTCGACCGCGACGCAACCCGTCGCCTGGGCGGAGGCTGCGCTGCTGCGATAGGCGGCGACCCGCCTTCGCCTATCGTGGCGCGCCGCCCGCCGGTGCCAGTCGCGAGAGGCGGAAGCTGTCGATGTCGACCCAGCCCTCGCTGCGGGCGGGCGCGTAGCAGAACAGCGCGAACTGCTCGCCCTGGAACGTGCCGGTCTGCCATGCGAAGGCGAGCGGGAAGTCACCGCCGAGCCCGGTCCAGCGAACACCGTCCGCGCTATAGGCGACCCGGCCCCGGCTCGTCGTGAAGTCCATGTCAGTGCGCAGCCACAGCGTATTACCCTGCGGCAGGTCGGTGGTGGCACGCGTTTCGGTCTGCGCGCCCTCGACCCGGTCGGTCGTCACCTCCATCGCGATCCGGGCCCGGCGGTTCGCATCGCGCGTCACGGTCAGGTTCGCGCTGATCTGTCCCAGCGTGCCAAAGCCACAACGATCGCCGGGCGCCAGACGAGCGATATCGAGCTTCACCTCGCCGCGGCTCGCAGGCCCCTGCCCCTTTTGCGTCAGCGTGTTGCGCGCGGACCAGAACCGCTCCGCCACGGTCGGGCGCAACCGCAGCCAGCCGGGGCGTGCGGCAAGCGACCAGCGTTCCAGTTCGGGATTATGGTTCCACTGCCATTGCAGCCCGAGCCGCCGCCCGCCGAACTCGTCCGACGTCGCGGGCTCGGCAAAACGATGGCCCGCGATCGGCTTGGCCGCCTGACGCGGCACGCGGCCCGGGGCGGCGGGAGTCCCCCAGACCGGCCAGTCGTCGCGCCAGAAGACCGGGCTGATATTGGTCATCCGCCCGATCGCGCCGCTATCCTCCATCACGAACCCGAACCAGCGCCCGTCCGGCAGATCGACCAGCGCGCCCTGGTGCCCACCGGTCGTGTCGTCGATCTGGTCGCGGGTTTCCCACGGCCCGAACAGGCTGCGCGACCGCGATACGGACAGCGCAAGCCGCGGCGGCAGCGCGTTGAACAGATAATAATAGTCGCCACGCCGCAGCAACTTCGACCCTTCGGCCCCCTTGATATAATGGATCTTGCGTGATGCCGTGACGTGCGCGAGCGCACGGTCGAGCGTCAGCAGGGTGATCGTCCCGTCGGCGGTGCTCGCAGTGGCGAGATACGCCCGGCCGTCGGGCTCGATGAACAGGCCGGGATCGAACGCCTGGCGATCGAGCTCGTGGTAGCGCCACGGACCGCGTACGTCCCTGGCATACCAGATCCGCGTATTCTGCCCGACCGGCGTGTTCGCCAGATAATAGGTGCCCGCGTGATAGCGCAGGCTCGAGGCGTAGAGCCCCTTGCGATAGGCGTTGCCGCCGACCAGGTCATATTGCGGCCGACCCTCGAGACGCGCCACCAGATGCGACGTGATCGTCCAGTTCACCAGGTCGCGACTGTGCAGGATCGTGATCCCCGGCGTGTTCGCAAAGGTCGTCGACGCGAAATAATAGTCGCGGCCGACGCGGATGATGTCGGGATCCGGATAGTCCGCATAGAGCACCGGGTTGCGGTAGCTGCCATCACCCTGATCCGATCGCCAGACCTGCGCCGAGGCCGCGGTCGCGAGCAGCAGGCCCGCGGCGATCGCCGATCCCGCCTTCATTTGCCGAACGCCAGCGCACGCGCGAAGAACGGCATCATCTGGTCCTGCACGCGCCCCGCGACGCCACTGGTATGATCGCCCGGATAAATCGCGAAGGCGTTGGCGATACCGTAGCGGTCGAGTGCTTCGTGAAACTTGACCGCGTCGTCCTTCAGGCCGTCGCGGTCGCCCACGTCGATCCCGATTGCGGCATAGCGGCGCAGGTCACCGGCATATTGGTCTAGCATTGCGAGCGGGGCGTTGGCGGCCCAGCGGGCCGTCACTTCGGGCTGGGGCTGGCCGTCCTTGACCGGCAGGTCGAGATAGAGCGGCGGGGCCTTGGGATTGGGCGACCAGGCGGCGGCCGTGGCGAGCTGCGCCCGCACGCCCCAGGGCAGCGTCGCGCCGTCTTTGGGCGATTTCAGCGCCCGGATCGTCGCCTCGACCGCGGCATCGGGGGTGCCCAGCGCGCGTGTCGACAGGCAGCAGGGGCTCATCATGTAGAGCGCGCCGAAAATATCGGCATGCTTCATCCCGATCCGCGCGGTGCCATAGCCGCCCATCGAATGCCCCGCGAGGCCGCGACTGCGACGATCCGCGATCGTCCGATAATGCGTGTCGACATAGCCGACCAAGTCGTGCGCGACGAAGCGCTCGAAATCGCCCACCGTCACCGACCGCGAATAGAAGGATCCGTTGTGCACCGTCTTGCTGTCGGGCAGCACGACGATCATTTCGCGGACGCCCTTGGCGAACGCCCCCTCGATGGTCTGCGGCACATGGATCTCGCCGATCCATTGCTCCACGCCGATCGAATAGCCGTGCAGCGCATAGACCACGGGATAGCGCTTGCCGGGGCTGGTCCGGTAGCCGGGCGGAAGAATGACAATGACCGCGCGGTCGGGACTATTCCCCTCCAGATTGCCGGTGATGGCGGGGGAATAAACGGTGATGCGTTCGGCCGTGACGGCCTTCGCCCCCGGCACGACCGCGGGCGCCGGTGTCTTCACCTGCGCGCCCGCACTCCCGATCGATGCCAGCCCCAGCGCCGCACCCAGCAGCCACGTTCCACCACGACTCCGCATCGCATCCCCCATCCATCATCGCCGCCGAACACGTCATGCCCGGCCGGCCGGTCAGCGCAGATCGAGCACCAGCACCGACTTTGCCGGGACGGTCACGCTCAGCGTCCCACCCGCGATCCGGGCATCGGCAAAGGGCTGCGGGGTCACCGCATCCGGCGAATCGAAGCTGTTATGCGCATCCATCGTCGGACCGGTGACGATCCGGCCGCTCGCCTGGGTCGCCTGCAACCCCGTCAGCGCGACCGAGACCGGCATCGCCCGATTGGGGTCGAGGTTGACCAGCGCGACATGCACCTGCCCCGCCGCGTCGCGCACCGCCGACGCGCTGACCGCGGGCACCGCCACTTCGTCCTTGTGATACCAGGGCGAGGTCAGCGTGATCGGCAACGACGTCGCGCCCTGCCACGGCTTGTACAGGTCGAACACCCAATAGGTCGGCGTCTTCACCATCCGGGCGCCGTCGGTCAGCAGCATCGCCTGCAGCACGTTCACCATCTGTGCGATCGCCGCCATCTTCACCCGGTCGGCATGGCGCGCGAAGATGTTGATGTTAAGCCCCGCGACGACCGCATCGCGCACCGAATTCTGTTGCTCGAGAAAGCCCGGATTGCTGCCCGGCGTCGGGTCATACCATGTCCCCCATTCGTCGACCGCGAGCATCACGCGCTTGGCGGGATCATATTTGTCCATGATCGCCGAATGCTTGGTGATGAACTCCTCCATCTGCAGCGTGTGCGCCATGGTGCTTGCCCATTCGCGCTCGGCAAAGCCCAGCGCTGGCCCCTTGTCGGCCCAGTTCTTGTCGCGCGGACGCGTGTAATAATGCAGCGCGAGCCCGTCGATATTCTTGCCGGCGATGCGCATCATCGCCTCGGTCCATTCATAGTTGGAATCGCTCGGGCCGCTCGCGATCTTGAGCATCGGGCCGTTGGCGGACTTGGCGAACTGGGCATAGCGGTTGGTCAGATCGGCGGCATATTCCGCACGCATGTTGCCGCCGCAGCCCCATAGTTCGTTGCCGATGCCGAGATACTGGATCTTCCACGGCGCGGCGTGACCGTTGCGCTCGCGCTCCTTGGCCAGCACCGTGGTACCCTGCGGCGCGGTCATGTATTCGACCCATTGCGCGGTCTCGGCAGGCGGTGCGCTGCCGACATTGGCCGAGACATAGGTGCTGCCGCCCAGCCGGTCCATCAGCCCGAAATATTCGTGCGTGCCGAAGCTGTTATCCTCGTTGACGCCGCCCCAGTTGGTATTGACCTTGGTCGGCCGCGCCTTGGTGGCGCCGATCCCGTCACGCCAGTGATATTCGTCGGCAAAACAGCCACCGGGCCAGCGCACCATCGGCACGTTGATCGCCTTCATCGCCGCGAGCACGTCGCGCCGATAGCCGCCGTCATTGGGGATCCGCGAATTCTTGCCGACCCAGATGCCGCCATAGATGCCATGACCGAGATGCTCGGCGAACTGCCCGAACACGTCGCGGTGGATCTGCGGGCCGGGCTTGTCAGCCTGCAAGGTCGCACTGGCCGTCTCCGCCGACAGGGTCTGCGCTGCGGCGCCGCCGGACAGCGCCGTGCCCGCGAGGATCAGCGGCGCGAGCAACGACGCTGCGGTCTTGCGTCCCATGCGACGAGGGCGGATGGCGCACGACCGTGCGAGGCGAGGACTGATCCGGTTCATGCTCTCCCTTTCGGCCCCTTGGCGAGGCCCCGTCTTTTGAAGTTAATAGTAGGAGTAGTCGACTCTGCGCATCCGTCAACTCCGCTTGGCGACCGACGGCCGTGTCAGGGTCGTTTGAACGTCCACCGTCCCGCCGGGCTTGCCGGATCGAATGCCGCAAGGGTCGGCGTGCTCGCACCGATCGCGACCAGCGCGAGATCCCGCCCGTCGCCCGGCACGACCTTCGGTTTGATCCGGTAACTGCCGTCGGTGAGCTGATCGATCTGCCATAGGGGCTCGGCGCCTGCGGTGGCGGCGGTGATCGTCTCGACCTCTCCGTTCGGGGTGGCGGCGAGCATGCGCGACGTGCCTGCGATCGCGATCCGGTAATAGGGGGCGCCGAAATAGCCCCCCGCCGCGGGCACCGGCGTGATCGTCCACAACTGATGCGGCCGCACCAGATAGTCCGCCAGATCCACCCGGATCCGCCCGCGTGGCCAGTCGGCAGAATCCTGTGCCAGCGTCTGGTCGGGGATCGGCCCGACCGGATCGGTCGCGGCGGCCATGAAACTGCGGCGGACGTCGAACGGAATGCGGACGATATCGGTCGCCAGACTCAAGGCATAGCCGCTGCGCTCCGAGGCGATTTCATAGGTGTCCGGCGCCACCGTCTCGCCCACGACCGGCCAGCCGTCGGTCCACCGCAGGGGTTCGATAGCAAGAACACTCCGGCCGCTGCGATCCATGTCGGCTTCATAATGCAGCGACAGCTTTTCGACCCCGCCGGCGAGCGCGATCCGTCCGAAATGCCCCGGTCCGATGCGGCGACCGCGCGCGCTGACGACCATCTTGCCGCCGCCCCGCAGCAGCGGGATCCCCATATGGTCGAGATAGGGGCCAAGTGGGCTGCGCGCCCGGCCTGCGCGGATGTGATAGGTCGAATTGGGCCCGTCGCAGCACGTGCCGTGCGTCCCCAGCAGATAATAATAGCCGTCGCGATACAGCATCGCGGTGGCCTCCATGTCGATCGCCACGTCGACGGGCACGTTGCCCACCATGCGCAGTCCCGTCTTCGGGTCGAGTTCGATCATCCGGATCGGGCCGAAATAGGTGCCGTAGGTCAGCCACAACCGGCCCTTGGCGTAGAGAAACGCAGGATCGATCGCATCCGCGGTCTCGACCCCGTCGCTCGACGCGACGACGCCGATGTCGTGGAACTTGAAGCGCGGCGATGCCGGATCGAGCGACAGCGTCCACATCATCTTGACCTGGCTGGCATGGCCGCCCCCCATGCCCCCGCCGCCGACCGCATAGGCAACGTAATAGCGGTCGCCGATCCGAATGACGTCGGGCGCCACGCCGCCACCCGGCCGCTCGGGGCCGCCATGCCAGGTCCAGCCGTCTTCGGACACCAGCCCGCCGCCGCGGGTGCCGAACGTGTAATATTTCCCGTCCGACAGCGTGACGGTCGAGGGATCGTGGATGAAAGGTTCGCCCGCCAGTTGCGCGGCGGCGGGCCCTGCGCCCGCAAACCCCAGGCACACCGCGATCAGTCCACACCGCATCCGGGTCCCTCCCTGTTGCCGATCCGCGGTATCGCGACGGGGGCTATCGATCATGGGTCGTCAGATCGGTGATCGGGCGGCCGGCTTCGTCGACGAAGCGGACGCAGAAGCTGCTCAGCCCGGGGCCGTTGATCACCGCGCCGCGGATGACGTTGCGTCCCTTGCGCAGCGTCAGGCGATCCGACAGCACGTCGTCCATCACCATGCGACGGTCGTTGAACAGCCCGACCGCCTCGGTGCCGTTCAGCCACCAGATCGATGCCGCGTTCGAACCGACCGCCAGGCGGACGTTGCGCTGCTCGCGGGGGCTGTCGACGATCGTCACCGCCCAGAATATCACGCCATAGGTCGGCGCCCCCAGTGCCTTGGCGAAGTCGAACAGCTTGACGTCGAACCCCTTCGAATCAAGTGCATGCCAGCGCAGTGGCGCGGCGGCCTTTTCGACCTGCCCGTCCCTCGGGATTGCGACCGGCGACCCTGGCAGGGATGCGGTCAGGGCCTGCCGGACATAGGTGGGGGTAAAGCCGGTGTTCGTGCGATTGGGTTTGGCGATCGGTTCGAGCAACAACCAGCGGCGCAGAAAGCCGTCGCGATCGGGCGTGGTCGCCGCGTCCGGCACCGCCGTGAAATAGGGCGCCAGCGCGGGTGGTATCGGTCTGGCAGCGGTCTGGGGATCCGCCACGGCGGCGATTGCGTTCGAACCCGGCGTCGCCAAAGGCTCTGCCGCCGTGCCGGGCGACAGGCCCGCCAGCAACAGCACGCATGCCCAGTGCACAGGCGATCCCCGCGGTGCACGACGCCGATCGATGATGAGCCCCGTCATCTCTCTCCCTCCGCCACGGCATCGGGTCGATCCACCGGCGCCTTCGCCCGATGCCTGCCCTGCTCGTAAGGCGCGAACGTAAGTCGATACCGCTATCATGTCCAGCCGCGTATCGGCTGGCATTCCAGGTCCTGATGACATGGTAGCGCCGCCAGAAGTTAGCGCTATAGTCTGAGTAAGAATGACCGGTCAGCGATCGGCGATACTGGGACTTGGGAGAGGGTATATGACGGGAACAGCTTGGTTTTGCCTGCTGGGGACACTGGTTTCGACCGCGATACCCGGCGTCGCGCGCGCGCTGCCGCGCGATGCCGCAGCCCCGCAGGATGCCACCGCACGACCACGGATCGCCCCTGCCCGCACAGGTCGGGCTGCGCGCCCTGACGCGGCCGCACCGACGCTTGGCGATGCGGGCTATTACGAGGCGCCAGCCGTCAACGTGCTGGTCTTCTCGAACTGGTATGACGGGCTGTTCGCCGATTCGAAGATCAGCGGCGTCGAGATCATCCAGCAGGGCGAACGGATCGCGACCAATGGCGATGTGCGCCTGTCCGCCACGCCGGGGCAATGGGATGCGACCGCGCGATTCGTCGACCGGCAGGTCGATCGCGCTGCCGGCACCGTCACCGTCACGCTCGAATATCCCGATTATAACTGGCGATACCGGATCCGCTCCTCGACCAAGGGCGCGGCCGTCGCGCTGGCGGTAATCCTCGACGCGCCGGTCCCCGCGGCGCTCGCGGGCAAGGCGGGATTCAACCTCGAATTCCTCCCCGCCGCCTATTTCCACCACGGCTATCTCGCGGACGATCGCAGCGGCGTCTTCCCGCTGCACCCCGCCGACACGATGACCGCGACGCCACAGCGCAATGCGGCGAGCGGTCGCGCCGAGGGGCCTGGCGCAGAGCCGAACGCCATCGCGCAAGGCACCCGCTTCGTCCTCGCGCCTGAGGATCCCGCCCGCCGCGTGACGATCCGGTCGAGCGCGCCGGTGCAGCTGTTCGACGGTCGTAATCAGGCGCAAAATGGCTGGTTCGTGCTCCGCTCGCTCCTGCCTGCTGGGCGGACCGGGACCGTGCTCGAATGGGAGGTCCAGCCGAACAGCGTGCCGGGCTGGCTGCGCGCGCCCGTGATCGCGCATTCGCAGCTGGGCTACGCCCCCGGTGCGCGCAAGGTCGCGACGATCGAGCTCGATCGCAACGATCGCACGACGGCACCGGCGCGCCTGCTGCGGGTCGGCGCCGATGGCAGCACGACAACGGTCAAGACCGCACCGGCGACCCGCTGGGGCGATTATCTGCGCTACAGCTATCGCCAGCTCGATTTCAGTGACGTCCGCCAGCCCGGCCTCTACATGCTCGAATATGGCGCGACGCGCACCGCGCCGTTCCGCATCGCCGACAACGTCTATGCGGGCGCATGGCATCCGACGCTCGACGTCTACTTCCCCGTCGCGATGGATCACATGTACGTGAACGAGGGCTATCGCGTCTGGCATGGCGACGCGCATCGCGACGATGCGCGCCAGGCGCCGCTGAACCACGAGCATATCGACCTCTATGCGCAGGGGCCGACCACCGACACGACGTACAAGCCGGGGGAGCATATTCCCGGTCTCGCGGTCGGCGGCTGGTTCGACGCGGGCGATTTCGACATCCGTACCCAGTCGCAATATCAGGTCGTCCGGTCGCTGGTCGACACCTGGGAACGGTGGCGCCCGACGCGCGACACGACCGCGGTCGACTGGACCCGTCGCCGGACCGAGATCCACGTCCCCGACGGCACGCCCGATCTGCTCCAGCAGATCCGCCACGGCACGCTCCAGCTCGTTGCCCAGTTCGATGCGGTCGGCCATGCGATCCACGGCATCGTCGAGCCCGACGTCGCGCAATATACGCATCTCGGCGACGCATCGACCAAGACCGACGGGCTGATCCATGATCCAGCGCTGAAGATTGGCGAGGAGCGCGGTGGCCGCAGCGGGACGCCCGACGATCGCTGGGCCTTCACGACCAAGGCGTCGGCGCTCAATTATGGTTCGATCGCCGCGCTTGCCGCCGCATCGCGCTCACTTGGCGAGGCCGATCCGGCATTGGCCAAGACAGCGCTGGGAATTGCGACGCGCATCTGGGCGGAGGAGCAGACGCATGCCCCCGACCTGTACCAGCATGGCAACACCACCGGTGGCCCGCTCGACTCGGAGCGGTTCGCCGCCGCCGTCGAATTGCTGCGCACGACCCGCGACCCGCGCTATGCCACCGCGGTCCAGACGCTATGGCCGGCGATGGAGCGGCGCTTCGCGTTCAACCTGCGCGATGCCGTCGCCGCGATCCCGCTCATGCCGCAAAGCTATCGCGAGGGCATGATCCCCGCGGTCCGCGCTTATGCGGCCGCGACGGTCAAGGCGGCCGCGGCAAACCCGTTCGGCGTGCCGATCACGACGGGCGGCTGGGCCGGAAGCGGCACGGTGATCGCCGGCGCGCTGAACGCCTATGCGCTGCACAAGGCGTTTCCCGACGTCATGCCCGCCGATCCGGTGTTCCGCGGTGCGGAGTTCCTGCTGGGGCATCACCCCGGTTCGGACATCTCGTTCGTGTCGGGCGTCGGGACACGATCCAAGGAGGTCGCTTACGGCAACAACCGCGCCGACTTCTCGTTCATCGCCGGCGGCGTGGTACCGGGCGTCCTGATCGTGAAGCCCGATTTCCCCGAAAATCACGAGGACTGGCCGTTCTTCTGGGGCGAGAATGAATATGTCATCCCCGAGGGCGCGATGTGGATCGAACTCGCGCACGCGGTTCAGGATCTTGCCGGCAAGCCCCCGGCGAAGTGACGCGCAGCGGGTGCCGCGCCTAGCGCCGCACCCGCGTGACGTGACCCATCTTGCGGCCGGGCCGCGCCGTCCCCTTGCCGTAGAGGTGGAGATGCGCGCCCGGTTCGGCGAGCAGATCCCGCCAGCGATCCACGTCACTGCCGATCAGGTTCTCCATCGTCGCCTCGCGCCCGGTCAGCGTCGGCGCGCCGAGCGGCAAACCGCAGATCGCGCGGATATGGTTCTCGAACTGCGAGCATTCGGCGCCCTCGATCGTCCAGTGGCCGGAATTATGCACCCGCGGCGCCATCTCGTTGAACACCGGCCCGTCCGCGCCGACGAAGAATTCGCAGGCCAGCACGCCGACATAGTCGAGCTCGGTCGCGATCCGCTCGGCGAGCGCCGCCGCCTCGTCCGCCTGCGCCAGCACGGCGGCGGGCGCGGGCACCGTGGAGTGCCGCAGGATCGCATCGCGGTGGAGGTTGAGCGGCGGCGCGTAGCGGACGATGCTGCCATCCAGCCCGCGCGCGATCAGGATCGAGAATTCATGCTCGAACGGTACGAACGCCTCGAGCACCGCGGGGCCGCCGATCGCATCCCAGGCGTCCTGTGCACCCTCGGGCGCGTCGATCTTCACCTGCCCCTTACCGTCATAGCCGAACCGCGCGGTCTTGAGCACCGCGGGCGTCCCGACCCGCGCCAGCCCCTCGCGCAGGCTCGCGAGGCTGTCGACCGCCGCCCATTTCGCGGGCCGGCCGCCGACGCTCTCGACGAAGCGCTTCTCGCCGATCCGCTCCTGCGCCACCCGCAAGGCGCGCGGGCTCGGATGCACGGGAACGCGGTCGGCGAGCCATTCGACCGGCTCGACCGCGATATTCTCGAATTCGTAGGTGACCACGTCGCAGGCGTCGGCGAAATCGGCGAGCACGATCCGGTTGTGATAATCGGCGCGCGTCATCGTCGAGGCGGACTGCGCGGCGACGCTCTCCTGGTCGGGAGCGAGCACATGCGTGTGATAGCCGAGCTGCGCCGCGGCGCTGGCAAGCATCCGGCCGAGCTGACCTCCGCCAAGGATACCAATGGTCGATCCGGGGGGAAGCGGCGTCATGTCGGCGTCTTTCAGGCTGGGTTGGTGGCGACGGAATCGGTCTGCGCGGCGCGCCAGGCTTTCAGCCGCTCGGCCAGCGCGTCGTCGGCGGTCGCGAGGATCGCCGCGGCGAGCAGCCCGGCGTTGATCGCGCCGGGCTTGCCGATCGCCAGCGTGCCCACCGGGATGCCGCCCGGCATCTGGACGATCGACAGCAGGCTATCCATGCCCTTCAGCGCCTTGGATTCGACCGGCACGCCGAGCACCGGCAGATGCGTCATCGCGGCCGCCATGCCGGGCAGATGCGCCGCGCCGCCCGCGCCGGCGATCACGACCTTCAGCCCCCGATCGGCGGCGTTCGTCGCATAGTCATAGAGCCGCTGCGGAGTACGATGCGCGGAGACGACCCTGGTCTCGTACGCGACACCGAGCGCATCGAGCGTCTCGGCGGTGTGGCGCATCGTCTCCCAGTCGGAGGTGCTACCCATGATGATGCCGACTAGAGCCAATTTCGCCCCCCGCTTCAGGAAGCGCCGTGCCTAGCGACGCGGGGGGACGAGGGCAACGCTGTTGGTGGCATCGTACGGATCGACCGGCAAACGCGATTGCCGCCATTTCCGACCGCACTCCCCGGCGGAGGCCGGGGTCCAGTTGGGGGATGCCGTCGTCGAAGCACGGCGCCCCGTTACTGCTACCTTTCCAACTGGGCCCCGGCCTTCGCCGGGGTGGCGCATCTCACCGGCGTGGGTAATTCGAGAAGAAAGGCTTACCGCTCGCTCAGATAGTAACGATCGGTCGCATTTAGGTTCGCGTCCAGATCGTACACGATCGGCTGACCCGTCGGGATCTCGAGGCTCGTGATCTCGTCGTCCGGGATGTTGGACAGGTGCTTGACCAGCGCGCGCAGCGAATTGCCGTGTGCCGAGATCAGCACGCGCTGCCCGTCCTTGAGCGCAGGCGCGATCCGCGTGTCCCAATAGGGCAGCACGCGATCGATCGTGTCCTTCAGGCTCTCGGCCTTCGGAATGGTGATACCGTCGTAACGCCGATCCTTCGACAGGTCGAACTCACTGCCATCCTCGAGCGGCGGCGGCGGCACGTCGAAGCTGCGGCGCCAGATATGGACCTGCGCGTCGCCGTGCTTGGCGGCGGTCTCGGCCTTGTCGAGCCCGGTGAGCCCGCCATAATGCCGCTCGTTCAGCCGCCAGTCCTTCTCGACCGGCAGCCAGAGCCGCCCCATCGCCTCGAGCGCGATGTTCAGCGTCTTGATCGCGCGCGTCTGCAGGCTGACAAAGGTCTGGTCGAAATCGAGACCCTTGGCCGCCATCAGCTCGCCTGCCGCCTTGGCCTCGGCCTCGCCCTTGGCGGTCATGTCGACGTCCCACCAGCCGGTGAAACGGTTTTCAAGGTTCCAGCTGGACTGGCCGTGGCGGATCAGGACGAGTTTGGGCATGCGGGCTCCTGCAATGGCGAGGGACGAAATGGAAATGCGGCGATCGCCCCCTAACCGTCATCCTGATGAAAGTCAGGCTGACGGTTAGGGATCAGATTGCGTCGATTACATCCGCGAGCGTCTCGAGCATGGCATGCGCCAGCCGCTTCGACCGTTCCGGCGACCAGCCATATTCGGCATCAGGATTTGCGTCATGATCCTTGAACGGCATCTCGAGCGTCATCGACACCGCGCCGAAGCGCTCGGCAAGCTGGTTGGTCGACATCGACAGGTTGGCGGTGCCGGGTGCGGATTTGGGATAGCCCTTCTCGGTCTGGAAATCGGGCGTGTGCGCCGCGAGACGGCGACCATAATCGTAGAATTTCTCGCCATGCGCATCGGTCCAGGACGGGATGCCCTCATAGCCCGCGATGAAGTTCGCCGGGATCGCCTCGTCGCCATGAATGTCCATCGCGACGTCGACGCCGGTCACGTCCATCGCGTTGCGTACACACAAGACTTCGGGGCTTTTTTCCGCGCTCGGCGTCGCCCATTCGCGGTTTAGGTTCACACCGGCTGCATTGGTGCGCAGATGCCCGCGGTACGTGCCGTCGGGGTTCATGTTCGGTACGACGTGGAACGTCGCCTTTTCCAAAAGCGTCGCGGTAACCGGATCGGCGGAATCGGTCAGCCGCTCCAGCGCCCCTTCCATCCACCATTCGGTCATCGATTCGCCGGGATGCTGGCGACCATAGATCCACACCTGCTTGGGGCCGGTGCCGATCGTGAAGGCATCGATCGCCTGCCCGTCGAGCGACTGGCCAAGCTCGCGGTGCGTGACGCCCGGCAGCAGGGCGGTCCGCGCGACCAGCGCCGCATGCATCTCCATCGTGTACGGCGCGAAATAGGCGAACCAGGCGAGGTCGGTCCCGGCGGTGAAATCGAATTCGAGCACGCCATCGGCGTAGCGCGTCTCGATCATCCGCCACCCCTGACGATCGGTGCTCGCGCGCGCCTTGTAGCCGGGCCAGCCGAACGGATAGGCTGAACGACCGGCATTCAGGATCCGGTAGGTCAGCGTCCGGCCCGCCGCCCCCGCCACGCGGAAGTAGAACCACTGGAAATAGTCGGAGTCGCGGTCCTTGACGATTTCCAGGTCGATCCGGTCGCCATCGACCCGCACGAGACGGATATTACCGCCATCGAAGGCGGCGTTGATGGCGAGAGGGGTGGTGGCGGCGGTGGCGGTCATTGGGCGATCGTTCATTTCACCTGGATAGTGCGACCGGACTCGCCGGGGAACCCCGCGAACAGCGCGCTGGCGAGCTTTTCGGCCTGGATCTGGCTCGTCGCATCGGGCTTCCTCGCGTCGGCGAAGGTCTGCGCGCGCCCCTCCCAGACCGGCGACTGGTCGAGCGACCGCTTGATCGTCACCGCCATTTCGGTGACCAGGATCGCGTCGCGGCCGCCCCCACCAATCGGGAAGCCGACCCCGCCGCCAAGCCCCACACCGCCGCCGCCCCGGCCGCCGCTGAAGCCACCACCGCCGATCCCGACGCTGAACGGCGACCGCTTGGGCGGCCCTGCCTGCGTGGTGCGCGTAAAGGCGACGGTCGCGATCAGCATCGGCTTGGCACCCGGCGCGGGCGGGTTGTACCCGACCTTGATCAGCTGGCCCTGCACGGCGGCGGCATAGCTCTTGAACTCGAGGCTCGCAGGCGCGCCCGCGGTCAACGGCTGGACCGCGATCGTGCCGCGGTCGAGTGGCTCGCCGAGGTGATAGCGCAAGACCTCGGTCGGCGGCAGCGACGGACCGGTCGCGCAGGCTGTGAGGGATGCGCCCGCCAGCGCGAGAACCATGATCGAACGAACCGCCATCGGGACTTCCTTAGAATGTTGCGCTACAGCAACGCTTGGACCAGCCGGGAGGGTTCCCGGCCGGAACGAGTGCGTCTGTTGCTTGACTTGGACACACCCCGCCATTAGGCGATCCCGTCTTTCCGCACACCTAGATTTGAAAAGAAGCGAATCGATCATGAAGATCCGCAATTCCCTGAAGTCGCTCAAGGATCGTCACCGCGATAACCGCGTGATCCGTCGTCGTGGCCGTACCTACGTCATCAACAAGACCAACCGTCGCTTCAAGGCACGCCAGGGCTAAACCCCTGAAGACCAGCGTCATTTTTGACGTCGGTCGTGTCCTGTACGATTGGGATCCCCGGATCCTGTACGAGCGCCTGATCGATGACGATCGGGCGCTCGACGCGTTCCTGCGCGATGTCGTCACGATCGACTGGCATTTCCAGCATGATGCTGGCCGCGACTTCGCCGACACCTCGGCGGAGCTGGCCGCGTTGCATCCGCAGCATGCCGACCTGATCGCCGTCTGGGGCCCGCGCTTCAACGAGAGTATCGGCCCGGCGATTGCGGGGATGCACGAACTCGTCCGCGATCTCGACGCAGCCGACGTACCGCTGTTCGCGATCACGAATTTCAGCCACGAATTCTGGCCGCCGTTTCGCGCGCGCGAATCGGCGATGTTCGACCGCTTCCGCGACATCGTCGTGTCGGGCGACGAGAAGATCGTGAAGCCCGACCCCGCCATCTATCGGCTCGCGCTCGATCGATTCGGTGTGCGTGCGGACGAGACGGTGTTCGTCGACGACAATGCGGCCAATATCGCCGCCGCACGCGCGCTCGGGATCGAATCGGTGCTCTTTACCGATGCCGCCAGCTTCCGCTCGCGACTCGTCGAACTCGGCCTGCCAATTGCCGCTACGGGCGAAACGCCCCCGCGCTGAACCGTGCGCGCACGACGATGCGCGCCCGTACTTCCCATAGAAGCGCCCGAAGACCGCGCATCGGATGTGCCACGTCAGGACCGATCGTGTCGCCTGATATGGCAACCCGCTCCGACGCCGCTGGCCAGCCGGAGAGTCACCTCGCCGCGCACACGCCTACGACGAACCGCCTCCTTCCCGGGGCGGACAGAAGGAACATCACGACAACTGGTGGAAATGGTTGAGGAATGTTCATCATTTCTACGCTATAGAGAGGGTCACGGGATTGGGGTTTTTCGGGAATTTCGATGTACGATGAACAGGGCGCACGGCGAGATCGTCGTGCCATTCTAAAGAACGGTCTTGTATTGGCCGGTGCACTTGCAGTTCCGAGTGCGGTATCTGCAACGCAACGTCTTACGGCACGCGATTTGAAGCCGATGACTCAGCCACCATTGCCGCGTTCGCCGGCGATGCCGATTTCGTCGTCGCGCGTCGTGCGCCCTGAATTGCTGCGCCAGGCGATGGCCGCGCTGGGTCGCAACGGCAGCCGGATCCCGCATCATGACCGGATCGCGATCGCCGACTTCACCGCGTCGTCGTCGCAGCCGCGGTTCCACTTCGTCGACCTCGCCAGCGGCCGCAGCACGTCGCTGCTCGTGTCGCACGGCAGCGGTTCGGACCCGGCGCATACCGGCTATCTCGAGCGTTTCTCGAACGCGTTCGGCTCGAATGCGTCGTCGGAAGGCGCCTTCGTGACCGACGATTATTATGTCGGCAAACATGGTCGGTCGCAGCGGCTGATCGGGCTCGATCGCACCAACAACAACGCACTCGGTCGGGCGATCGTCGTCCATTCGGCGTGGTATGCGAACAAGGACATGATCGCGTCGCACGGCATGCTCGGCCGCAGCCAGGGCTGCTTTGCGGTCGGCGAGAAGGACCTAGACCAGGTGTTTGCACGCTTGGGTCAGGGTCGGATGATCTTCGCCGCCAAGGTCTAAGACGCGCGCGCCGGTTGGTGCATCGCGCGGCGTACGCCGCCGATCGCCCCGGACCATAACAGCGCGGGCAGCCCGGCATAGCCGAGCCCGAGATGCGCCGGCCGTGCGGCAAGCAGGTCGGCGACCCCCAAAGTCCCCGCGCGCAGGCCGGCCCGCCCGACACCGCGCCAGCGCCGCGCGGTTTCCCATCGGATCAGCCGGCGATCCTCCCCCGAACAGTGATGCCGTGCGAGAAACTCGGCCTGGATCGCCCCCAGTGCGCTGCCCAGCGTCGTCAACGCAGCACGATCGCGCACCGCGCGCCGTGCCAGGATGTGCGCCACGATCAGCGCCGCGATCCGGTCCACCTGTTCGCCGAACAGATCCGCATGCCGCTCGGCCAGAATCGCCGCGGCCACGGTTTCCATCCGCTCGGTGAACCGCTTCGACACCCCGCCCGCGTGCACGCGGTACACCATCAGCGGCTCGTCGAGGCGTGCGATCGCACCGAACCGGCGGATCCGCTGATACAGGTCGAAATCCTCCGCATAGAGCCGCTCGGGCCGCATGAACGGATC
Source organism: Sphingomonas sp. Leaf30 (assembly GCF_001422525.1). Lineage (NCBI taxonomy): Bacteria > Pseudomonadati > Pseudomonadota > Alphaproteobacteria > Sphingomonadales > Sphingomonadaceae > Sphingomonas > Sphingomonas sp. Leaf30. Next base: position 141,724 of record NZ_LMKZ01000018.1, on the reverse strand, counting down.
GAGCCGCCGCGCCGCGTTGCCCCGGATCATGACCGATGACCAGATCAGCGGGTTCTCGATTCCTGTCAGCCAGTCGATGAGCATGGGTGTGGTGATCGCGGCATGCTCGGACGGCCTGATGACGCCGTCGACCAGCAGGTCCGCCGCCGTCCCGAGCAGCACGGTCGCCGGGTTCGCCTCCAAATACGCGACCTGACGGGCGAAGCGGTCGGGGCGACACAGATCATCGGCATCAAGCGCGGCGATATAGCGGCCGCGCGCTGCAGCGACCCCGGCGTTGCGCGCCAGCACGGGGCCGCCATTGACCGGCATAGTCACCAGCCTGACGCGCGGATCGGACCAGCCCGCAACGCAGGCGCGGGTCGCATCGGTCGAGCAGTCGTCGACGACGATCACTTCGAAATCGGTGAAAGACTGCGCGGCGAGGCTATCGAGCGTGGCGGGCAACAAGGCTGCGCCATTATACACCGGCATGACGACGCTGATGACCGGATCGGGCCTTGGGAGGACGGCATGCGTCATCGAGGGGGAGCGCTCGGCATCCCCCTCCCCTTGCACGGGCAGGCTTTAACGGGCGATTACTTAGAGTTACGCGGCCCGCCGCTCAGCGCGCCCCTCGCTCAGCCCTTCGCGATCCAGGCATCGCCGATCTCGCGCAGCATATCGAGCGGCACGCGCCCATAAGCGAGCACCGCCGCATGATAGGCCTTGAGGTCGAACGCCGTGCCCATCTTCGCCTTGGCGCGCTCGCGGATATCGACGAACACCGAATGGCCAAGCTTGTAGCTCGCCGCTTGGCCCGGGTTGACGCAATAGCGCTCGACCTCGCGCGTCGCGAAGCCCTCCGCCTCGCCTTCCGCGTCGATGAAATGGCGGATCGCCTGTTCGCGGGTCCAGCGCAGGTGGTGGATGCCCGTATCAACGACGCAGCGGTTCGCGCGGAACAGCTGGAATTTCAGATAGCCGAGCTGCCCGAGCGGATCGTCGTCATACATACCGATCTCGTCCGCAAGCTGTTCGGCATAGAGCGCCCAGCCCTCGCCATAGCCCGAAAAGCTCGTCATCTTGCGGATCAGCGGCAGCCGCGTGTTCGACAGCGCAAGCCCGCTCTCCATCTGATGCCCCGGCAGACCCTCGTGATAGACCGTCGTCGCGAGGCAGAATTTGGGCCAGTCGGCGCTGTCCTTCAGGTTGAAATAGACCAGTCCCGGCCGCGAGCCGTCGATCGCCGGTGGCTGTGCGAACGCCGCGGCGGCACCGGCTTCGGTCTGCGCAGGCACGCGCCGCACCTCGAACCCGTAAGGCGGCATCCGCTCGAACACGCTGGGCAGCTTCGCGCGGATCGCCGCGAGCCGGTCGTTGCAATAGGCGATCGCCTCGCGCTTGCCCGCATCGGTGTTGGGATAGAGCTGGTCGGGATTCTTGTAGAGCGCCGCCATCCGCGCACCAATGCTCCCCTTGCTGTACCCCTGTTTGCGCAACAGCGTATCGAGTTGCGCCGACAGCATCTTCGCCTGGTCGAGCCCGAACCTGTGCACTTCGTCGGGCGACAGATTGGTCGTCGTCGTTGCGTGCAACGCTGCAGGATAGAAGGCGGCGCCCTCCTTCAGCTTCCACACGCCGGCATCATGCGTGGCCGTCCGGCGGAGGTCGCGCGTCACCGCAATCTGCCGGTCGAGCGCGGGCAGCACCGCCGCGTCATAGATCCGCGCGGCATCGCGGCCATAGCTTTCGCCCAGCCCCTTGGCCGCCGCGCGCCGGACGAGACCCTGCACGACCAGCGCTTCGCTCGCGGGCTGGCGCGTCTTGGTCATCTGGTCGAGCGCGAGGTCGAGGATGAAGTCGGGGGCGACGACGCCGACGCCCGCGTCATGCCGCATGCGCGCGGTGTTCGCGTCAATCTGTCCGGCAAACGCCTGGAGCCGCTGCAGATAGGCGTCGGCATCGCCCTTCGTCTCGATCCGGTGCTTGGTGTCGAGGAAATCGGGCACAGACTGATACGCACCCGACAGCTGCGACACGACATAGGGGCTGGGGCCATAGGACGTGCCGCCGAAATCGAACGCCTGCACCGCCGCCGCCGACCGCCGCGTATAGACCACGCAGTCGAGGTCGATCCGCTCCGCCGGCGACAGCCCGGCGCGGTCGATCGCTGCAAGCTGCGCCAGCTCGGCCCTGGTCTGCACCTTCGCCGCGGCGATTCCTGCCGCCGACTGGTCCGACAGCTTCGCGCGCAGATCGGCGTTGGCGCCGGTATCGAGCCCGAGCGAGGTCGCACTCTCGGGACTGCGCCGCAACTGCGCCTGGACGAGCTGGTCGAACAGCCGCGACAGCGGCGTCGCGGGCGTCTCGGCTGCCTGCGCGAGCGCCGGTACCAGCGACGCCGCGCCGCCCAGCATCGTGCCCGCAAGCACCGCGCGGCGATGGATCTTCAAACTCATCCCACTCTCCGAAATGCAAACGGCCCGCCTTCCACCGGGAAGACGGGCCGTTCTTCGTCACGTCATGATGCCAGAGGCGATCAAGCGGTGCGCGTTCCCGACAGCGGGAAGCTGCCAAATGCGCCCGCACCGACGGTACCGGTCATCGTGTCGCCATCGACGGTCGCCTTGCAGTCGAGCGTCATCGGCATCGGCACGGTCATCGCCTGCTTCCAGCTCAGCGTGTCGCCATCGACCTCGCCGGTCACATCCATGCCGCCCATCGCACCCGACACCGCGCCCGAAAAGCTGGTGTCCGCGCTGTTCACGGTCAGCGTCATCTTTTGATCGCCAAGCGGCGACTTCACGACGCAATCCCAGCTGCCATCGACATTTGCCATGCTATTCTCTCCTTCGATTACTTGGCCTTGGCCGCAAGCGGCGTCACCGGAACCACCGGCAGCCCCGCGACCGAAGCCGCGCTCACGACCTCGACCGGCAACCCCAGGCTGTCAAGCTGCGGCTTGACCGTCTTGGCATCGCCGACGACCACCCAGGTGAATTTCTTCACGTCGATCACCCCCGCGATCGCGGTGTTCAGCTGCGGCAGGGTCAGCGCGCCGTAGCGTCGCGTGATCGTCGCGTAATAATCGTCGGGGCGCTTCAACAAATCATTCTGCTGCATCGCGCCGAGCACCGCGCCCGACGTCTCGAAGCTGCCGGGCAACGCGCGAATCCCGCCGTCGATCGCCAGCCCGAATTCGGTCTGGGTCATCGGCTTGGTCGTCACGAACTGCGTCACGTCCTGTTGCAGCGCGGTGATCGACGGGCCGGTCTTGTCCGCCTGCACCCCGGCCGAAATGCCATAGGGCGCATCGAACGCGGCCGTCTGGAACCGCCCGCCCGCGCCATAGGACCAGTGCTTCTCCTCGCGCAGGTCCATGTTGATCCGGCTGAGGAAGCTGCCGCCCAGCGCATCGTTCGCGGTGTTGAACACCAGCATGTCGTCGCTGCCCTTCAACCCGGTCCGCTGGCCCGCGAGGATCAGCGATTGCGGGCTGTTCGGCCGGTCGACCAGCACGATCTTCGGCGTCAGCGGGGTGCGCGTCGTCGGGAAGCTCTTGACGCCCGCCGGCCCCTGCGCCGTCCAGTCGCCGAACCCGCGGTCGAGCACCGCCCTGACCTCGGCGAGCGGGCGGTCGCTGACGACGAAGATCTTCGCCTTGTCGGGGCGCAGCCACGCCTGCTGGAACGCGACCAGGTCCGCGCGCGTCAGCGCGGCGACCGCCTTCGGATCACCACCGCCCATCGCCTTGCCGTAAGGGGTGTCTCCGTTGATCAGCTTGCCGATCACGCGGTTGCCCAGGCCCTGCGGACTGGTCAGTTCCTGCTGGATGCCGGCCAGCTGCTGGTTGCGGACCCGGCCGACCTCCTCGTCCGCGAAGGCCGGATTGCGCGCGATATCCGCGAACAGCGCGACCGCGGGCGTCAAGTTTGCGCTCGGCACGCTCATCGACAGCGTCGTCCGGTCGAGCGAGGTGCCCGTCCCGATCGACGCGCCCAGCCGCTCGCGCGCCTCGGCCAGCGCGATCCCGTCGAGCGTCCGCGTCCCCTCGTCCATCACGCTCAGCGTCAGCTGCTGCGTGCCGAGCTTGTCCGCGACATCGGCGGCATAGCCCGCGTCGAAGCTCAGTACCGCCTGCGTGATCGGCACCGCATCGCGTCGCGCATAGACAAGCTCGATCCCGTTCGACAGCCGCGCACGCTCTACCGCAGGGAAGGCAAGCCCGGTCAGCGTGCCGACCGCGGGGATACCGCCGGCGCGCGTGCCCTTGACCGGCGTCTCGGCCGCGGGCTTCACCGCGACCGCAGGCGGTACGACCGCCTCCTCATATTTGTCGCGCTCGCCGTCGACCACGGTCAGCGTGTAGGCGGGGCGCGTCAGCCAGCGCGTCGCGGCGGCCTTGACGCTCGCCGGCGTCTGCGCCGCGATCGCCGCCAGCTCTTTCTTGTAGTGGCCCGGGTCGTTCGCATAAAGCGCGCCGCCCGCCAGCGCGACCGCCTTGCCGCCGAACCCGCCGACCGATTCATAGCCGCGGATTCGTCCAGCAACCGCCTGGGTCTGGACGCGCTGGATCTCGTCCGCGGTCGGTCCGGTCTTCAGGAAGTCGGCAAGGATCTCGTCTAGCCGCTTCGACACGACTGCGGGGTCGACGCCCGGCCGCACGATCGCGCGGATCGTGAACATGCCGATCTGCGCCATGTCGCTATAGCCGGCGGACACATTGACCGCGAGTTTCTCCTTGCGGACCAGCGCATTGTCGAGCCGCGACGAGGCGAGCCCGCCCAGCACCGTACCGCCGACGTCGAGCGCCGCGGCATCGGGATCGAGCATCCCCGGCACCGCCCAGTTCTTGGTGATCATCACCGCGGCGACACGGTCCTTCATCACCTCGTTCACCGGCGCGGCGAGCGTCGGCACGGTGACGGTCGGCAGGACCGACTTGGGGCCCGTCTTGATATCGCCGAAATATTTCTCGACCAGCGGCTTTGCGGTCGCCGCATCGACATCGCCCGCGAGCACCAGCACCGCATTGTTGGGGCCGTAATGCGAGCGGAACCAGTCCTTCACATCGGCAAGGCTGGCGCGGTCGAGATCCGCCATCGACCCGATCGGGGTGTGGCCATAGGGCGTGTCCGCGGGGAACAGCCCGCCGAACAGCTTGTACTGGACGAGGCCGTATGGCTGGTTGTCGCCCTGGCGCTTCTCGTTCTGGACGACGCCGCGCTGCTCGTCGAGCACGCCCTGCGTGATCGCGCCGGTCAGATGCCCCATCCGGTCGCTCTCGAGGAACAGCGCGCGCTCGAGCGCAGCGGCGGGGACCGTCTCGAAATAGTTGGTCCGGTCGAACGAGGTCGTGCCGTTAAAGTCGGTCGCCCCGACCTCCTTCAGCGGCGCGAAGAAATCGCCCGGCGCATTCTCGCTGCCGTTGAACATCAGATGCTCGAACAGATGCGCAAAGCCCGTGCGGCCCTGCGGCTCGTGCTTCGACCCGACGTCATACCAGACCGACACCGCGACGACCGGCGCCTTGCGGTCGGTGTGCACGATCACGCGCAACCCGTTCTTCAGCGTGAACTGCTGATAGGGAATATCGACCGAGGTGACGAGCGTGGCGACCGGTGCAGGCTTTGCGACCTGCGCGCCAACCGGCGCGACAAGCGCGGCGGTGGCGACGCCAGCTAGGGCCAAGAGCTTCAACGACATGGATTTTCCCCCGGGATACGACGACTGTTATACCAAGGTATAACAGTGGATTGCCGCCCCGCAAGCTGCCGCCTTCGCGGTTGGCGTGGATCTCGATCGATCCTTGGCGTCACGACCTGCGCCGCCCGCCCGTACCATTGCCGGATCCGCTCCCGTGGCTAGCGCAGCAGCCCCGCAGCGCGGAGCGCACCGTTGATCATGTCGCCGACCTGCGATCGGCCCGGACTGTGGCTCCATGGGTGCGGACGCGGCGATGCGGGCTTCGGCTTCGCGCGGGTCGCCGCCGCGCGCGCCGATGGGCGCTCGATCAGCCCGAAGAACGCGGCGCTGTGCAACGTCGACGAGATCCCCGCCTCCAGCATGTGCGGACCCGGCTGGCCGAGGCCGTCGGCGCCCGTCGTGGCCAGCGGTGTGCCATGGCCCAGCCCGCGGATCCGATACTCCTCGACCGCGGCACGGCCCTGCGCGTCGCGCCAGAGGCGATGGGCATGGCCTTCAACCTGTTCGACCTCGTCGGGTGCGTAGGCGAGCCCGTGCACGCCGCGCCACTGTGCGACGATCGCATCGGCATTGGCGGGCACCACGGTCGCATCGGCATCGCCGTGCCAGACCGAGACGCGCGGCACGCGTCCGCCGGCCGGCGCCGCGCCGTCGACCAGCGCGGCCAGCGCGGGATCGGCGGGCAGGCCCCGCCCGCGCATCCGGTCGAGCGCCTGCGACATCGAGGTCGCGGTGCCATAGGGAAGCCCCGCAATGATTGCCCCGGCAGCGAACAGCTCGGGATAGGTGGCGAGCATTACGCCAGCCATCGCGCCGCCGGCCGACAATCCCGTCACATAGATGCGGTCGGGATCGATCGCGACGTCGCGGACCATCGTCGCGATCATCGACCGGATCGACTGCGCCTCACCGCCACCGCGGCGAATGTCCTCGGCGTCGAACCAGTTGAAGCAGAGATTGCCGTTATTCGCGCGCTGCTGCTCGGGATAGAGCACGGCGAACCCGTGCCGGTCGGCAAGATCGGACCAGCCTGCCCCCCGGTCATACCCCGTGGCGGTCTGCGTGCAGCCATGGAGAACGACGACCAGCGGCATCCGCCGGTCGGACGTCGCCTCGGGCACATAGGTCGACGCACGCAACGCGCCGGGATTCGCGCCGAATGATTCGAGCGGGCGCAGGCGTGAGTCCTCGTTCTCTGGCTGCTCGGCGAAGCGCGCCGCCGCGGCGCGTTGCGCCTGCGCCAGTTGCGCGAGTGTTTCCGAAAGCCTGGCCATCGATCGTCCCGTCATGCGCGCCCGACGCCTTGACGTCCGGCCCCGTGAATGGTGCAGTGCAGCATATCTCGTGCCGCCCCTGCCCGATCACAAGGGTAAATCGCTGCCAGACCTTAGCCGTGCGACCGCGCGAAGGCGGCGGCGTCGGCGACCTGGGCGTCGGTCGGGCGGACGCCGGTGTAGAGCACGAACTGTTCGAGCGCCTGAAGGATCGCGACCTCGGTGCCGGTGATGCAGCGTTTCCCCGCCGCCGCTGCGGCGCGCAGGAACGGCGTTTCCGGGGGATATTGCACGACGTCGAACGCAATGGCGCTCGTCGCGATCATCGCCGGCGGAAAGGCGAGCGCATCCGCATCGGCTCCCGTCATCCCCATCGGCGTGACGTTGATCAGCAGGTCCGCCTGCTCTTCCGTGTGAAGATCCGCGGCCCATGCGAAGCCATAGAGATCGGCGAGCGCACGCCCGGCGGATTCGTTGCGCGCGACGATCACGCCGTTGCGAAACCCCGTGTCGCGCAATGCCGCGGCGACCGCCTTCGCCATCCCGCCCGACCCGCGCAGCACGAACCGCGTTGCCGGGTCGATATCCGCGATCAGCGCCGCGACCGCGGCATAATCCGTGTTGTGCCCGGTCAGCACGCCATCGTCGTTCACGATCGTGTTGACGCTGTCGATCGCCGCAGCCGAGGGCGCGAGTCCATCGAGCAGCGCGATCACCGCCTCCTTGAACGGCATCGAGATCGCGCAGCCGCGGATGTCGAGCGCCCGGATACCGCGCACCGCGCCCTCCAGGTCGCCGGTCGAGAACGCCTTGTAGACATAGTCGAGCCCGGTGAGCACATAGAGCCGGTTATGGAACCGGGTCCCGAAATTGCCCGGCCGCGCCGACAGCGACATGCACAATCGCGTGTCGCGCCCGATCGGCGGACGAGAGGGTTCCGGAATTGAGGTCTGTTGGGTCATCGCCATAAAATAGGACGGCAATCCGCCGGGGTCGAGACGCAAGCGCGGCGGAACAAGCGCCGCTACCCGGCGTAGAACCGGCGATGCGTGTCGTGACCCTTGCCGAACCGGACGATTTCGATGGCTGGCGCGATGCAGCGCGCGGCCTGCTGGCTGATGACGTGCCACCCGACGACGTGGTGTGGCAGGTCGGCAGTGCCCCCGCCGACCTGTTCGGGACGGTGCCATCGGATCCTCCTGCAGCATCCGCCCCGCGGGCTGCCTCCGCGACCGTCTCGGTCCCGCGCGCGTTCCTCGATCTCGCCCGCAGCGTCATTCTCGGCAGCGATCCGGAGCGGTTCGCGTTGCTCTACACGCTGCTCCACCGCCTGCGCCGCGAACCCAAGCTGATCGAGGATCGGGCCGATCCGCTCGTGCGACGGCTTGACCGGATTGCGAAGGATGTCCGCCGCGACATCCACAAGATGCGCGCGTTCCTGCGCTTCCGCGAGATCGAGGAAGAGGGTGAAACCCGGTTCGTCGCCTGGTTCGAACCCGATCACCACATCGTCCGCGCCAACGCCGCCTTCTTCGTCAATCGCTTCGCGAGCATGCGCTGGTCGATCCTGACCCCCGACGTCTCGATCCACTGGGACGGGACGATGCTCAGCGAAGGACCGGGCGCCAAGAAGACCGACGCACCCGAGGGCGATCCGACCGAAGAGGTCTGGAAGACCTATTACGCCAGCACCTTCAACCCCGCGCGCGTCAAGATCGGCGCGATGTTGAAGGAAATGCCCCGCAAATACTGGAAGAACATGCCCGAAACCGATCTCGTCCCCGGCATGATCGCCACCGCACAGGCGCGCGAGAGCGGCATGATCGAGCGCGCCCGCGACGTCGTCGGCGGCAACAGCATGATCGCCTGGGAGGCGCTGCGCGACGAGGCCGCGGGCTGCACCCGCTGCCCGCTTTACAAGCCCGCGACCCAGACCGTGTTCGGCGAGGGACCGATCGACGCGCCGCTGATGTTCGTCGGCGAACAGCCAGGCGACCAGGAGGATCTTGGCGGGCGGCCGTTCGTCGGCCCCGCCGGTCAGATGTTCGATCGCGCGATGGCGGAGGCGGGACTCGACCGCAGCCGCGCCTATGTCACCAACGCGGTCAAGCATTTCAAGTTCGAGCAGCGCGGCAAGCGGCGCATCCACGCCAAGCCCGGCGCCGGCGAGATCGAAGCCTGCCGGTGGTGGATCGAGCAGGAGCAGATGCTCGTCGCGCCCAAGGTGACGGTCGCGCTCGGCGCCACCGCAGCGCGATCACTGTTCGGCAAGGTGATGACGATCGGCAAGGAACGCGGCCGCGCGCTGCAGCTCCCCGGCGGCGGCGAGGCATGGATCACCGTCCATCCCAGTTACCTGCTGCGCCTGCCGGACAAGGTTCAGGCCGACGAGGAATATGCGCGATTCGTCGAGGATCTGCGTATGGCCGGCGCGCGGCTGGTCTAGGCGAACCGATTGGCCCTTCCCTTCGCGCGCCGCATCGCGCAAATCCCCGCGCCATGTTCGAAAAGATTCTGGCCGTGCTGGCCACCTTCACGATCTGGGTGATCTCGTCCGGCGGCTATGTTGGCATCGCGATCCTCATGGCGATCGAAAGCGCGTGTATTCCGCTTCCATCCGAGATCATCATGCCGTTCGCCGGCTATCTGGTGTCGACCGGCCGGTTCGACCTGTATCTCGCCGCCACCGCGGGCGCGATCGGGTGCAATCTCGGCTCGATCGTCGCCTATGAGGTCGGCAAGCGTGGCGGTCGACCAATGGCCGAGCGCTGGGGTCGCTATGTCCTGGTCGGCCCGGGCGAGCTCGATGCAGCAGACCGGTTCTTCGCGCGCTGGGGCAGCATGGCGGTGCTGATCGGGCGTCTGCTCCCCGTCATCCGATCGTTCATCGCCTTTCCGGCGGGTGTCGCGCGGATGAAGCTCGTGCCCTTCCACCTCTATACCTTCATCGGCTCGTGGCCGTGGTGCTTCGGGCTTGCCTGGGTCGGCATGAAGCTCGGCGACAAATGGGACAGCGATCCGCGCGTGAAGGCCGCCTTCCACAGCGCGGACCTGCTGATCGGCATCGTCCTGATCGCACTGGTCGGCTTCTATATCTGGCACCGCGTCCGCGGGCTGAAGCGTCACCCGTAACCACGACGCCGGGCAAGCGCGCAGATCGTCGTCAGCCGTCTGCGCGCAAACCGGTCGCGGCAGCCTAGGGGAGAATGGGCACCTCGGCTGCGCGCTCCTTGTTTTCGCGGCGCGCTTCGCGGACGCGCTGGCCGAAGCATCCGGTTGCGCCGCCAGGGCCGACGGTCGAGCAGCTGCCGATGCTGTTCGCACCAACACCGGTGCCGAGCGTGCCCTGCGCTTTGGCCGCCCAGCTCTCATTTTCGGGCGTCACGGCGAATTCGCGCAATTCCTTGGGGACGCGATATTGCTCCCGCGCGCTGCGACGCACGCAGATGACGATTTCCTCGCCCTGTGCATTGGTCGGGCAGCGCTCGTTGCCGAACAGCGTGAGCACGCCGTTGACCGGCGCGCTGCGCGACACCTCACCCGGCGCGGAGGCGGGCTTGGCTGCGGGGGCACCGGGCTTTGCCGGGATTGCCGCACCCGACGTCACCGTCTGTGCCGCCACTGGGCCGGCGACCAGCAAGGCCGCCGCCATCATCATCCTCATACGCACCACTCCCATAATCCGTATCTGTTGGCCGACAGGATCGGCGATCGTCGCTGGCCCTAGGCTGAACGCCGCAACGCCACGCATTTCAATCTCAACGGCCCGCGCCGCGGTCAGATCCGTTTCGCGGTCGCGATCGCGACCTTGCACCCCAGCCGGATCAGCGCGCTCATCACCGGATAGCCGGGGGTTTCTTCCGCCCCGGCAGCGATCGCGGTCGCCTTGTGCTCCAGCTCCTCGGCCTGGAAATCGAGGATCGCCGCGCTCAGTTCGGGATCGCTGTCGCCCAGCGCGACAAGCTGCTCGGCATAATGCTTGTCGATCTCGGTCTCGACCGCCGCAGTGCAGGCCATCGCGGCACGCGGGCTGATCGCGGCCGTGACCGCGCCGAGCGCGAAGCCCGCGACCTTCCAGATCGGCTGCAGCACGGTCGGCCGCACACGCCGCTCGACGATCATCCGGTCGAAGAACGCGCGGTGACGCTCCTCCTGCTGCGCCATGTGATGGATCAGACGCGACGACGGATGCCGGTCGCCCAGCACCGCCAGCTGCCCCGCATAGATGCGGATCGCGCCATATTCGCCGGCCTGGTCGACGCGGACCATCGCCTCGCTCGGGTGCTTGCGATCGCCCGGCTTCCAGCCGGTGCCGCGCGGGACGGTCGGGATCGGGGTCGCGGTGGTCATCGTGTCTTCCTCATCAGCACGAAGATGGTGATCGCGCCGCCCAGGGAAAAGATCGCGTTGAACCCGGCGAGCGAAATCCCCGCCAGCGACCACTGCGCCGAATCACAGCGCACCATCGGCGCGTTCATGATCGCGGCGAGCCGTTCGGCCGGCGTCGTGCCCGCCATTGACACCGTCGTGGTGCAGGCGGTGATGCCGTTCCACCAGTGATATTCGACCCCGGCATGGAACAGCCCGATCGCGCCGCTGATCCCGATCAGCAACGCCGCGACGAGCACCAGCGAGGCGCGCAGCGAGCGCTGCGGCACCACGAACGTCGCCGCCGCGAGCAACACCGCCGAATAATGCGGCCAGCGCTGCCAGTGGCACATCTCGCACGGATAGAGCCCGCCCAGATATTGCGACCCGAGCGCCCCCAGCAACAGCAGCAGCGGCAGCACGAGCGCGATCGACCGGGCGATCTCCTCGTTCTTCGTCATCCCCAGCCCGCGGCGTACGCTCACTTGACGGGTGCCTTGGTTGCGGCGGCGACCTGTGCGGCGCCGCCTAGCCGGGCGACCGTCTTCAGCGCATAATAAAGCTGGAAGTCCTCGACCCCCTGCTTCTTCAGCGCCTCTGGCGTCGCCAAGAAGCGCGGATCGTCCTTGGTATCTTCCTCGAGCACCGCATTGTCGGCCTTCACCTCGTTGATCAGGTGACGACGCAGGTCGGCCTCACGGAAGACGGGGCGCGCCTTGTGATCGGGGTCGCTGATCTGCGGCACGCGGATATCGGGTTCAATCCCGCCCTCCTGGACCGACCGGCCGGACGGCGTGAAGTAGCGCGCGGTCGTCAGGCGCAGCGCGGTCTCGGGGCCGAGCTGGAGCACGGTCTGGACCGATCCCTTTCCGAAGGTGCGTTCGCCCATGATCAGCGCGCGGTGGTGGTCCTGCAGCGCGCCGGCGACGATCTCGGAGGCCGACGCGGTCCCCGGATCGGTCAGCACGACGACCGGCAGGCCATGCGCGTCGTCGCCGGGCTTGGCGTAGTAGCGCTCGATATCCGTCTTCTCGCGGCCGCGCTGCGACACGATCTCGCCATGATCCAGGAACGCGTCGCTGACCGCGATCGCCTGGGTCAGCAGACCCCCGCCATTCTGCCGCAGATCGACGACATAGCCGAGCGGACGGTGCCCCAGCGACTTGTCGATCGCCATGATCGCCGCGCGCGTGTCAGCGCCGGTATTCTCGCTGAAGGTGTTGATGTTGATATAACCGACATCGCCGCGGACTTCCCATTTCACCGGCTTCTGGACGATGATCTCGCGCAGCATCGACACGTCGAGCGGCTTGTCGCGGCCCGGCCGGACGAGCCCGAGCGTGATCTTGCTGCCGGGCTTGCCGCGCATCTGTGCGACCGCCTCGTCGAGCGAATCGCCGTAGATGAGCTTGCCGTTGATATGCGTGATGTAATCGCCCGACTTGACGCCCGCGCGCGCGGCGGGCGAGTCTTCCTGCGGGGTAACGACCTTGATCGCGCCGTCCTCCATCTGCACCGTCAGGCCGAGGCCGCCATAATTGCCCTCGGTCATGATCCGCAGATTCTCGTAATCCAGCGCATCGACATAGCTCGAATGCGGGTCGAGGCTTGCGAGCATCCCCTGGATCGCGCCCTTGATCAGCGTCTTGTCATCGACCTTGTCGACATATTCCGCCTTCACGCGGTTGAAGACGTCGAGAAACTGGTCGAACTCGCGATACGTGTCGGTATCGACCGCCGCCATCGCCGAGGTGGCCAGCGGCACGAGGGTCAGCGCGCCGAGGATGGCGGTAGCGGTAAGGATCGGACGTGGCATCTAAGGTCCTGAAACCGGGGGAAGGCACAGCGTAGCGGTATAGTGCGCGCGGAGCAAAGCCGCGACGGTCTTCGCAGTCTGGCGAATGGACGCCCGACCGGTTCTTGGTTGATTAGCCGATCAATGCGGCCGCGTCGACGGGTCGCCCGCGCCGCCGAAGCTCGACCGTGATCAGCGGATCCCCGCCCCCCGGCGCGGTGCCGATCCGCGATCCGGCGGCGACGCGGACGCCCGGTTTCACCCCGGTGTCGGCAAGCCCGGTCAACAGCGTCGTCCAGCCATCGCCATGATCGAGGATCACGATCCGGCCATAACCGCGAAACGCCCGGGCGTAACGGACGATGCCCGCCGCCGGCGCGACCACGCGCGTGTCCGGCGCGACTGCGAAGGTCAGGCCGCGCGATCGCACGCCCACATCGGACACCGCGTCGAAGCCGGTGACGAGCCGGCCGCGTACGGGCAGGCGATAGGCACCGCGGACACGGGCTGCGGGGACGCTGCCGGGGGCAAGCGGGCGCGGCACCGGCCCCGCCAGCGCCGCCAGGTCGAGCGCGGTCGCGTCCGCACTGCCCGACTCGGCGAGGCTGTCGACGAGCTCGCGCGCGCGCTCGCCCAGCGCGATCGCGCGATCGGATTCGCCGATCGCGCCGCGCCCCAGTGCCTGGCTGCGACGGCGATGCGTCGCTTCGAGTTTGGCGAGCGCGACGCGTTGCGTCTCGAGACGGATCCGTCCGTCACGCAGCGCGCGCGCCGCCTGCGCTGCGCCCGCCTGCAGGCGCCGGGTCCGCCGGAGCGCGGTGCGCACCGCGTCGGCCCGCAGCCGGACCGCGGGCAGGGCGGTGCCCAGAACCGCGCGGACATGAACCAGATCGTCGACCGATCCGGGCTGCGCGACCGCGACGATCGTCGGCCGCCGCGCGAGCGATTGCAGCGCCGCCAGCAACCGCGCGATCGGTGACTGGACGACGGCCAGGGCCGCGCGCTGTTCGGTGAGCAGCTGTTCGAGGATTGCGAGGCGGATTCGCGCGGCGGCGATATCGGCGCGGGTCGCGTCGATCCTTGCGGCCATCGCGCGCGCCTCGGCCTTGGCGCGCTCGGCCGCATCGCGCTCCTGCGACGCGGCGGCGGCCAGACGCTCGGCGCGTATCGCCGCGATCCGCGCGCCGCGTCTCGCCTCGATCAGTCGCTGCTGCGGTGTCGCCGCCGCACTCGCGCGCGGGGTGGCGGCAAGACCAAGGGCGACTGCCGCGAACAGCAACAGCACCGCCGATGACAGGCGCGATGACGCGGTGATCCGCACGATCAGCCTTCGCGGTGATACGGGTGGTTGGCCAGGATGCTCGTCGCGCGGAAGAGCTGTTCGGCGAGCATCGCCCGCGCAAGCAGATGCGGCCAGGTCGCGCGGCCGAAGGAGACCAGCAGGTCGGCCTCGTCGCGCGCGGCGTCGTCGAAGCCGTCGGCCGCACCGATCATGAACCGGGCCTCGCGCACGCCGTCGTCACGCCACCGCTCGAGCACGCGCGCGAACGCCATCGACGACAGCACGTCGCCCTTTTCATCGAGCAGGATCCGCCGGGTCTGGTCGCCGACCGGGGGAATCCGCCCCCCCGTGTCGGGAAGCTCGGACACCTTGGTCGGCCAGGCGATCCGCTTCAGATAGCGATCGACGAGTTCGGCTTCGGGCGATCGCCCGATCCGGCCACGGGCGACGATATGCAGCAGCATCGCCCGCGCACCCGGGTCAGTCTTGGTCGGACAGGTCGGCGAACGGAGCAGTCGGCGGCGTCGGCGCATCGCCGAACGCCCACATCCGCTCCAGATTGTAGAAGCTGCGGACTTCGGGGCGGAACAGGTGGACGATGATGTCGGTGGCGTCGATCAGGACCCAGTCCGCGGTCGGCAGCCCCTCGATCTTCACCGGACGCTTGAACTCGGCCTTGATACGCTCGGCCAGCTTCTGTGCCATCGAGGCGACCTGGCGGGTCGAACGGCCGCTGGCGATCACCATGTAATCGGCGATGCTCGTCTTGCCCGCGAGCGGGATCGAGATGGTCTCGACCGCCTGGTCGTCGTCGAGCGACGCGAGGATCAGGCGATGCAGCGCCTCAACCTCTTCGGGGTCGGTCGCGCGAGGGGCAGTAGGGGAAGTGGCCAAGTCAGCTCCTGGGTCAGGTTACCGGCCCGGCAACATGCTGGAACCAGTCGGGATTTTCGGCGCGCAGGCCGGTTGCGGAGGTCGGGTCGGGTCGGAAGCGCAACAGCACAAGGGCCGGCAATCTCCACGTCGTCCAGCTCTTCGCATGGTCTGTGCGCCGTTGGAAGCGCCGCAGCCAACCCATCGCGGGGGCCGCGAGGGCGCGCCCGTCATATCCCGGCCGAGCGATTACCGCAATCGGAACCTCGCGGGCGATCGCGCGCCAGTTCTTCCACCGGTGGAAGTCGGCGAGATTGTCCGCACCCATCAGCCAGATGAAGCGGATCTTCGGATGGCGCCGCCTGAGCTTGCGGATCGTGTCGAGCGTGTAGCGGGTGTGGAGCCGGGTCTCGATATCGGTGGCGCGGATCGGCGCGCGCCGCGCCATCCGTCGCGCCGAGGCGAGCCGCGCGGACAGCGGCGCCATGTCGCGCGCCGCCTCTTTCAGCGGATTGCCCGGCGAGACGAGCCACCACGCCTCGTCGAGCGCGAGCGCCTCGATCGCCGACAGCGTGATCGCGCGGTGCCCCCGGTGCGCCGGGTTGAACGATCCGCCGAGAATGCCGACGCGGGTCATGGCGTCACGCGCGACGCCGATCGGCCCGACACCTCACCCGCGCACCTGCCCCGTGCCACGCCCGATCCACTTGTAGGTCGTCAGCCCCTCCAGTGCGACCGGGCCGCGCGCGTGGAGCCGCCCGGTGGCAATGCCGATCTCCGCACCCAGCCCGAATTCGCCGCCATCGGCAAACTGGGTCGAGGCGTTCCACAGCACGATCGCGCTGTCGACCTGCGCGAGAAACCGCTCGGCGACATCCGCATCGGCCGCGACGATCGCATCGGTATGGTGCGACCCGTGCCGCGCGATATGCGCGACCGCACCGTCCAGCCCATCGACCATCGCGACCGAGGCGATCGCGTCGAGATATTCGGTATCCCAGTCCGCCGCGTCCGCCGGCGCGATCCCGGGGACCAGCGCGCACGCGTCCGGATCGCCACGCACGACGCATCCCGTCGCCGCCAGCCGCTCGATCAGCACCGCCGCCCCCGCATAATCGCGGTCGATCAGCAGCGTCTCCATCGCGCCGCAAATGCCGGTCCGGCGCATCTTCGCATCGACCACCACCGCCGCCGCCATCGCGGGATCGGCGGATGCATCGACATAGACATGATTGATCCCGTCGAGATGCGCGAGCACCGGCACGCGCGCCTCGGCCTGGACGCGCGCGACGAGGCTCTTGCCGCCGCGCGGGATGATCAGGTCGATCGCGCCGTCCGCCGTGAGCATCGCCCCCACCGCTGCGCGGTCGGTGGTCGGGACCAGCTGCACCGCGTCCGCAGGGACCCCGCCCGCGGCGAGGCCCTCGATCAACGCGGCGTGGATCGCGCGATTGCTCGCGACGGCTTCCGATCCGCCGCGCAGGATCGCGGCATTGCCTGCCATTACACACAACGCGGCGGCGTCGGCGGTCACGTTCGGCCGGCTTTCATAGATGATCCCGATCACGCCGATCGGTACGCGAACCCGGCTGAGGACGAGGCCATTGGGACGTGCGCGCGAATCCATGATCTGGCCGACCGGATCGGCCAGCGCGGCGACCGCGGCGACGCCGTCCGCCATCGCCGCGATCCGCCCGGGATCGAGCCGCAACCGATCGAGCAGCGCCCCCGACAGCCCCGCGGCGGCCGCGCGCGCCATATCCTCACGGTTCGCCGCCTCGATCGCCGCCGCTGCGTCGCGCAGCGCCGCCGCCGCAGACACCAGCGCCGCGGCCTTGCGCGGAGTCGGCAGCGCCGCGAGCACGCCTGATGCGACGCGCGCGCGCGCGCCCATGTCGGCGATCAGGGTTTCAGAGTGCGTCTCGGCGTCGGGAAGGTCGGTCATGCCATCCGACTATCACGCCAAACCGACTCGCGCCAACGCCCGGGCTGCGTTACGCTTGCGTTATGAACGGGGACATGGGGGCAGCGGCGGACATCGCCACGGGGGCATTGGTCGGACGCGCGTTCGAACCATGTGCGGGCGAATCGACCGCAATCGGCAGGGCGCATGCAACGGGCGCGCTCTGTCTCAATTGCGGCACCGCGCTGATCGGCGCGCACTGCCATGCCTGTGGTCAGGCCGCGCATGTCCACCGGTCGCTCGGCGCGATCGGGCATGAGATTGCGCATGGCGTGTTCCATTTCGAGGGCAAGATCTGGCGCACGCTGCCGCTGCTCATCCTGCATCCCGGCACGCTCACCCGGCGCTACGTCAATGGCGAGCGCGCGCGGTTCGTCTCGCCGCTCGCGCTGTTCCTGTTCACCGTCTTCCTAATGTTCGCGACGATCGGCGTGGTCGGTGGCGAGATAACCGAGCAGATCGCCGCCCCCACGACGCGCGACCGCGCCGAACTCGCGCGCGGTCTGGGCGAGGCCCGTGGCGAGCTTGCCCGCGTCGAACGTGCGCGCGCGGTCGCGGTGCGCGCGGGTCAATCGACCACCGATCTCGATACGCAGGCACTCGTCCTGCGCGGCAGCATCCGCGCGCTGACGAGCGCTAGCGGCACGACGGAACGCGACACGAACGACTTCACCTTCACCGACGTGAAGAAGACTGGCTGGCCACTGCTCGACCAAGGCATCGCCAAGGCGAACGCCAATCCCGGCCTGATGATCTACAAGCTCCAGTCGAGCGCGTATAAATATAGCTGGGGGCTGATCCCGCTCTCGGTGCCGTTCATGGCGCTGCTGTTCCTGTGGCGCCGCAAGCACCATCTATACGACCACGCGATCTTCGTGACCTATTCGCTGGCGTTCATGATGCTGCTGGTGATCGCGCTGATGCTCGGCGGCATGGCGGGGCTGGCGAGCGGGTGGATCGTGATGGCGGCGTTGCTCGTCCCGCCGGTCCACATGTTCGCGCAGCTCCGTGGTGCCTATGCGCTCGGCAAGGTTTCGGCGGGATGGCGCACCGTCGCGCTGCTCACCTTCGCGTTCACCGTGCTGATCGCGTTTGTGGTGCTGATCCTGCTGCACGGCCTGACGGAGTAGACCTAGCCGCCAGCAGTTGCTTCGCTTCGCCTCGACGAGCCCCTCCCCGCGTCCGGCTCACCCGCTCACCGACACGGGTATAAGTTTGCCAGCACGCGCGCATAGCCGTCCTTCAACGGCCGCTTCTGATAACTCGCCGGCAAATCCGACAAGCCGTCGAGCATGTCCATGATCCCCACCGACTCCCCCTCGGGGACGCAGGCGATCGGCGGCTTGCCGGCCGCGGCGCGTGCCGCACGCTCAGCCTTCAACTGCGTCGTCGCGGCCTTCGCCTCGGCCTTCAGCGCGGGAAAATCGGGCGACATAAGCGCCATCGGCCCCTGATCACGCAAAGCATTGGCGCGGGCGAGAAACGTCCCCACGGTCATCGCCGCGGACGCGGGCACCGCCATCCCACCCACGAGTATCGCGGCGATCACGGCCTTGGGAAGCACATACGACATGGGCGGCCTTTCCGAAGAAAAGACCGCCCATGGAGGCATTTAGCTGACTAGCCGCTGAACCGGATCAGGCACCCAGCGGGGTCGGCGTTCCGAACGGCCCATTGGGTCGCCGGGTCTTGGGGATCGACGTCCCCGCCTTTGGTACGAGGCTCGCCTTCGCACCTGGATCCGGCCGGTCGAGATCTTCGCCCGCGATCAGCTGCTTGATCTCGTCACCGGTTAGCGTCTCATATTCGAGCAGCGCGCCCGCAACCGTGTGGAGCTGGTCGACATGATCGCTCAGAACCTGCTTGGCACGATCGAGACCGCCTTCGACGATCCGCTTGATCTCGTCGTCGATCAACTGCGCCGTCTGATTCGACATGCGCGACGGACGGCTCGACGAGTAACCGAGGAACGATTCACCCTCGGGCTCGCCATATTCAAGCGGCCCGACCTTGTCCGACATGCCCCAGCGCGTGACCATGTCGCGTGCCAGACCCGTGGCGTACTGGATGTCGCCGCTCGCGCCCGACGAGACCTTGTCGTAGCCGAAGATCACCTCCTCGGCGACACGACCACCCATCGACACCGCGAGGTTCGCGTACATCTTGTCGCGGTGATAGCTGTAGCTGTCACGCTCGGGCAGACGCATGACCATGCCCAGCGCACGACCGCGCGGGATGATCGTCGCCTTGTGGATCGGATCCGAGGCAGCCTCGTGCATCGCGACGACGGCATGGCCGGCCTCGTGATACGCGGTCATCCGCTTCTCGTCGTCGGTCATGACCATGGAGCGACGCTCGGCGCCCATCATGACCTTGTCCTTGGCCTCTTCGAACTCGGCCATCGCCACCAGACGCTTGCCCTTGCGCGCCGCATGCAGCGCCGCCTCGTTGACGAGGTTGGCGAGATCGGCACCCGAGAAGCCCGGCGTACCGCGTGCAATGACGCGGGCATCGACGTCGGGTGCCAGTGGCACCTTCTTCATGTGCACTTCGAGGATCTTGATCCGGCCCTCGATATCCGGCCGTGGCACGACGACCTGGCGATCGAAGCGGCCCGGACGCAGCAGCGCAGGATCGAGCACGTCGGGACGGTTGGTCGCGGCGATGATGATGATGCCTTCGTTGGCCTCGAAGCCGTCCATCTCGACCAGCAGCTGGTTCAGCGTCTGCTCGCGCTCGTCATTGCCGTTGCCGAGACCGGCGCCACGATGACGACCGACCGCATCGATTTCGTCGATGAAGACGATGCACGGTGCGGACTTCTTGGCCTGCTCGAACATGTCGCGCACGCGGCTCGCGCCGACGCCGACGAACATCTCGACGAAATCGGAACCCGAGATCGTGAAAAACGGCACACCAGCCTCGCCGGCGATCGCGCGGGCGAGCAGCGTCTTGCCGGTACCGGGCGAACCGACCAGCAGCGCGCCCTTGGGGATCTTGCCGCCGAGACGGGCGAACTTGGTCGGGTCCTTCAGGAACTCGACGATTTCTTCCAGCTCCTCACGCGCTTCGTCGATGCCCGCGACGTCGGCAAAGGTGACCTTGCCTTCCTTCTGCGTCAGCATCTTCGCGCGGCTCTTGCCGAAGCCCATCGCGCCCGACCCGGAATTCTTCTGCATCTGCTTCAGGACGAAGAAGGCGATGCCGAGGAACAGCAGGAACGGCAGCGACTGATAGAGCAGCAGCGCCAGCATCGACGGCCCTTCCTCGGGCTTCGCACTGA
Source organism: Sphingomonas sp. Leaf30 (assembly GCF_001422525.1). NCBI lineage: Bacteria > Pseudomonadati > Pseudomonadota > Alphaproteobacteria > Sphingomonadales > Sphingomonadaceae > Sphingomonas > Sphingomonas sp. Leaf30. Next base: position 121,198 of record NZ_LMKZ01000018.1, on the reverse strand, counting down.
TCGCCACGCCCTTTTCGCGCAGCTTGGGAACCAGCGTCGCGTCCTGGATCGGATAGGCCTTGAACTTCTCGCCGCTCGACAACGTACCCGAGATGATGTCGCGCGAGATGTTCACGTCCTTGACGGTGCCCTCGTCGACCTTGTCGAGGAACGCCGAATAGGCGATCGTGTTGCCGCCCGAGGTCGCGGTGCGGCCGTCGAACATGGTCACGAACAGCGCCAGCGCGACGAGAATGCCGACCCATATGAGCAGGCTCTTCATCCACGGGCTGCCATTTTCGGGGCCCTGTGGCTTGTTGCCGCGGTTGTCCCCTCGATTGTCATTGTCGTTCATGGGTGCCGGATACCTTTCGAACCTACAAGATAAGCGCGCGCAGGTTAATGGCAATGGAACAAGCCGCGACTTGGCAGCAATCAATGTGTCCGCGCGGGACGAATCTACACCGAGCGACGCGGCGGCGCGGGACGGAAGCGCCAGACACCCGCGCGGGGCGATGCGATCACCCCCGCCTGAGTCGCGCGCTTGCCCGCGATCAGCGCATCCAGCAGCCGTTCGATATTGACGGCCGCGCTCCAATCGCCCTCGATCGTGGCGGCCGCGTCCTGCCCGGCACCGTCGCGTGCGGCCTCCGTCACCGCATCACGCACCACGCCGATCGCGCGCCGGACCATCCGGCGCAACAGCTCGCGCGGCACGTCGCCGACGGTCAGCCGGACCTCGCCCGCCGCGACCTTCGCGCAGTCGGCCCAGAGCCATTCGACCGCCGCGCGGACATCGGCATCCGCCTCCGCCAGTGCCGCGGCCGCGCGCGCCAGATTGGGGGTGCCGAGCCATTCGTTCGCGCCGAGCAGCCGACGAAACCGCGTGCGGTCATGGCGATCGTCGTGGTTCGACGGGTCGTCAAAGAACGGCACCTCGGCGCGGCGGACGATCGCGCGAAGCTCCGCCCGACGCCAGTCGAGCAGCGGCCGGATGACGGGGATGCCCGCGACCTCGGTCCGGGCGCGCACGCCCGCCAGCCCCGCCAGCCCCGATCCGCGCGCGGCGCGCATCAGGAACGTCTCGGCCTGGTCGTCGGCGTGGTGCGCGGTCAGCACGCATCCCGCACCGATCGCGCGCGCATGATCGGCGAGCAGCGCATATCGGACGCCGCGCGCCTGCGCCTGGATGCTGGCCCCGGTGATCGGCTCGGTCGGTGCCAGCGTCGCGTGGCGGATGCCGAACGTCGCGCAATGTGCCGCCACCATCGCCGATTCGCCCGCGGCTTCGGGGCGCAGACGATGATCGACGCTGGCCACGGTGAAACCGGTCACGAGCGATTCCTGCGCGAGCGTCAGCATCGCCATGCTGTCGGGTCCGCCCGACACCGCCAGCACGGGCGATGTCAGCCCCGCGCCAAGCCTCGCGACCTCCGCTGCAAAACGCTGGGCCTCCTCGGTGAGGACAGGATCGCTCATCCTGCCGGCCACCACACGCCGCAATCTGCGCTCACTTGCACTTGGCGGTGGCTCGTCCGGCAGCGACCTTGGCGGTCATGTCGCGTGAGAGCTTGGCGCCATAGACATCGTTGAGCTCGTCATACACCTTGCACGCATCGGCGGACTTGTTCAGCTTGGTCAGCGACTGGCCGAGATAATAGAGGCTTTCGGACGCCCGCTCACCATCGGGCATCTTCTTGTAATTGTCGTAGAATGCCATCGACGCGAGGCTCGGCTTGCCCTCGTCGAGATAGGCGCGGCCAAGCAGATTCTGTGCATAGCTCGCGCGCCGGTCCTTCGGATAGGTCGCGACCACCTTCTTCAGCTGCGTCTGCGCCTCAGAATAGTTCTTCGCCGCCCACAGCCGATAGCCGTAGAGATACTCGTCCTCGGCCGGATTGCCCGTCGACGGCTTCTCGACCGCGTTTGCAGGACGCGCGGCGGCGGTAGCCCCCGAGGGCCGCGCGGGAGGCCCGGCGTCCTCGTCCGGACCACCCGTACCCTCGACGGCCGATCCGGCTGCACCGGGCGCGCTGTTCGTCCGGGCGGCCTCGATCAGCTTCATCCGGTCATCGGTCGCGCGCCGATAGGCGTCGAACTGCTCCTGCAACTGGCGGATCTTGTATTCGGTCTGCTCGACCTGCCCGGTCATCGACGCGATCTGCTGTTCGAGCGAGGTCACGCGCTGCGCCAGATCGGCGACCGCGCTGGTGGCGGGCGTGCCGGGACCGGGGCCTGCGGTCGTCTGCGGCCCCGTCACCTCGGGCTGCAACAACTGCCCTGCCCCGCCCGGAAACACCTTGCGCTGGACCGCGCGCATCTCGCTCTCGAGCTTGCCGACACGACCTTCGACGTTCGACTGCGCGGATGCCGCGACGGGCAGCGATGCACCGGCAAGCAGGATGCCGACGATGATGGACTTATGCATGGGCTATACCCCCCGGGGCACTGGATAAGACGAGCGATATAGCTGCAACATCATTCCTGTCGCCAGCCTTAAGGCGTTCCCGATGCATTGCCCGGTGCCCCCTCGGCAGCGGCATCGCCACCGCTCGCGGCAGGCGCGCCGTTGAGCCGTGCGGCGATCGCCGGGGCGCCGACGCGGACGTCCTTGATCGCGCGTTCGCCGGTTCCCAGCGGCGGCACGTTCGAGCCGTTGAGCGTAACCGTCAGCTTGTCCGGGCGACCGACGTTGATCATCGGATCCTTCGCGTCACGCGGCACGTCGAACCGATCGCCGGCCTTCATCGTCCCCAGATACAGCGTCTTGTTGTCGGCATCATAGACGCGCATCCACACTTCGTCGGTCGCGGCCAGCGTGACCTGCCCGGTCTCCAGCGCCGGCGCCGCGGGCGCCGCTGCGGGGGAGGCCGGCGTCGGGCTGGGCACTTCGGCAACCGTCGCCACCGATCCCGCCGCAGACCCGGACGTGGTCGCGCCGCCACGGAACAGGTCGGTGCCGTACCAGATGCCGACCAGGATCAGCACGGCCAGCGCGATGCCGAGCGCGATCACCGCCACGCCGCGCGATGGTACCCGCGACGGATCGGACATTTCATAGGGTTCGTATTCGGGCGTGCGGCGCACGATCTTGCCAAGTTCGGCGCGCACGAGATTGGCCACCCGCACCTCGTCCGCGCCGACTGCGCGGGCATAGGCCTTGGCGAACCCGACCGCATAGGTCGACGACGGCAAAGTCGCGTAATCAGACGCCTCGATCGCCTCGAGATGCCGCAGCGGCACGCGCGTCCGGCCCCCGACATCGGCGATCGTCAGCCCCTGTGCCTCGCGCGTTGCACGCAGGATATCGCCGGCCCGTTCGGGCGAGGCGGGCGGAGGGATCTGCCCGGTTGCGACGTCGTCCATTCTTGTCTCCGATTATGGGCTGTAGCGCGCGCCCATCAAGGCGGGTCATGTTCCAGAGCCAATAACCCATGTCAACGCGAAGGCCCTAGCGAAACCCGCGCGTCAGGCGAGCTCGACACCGTTTTCCGTTGCCCAGTCCGTCAGCACGGCGCGCATGTCGCGCGGTGGATCGGCGAGCAGGGCCGTCATCTTCGCGGTGATCGCCGCCAGATCGAGCGAGCGCGCCATCGCCTTGATCGGCCCGACCGCCGCCGGGGTGATCGACAGCCGGTCGATCCCGATCCCCGCCAGCGCCATCGCCTCGAGCGGCCGCCCGCCCATCTCGCCACATACGCCGAGATCGACACCGGCGGCACGCGCAGGCTCGACGAGCCGGGCGAGGAACCGGAGGATCGACGGGCTCAGCCAGTCATAGCGCTCGGCGAGCTTGGGATTGGCGCGGTCGGCGGCAAACAGGAACTGCGTCAGGTCGTTGGTGCCGACCGAGAGGAACTGGATCTTGGGCAGCAGGATGTCGAGCATCTCGGCAAGTGCTGGCACCTCGAGCATCGCGCCGTAGCGGATCGTCGTCGGCAGCTTGCGCCCGCGTCCCGCGAGCCAGCTCCGCTGCGCCTCGAACAGCGCCTTGGCCTCGTCGAACTCCCAGGGTTCGCTGACCATCGGGAACATCACGTTGAGCGTCCGACCGGCGGCCGCTTCCAGCAGCGCGCGCGCCTGCACCTTCATCAGCCCGTCGCGCTCGAGCCCCAGCCGTAGCGCGCGCCAGCCCATCGCCGGATTTTCCTCATCCGCGGCGGCCTTGTTGAGATAGGGCAGCGCCTTGTCGCCGCCGATATCGACGGTACGGAAGATCACCGGCCGATCGCCCGCCACCTCCAGCACCTCGCGGTACAGCCGCTGCTGGCGCTCGCGCTGCGGCAGCGTCGCGGATACGAGAAACTGGAATTCGGTCCTGAACAGGCCGATGCCGTCCGCACCGGTGATGTCGAGCGCGGCCGCATCGTCGCGCAGCCCGGCATTGACCATCAGCGTCAGCCGGTGGCCATCCTTCGTGATCGGCGGCACGTCGCGCAGCGCCGCAAACGCGGCCCTGCGCTTCTGCCGCAGCGCCAGCCGCGCCTCGAACGCCTCCTCCATCGCCGCGGAGGGCCGCGCGAACACATTGGCGTCGGCACTGTCGAGCAGCAGCAGGTCGCCCTCGGCGATCAACCGCCGGACGTCGCGGACACGGCCGAGCACCGGCACGCCCATTGCCCGCGCGACGATCGTGACATGCGCGGTCAGCGATCCCTCCTCGAGGATCACGCCCTTCAACCGGCGCTTGTCATATTCGAGCAGCTCGGCCGGCCCCAAATTGCGCGCGATCAGGATCGTGTCCTGCCTGAGCCCCATCTGCGCGGCGGTGCCCATCTGGCCCGACACGATCCGCAGCAGGCGGTTCGCCAGATCCTCCAGATCGTGCATCCGGTCGGCGAGCAGCGGATCGTCGATCTGCCGCATCCGCTGGCGGGTGCGCTGCTGGACGCGCTCGATCGCCGCCTCCGCAGTCAGGCCGGAATCGATCGCCTCGTTGATCCGCCGCGCCCAGCCCTCGTCATAGGCGAACATCTTGTAGGTCTCGAGAACCTCCTCATGCTCGCCGCCGACGCCGAACTCGGCCTCGCGCGTCATCCGCTCGATGCCTTCGCGCATCTTGTCGAACGCGGCATAGACGCGGTGCCGCTCGGCATCGGTGTCCTCGGCGACGGTATGCTCGATATGGATGCGCGGCTGGTGGAACACGGCAAAGCCCGCGCCCATCCCGTCGACCAGCTTCTGCCCCGGGATCCGCATCGCCGCGGTCGACTGCGGGCGATCCGACCCGCCGCCCGCGGTGTCGATCAGCCCGGCATTGGCGATCAGCTCGCTCAGCACCATCGCGACGGTCTGCAGCGCCTCGATCTCGACGTCCTGATATTTGCGCGTTTCGGCATGCTGCACTGCAAGAACGCCGACCGCGCGTTCGCGCCGGATGATCGGCACGCCGGCAAAGCTGTGATAGCGCTCCTCGCCGGTCTCGGGCTTGTAGGCGAAATCGGGATGGCTCGCCGCCTCGTCGAGATTGAGCACCTCGACCTGCTGCGCGATCGTGCCGACCAGCCCCTCGCCCAGCGCCAGCTTGGTGACGTGCACCGCCTCCTGCGCAAGGCCGCGCGTCGCGAACAGCTCGAGCACGCCTTCGCGCAGCAGGTAGATCGAACAGACCTCGCTATCGATCGCCGCGGCGATGATGCCGACGACCGAATTGAGCTTGGCTTGCGCGGTCGTGCGCGCGGCCATCACGTCGTGAAGGCTGGTGAGGATCTCGCGGGCGGAGGCGGCGGCCGAAACGGGCATGGGGAGGAGCTACCAGATCAAGCGCTTGGGTGCCACGCAACAAAAGTATTCTTCTGCGCAAGCCCGGTCGATCGTCATTTCCCGCATGCCCCGCTTCAAACGTCGAACAGCCCGTCCTGGCTCCCGACCGGGGGGTTGAGCCCGAGATGCTTCCAGCCGCCCGCGTTCATGCACCGCCCGCGCGCGGTACGCGCGACCAGGCCGAGCTGGATCAGATAGGGCTCGATCACCTCTTCGATGGTGTCGCGCGGTTCGCTGAGGCCCGCGGCCAGCGTCTCGACCCCGACCGGCCCGCCGCGATAGATGTCGGCGATCATCATCAGATAGCGCCGGTCCATCGCGTCGAGCCCCAGCGCATCGACCTCGAGCCGGTTGAGCGCGGCGTCCGCGGTACGCGCATCGACGATCTCGGCGCCCGCGACGTCGGCAAAGTCGCGAACCCGGCGGAGCAGCCGTCCGGCGATGCGCGGCGTGCCGCGTGCGCGCCGCGCCACCTCCATCGCCCCGTCCTTCGAAATGGCGAGACCGAGCAGTCCGGCCGCGCGCGTCACCACCCGCTCGAGCTCGTCGACGGTGTAGAATTGCAGCCGCACCGGGATGCCGAAGCGATCGCGCAGCGGCGTCGTCAGCAGCCCCTGCCGCGTCGTCGCGCCGACCAAAGTAAAGCGCGGCAGGTCGATCCGCACACTGCGTGCCGAGGGCCCCTCGCCGATCATCAGATCGAGCGCGCGGTCCTCCATTGCCGGGTACAGCACCTCCTCGACCGCGGGCTGCAGCCGGTGGATCTCGTCGATGAACAGCACGTCGCCATCCTCGAGATTGGTCAGCAGCGCGGCAAGGTCGCCCGACTTGGCGATCACCGGGCCCGAGGTGGCGCGGAACCCCACCCCCATCTCGCGCGCGACGATCTGCGCAAGCGTGGTCTTGCCGAGCCCCGGCGGCCCGAAGAACAGCACATGGTCGAGCGCATCGCCGCGTGCCTTGGCCGCCTGGATGAAGATCCGCAGATTCTCGCGCGCGGCCTTCTGCCCGACGAATTCGTCGAGATTCTTGGGGCGCAGCGCCGCATCCACGTCCTCGGGGCGGCGGGCTGGCGTGAGCAGGCGTTCGGCATCGGTCATCAAGCCCGTTCCCTACCCGTTCACGCCCGCCCCTGTCACCCCGTAGCGCGCGTCCCGCCCGACCGGCCTACCGAATTCACGGGATCAGCCGGTCCGCGCGGAGCTGCGCGAAGAGGTCGAAGAACGCATCGTCGGTCGGCTGATAGCGCGTAAAGCCCATCCGCCGGCTCTTGCCCATGTCGGTGACGACCTCGATCGGCCGGCCGAGATCGGCGTCGGTGTGCCACGGCGAGGCGAGACGCGTGAGATCGGCCTCGACCAGCCCCTCGCGCTCTGCGATCCGCTGCCACACCACCGCGTCGTCCGCCATCTGCTCTTCGAGCGGCACGACCGTCCCGTCGAACGGCGCCGCCTCGATCCCGAACCAGTCGGCGATCCGCGACCACATCCAGCTCCAGCGGAACACGTCGCCATTGACGATGTTGAAGTCCTGGTTCGCCGCCTCAGGCGTCGTCGTCGCCCAGACGAGCTGCGCCGCGAGCTGACGCGCATCGGTCATGTCGGTCAGCCCGTTCCACTGCGCCGCCGATCCCGGAAAGCGGAACGGCCGCCCGGTCTCGCGGCACAGCGTCGCATAGGCCGCCAGCGTCGTCCCCATGTTCATCGCATTGCCGACCGCCTTGCCGATCACCGTATGCGGACGGTGCACGCTCCAGTTGAAGCCGTCGCGGTCGGCCGCCGCGAACACCTCGTCCTCCTGCGCATAATAGAAATTCTCGACCTCGAGCCGGCCCTGCTCCTCGCGGAACGGCGTCTGCGGCAGCACGCCCTTACCATACGCCTCGAATGGCCCGAGATAATGCTTCAGGCCCGTCACCAGCGCGACATGCCGCACCGACTTTGCAGGACGCAGGCCATCGAGCAGATTGCGGACCATCGCGCCGTTGACTCGGATATTCTCCGCCTCCGTCGCCTGGCGCGACCAGGTCGAGACGAACACCGCGTCGGGCGCCAGATCCTTTAGCGCGGCCGCGGTGCCTGCCGCGTCGGTCAGGTCGGCGGCGACCGGGTGTACGCCGGGCTGGTCGGACGGACGCCGCGCGAGGCCATGGACCGTCCATCCCTGTTCGATCAGCAGCGCCGCCGTCGCGCTGCCGACAATACCGCTCGTCCCAACCACCAATGCCGTCCGGGCCATCGTCATTCTCCGTTTCACTTGAACGCAGTAGCTAGGCATCGCCAGCGACGCGTTCTAGACGGCACCATTCGGGGCCCCGGGCACCTTTCGGGACCCAGCGACGTTCAGGGACCCAACATGACAACGCCCCCCGATCACGATCCCGCCCCCGTGGCCGACGACTGGCGCGAGGATTGCGCACCGCGCCGGGTGCTCGACCTGTTCGCGACCAAATGGACGAGCATGGTGCTCCACACGCTCGACGCGCGGCACGAGGGCGGCGCGCGCACCGGCGTCCTCCACCGCAGCCTGCCCGGCATTTCGAAGAAGATGCTGACGCAGACGCTGCGCGACATGGAGACCAGCGGGCTGATCTTGCGCGACGTACTCGCGACGATGCCCCCCGCGGTCGAATATCGCCTGACGCCGCTCGGCAGGCGGTTCGTCGAGCCGGTCAATCTGCTCTACGACTGGGGCCGCACCAATGCCGATGCGCTCGACGCGTTCGGCCCCGGCCCCGCGCCCCGCCGGTCCGCGAAACGGCCGAAGACCGACTGAGACTAGGGCTTCGACGCCTTGCGCAGCGCCAGCCGGACGAGCGCGTCGAGCGTCGCGCCCGGCCCCAGTTCCTCGTCCGCCGCCGCCACCGCGACGCTCGCCTCGGCAGGCCGGAACCCCAGGTTGAGCATCGCCGACACCGCATCCGCCGACGCCCCTGGCGCCGCATTGACCACCGCGGGCCCGAGCCCGAGCGCGATCCCGCCGACCTTGTCCTTCAATTCCATGACGATGCGCTGGGCGAGCTTCGGCCCGACGCCGTTCGCGCGCGCGACCATCGCCTTGTCGCCGCTGGCGATCGCGCGCGACAGGTCGACGGGTTCGAGCGCGGACAAGATCGCGAGCGCAACCCGCGCGCCGACGCCCTGCACCGCGGTCAGCAACCGGAACCAGTCGCGCTCGTCCGCGCTCGAAAACCCGACGAGCCGCTGGAAATCCTCGCCGACCAGCAATTCGGTGAAGACGGTGCAGGCCTCGCCGATCGGCCCGAGGGCCGACAGCGTACGCGCCGATGCGCCGACCAGATAGCCGACGCCGCCGACATCGATCACCGCATGGTCGATCCCGGTCGAATCGAGCCGGCCCTTCAGATGGACGATCATGCGCCTACTCCCGTGCGTCGCGACAGCGCCGCCGCGCTTGCGACATGATGCGCGTGCGTGATCGCCACCGCCAGCGCGTCGGCGGCATCGGGGCCGGCAAGCTTCGCACCGGGCAGCAAGACCGCCATCATCGCCTGGATCTGTTTCTTGTCCGCGCCGCCGGTGCCGACGACGCCCTTCTTGACGGTCGAGGGGTGATATTCGCCGATATGCAGCCCCGCCCCCGCCGCCGCGAGCAACACCACGCCGCGCGCCTGCCCCAGCTTCAACGTCGACTGCGCATTGGTGTTGCCGAGCACCTCCTCGACCGCGGCGCCATCCGGCCGCTCGGCGCGGATGACGTCGAGGAGTGCAGAGTAGAGCGCCGTCAGCCGCCGCGGCAGCGCCATCGACGGATCGGTCCGGATCTGGCCATTGGCGATATGGCTCAGCCGGTTACCGTCCGCACGGATGACGCCCCAGCCCGTGGTGCCGAGGCCGGGGTCGAGTCCTAAAATAATCATAGGGAATAAGGTGAGTTCACGCGGAGACGCGGAGACGCGGAGGGGGTGCGCATTTTGCGGCCGTCGCGCGTCAGCGCGACCTTCACGCCGTCGGGCCGGCCGATCGGCGATAGGCCGCTGACGCGGAAGACGAACCCGCGCAGGGCAACTCTCCGCGCCTCCGCGTCTCCGCGTGAAAACACCTTCTTCATCTCAGCCCCAACGAATCAACCCAGCGTCTCCATGATCTCATCCGAGATCTCGTAATTGCCCCACACCGTCTGCACGTCGTCGTCATCGTCGAGCGCGTCGATCAGCTTGAACAACGTCGCCGCATCGTCCGCATCGACCGCGACCATGGTCTGCGGCCGCCAGGCGAGCTTCGCGCCCTCGGCCTCGCCGAGCTTCGCCTCGAGCGCCTTGGCGACTTCGTGCAGATCGCCCTGCGCGGTCCAGACCTCGTGCCCGTCCTCGCTCGACGTCACGTCCTCGGCCCCCGCCTCGAGTGCAGCCTCGAACACCGTGTCGGCATCGCCCGCGCTCGCCGGATAGGAAATGAGCCCGACGCGGTCGAACGCATGGCTGACCGACCCGCCGGCACCTAGGTTACCACCATTCTTGCCGACCGCGACGCGCACGTTGGTTGCGGTACGGTTGCGGTTGTCGGTCAGTGCCTCGATGATCAGCGACACGCCGCCCGGCCCGAAGCCCTCATAGCGGATCTCTTCGTAATTTTCGGCATCGCCGCGGCTCGCCTTGTCGATCGAGCGCTGGATGTTCTCCTTGGGCAGCGACGCCGCCTTGGCCGCATTCACCGCCGCGCGCAGGCGCGGGTTCATGTCGACATCGGGCAGGCCCATCTTGGCCGCAACCGTGATTTCCCGGCTGAGCTTGCTGAACGCCGACGAGCGCTTCTTGTCCTGCGCACCCTTGCGATGCATGATGTTCTTATATTTGGAATGGCCTGCCATCTGTGCCTCTATAGCTGATGCGCCGCTCTTAGGCTCCGGCACCCGATTTCGCCAGAGCATCGATTTTCGCCTCAATCGCGTCGAGCCGCGCGAGCACCAGATGGTCGATCTTGTGATGCACGCGCAAAATGTCGAGCTCGGCGCGCAGATTGGTCTCGTAATCGAGGCTCGCGGCGAGCCTGTCCTTCGCCGATTGCCGATTCTGGCTCATCATGATGATCGGCGCCTGGATCGCCGCGACCGTCGACAGCAGCAGGTTGAGGAAGATGTAGGGATAGGGATCGAACGCCGCGTTGAAATGCGTGAGGATGTCCGAATTGAGGATCATCCAGCCGAGCAGCACCGCAGTGAACGCGATGATGAACCCCCACGACCCACCGACCGCCGCAACCCGGTCCGAGAGCCGCTCGCCGAACGTCGCGCGTTCGTCGGCCACGTCGGCGGCGTCGCGACTGACCGTGGTCCCCGCCTCGATCCCCGCGAGCACGCGGCGCTGCTCGTCGTTGAGCTCGCCGGGGGGCTTGCCGAGCAGGCGGTGCGAGAGATCGTCAAGCGGAGAGGATGTAGCCATGGCGAAAGGCGTAACCGCGATTGCGGATTAAGCCAGCGCGCAAAACCGCGCTTGCGACGAGACCCGCGAAAGACTCCTTGCCCCGATGCGCCCGCACCTGCCAAACGCGCGGCATGACGGTTAGCGTGAATATGGGCACCGACGGCAATGGTACGGCCGTCGGCGTCGACCTGGAGGAACTTCTCGCCACGCGCCTGCTGGTGCAGGGCAATTCGGGATCGGGAAAATCGCATCTGCTGCGCCGCCTGCTCGAACGGTCGGCGGGGCATGTCCAGCAGATCGTGATCGATCCCGAGGGCGATTTCGTGACGCTCGCAGGCCCGCATGGCCATGTTGTGATCGAGGCGGGCGATTATAGCGAACGCGAGATTGCGCGCATCGCCACCCGCCTGCGCGAACACCGGACGTCCGCGGTGCTCAGCCTCGAGGGACTCGAGGTCGAAGGGCAGATGCGCTGTGCCGCATCGTTCCTCTCCGCGCTGTTCGATGCGCCGCGCGAGCATTGGTATCCGGTGCTGGTGGTCGTCGACGAGGCGCAGATGTTCGCGCCCGTCACCGGCGGCGAAGTGTCCGAAGAGGTCCGCCGCGCGTCGCTGGCGGCGATGACCAACCTGATGTGCCGTGGCCGCAAGCGTGGTCTCGCCGGCGTGATCGCGACTCAGCGTCTGGCGAAGCTCGCGAAGAACGTCGCGGCGGAAGCGTCGAACTTCCTGATGGGCCGCACCTTCCTCGACATCGACATGGCACGCGCCGCCGATCTGCTCGGCATGGAGCGGCGTCAGGCGGAGGCGATCCGCGACCTCCAGCGCGGCACCTTCATGGCGCTCGGCCCCGCGGTCTCGCGCCGCCCCATCACCGTGAAGATCGGCGACGTCGCGACCTCGGCGCGCAGCGGCAGCCCCAAGCTGACCCCGCTGCCGAGTGCCGCGCCGATGGACCTGCAGGACCTGCTGTCCGAGCCGGTGGTCGACGCGCCCGAACTCGGCCTGCTCTTCGATTCGCGGCCGCGGCGCGTGCCGGCGGACGAACTGCTCGACGGTATCGCCCGCCCGCCCGAGCCGCGCACCGCCGCGCCCCCGCCGCCCGAGAAGACCGATGACGAGGTCGAGGCGGTCTATGCCGACGTGTTCCGCGCGATCGTCGAGGATCCCGAATCGACGCTGCGCCCGCCCTCGGTGCTGTTCCAGGACTTCCAGGTGCGCTGCCGGATGGGCGGCCTTGCCAAGCCCCCGCTAGACCTGCCGGGCTTCGTCCGCCGGCTGAGTTGCGCACGCGCCGGCATCTTCGACATGACCGACGAGGCGTGGACCGCCGCGCTCGATGTCGCGAGCGGGCTGCCGGACGACATGCTCGGCGCGTTCCTGCTGGTCGCGCGCGCCGCGCGTGAGGGCGAACCCTGCCCCTCGGACGCGCGCATCGCCGCGACCTACGGCACCAGCTCGCTCGGCCGCGTGAAACGCCTGATCGGCTATATCGAAAGCCGCAACCTGATCGTTTGCCGCACAGACCTGGCGGGCAAGCGCTCGATCACGATCCCGGGACTCGGCTGGACGACGCTGCCGGCAGAGGCGGCTTAACTAGACTGCGAAAGCGAAGACCAGTCCGGCGACCACGCCGATCTGCACGATCGCGATCATCTGGAGCCGGCCGACGAACGGCTGCTTGCGGGTCTTGTGGCGAAAGCGACGGCGCGCCCAGAAGGCGCCGGGGCTGCCACCGAGCGCTGCGAACCAGAGCAAACGGGATTCGGGGATGCGCCATGCGCCGCCGCGCGATCGGCGCTTGTCCAGCGCGAACGCGGCGACCGTGACCGCGTTGATCACCAGAAACAGAAATGACGCCGCAGCGATCGATACGAGCATGGCTCACCGGTACCGCGTCGACGTTGACGCGGCGTCCACCCCGGCGTCGATGACGCATCGCGAGGGAGACACCGCGCAGAGACCGATCGTCAGATCATCCCCAGAGCCTGGAGGTACACCTCGAGGATCGCCTCCTCCTCCTGATATTCTTCCTTCTTCTTCTTGCGGATCGACAGGATCTTGCGGATCGCCTTGGGGTCGTAGCCACGGCCCTTGGCCTCGGCCATCACGTCCTTGATGTCGTCCGCAATACCCTTCTTCTCTTCTTCGAGACGCTCGGCGCGCTCGATCAGCAGGCGCAGTTCGTCCGCTGCGACCGCGCCGCCGCCCATGCCGTGTTGGCGTTCGTCCGTCATGATACTCGTCCCCATTCGCTCGAAACACAGACCCGCATGCGGCGACCGGGGTCCCGAGGACCACCGATGAATCGCGCCGCTGCAAGTGCGGCGCCGCGTCTAGGCGGTAACCGTTCGCGGCTCAAGCGACCCCGGATCAGACGACCGCATTCTTGGCGACGCTGGCCTTCATCCGCTCGAGCTGCTCGGGCGTGGCGTCGCCCTGATGCTGCGCCTTCCACTGCGAATAGGGCATGCCGTACACCGCCTCGCGTGCCGCGTCCTTGTCGAGACCACCGGCCTCCTCGACCCAGTCGGACAGGCAGTTGCGGCAGAATCCCGCCAGACCCATCAGGTCGATATTTTGCGCATCGTCGCGGTGGCGCAGGTGGCGGATCAGCCGGCGAAAGGCCTGCGCCGCTACGGCATCGTCGAGTGTGTCCAGCGTGTCGCTATCGTGGTTCATTCGTATGCTCCGTAGTTGATCCCACCGAGATAGGGTTTAAGGCCCGTGGCGGCAAAGACCTCCCCCCAGGAAACGCAACGCATGACCATGGCCATCGCACCCCGCTCGCGCAAAGTCCGCATCCTCGCGACGCTAGGCCCTGCCAGCAGCACGCCCGAGATGATCGCGACGCTGTTCCGCACCGGCGCCGACGCGTTCCGCATCAACATGAGCCACGGCGACCAGCAGTCGAAGATCGCGGTGATCCAGGCGATTCGCGCGCTGGAGAAGCAATATCGTCGTCCCTCGACGATCCTCGCCGATCTTCAGGGTCCCAAGCTGCGCGTCGGCAAGTTCGACGGCGGCCGCACGGTGCTCGAAACCGGCTCGACCTTCGTGCTCGACCGCGACACGACGCCGGGCGATGCGACCCGCGTCGAGCTGCCGCATGACGAGATCTTCGCCGCGATCGAGCCGGGCGCGCGCCTGCTGCTCGACGACGGCAAGCTCGTCCTGCGCGTCGTCTCGCACAGCCCGCGCGAGATCACGACCAGGGTCGAGGTCGGCGGTGCGCTGTCGAACAACAAGGGACTGAACGTCCCCGACGTCGTGCTGCCTATGGCTGCGCTGACCGAGAAGGATCGCAGCGATCTCGACTTCGCGGTCGACCAGGGCGTGGACTGGATCGCACTGTCGTTCGTCCAGCGTCCCGAGGATCTGTGGGAGGCGCGCAAGCTGATCGGCGGCAAGGCCGCGCTGCTCGCCAAGATCGAGAAGCCCGCCGCGATCGAGCGGCTCGAAGAGATCGTCGAGGCGTGCGACGGCGTGATGGTCGCGCGCGGCGATCTCGGTGTCGAAATGCCCCCGCAGGCGGTGCCGCCGCTGCAGAAGCGCATCGTCGAGGTGTCGCGCCGCATGGGCCGCCCGGTCGTGGTCGCAACGCAAATGCTCGAATCGATGATCACCTCGCCCTCGCCGACGCGGGCCGAGGTCTCGGACGTCGCGACCGCGGTCTATGACGGTGCCGATGCGATCATGCTCTCGGCGGAAAGCGCAGCGGGCGCATGGCCGGTCGAATCGGTTGCGATGATGGACGCGATCGGCGTGTCGGTCGAGGCCGATCCCGAGCATGGCGACCGCATGCACTTCACCGTGATGAAGCCCGATCCGACGACGGCCGACGCGCTGGCCGAGGCGGCGAAGAACATCGCCGCGACCGTATCCGCGGTCGCGATCATCTGCTTCACCACATCGGGCTCGACCGCGCGGCGGATCGCGCGCGAGCGGCCTTCGGTGCCGCTGCTGGTGCTGACGCCGAGCCAGGACACCGCGCGCCGCCTCGGCCTGTTGTGGGGCACGCATGCGGTCCACACGCGCGACGTCGAATCGTTCGAGGACATGGTCGCCAAGTCGAAGCGCATGGCGCTGCGCCACGGCATGGCGAAGGCGGGCGACCGCGTGATCGTGCTCGCGGGCGTGCCGTTCCGTACGCCGGGCTCGACCAACGTGCTGCATGTCGTCCGGATAGTCGGCGACGAGCTGAAGGGCCACCACTCGCAGGTCTGAGGCG